>CAWIUB010000027.1:0-71208 GCA_963839175.1 uncultured Actinomycetota bacterium
ACACCCCGGTGTTGGCCGGCACCACGCCGTCCTCACCGACCGGCGCCGAGGCAAGCACCACCTCGCCGGGTGGCAGCACTGCCGGGCGATCAGTGAAGTTCACCGCGACGATCAGGTCCGCGCCACTTCGAAACGCCAGGCTGCCATTCGGCCCCGCTATCCAGCCGAAGTCGCCGTCACGCACCTCGCTCCACGCCGCGCGCAGCGCAAGCGCCCGCCGGTACAGGACGAGCGTCGAACCGGATCAGTCAGCTGCGCCTGGACGGTCAGCCGGGCCCAGGACTCCGGCATGGGCAGCCACGTCGACGCGCCCGACGTGAAGCCGAACGGCGGTCCGGAGCCAGACCACGGCAGGGGGACCCGCTCGCCGTCACGGCCGCGGTCAGTGTGGCCGCTGCGCTCCCAGGTCGGGTGCTGCAGCATCGAGTCGGGCAGATCGTCGACGTTGGGCAGCCCCAGCTCCTCGCCGTTGTACAGGTAGACAGCGCCGGGCAGCGCCAGCTTGAGCAACGCGGTCCGCCCGAGCCCGGGCCAGCCCGACGGGTCCACCGCCGTAGCGGGTGACGTGCCGGGGGTTATCGTGGTTGGACAGAGCCCGGAGGTGCAGGGGGCCCCGACCTCGGCCATTCCGTCCAGTGAGCGGTCGATGGCCGACCGGAACTGCTCGGCGTTCCAGTCGGCTTTGATCAGCAGGAAGTTGAACGCCAGGTTCAACTCGTCCGGCCGCACATACGGTGCGAGTCGTTTGGTCTCTTGCGATATACGCCTCGCCAACTGCGATTTCATCCCCGTCATAGGCATCTAGTACGCGGCGGAAGCCGCGCAGGTAATCGTGCACGTGGTCTTGGTCAAAGCGAGGATCCCTGTCAGAATGCATGCCGCTTTCCGCGAGGTCGGCGAGCACTGCGCGGTCGATGTCAGGCAGTCCGGTGGGTTTGGCCATGGCGTTCGCGACGTCGACCCGGAAGCCGTCGACGCCGCGGTCGAGCCAGAACCGCATGATCCGGTCGAATTCAGCCGGCACTTCCGGGTTCTCCCAGTTCAGGTCCGGTTGCTCTGGAGCGAACAGGTGCAGATACCATTGGCCGGGCCGCCCGTCAGCCTCGACGATGCGGTGCCAGGCCGGCCCGCCGAACGCTGAGGGCCAGTTGTTCGGCGGCAGCTTGCCGTGCTCGCCGCGGCCTTCCCGAAAGATGAACCGCGCGCGTTCGGGGCTGCCCGGCGGGGTAGCAAGCGCCTCCCGAAACCACGCATGCTGGTCGCTGAAATGGTTGGGGACGATGTCGACGGTGATCCGCATGCCGCGGGCGTGCACGGCCTCGACCAGCCGGTCGAAGTCTGCCAGGGTCCCGAACATCGGGTCCACGTCACAGGGGTCCGCGACGTCGTACCCGCCGTCGGCCATCGGAGATCGGTAGAACGGGCTGAGCCACAACGCGTCCACCCCGAGGTCGGCCAGGAAGCCCAGCCGCGATGTCAGGCCCGTCAGGTCGCCGATGCCGTCGCCGTTCCCGTCGGCGAAGCTCCTGGGATAGACCTGATAGAAGACCGCAGATCGCCACCAAGGCGCGTCAACGTGCGGCGCGGAAACAGCACTCATCCGGTTACCTCTTCCGTGATTGTCGGCGTCGCAAGCGCTTGCAGGGGACGGCCGGGCAAAACGGTACGGGACGGCCGCTTGCGCAGCTATCCCGGGGTATTGCGCAGCGAGTCGGCGGCAGCCGTCAAGTAGCGCCACAGCTGTGCGTCGTACTGCGTGGGCAGTTCGAGCATGTCCAGCGCCGCACGCATGTGGCGCAGCCATGCGTCGCGGGCCGCGATGTTGACCGCGAACGGGGCGTGCCGCATCCGCAGCCGGGGATGGCCCCGCACCTGCGAGTAGGGTTGGGGCCGCCCCAGTACTGGATGAGGAACATCCGCAGCCGCTCGGCGGCCGGGCCCAGGTCGTCCTCCGGGTAGATCGCACGGAGCACCGGATCACTGGCGACGCCGGCGTAGAAGACGTCGATCAGCCGGCGGAACGTGGGCTCCCCGCCGATCGCGTCGTACAGGGTGGTGGGTGCGCCGGCGGGCTCGGACGATCCGGCGGCCTCGGTCGGCTGGGCATCTTGCGGCGGCACCCGGTCATTGTCCGGTGCCCGGGCTGAGCCGCCAGCGAGCCAGGATTGCGGTGGTTTGACATAGCCCGGCGAAGGAGCGCGACACTCCCGGGCGCGGGATACCTGCTAACCACGTGCGCGCGAGCGCCGCGTCCGGTTGACTGATGTGCGAACCGGAGGTGGTCGACGTGTCGGGGGCGCTGGTACTCAACGCGACATACGAGCCGTTGTGCGTCGTCCCGCTGCGTCGTGCCGTCGTTCTGGTGCTGGCCGAGAAGGCCGTGGTGGTCGAAGCGGGCGACGAGGTGATGCGTTCGCAGAAGGCCGCGATCCAGGTGCCCACCGTCGTCCGGCTCGCGCACTACGTCCGGGTGCCGTACCACCGCGAGGTGCCGCTGACCCGGCGGGCCGTGCTGGACCGCGACGGCCACGTCTGCGTCTACTGCGGAGTGAAGGCCGACACGATCGACCACGTGCGACCGCGCTCGAGGGGCGGGCAGCACGTCTGGACGAACGTCGTCGCGGCGTGTGCCCGCTGCAACCATCGAAAAGGTGACCGGCTGATCAACGAACTCGGCTGGCACCTCGGGACTCATCCAAAGCAGCCACCAGCAACGGTGGCTGTCGTGCTCGGCTGGGCCAAACGCGATCCGGCGTGGCAGCGGTATCTCGCCCTGGACCGGCTGAACAGCCGGCTCGACGCTCAGGTCGTCCCGGCGTCCTGAGCGACGTGCCCTACCGTGCACGGCATGGGCGAGCTGCATGATCTGACGGCGCTCGAAGCCGCCGCCGCCGTCCGGCGCCGCGAGGTGAGTCCGGTCGAGTTGGTCGAGCACGTGCTCGACCGGGTGGCCCGCCTCGACGACCAGCTCGGCGCGTTCGTCACCGTCACGGCCGAGGCCGCCCGGGAGCAGGCCAAACAGGCCGAGCATGACCTCCTCAGCGCCGACGACCAGACACGGCTGCCGCCACTGCTTGGCGTGCCCACGGCGATCAAGGACCTCAACCTGACCAAGGGCGTGCCCACCAAACTCGGCTCGGCGCTATTCACGGAGTTCGTGCCCGAGATAGACGACTATGTGGTGGACCTGCTGCGCGCGGCGGGGACGATCAGCCTCGGCAAGACGGCCACCCCGGAGTTCGGCCTGCCCTGCTACACCGAGACAGATATCGGCCCGCCTGCCCGCACCCCGTGGGACATGACCAGGCTGGCGGGCGGTTCCAGCGGTGGGGCCGCCGCCGCTGTCGCGGCAGGGCTGGTCCCGATTGCGCAGGGCAGCGACGGTGGAGGATCCATCCGCATTCCCGCCAGCGTTTGTGGCCTGGTGGGCTTCAAGCCCCCGCGGGGCCGGGTATCGCGCGGCCCGCTGGATATCGACTCGTCCCGGCTCGGGGTGTACGGGCCACTGGCCCGCACGGTCCGCGACGCCGCGGCGTTCCTGGACGCGGTGGCCATCCCGCAGCCGGGTGACCCGGACCCGTTGCCGCCGCTGCCAGCTGGCGAAACGTTCCTCGGCTGGTGCGACCGCGAGCCCGGACGCCTGCGCATCGGCCGGTTCATCGACTCGCCGATCGAGAGCGAGATCGACCCGCAGGTGCGCGCAGCATGGGAACGGACGAGCGCGCTGCTCGCCGGGCTCGGCCATGAGGTCATCGACGTGACCGCCCCCATTCCGCCGGACGCGATCACCTTCTTCGAGTCGGTGTGGACGGTGGCGGCCTGCTCGATGCCGATCGACCCGGCGCGGGAACGCGAGCTGCGTCCGCTCACCCGCCACCTGCGCGCCCGGGGCGCGGCGGTGAGCGGACCCCAGTACGCGCAGGCCATCGGGATGCTCGGGCTCTACGCTCGGCAGGGCATCGCGGCGAGTGCGCACCTCGACGCGGTGTTGACACCGACCCTCGCCCAGCTGCCCCGTCCGATCGGCTGGTTCACGCAGGGCGGCGACCCGGCCGAGGACTTCGAGCGGCAGAAGCGATTCACCCCGTTCACCGCCATCTACAACGCGACCGGGCAACCGGCAGTGTCCCTGCCGCTGCACCAGAGCGAGGAAGGACTGCCGATCGGCATGATGCTCGTGGGCCGGCGAGCCGGTGACGCCCCGCTGCTGGCGCTCGCCGCCCAGGTCGAGGCCGCCGCACCGTGGCGGGACCGGCACCCCGAGATCTGGTCGCGGTAACGGCATGCCAACGACGCGGGACGATCGCCGGTTCGCTACCGTGTGCCGGGTGATCACAGCCCGCGGACCCAGAGGTTCGTGGCGGGAACGGACATCGGGAAGGCGGCCATGAGCATCGTCCAGACGGCTCTGGTCTTCGTCGGCATCCCGTTGGCCGTGTTCGCCGTCTTCGCGGCGGCCGTGTACGGGCGCGGCCAGCTGCATCAGCCCAATCGCTACCGACCCGGCCGCCCGTGGACGTATCCGGCGGTCTGGTACCTGCCGCATCCCGGCAGCATCGATTCCGGACACCCGGCCGGCAACCCGGCGATCGAGGCCGGCCCGGCTGCGGCGATCACCGCCGAAGGAGGTGCGAGCGGTGAGTGGTGACGTCAGCCTGCCGAGGCCGAACGGCCCCGATGCCGGGAAGATCGGCCATGGGCCCACTCCGCCCGACCGGGTGCAACCCGGCCCGTTCAACGCACGACAGCTGGCCCGTATCGACGAGGCGCTGACGCTGTCAAGCCGCGAGACCGGCCTGACCTTCTCGCTGTATGTGGGCGAGCTGGCAAATCCGTCGCGGGCGGCTGCCGAAGGCCTGTTCGGCAAGCTCGGCGGCTTGCGCGAGCCGGTGCTCGTCGCGATTTCGCCGGGTCAGCGAGTGCTGCACATTGTCACTGGGACGGACTCGGCACGGCGGCTGCCCAACCGGTCCTGCGCGCTAGCCGCGCTCGGCATGCGCGCGTCATTCGCGAGCGGCGATCTGACCGGCGGCATCGTCAACGGCCTGCGGATGCTGGCCGACTCCGCCGGAGGCAGGTAGCACCCAGGTGCGCAACGCCGCCGAGTTTCACGGTGGCTCGGGCGCGGCGGGCAGGCTTGCGGCGGCATCGGTGGCGCGGGCCTGCCGGGCCCGTGCCACGTCGGCCCGGCCCTCGCCGACCAGCCGCCGCAGCGCTGCCGGCAGGTCGGTCCGTGCCAGGAACCGGTCGGCCGCAGCCAGCGTCTCGGGCGTGATCGTCGACGTCCAGGTCGGGAACAAGCCGACCACCACGCTTTGCGCAACTTCACTCGACCGCCGCCGCCACACGTCCGGCACCGCGTCGAAGTAACGCTCGACGTAGGGCGTCAACAGCTCACCCTGGATCGAGTGGGCGAACCCGGCGATGATCGCCTCCTGCATCGCGTTGGGCAGCGAGTCGTCTTCGACGGCCCTCCGCCACGCTTCCGCCTTCGCCGCGGCGGTCGGCGCAAGCGCCCGGGCGGTGGCCGCGTGGCGCTGCCCGGCGGCCGACGGGTCGCGGGCGAGTTCCGCGGCAATCGCGTCGTCGTCGATCGCCCCGCGGGCGCAGAGCGCCTGGATGATCGCCCAGCGCAGCTCGGGATCCAGGCTCAGCCCCTCGACGACGTGTGTGCCGCCGAGCAGTCCGCGGATGACGGCGGTGTGCTCGTCGCTGCGGGCCGCGCCAAGGAAGGCATGCGTCCACGCCAGCTGGTGGTCCGAGCCGGGCTCGGCGGCGTGCAGCGCGGACAGCGCCTTCTGCGCAAGAGCCTGGTAGCCCTCGGGCGCCCACCCCGGGTCGGCGTAGATCTCCAAGGCCCGCAGCGCGTGCCGGTTGATCGACTGCAGCAGACCGACGTCCGTCTCGGCCTCGGCCCCGGACAGTAGTAAGGCCAGGTAGTCGCGCGTGGCAAGCACGCCGTCGCGCGTCATGTCCCACGCCGCCGACCAGCACAGCGCGCGCGGCAGCGAATCGGCCAGCCGGGCGATGCCGCCATCGCGCAGGGTGCGCAGGCTGCGCTCGTCCAGCCGCAGCTTGCAGTACGTGAGGTCTTCGTCGTTGACGAGCAGCAGGTCGGGCTGGCTCAAGCCGAGCATGTCCTCGACGGGTGTCCGCTCGCCGCTGACGTCCAGCTCGACGCGACCGGTACGGACCAGGCTCGTCCCGTCGACGCTGTACAACCCGATCGCTAGCCGATGCGGGCGCAGCGTGTTGGACGCCGCGACGTCGGTCGGTGCCGATTGCGTCAGCTCGAACGTCGCGTAGTGGCCGGCCTCGTCCAAGGCGAACTCGGGCCGGATGGTGTCGATACCAGCCGTCTCGAGCCACAGCTTGGACCACGAGCCCAACTCCCGCCCGGACGAACGCTCCAGGGCACCGAGCAGGTCGGCGAGCGTCGTGTTGGCGTAGGCGTACTCGGTGAAGTACTCGCGCAAACCCGCCAGGAATTGCTCGATGCCGACGTAGGCCGCGAGCTGCTTGAGCACGCTGGCCCCCTTGGCGTAGGTGATGCCGTCGAAGTTGACCTCGGCGGTCTGCACGTCGGGCGCGTCGATCGAGATCGGGTGAGTCGAGGGCAACTGGTCCTGGCGGTACCCCCAGGTCTTCTCGACGTTCGCGAACGTCGTCCAGGCGTTCGGCCAACGGGTGGCCGAGGCCTGGCACAACGTCGAGATGTAGGTGGCGAACGACTCGTTGAGCCACAGATCGTCCCACCACCGCATGGTGACCAGATCGCCGAACCACATGTGCGCCATCTCGTGCAGGATCGTCTCGCCGACCCGCTCCTTGGCGGCATCGGTGACCTTGCTACGGAACACGTACTGGTCGCGGAACGTCACGCAGCCGGCGTTCTCCATCGCCCCCGCGTTGAACTCGGGGACGAAGAGCTGGTCGTACTTGCCGAACGGGTACCGGACACCGAAGTTGGCGTGATACCAGTCGAATCCCTGCTTGGTGACCGTGAACAGTTCGCCCGTGTCGAGGTGCTCCGCCAAACTCTTGCGGCAGTAGAGACCGAGGTCGATGCCGTCATGGTGGTCGGTCGCCCGGTGGTACGGACCCGCGACGAACGCGGTCACGTACGTGCTGATGCGCGGCGTGGTCGCGAAGTGCACCGTCTTCCCGGCCGGCATATCGTCTGCCGAATTCACCCGCCCATTCGAGATCGCCTCCCAGGCGTGCGGCACGGTGGCGTGCAAGGTGAACGTCGCCTTCAGATCGGGCTGGTCGAAGCAGGCGTACATCCGCTTGGCGTCAGCGGTCTCGAACTGCGAATAGAGGTAGGTCTCGTTGTCCACCGGGTCGACGAACCTGTGCAGGCCCTCCCCGGTGTTCGTGTAGAACATGTCCGCCTCGACCACGACAACGTTCTCCCGGGCCAGGTCGGCGAGCACGATGCCGTTCTCCGGCTCGAAGTCGGCGACGTCGACGGGCGTGCCGTTCAGGGTGACCGAGTGGATGCGGTCGGGCACGATGTCCAGGAACGTCGAGGCACCGGATCGGCTCGCCGAGAACGTCACCGTGGTGGTCGACCGGTAGCCGCGATCCGAAGGCTGACCCCCGCCGTCGGTGAGGTCGAGGGCGACGTCGTAGGAGTCGACGTAGAGCAGTTCGGCGCGTACGCGGGCGTCGTCGCGGGTGAGGTTCGGCACAGACATCCGGCTAGTCTGTCATGCGCCGTACTGTCGGTTGTCGTGGGAATCCTCAAGACAGGTGACGAGGTACCCGATTTCGAGCTGCCCGACCAGGACGGCGTGCCGCGCCGGCTGAGCACGGTGCTTGCGGACGGGCCGGTGGTGCTGTTCTTCTACCCCGCGGCCTTGACCACGGGGTGTACCAAGGAGAGCTGTCATTTCCGCGATCTGGCTGCCGAGTTTGCCGCCTCCGGCGCGCAGCGGGTGGGCATCAGCGCCGACTCGGTTGCCAAGCAGAAGCAGTTCAGCGACCTGCACTCGTTCGACTACCCACTGCTGTCCGATGGGGACGGTTCGGTCGCCCGAGCGTTCGGTGTCAAGCGGCGCTTCGGGCCGATCCCCGTCAAGCGGAGCACGTTCGTGATCGGCCGCGATCGTCGGGCTATCGATGTGATCACCAGCGAGCTGAACATGGACGTGCATGCCGACAAGGCCCTGGCCGCGTTGCGGGCGCCGGCTCGCTGATACAGCGCTCACTCTAGGACCAGCTGAAGAATGCGCGTTCACTCGAACGCGCTAGGCGCGGCGACGCGTCGGTGGTCTCGAGGCTCTTGATCCACAGATCGGCCTTGCACCCCAAGATCATCCCGGAGCGGGTAGCTCAACAGGCGACCGGCGCATGCTCTCGACCGCTCGACCTCGCCCCAGACCGAGCGGTGACCTCGATTCAGGATCTCCCGACCGATAGCTGTCGCTGCGGTGCTGACCGTCCGCGACGAGCTGCTGCCATGATTCGGGTATGCGCGTCTTTCTCGGAAGTGATCACGCAGGTTTCGAGCTCAAGTCCCGGCTGGTGCAACGGCTGGCCGAGCTCGGTCACGAGCCCGTGGACTGCGGAGCCCTGACCTTCGACCCGGACGACGACTATCCGCCGCCGTGCATCGACGCCGCGACCAGAACGGTCGCCGAGCCGGGCAGCCTCGGGGTCGTGATCGGTGGTTCGGGCAACGGTGAGCAGATCGCGGCGAACAAGGTACGGGGTGTGCGTGCCGCGCTTGCGTGGAACGACGAGACGGCCAGCCTCGCCCGTGAGCACAACAACGCCAACGTCGTGAGCATCGGCGCCCGCAACCACCCGATCGAGGAAGCGACGCGGCTCGTCGAAATCTTCTTGGCCACGCCGTTCTCGCAAGATCGCCGCCACGAACGGCGAATCGCGATGCTGGATCAGTACGAAGCGATCGGCCGAATCAGCTAGTCGGTGGCCGCCAGTGCCGGCGGATGATTACCACGTCACGTTCGGCCTCTGCCAGGTCGTCGTCGCTGGGCCGGTCGACGTCCCGCCCACGCAGCGCGCCACTCACGCCGAGCTGCGACGGACCCGCGCCGACCAGGTCACGCAGCCCCCGGTCAGTACCGGAAGTCGCCTCACCCCGGGCACGCCGGCCCCCGCGCCGAGCCGAGGGCCCACCCGCCGTGTCGGTCGCGTCCGACTGCGGCTCGGGGCTTGCGGCGGGCGGCGAGGTGCCCGGACGGCGCCTACGTCGCGCGCGCCGGGTGCCACCGCCACTCGCAGTGCTCGAGTTGTCGACCATGGGCCGATCCTGCCCTATTGCTCAGCCCACATCACCGGAACGCTCGGCGCGCCGTCGCGTTGCGTGGCCACTCCACACGACAGACCGTGCGGCTCGAGCGGGCGACGGGAATCGAACCCGCACCGTCTGCTTGGAAGGCAGAGGCTCTGCCATTGAGCTACGCCCGCGTGCGGTTGACAGGTTACCGTCCGTCGCGGTCCCTGGCCGCGGCCGAGCTGCCCGGCGATGCTCGCCCGCGATCGCCCGTACACTTGACCCCCGTCAGCGCCCGGGGTGTGGCGCAGCTTGGTAGCGCACTCGCTTTGGGAGCGAGGGGCCGTGGGTTCGAATCCCGCCACCCCGACCAGTAAATACGGGGATTTTGGGCCTCTGGGAGCGGCTCACGGCGCACATCCAGACGCCAGATCTAACGAAATCTCACGAGACTTCCGCGAACGGCTCCGCGGAGCCTTGCCCCGCCGACACTCGCGGCATTGCCGGAAGCCACGCGAAGGGTCGATGTATGTGTTCTCCGGCGTGAACTCGTGGCCGTTCGGACAGTGCCTCCGGCGATCCCTGGCGGCCAGCCCAGTCGATGTGTGCGGTGCTCTCGGCGGGCGTCACTCCCTCGAGGTGGCCGGGATTGCAGCAGTGGTTGTACACACACCCGCGGGTGCGTAAGTGGGCGATCACGCACCCCTCTGGGATCGGCCCGACCGCGAGCTGGTAAACGACGCGGTGGACGTAGCTGAGTTTGCCGTTCCACTGCACGTGGCCGTAGCCGTCCTCACGGTTCCGACTGCCCTGCTATAGCCAGCATTCGGTGACGGGGTCGATGACGGCCCTCTTGGCGATCCGCACAGGCAGGTCCACGACGGCGTAGCCCGTCGTGTCAGACTGTCCCCCCGAGCAGGAGGTTGAGCGCGTCGCGGCCCTGCTCGAGATCCCTCGCGGACGGGTGGACATACACCCGCTGCGCCATCGATAGGTCTGCGTGACCAGCCCAGGCGCCGACGATCGGCGCCGGGACCCCGGACACGGACAGGTAGGTAAGACACGCGTGGCGCGCGTCGTAGAGCCGCACTCTGCGCACATTGGCCCGCTTCATCAGACGGTAGGCGGCGCGGCGCAGCTGGTCGGTCTTGAACGGCCTCCCCAGTTCGTCCACGAGCACGTGGCCGCTCGACTCGTACGCCTCGCCGGCCGCCAGCCGCTCGGCGGCCTGCGTCGCCTTGAAGGCGCGCAGCCCCGCGGCCACGGGTACTGGTAGCGGCAGCGTCCGGTTTCCGGCGTCGGTCTTCGGTTCCTTCTCGACGACCTGACCGCCGTCCACGGTCCACACCAGCGTCCGGACGTTCGCGATGGTGAGCGTCTCGGCGTCGAGGTCCACGTCCTCTGCCCACCGCAGCCCGCAAACCTCCTCGGGACGCATGCCGATCAACGACAGCAGCATCGGGGCGTGCAGCCGGTCGCCGGTCAGCGATGCGAGGAAGGTCCTCACCTCGTCCGGCGACCACGGTGTGCGCTTCGTCTTCACCTGTGGCGGGCACTTCACCGGGGCAGCGACGTTGAACGGCACGAGCCGACGGTGCACGGCGTCGTCCAGGGCGCTCTTGAGCTTGCCGAGCGTGATCTGGGCCGAGCGCGATGACAGGGGGGTGCCGGGTCGTCCGCCCCGTCGCCGTCCGCTGGTGAGCATCCAGTCGATGAGGTCCTCAACGTGGGCCGTGGTGAGCTTCTGCAACGGCAGCGCGCCGAGCCGGTCACGTGCCGGCTGCAGCCCGTGCCGGTACGCCGACTCGGTGTTCGGTGACTTACCGCGAGTCGCGCTTCGCAGCCACTCGCTCAGATATTGCTCCACCGTGACCTTGTTCGGGCCTGCATATGTTCCCTGGTTGATCTCGGTGAGGATCTTGGCGAGCGCTTTCTCCGCCTCGCGCTTGCCGTTGTAGGTCTTGGTCAGCTGCCGGCGCTTCCCGGTCTGCGGGTCGGAGCCGATGTCGACTACGAACCGGTAGCGCATGCGATCGCCCACCTTGATGGACTTAATCTTCGGATTAGCCATCGTCAAATCACCTCGTTCTGCTGCTCGGTATGACAGAGGCCTACACGCGACAGCGTGCCGATGACCAGGTACCGCCGTCGCGTGTGTACTCGGCACGCAGGGAGGAGCGGCCGGCGCACGCGGCTGCGACACGAGCGACGCGCGGTGACGTGATCACGGGATCTCTAACAACGCCAGGAGGCTGGCGGTCACGACGCGTGAGCGGTTGCCGATCTTGATCACCCGACACGGGAATTCGCCCGAGGCGATCAGTTGGTAACCCCAAGACGGCGAGATACCGATTGCTCGGCATGCCCGCCGAACCTCCACGGTCACTGGCCAGGACCGGACTTCCTCAAGCGTTGGCCCCGTCACGGCCCTCGCGGCCGCGGTCACTGACTCGCTCCCCGCGCACGCGTACGCAGAGCGCCCGGTATATTGCCGCCGCTGCGGTCTTTGCTCCGGCTGACAGGGGTGCCAGAGGCGTCAGAATGTCGACAACTCATCGAGCGCCTCGACGTTCTGGCAGTTTGCCACCGCCGCATGGACCGGGTCGGGTCGCTGATGCAGCCTGCTCACGCACCCGCTGCCTGCGAGACGATGATGATTGCGGACAGTCATGTCGCACTGCCGCACTGCGAGGCGACGGCAGCCGTCGCAAGGTACGCCTCGAGGGCCTCGTGCAGCCGATGGTAGGCGACGGCCACCCAGTGGTCGTCGCGGCTTTGGTGTGCCCAGTGCGGGACAACCTCGGCGTTGTAGAGCTGCTCCGCGGCCTGGTTGCGAGTCGAGATGACACGTGCAGCGCTAGGCGTGCCTGGGTTTTCGCTCGGGATTGGGGACGCAGTGGCGGTGGGCGGCACAGGTCGCCGATGGTATGGCTGGGGTTCGGCATCGAGGAATGTCCGTTCAGGCGGCGGGTCGGTTGCTGCGGTAGCGGCTGACGGTGCGCGGGTGGGTGCGGAGCCGGGCGGCGATCTGGCGGATGGACAGTCCTCGTCGGGTGAGCTGGTCGACCGCGTACTTGCGTTCGGCGTGGTTGAGGGGGATCGGTTCGCCGTCGATGGCCCGGGCGACGGCTACCTGGTCGACGTGCAGGTCGCCGGGCGCGCCGTGGTGGGGCTGTGGGTCGGTGTCGATGTCGTCCCAGGCGGCCGGGGTGGGCCAGTGCCGGGCGTGGGCGTAGCGGCGGGCCGCTTCGACGCTGGCCCGCTCGCCTGGCGTGGTGGCGGGTGGCGGCTGCCATGCCAGCTGCGGGTAGAGGTTTCGGATATTGCGCGCGGTGCCGACGGTCACGGTGCGGGTGGTGAGTAGTCGGGAGATGCCGGACGGGTCGCGTCCGAGGTGTTCGGCGAGTCGTGTCATGGACCAGCCGAGCGCGATGAGCGCTTGGATGCGGCGGAGCGTGCCGGTGCAGTCGCTGACTAGCCCGTGGTCGGGCTGGGTATCGGGGGTTGCTTCGATGGCGAGGATGCGTTCGGCGGCGGCCGTGCGTAGCTTGCGGTTGGGTGGGCGGCCGATGGCCGGCTTGCCATAGACGAGGGCCTGCAGCGCGCCGCGGCTAACTCCGCTCAGTTCGCCGATGCGCCGCAGGCTGATGCCGGCCCGGGCGAGGGCGGTGATGTGCTGGCGGATCGGCTCGGCGTCGACGTAGGGCCGCCATTGTTCGTAGGCGATGGCGCGCCGGCGGAGTTGTTGGGCGGCGAGGTTGGCCATCCGGCAGTCCCGACAGCGGCAGTCGTCTTGCACGTAGGCGGCACGGGTGCCGTGTCGGTGTACCCGGTTGAGGTGCCGGCAGTCGCGGCGAACGCCGTCGGCGTGGTCGCGGTGCCGGGTCCGGTCGGCTCGAGCTTCGGCGCGGCATTGCCGACGGCAGGAGTGGCGCCGCAGTGCAGCGGCGGCGCGGGCCGTGCTTTGCGTGCGCACAGTGAACCCGCACGCCGAACATCGCCGCCGATGGTCGGTCATTGCGGCCTCGCTTGGCGGGTGTGCTGCTCCGCTCGGGCGGCCCGCGCTGCGAGCTGCGAGGCGGTCATCGGTAGATCAACTGGTCGGCGACCGCGACCTGCAGAGCGATGTCCGCGGGAGCCGCGTCGATCTGCTCGGTCGCGCCCCCGTCGCACGTCGCGGCTGCGAGCCGGGGCGGCCGCGCTTGTTGCCGACGTGCCGTCGGCCTCCGCGGGCGGTCCATGTCGCGCGGGACGCTGATGATGGCGCGGACCGCGATTGTGCCGTCGTTGATATCGATCCGCCACAGACGGCGCTCGCCGCAGACATCGACGCCTTCGCCGTGGACCTGATCGGCGGGGCGGTTCCGCTGATAGCCGTGGACACGGGCCCAGTGGCTGCTGCCGCCACCGATGGCCAGTGACAGCAGCCGCCGGGTCAAGGCTCCGTGTGCGCCGGTGACGTGGGAGGCGGTCATCGGCGAGTCACGCAACGTTGCGGGTTGACGTCGCCGGCGCGATCTCGGCGAGCACGTGGATGGCTTCAGCGTCCATGTCGAGCAGGAAGTGACGTTCCCCGTTGCGGCCTTGCACGCCGACCAGCTGCCGCCCGCCGTTGAGTTGGGCAACACCGGCGAGGCGGAGCTGCCGCCGGCGGCGGTGGTAGATCGCGGCGACGATCGCTCGGACCGCCTGGCCGTCGAGGAAGTTCGGAAGTGCCGCATCCGTGCCCAGCTCGGTCCACGACATCCGGGCGATCGCGGCGAGGATCTCTTGCCGCTGTGGTTCTTCGCTGGTGTAGCCCATCCGCGCGGCGAGCTTGCTCCAGGTGCGGCCGACGTCGTCGGGCGCGCTGACTCGTTCTCCTGTCGTCTCGACGTTGGATCGGCGGGGGCTGTCACTGCGAAGGTTGACGATCGCGCTGTGGCGGCCATCGACCCGATCGGTGTGGACGACGTACTCCCACTCGCCGTCGGGCAGCCGGTGCACCGAGCAGATCCGGCCGTGGAGACCGTCGCGGCCGGCCAGTGGCACCCGGGTGCCGACCTGCAGCGGAGGACGTGGTTGGTGGGTCATGGACTTCCTCCAGTTGATCGACCGAACCAAAATAGGATACGACTCGTCTATAGCCTGTTAGGCTATAGACGAGTCGTCCAGTAGCGGTGCGCCCTATTCTTCCGGGGTGGACCCTCTCGTCGTGGCTCGCGCCGAGGTCAGCCGCATGCTGGGGGTGGGGAAGGCTCGCGCAGCGCACCTGGTCACCGACCCTGATTTCCCGCGCCCCGTTGCCCACCTGAGCGTGGGGAAGGTGTGGCTGTACGCGGATGTCAAGGCATGGGCGCTGCAGGTAGGACGTGCGGTGCATCCGCTGGACGACTAGTCGCGGATCCGCTTGGTCCTCGTGGCGCTTCATGCTTGGCGCTCCCGCTGGGTAGGGGCCGGTCACCCCTACATGGGCGGACAGGGCCCCAGTTGTGACACGTCCGGCCGGATTGCTTTTCGGGTGGCCGCTGGGCACCCGCGCCGTCGGCATGCCGGGCGGGAAGGGTTAGCGGCGGCCACGCGGCTGCGGCCGGTCGGGGACGGCGGCGAGCCCGGCGGGAGCTGGAGAGTGCACAGGCGCTGCCGGCTCCGTGTCGCGGAGAGGGACGGCCGCTCGGTATCGCTCGCCGAGCTGGCGGCATACCGGGCGGGCGGGACGCTTGTCTTGGCGTCCGAGGGAGCGATTAGCTGCGGTAGCGCCGGGAGACCTCGGCGCGGGATGCAGCGGCGTGGCGAGGCGGTTCATCACCCGGCGCGTCGCGCGCCGATGTCAGGGGGCCGCGTCACTATCAACCCGGTCGGGTCAGCCCACGCAGAGAGGAATCACACGATGCAGGCGCTACTCGAGAACAGTTCCACCAGTGCCGCCGGTGGGGGGCCGCGGCGGACAGCGGTGCGCGGCGTCGGGCTGCGGCGGGTCGCGGCGGCGCTTCCTCCGATGCTCGGTGGCACGTTGCTGGTCGCCATCGTCCTCAGTGCGGTTCCGGTCGGGGCGCCGCTGTTGCTGGCGTGGCTGATGATTGGCCCGCTGGTCCTGACCCGGCCCGGGCCGGGAGAGCACTTCGGCGAGTACATGGGCGACTACCGGCCTTCAGCCTGGTTTACGTGGTTCGCCTCGGCTCAACCTCGTGACCCGAACCGCCCGATGCCCTAACCGCGCAGATCCGGACGTGGCTGACTAACGGTCAAACACTGAGAGGCTGACCAACGTCCAAGGCGTGCCGCTCTACGACACCCGTCTTCGCCACCGACCACGCGATGGTCGTGTCCATTCCGCGGTGTAAATGACGACGGACGTAGGTTCCTTCAAGAGCTACCAACTCAGCGAAGGAAGGACTACGCCCGTGCCAGCACGAGTATCACCCACCGATCGGATCCGCCGCGAGATCGACGCCTTGTTCGACGGGTCGCGTGACTTGTCGGAGATCATCGAGGACGACAAGCCCGCATCCACTCACCGCTCGAGGACAGGCCCGCAGGGACAGAACGATCTGTCGCGAGCGCACCCCGATGGCGGCTCACCGTGACTGGAACCGCACCGATCGACGGGTCAAGGCGCGACGCTCGACAGTCACGCTCCGTGAGCGCCAGCTGTCGAACGAGATCATCATGATCGCCGAATATTTCCGCGTGTTGGACCGTCGGTGGGTCAGGGTTGCAGCGATGTTATGGTGCACCCGTTGCTCTCGGCCGGTTGATCGACGCCTGGTCGGGCCGGCGTGCGGATGCGCAACGAGCCCGGTGCGAGCGGCCTGGGGTGGGTATCTGAACCAGATGTGGACGCGTCGCCTGTCCGGCGCGGCTGCGTATCGCCGTTGGGAGGCGGCGGTGTCGGTGCTGATCAGGTAGTCGCAGTCCGTGCCGCGAGCCGCTCGGTGAAGGCCGGCACGGATTGGCCGGTCCTGTCGGCGCAGGCGCGGATAACGGCGACTGCGGCCGCTAGCGCGTACCACCAGAAGTCGTCGGTCTGCCACTGGGTGACCTCGTCCAGCAGATCCGGCTCGATGCCGCTGCGGGCTGCGGCGCTGGCCAGGACGGCGAACTGGATCTTGCGGTTCTCCCGTCCCCGGAACCGATACTCGCCCAGATAGCTCGCTGGCAATCCCTCGTAGGTGATCGGGCGGTCGCGCCCGACGCCGGCCAGTTCCAACGGCTGTCCGGAAAGGCGCAGGAACACCTCTCCTGGGAACGTGTTGTGCGGGGATGGAGGTGCTCGATCGCGGCTGCGAGCTGGAACAGGTCCTCGCCCCGGATCGAGCCGGACAACAGCCGGCTCACGGCTTCGTCACGGTCGCGGTCGGTTGGAGCCTTCTTGGCCATCGCTGGAGCAGCCTATGCCTGGGCCCGGTCCGCGGTGCCACATCGTCCAGCGACCTGGCCGGGGCGTGGGTCATGCTGAGCGGCGGGGATGCGGTTGGTGTCGGTTGGCAGCGCGCGGCCGCCCCTGCCAGCCTGCCCAGGTGGAGATCACGCTGGTCAAGCGCGGTGTGGCCGGGGACGAGGATCGCGCCTATCTGACGGTGGACGGACAGACGCGACACGGGCCGATTCACGTCGTGCACGATCTGCCCCATCTCGTTGTCGAGTCGCTGTTCGAGATCGGCGACGGGCTGTGGGGTGAGCTCGCCGCCGGTCGACACCGCGCCGCAGCACGAGCGACGACCGCGCGCGACCCGAAGCGCCGAAAGAGTGGTCGCATCGTCTCCGGTGCCGCGAACGGTGCTCGCACCGAGTAGTGGCTCAGCGCCAGGCACCAGCTCGCCAAGATCGTCACGAACGCCGCGGTCAACCGCTGGGGCGACGGCCCTCGACGCCCGCTTTGGGTCGGATCGACACCCGCACGTTCCTGCCGTCGGCGTAATGGAACAGCGTGCTGCCGATCGCCGGGGTCCCGGCCGCGACGACCCGGTCCAGCAGTCCCCAGCGGGACAGCTGCAGCACCCCGGCGCGCATCAGCCCGTGGGTCGACAACGTGTCGCTGCCCGCACGGGACCGCTCGACCAGCGCGACCCGGACGCCCGCGTGCGCGAGCTGGACGCGCCGGCGACGCGGCCGCCCACGACCACGACGTGGTAGCCGTTCATGCCGCCGGCTGCTGGTTCGCCGTCTCACCGGCAACACGGCCGATCAGGTGACCCACGACCGCCTCGGCGTCGTGCCGGGCACCGGCGATGAACCCCGAGTCTCGGCGGTGCTGGAACCGTTGGCCGACCACGTACACCCCAGGCGCGGCCGTGACGCCGCGGTACTGCTCGATGCTTCCGTCCGGCGCAGTCACCGGCAGCCGAAGCCAGGGGTGGTGCGATCGGCAGCCGGTGGCGAGCAGGACGGTGCCGATCCGCTCGGCGCGCAGGTCCAGCCATGCGGGAGCGGAAGGAACATTGACAGCGCGAGGTCGCACCGAAGGCCACACCTCGCCGCCGAGCCCGGCCCGCTCGACATGATCGTCGACGGTGTCGAGAAAGCGGTGCATCCGCCGATCGGCGGCCGCGACCCTGTCCGGGAGGTCGTCGCGGAATCTAGCCCTGCCGGCGGTGACCCGCTCGAGCCGCCCGGCGAGCCGGACGCCGCCCGCCTGCAGCCCGGCCAGGTCCAGGTTCTGGGTGAGCAGCTCGGGGTCGTTGCGGCCGACCAGCTGCAGGGATGTCTCCCGACGTGCTGCCGAGGCGTCCGGTACGTCGTCGATCGTGCGGGCCAGCCGGCCGGTGCTCTCCAGCCAGCAGAAGATGTCCAGTCCGCGGTAACGGCGTGGCATCCTGGTGTGCCGCCCAACGGCGAGGGCGACCGGACGGCCCGCTTGGGCGAGTTCGTCGGCTATCTGCACGCCCGACGACGACGCGCCGACGACCAGGACGCCCCCGGCCACCAGCTGTGCCGGGTTGCGGTACTGCGCGGCGGTGACCACCTCCACCGGCCCGAGGTCGCCGGTCTGTACAGCGGAAGGCAGCTGCGGGGTGCCGTGCGGGCCGGTCGCGACTACGACGTGGCGGGTGCGCCAGGTCCCCCGGTCCGTGACGACCAGGTACGGATGACCGCACGCCCGCGGCGCGAAGGATGTCTCCTCGACGTTCGCCGACTCGACGACCGGAGCGTCGAACGACATGGCGTAGCGGTCGAGAAGGCCCACGAA
Source organism: uncultured Actinomycetota bacterium (assembly GCA_963839175.1). Taxonomy (GTDB): domain Bacteria; phylum Actinomycetota; class Actinomycetes; order Mycobacteriales; family Jatrophihabitantaceae; genus CAWIUB01. The sequence goes on from CAWIUB010000027.1 coordinate 18,414, forward strand.
ATCGCCGGCACTCGAGTACCCCTCGGGGGCGGGCGGGCGGAACTGCAGGCCAGGAAGCCTGGTCATCCAATTGGGGGTCAGCAGGTGCAGGGAGTCCCACCGTTCGGCGCGCCAGCGCTCACCGACCCGGCCGCGTTCCAGCACGACGTGCTCGTGTCTGGCGGCGGACAGCAGCCTGCTCACGGCCAGGCCGGCGTGACCGGCGCCGACCACGACCGTGTCTATGTGGGTCATGGCGCTCTCTCTCGGTTCTCAGTGGTTTCCAGGCCCAGCCGGTCCCTGGGACGAGTGGTGGACCGGGATCAGCCGGTGACCACGTCGATGACGACGGGCATCGGTTTGGTGAGCGCGTCGTCCACGGCCGAACGCTTGCGGGACTGCTCGACGAGCCACAACAACCCGACCGAGCAAGCTGCCCGACTACGCAACGACGAACGACGGGCCACGGCGACCGCGCGTCCGGAGCGGCTAAAGGCTAGGCGCAACGGGCCAACAGCGCCACGTTAGCACACGGTGAAATCGACACCCATTCGGATCGCCGACGCTGGCTGGCGCTGGGGGTAATTATCGCGGCGCAGTTCATGGTCGTCCTTGACAGTAAGCCCCACCATGAACTACCTAGGATCGACGCACAGACAAGATCTTTTGAGGGTCTGTGCCCGGCATACGGACGGCGCCAGCGCTGGCTCTGGAGACGTAAGAGGCCACGGCGAGGCTGGCCCCTAGTCGCCAGGGCAGCTACGGCCAGACCCACCGTCGGCCATGCCAGGAGCCTGCAAAGGATGTGCGAACTGGGTGACCAACGTCACATCACGTAACCTGATTGTAACGTGGGCGCAACGCTCCGGCGTGGAAAGTTTACAAAGTCCCTGTTACGTCTCTTGGTGACGATCAGCCGCTGGCTGGGCGTAACGAGACAGACGGGGTTGGTGGACCAGAGTGTTCGCTTTGGTAGGACTAGCGGCACTGATCATCTTGTGTCTCCTCGTCCTGGTCTACGTCATGCGATACCAGTCCGTAAGTATCAAGGCTGAGTGCTTCAAGATCATCCGCTTCGAGGTAATGCTGAAGTCCCCGGTGGCCGCGAGGCGTGCTGCACGACCGAAGAAGGGCTCGGAAGCCGAGCTACCGCGCGGTGCGGTGGGCGTGGACCGTATCGACCGCGCGGCGTGATCTTCGAGGGACGATCAATAGCTCGGCTCTGCCGAGCGCGAACGGGCGAAAGGCGCTCCTGGCCCGACTTGCACAGGCCGTCGTTTACCTAGGGGCTAAGCAGCCTAGGTTCACCGCAGGAGCGCCTTCACCTGGAAGGCTTCTCGTTTTTACCGGCCAACCGGCTTGCCGACTTATCGCCGACGAAACGAGCCAACCGGCCAACGCCGCTCTCACATCGTCCTGAAGCCTTCCTCGATTACTACGTTACTCAGGTTTCGCCGGAAGGCAAGGGTTTTAGGAAAAATGCTTCTAAGATCTTTTACTTGGCGTCCGACCCATGCAGGCATTTTCATTCGTGCTCGGATGGTTGTACCGACATAGCCGTTTTAGTTGTTTTCATGACGATCCCATCGCGGCCCACCGCAACCGCCCCTCGCTGACTATGTTCCCGTTGTCGTCCCCTGTGTCGTACCACTGCTCACCGTCGCGCCACCGGAGCACGTGCGTTCGCGGTCGGTGCGCCGCACCGGCACGCCGAGCGCGCTGAGCATGGCGAGCAGCATCGGTGACGGATGACCGTAATCGTTGTGCAGGCTGATAGAGGATGGTCACCCTCTCCTCTACGGCCCGACTTTAATGATCTGGTCTTTCAGGCAGGACCATTGGTCCCTACCGACGAGTAACATGATGCAAGAAGGTGATCGATCATGACGACCGTTGGCCCTGGATCGAGGCTGGCTTATCACGAGACGCGCCGCCGCCCGGAACTGGAATACCCGTGCCTGTCTTGCGGGGAATGGGTCGAGGTTTACGACGACGGCGATAGTCCCTACTGCCGGGTCAAGTGTCGTTGTGACGCCGGGTACCGGGACAGCGAGGCTGTGGAGGCAGACGCGCGACGGATTAGAGGCGTGTCATGACCACGACGGGCGCGCCACCACTCTCGGCTGGTTGCCGATACCACACGCGGCGCCGAGACCTAGAGTTTCGCTGCCCCATCTGTGGCGAGTGGACCGAGATGTGGGCCGGCGATCCTCCCGCCTACCTGTGGTGCGCGTGTGGGTGCGACGCCGGGTACCTGGACACCGCGACGGTCGAGGAAGTGCTACGGAAGCCTTCACGCAGTGTCAATGAAACCGAAAAGAGGAAAGTTCCATGATTACCCCAGCCAAGGAGACCCGCCCGCTTCGGCTGCGCGGTCGGCACGAGGCGATCACGCTCGCTCAGCTCAGGCACGTCCTCGCGGGCCTTCCCGACGATGTGCCGCTTCAGGTCGGGATCCGCGACGATCGACATTTCAACAGGCTCATCGGTGACGTGCCCGTCGTCGGCGTTTCTGCGAATCTCGCACCGAATTCGGTCGTGATCCTCCTCGACGTGCCCGTGGCTACAGACCTAGAGACAAGAGACCCGCGAGAGGCTTGGATGCAGCACAAGCTCGACACAGCAGAGTGGCGGCCCGAGGATCCGGAGAGGGTCGTTGACTCGGAGGCACTACGCGAGGCGCTACCCGAAGAGACGGAGTGCCCCATCTGCGATCATTGGCTCCCGTGAGGGGCGATGACGAGATGTTGAGGTTACTGAATCGTAGGTCGCTGCGATCCTGGCTCTGATCTGGCTAATGGTCGACCCCACGCCGGACCCAGTCCAAACGGCCCGATCAGGCGCGCTAGATCTCGTCTGAGAAAGGGCAGTGAAGCTCGACGGATCGTGCTCAGTCGAGCTGGTTAGCTCGACTTGGTCTCGTGACTCCGATACCTGTGGTTCTCACGCTGGCCCATAGACAGGTCGGCCCTTTGTTCGACGTCCATCAGCTCAGGATCATCGTGGGCAACCATGAAGCTCTCGACGACTGCGCTGTCGCTCTGCTCCGCTGGTGGCGGATTGTCGTTAGCCGGATCATCCTGACTCATGTCAGTGCTCCTCCTGATCGGTCAGCCTGAACTCTCGGTCAGACCCTCGACGGGCTCGCCGCTCCCCACGATCGTGTCCATGAGATCAGGGTCGTCATGCTTCGCCATGAAGCTTTCCTGCCCGGTCGGCAGCTCCCGCTCAGGAGCCATGGGTGGTTCGGCTGACGCCCCCGCCGCCGGTGGGGCGTCGTTGGTCAGGTCCTCGGGCATGCTCCCCAGTCTGCACGATCAGATCGCGGCCACGGAGAGTACAAGGCCTAGCGTGAGCGCGACCACCGAGTACCGCCAGCGCCATGCCTTCGCGTAGTGCTTCTTCGTGTTGTTCTCGATCGCCTTTACCCGCTGCACGATCAGACTGGAGAGCGCCTTTGCCTGCGGCTCACGGGCATACCGCTCGACGAGGTGTCTCGGCTTCGGTGGGTCGTTGTACTTAGCGACGGCGAGGGTCCACATCGCGAGGCCGAATGCCACGGCGTACGCGGCGTAGGCGAGCCCGGCGAGGATCGGTTGGGTGTGGCGCGTGGCGAGGAACTGCGCTGCTACGGCTGCGAAGCCTGCGACGGTGGTCGCCTTGGTGTCGATGCCTCGTCCCGCCTCGTCCTGTCGGGCGAATCGGGCGGCAAGTTCACTGTTGATCAGTTCGAGCGTGCCAGTGTCGCCGTCCTGGCTAGCCCCGGTAGTCACAGGCGGAGGTTACGCGCTAGCCCAGACAGTTTTCGCTCCGGCACGCCGACGCCGCTACGGTTGCCACGGCCAGGCAGCCAGCAGTGCTCGATCACGCCGACGCTTTACGCCAACGTGCCCTAGCGGCCTTGCTCGCGCGCTCATTGAGATACGCCCTATTCTCGTCTTCGGCATCATCGTCGTCTGGCGAGTCTGGCAAGTTCAAATCCGCGTAGCAATCGCTGGACTGTCAACCGTGCGGCATTAGACGCTGCTACTGCCGGCGAAGGACCAAAGGCGGTTGTTTTTGTGTCATTTGCTATCCATTCTCGACCGAAAACGGTGCCGACTTCATACCCGCTAAATGCTCAATTTGAGAGGCCCAGAGGCCGCTAGCCCAGTATTTGCGGGGCATTAGTAGTTGAGAATTCACACTATTTCTGATGCTCAGCATGCGAGCGCCTGATCTTTCTTACCAGAGCGACACCCGGGGGAGGGGTCCCCCGTACCCCATAGCCACTGAGATTGACTGAGAATCGCCTTACGGTAATGCGATTGCGCTTGCTGTTCCGTCCCGGCTACGCCGCCCATCTCGTCGAGGAGTGGCTCCCTGCCCTGGACGGCGTAGTGGAGAAGTTGCGCGAAGGTGCGAGCGTGGCAGACGTCGGGTGTGGGCTCGGCGCGTCCACGATCATCATGGCGGAGGCGTTCGCGCGGTCGACGTTCGCCGGCTTCGATATCCACGAGCCGTCAATCGTTGCGGCGCGCAAGGCGGCTGTTGAGGCAGGCGTAGATCGGCGGGCGAGATTCGACGTCACGACGGCCAAGGAGCTGCCCGGTACCGGCTTCGACCTGGTCTGCATGTTCGACTGCCTGCACGGCATGGGGGACCCGGTCGGGGCTGCCCGCCGTATCCGGCAGGCGCTGGCGCCGGACGGCACGCTGCTGCTGGTCGAGCCGCTGGCCGGTGACTGGGCGCTCGGCTCCACCGAATTGGCCATCGGCAAGTGGGGAACCGTTGTCACTATTCGCAGCTGCGAGGCGACCTACGTCGATCAGGTGGGCGGAGACATGAGGGGGCTGCACGACCAGCTGCCGTGCTTGGCTGAGTAGGGGGTGACACAACCGCCCCGGCGTGTCGGCAAGCGGGGCCAAATCAGACCGTCACAACGACGTTGACGCGTCGTCTCGGTGGAGCGACTTCAAGCCGTCACGGTGGGCCAACTCAGGCTGTCACGGCCACCGCGCCTTTTCACGACCTTCCCGAGATCGACGATCTGTCAGGCAGACCCCGGGCACGGCTGTGAAGCCATCCTTCGCCAACTGTTCGGCGGTTCGCGTCCGCCAGCTCACTCACGCAGGCACGTTCGAGGACAGTGCGAGTACCGTCGCGCGGCTTGACAGTCGACCGGCGGCTAGCGCGGATCGAGGTCCTTGAGCCCCACAGGTCAGCGATGCCGGCGGCGAGGCTCGGGGGTTGCCGCCGGCTCCGGGAGACCGGTCGCTGGTTGGCTTGCCGGACCGGTGGTGGTCGCCAGGGTGTTGGCGAGTTCCTGGTGTAGGTGAGTGAGGGTGGCGAGTGTTTCGTCGCGGTGCTCGGTCAGGTCGGTCAGCTGCTGGGTCATGTCGGTGAGCCGCGCCGCGGCCGCGGTGTGGGCCTGTTCTCGCTGTTCGCGGGCGTGATGGTCGGCGTCGGTGCGGCGGGCGGCCGCTTCGGTGTCGGCGCGGTCGCGGGCCTGCTGGGCTTCGGCGGCCAGCTGGTCTAGTTCGGTGCGGCTGGTGTCGCGGAGCCGGATCGCGTCGGCGCGGGCGTCGTCGAGCTGTTGTCGGGCGGCGGCCTGGGCGTCCGCGGTTTCGGCTTGCAGTTTCTGCTGCTCCGTGCGGGCGCCGTCGAGGATGCCGGCGGCCGTGTCGCGGGCCTGTTGCACGATCGTTTCGGCGTCGGTGCCGGCGCGGGAGCGGATCTGGTCGGCTTCGGTCTGGGCGTCGGCTCGGGTCTGCTCGGCTTCCTGGGCGGCGAGGTGCAGGATTTCCCGCAGCCGCTCCGACAGTGCGGCTGGGCTGTTGGTGAGCTGGCCGCGGAGCCGCCCCAGGTCGCTCTGCGCGGCGCGGAGCCGTTCGGTGGTCTGCGCCTGCGCGTGCACCGCGCGTTCCTGGGCGCCGCGGGCGGACGCGAGTTCGGTCTCCACCCGGGACCGGTAGCTGTCGACCTGCCGGCGGTCATAGCCACGCCAGCCGACCCGAAACCCCGGGTCGGAGCTCATCACCACAGTCCGGTCAGCATCCAGCGGCGGCCGCGGAAACTCCGCGGTGTCTGCCGCCGCGTCGCTGCTGGATGAAGCCGGCCGCTGACCCGGGTCGGCCAGCCCGTCCGCGGCTGCCCGTCCAGGATCACCTGCCGGACCAATCATGCCCACCTCCAGTCCATCCACCCCGATACCGCGCCGGGCACCTCAGCCGACGCGTCGGGCGGCCTGCCGCCAACACGTGCTGCCGACCCAGTATCCGATCCGCACCTGAGCACGATGCCACGTCGGTGTCAGCGGCGAGGTTTCGGTCACCGTCCGCTTGCCCACGGCGTGGCGGCGGTGCCAAGCAGTTGCCGGGCGAGTCCTTCCACGAGGCTCGGACATGGCTGCGAACGCCGTGATATCCAGGACATTGCAGCGCTGCTCGATCACCATCAGGACGTCGCGAAGGTTGGCCCAGCCGGCGAACTCGGCTTGCAGCCGCATGACCACCGCGACCGTGGATCGCCACCGCGTTGCACTTCGCCACACAGTCGCCCTGCTCGGCAGACCAAATGGCAGCCGTTGCATTTCGAATCACGCCAAGCAGCTGAGCAACGAACTGCGAGCGCCCCCAGGACACAGTTCACCTTTGTGTCTCACCGAATCCATCCGGGCACTCCAGCGTCGCCACATACGCAGGACGTGTGACGGGCGCGAGCGGCTCCCTTAAGAGGCGCGTCACTCATTGCCGGGTGGTGAATGCAACAGGGCCTGCGCGTAGATGAGACCGTCTGCGTGAACAGCCGAAGCGCTTCGCCGACTGTTTGTCGGGGCTAGGGTCCGAATGTGGAGTCGTGCCGCGATCCTCTTGTGGATGCCTACATCGAGCGCCTGCTTGGCTGATGGCCATCGCCGGACGCGCCGCCTACAGGGCGGACGCTGACTGAAGCCGACGCCCAGGCCGAGCAGCCCGCCCACCGCCCATGTCACCAACACACCGATCGGCACCGGCCACCGCGCGGCCAGGCCAAGGTGCAGTGGTTCGCGCGCGGACCGGGCATCATCCGCGCACGCAGAGGTTTCCGTCCGGTGGGCGAGCCAATTGACGGGCGAGACTGACTCGCTGCTGCGCCGCAGAAACCCCGCAGGATGAGGAGTGAGCGGGTTACGGTACCTGGATCGTGGAGACGATCTGTTGCTGGTGGTGGGCCGGGTTGGCGCCGTAGTCGACGGTGCTGACGAAGGTCGCGTAGTTGATCGCGCCGCCGCCGCCCGGGGCGACCGCGTTGCCGAAGTAGTCACCGATGAAGGTGGTGATACATGCCGCGCAGGCGGTGTGTGGGGCGTCCAGCTGCGGATCGAACGTGTTCTGGCTGATCCGCACGTTGTAGCCGATCGGCGCCAGCCGGGTGTCGTAGAACTGGACGCTGGCGTTGACGCAGTAGTTGCCCGCGCCGTAGGGCGGCAGGCTGCCGGTGTAGCTGGGGTTGACCGTGTCCAGGGCCAGCCCGGCCCGCGCCGCCTCGGGCGAACCGGCCGTCGGGCAGGCCAGCCGGCGGTCGTAGAAGTTCACGCTGACGGTCCCGCTGGGAGCCGTTGTCAGGTTGGGCTGGAACTCGTCGACGGGGCTGGCGTTGTCGTTGACGCGGATGGGTGCGGTCCAGGTGAGGCCGCCGTCATAGGAGGCGGTGAGTTCGATGTTGCCGATGCCCGCGGAGTAGTCCTCGTAGGCCATGTACAGCGGGTAGTGGCCGTCCACGAGGGTCGAGCCGACGGTGAACGTGTCCTCGATGCCGTCCCGGAACGTGGTGTTGGGGTAGCGCAGCGGCGGTGGTGTCACGTTGTTCGCCGCGGTGCCCGCCAACGACCAGGAGGCGCCGCCGTCGGTGGAGCGGAGCACCGAGATGGTGTAGCAGCAGAATCCCTGCTTCGGTTTCTCGTTGGTCACTGTGGTGTACACGGTGCCGTCCGGTGCGACGTGGGGCAGCAGGTATGTGCCGCCCTGGGGGCTGTTCGGTGGCAGCGGCAACCGCAGCGGCGTCGACCAGTCGGTGTGCGTGCCGTCGGCGCGTGCGTCGGCGTAGGACACGTACGGCACCGCGGTGAAGCCGTCGTGGAAGATCACCCACATCGCGTAGACCCGGTTGTAATGCGGGCTCGCCGGGTTGGTGTCGACGGTGATCCATTGCTTGTCCGGCTCGTTGCCGACGCTGTCATAGGTGGCCACGTAGTCCGGGTGCCCGGCATGCGTGGTGATCCAGCCCGTGGCGGCGGTCGCGCCGTGGGGCCGCACGGCAACCGAGATGACCTCCGCCGGCACCACCGGGTTCGGCTCCAGCGCCTTGCCGACAGTGAAGTTGTGGGTGCCGTCGGCGTTGTAGAAGAACTGGTACGGCAGGTTGAGGAAGTAGAAGTTCCCGAAGCCGTCGAAGGCGCCGACCGGGTCGGTGTTGTCAGTCCACCCCTCATACCCGGGAATGTGCCCGGAGATGGGCCAGGTGCGGCCGCCGTCGAAGGACTCTTAGAAGCCGAGCAGGTGGTTATACCCCTCGGCGCTCACGAACCACTTCGACGACCCGATCAGGTGCAGCGGGTTGGTCGGATCGACCCGCAAGTCGGACTCCGAGCGGCTCTTGACCAGCATGGGACCAGCCGCCGGGTAGCCGGGATTGCTGCCGACCTGCGTCGGGTAGGGGCCGGCGGCGCCGGTGTCCTCACCCGTGGTCGCGCCCGGGCACGGGGTCATGCCGCTGTAGGCGTTGGCCGGCGCGTTGCTGGTGAAATACGGCACCTCGGGCCGGTAACAACTCACCTTCCCGCTGGTGGCGTCCACGTTCGTCACCGCGCGGGCAGCGAAACTCGCTGCATAGCTCGCGTCGCTTTGGGTGCCCTGCGGCACCGGGCCAGATCCCTGCACAGAGTCCGCGGCCGCCAACGCCGGCGGGACGGCCAGCCAGCTGGCGAGCACCAACGCGGTCAGGAACCGTGTAGTGCGACGTGGTGTCACGATCGCCTCCAACCCCGTCGGTCGAAAACCGCGACCCCAAGAACCCCGATAGCGGCTGCCCCAGCACCCGACTGGGCACCGGCATCACCGCATACTCCGACACGGCGTGAACACCCAGCCGAAACCTTCCTCTGGTCCGAGAGCGGGGTCAACCCGCCTCTTGCGTGAGCGAAAAGCTGCGCCGACATCCGACGCTTGCGCAGCACATTGAGATCCACAGAAGATCTCATCTGCGCTACGCCCTTCGGGGGGCGGCACTCCTGCCCACCGAGCAGCACGACGGATCCGGTGCGGCCCTGCTCACGTACTTTTGTGACTGGCGGTGAACCTTGACATGTTCAGTGCGGGTGCCTGAGCGGCGGGACAGATCACCAAAATTGGTTTTGAAGTTTTGCGACGCCACGACAACCTGCCCATTGCGGTAGTCGAAGGGCCCGGCCGTCCGCTCGGATGGCCAAGCGTCGCCAGCAGGGTGATGGTCGATCAGCCTGCCGATCGCGTCTACCAATGCGACGCGCGCGAACGAACCCGGTGCGAGCGCCGATCCTCCTGATCCGGTCTTGGAGGAAACTAGCTGGGCGGTGCGGACGGCGGCAGCACCAGTCGATGCTCCAAAGGATTGCTACGGATTCGCTCGCCTATACCACCTGCGACTGCTGCCGCGGCCGAGCTGGCGGGCTTGCGGCGGGCTTGGTCGTGGAAGCACTGCATGAATTCGCTACTCAGATAAGCCGTGGAATGTGCTCAATGACTTCGGTGCGCAACTCATCGGGCCATTGCTGCGTGCGACGTCCAGAGATGTCCAGGCTTGTGGCGCGTTCGAGGAGATGCCCCTCCGGATCCATCCGAGGGTCGACGTCATCCCACATGTGCCGAACGACGATCTCGGCGGCACGCCGGCGACGATGCACCGGCCACCCTGCGCCGGCACCAAAGACCCATGCCACGTTGCCTCCGGCATACTCGAAGCCGAGCGTGTGATTGTCGAAGTCCGCGGCCAGCCCCAGGTCATGCAGCATCGCGGACACATGCAGCAGGTCAACGTCAAAGCTGATGCCATACAGCATCCCGTACGACGCCGCCCATAGGTAGGAACGCAAGCAGTGGTTCAGCATCGCTGCCGAGTGAAACTCTGCTACCACCTCCGTGGCCAACTGCGCAACGTCGGAGTCCGCGCGGGGGATGTCGCCAAGCCGCATCCCGCCACCCTAGGCGGACAGCCACGTGCACGGCCGCCTACAGTCAGGCGAAGAAGGTGTTGATCTTCTCCGGAATCACGCGGACCTTCATGCGGATCACCTCAGCGGGCTCAGCTGGCGGGTCCTCCCCGAGGTAGGTACTTGCGCGACATCTCTACCGAGTAGTACGGGTTCGCCGGGTCGAAGACCGTCACGCTGACCCGGGGATCGCGAGCAAGGTTGCGCACCTTTCGCCGATTCGCGGTGGAGCTGAACACCAACGTGTCGTCCTCCCGCGTGATCCACACCACCAATGTCAGGGTCGGCAAAACCCGCGAGGTCGGCATTTGGGGTACATGGTCTGTCAGCGTCAGCAGGCTCGCCGGTCGCAGGTCTGTGCGCAGGGCCGCTCGCGTAAGCGGATCCGCGGGCAAGACGATCCAGGTCGAGCAGGTGCCAGCTAAAGGCGCTGCAGCGTCGCTGCCAGCTCGGTCAGGTTGGGGAGCACGGCGCCGGCGATCGACGGGTCGGCGGCCTCACCCCGGCGATTTATCCACACGCTCGGAATGGCTAGCTCGTGGGCCGGGACGATGTCGTGGACGTGGCTTTGGGCCACGTGGACCCAGCGCTGGCTGCCGGCTCCGAAGGTGTCCCGGAAGCGGATGAAGTGGTCGTGTGCCGGTTTGTACGCGCCGACGTTCTCAGCGGTAATCACCACGTCGATCGGTACGCGCAGCCGGCGCTGGGTGTGGGCGATGATGTCGCGGTCGCAGTTCGTGAGCAGGGCAAGCCGCCAGCCGGCGGCGCGCAAGTCGGTCAACGCCGGGCGCGTGTCGGGGAACACCGGCCAATACGGGATGGTGGCGGCGAGCACCGTGGCGTCGTCGGGATCAGGTCCAGGTTGAGCTCGGCCGCGCTGCGCCGGAGCGTCTCGGCCAACACATCCCGATAACGCCGATCCGGCTTCTCGCACTGCACGGCGGTCTCGTGCCGGTGGTAGGCATCGAGCACGTCCTGGCCGCGGCCGGGCCACAGCAGCTCGGCCGAGGACGCGATGCCGTGGCGCCAGTCGATCAGCGTGCCGAAACAGTCGAAGGTTGCCCAGCGCATCATGTGCCCATCCTCGCGAAGGGAACCCGAGCCCGAAAGCGCCTCGTCTTCCGCAGATCAACAGCCAGTTAAATAGTTCGATGGCGCACCTGCGTAGAGCGCGGGTGGGACGACTCGGCGAACGCGATCACCTATGGTGACCGCCGGTATGGGGGTAACGCCGATTACTTCCCGGATCCGGTCGGCTGACCCCGCGGTGTTCTGTGTGCGAACACGCCGCGGCGACCGCTTCCGGTGTCGCGTGATTGGTTCACCGGCGTGGGTTGTTGTGCGTGATCGCGCTCAGCAGCGCCCGGTTCCCATGTCGAACAGCCGTTCCAGCACGGCGGGTGCGTCGCGCAGCCCGTCATGCTCGTGCTCATTCGTGACCCAGGCGCGGGCGTTGCCGACGCGATCGATGGTCTGCAGCTGCAGCTCAGCATCGACGTAGAGGTCGTCATAGTACACGGCAGCGCATAGTGGGATCTCGTTGCGTGCGAGGCGGTCCACGTCGTACAGCGGTGGCCAGTCGTGTTTCGCTGCGAGCAGGTCGGCCGCGTCGGCGAACGGGCGCAGTGAGCGGATCTCGCGGAACATCCAGGAGAACATCATCTCCGCGGTCAACAGGACCGGTCGCGTCCGCGGCGAACTCGGGACGCCGGTCGTACACACGCTGGGCCGCCCACCCGGTCGACGCGTTGGCGGCGTAGGTGTACTCCTGCAGCGGACAGAGGACGTTGTCGACGAACCCGGTCGTCGTCTGGACGTCGTACAGGAAACGGGGGTGCAACTGATCGCCGGCCCAGGCGTCGTCGAGAAGCCAGTGGAGGGTCTCGAAGCCGTAGCTCATGCCGAACATCGCACCAAGAGTGCGCAGCCGGTGCGGGGTCAGCACGTCGCCGTCGGGCAGCACAACTTCGTGCTCGCCGAGGTAGTCGACAAGTCGTGCGATCACGGCCTCGTCCTCGGGGTAGCGCGTGTAGTACTCGCGGCTACGGTCCGCGGCGCGCGGGAACGTTCGGCAGTAGACGTCCTCGGCGGTCTCGGTGATACCGGGGATGCCGCCGGTGACGTAGCAGTGATCGAGATCCTCCGGTGCCTTGGGCAGGTAGGTGAGGGTCACGAACCCGCCGTAGCTCTGACCGAGCGTGTCCCATCGGCGGTCGCCGACGAGGGTGCGGCGCAAAATCTCAGCATCGGCGACGATCGCGTCAGCACGGAACAGGCTCAGACAGTCGGCAACCTGGCGTGCGGTCGCGGGTGATTGACGCCGTGATCGGCGTGCTGCGCCCGGTGCCACGCTGGTCGAGCAGCAGCACTCGATGGGTGCGCAGCGCGACGTCGATCCAGGCAGACCGGTTCAGCGGGCGCGGCGACTTCCCGCCCGGACCGCCCTGCAGGAACAACACGTACGGCAGGTCATCATTCTGCTTGCCGGGGTCGACGAGCTCGCGCGCGAAGACCTCTATCGTGGCGTCAGGCTCGGCGTGGTCTAGGGGGACGGTTACGACGTGCTCACGCGCGACATAACCCGGCAGCCGGATCATGCCACCGATCGTGCCCCAGCGGTCAACCTCCTCAAATCGAGCGCAGCTCTCGGCTTCAGGCGGCCATGGTGGTCGGCGCAGAAGCCCGACCCGTGTGCGGCTACGGGCTCACGTGCAGACCGTTGCGGTGATCGCGCTTCCGGCTGCGGCATGTGGATCTTCCGAGCGGCGGAAGGCATTCCCAGCGCGGAACCACGACCGGACGCTGATCACCAACAATGTCCACCGGTGCAAGCCGGTCACGGGTCCGCGAGCAGCTTCCGCCGTGTCAACAGCGGCTGAATTTTGACCCCCTGGCTACGGTTGAATTTTGACCCCCTGATCGGTCATTTCGGATTGTTCGCGAGTCGTCTGTTGCGGCCGCCGGTGTGTTGGCGGGGGTCGTTCTCGGCGGTGCCGGCGTGGCGGCGGCGGTAGGCGGCTTGGCGGCAGGCGGGGGTGCAGAACCGTTGGGTGCTGCCGCGTTCGGGGTTGCTGAACAAGCCCTCGACGTCGGTGACGACGAGTTGTCCGCAGGACTGGCAGGTGAACCCGTGCCGGGCGTGTCCGGCGGCGTTGGGTGGTAAAGCGTCACGCATTTGCGGTTCACTCTTCCGCGCCGACGGCGGCGGTGGGGATGCGGCCGAGGTCGCGGTCTTTGAGCCGGTAGCTGTCGCCTTTCAACGCGATGACTTCGGCGTGGTGGACAAGGCGGTCGATCATGGCGGCGGCCACGACGTCGTCACCGAACACCTCGCCCCAGCGGCCGAATACCTTGTTGGAGGTGACGATCAGTGAGGCGCGTTCGTATCTGCTGGAGACGAGCTGGAAGAACAGGTTCGCCGCTTCGGGTTCGAACGGGATATAGCCCACCTCGTCGACCACGAGCAGCGGGTAACGCCCGAGCCGGGCCAGTTCGGTTTGCAGCCGGCCGGCGTGGTGGGCCTCGGCGAGCAGGGTGACCCATTGCGCGGCGGTCGCGAACAGCACTCGGTGCCCGGCCTGGCAGGCGCGGATCGCCAGCCCTGTCGCGAGGTGGGTCTTGCCGGTTCCGGCAGTGATGGCGACAGACTGCAACATCTTCGCTCGGTTTTGCCGTGCGAGGTGCGGGTAACCGGGTCCACCCATCCGTTGTTTGGGCAGTTGTTGTGGGCGAGCGGGTTTACCCGACTGAACCGCGTCTTGAACTTGATCGTCGGCCTGCCAGACGGGTCACCGGGAACGATCAGAGCCTCGGCGACGGACGTGTTCGGCGAGAGTGATGCGGCGGGTCTAACGGTGGCGCTGGATGTCGACGGTCTTCGGGAGTTGCGCCGGCTGACGGCCGGCCTCGGCGGCTCTGCGCGTCGGCGCGGACGGCCCGGAGAACGCAAATAGGTTCACCTCGTCCCTGATCGCGCCACGACTTTGGAAAGGTGAACCTACTTGCGAGCGCTGAGAGTATCCGGTCCTGCCCAGCTGGCCTTGCCAATGCTGGGCGAGTCGAGTGAACCGTGCTGGGGTCAGCTACCTGCCGACGCCCGAGCCACGGTGTTGACATTGCTGGCCAGGTTGATCGCCCGCGGGGTCATCGCCGACGACGACATGGTGGACTGTGATGACTGACCTGGCCGGGTTCGGCGGGCCGGTGCTGCTGCTGTCCTCGGAGAAGGTCACGTCCGGGCACCTGGCCCGCGATGCGTATGTCTATGTGCGCCAGTCGACCCCCTCGCAGGTGATCCAGCACACCGAAAGCCTGGCCCGCCAGTATGAGCTGCGCGAACGGGCGCAGGCGCTGGGTTGGCCGGCGCACCAGGTGGTGGTGATCGATGCGGACCTCGGCCGTTCGGGTGCCGACGCCACCGCCCGCACCGGCTTCCGGGAACTGGTAGCGGATGTCGGACTGGGCAAGGTCGGCATCGTGCTGGGCATCGAAGTGTCGCGGCTGGCCCGCAACAACGCCGACTGGTATCAGCTGCTGGACTTGTGCGCGTTGACCGACACGTTGATCGCCGACGCCGACGGCATCTACCATCCGGCGGACTTCAACGACCGGCTCGTACTCGGGCTGAAAGGCACGATGAGCGAAGCGGAACTGCACCTGATCCGGTCGCGGCTCACGGCTGGGTTGCAGCACAAGGCCGCCAAAGGTGAACTGCGTCAGGGACTGCCGGTCGGCTTCGACTACGACCAAGACGACCACGTGGTGCTGGCTGCGGATGAGGCGGTGCGGGAAGCGATCACCACGGTGTTCCGCCGCTTCGCCGAACTTCGCTCGGCCCGTCAGGTTGTCATCGCGCTGCGCGAGGATGGTCTGCAGCTGCCGCGGCGCCGCAACGGACACCCCAGGATCACTTGGACAGCAGCCACCTATCCGGCGGTGCACGACCTGTTGACGAACCCCTGCTACGCCGGCGCATTCGTGTTTGGCCGCACCCGCACCGACAAGCGGGTCGATGCGGCCGGTCGGATCGTAGCCCGGGTCCGGGTGCTTCCCCGCGACCAGTGGACGGTGCTCATCCCCGACCACCATCCCGGGTTCATCAGCTGGGAGCAGTACGAGGCGAACACCGAGCTGCTGCGGTCGAACTGGCGGCCGCCCCGCGGTGAAGGCGGCGGCGCCGCCCGTGAGGGGCGAGCGCTGATGCAGGGTCTGCTGCGCTGCGGACGGTGTGGGCGGATCATGCAGATCGCCTACTCCGGGCTGCGCGGCAACGTGCCGCGCTACCTATGTGGTCGGGCGGACATCGCCGCGGTTTACTGCATAGCTGGTCGCGCCACCGTCTCTCCGTGACCGGACTGAAGATCTACCCGTGGCGGACCTGGAGCTGTTCGGTTTCATGTACGAAGGGGCCGCCACCAAGCAACGGCGACCCGACGAAACGGCCTGATTCGCAGACGGGGACGGTGGTCGAGCTCAGCTCGCGCAGCTAACAATCGTGTGCGGCCGTCGACCGCGCGAGCGGCGTGCGGGAGACGGGCTGACGCTACTCAACCGGCGGGACGCTGGATGGACCGCCACGCCGCCTATCGCCAAATCGTTAGGTACCGCCACCTTCGACGGTCGGGTCGATGGTCCAACGACGGGGGCTAACGATTCCAGCGTGGTAGATCGGGTTGCCCCGACTTCGGTTGCCTCTAGGTCGCAGCCCAACGAAGCAGCCAGGGATGGGCGGCGGGCACGTAGCCGGCCGGCGCCGTTCCGGCACGGGCGAGCCGGCCGAGGTAGGCCGGTCGACCGGGCGTGGCCCGATCTCTTCGTGTGGCTCGCACAGGCGTCGGCCAGGACCCGGACGTCCGGCGCGTGTCAGACGGGTTCGGCGGCGCCGTTGGGCGCGATGCTCGGGACGAGTGTGGAGGCGTCCGCGGAGGTCGTCGGAGGCGTGGCCGCCGCGGCCTCCCGGGCGAGGAACGAGCCGAGTTCGCCGATGGTGCTCATCAGCGGGGCGGGGAACACGACGGTGGTGTTCTTGTCCACGCCGATCTCGACCAGGCTCTGCAGGTTGCGCAGCTGCAGCGCCAGCGGGTGGGCCATCATGGTGTCCGACGCGTCCCCGAGCGCAGCCGCGGCCAGCGACTCACCCTCCGCGTTGATGATCTTCGCGCGCTTCTCCCGCTCGGCCTCGGCCTGCCGGGCCATCGCCCGTTTCATGCTGTCCGGAAGCTGGATGTCCTTGAGCTCCACCAGGGTCACCTCCACGCCCCAGTCCACCGTCGTCACGTCCAGGATCTCCCTGATGTCGCCGTTGATCCGGTCGGTCTCCGACAGCGTTTCGTCCAGGGTGTGCTGACCGACGACCTTGCGCAGCGTGGTCTGCGCGATCTGATCGATCGCCGCGCGGACGTTCTCGATCGCGACGACGGACTTCACCGCATCCACCACGCGGAAGTAGGCGACCGCCGAGACGTCGACGCTGACGTTGTCCCGGGTGATGATGCCCTGCGACTGGATGGGCATGGTGACGATCCGCAGCGACACCCGGTGCAGCACGTCAACCATCGGGATGATGAACCGCAAGCCCGGCGCGCGTGCTCCGGCGAGCCGGCCGAACCGGAACAGCACCCCGCGCTCGTACTGCTTGACGACCCGGATCGCCAGCGCCAGCACCACCAGGGCCAGCACGCCGACGATGACCAGGACCACGATCAGGACCTTCATCGATGTTCCTTCAGAGTGAGGACAAGCCCCAGCACGGGGATGCCTCCCATCAACCATCGCCCCGCCGCGACCACCTGCGGCAGGGCACAACGTCCCCCTTCTACTCCCAGGCCGGGAGTCAACTCACCCCACCGGCGACCTGACGAGCGGTCGGTCAGCGGTCCGGTCCCGCCCTGGCCAGGCGCCCTGCCATGCCGCGAGCGCAGGGCGATCAGCTTATCGTTCGGTTGGGCGAACGAAGCGGTTCGGGTGCCGTCAGTGGTGATGGCGGGGCGGCACCACCAGGACGGGCAGGTCTGCGAACTCGAGGACGTGACGGGTCTGCGTCTCGACGTACGGCTCGCCGCTTGTCGAGCGACCGGACTTGCCGACAATCACCAGGTCGGCCGGCCATTCGCGCGCCTCGTCCAGGATGGCCGGCCCGACCTCACCGGAAGAGCAGCTCGGTTTCGACCACGAGACCGGCCGCCTGCGCCATCGTCGAGCACGTGGTTAGCGCTGACGTGCACGGCGCGCAGCTGGACGTGTGACGCACCGGCGAGCTCGATCGCGAGGCGAGCTGCGGCGAGCGAGTCCGGCGAGTCGTCGACGGCGAGTAGGACGCGTTCGATCACGGCAGGGACCTCCGATCGGGTTGGGCAGTGACGGCTCGGCGCAGTCGTATGCCGTCCTCCTGTTCGGCCTGTTCGAGTGACAGCTCGAGCTCGGCGAGCGCGCCGTGCAGCCAGGGCAGCCAGCGTTTCTCCAGAGCGCGTATCCGCCGGCGGGTCACCGCAATCTCCGCGTCGACCCGGCGGGCCGCCTCGTCGGCCGCCGCCGCGCGGATGCCGACCAGTAGCGCGTCGCGAAACGCTGCGATCGCCGGGGCGATCGCGGCATTGCCCGGCACGAACGGTGCGTCGTGGGCCGGACTGGCCAGCGTCGCGTCGGCGGGGTAGCGGAGCCCCATCGCGGTCGTCCACACTATTTCGACCTCCGCCGGGTGCGGCGCCGCTGCGCTGCGAATGGCGTCCTGCCCGCCGAGCAGCGCCGCGCGCAGCAACCACGTGCGCGCCTGCTCGCAGGCGGCCACCCAGGTCTTGCGGCAGCGGTCGGCCTGGATGCGCATGCGCTGCTGCTCGGGGAGGAGGATGCGCAGCTTCCGGTCGAGTTGGTCGCGGCCGCGCGCCGCGGTGGCGAGTCGGCGGCGCAGCCACATCCGACCGGACCGGCCGGGAGGGATCCGTGCTGCGGGCGCCATGACTTCACCCGCCCTTTCGAGGGTGGGCGTCTAGGAACCGCGCCGACAGCATGGTCAGCTCGCGGGTCGGCAGCACGTTCGCGACGTCCCAGCAGCGGTCCAGTGTCTCGTCCAGCGCACGCGTCTCGCCGCGTTGCTGGCTCACCAGGCGCTGCTCGAAGTCGGTGGCGAAGTGCAGGTAGAGCTGGTCGGTGGCGTTCAGCGCGGACGCGCCGACGATCTCGGCGAGCTCGCGGACCTGCCGGGCCCGCGCCAGGGCGGCGAGCAGCTGGGCGGCGAGTTCGAGGTGGTCGTCGCGGGTGCGTCCCGGCCCGGCGCCGCTGCGCATCAGCCGCGACAGCGATGACAGCGGGTCGACGGGCGGGTAGATGCCCCGTGCCGCCACGTCGGGCGCCAGGACGATCTGCCCTTCTGTGATATAGCCGGTCAGGTCCGGGACGGGATGGGTGATGTCGCCAGCAGGCATTGTCAGCACCGGTAGCACGGTGACCGAGCCGGCCTTGCCGCGGATGCGCCCGCATCGCTCGTATATCGAGGCGAGGTCGCTGTAGAGGTAGCCCGGGTAGGCCCGGCGGCCGGGCATCTCGCCGCGCGCCGCGGAGACCTCGCGCAGGGCCTCGGCGTAGCTGGTCATATCGGCGAGCACGACGAGGACTTGCCGGTCGAGCTCGAACCCGAGATGCTCTGCGACGGTCAGCGCGATACGTGGTGTGAGGATGCGTTCGATCACCGGGTCGTCGGCGGTGTTGAGCAGCAGGAGCAGCTCACCGGCCGCGGACCGTTCCTCGAGCGCCGCGCGCACCGCGTCCGCGTCAGCGTGGGGGAGCCCGATCGCGGCGAAGATGACGCTGAATGACTCGTCTCCGGCCGTCGACTGCGCCGCGATCTGCGCGGCGAGTTCGAGGTGCGGCAGCCCGGCGACGGAGAAGATCGGCAGCTTCTGGCCGCGGACCAGCGTGGTGAGCGCGTCGATGGCTGAGATGCCGGTCAGCACCGGCTCGGCAGGCGGGTCGCGACGGACCGGGTTGAGCGGGTAGCCGGATACCGGCGCGGTGGCCGGCCCCGAGATCGGCGGGCCGCCGTCGATCGGTTCGCCGCGGCCGTTGCAGACCCGACCCAACCAGCCCGGCCCGACCGGAACCTGCAGTGGCTCGCCGGAGAACGAGACGCGGGTGCTGCGCGCGGCCAGCCCCTCGGTGCCTTCGAGTACCTGTACGACCGCCAGGTCGCGATCGACCTCCAAGACGAGCCCGTGCCGAACGTCTCGGCCGGCACCGTCCGACGCGGTGCGGATCACCGCGAACTCGTCCCAGCCGACACCGGACACGTCGCGCACGACGAGCAGCGGGCCGCGCAGTTCGTTGACTCCGCCGTACTCGACGTTGAGGCTGGGGTGCGTCATCGCGGGCCTGCCAGGACGCCCAGCATCTGCTCGCGCCGGGCCGTGACGCCGTCGGCGCCGTCCGGTGCTGTCTCGGCCGCAGCACGCAGCAAGGGGGAGAAGTCGAGTTCCTCGATCTCGGCAGCCGTGATACCGCGCTCGATGAGTGCGTCGCAGTGGTCGACGACGGCCAGCACCGCGTCGATGAGTGCGGCCGTCTTGCCCGGGGTGCAGTGGGCGTCGTTCGGGGAAAGCGCGTTCTGCTGCAGCACGCCTTCGCGCAGCAGCCGTCCCGCGAGCAGCACAACCCGTTCGTGACCCGGCAGCGATGCCGCCCCGACGAGTTCGGCGAGATCACCTAGACGGTCGGCCTCGGCCAGCAGGCTCGTCACCCTAGCTCGGCGTCGCGCCCACTCCGGGTCGCCGTTGCGCGTGTACCAGATCCCGAGCGTTTCCGCATCGCGGGCGAACGACCCGGCCCAGCCGACGGCGGGATAGTGCCGCGCGTAGGCGAGGTCACGGTCGAGGCTCCACAATTCGCGCACGAACCGCTCGGTGTGCGCCGTGACCGGCTCGGTGGTGTCACCCCCGGGCGGCGAGACCGCGCCGATGATCGTGACCGACCCTTCGCCGCCGCCGAGGGTGACCACTCGCCCGGCCCGCTCGTAAAACGCGGCGAGGGCGGACGGGAGCGCGGCGGGGTAACCCTCCTCGGCGGGCAGCGCACCGGTCCGCGACGCGAACTCGCGCAGTGCCTCGGCCCACCGGGACGTCGAGTCGGCGATGACCACCGCGTGATAGCCCATGTCGCGGAAGAACTCGGCCACCGTCACCCCGGTGTAGATGCTGGTCTCGCGGGCCATCATCGGCATGTTCGAGGTGTTGGCGATGATGACGGTGCGCTCGGCCAGCCGGCGGCCGGTGCGCGGGTCGGTCAGCTTGTCCAGCTCTGCCAGGACGTCGGCCATCTCGTTTCCGCGCTCGCCGCAGCCGACGTACACGATCACGTCCGCATCGCACCACTTGGCGATCTGCTGCAGCAACATCGTCTTTCCGGTGCCGAATCCGCCCGGGACCGCGGCGCTGCTACCACGCGCCAGCGGGAAGACGGCGTCGAGCACGCGCTGCCCGGTGACCAGCGGCTCAGCCGCGTCGATGCGTTCGCGCACCGGACGCGCCCGGCGGACCGGCCAGCCCGTGCTGAGGCGTATGGGCGTGCCGTCGACCATCGCCAACGTGTCGTCCGAACCGTACGTGCCGACGGGGGCGAGCTGTTCGACGGTGCCGTTCACCCCCGGCGGCACCAGCATGCGGTACTCGACACCACCCGGGTGGGGCAGCTTGCCTAGCACCGCACCCTCGCGTACGGTCGCGCCGTCAGTGACGGACGGCTGCCAGCTCCAGCTCTTGTCCGTGTCGTGCCGCTCGGCGTCCCCGGACAGCCAGGTCGGCGACGCCGAGAGCGGACGCAGCAATCCGTCGAACACCCCGCCGAGCAGCTCGGGACCGAGTCGCGCCGAGAGCGGATGGCCGAGCGCGGTCACCGGATCGCCCGCCGCGAGCCCGCCGGTGTACTCAAAGGCCTGGATGGACACGTTCGACCCGCGAATGGCCACCACCTCGCCGGGCAGGGCCCGCAGGCCGAGCCCCACGAGCTCGGACATGGCAACGTCGCCGAGCCCGCCGGCCTCCACCAACGGCCCGCTCACCCTCAGCACGCGGCCGTCTTCAGTGTTGTCTGAGGCGCCTGGACCGTCAGTCGGCGCGCCAACTCCGGCGGCTGTCTTGTCTTGGGCGCCTGGACCTGCGGTCGGCGCGCCGCCTTCGGCGGCTAGGGTGCCCACAGCTGCTCTAGGTCGAGGTTGGCGACTGCGCTGTCGACCAGCGCGTGGACCGACGCGTCAACGCGCCGCCCGTCGGACGTCTCCGCGACCAGCCCGCCGCCCGGCTGCTCGTGTGCAACCGCGTGGTCGCCGAGCCTGCCGCGGGCGATCGCCTCGAGACGGGCCCGCCGCGCCGGATCAGCCAGCAGATCGCGCACGGCCGCCCGGGCCTGCTCGCGCAGCTCGTCGTAGGCGGCGCGCTGCGCGCCGAGCACGATGCCGCGGGCGGACCGGTGCGACCGAGCTCGCTCCGCAGCCAGCAACGCGGCGGCATCCCGCTCGCCTTGCGCCCGGGCGTCGGCAAGCACCGCGTCGGCTTGCTGCTGCGCGGCGGCGAGGGCGCGTTGTCCGTCCTCGTCGGCAGACGCACGTTCTTCGGCGGCCTCCGCTAGCGCGCGGGCGATCAGCGCGGCACGCAGCGGTTCGAGCGCGGCGTCCCGGGTGGAGGTCATCGCGGCAACACCACGGTGAGTGGGGCCGTCGGCGCGGTCCGGTCGGCACCGAGGGCGCTTGCTGCGGCCTCGGTGAGGATGACCACGGTGACCGCGTCCGGCAGTGCGCGCCAGGCAGCCCGAACCTCGTCGGCGTGCTCCGCGGGGTACACGCATGCGCCGGCGAGGGCGAAGCCGGCCACGTCTGGCTGCGTACCGATCACCGCGACAGAACTCATGCCTTGCCGATCAAGATCACCGACACGATCAGCCCGTAGATCGCGATGCCTTCGGCCAGCCCGACGATGACCATCGCCCGGCCGAACAGCTCAGGCCGTTCGCTCATGGCGGCCAGCGCAGCCGAGCCGGTGTAGGCGACGGCGATTGCGGCACCGATCGACGACCCGGCGACGGCGATTGCGGCACCGATCAGGGCCGATCCGTTCGTCGCTTTGGCGGCTGCGGCCGTCGCGTCCGCGGCATGCGGCACGGTCGCCGCGGACGACGGGCCGCCCGTCAACGCCATGACCAGCAGCGCGAGCGCCGCGAGCAGCAGCACGCCGTTGACGGCGAGAACGAACCGCAGCGCCGGCCGCCCACGCCGGCGGATCAGCCAGCCGGTGAACAGGGCACCCGCAACGACTGCGGGCAGGGCGATCATCCAGGTCAACATGGCACCTCCGTGGTGGCCAGAGTGACATGCCAGGGCCGAAACGGCCGCCCCTCGCTGTCGAAGATTCGGGAGAAGAGCTCGTAGTACTCGAGGCGCAGCGCCTGGATTCCGGCGACGAGGCCCTCCAGCGCGAACGTCAGCGCGTTGCCGATCAGGAAGATCACCGCGGCGCCGGCCACGCCGAGCGGCCCGTGCTTCCACAGCCCTGTGGTGGCCTGCCAGACGACGTAGCCCAGCGCCGCATGCGTCAACCCGAACGCGGCGAGACGCGCGAAGCTGACCAGGTTGGAGCCGAGCCGCACCAGGAGGTCGAACAGCTCGATGCCGGCCTGCGCTGCGCCGGGCCCGCCGCCGCCCGCCGAGACGAACAGGCCGATGTAGGCGATCGTGAGCCCGCCCACGGTGACGAACCCGCCGAGCAGCGCCAGCCACGCGAGGTCGAAATAGACGCCTCCGGCCACCGCACCGAGGCCGAGGAACAGCGCCACGCCGGCGAGGCCGGACGGCGCGTACGCGGCCACGCCCCAGCCACCCTCGCGGAACCGGTTGACCGTGCCCAGGGCGTACGCGCCGGCCAGCAGCACCGCCCCGACACCGACCGCCGCGCCGAGCAGTGGCACCGGGTGATCGAGCGGCGCGAGCCACACCACTGGCACGGCGTGGGTTGGGCCGAAGAACTCGCCGTACAGCGCGCCGAAGACCATGCTGGCCAGCCCCGCTCCGGCGAGGAAGAGCCACACCTGCCGCAGCCGCGCCAGGCGCGACGACCATTGCATCCGGATCGCGATCGCCGCCAGGAGCAGCAGTGCCCCATGGCCCACGTCGGCGAACATCATGCCGAACATGAGGACGTACGCGACGCCGGCCAGCAGGGAGGGGTTCACGTCCTCGTACGGGACGGTCGCGTACGTCTCGACTAGCGGCGCGAAGTCGCGCGCGGCCCCATCCTGCGGCAGCAGCGTCGGGGGTTCGACTCCGGCCGGCCGCGGCAGCGGCACCACCGCGCCGCCCACGCCGGACACCCGGTCAGCCAGGTGCGGCAGGTCGTCGGCGGGCATCCATCCGGCCAGCGCGGCCACGCTGCCGCGCGTCAGCGCCTGCGCCGACCGTTGCTCGAGTTGCGCCTCGCCGGCGATCAGGTCCACACGGCCGTCCTGCTCCCATCGGTCGAGGTCAGGCCTCGTCGGCGCGAGCGCAGCCGCGGCCGTACGCCCGGCCTGCAGCCGTTGCAGCAGGGACGCGGCGGGCGTCGCGGTGATGGCCGCATCGCCGTTCGCGGTGACGTCGTCCAGAGCGACCGTTCCCTCATCGGCGATGTTGACCAGCAGGTCGCGTAGCCCATCTTGCGGCGCAAGCAGCGCCACCCGCTGCATGCTCACCGGGTGCAAGGCGTCATGCCACCGCATCGAAGACCTCCAGCGGTGCACCGCCGCGGGCAGCCAGCTCCAACGCGGCGCGCACCCGCCACGCGTCCGCGGCCAGCAGCGCGGCCGCACCGACGAGCGCCTCCGGCCCGGCCGCCGCGCGGCGTGACAGCGCGAAGCCGTCGTGTTCGACGCGTGCCCACCAGCGCGCCTCCGCGTGCCACAGATCTGTCGGCTGCGAAACGTCGGCCAGCGACCAGCGCGCGCTGGCCGGCAGTGCGGCGACGAGTTCGGGCAGCGTGCCGGCCGATACGGCCGCCGGCCCCACGACCCGCGACGCCGCTGTCCGCGCTCGTGACGGCAGCTCACGACGCTCCAGGACGACCTCCCGCGCGACCAGCAGCGCAGTCGCCCCTGCAGCCCACGCGGCAGCGTCGGGCGCGGCCGCCATGATCCGATCGGCCAGCGACGTGCGCATCGCCAGGCCGATCTCGCGCGGCGACTCGCCACCGGGATCGCCCCACGGCGATGCGGCGAGGACGACGCGCACCTCGGCCGCGCTCGTGGTGCGGGCCAGCCGCGACCACGCGGTGCCCAGCCCGCCGAGGTGGTACGGCGGCGGTGCTTCGGCGCCGGCCAACCGGCGCAGGTGATCCTCTACGTTGGCGGTCTCGATCGCGCCGAGCAGCACACGCAGCATCGTGGCGCCCTCCCGCGGCGCCCACCCGGCGAGGACGCGCAGGTTCCACAGCACCGTCTCGACGACGGCGCGTTGCGCCTCGGCGAGGGTCTGGCTCGGGCGGACGTCGTGGCCGTACGGCGAATGGACGAGTGTCGCAACCGCAGCCTGGACGGACCCGCTGGCGGCAAGGCTGCGAGCCGCGCCCCGTCCGAGGCGCCGGCGAGTCATGGCCCGCGCGCGGACGCCGCCGGCCGCCCAGCCCATGCTCATCCGCGTTCCGGCTTCGCACCTACAGGACGCTTGTCCGCGTCGCCGATGAGCTCACACACTGAGCCAACCACGCGCTGGACGTAGGCCGGCATACGTTGGGTCGCGCGATCTCGCAACTCGGCGGCCTCGCGCTCGGCCGCGGCGACCTGCGTGGCGGATTCCGCCTCGGCGTGTTGCTGCAGCTGCGCGGCGGTGGCGGCGCGTTCGGCCTCGACCCGCTCGCCGGCTGCAGCCACGACGTTGCGTACCCGTTCGGCGTCCCGTGCCCGGATCCCGAGGGTGTCGTGTCGGGCCTGCTCGCGGATGTCCGCGCACGCGCGCTCCGTCCCAGCGAGCTGGGCGAACAGCGGCTCCAATTCGGCCGCCAAGTCTGCGCCGCGGTCAACCGGGACACCGGCAGCACTCGCCGCGCCCGGCGCACCGGCCGGGCGATAGCGGTAGAGCAGATCACGTACTCGCGGCATCCGGACCCTCCTGCAAGATCCAGCCTGCTACCCCGCGAGGGGCACGGCATAGGGCACAGGGACCGGTCTGCCCGGATGCGCCGGTGAGCGTCATCACCCGTCGCCGCTCTCGATCGGCAGGCCCGCCTCCAGGAACGCGACCGCATCGTCCACCGAGGCCAGCACGGCGACGTCGGGGTGCTCGGCCCAGGTCCGCAGCTGCGAGATCATCACGCCGATGAGCGCACCGGCGAACGCGCGAACCTTGCGATCGTCGGCCGAGCGGCCAAGGCGCTCGGCCACCAGGTCGGCGACCATCTGCATCGTCTCGGTCAGCTGAACCAGCGACGCCCGCCCAGAGATCCGGCACCTGAAAGGCCATCACGCTGCGCTCGCGAAGATCGGCCAGCTCCTCGACGGTCAGCGTCTCGGCTACCGACGGGATCGCCCGTCGCATCACCTGCACCACGCCCAGATCGGCGGGCTGCGCACGGAAGGCCTCGGCAATGATGGGGTCGAGCCCGTCGGTGAGGACGACCGCCTCCTTCGTGGGGAAGTAGCGGAAGAAGGTGCTCTCGGAGATCTCGGCCGCCTCGCAGATCTGCTCGACCGTCGTGGCCGCGTAACCCTGCTTGCCGATCAGCGCGAGCGCCTCGTGCTGGATGGTCGCGCGGGGCTTCGCCTTCTTGCGCTCGCGCAGCCCGGGCCGCCGGCGGTCAGCCAACGGCGACATGGTCGGCCTCCGCGGCCGGTTGTGCCGGTGGCTTCGCCGCAACACCTCGCATGGGTAGGAAGATCAGCGCGAACAGCGTACCGGCTACGGCGATGCCTGCAGACGCGATGAGCGCAACGCCCATGCCGTGCGTGAACGCGGCGCGCACCGAGTCGAGCAGCGCCCCCGATCCGTTCTGCTGGGCCATATCGACGCCGGCGAACACGCTGCCTCTCACCGTCTGCGCCGCCGACGCAGACAGCCCACCAAGGTCGACCTGGCCCGCCAGCTCAAGTCCAACCCGGCCCGATCCCGCAGGGTAGGGGCATCCGTCCCGCAGAGTGTGGCCTTCCGTCCCGCGATGCGACGCGGACGTCACCGGGTGCGCAGATCCTATAGGGACGTTGGGCCCTATCAGGACCGGGTGTGCCGTGCTGGCGTGAAGGGGTGGCCCGCAACGATCGGGCAGAAACGGAAGGGGCAGCGATGACGACGAGCAAGCCAGCCGGTCGCACCGAACTGCAGCACTGGCTCCCGTTCGGTGAGGCGTTCCCGTGGAACCCACGGCTGGGTCAGCTGTTCGAGAACATGTGGCATGCGGCCGCGCACGAGGGTTACGCCCCGGGCGCGGAACTGGAGGAAACGGACGACGGGTTCGTTCTGGAACTGGACGTGCCAGGCGTCGACAAGAAGGAGATCACCGTCGACGTGATCGGCCGGCGGGTGGCGGTGCGCGGGACACGGGTTGAGAAGGAACGTACCGGCGTCATGCGCCACTCGACGCGGGTCACCGGCAGCTTCGCCTACGAGGCGACCCTGCCGGCCGAGGTGGACGAGAAGGCCACCACAGCGGAGCTCACCGACGGGGTGCTCACGGTCCGCCTGCCGAAGGCGGGCGGCGCGAAGACCAACCGGGTGCCCATCACCTGACGTTGGCTGATGCGGATGCGGCCGAACGTGCGGCAGGGTTGGGAGCATGCCGAGGCAACGCCCGGCCGGCGAACCGCCTGTCGGCTATCCGGACAGCTACGAGACCTCGCTGCGGCTCGCCGACGGACGTCGCGTCGGCGTCCGTCCGATCCTGCCGTCGGACGCGCCAGAGCTGGCCGAGGCGATCCGCACGGCGGATCCGGAGACGCTGCACGCCCGCTTCCTCGGCGGGCCGCCGCCGCTCACCGAAGCCGTCCTCGACCGGCTCACCCGGCTGGACTACACCCACCGGTTCGCTCTGGTGGCGCGCGACCGCACAGGTCGTGGCGTTGCGGTAGCCCGGTACACGGCACTTCCCGAATCCGCTGCCGGTAAGCGCGCAGCCGAAGTCGCCGTCGCGGTCGACCCGCCCTGGCGCGAGGTCGGGCTGGCGACCGAGCTGATCAGGATGCTGGCCCGGCGGGCGCTCGAATGCGGCATCACCGAGTTCACCGCGACCTTCCTCGCGCAGAACCGCCCGGTGGCCGAGCTGGCACACACGGGGCATGCCCGCGTTGCGATCAAGAAGGGCGTGGCTGAACTGCAAGCTCGGCTGATCGCGGACGGACCCGGCGCCGACGATCAGCGGTAGGGATTCTCGGTCGGTAGGCATTCCGTCCGGCTCAGCGGCGGCCATTCATCGCCGTCAGCGCATGCGCGAGTGACTGCTCGGCGCTCGCATCGGTCTCGACGCCGATCGCGCCCGGCCAGAGATCGCGCCGAGCCGCGAGTTGCCGGGCGATGCCGGCGCCTGCCTCCGAGGCACCGCCGCCCGCGAGGCGCCGTTGCGCTCGGGCGGCCGCCGTCTCGACCGGCGCCCGGCATTCGAGCGCCACCAGGCGGCTGGCGGTGGCGGTCGCCAGCCCCTCGGCGAGCTGCCGCGTAGCGCAGTCGCCCCAGGTGGCGTCGGCGACGACGGATTCCCCGTGTTCGAGCGCGTGGCGGGCGCGGGCAAGCAGCTCGCGGTACGTCGCCGCCTTCGCCGTATCGCTGTAGCGGCCGCCGGCGAGCTCGGGGACCTGCCGTCGCACCTCGTCGGAACTGAGCAGCACCCATCCGCGGCGGTCGGCGACGCCTTGGCTGAGCGTGGTCTTGCCGGTGCCGGGTGCTCCGCCGACCAGCACCAGGGTCACCTCGCCGGCTTCGAGGTGCCGCAGCGCGAGGCCGGCGTAGCTGTCGGCGTCGGCGGCCGCCGACGCCAGTCCTTGCGCGGCCTGGATGCAGCAGACCTTGGCCCGCACGAATGCGCGGTAGGCGATGTAGTGATGCTGCAGCGAGGTGACGGCCGGGCCGCCGCTGAACTCCAGGTACCACTCGACGAAGCGTTGGGCGAGGTCCGGCCGCTGCAGGTGCTCGATGTCCATCGCGAGGAAGGCCACGTCGTCCAGCACGTCGAGCCAGCGCAGCCGGTCGTCGAACTCGATGCAGTCCAGTACCCGCGGGTAGTCCGGCAGGCAGAACACGTCCTCCGCGATCAGGTCGCCGTGCCCGTCGACCGACAACCCCGACGCCGCACGCTCGGCCAGCAGCGGCCCCCGGCCCTCGATGTAGCGCAGCGCAAGTCGGGAGATCCCGTCGTACAGCGGCTCGGCGAGCGGGCCACCGCGGTACACCGCGGTCTCCCGCAGGTTGTCCGTCCACCGTCGGCGCAACCCAACCGCGCTGCCTTCGGCGGCGATCCGCGGTCCCCGGTGCGCCGCGGCGTGGAAGGTGGCCATCAGCCGGGCGAGCGCCCGCAGATGATCGTCCACGGCGGCACCGCAGCGGATCATCGTCGACAGCCGCAGTTCCTCCGGCATCCGGCGCATGACGACCCCGTGCTCGTACGCTCGCCGGTCGGCGCCCCGCACGGTGATGACGTCGAGGTAGACGTCCGGCGCGAGCCGGCGGTTCAGCTCCACCTCGCGACGGCACGCCCGGCGGCGGCTCGCCTCGGTCCGGAAGTCCAGGAAGCCGAGGTCCACCGGCTTCTTGATCTTGTACGCTCGTTCGCCAAGCAGCAGCACTACCGCGCTATGCGTTTCGCGCACCTCGGCCCGCCAGCTCAGCGCAGAGATCGCGCCGGTACCACGGGCACTATCGACGCTCATCCCGGCCTCGTTCCACCCAACCGGCACGCCTTGCCTTGACCGCACGAGCGATCAGCGCGTCCCGTATCGGCACAGGGCGCCGATCCCGCCGGCCGGTTCGCCGGGCGTGCCCTGCGGGATGACGCGCACCTGCGCGTCGGACAGCAACGCGGAGCGCACCGCGACGTCGATCAGCCGGCCGGACCGGACTGGTGTGTCCGACACAACGGCGGTCTCGCGGTCGGGGTAGACGTCCGTGGGTCCGGCTGCGAACCAGGCCGTGCGGGAGTCGGTCGGCGTGTCCTGGACGAGCAAGGTGACGACCCGTCCGCGGGCCAGCGCGGCGAGCGTGTCGTCTACCCCCTCGACGCCGAGTCCGCCCGGGGCCAGGTGGTCGTGCAGTGCCTGCAGCAGTCGGGCGGTCTGCGCGGCGGCGGCTTCCCGCAGGACCTGGTCGACCCGAACGTCCCGGCTTGCCTGCGATCCGTCGGCGGCACGGCTGCCGGTGATGTGGCGGACCAGCCGCGCGGGATCGTTCGGCAGTCGCTCCGTCAGCAGTTGCACCGCGCGCACGTCGCCGGACAGCACCAGCACCTGCGCGTCGACGGCGGCAGCGTGCGTGGCGACCTCCTCGGCGACCCGTGCGGCGTTGTGCCGCAGGCTGTCCTCGACTCGACGCTGGTAGCTCGGCTGCGACCAACCGCCCGGCCCGCGTTTGCGCGCGATCTCGTCGTTCGGGCCGACGACCGTCCACGCCTGGTCCGGCTGGCCGGCGCCCGCCCCGGCGGTGATGTCTCCGCCGGCCCGGTCGGTCACGACGAGCAGGTACGCGGGGCGGTCCTGGCCCCATGCGAGCAGCGGCGTCACCGGGGCCGGCGACCGGCACCCCGCATCGCCGGCGAGATCGGCGTCGGCGAGGACCTGCTCGTGCAGGACTGACCCATCCTGCGAGACGAATACCGCCAGGGTCCCACACGCCGGCGGTGCCGCCGCGATCCGTGCTCCGATCACGGCGGCTGCGGTCTCGGACGCCCCTTGCCCACGCAGCTTCTCAGCGGCGTGCCGCGAGTGCAAGTCGCGTTCCTCTTCGCTCGGCGCGACTCCCAGGCTGAGGTAGGCGTAGGCCACTGCCTCGAACGACGCGACGATCGATCGTGCCGCGGACTGATGTGGTCCCACGGCCAGAGTCACCCCGACCGCCTGCTGCCGCGTCGGGGATCGTTCGTGTGCCCGCCTGAACCGGCCTGCGTTCCTGGTCTCCGAGTCATCCGCGCGCCCTTCGACGTGTAGCTTCCGGCCCCAGCCGCTCGCCGGGCCTGAGGACATCTCCCCATCCGAGCGTCGCTGCCCGGCGTCTGCCCGCACAGAGCCGAACGTCACCGGCAGACCGGTCCAGTGCTCCGGCTTGCGGACAGAACCCGCGGTCGCCACCCCGCTCGTCGGGGACCTTGTGCCCTGGCCTGGGCCGTCGGCGAGGCAGCGAATGGAGCTATGTCCGGTGCATTGTCGACGGATCTTTATGAGCTGACGATGGCGACGAGCCACCTGCGCCGCGGGATGACCGGACCTGCGACCTTCAGCCTATTCGCACGCCAGCTGCCTGCCGAGCGGGGATACCTGGTCAGCGCCGGCCTGGCCGACTGCCTCGACCACCTCGAGTCGTTGCGGTTCACCGCGGACGAGGTCGCCTACGTCGGCGGCGTGCTCGGCCTGACCGCGGCCGACCGGCACCAGCTGCGGCGACTGCGCTTCACCGGCGACGTCTGGGCCGTGCCGGAGGGACGAATTGTGACCGCGAACGAGCCGCTGCTCGAAGCAACGGCGCCGATCGCCGAGGCACAGCTCGTCGAGACGGCGCTGCTCAACTTCATGACCTTCCAGACGGCAGTCGCGAGCAAGGCCGCGCGCTGCCGAATCGCCGCTCCGCACGCGCAGCTCGTCGACTTCTCGCTGCGCCGCACACAAAGCCTGCAGGCCGGCATGCAGGTGGCGCGGGTGACGGCCATCGCCGGGTTCGATGCGACGAGCAACGTTGCCGCCGCGCGGGCCTTCGGGCTGACCGCGAGCGGCACGATGGCCCACTCCTACATCGAAGCGTTCCCCCACGAGCGTGACGCCTTCGTGGCTTTCGCCCAGGACTTCCCGCACCGCACCACGTTCCTCGTCGACACCTACGACACACTGGACGGCGTCCGCAGTGCCGCCGAGCTGATCGCACAGCTCGGCTTGGGGTCGGAGTCCGGAATCCGGCTCGACAGCGGCGATCTGGGTTGGCTTGCGGTGCAGTCGCGGGCCATTCTCGACGCCGCCGGCCGGCGCGCCGAGCGTCCCGAGCCGCTCGACCGGGCGCGAGAGCGTTGCGCGGCGGATCTCGCCGATCTCAGCGCCGGGCAGCGCCGGGTGCGCGACCCGTCGCCCGTGGCTGCCGGGTACACCGCCGAGCTGCAGCACTACGCCCGCGACACCGGAGCCATGGCGTCGATCGACCTGACAGGCAAGGCATCCGACGCAGAAGGCCGCTCGTGATCAGTTTCGATGACCGGCGCGACGCGGGCCGGCAGCTGGCCGACAGGCTGGCTGCGCTGCGGAGCGAGGACGTGGTCGTGCTGGGCCTGCCCCGCGGGGGCGTGCCGGTGGCGTTCGAGGTGGCCCGCGTCCTCGACGCGCCGCTCGACGTGCTGCTAGTGCGCAAGCTCGGCGTGCCCTTCCAGCCAGAGCTGGCAATGGGGGCGATCGGTGAAGGCGATGTCGTGGTCTACAACGACCGGGTCGTCGAGCGGGCGCGCGTCTCACCCGAGGAGCTGGCGGAGGTGCGGGCACGGGAGCAGGCCGAACTGGACCACCGGGCCCGGCGATACCGGGACTCGCGTACGGCCGCCGACTTGGCGGGCCGCAGCGCAGTCGTCGTCGACGACGGCATCGCCACCGGGGCGACGGCCCGGGCCGCGTGCCTGGTGGCGCGGGCCCGCGGCGCCCGACGCGTCGTCCTGGCTGCGCCCGTTGCGGTGACCGACTCCGTACAGTCCCTCCGCGACGTCGCCGACGAGATCGTGTGTCTCTATCTCTGCGCGCCAGGCTCCTTCTTCGGCGTGGGCCAGTTCTTCCGCGATTTCGCCGCCACCTCCGACAACGAGGTCGGCAGACTGCTCGACGAGAGCCGCCGGGCAAGGACAGCAGGGCGCCCGTCAGCCGGCGATCCACCAGGGCGCGACGAGGACATCCAGCTCATCACCGGCGGCGTCACCCTGGACGGTCATCTCACGATGCCGGCCGACGCGCGAGGCCTGGTCGTCTTCGTACACGGCAGCGGTAGTAGCCGCCACAGTCCGCGGAACCGGCATGTCGCGGCGGCATTGAACAGGGCCGGGCTGGGCACCCTGCTGTTCGACCTCCTCACCCGAAACGAAGAGCTCGACCGCCGGCTGGTGTTCGACGTGCCGCTGCTTGCGGCGCGGCTACGCGACGTGACCACACTGGTGCGTCCCGCCGCGGAGTGGGTCGGCTACTTCGCAGCCAGCACCGGCGCTGCGGCAGCGCTGAGCGCGGCCGCCGACCCCAGCGCCAACATCGCCGCGGTGGTCTCCCGCGGCGGGAGGCCCGACCTCGCACCGGCAGAGCTGCTGCGAGCCGTGCGCGCCCCCACGCTGCTCATTGTCGGCGGCCGAGACTCCCACGTGCTCGAACTCAACTGCCGGGCACAGCAGCAGTTGCGCTGCCCCAACGACCTCGTCGTCGTACCCGAGGCAACCCACCTCTTCGAGGAGCCGGGCGCGCTCGACCGCGTCGCTGATCTCGCTCGCGACTGGTTCCTCGCCCACGGGCAGTGAGCGAGGCTGGGTCAATAGCATGAGAGCGGGCGGCTCCACTGGCCGTCGTGGGCTGCTCGCCGAGCTCAGTAGAGCGGCGACCGCGGCGGCGGCAGCGTCTTGTCATCGATCTGATAGGTCAATGCGTCATGCACTCCGACGACGCCGGCCATGCGGCGCACCGCGCCCAGCAGGGGTTCGATGAGCAGCCGCCGCTGGACCTGTCCGGTCAGCGTGACGACGCCCTCGTGCACCGCGACGTCGATCGCCGACGGATCGAGGTAGAACTCTTCGGCGGCGAGTTGCTCGACGACGTGCTTGCGGATCTCGTCGTCGTCGCGGAGAAACACCCGCAACAGGTCGGAGCGTGTCACGATGCCCACCAGCAAACCAGCCCGGTCGACGACCGGCAGCCGTCTGACGTGCGCCAACGCGGCGGTACGCGCGGCGACCACGACGGAGGTGTCGCCGGTGGTGGTCACGGCCGGGCTGCTCATCAGGTCGCCCGCGGTCTCCGCGTAGGACTTGCGTCGCGTTTCGCGTCGTGCCGCGTGCCCGCCCGGGATCCGTACGTGCGGGTCGCCGCCAGTCACGACCTTCGCCAGCAGGTCCGACTCGGAGACGACACCGATCACCTTCCGGTCGGCGTCGACGACCGGGACGGCGCTGACGCGGTGCCGGCCCAGCGTGTCGACGATCTCCTTGAACGGGGTGTCCTCCGCCACTGAGATCACTTTGGTCGTCATCACGTCCTGCACCAGGTTGTCCTCGATGTTCCAGGCGCGGGTGACGTGTGCCGGCTCGGGCGCGGGTGCGTGCTCCTCGGACCAGGTCAAGGCCGCCATGTAGCGCTCCAGGGCGGACCGGTACCGCTCGGCGGTGCGGCCCGTGCTGGCAGCCGAGGCGGCCGCGCGTCCCGCGCGGCGGCGAAGCGCTCTGACTCGGACATGGCAGCCTCCTCGTCCGACGGCTCTAAACCGGTCCTCCCCAATCCATCATGGCCCGGTGCGGTCCTGCGGGTAGCGGCTTGCGGCCTTGCGGCCCGCAGACGTGGGACCTTCGTCCGTATCGCCCAAGCACGGGCGCGGTTGGGGATCTGGCGGGTGACACCGAGCGAGAGCGCGATCCGCCGCACGCTGCAGCGGGTCGATCCTGACACGTTGGATCAGGTCGTGTCGGGTTGGCTGGCGGCCGCGCTCACCGAGCCCGGCCCGAGGTGGCGGGCGGTCGCGGTGGACGGCACGAGTGCCCGCGGCGCGCGCACCGCCGACGGGCGGGCAGTGCACCTGCTCGCTGCGTTCGAGCACGCCGACGGTGTCGTGCTCGGCCAGACGGTGGTGGACGGAAAGACCAATGAGATCAGCGCGTTCGCGCCGCTGCTGGAGCGCATCGACATCACGCCCAGCTGCACGCCCGGCTCAAGAACCTGCCCTGGCGGGACATCCCAGCTGTCGACCTCACCCAGGGCAAGGGCCACGGCCGCGTCGAGTCACGCACCGTGAAGATCACCTCGGTGAGCCTCGGTATCGGGTGCTAGAACGGTGACCGCGGGTTCGACCGTCCCCCACCTACCTGGCTGGGTCACTCTGCTACGGCGGTCCTCGTCGCCCGCGGCAGCGTGCGCCGATCGCCCGGCTGAGCGGCAGGGACACGGTCCGGCCGAGGATCGACACGCCGAAGAAGACGAGCAGGGCGCCGGCGCCAACCACGGTCACTGGTTGCGCGATGCAACCGAACAGGCCCAGGAGCAGCGCGGCAACGCCCAGGCCGAGTACCGCCAGGCCGACGAAGATACGCTGCTTGGAGCCGTATCCGGTGCTGCCCGCGACACCGAGTTGCATGGCGGCGATCGGTGGCACCTTGGCGGCCTTGCGCGCTGGGGACAGCGCCGCGACAACGGTGACCCCGACCCCCACCACGAGGCTGATAACGACCGTGCTCGACGTCAGCACCAGGCCCTGCGAGGGGATGTCGATGCCGGTCGTAGAAGCCGCGCAGCACCGTCTCGCTGTGCGCCTGCACCAACGGCGAATACGCCGCGGCGACCGACGCCGCCGGCGGCGGCGTACCGTTTCCGTCGCCGCGGCGACGCCAGTGCACCCGGGCCGGCTTACCCGCCACCTGCAGCCAGCGGCAGAAATCGCGTGCCTCCGCACGCGACGCCCTGTCCCAGGCCACCCCGAGCGCCCACAAGAACCGGAACCAGCGCAGCAGGTCCATCCCGTAGGAGCGCAGCGTGGCCGTCGACCGTCCGGCCGCCTGCAGGTCCGCCAAGAACACCGACACCGCGTCAACGCTGACACCCTCGGCGTCCAGCAGCCGCCACGGCACCGAGACCTCACCGGTCTGCTGCAGCGACCCGACCTGCGCCACCACCAGGCTGCCCAACTCGCGCGGCGCGCTGACGCACCCGTCCCGCTCGATCACGAACTCGGACCGTAGCCGCCAACACCACCCAGACGCAGAAGACGCGCCACCGCGCCGATGCGCATCGACGACCCGCTGCAGCGTCGCGCCGGTCGCATCCACCGCCTCTTCGACACGCACCCGCCGATCGCCGAACGCATCGCCGCCTCGAGCGGATGGCGCAGGGCCTGTCCGTGTGACCGCTCGCCGGAAGTCGGGACCTTCGCATCTGGCAGGGCAGCCCCGGCCGCGCTTGGCTGGACTTCCTCTCCGGCATCGGCGTGATCGTAAACAGGTGGATGTCATGAAGGCTCGAGCAGGTGACCACATCATCGTTGCCGCACCGACCACCGGTGGGGTGATCCGCGACGGCGAAGTCGTCGAGGCCCGCGGCCCTGCCGGCGGGCCACCTTACGTCGTGCGCTGGTCCGACGACGGCACCACCGGACTCCTCTTCCCGGGCAGCGACGCCCACGTCAGCGCGGCGCACCTACCCGAGCCGACTACGCCCGCCGAGGGCGAGGGTCCGCCGCCCGCCGCGCCGGTGGCGAGCTCGCACGTCCGCACCTGGCGGGTGAACATCAACCTGTACGAGGCCGCGGACAACACGACGGCGCACGCGGTTCTCATCGCCGAGGCGCCGCAGCGGCTGGACGCGAACGGTGCTGCCCGCCGGAACCCGACCGACGTGGCCGTGCCCGAGATCGGTGACGAGATCGCGGTCGCCCGCGCGCTCCGCCGCCTCTCCGACCGGCTGTTCGCGACCGCGTCGGAGGACATCACAGCGGTCCAGGGACAGTCGGTCGACGTCACGAAGTGACCAGGCTGGCGGGCACCAAAGGCTCTGCCGATCAGGAACCGCCTGGCGAGCCTGAGCGGACAGGTGTGCGTTACCCCCGAAAGTCACCCGGTCCCTACTGGAGCAGGTCGCGCGCGCTCGGCCCCGAGTCACGACCCCAGTTCGACTTGACGCTGGCGGCCCACAGCGCGATCTCCGCCGCCTGCTCTCGGTACCGGCGCCAGACAGTCCTCCTGTCTTGGCCGGCCGGAGCGACGTACCTGCCGCAGCGCTTTGTACGCCCATCGCGGTCGACATCGTGCTAGACCGAAGTTCCTCCTGGCTTTGATCGGGTGGTGCCGTGGAGGCCTGTGTTTGCGGGCCTGTGTGGTGTGAGGGCCTGGTGGGGTACTGACTACGCGTAGCCGTGCCGGTGGGGATGCCGAGTAGCTCGAAGGTTCGACGCTGCAGCGGTGTCGGAGTGGTGATCATGGTGAATGCTGGCGTGTCGTCGGCGGGCTGGATGCGGTTGGCGCAGATGGTGGCCAGGTCGTCGAGCAGGCTTGTGAAGCTGTGCACGGGCTGGTCGTCGGTGGTGCGTTTCCGGGAGGCCTTCTTCAGCGCCGGATCGGAGCGCTGGGCAGGGGCCACGGGGTTGGTGCGCTTGGCGCGGGCGGCGGGCTTGTCATGGTCGTGGAACAGGATCGGGGCGACCGCCTGCTTCATGTGCCAGGCGATGTAGTAGGACAGCATCCGCAGGAAGACGTGGGCGCGGACCCGGACGGCGAGGCGGTGGCGGATGGGGCGCACGTCGAGTTCGCTATTGAGGGTGCGGAAGAAGCGTCGACGTCTTCGAGGCCCACCGGCGCCACGACCTAGTCGGGCAGCTCTTCACGGACTCCGCCGTCTACTACGCCGCTCCTCCCGCCAACGTCAGCTTCACAGGCATCGAGGCGATCGAAGCGAACATCGCGCAAGAGAACAAGGAGAACCTGGGAACCGGCCTCCAGCTCCGCCAAGGCGACTTCCTCCCGAACCACAATGCCGTTCAGCTGCAGTGGGAGGTCATGACTCCCAACGGCAAGACCATCGGCACACGCCGAGACTTTCTCCTCCTGAACCCGGATCCACCGAACAATTGGGTGTGTTCGGCCTGTCGTAACGGACGAATGCCCTGCTGTGCAAGGAGAATGTGGCTTGCGACAGTCACGATCCCTCGCGACAGAAGGGCATTCGCGCGATGCAAGCTTCTCATGCTCCGGCGGCGGTGTCAGCCTGCTTCGATGAGCCGAATCTCATCTCATGCGCCGGCCTGGAGCCGGTGATGGCGTTGGCCGAGTCCTGTGGGCTGGGCGGGCTGGTCGCCGGCAAGCTGTCTGTGCCGTCACCGAACGCGCAGCTGAAGGTGCCGGCGCTGGTCGCCGGGATGGTCGCCGGCGCGGACAGCATCGATGACATGGACCTGCTGCGGCACGGCGGCATGCGCCGGGTGTTCGACGAGGTCCGGGCCCCGTCCACGCTGGGCACGTTCGTGCGCGCGTTCACCTTCGGGCATGTGCGTCAGCTCGACTCGCTGGCCGCGAGCCTGCTGGTAGGGCTGGCGCAGCGGACGCCGCTGCTGCCCGCGGCCGATCAGATCGCGTTCGTCGATATCGATGACACCATCCGCGGCACGCACGGTTACACCAAACAGGGCGCCGGGTACGGCTACAGCAAGGTCAAGGGCCTCAACGCGCTGCTGGCCACACTCAGCACCCCGGCCGCCGCGCCGGTGATTATCGCCTCCCGGCTGCGCCGAGGGTCGACGAACTCGGCCCGCGGCGCCGCCCGGCTGGTCGCCGACGCGTTGGCTACCGCCCGCAGGTGCGGGGCCGGCCGGCTGGTGGTCCTGCGCGCGGACAGCGCCTACTACAACCACGACGTGATCGCTGCCGCGATCCGCGCCGGCGCGAGGTTCTCGGTCACCGCCCGGATGGACAAGGCGGTACGCCGCGCGATCGCGGCCATACGCGGAGGATGCGTGGACACCGATCCACTACCCCAACGCGGTCTGGGACGAGGACGAAGGGCGGCTGGTCTCCGACGCCGAGGTCGCCGAGATCGACTTCACCACCTTCACCTCCAGGCGCAAGGGCGAGCACATCGACGGCCGGCTGATCGTGCGCCGCGTCAAACGCCTCAACCCGGCCAGCGTCCCGGCCGACCAGCAGGCCCTGTTCGGCACGTACCGGCACCACGCGGTGTTCACTGACTCGCCCATGTCAATGCTCGACGCCGAAGCCGACCACCGGCAGCACGCGGTCATCGAACAGGTCAACGCAGACCTGAAGAGCGGAGCATTGGCGCACCTGCCCTCCGCGTCGTTTGCCGCCAATTCGGCATGGCTGGTGCTGGCAACGATCGCGTTCAACCTCACCCGAGCCGCCGGCGCCCTCGCCTCGGCCTTTCACGCCAGAGCCACCGGCGCCACCATCCGCCGACAGCTGATCACCGTCCCCGCCAGGATCGCTACTTCGGCCCGCCGGATCAGACTGCACCTACCGGCCGCCTGGCCCTGGCGCGAGGACTGGCAGCAGCTGTTCGACGTACTGCATCGGCCACCCCGCGCCGCCTGACACCTCCGATCCGCCGGCCCGCAACGGCCCCGAGCACAACCAGAACGTGGAAGAGCCGGGCAGACCGGCAGCATCACCGCGCCCGCAAACAGACCAGTCGACGTGAAGATCAACAAGACGATCGGAAACGATCACACCAATTCAGGCGGTGGATCCGGGCTGAATGACGCGGGACGCATCACCGCTCTTTACGTGTTCAACGGATAGTGCGCACTGGGAACCGCCGACACCGGCACTTCACCCGCGAGCAGCCTGCGCGAGGTGCGAAAATTGCTGTCACTAACATTGCGTGGGCGCGGTGATCGAACATGCACGTAGTCGCATAGGCATGCGGGACCGGTGCGCTCTGTCATCGGCATGAGCGTGCGTTCGCCGGCGCGCCCTAGCGATTCATCTGTGTGGCCGCGGCCAATGAGCGAGCCCGCGCATAACGGTTATCTCAAGCGGTCGGTGTGATCGCCTTGTATTTCAGGGGTTTGAGCGGCGTAGACATGTCGCCGCCGTAACCGCCGATGCTTGGTTCCGCGCATTAGGCCCGGTCGCTGTTCGCGGCGAGCAGCTGCTCGCTTGCCGGCCGAGATCGCCGGAAGTTGATCTCACTTCGAGGTGTCCTTGGATCGCCGAGGTGAACCCGTCCGGCCTTCTGTGACAGAACGAGCGCTGACGTGGGCCGCGGGCCGATCTCGGCGCACTCGTCGGCGTCCTCACCAAGAGAACGCGACGACGAGGAGAGGCAGACGACGACGTCATCCCCGCGGCCGGCGGCAACAGCGGTGACGGCGGCGACACGCTGGAGATAACTCGCCTACGACAAGATCAAACGGCATCGAAAACCTCGGCGTAGACACCCGAAAGCGGGCTTGAGATAACGGATCCAGCGCGCCCGCTACCGGGCCCCCGGTCACGTTCCGCGACGAAGGTGGCCGCTTCTGCGCCGCCGCTTATCGCCTGATCTATGACGCACCTGTGCAACGAAAGCGCGAGCTGTCAGCAAGATCATCCTAGTCTGGGGCTGGCGACACGGGAGTTCCGAGCCAAGTAGCAGCGCGTTGCTCGGCCGCCCACTCCACCCGCCGTCTGATCCCTCGCAACATCAGGGGCTGCAGAACGAGGTCGACCACGAAGAAGAAAGGCCAGAACGGCACGGACAGATCGAACGGGGTGAACCTGATCCGGTCGCGGACGATCAGCCGGGTCTTCCCGCCCTGTGCCGGCTCGAGCACGAACACCCAACTGCAGTGGCCGAACTTTGGCCACAGGCCCTGCTTGAGGACCCATTGCGTCGTGGGCCAGTGGTAGGAGACCAGGAACAAACGATTCGGGTCGATGGCCCGGATGGTGAAGCCTTCTTCGCCGATCACCTGGCCGACCTCAGGGTGCTGGAACTCCGGGACGATCCGCCAGGCGCTTTCCACACCATCGTTGTCAGCGAAGTCCAGGGCGTACCAGCCCGCCCGACCGCAGCCGTGGTAGCCGATCTGGGCGATCCACGGCCACACCTCGCCGGCTGGCGCATCGACGGTGATGGCCCGTGTTCCCTGGACGTGGGCGTGGGGAACCTCATCATCCCCCGGCATGGCGCGGCGGGACTCCTCTTTCGTGGCCCCCAGACGGAGCAGGCCGGGAGTCGCCAAGGCGACGGTGACCGCGGCGCCGCCTCCGGTCAATGCCAGCCGGCGAATGAGCCGATGATTCATCCGTTCATCCCTCACGACATCCGACGGGCGGTCCTCTCGGATGGACCACCGTGAGGTGCCCTGCCCGGGTCAGGGTATCGACGACTGGTCCCGTCACAAGCGCCGCCTGGTCACCCACCGGCTTCGCCCTGCACGATTCCGGCCAAGCTGTCAGCGCCTCTTGTTCGGTGGCCGCGTCCACACCCTGCGCGTGACCGAGGGCGGCACGGCCACCTCCGACACGGCCGCAGCCATCCCTGCTGC
This sequence comes from uncultured Actinomycetota bacterium, assembly GCA_963839175.1. Taxonomy (GTDB): domain Bacteria; phylum Actinomycetota; class Actinomycetes; order Mycobacteriales; family Jatrophihabitantaceae; genus CAWIUB01. The sequence goes on from CAWIUB010000027.1 coordinate 58,976, forward strand.
CACCGTTACGGGCAGCCGAAGAAGCCCGAGAACGATCGATCGGCTCGCATAACGCGCGCTGGCTGAGTGCGTCCCGGCTGCATCCGAACGACGGTGTTGCGCGCCCGTCGAATTCCTACGCTCCGTGATCACCCACGATCAGCATGATCGCCGATTCGCGCGTGCCGTGTGGGTCGCGTCCTCGTTGCTGGAGCTCATCGTTATGCGTGCGGTCCGCAGCGATACAGACGGTTGCTCACGGCCCGAGACGTTGCAGTCCCGACCGGGCACCGGTGTCACCTAGCCACGAGACCTCCGACCCAGGGCTCACCGACGGCGTTCCTTTCGGCTCGTTCATCGGCTCGTAGGTCCGCGATTGCGTTTAGGGTCGCGTCGCAGTCAAGCAGCCGCGCCAGGTGGATAACCCCCCAGTCCTGGGCGCTCTGCTCATGATCATCGCGTCCATAAGCCATGATCCAGTCGCCGTCGTTGCGGCACGCGGGGAGCACGGGCCGCTCCATTATCAGCACGTGGTTGCATGCGTAGCACTCTCGCCAGACGTCCGCGTCAGCGTATGGCCGGGCCGCCCGAACGCTCCATGTCCGCGGTCGCCGTCATCGGTCTTGTGATCGCCGCGATGAGGTACTTCATGTCCATTGCTAAGCCCGATGATTCCGGTGCGGCCGAGTCGTCTGCATGTCGGGAGTACGCGGAAGACGGTTATGTGTGTGGTGGCGAGGGTTCGATCTGCCCTGTCGAAAGCGCCGGGCGCTGTTCGTAGATGCTGCAGGAACCCGGCTCGAGGCGCTGGCCGCAACGAAAGGACAACAACGATGGCAGACACGACGGCAACCGGCGGAATCAGACCGCTGCGATTCGGGGTCGTTGCCCCTCTCACAACTGACGTGCGGACGTGGCGGGACCGGGTGCGCCGGATCGCCGGCAGCGGCTACTCCACGTTGCTGATGCCCGATGTCCCGCACTGGCAGCCGGCGCCTGGCCCCACGCTTGCCTGGCGGCGGCCCTTGCCGACCTGCGGGTGGGCACGTGGGTGTATGCCTCCCCGCTGCGCCCGGCTTGGAGCACCGGGTGGGAAGCGCACTCGCTGTCGGTGCTCACTGACGGTCGCTTCGAGATGGGCATCGGCACGGGCAGGCCCGGGATTGAAGACGAACTCCGCGAGCTGGGACTGCCCGTCGTCCCACCAAGCCAGCGGTTGGCCCAGGTGCGAGACACTGTGGCGGCGTTGCGAGATCTCGACGGCCCCGACCGCCATACCCCGGTGGTGATGGCCGTGCGCGGGCCGAAGGCCCAAGCGCTGGCGGCCGAGGTCGCAGACACGGTCACCTTCGCAGTGCTGCCGGGTGAGTCTCGGCCAACAACCGCGCGCCTGGCACGCGACTTCCGCGCCATGTGTGATCTGGAACTCGCGCTCCACGTGTCGGTGATCGGCAACACTGTCGCGCCGTTTATGGCACCCCCCGAAACTGACCCTGCTGCACTTCGCGCGGTGGACTCGCTCGCCATACTTCCCGACGACCAGGCGGCGGCCGCCGAGGAGATCCTGCGTCGACGGGAGGAGATCGGGTTCTCCTACTTCGTCTTCGGCGCCGACTTCGCACACGCGCTCGCTCCGGTCGTAGCTGAGCTGGCCGGACATTAGGCCCCCGAGGCCCCACACGACGGGTCACAGCCTGGTGAACGATCCCGGCGAAGCAGTGACGCAGCGTACGCGGACGAACGGGCGCGAGCGCCGATTGTGCCGACCTCGTGATTGTGCCGACCTCGCGGAGGAACCCCAGCTAATCAGGAACGATGAGCTCGAAGTGGTCGGCACAATCCGCGGGCTTCTCCAACGGCCTCGACTCGACGCCGGCCCGATACCGGCCGATGGCCGCGACGCGCATCGCCGCAATGCGGGCTTGCCGGGGACCCGTGCGCATCCCTATCTCCAAGATCGGCGCGCGAAGCATCAGCACGAGCGACGTGATTGTGCCGACCTGTTCGCAGCGATCCCCTTACCCCGCAGGCGATCCAGCTATCAGGTCGGCACAATCACGAGGTCGGCACAATCGGCGTTGTGCCGACGTCGGCACAACGCCGAATCTGGCGCAGTGTCAGTCGTCGGCGAGTCGAAGGACGACCGTCGTTATGCGCTCGTCGGACGCTTCAGAACTCCACCTGCGAGCAAGCCTTGGGCTGCGGTGAGTCGACCGACACGAGGGAGGCAGGTGCCGCCGAGTCTGCAGCCGGCGCCGCCGCTCGACCGCGCGCAAGCGCCGACTAATCCGTGCGGGCGGAGCAGACCCAGATAATTCGAACATAACCGGTCTGGCGAACGGCACGCTCATCGGCTCGGTCGAGTTCGACTTCGACGCGGGCGCCAGGTCGCCACCCGATGCCGACCGCTGGTCGTTGCGCTTCGGTGATGGGGCACGTCACGACAGTGCAACGGGTCTGCCGGCGGCGATGTCTGCGGCGAGTTGGTGCAGTTTCGCGGAGGACAGGCGGACGCCTAAGGGGGTGAGCGAGTTGCGCAGCAGGTGCTGAATTTGGGCTGTCGGTCGTCCCTGCTGGCTTCGCGCCAGCGAGCCCAGCACAGCACTGGCGTACCGGGTGCGTTGAATGTTCACTTGGCGGGCGATACTGGCGCGCGACGCGTTCGTCGGGCTTCGGACTGCCACGGACCGGCCTTCGGATATGGACGCTGCTGTGCTCACGACAACTCCCGATGATCGAACTTTCGTTCGACAACGATAGAGCGCCTGCAGGATTCGACCCGCCGCCACGCCGAAGATGTCGAGCGCCTCGATCCGGCGGTGCGCCTGCTGCTCGTAGATCGATTGAGCCGCCGGGTTGATGTCGTGACGCTCTGGCGGGTCGCAGTGGGGAGTGCTGTGGCCGTCCGTGGCGGGGACCGCCTGGTAGTCGCTTCGACGTGTGTTTTGGTGCGATGACCGGCGGTGGCCGCGGGCAGACGGGGGAGCATGGGGAGGGCCCGAACTGTCAGCGTGTGGGCCGAGATGCGTCTGCGGCAGGCGGGCTCTGTGTGGCCTGACCGGACGTGAAGGCCGCATTCCGCGCTGCGGCACGCCGCGCGGAATGCGCCGTGCTGCGGCCGCTGCCTGGGAACATTTTGGGGATGACGGCGACGGTGGCTGAGCGGATTCCGGCACTGCTCGAGGAGCTGGACCGCTACCCCGACGATCGGGCCGAGATCGTATTCGAGATCGCGGCCGAGTTCGACACAGCCGGCGATCAGGAGTCCGCGCTCGGTTGGTTGCGGACGCTGGTCGACGCTGGGGGTGTGGACGGCGCGCTGGCCCGGGTCGAGATCGCTGGTATCCATTTCGATGCCGGCCGCGACCATCTCGCCTCGGCGCAGCTCGACGCGCTGCGGGCCGATCGGGTGCGCGATCCCGAGCCATACGCGATGGCCGCCGAGCTGTTCGCCGATCGCGGTGAACAGTCCACAGCGCTGTTGTGGTTCACGATGGCTGCCGCCCGGTTCAGCGCGGATCAGCTCACCGCCGCGGCGGGCGACTACGGTTGGGCCAGCTGCGCGTACGGCGTTCTGTGGCAGCGTCGCCAGCTGCGGCAACGCCTCGGATACGTCCCCGACGATCTGGACGCCGGGCTGGTGGCACCGCCCTTCGGGCCGCCGGCGTTTCCGTCGGTGGAGGACGCGCTCGCTGACGGCCTGCCCGCGGTGGCGCGTCGGCTGCGGATCCTGATCTGGCCGCAGCCAGAGTTCGCGCTCGCCAAGCAGCGCTGGCCGCGGCTGCTCGATGAAGCCGTCAGCCACACCGACTACCGCGCCCGCCTGGAGTCGCAGCTGCGCGACACCACCACAACGGCCCGGGTGAAGATCGACTTGATTGCGGCGCGCGTCGACGCACTGCACGACTACGCCGTGGGCTGCGGCGGGTCGGTCCACGACGCCCAAGTGCGTCGGGGTTACCTGGACGAACAGGCCACGCTGGGACACGCACTGGCCTGGCCGCCCGCCCGCAACGCGCCATGCTGGTGCGGCAGCACCGTCAAGTACAAGAAGTGCTGCGGACGCCCCGGCAGCTGACCCGGCCGGCGTGACCGCCGAGGAACCCGGGGGTCGAAAACGGTCGGCGCCGCTGTTGGGATCAGTCAGGGGAACCGCCTCGGCGAAGCCCTCGGTCGACGTCGCGCATGAGGGCCTCTGGCGCCTTGCCTCTTGTGAAGGTCTTCCGGGCCGTGGGCCTCGACGACATTGTGAACCTTCGTATGCAGACGGAGCACACCCTCAGGGAGAGGGATCCGCGGCGGGATCAGTTCGTCTGTTGGTCATGTCCGCGCGTTGACGGGGTCCTGGCAGCAGGTGCGTGGCAGCCACAGCTGCGACGTCTGCCGTGCAGGGTGGTGTCCGGTGCCTCAGCCGCCGTTGATCGGGGCATCAAGGTCGATTCGTGGGTGACCCGCGGTAGCGAGGTTGACGATTTTCGCCGTGCGGGTCGCTGTCCCCGGTAGCGCGACCTGGTACACGATCGTGCGATTGATCGCGGTCTTCGAGTAGGTGTCGACGGTCACCTTCTTCACCCGTCGACGCACACGGCGGCCGAGCCGCAGTCCTTTGCCTTGGACATGATGAGGGCCACGTCGATGCCGCTGCTGTCGCCGGGCTGCGCGGTGCGGAGGCTGAGGCTGGCGTTCTTGGCGCTCGTCCAGTGCGTTGACCCGCCGGATCAGCATGCGCAGTGGCTGACCGACCACGCCCGGAGCAGGTGACGGCCGCGTCGGTGTCCCCTCCGGCGCATAGACACATCAAGATCGGCTCCAGAGAATCAGGGCATGCCCATCATCGACCCCCCCGCTGGCGATCCCAGCAAAGTCACCGCCGCCCTTGTGCGCGAGGCCCGCTCCCTGCAACGCCGCGCGGACAAGCTCGTCTCGGCGGTCAGGGCAGCCGACGACGACACCACGACCAGGTTGGCTGGCGAGGCCCTCCGTGCGGTCGAGCAGCTGGTCCACCAACTCACGCGTCTCCAGCAGACCCAGGAACGCCGCGCTCGGGAGGCCATCCGCCGGGGGCGGTAGCGCCGGCCGGCCAGCTGACCGCACCCCGCGTGACCCCCGGCGGGAAGGGAGGTTGCAGTCGCTACTCGCGGTCCGCGACGGCGAACCGTTACGGTCCATGACCGTGAGCGACCATCTTCGTGTGGCCTGGCTGCCGGACGGCCGCTAGCTCAACGAGGCATGCCTGGGCCATCGCTGCCATCCTGCTACCGGGGATCGAGTTTGGCGGCACGCTCCTGCGGGGTGGCTCCGACCGGGTGATCGTGGCCCGCGCGCAGGCGATCTTGGCCGTCCCGGCCAGCGTTCGACGCTGCGTTGCCCAGCAGGTACCGAAGGATTCGGTGGTGAACTGGTGCGACCAGCGACCAGACGGTGCGCGCTAGCCGCCGCTGGTAACGCACGAAGCTGGCCAGCACGACCTGCGAGTCTTCCACCCGCAGCGCGAGGTAAGCGGTCCGAGCACCGCCGAGTGCACACCAAGAATCTGCGCAGTCCGAGAGCCGGTGTATGACGTGGTTGGGTCGCCGCTGATCCCTTCCCGGCGGTGATGGCCGATCCGTCGCGGCGGCCTGCCCGTGGACCGATGGGCAGGCCGCCGTTGGCCTGGCAGTTGTTAGCGCACTCGGTCGGCGATGTCGAAGGCGACCGCGTTCTTCGCGCCGACGGTGACCGTGGCGTTGCCGCCCGCGTTGACCTGGACGGTCGGGCCGGTGCAGTGACCGTTGCTGACGTTGCCGTGGATGATGTCGCAGTACGTGCCTCGGGGCAGCCCGGTGCTGAACGTGCGGGTCTGCGCACTGGTCGCATTGTTGATGGCGATCCAGCCCCTGTGGCCGCGGCTGAAAGCGATCAGGTTCGCGCCGTCGTCGTACCAGTTCGTCAGGGCCGCGTCGCCGACGTAGTTGTGCCAGCCGACCATGTTGGCCACGCCGGTCGCCCGGTCGATGCACACCCAGCCGTGACTGCAGTCGGTGTCCGTGATGAAACCGTTCGCGTCGGACGGCGGCGAGTCGTCCGAGGTGTTCCAGGCGAAGCTCGCGTACACCTGCGGCTTGCCGTAGCCGTAGGCGAGTAGGAACTCGTTGGCGATGATGTTGGTCGCGCCGTCCTTGTAGTTCAGCGCGTCGCCGTTGCGCTCGGTGTCGTGGTTCTGCACGAAGGTCAGCGTCTTGTCGCCTGGCGGAAGCCCGGACTCCTCGCCGAAGACCTGGAGCGTCGCGATGCTGCCGATGTGCTCGGCTGGGTAGCTCTTGAACGCGGCTTGGATTTGTTTGTCTTCGTCCAGACCGAGCACCGAACCGACAGTGGTGAATGCCATCGGCGACAGCAGGCCCGGACCGCCACCGAACACCTCGAGGGCCAGATACGGCTGAGTGCCGTCTCGCGTGCGGTGCAGCCGCGACGCGATGGCCGCGAGGTCCGGCTGGCCGATGTGCTTGGCCGCGTCGACGCGGAAGCCGGAGACGCCGTAGCCGATCAGCTTGTTCAGGTAGGCGGCCAGGGTGTCCCGGACGTAGCTGGTCTCGGTGCGCAGATCGGCCAGACCGAGCAGTTCACACTTGCGGACCTGGATCAGGTTGTTGAAGTCCTCGATGCCACCGCTCGCTGAGGGGCAGTCGGTGCCCTTCTGATGGAAGTTCGCTGTCGTGTAGAGGCCCGGGTAGCTGAAGTGGGTGTAGTTCACGCCGCCGTAGGAGAGGCTGCCCTGGCCGGTCATGTGGTTGATGACCGCGTCGACATAGACCTTGACCCCGGCGTTGCGGCAGGTCTCGACCATGGCCTGGAACTGCGCCTCGTTGCCCATCCGGCTGGTCAGGTTGTAGTCCACCGGCTGGTAGACCTCCCACCACGGGTGCAGGATCGTGGCGCTGCCGTTGCCGAGTGCCGTCCGCTTGAGCGAATCCTGCGGGGGCGCGACCTGAACCCCGCCGTAGCCTTTCGGACCGAGCACCGTGGTGCACTCGTTGGCCACGGAGGTCCAGTTCCACTCGAACAGGTTGGCTACCACGTCGTGCTGGCTCCCCGCCGCGTTCGCGCTCGCCGGGGCGATGCTCGGCGAGCCTTGCGCGGATCCGGCGAGGCTCAGCGAGACCAGCCCGGCGGCGGCCAACACCGCGCAGGCAATCGCCACTGGGAATCGTCGGATCCTGTGTCGAGCCATGATGCGTCCAGATCGTCGGGCCATGCGAGCCTCCTACCGGAAGGGCCCGCGCGGACGCACAACTACGCCCACGCGAGGGAACGAGAAGTGCCTGGCGGTTGCGACGCTAGCCCTGCCGAAACGTTCCGGTAACCCACAAGAAGCGGCCTGAGCCTCCGGCGCCGCAGCCACGTGTCCGTCGCGAGTGGTCACTACGACTTGCCCACGCGAGCAGCCAAGGCCTCGAGATCCAGAGCCACATGCCAGAGAGGGACCCTGCCAACTCCTGGCGCCACAATTGACGAAATGACGGGCGCACGATTCAGCGCTGTCGCGTATCCGCGACGAACTGACCGCGTTCTGCGGCAGTGCCCGAGCGGCCCTTGCCACTTGAGATGATCAACCTGCCGACGCCGCCGGCGAGCGACAGCGGTCGTGCGCATGCTTGTAAGCGAACGACACGGCGCGGGCGTCCCCCCATGAATTTGTTCCAGCGAGATTGAACAGCCACGCCGCGGCGAAGGACGCAATCGCGTCGAGGCGCACGTGCAGCGTCACGAGTAGCGCCAGCTTCTGGCGGCGAAGACTGGCAGCACCGGCACGCAGCACCGACCATCAGGCGCCCCGTCATATCTGCTCCACGCCGTGGGACTCGGGCCGGACGTCTCACCCGCGTCGAACGACGTCCACGCCGACGGCGGCCCCGTACCTTAGATGTGCGATCCACTAACCCGACACCCACAGGGAGCCCGCAGCGGAGCACGCATGACGACACGACGCCCGGGGCGAGTACGCAGTCGACAAGGCGCCCGATTCAGCGATCGGGGCGCGGCGTCAGTTTGATGCCGCAAGCGAACCCTAACTGGATCGGCACAAGGAGCAGACGTCACGCCCGCTGAACTTGTCGCGGAGCCTCCCGTAAGACCCGGCCGGTGAAATGCCCTGCCAGCGACCGCGATACCTCGTCGGCGGCGCCAGAACGTCCAATACGCGTGCAGAACGTGTATTAATCGCCAGGTGACGTCGCGACGCAGATCGACGGCTGTCTCGGCTCTGGCCGGCCGTCGACGGATGGGTCCGGACGCATGCCAACTATCCGTGGCACCGGTCGGCGCTGCTCGCCGCGCTTGGTGTCGCCGATGGCCCGGACGACGAGGTTGCAGTGTCCCTCGCTGAAGCGATCGCGGAACTGCCCGCCACGACGGTCGAGGAACGCGTCTACGCAGCCGGCGGTCTGGCCGTCGCGAACCGCACTGCGACACGGTGGCGATCGGATCAGGCCGGCCGGGCGGTCGCGGCCTCTCCGCTCGTCGTCGCTGAACCTCTTGGCGGCTCGGTCCGTCCGATGGCTGAGTCGTCTGGTGTGCGATCAGGTCCGCCCGTACGGTGAGGTCCATGACCTCGACGCTGGCGGTCACCGGGCGCGGCGCGGGCGGGTCGACTCGGCGCGCGGCCGCAGGGCTGCTGCTTACGGCTTGGGCGGTGGCGGTCATGGCGTCCTACCTCGGCGACCCGGCCCACGAACTCGCCTCGAAGTTGGTGACTGCATTCCTGCTCTGGCGGATCTGGCGTGGCGCGAGCTGGAGCCGCAACCTACTGATCGGCCTGTCGTGCGTCTCAGCCGGATTCGCCGTCGGGCTCGCGATTGCGATCGCGCTCGGCGCGACGGGCATCGTCACCTCTGCCCTCGTGATGTTCGCGTTGTACGCGGGCGTCGGCGTGCTGTTGTGCGCGCCACCGGTCCGCGGCCTGGCGCGCTCGCCGCGCACCATGATCGCGTAGTCCCGCCTCCGGCGTCCGCAGGCCGCACGACGAGCGGACGGCCACGACAGATTCGGAAGCCTCTAGCCTCGCGGGAGCCGTTCCGCGTCCCGTCAGACCCGCCCAATGAGAAATCCGGGGTGCGCCAAACGGAGAGCGCGGCACAAGCTCGGGTCGCCCGCAGAACACACCAAATTCGGCATCTCCGGGTGCACTGTCGGCGGCACGAGCGTGCGCACTCTCGGCGGCATGTGCGTGCGTTCCGCTGCACGCGTGGCAACCTCTGACGCATGTTCGAATGGCATGGCTGGGCCACGGGTGATGCGACGCGGCCGGATCGTTCATGAGGTCGATACCAGCCTCTCCCCGCACATCGGAATGGTCGAAGACCCGTCAACGTCCTGAGCCCACGGCGCCGCGCGGAACGAGCGCGACTCGTGGCATGTGCGGGCGATGCGGCTATGCGGCGATGCGCGACGTTCCCGCCCTCGAATGCCCTCCGGTGTGGGCGTCGGGGCACTCGCCAAGCGCGCCCCGCGCTGTCTGTTACCCAACGTCAACGCACGTTGAGTTCGGCAGCAGGTTGGGATTTCGTGGGCGAAAATCGGTACGCTTGACCCAACGCGACGGGCGCGCGGCAGGTCCGGGGTGAACAAGCGCCGCCGCGGCGACCATCCGAAATCTGGGCAGCTGCAATGACCCGTCGCTGCTGAAGAACCGACGAATGAGCACGAGAGGGTGCGTCGCATGTCGCGTATTCGACGCTTCGACCACGTCGGCGTCACGGTTGCCGACCTCGACACTGTGTCGGCGTTCTTTGTCGAGCTCGGTTTCGAGGTCGAGGGCCGCGCGTTCCTAGAGGGCGAGTTCCTGGACACCGTCATTGGCATACCGGACTCGTGTACCGAGATCGTCATGCTGCGGCCGCCCGACGGAGGCGCCGGGCTCGAGCTGGCGAGCTTCATCCGGCCTAACCACGAACCGGGATCGCCCGCTGCCATGGCCAACGAACTGGGGCTGCGCAGTGTGGCGTTCGAAGTGGATGACCTGCAGGCGCTCATCGACCGGCTCGCCAGAGACGGCTACGGCCTGGTCGGCGGCATCGGCGAGTACGAGCGTGTCTGGCGCATGGCCTCCTTGCGCGGGCCAGAGGGGATCATCGTCTCCCTCGCCGAGCGAATCGACTGACCCGTCCGCCGAACCCGCCGGTAAGTACGGGCATCAGCGCACGCTTAGCGACAGCGGCGGCCGTAGACGATGTGGGTCCGCCAATGCACGTCGCCCCCGGCAGGCGTCGACCGCTCATCGGCGTGTGCGGAAACATCCGCAGGGCGCAGCGCGTGCACCAGATCAACTGATCCGAGCGGATATCGCGCGCGTGCTCGGAGGAGGCCGAGCCGCGCAGATCGACGGATCCAAGACGCAAAATGTCCGCGTGACCGTGCGTTACCGTCCGCGGACTGCCCCCGGCGTTGTTCTCAAGTAAGTCCCCAGAAACGCCCGGACAAGCCCACCTCTCGGAAGTACTCCTTGGCCTTGACTGGTTCCCGGCGGTGATAGCCGCGGTCGAGGCGACCGCGATACCAGTCGCGCGCCAACCGCCAAAGGGTCTCGAGGTCCATCACATAGCCGCGGTCGTTGGACGTCGCTGCCAGCCAGTGATTCACGCACGACTCGTCGCAGAAGATGCGCTGGTGCACGCACGCGGTGACCACGTCGTCCCAGATCCGCGACGTCGGTGTGAGGAAGTGGGCGACCTGCGACCCTATGGATGGACGATCGCGCTCGACGACGAACGCGTGCGGCGCTCCGCAACCGGGGCAGGTCGTCGCCACGAGGACGGTCGGGTCGCGCGGCACGAGGTGGGGAATAGCGAACGAGTCCCACGCGCAGCCACCCCACCACAGGGTCTTCGCGCCCATGACGCTGAACCCGAGCGGGACGGTCGCGAATGGGTGCGCCATGACAATGGTGCCGTCGTGTCCGAGAACGATGTCGCGATGCTCGTGCAGCGCGAGCAGCGCCTGCGCGACATCGCTTGGGTCCAGGCCCGTGGCGGTAGCGAGATCGTCCGGCGTCGGTGCTCGTCCGGTGTCGCTGAGCTGAGCGTAGATCGCGAGCCGGACATCTTCGGTTTCGTCGCTGGTCGGCATGAGCCGCGCCTCCCTCGTGGCGCCACGCCGGGCGACCGTGCTTCCGACGGTACGGACATCGGCCATCAGAGGGACATTGATCTCACGTTACCGACCGCGCAGAATATCCCCTCTGCGCGACACGTGATTGACCGCTGGGCGCGCGATAACGACGATCCCGAACGGGCGGCGTTTGCTGACTCGTCACGCTTCGTGAACGGCGATGGCCATCTGCGCCTTGAGAACTCGGTGCGAGTGTGACTACCCAACACCTACACGGGCGCTGTGGCGCGGTGGCCTTTGCTGCAGTCGCTCTACAAGGCTTCACGTACTGAATTGGGTCGTCTGGGACGCAAACTGCGCACTACAAGGTTTTTGACTGGCGGTGAATGCGGCGCGTCACACGTGACGCCACAGGCTCTGCCGGGCGCCAAAAGCGACGCAGCTGGCGGTGCACTGGACCAGCGGAGCCGGGGGAGCGGAGCGTGGGGCGTGAAGCGCGGCTATCGCCAAATCGGGGCGCCGGTCGGAGGTGTTGAGCAGCCCGGCGGGGGTTCAGCGTCGCCAGTTCGGTACGTCGAGCGCCCTGTCAGGTTGGCACGGCAGCCGCTGTCGTGGCGGCGTCGTGACCTCTTCGGTCGCCTTAGGCCGCATAGTTTGTGCACCTTGAGAGAGCGCCGCACAGCGCTCAGCTGGTGGCATGGGGCCGTGCGCCGCATGGCTGGTGGGGCCTGGTGACTTGGCGACAGCGCGTGTACTCGCTCACGACGGAGCGCCGAGTTTCCCGTCGTCGTCGCGTGGCTGCGATCAAACGGCCGTCGTGGTCGTCCTCAGCGGACCTGCCGCGCATTGCATTACCGGTCGAACAGCGCTCACTGGCCGCGCCACGCGGCTGGCCGTCGTGGTTCGCCGGCCGATGGCCTCACGGGGCCGCTCGCCTTGCCTCCGGGCGTCGAGCCGGAAACTGGGCCGGTGTGGCGGCGTCGGTAGCCTCTCTCGCTCAGCTCGCAGCGGGTCGCAGTCACGGGTCTCTTACCAATTCGAACGGGACAGGTTGTCTCACGAGCTTCTCACGGAAATTCTCGGGACAGGTCGGAACAAGATCGATTCGGTGGACTCCGACCGGACAGAACTCCCATGGAATGGGACCTATAGACTCGGCGGACGGCGGG
>CAWIUB010000028.1:0-47617 GCA_963839175.1 uncultured Actinomycetota bacterium
GTGCGCTCGTCGCGCTGACCGTCGGCGTCGCGGGCGTGACGTTCGTGCGGCTGGTCGCGCTGACCGCGTTCGGTCACCCACCCGTCGAGCTCGCCGCCGGCGACTCGGCCGAGCCGACCGCGGGCTGCTACACCGGGCTGGTATCGGCCTGCTGGCGATCGGCTGCCTCGGCGGCGCCGCGGTAGCCCCACTAGAGGTGCGGATGATTGCCACGGGGCTGTCCCCGATCGTCGGCGACCAGACTCGCGGCGCGCTCGCCTCCCCCTGGGTGCTGCAGCCGGTGTTCTCCGATTTCTCGGCGTTGTCCCCGACCTGGCTGTGGATCGCCATCCCCGCGCTTGTCGTGCTCATCGGCCTGGTCACCGCCGCGTTCTCCGGCCGGCGGCTGTGGCGGGTGCGCCGGGTGCCGGCGTGGAGTTCCGCCTCACCGGGTGTGGAGGGCAGCGTCGGCTATACCTCGTTCGGGTACGCCAACCCGATGCGCAAGGTGCTGGCCAATCTGCTGCTCACTCGCGGTGAGCTGCGCCGCGAGGAGGCCCGCACCGGCGGGCAGGTCGGCGGCGAGGACCAGGGCGCGGCCGGCGTGCGACTCGGCTACACGGTCGACGTCGTCGAGGTCGTCGGACACTACCTGTACCGGCCGCTCGGTGGGATGCTGCTCGCCGTCGTCAAAGCGGCGAAACGGCTGCAATCCGGACGGCTGGACGCCTACCTGGCCTACATGCTCATCGCTCTGGTCGCGGTGCTCGCCGTGGTGGCCGGCACTGCGTGACACTGAACGAAACGGAATGGAGGTGGCCGATGAGAACCCAGGTGCGGGCCTGCCGGCTGACGATCTACCTCGGCAACGCCGATATCCACCAGCACAAGGCGCTCAGCGGCGAGATCGTACACCGCGCGCACCGCGCCGGCCTGCTCGGCGCCACCACCCTGCAGGGCATCCAGGGCTACGGCCACTCCACGAAGATCCACACCATCGCGAAGTGGGCGCTCGTGGATCGCACCCCGATCACCGTGCACATCATCGACACCCCCGCGCGCATCGGCGCCTTCCTCCCCCAGCTCGACGACCTGGCCGGCCGCTGCCTGATCGTCTGCGACGAGGTCGACGTCCTGGCCACCGCCGAGCAATGAAACGGACCCGCACCGACCCGAGTGACTAATCGGCGCGCGGCCAGCCGGCGAGCGCCCGCCGAGCGGCCCGACGGGCCGGCGCCGGGCCGGCCCGGGCCACCTCCAGCAGCGTTCGGCCGACGTCACGGAGCCGGTAGTGGGCCAGCGCGTTGATCGCGGCCGCAGCAAGGTACGGGTCGGGATCGTGGGCCATCACCCGCAGTGGCTGCAGCGCCCGCGGTTCGGCGTGTTCGCCCAGCGTGCCGGCGGCGATCACGCGGCGCTCGACGAGCGGGTGCTGCAGGGCCCAGAGCAGCTTGTCGGTGAAGCTGGTGCCCGCCGGCTCGGTCGGTGGCCGTCCGCACTGTGGGCAGGGCGGATCGCCGGTCGCCGCGCGGTCCTGCTGGGCGTAGCACCACCAGCAGTACCGCACCGGTCCGGGCGCCATTCGTCGTCACCGCGGAGGCAGCAGGCGCGAGGTGAGCACGGAGGCCGACATCCAGGCCGCCGCGTACCCGAAGGCGAGCGTGGGCGAGACGAGGGTCCACAGCAGGCCGGCGACCACCGTCGAGCCGAGATCACCCAGTGCCTGGGTGAGGCCGAGCACCCCGAATCCGTTGCCGCGCAGCCGTTCGGGCAGCGCGTGGGCCACCACCGTCGACTCGGCGGTCTCGGCGAACCCGATTCCCACCCCGGACAGCAGGAATGCGATCAACAGCACCGGCCAGGCGTGCGGTCCGACCGCGAACAGTGCGTACCCGCCGACGTACACGATCCCTCCGGCGGTGAACACCAGCCGTGGGCTGTGCCGGTCCGCCAGCTGGCCGCCGGCCAGCGCGGCGACCGTGGCGGCCGCGTTGTGCGCGGCGTAGAGCAGGATCGCCAGGCTGGTGGCCGGGGTCAGGTCCCGGCCGGAGACCTGCAGCAGGTCGGTGGCACGCAAGATCAGCAGTGTGGTGGCCACGTTGCCGAGCTCGAACAGGGCGACCGGAGTCAGCGTGCGGGCCAGGCCGGCCCGTCGTAGCTCACCCAAGTTCAGCGCCAGGGTGCGGCGCGCCGCGCCGTCCGCGACGGTGCGCCGGGCTTCCCGGGCCGCGAGGGTGATCGCCGCCGCGGCCAGCACACCGGGAACGATCGCCAGCACGATCGCGTGCCGCACACCGAGCGCGGCGACCAGCCCGGACGCGGCCAGCGGCCCGATGATCGCCCCGGCGTTGTCGCCGGCCCGCTCGACGCCGAACGCCCGGCCGAACGCGCCGCCGCTGGCCAGCGACGTCAACAACATGTCCCGCGCGGGTGAGCGGATACCGCGCGACATCCAGGCGAACGCGCGCAGGATCGCCACCTGCCACACCGCGGTGGCCAGGCCGATCGCGGCAGTGGCCACCGCCGTGCCCAGGTAGCCGCCCGAGGCGAGCCGGGCCCGGCGCCGGGGATCGTTGGCCAACGGCCCGCCCGCGAGCTTGCACAACCCGGTCAGCGCGTCGGAGACCCCGTCGATCGCGCCGAGGGCGCCGGGGCCGGAATGCAGCGTCGAGGTGAGGAACGTCGGAAGGATGCTGGTGACCAGTTCGTGGCCGGAGTCGCTGAACAGCGACGCCGCACCGACGCCGAGCACGCCTGGGGTGAGCCAACTCCGGTCGTCCTCCGGCGCACCGCCGCCGGCCGGGTGCGCCTGCTCGACCGCCTCGCCAGGCTCAGTCACGAACCCTCGTCACCTGCGCCAGCAGCTGCCGCAGCGTTTCCCGCCGGTCGCGAAGCTCGGCGAGCCGTGCGACACGATCGGTGCGCACCGTGTCGCTGATCCGGGCCGCATCACCCAAAGCGGCCAGCAGCCGATCGATCATCCCGGCATGCTGCTGCTCGAGGTCGCGGGCCAGGCGATAAGTGCTCTCCCGCAGCCGCTGCTGCAGGTCCGCGCGAACCCGGCCGAGTTGCCGGTCGACGAGCTCGGGCACCTCCCGGATCAGGTGATCGCGGGCCCGCCGGGCCTTGCCGGGCATCACCCGGCGGGCGGCGTCCGCCAACGGCGGCTCCACTGCGGGCGGGCGGTCGAACGAATACCAGAATCCCTTGCTGGGCAACAGGATCTGCTCGTCCATCTCGACGGATACTTCGAGGTCGAGAAAATCGCGGGCCGCGTCGTGAACCAGGCCGCGTTGCACAGCGAGATCCGCCAGCGCCTGATCCCGCAGCTCTCTCAACCCGACCTCGAGCCTGGCCGCCGTGCCACGCCGCCACCGCTCGGCGGCCTCGCGGATCGCCTCCACCGCGAAGCCACGGCCGCGCTCTTCGACCTGGTCGGCAGGAACCGCACGCAGCGGGCCGTCCAGCTGATCCAAGGTGACCTGCAGACACGATGCGGCCAGCTCACCCACCGCCAGCCGATGGGACTCGTCAAGCGCCCGGCGCATCCGCCGCTGCGCGACCGCGCAGCGGTCACCCAGCTCCCCTTTGCGGGCACCGATCTCACGCAGCCGATCCTGGAAACCGCGGACCCGTCCGGCGGCACTCGACTCGGCCAACTCCAGGGCACGGTCGGTCACCGCGACGCCGTCGAGCATCGTGGTGATCAACCGAGACAGGTGACCGCGCAACGACACGACCAGATCGTCGCGCGCACTCTGCCGCAAGTACCCGTCGAACGCGCTCACGAAGGCGACGAAACCCTGGTCGTCCACCCCGGCGCGGGCCACACACGGGTATACGTGCACGGCGGCCCCCGACGCGCTTGCGCAGACCCGCTCGGTGAACTCGGTGGCCTCGGCCAGCTCGGCCGCGTCGAGCCGGTCGGCCTTGTTCAGCACGACGAACGTCCGCACCGAGCCAGCCGTCACCCGGGCCAGCAGCGCACGTTCGCTCTCGGAGACCGGCGGGTCCGAGGTGAGCACGAAGATCGCCGCGTCCAGCGAGTCGAGGGCCTGTTCGGCGGCGAGGGTGTTGTGCGCGAACACCGAGCCGGCCCCGGGCGTGTCGACGAGTTCGACGTCGTGTTCGGAGAGGAACGGCGAGTCGATGCGCACGCGAACATCGGCCACCTGGCGGGTGTTGCCCGGATTGGCCCGCTCAGTGACGAACTCGCCCAACGCGGAAAGGTCAAACCCTTCATGGCGGCCATCGAGGAACGTCACCACCAGATGATCCTCATCGTGCTCATCGTCACGAGGCAGCACGGCGGTGACCACCGCGGTGACCGGCGTCACCCCGGTGGGCACCACGTCCCGGCCGAGCAACGCATTGACCAACGTGCTCTTGCCGCGCTTCGCCTCGCCGGCCACCAGCACGCGCAGCCGCTTAGCGGCAAGCCGCTCGCCCAGTTGCGCAATCTTGCGGCGATCACCAGGCGACACCAGCGCACGCAGCGTCCGCAGGACGTCGCCAAGCTCATCGGCAACCGTGACGGCCACGGGCGTCTCCCACCCCACTGGGCAGGGACCGTTGGCGACTCTCGCGTTTGCGGCGAGCCCCTCCGCCGTACCCGCCAGTCTAGTGCTCACGGGTATAGCCGTGACGTCGCGACGATCAGCACGCCCGCTGCGACGACGCCGAACAGGGCGACCACGGTGCTGATCGCGCCGCCGGAGAACCCGACCTCGCCGACCAGCAACACCGCAGCCACGGCGGCAAGGGCGGGTACGGCGTAGCCAATGTGGTCGATCGCAACGACCCGCCAGCCCACTCGCCAACTGTCGGTTTCCACCGTCTCCGCGGCGGCCAGAAACGCCGCGAAGAGCAGCGCGGTGAGCACGGTCGCCACGATCGGGGGACGTCCGGTCAGGGCGAGATGCCCGATCGCGGCGGTCGCAACGAACGTCGCCGCGCCTCGGCGGCTCAGGGTCGCGAGGACGCTGCCCACGACTCCGGCTACCCCGAACGCGAGCCCGATCACGTCATGGCTCGGCCAGCACGGCACCGCGGACAGCGCCGCGCCGAGCAGGCCAACGGCCAGGGATGCCGTGATCCCGCGGGCTGGCGCGGCGGTCACCGGGCACCCGCGGTGGGTCGGCGCAGAATCGGCTGCAGCACCGCATCAAGCGGGATGTGCCCGTCCCAGTGCACGACCGGCACTCCGATCCCGGCGAGCTCGTACCGGCTGGCGGCCCGGTCCAGCCGCCACAACCGCAGCGCCACCTGCTCGCCCGGTAGCCTCACCGCCGGTTCGGACGTCAGGACGTCGACGACCGTGACCGGGTGCCCGCGGGCCCGTAGCGCTTGCACGGCGCCGAGCGCCCGCCCGTCCAGCAACGGCGAGAAGAACACCACCGTGCAGCCGGGCGGCAGCGCAGCTGGAGAGACGCCGCGCAGATCTGGGTCGACGAAACTTTCCCGGCCGACGACGTCGAGCATCGCCGCGGCGACCCGATAGAACTGCCGCTCCCCGACGTCGGCCCGCACCCAGCGCAGCCATCCGCCGATCGCGACCACGCCGACGCGGTCGTGGCTGCGGAGCACCTGCCGGGCCAGACCCGTGGCGCCGCGCACGGTGAGATCCAGCGTGCTGCGCCCGGCCCGCCCGACATCGTCGAACGCGTCCAACGCGATCACCACGTCGACGGCGCGCTCGGCGGCCGTCTCGGTCACGTGCAGCCGGCCCAGCCGGGTCGAGACCGGCCAGTTGACGCGCCGCACGGTGTCCCCGCTGTGGAATGCCCGAATGCCAGCGAACTCCACGCCCGGGCCCGCCGTGCGGGCCAGATGATCACCAGCCAGGTCGGTGCGGCCGGCCGGCATGGCGAGTCGGTGCATCGGGGCGGGCTGCGGGAAGACCGCCAGCTCGCCCAGGTCGACGTCGAGCCGGGCCCGCAGCAGCCGGCCAGCCGTAAACGCGTCGAGCCGCGCCGCGCCGACCAGGCGGCGACCCCACCGTTCGGCCTGAAGCTCACCGTCCAGCGCGACACTCGTTGACCGGACCGCCACCACTACCGGGGTGTGGCGGCCACCCGCTATCCGGACGGGTGAGGCGGGCAGCAGGCGCACCCGTAGCAAGTCGATCGGCGCGTCCAGCTCGGCCCGCACGTGTAACCCAACCGGCTCCCGCTCGAAGCAGCTGCTGGTCGCGAGCTGCTCGTCAACACGCAGCTGAGCGGGCGGTCTGCGCCGCCCGGACAGAGTCAGGTAGGCGAGCGGCACCGCGGCGAGCGCGACCACCGCCGGACGTCCGAAGCACACGCCGACGAGCAGGGCGAGCGCGGCCAGGCTCAGCGCCCGGCGGGCATGCGCCGACGGCCGCCAGTCCAGCTCGACGTCCGAACTCATGACACTGGCTCTTCGCGCAAGCGCTCATCGCGACATGAGCTGCGCTTCACGGCCCGTTCGGCCCTGCGATGCTCGCTCATGACGGCTCGGTCGGCGGAGTCGGCAGCTGTGCAAGCAGCTCGTTGATCACGTCGGCACCGGTGATCCGACGCACCCACAATTCCGGTTTCAGACTCAGCCGGTGCGCAAGCGCCGCAACCGCGACCGCCTTCACGTCATCGACCAGGACGAAGTCGCGGCCCTCCAGCAGCGCCCGCGCCCGAGCGACCTGCAGCAACGCCAACCCACCGCGCGGACTGACCCCCACCGTCACCTGCGGCTGAGACCGCGTCGCCGCCAGCAGACGAGTCACATAGCCCACGACGTCGGACTGCACGTGCACGCCCTCGACGCCCGCGCGCATCCGCAGCAGCGCGGCCGCGTCGACCACCCGACGAAGCTCGACCGTGTCAGTGCCGCGATCCAGACGCCGCTGGAACAGCTCCGCTTCGCCCGCCGGCGGCAGGTAGCCAAGGCTGACTCGCAGCGTGAACCGGTCGAGCTGCGCCTCCGGCAACGGGTAGGTGCCCTCATACTCCACCGGGTTGTCCGTGGCCAGGACAATGAACGGCTCCGGCAGCGGGCGCGTCACTCCATCCGCACTCACCTGATGCTCCTGCATCGCCTCCAACAGCGCCGACTGCGTCTTGGGCGGCGTGCGGTTGATCTCGTCGGCCAACAGCAGGTTGGTGAACACCGGGCCCGGGCGGAAGGAGAACTCGTTGCTGCGCTGGTCGTAGATCGACGACCCGGTCAGATCAGCCGGCAGCAGGTCGGGGGTGAACTGCACCCGGGTGAACGTCAACCCCAACGTTGTGGCGAACGAGCGAGCGATCAACGTCTTACCCAGCCCGGGCAGGTCTTCGATCAGCACGTGACCGCCGACCAAGATGGCGAGCAGGATGTCGCGCAGCGCGCCGCGTTTCCCGACCACCGCCCGTTCGATCTCGTCCAGGATCGCCGTGCTTCGGGTGAGAGTGGACTCGGCTGTCCGCGTTGTCACAGCTGCTCGATCCGATCGACGAGGCGCCGCAGCGTTTGCATGTCCGGGCCTGGCGCCCGCTGGCCCACCGTGTCCGTCCACTCCGGCCGATCAGGGTCGAGCAGCCGCCAGGCGTCCTCGCCGAGCTGGGCGCGGATCCACGCTGTATCGGCAGCCACGACCGCCCCGTGCCGCTCAGTCACCGCCACCAGCAGCAGCCGCCACAGCAATGGCCGCAGGATCCGATCGAAATGCCGGCGCTCCATCTGCGCCCAGGCGAGTTTCGAATACAGCACCGCGAATCCCGGATACCTGCCGTGGGTAGCGGACGCTTCGCCGGGGCCGGCGCCTGCCCGAACGTGCTCCACCGCCCACCGCATCCGCACCGCCAGCACCAGCAGCGCAACAAGCCCGGCCGCACACCACGACACACCGGCCGCTCCGGCCACCTCGAACGCCAGCCAGCCAACACTCGCCGCCACAACCACGCCGCCGGCCACCCACCGAGCCCCGGTCACGACCGCACCACCAGATCGCCCTGCAGCCGCCGCAACGCCTGGACGGCCCGCTCCCGATGCCCGCTGGTCATCGGATGGTCACTGAACCGCGCCTCCTCGAACAACCCGGTCAGCTGCGCCGCTGCCCGGGAGGTCACCACACCCGTCGCGCCCGCAGCTGCCAGCAGCTCGCTCGGCGTCTGGGCTGCACCCCGTGGCACACCCGCCACCGCCAGGTTGCGCTCCATCGCCATGTAGCAGGCGATGATCGCCCGGCGGGCATCGTCGATGCCCACCATCGCCGACGACCCGGCGCGCACGCTTGCCTCCAGCCGACGCTGCGTCTGTGGGCCCTCCCCGCCGTGGTTCGCGGTTGACGGCGCGGCGCCGCCGCGGCGCCGCAGATATCCGGCCCCCGCCACCGCAAGCAACGCGACACCGCCCAGGACGAGCCCATCGACAGCGCCCAGGCCGGAGCCGCCGCTGCTGTGATGCTTCGCGGACGAGGTCGGTGTCGCGCTACCGGTCGGGCTTGTCGCCGTGCCCGAGCTATGCCCAGCCGACTGGTGGCGCAGGATCTCCAAGCCCAACGCCACCACCGTCGCGATCACCGCCAACGCCACAACGAGCGAGGCCAGACTTGCCCACCGCGACTGCGGGATCTCCAGCACATGCTGGTGCTCGTCCGGCCGCCGCCGTCGCTTCCGCGCTCTGCGCAGCAGCGAGACGACCGCCGTGATCGTCGCGAGCGCCGCCACCGTCACGACGACCGCCGCGGCAGCGGTGACTGACGGACCAATCTGACGGGTCCGCCCGGGCACTTCGGGACGGGCCGCGGCGCCGAGTCCGACAAGCAGCAGCAGGGCCGCTGCCCCGATCCACGACGCAGCCGGACGCGAGGGCATCACTCGACCTTCTGATCAACGCGCTCGACCGCCCAGACGCCGTCGATCCGGCTGAGCACGTTCCAGCACGCGGTGCGCTGGGCGATGCGCTCTGGCGGGCCGAGCGGCGGGTCCAGCTGGCACAGCAATGCGCGGTTGATCGCGTCGTGCGCCACCAAAACCACCGGGCCAGCAGCCAGATCGGCAACCTGCGCGTCGAGAACGTCGCGCACCCGTTGCGCAACCGACCCTGCGGGCTCCACCCCAGGAGCGGCGTCCAGACTGCCCCACTCGGCGATCACGCTGGCTTGCCGCTCGCCCGCCCACGGGCCGTAGTCACGGTCGATCAGCCGCTTGTCGACCACCACCGGCACGGCCGCCTCCGCGGCGACGATCTCGGCGGTCTGCATCGCACGAAGCAGCGGACTGGCCACGATCCGGCTCAGCCGCAGCGATCCCAACACGATCCCCAGGTCCGCGGCTTCGGCCCGCCCGACCTCGTCCAGCGGCGGATCCAGATGCCCGCGCAACCGGCCGTCGGCGTTGAACGCGGTCCGGCCGTGCCGCACGAGGTAGACGCGTTCATCGAGCTTGTCACACATCGGTCCCCACCTCCGTTCGAGGCAGGGACCGTTGGCGACGGTTTCGCAGTTGACGGCGGGCCCCTCCGCCGTGCTGATCTTCTCAGCTTATCGGTTGCGCCGACGACCCGTCACCGGCTGGAATAGGCCCACGGGCGGCCGTCTAGCGCGTACGGTGCCGGGCATGGTGACCGTCGATGACGCGGCTCGAATGGCGTTGGCGTTACCAGAAGTAACTGAAGGAGAACGACACGGCAACCGGACCTGGTTCGTCGGCGCCAAGGCGTTCGCCTGGGAACGGCCGTTCAGCAAGGCGGACATCAAGCGGTTCGGCGACACTCAGCCACCCGACGGACCGATCATCGCGGTCCGGGTGGCCGACCTGGGATAGTAAGAGGCCGTGCTCGCTGCGAACCTGGGAGCGCTGTTCACGATTCCACACTTCGCTGGGTACGCCGCCGTTCTGATCAAGCTGAACAAGGTCACCAAGAAGGCTCTGGACGAAGCGCTGGTCGACGCCTGGTTGGCATGCGCGCCACCGAAACTTGCGGATGAGTATGTGAAGGCGCAGGCGAAGGCCGGGCGGTGACATCAGGTCACTTCTTGGGTGACCTCTTTCTCCTTGTTCGCGCGCACGACAAGCGCCTCCAGGCTGTTCTCTTGATACGCGGGGTGCGCCGGGTCACCGAGGCTCAAATCGAGCTTGGTGTGCACCGCGCCGACCCTGATGCCGAACAAGTTGATGGCCGTGCAGAACAGCGACTCTTCGGTTCGCAGCACTTGATAGGCGTCCGAGAACTGGTCTTCCGTCATGCTGATCGTGATCACGCCGGTCGAGAACTGCAGCCAGTCTGCGGGCGGCTGCGGGTCGAACTCCAACCGTGCGACTGTCCCCGACTCCAGCCGCAACTGCAGCAGTCGCGTGTATTCGCCGAGGTCGGTCCGGTCTACCCGGACGCTGTAGGTGATGACCCGCTCCTGGATGGCCATGAGCCTCCCCTCTCCGTGCCGTTGCAGGTGCAGAGGCGGCAAACCGATCCTCGATACCTCGCGCGACAGGTCTGACCCTGATTTTGCAGCCGGGTGTGGGCTGAAGCCTGTGTCGTAACGCGGAAGTGCCCTTGCAAGGGAAAATCGTGATTGCTGAGGTCTCGATTCCCTGCGCAGAAGGGCACCCGTGAGGTGAATGCTACCGGCTTGTTGTTCGATGTCGAGGATGCCGTGTTGGCGGGTCCGGCGCGGTCGGTGCCGACGCCGGCTCACGATCGACCCGGACGCGACGAGGGTCGCGGTCTATGGGCCGGGCAAGGAAGGGTCGCGGGTCTCCCGTACCGGGCAGACCGCGCTGTCCCCGCTGGTCGGCGTCGTGGGCGAGACCGGTGACGTGCTCGCCCTGCGGGCCCGCGGCGGGGCCGCGAACGACGGGCGGGCGATGGGCAGCTTCATCGACGAGTGCGTGTCCGCGATCCCGGCCGGGGCACGCGACCGTTACCGGTTGTGGATCCGGGTCGACTCGGCCGGCTACCAGCAGCAGGTCATCGAGGCCGCCGAACGGCACGGCGCGGACTACACCGTGACCGTCAAGCACTACGCCCCGGTCGCCGCGCGGATCCACGCCCTGCCCGCCGATCCGGCCACCGTGTGGACACCGGCGCTCGGGCACGAGACCGACAAGGGCAGCCAGATCGCCGAGACTGTCACCACCCGGCTCGGGCGCGGCGTGCGGCTGATCGTGCGCCGCCAGCCGAAGAAACCCGGCGACCAGCTGGCCTTCGACGACCTGGACTGCTGGCGGCTGCACGCGATCATCACCAACATCGACGCCAGCCGCATGAGCGCGGCCGAGATCGAGGCGCACCACCGGCTGCGCGGCGGCATCCCCGAAGACACCATCCGCTCGCTCAAGAACGACTTCGGGGTGATCCACGCCCCGGTCCAGCCCTTCTTCGGCAACTGGCTGTACTGGCAGGCCGCCGCGCTCGCGCACAACGTCGCCCTGTGGCTACGCACCCTCGCCCTGCCCCGCGAGGTGCGCCGGGCCCGCGGCAAACGCCTGCGCATCAGCTTCCTCAACGTCGCCGCCCGGCTGGTCCGCCACGGCCGCCGCCTGCACCTACGCTTCGCCGCCGCCTACCGGCACGCCGGCGCGTTCCGCGACGCGCTACGCAAGATCCGCGCCCTGCCCGCCTTCGGTTGACGCCCGGCCGGCCACACGCCACCACCGTCCCTGACCGCCGCGCCCGGACCTCGGCATGCCCGTAACCGGCCGCCAACGCGTCCTTCGTCGGCCTGCCTGGCGGGCCTGAACGCTCCTGCCGATGCTCTGACGACACTGCCCCGCGGCCGGGTGTCCCGCGGATCCTCAAATGAGTTCTTGTATCCCCTTCCGGAGACGTCGGCGCAGCCGTGACGGCAGCCAGTAGCTTGCGTGCACGCCCAGCAGCTTCGAAGGAGATGTATGGCCATCCGGCACGTTGTCACGATCGAGGTCGCGCCGGGAAAGGCAGCTGACTTCGCCAGCGCCTTCAAAGCCTTGCGGGCCATCGCCGAGCAGGACGAAGGCTGCGAGCAGTACGAGCTGTTCCAGAGCGTGAACGACCCCGACAAGGTGGTTCTACTCGAACGGTGGACCAGCCAGGCATCGCTCGACAAGCACATGGAAGCGGAGCGCACCCGCGACCGCTCACTCATGGACGCTCTCGAGGTGCTTTGGGCGCCCGGCACGACTCCGGCCGTCGAACGTTTCGAGGCATAGGCGACCTTCGCCTCCGCGCGATCACGCGACTCTGACGGAGTTCTGTAACGGCTCGCAGTCTTGGGCGGCGCGGCCCTCGCCTTCTGGGCGCACGTAATGACAGCCCGCTCGCGGAGACCGGGAGTCGCACACGCGCACAGAGTCGGCGTACCTGCTCGCGCGGCTCCGGTCGACCGGGTGAGTGCGCGTCCGCGTCGTACCCGGCATCATCATGCAGTTGTCTGCATGGACAGGCGGTTGCCGCGGAGCGCATGACCTGACCCAACCCCACGCGCGTCGCGATCACTCGGCGGCGAAGCCGTTCGGCACATCTAGGAACGACCATCCCGGGTAGGTGGCGCGCAGGAGCTCGACGTGCTCGAACCAGGTATCGAGCGTGAGGGTGGCCGGCGATTGGATGTAGATGCGGCCGGAGGTGATCTCGAAGCCCCAGCTGAAGGCGGCCACAGGATGCGCCGCCGGGCTGATCAACGCGTCCGGGCTCACGGCCAGATAGGAGCGCGCCTGCCATCGCAGGTCTGCGGTGAGTGGCCGGTACGGGGCATCAAACAGCGTCGGGCAGATGCCGAAGAACGCGTACGGCGTGTTCACGTGCTTGAGCAGAGCGAGCGGGTCCGGTTCGAAACGATCGGGATCGTCCCCGTCGCCGGAGCGGACCAGTTGAACCCAGCCCATCGCGGCCGCGTACCCGAGCCCGGGATAGGCGACGGTCGCGGTGCACAGCGGCAACCCGACCCCGGTATCGGCTGGCAGGTCGTCCTCGAGCAGCGTCAGACCGCTCTGTTCGGGACTCGAGCAGGCCCGCACTTCGACCACGACCACGCCGTCAAACCCACGCAGGCGGAACGGTATCTCCAGACTCACCAGCCCATTCTCCCCAGGTGGCGCACCACAGAACGACGAGGGGAATCCTCGCGGGCCGGCGGCGGGCCCGGCGACAGAGTCGGCGATCGCCACGCTCGGCCGCGTCACCGTGGGTGGCGACCGGCGTCGGGTCGTCTCACGTCGGCGCTACGTGAACGAGCCGTGATACGTGCGTGAGTCGACGCGCCGCAGCGTTCGGACGATCATCATGCGCATCCGCTGCAGGCAGGAGGACCGCATGCACGCCATACGCATTATGGCCAACCTTCGAGTGGCTGACATTGAGGTCGCGAAGAGCTTCTACACCGACTACCTCGGGCTGAGTAGCGAGGAGTTCAACATGGGATGGGTGGCCCGCTACACCTCTCCCCACACCGGGGCGAACGTCCAGCTCGTGACGCACGATGCAACCGCACCCAAAGACTCGGTCATTTCCGTCCACACGGACGACGTCGAAGCCGCTCACGAGGAAGCTCAGGAACTCGGCTACGAGATCGTGCACCCGATAACTACCGAGCCATGGGTGTGCGCCGGTTCTTCGTCCGAGCACCGGACGGCAACGTAATCAACATCGTGCGCCATCAGGACTAAAACAGCGGTCGCGGCGTGCTATGAGCGTGCATTCGGGGGCCTGTCAGCGACGGTCAGCCACGTGACCGTCGGTCGCCGCCATCAGGCTCGTTCGTCGAAAGCCGAAGACGTACTCGCATGCCGCAGACGGCGCGCATATCAGCGCCTTCCCCCATCCCAGGCGACCGAGTCCGCGAGCACATAGTCGGCGATCATCGCGCCAACCGGTGTGTTCGCGTCGACCACGCAGCGTGACGTGCTGACCTGCGCGCATCTCCGTCGATCTGTCCGCTCGGGGAGCCGCTGACCACGGTGTTCAAGCCGCTCAGATCGATCGTTCAGCGCGGCCGAGCGCCAAGGCGCGCACCGATACTGTCCGGCGGATGCCTAGCGTCACGAAGGCACGAGTGCGGCCGCGCCGCAGTTTGTAAGGCAACGTACGGGCCGGTACGGCGCGAGCCAGCCGGTATGCCTCTGCCTCTCGCAGCAAACGCTGGACTCGATAGTCGGCTTCGGTTTGGGCGAAGAGTTCGGGGAGCATGTTGATCACCTCCCTTGGTTCGCTGTCGCAGGAGATCGTCCGATGGGTACGCGATACACGTGTGCGTCGCCGTCCAGGACGACGACGCCGGCGCTGTTGGTGACCGTGGTACGGACCCGGACGACTGGTTTGGTGGCGTGCCGCTCGAGCACCTCGACCTCGGCGGTGATCTCGTCGCCCGGCCGTACCGGGGCGAGGAAGTTCCACGCCGTCTGTAGGAATACGCTGCCGGGGCCGGGTAGGTCCTCGGCGACTACGGCGTTGAGGAGGCCGGACGTCACGCCGCCCTGCACGATGAGCCCGCCGAACCGGGTGCCGGCGGCGAGTTCCTCGTCGTAGTGCAGCGGGTTGCGGTCCCCGGTCAGCTCGGTGAACAGGTCGATGTCGCGGCGTAACACGGTGCGGCTGCGCCGGGCGCGGCTACCGACTGCCGGCATCGTCGTGGTGAGTCTCGCGGTCATTCGGTCGCGACCTCGATGCTGACCGGCACCTGGTTGGTGATGATGTCGAATACGGCCGAGCGGGCCCGGGACTGCTCGACGATCTCGCGCAGCGTCTCGGCCGGGGCGTTGCCCTTGACCGTGAACCGCACGGCGATGTTCTGGTAGCCGTTGCGGACGTCCGGGTCGAGGCCGAGGATGCCGTTGAGGTCGATGTCGCCGGACACGGTGGAGTGCACCTCGGTGAGCTGAACGCCGCGGGCGGCGGCGATGTTGGCTAGCCCCGCGGTCAGGCAGGCGGCTAGCGCGTGCAGCACGTATTCGACCGGGGTGGGGCCGTTGTCGCGGCCGACGAGCACGGCCGGGTGGTCGGCGTCGAAGTGGAAGCTGCGTTCGTGGGTGCGCTCCTCGCCGACTCCGTAGAAGCCGTCGATGGTGCTGCGGTTGTGGGTTCCGTTGAGCCACTGGTTGCGGGCGCGGAACTGGAACCGGGCTGCCGCGGGTGCGGCCTTGACCGCGTCGAGGGTGGCGAACAGGGTGGCGGTGTCGACGCCGTTGCGGGTCGATTCGTTGATCGTGCTGGTCATTGCGGTTCTCCTTCTGGTGTGCGCCGTTCGTGGCGTGTTGGTGGTTTATGCGGTGGCGAGCTGGTGCTCGTCGTCGGGTACCAGGGGTGGCCGGGCGGCCAATTCGGCAGCCTCGGCGTCGAGGGCGCGGGCGAGCGTCTTCTGCAACGCGACGAACTGCCCAGCTGGCGGGTAGTTGGCCAGCGCGACGGTCAGCTCGAAGACGCTGCGCAACGCGCTGTCGCGCTCGCGCTGGTATCCGGCCAGCGCGGTGTCCGGGTCGACGTCCCCACGCAGCGCCTGGTGCAGTGCGGTGGCGAGCAGTTCGGCGTCTCGGTACGCGTCGGACAGGCCGTGGCCGGTGAGCGCGTCGCGGTGGTAGCCGGCGTCGCCGACCAACGCCCAGCCCGGGCCGTGGGCCCGGCGCAGGTAGTTCGGGGTGCGCAGCATGCCCGTGACCGGTGTCGTGCGGCGTCCGCTGCGCAGGCGCCCGGCCAACTCGGGCGCCGTGCGATGCAGGTATGCGGTGAATGCGTCCTCGCGGGACGCCGCGGCGCGGCGCGCCGCGCGGGCGTCCCCGGTGGGGCTGCAGATCCAGACGCAGGCTTCGCCGTGGTGGGTGGGGAAGACCCCGGTGAGTGCGCGGTCGGCGACGATCAGTTCGATGCCGGGCCAGGGCAGGCCCGCGAAGTACGCGTACTGCGCCGCGCCCGGAGCTCCGCGGTCCTCGATGACCTCGGCGCCCACCGCCCGGGCTACCCGCGAGCCGAGCCCGTCCGCGCCGACGACGAACCGGGCGGCGAGGTCGACCGGCGCACCGCTGCGGTCGTGTCCGAACACCCCGGTGGCGCGACCGGCATCGTCGAGGTGTACGCCCTCGACGGTGACCCCGAGACGCAGGTCCGCACCGGCACCGGCCGCGGCCTGAGCCACGAGCGTGTCGAGAATGTAGCGACGCGGCGCGACGAGCAGATCGACCCCGGAGCTGTGCTTCACCGCGCGAGTGACCGACTCGCTCGGGGTGGTGAAAGTGATCTGCCGGAGCGCCGGCGCCCCGCTGGCCAGGACCGCGTCGAGCAGTCCCCAGCGGCTCAGTTGCACCACGCCGGGCCGGGCGATCTGGTGGGTCGACAGCGTGTCACTCGGCAAGGTGTTCCGGTCGACCAAGACGACGTCGTACCCCTGCCTGGCCAGCAGGAGCGCGGTGGCCGCACCAGCGGCTCGGGCCCCGACGACCACGACGTCATGGAGGTGGCGTTGCGACTGCATGACCCGTTTCTATGCTGCCGGCCACGGCTTGCGGATCCGTCGCCGGTACCGACATCGGGCGCGGAGGATACCGAGATCGGGGCGTCCGCCGTCGGTTGCTACCGAGGCGTCGATGCGACAATCCGGGGGTGAGCGGCGGGGCGATCCTCGAACGCGAGCGGGAGCTCGAGGCACTCGCCGCCGCCGCCGAGGAGGCCAAGGCCGGAGACGGCTCGGTCGTGCTCATCGTCGGCGAGGCCGGGATCGGCAAGTCGAGCCTGGTGGACGCCATGGGGTCGGTGCTGCCGGCCGAGACGCGCCTGCTCATCGGCTACTGCGACGATCTGGCCACGCCGCGAGTGCTGGGGCCGCTCCGGGACCTGACGGGCAGCGTCGGCAGCGCGCTGACGCACGCGCTCGAGTCCGCCGACGGGAGTCGGGTAAGCGATGCCCTGCGGGCCGAGCTGGACCGGCCGGAGCAGCCGACCGTCCTCGTCGTCGAGGACGTCCACTGGGCCGACGAGGCGACCCTGGACGTGCTGAGGTTCCTGGTGCGGCGGATAGCCAGCCTGCCGGCCGTGCTGGTGCTGACCTATCGGGACGTCGAGCTGGCCCGGGACCATCCGCTGCAACAGCTGCTCGGTCTGGCCGCCGGTACGCCGCGGCTTCGGCGTCTGACGCCCGCGCGGCTGTCGGCAGATGCCGTGCGCCGATTGGGTGCGCACACCGGGATGGACAGCGAGCAAGTGTTCGCGGTCACCTCCGGCAACCCGTTCTTCGTCGCGGAAGTATTCGCGTCCGGCGACGCCGGCGGGGTGCCGCACACCGTTGCGGAGGCGGTACGGGCCAGGCTCGGTGACCTCGACGGGCTCACCCGGAACGCCGTCGAGCAGCTTGCGGTGATCCCTTCCGCGGCCGAGCGCTGGCTCGTGGAGGCGGTTGTGCCGAGGCGGTATCGCCTCCCTCGCGGTGGCCGAGCGGCGCGGCGTGCTGACCGTCTCCCCGACGCGGGTCGCGTTCGCGCACGAGCTCGCCCGCCGGGCCGTCGTCGACTCCATGCCCGGCGCCCGACGGGTGACCTGCAACCAGGCAGTCCTCTCGGCGCTGCTCGATCGCCTGGAGGGAGTCGACCTGTCGCGAATCGTCCACCACGCCGCGCAGGCCGGCGACGACGACGTGATCGTCGAGCACGGTCGGACGGCCGCCCGGGAGGCCGCCGCGGCCGGATCGCACCGCGAGGCCGTCGCGCACTACCGAACGGTGCTCGACCACCGCCACGTGTTCCCGCCCGACGTGCAGGCCGATCTCCTGGACGAGTACGCGGTCGAGTGCCACACCGTCGGGTTGTCCGACGTCGGCGTCCCGGCGCAGCAGGACGCCGTCCGGCTGCGCCGCACGCTCGGCGATCCACGCAAGTTGGGGCTCAGCCTGCGATGGCTGTCGCGGATCCACTGGTGGGCGGGGAACCGCGCGCAGGCCGAGGCGAGCGGCGCGGAAGCGACCGAGGTCCTCGAGTCCGCAGGCGATCGCCGAGCCCTGGCACTGGCCTTGAGCAATCAGTCCCAATTGCACATGTTGGCCGGGCGCGGGGCGGAGTGCATTGCGGTCGGCCGGCGCGCCGTGGCAATGGCGCGCGACCTCGGCGACGCCGCCTTGTTGTCGCACGCATTGAACAACGTCGGTACGGCGTTGTGGGACGGCGGCGCGCCCGAGGGTCAAGCCATGCTGGAGGAGAGCCTTTCGGTCGCCCTCGATGCCGGCGAAGCCGAGCACGCCTGCCGCGCATACGTCAACATCGTCTGGCATCTCATCGACGTCCTTCGGTTCACCGAGGCGGATCGCATCCTCGAGGACGCCATCGAGCTGGCGAACGAGGCCGAATTCGACGGCTTCCGCCGATACCTGCAGGTGACCCGGAGCATGGTGTACCTGGCGCTGGGCTGGTGGGACGAGGCCGAGCGCGAAATTCGATGGGCGATCGACGCCGAGCCGATCATCCGCTGCCCTGCTCTCGTCGTGCTCGGCACGGTCCAGGCCCGGCGAGGCCAGGAGGACGGCGCCCAGCTGCTGGAACAGGCCTGGGCGATCGCCCGACAACTCGGGGAGGCGCAACGCACCGGGCCCGCGGCGGCCGCACTGCTTGAGGCCGCGTGGCTGCGTGGAGACGCTTCTCGTGTCGCATCCGTCGTGGCGCCGGCCTACGAAGACGTGCGTCGTTTCGGCCGCCTGTCGGCGGCAGCCGAGCTGGGATACCTGATGCGCACCGCGGGCCGGGACGTGCCGATCAACGACTCCGAGCATCCCTACACCCTGCTGGCGCAGGGGCAATGGCAAGAGGCGGCGGAGGCCTGGGGACGCGCCGGCTGCCCGTACGAGCAGGCGCTCGCCCGCGCGCAGAGCCCCGACCCCGCAGACCTACTCGCTGCCCTCTCCGCACTCGACGCCCTTGGCGCCGAACCGCTGGCGCGCAAGGTACGGCTTCAGCTAAGAGAGCTCGGCGTCAGCCGCATCCCGCGTGGCCGCGTCCAATCCACACGAGACAATCCCGCCGGACTCACCGAGCGGCAGACCGACGTGCTCCGGCTGCTTTCCGAAGGGCTGACCAACGCCGAGATCGCGGCGCGCCTGGTGCTGTCCGTCCGCACCGTAGACACCCACGTCGGCGCCATCCTGAACAAGCTCGGCGCAAAGACGCGGCGCGACGCCGCAGTCCGCGCGAGAGCCCTGGGATTGCTGGACGCTCAGACAGGCCCCCAACCGAACCGGTTAGTGCCGCCCCTCGACTGAGCCCCGACTAGTGCAGTTCGGTTGTCGGCGGTCGACCCGTACATCTCTAGCCACAGCCCTTGGCCGCGGACGACGACCGCCGCCGAGCGTGCCGACCTATCGTGCGACCGAGTCCTACCGATCCCAGCCTCGCCGTACAGATCGACGCCCGCCGGCGACGAACCGGGACTGGCCTGCGCGGACCGGTCGGCCCAGCGACGTGGATGTCCGATGGCGTGACGGGCCTTCGTCCCAGTGCCCGGGCTACGAATTCCGTAGGGCCGACGGTAGGCGCCTCGGCGCCAGCGCGATGGATCACTTCCACCTGGATGGCGGCAGGGCAGTCGCCGGCGCGCCTCTAAGCACGGGAGCGGGATGGTGTACCGAACGACTTTGCCGGCGCCGGTCGGGCGTGCGCCCTATGCGAATGACAGCGACTCGACCAGATGGGAGCCCACGGCCATTCGGCGCGGCCGGATCGAAGTCGCGCCGGCGCAGCCGGCTGACCGCGCCATTGGAGATGTCGATAACAATCCGGTCGCCGACCCTCGGCGGAGCACGACGCCGATCCGGCCGGTGTCACACCCGCGTACGCAGACAGGTGGCGCGCATATCGACGCCACAAGGACACATCCGACGCTGTGCAGTCGCGCACGGAATCGGCGATCATGTCGATCTTCGTTGTGGGCTTGGGCCTGGAGCTGCTGACGGAAGGTAGCCAGGCGAAGCTCGCGCTTGATCCGTCGGTCGGCGGGCGATGGTCGTCCATAGGAAAGCGCAGATCGATCTGTGGGCGGCCACCGTCAACCGCGCTGGAGTCAGCCGCCCCGAGGCGGGCGGCTGGTAGCCGTTATCGTTGGGTTCGGTGCAGCGATCGGCTCCCCCAGCCTCACCGCGCTGTCTGTTGCCTCTGCGCTCGGAGTTGGGCGCGGCGTACGGCGGTGACGCGCGTGGTTAGCCGTGCACGGCAGCTAGCGGGAGTTTCCGGGCTTTCTTGATCGTTTGACTGTTTCGCCTTACGGGTTGGGGTTTCGGGCGTGGCTGGTGTATTACCTAAGTCGGCTGGCTGGGGTGGTCAGCGGGTGGGGGCGTAGCGGGCGGTGTCGAAGATCTCGGCGAGTTGCTGCTGGACCGGGTCCATGTCGGTGAGTATGCGTTGCGCGCGGGGGCGTCCCTTGCCGCCGTCGTGGTAGAGCAGCACGGTCTCTTCGATGCCGGCGAGGGTGGCCAGTAGTTCGCGTACTGACATGTGGAGGCCGGCGTGCTCGGCCTGCCGGCGCATCAGGTGGGCGATGGTCAGGGCGAGCACGCAGTAGAACACGTGCACGCGGATCTTCTGCTCGGTCCAGTGGTGCATCGGTGCGAAGGAGACGACGTGTGGGTCTTTGAGTTGCCGGAACCCGGATTCGACGCCGTTCTGGGAGCGGTAGCCGGCCACGACGTCGGCGGTGGTCCACTGCTCGCGGTTGGTGAACAGGATCCGTTTGCCGAACAGGCGATCCTCGAGGCGTCGGCGGGCGCGGGTATCGGTGCGCCAGGACAGGCGCAACTCGGCGGGCTCGGTGCCGGTGAGGGTGGTGGTGATGACTTGGTTGACCCAGCGGGGTTTGCAGATCGTCGCGATCTCGGCCTGGACGGCGGCCTTGTCGCGGCGGGTGCGGCCGCGGGCCAGGCGGGCCTGCAACTCGCCGAGGCGGGCGCGGGTTTTGGCCAGGGTCTGGTCGAAACCGGCCGACTGTTTGGCGTGCAGGGTCGGTGAGTGGGTCAGCACCGCGCGGCGGGTCACCCCGAGCGCGGTGACGGTGGTGTCCACGCAGCCCAGCCCGGGGTAGCGCTGCCGGTCGACGGGTCGGTAGTCGCTGGCCGGGATGGCCAGCAGTTCGGGGTGCTGCGAGGGCGGTAGCGAGCCGACGAACCCCAGCCCGGAGGCTTCGATGAGTTCCTGGTTGTCCTGGGAGTTCTGTCCGGCGTCATAGACCACGGTCAGCGACTCCAGGCCCGCGACCAGTTGCCGGTAGCGGGTGCTCAGTTCGGTGATGACGGTGCCGAACTGGGTGACGTCGGGCCGGTCGCCGGCGTAGGCGTGCGAGAGCAGCGGTATCGCGCCGTCGGCGGTGACGACCAACGCGAGTCCGACCAGGCGCAGGTCGGTGCGTTTCTGCTTCGCCTTGCCGCGTTGGGCGATCGGCGCCTTCGGGTTGGCCGTGTCGATGTAGGTGGCGAAGTTGGTCATGTCCAGCATCAGCCCGGATAGGTCCAGCCCGAACTCGCTGACCATGCGCCGGCCCAGCTCGGCCTCGATGAGCTGAAGATCGGGCGCGTCGAGGCGGTCCATCGCGTCCCAGAACCGGCGGTGATCGGTCGCGGCCCTGGACAGGCGGGTGAACCGTGGCCCGGCGGTGCTGACCCACCAGTCGGCGAAGGCCAGCTTCGAGCAGGGCGCCACGATCCGGTTCGCGGTCGCCAGGGCGATGTAGGTGCCCACCGGCACCGTGGCGTTCGCGTGCCGCGGCGCCACCCGGTCGATCACCGCCGCCACGCCCAGCCGATCGAGCGTCGACCACACCGCGGCCAGGTCCCCGAAACGTTTGTGCTGGGTGCGGACCGGCTGTCCCGTCGGCGCGCCGGACAACTTGGCCGCGACCTCCTCGGCGCTGCCCAGGTACTGCTGGGACACGATCCGGGGCTTGCCGCCCACCCGCGCCGACTCGACCAGGTAGTAGTACGTCTGGTTGCCCTGCCGCTTCCCCACAATAGAAGCCATATATAGGTAATACACTCTCGAGCCACGAATCCCAAGCACCACAAGGGCGTGTCGCACTGATCAACTACGAAGGCCGGAAACTCCCGCTAGCTGGCTGGCGTCTTGATCGACACCTGCCACAGGTGAGCGGCGGCGTCGTGGTCGAGGGCATACTCGGCAACGCCGTTGCGGGCGCTCAGCGTCCGACCTTGGCCTCGTTGCAATCCTCGAAATGGGGGCCGCCGATGCCGTCGAGCAACGGCGAGGTCGCGACGAGCACGGACGTTGCGGCGCCGTGCTCAGTTGTCTTCCACTTCAGACCGGCTCCTTCTGCGGCGGCGCGCAGTCGGTTGAGCTCCTCATCGCAGACGTAACGCTGCAGGTTCGTGCGGATGCCGCCCGGCCTCAGTGCGTTGGCGGTGATCCCGTCGTCGGCCCACTGCGTGCGGGCCTGGACGGCGAACAACACATTTGCGGTCTTGGACTGCCCGTAGGCCGACCACGGCTCGTACGCGCCGCGCTGGAAGTGCGCGCTGGAAGTGAATGTCGTCGAACACAACGGTTGCGCGCCCTGGACAAGCGCTGGCTGCCCTGGCTGAACTCGGAGCTCGCAACGCTTGAGCTGTCCCTCGAGCAGGCCGAGCAGGACGACGGAATTCGGCTGCGCCGGCACCCAGACCCGGCACATCCTCGAATTCGCCGACCGCCCGGTGCTCGTCGTCGCGTCCTCACAGCGCTGAGCCAGCGGCCGAGGCGCGGTCATCCTCGACCGGGCCGTTGGTCCTGCGTAGATCGGGATGAACGTTCCTGCCGCGCGGCGCGCGCGGCTGCGAGTGTCGTTGTCATGACAGCGATGCCCTGGCACCCGTCTCAAGGCCTGCGGACGGCGATCGAGCCGGCCGCGAACGCTCCCGACGTTCCCGGTGACGACCTGATCGGCAGCACCTCGGCGCGGATCACGAGCCAGCGGGCAGACTGCTGCATCGCGCGTGCGGCGTACCTGGTGGTGCTGCGTGCCGGCCGCGTCAGGCCGCACGCTGCCGAGCTGCTGCTGTGCGGACACCACTACCGCGCGTCGGCGGACAACCTCGTCAAGGCCCGGGCTGCGGTGTACGACCCCGACAACCATCTCCTCACGTCCGGCTGCTGATCGACGTCGCCGCACTCGCGAGAAGGTTCCTCGCCGGTCGTCGGAGCCGATCACGCCGACGCACTGGTGAGCGTCCCGTTCAGGCCGGTGCGGTCTGGCCGTGCCAGCCCAACTCGGCCAGCCGGGCCGCGCGCACCAGCTCGGTGCTGGTGATCACGCCGATCGGGCGGTTCTCGGCGGCGGTCACGACGGCGATGCCGCCGTGCAGGCGCATCGGGGGTGACGATGTCGGCGAGCAGCGCGTCGTGCGGCACGACCATCGGGCGGGGACGGCGCGTGACGTCGCGGATGCGGGTGTCTGCCCGGTGCTCGGCGGGGACCGGCTCGAGGTCGGCCAAGGTGACAGCGCCGCTGGCCTGTCCACCGAAGTCCACCAGCAGGAACACCGGCTGGGCGGCCTGGTCGGGCGTGAGCTGGGCGAGCAACTGCTGCACGGTCCACCATTCGGCCACGACGACCCGTGCCGGGGTCATCACGTCCTCGGCGCGCAGTCCGCGCAGCCGGTCCACGCGGGCGGACTCGGCCTCGGCTGCCGCGCCGGACATGATGAACCAGCCGATCAACGCCAGCCAAAGACCGGCGAAGCCGCCGGCCAGGAACTCGAGGAAGCCGAGCGCGACGAGCAGGATGCCGAGCGTGCGCCCGGCCACAGCGGCGCTTCGCTCGGCGCTTGCCCGGTCGCGGTAGTGCCGCCACAGCAGCGCCCGCAGCAGCCGCCCGCCGTCCAGCGGTGCACCGGGAAGCAGGTTGAACACGCCCAGCAGCACACTGATGCCGGCCAGCCAAGCCAGCGCCGCGCCGAGCAGCCCCGAGCCGCCGACCGCCCAGGCGAGCAGCGCACTGACCGCCCCCACGCCCAGGCTGGTCAACGGGCCGGCGAGCGCGACGAGGGCGTCCGCGCGCGGCGTCGGTGATTGCCCGCCGAGGTCGGTCATCCCGCCCAGCGCCCACAGCGTGATCCGCCGAACCGGCATGCGGTAGTGCCGGGCCACGACGGCGTGAGCCAGCTCGTGCGCCAACACCGTCACCGCGAACACCGCCGCCGTCAGGCTGCCGGCCAGCCAGTACGCGAGCGAACCGCGTCCGGGGCCGGCAGCGCCGAGACAGCCAGCACGTCGGCGAACAGGGCGAGCGTGACGAGCACCGACCAGTGCCCGCAGACGGTCACCCCACCCCACCGGCCCAGCGGCAGACAGTGCCGCAACCGCACCCCAGGAGGCTTCTCCGGCTGACCGCCGGCAGCGTTGCCATGCCGGCTGGTGACAGGCGCGCTCATCGGCGATGCACCTCCAGCCCGCTCGCCGACCTCGACTCGACGATTCCAGTCCACCTCTGGAATCCGTGTCGCCACAGGGGCGAAGGTCTGCCGCATGGTGGGCCTTCCGGCAAGACCGGCCGGACCGCGCGAAACATCCCGACCGGTCTGGTCACTCCGTGATGTCGGCCGACTGTCCCTGGACCGCTGTGATGTCCGCGGACGCGGTCGCGAACAGCCGGTCGGAGAGGCGGCGGAGCGCGCGGGCGACCGCGATCTCGTCACCGATCTCGGGCACGGCCACGTCGGTCGGGTTCCGGCGGGCAGCACCGTTCGCGTCCAGCCGCTGCGGCGCCTCGGCGACAAGAACCGCGTGCGCCGTCGTGTTGTCCGCGGCCTCGTACAGCTCGATGTCCACCCGCCAGGTGCGAACGTCCGGGCTCGCCACCGGCGCGGCGGGCGGCGGACCCTGGCCCTCGGCGGGCGTTGCCACCTCGGGTAGGTGCGCCGCGCTGACGTGGGCGTCGCTGCCCGGGAAGAAGAGTCCGGTGGTGCCGTCGTCGGACCAGCGCACGACGTAAGGTGGCCCGCCGGCAGGGCCGCGGATCTCGACGATCTCGCCGTCGCGGATCACCCCAGCGGTGGTCGGCGCGGCGACGATGATGTGGTCACCTGCTCGAGCCTTCATGACATCCACCTTTCGACGATCACACCGATGCTGGAGATCGAATCCAGCCAAGCGCGGCCCGGATCGCGCTACCAGATGCGAAGGTCCCGACCTCCGGCGAGCGATCACACGGACAGGCGCCTGAACCATCCGTTCGAGGGCGGCGATGCGCTCGGCGATCGGCGGGTGCGTGTCGAAGAGGCGATGGATGCGGCGTGATGCTGCAGCGGGTCGTCGATGCACATCGGCGCGGTGGCCTGGTTCACCTTCGCCAGCGGGATGTCGTTGTCCTGCAGCGTGCGCAGCGCGCGGATCACGCCGGCGCGGTTGCCGGTGAGCCCGACGCTGCTGGCATCGGTGAGCGATTCGCGGCGCCGGGAGGGGGAGGATCGCCGAGGAGGAAGCGTGCACTTGTAGCGCGACATCACCGGCCGCCGGGCTGCGGACGGCGGAGCAACCTGGCCCCCGATCCAGGCACCCATCCGGCCGCCTGCCAACCGGTACGTCCAGTTGGTCGCCCCGGCCAGCGACGGATCAACCCTGCACCTGCCCGCAATCAACAGCGACACCCGCGGCGACACCCGCCCAGCATCGGCGACGGACGAAGCCGCTATCGTCTAGTCGAGGCCGGTATGCCGCGCCCCGCCGGAAGCCGGCCCGCCGAGCCTCGGCTACGCGCTGGCGAGGGGACGGATCTCGTCGAGCACGCCGGCGAGCCGGTCGCGTTCGACCTCGAGGTCATAGCGTCCCTGGAGGTTCATCCAGAAGCGCTCGGAGGTTCCGAAGTAGCGGGCGAGCCGTAGCGCGGTGTCCGCGCTGATGCGCCGCGTGCCGTGCACGATCTCGTTGATTCGACGCGGCGGTACACCAATCGCGACCGCGAGCTTGTGCTGGGTGACGCCCAGCGGGGTGAGGTACTCCTCGGCGAGGATCTCGCCAGGATGGATCGGTACCAGGGCCGCGGTGGTGCTCATGTTGTCGATCCTCCTCTCAGTGGTAGTCGACGATCTCGATGTCTTCTGGTCCTGCCGGCGTCCAGCGGAAGCAGATCCGCCACTGCTGGTTCACCCTGATGCTGTACTGCCCGACCCGATCCCCGCGCAGCTTCTCCAGCCGGTTCCCCGGAGGCACATTCGTGTCATCGAGGGTCTCCGCGGCATCGAGAATCAGCAGCTTGCGTAGCGCCGCGCGTTGAGTGGATGGGTCGAGCCGGCGTGAGCGCTCGCGTCGCCACACTCGCTCGGTGTCCTTGTCAGCGAACGAACGCAACACACTTCACAGCATAACGCATCGCGTTATTACCGCGCTACGTTATACCGACAGGCGGGCGGGCCGAACAGACGACGCGTCTCGTCGGCTCGCGGCCGTGACGGATACCCATCAGTCGCGTGTCACAACGGACCGCCTGCGGGCACCGCCCGCGAGGCTCCGTCAAACGAGACGATCAAGATCACCCGACGATGGTGCGGCTGCGCCGTGCCGGCCGCGCCCTGCCGGGCGTTCGGTCACCGGGACAGCTGAAGCGGGGCGATCATTGGCCGGCGGCGCGACGGGCGGCGGCGACAACCGGGTTGTCGCCGGCCGACCACGCAACTTCCCAGAAGTTGCCCTCCGGGTCAGCGAAGTAGGCGTCCCGGCCCTCGAAAAACTCCGCGGCGACCGGCTCCTTCGTAACGCGTGCCCCGGCCGCGCGAGCCCGCTCGGTCAGCTCGTCCACATCCTCAGGCCGGTCGACGCTAATGATGACCGAACTGCGGATGCCTCCACGTCCGCGTTCCGGCGTGGCGTGAGCGTCCCGACCCAGGTCGTCAGCGCCGAACAGCGCGAGCAACGCGCCACGAAGCTCGAACACCACGAACTCGTCGGTATCCAGCACCAGCGGCCAGCCAAGACGGCGGTAGAAGTCACGCTCGCCCGCGACGTCCGAGACGCCGAGCGTGATGATGTTCGCGAGCGGCAGCTCCTGATCCATCGGCTCATCGTCGCGCGTAGGTCCGACAACGCACCGTTCCCACTGCGGGATCTAACGGGCACATGTCCTGGTCGTGGGTGGTCGGCCAGGCGGTGGGCCGGACGGGCCCGGTTGATGACCTCCCGGTGACCGGGCTCCGCGGCGCTAGCCTGCAGGACGTGGAGTTGATCGACGCAGCGTCAGCGGAGTTCGAACGGGTCGTGCGTCAACTGCCCGCAGACGCATGGGATCGGCCGACGCCGTCGGAGATCTCGGTACGCGAGTTGATTGAGCACGTCGTGGTGGGGAACCGCTTCACCGCGCTGCTGCTGGCAGGCGTTGATCGCGACGAGGCTCGGACCATGCTCACAGGTGATCAGCTCGGAGATGATCCAGTCGCTGCCGTGGTTGAGTCGGCGCGACGCCAAGCGCAGGCGTTCGCCGCGACGCCGCCCGGGCAGCCCGTCGCCGGCCCAAGACGGCGACATCCCCGCCAGTGCGTTCCTGCGGTTGCGTCTCGTTGACCTGGTGGTCCACGCGTGGGACCTGCTCCGTGCCGCGCGGTTCGACGAGACCCTTGATCCGCGAATTGTTGTCGAGCTAATGAAGGTGGTCGAGCCGCACTTGGACGACATGCTCGCCTTCGGGGCGTACGGCGCAGGTCCGAGCGGCACACTGCCTGCCGATGCCTCACCGCAGAGTCGGCTGCTCGACTGGTTCGGACGACGGCCATAGCCGATGTCACCGACCGCCCAGGAGACGATCCCCTTCTGTGATGTCAGCGGGAATCGACGACACAACCGAGCGCACATAACGACGACCTCCCGCCGAAGATCGCCGCGCAAGGGGGAGTACGTATTCGGCGTACCCGGACACTTGCGTGATGACGACTTTGTGAGGTGCGCGGCGTCGGCGTTCACAGTGCGTACGCAATCAAAGATCGCCGTGGGAAGGTGACGGCCTGGCCGCGCGCGAGCTGATCGCACCACGGAGACAAGCGCGGCAAAGGATCTCCGCGGCGGTGACTTCGCCTGTAGCCGTTCCAGCATGCATTGACCAGGTCGAGCGCTCCCCTCGGCTAAGAGGCGCGCGGGGAGTGCTTGGTGCGAGGCGTGGGGCGGGCTACTGCCGCTCCGCGTGGTGGTCGAGCCAGTTGCGCGTGATGTGCACGACGAGCGCGGCGTAGACGGCGATGTCGAAGGCGATGTCGATCGCCGGGCCGGTCGCCGTCGTCGCCACGTCGAGGACGTAGGTGGTGAAGCCGAGGAAGCCGAGGATCTTGAGCACCGGGAGCGCGCGACGCAGGCGACGCGTGATTCCCGGGTGCTCCGGGCTGGTCAGCATTCTCGCTCGCATGCCAATATATTAGGCCAACTATTTTGGCATAGCAAGCGATTTGGCCTACTCGGTAGGCCCAGGGTGATACGGTGCCGGCGTGGACGATCTCGCGCGGCTGGCCGAGCGGTTGCGGCGCGAGCAGGCGAAGGTGGACGCGACGCGTGCGGAGTTGCATGCGGCCATCGTCCAGGCGCTGCACGCCGGCGTTCGACAGGTCGACGTCGTGCGAGCGACCGGCTACACCCGCGAACGGCTGCGCCAGCTGGCCGAGGCGGCGCGGCAGGCCGAGGCGTCTAGCTCGCCACGGGCCGCCCGGCGCCGGCGAGGGTGAGCGCAGCCGACGATCGCCGTGTCTTCCGTTGCGGGCTGCACGCGGTTCGCCGCAGAGCGGGTTAGGCGTTTCTGCGGTGGCGTCGGGCGTGGAACGGGATGACGTTGTCGCCCGGTCGTCGCTCGGCGATGGCGACCAGTCCCGCCTTGGCGAGTATCTC
Organism: uncultured Actinomycetota bacterium; assembly: GCA_963839175.1. Classification (GTDB taxonomy): domain Bacteria; phylum Actinomycetota; class Actinomycetes; order Mycobacteriales; family Jatrophihabitantaceae; genus CAWIUB01. Next base: position 28,698 of record CAWIUB010000028.1, read on the forward strand.
GGCCATGCGCCAGTCGAGCCAGTCGCTGAGCCGGGCCAGCCGTTCAGCTGCGGCGAGTTCCTCGTCGCTGCCGTGTTCCGGGTAGGACTCGGTGTCCAGGGCGTCCAGGAAGGACTCGAGGTCGCCGTGCTCGCCGAGAGGTGGCTGGCCGAGCCGTACCTGGCGGATCATCGCCAGCGCGATCGTGGGCTGCGTGAGCAGCCGGGCGTAGCGTAGCGCATTCGGCGCGGGGCCGCCGATCTCACCCGGCGTCCGCTCGGCGATCACGCGCATCGCCGGCACACTCGGCCCGTCGCTCCAGCGCACCTGCCAGCGCCATCCACCGCGACCGGTCGGCTTGTCCCAGATCACCTCGACGCCGACCCCGGTGGCCATCTCCAACCGGCGGCGCAGGTGCCCGGCAGCGCGGGTCCGGGTCGACATCGCGCTAGCTCTCCCACTCGCCGGGCCAGGGCTGCGGCGGCGGGTCGGCCTGGTCCTCCTCGATGTGTGCCTGCAGTGCCTGGATGAGATCGGCGGCGGGGACACGAATCGTGCCCCGCGCGGGATAGATCGGCCGGCGCAGCCACTCGTCGGCGCCGTGGACATCGAGGTGGGCGGTTTCGCCGATCACGCTGACCACGAGAACCTCATCCGCGTAGGGGAATGTGTCGGCCTCGTCGAGCGCCGGGATCCTCGCGGTCCGGACGTGCGGCGCGGATGTCTGCAGCCGCAGCACTCGCAGCAGCGTCTCGGGCGGAACGATGGCCTGCACGTAGGGTGGCTCGATGGCCGTGTAGATCTCCGCCTCGCCGGTAGCGGGATCCACATGATCGAAGAACTTCAGGAAGCAGTACTGCGCGGCGAGGTCGATGCCGAGGATGCGGCGCGGCGGCTCATAGATCACGTCGTCATCGTCGCCGTAGGCCGCGAGGTGGGTGCTCATCCGCATCCATGCTCAACTCCCTCGGTCGTCCGGGCGTGGTTCATCTGGCGTGCTGTGGCTACCCGCGCCTCGAGGCGATCGGCGTTTCGCTGCCCCGTCGTGCTCATCGCCACGTCAGCCCTCCATGTCGGGGCCGGTGTAGCTGGCCGCGTTGATCGCGGTCTGCGCGTCGGCGAGCCCGCGGTACACGCGGCGCGCGGCCTGCGTCGCGCTGGCAAGTGCCGTGCTCGCCGCCTCGATCGCTGCTGCCGGGTTGTCGGCGTAGCTGGTGCCGTCGTCGATGCCGATGTGGCCCTGCTCGAGCTGGGCCCGCAGCGATGCGGCGATGTGGGCGAAGACCTGCGGCAGCGCGCCGGTCAGGTAGGTCAGTTCGCCGAGTGCCCGGTACGCGTCGCTCGGGTACTGCCACCCGTCTCGGCCGGGGTGAAACCGCGCGGAACTGCGGTGGTTGGAGGCCCGCACTGCTTGGCCGGCGAGGTCGAGCGCGGCGCGGGGCGTGCCGTCGTCGAGGTCGGGCGGAGTGCGCATGGCAAGGCTCCTTGTCAGGTGGTGATTCGGGTGACGGCGGCGGCCAGGTTCGGCAGGAGTCGGGCTGGTGCTGCTCGCGGGTCGCGGCGAGGTGATCGAGAACGGCCTGGTGCAGCTTGTCGCCGGCGGCCGCGATCCAGGCCTCCACGTGAGACTGGTGGGCGTCGTGCAACGCCAGCTCAGCCTCAAACAGATGCCGGGCGGCGGCCGCGGCGCGGTCTTCGTTCTGGTGGTCGGCGGGCTTGGCGACGCCGCAGGACGTGGGGGTCATCGCTCCTTCCTCCTTCGGCAGATGGGTGGGGTCGCCGCTCATGCGGCTGTTCCGGGGCTGCGGTCGGCGTGGAGCTGATCGCGGATGGTCTTGGCGGTCTGGTAGTCCAGGCCGTAGGCGTCCATGACCCAGCGGAGGCCGCGCCCGTTGCGCAGCCCGCGCTGCACACCGGCGAGATCGGGCACCCCGACCGTGGGGCTCTCGTCGAACGGGTCCGTGCCGGAGGCTGCTGCGGCGACCTGCGCTTCCTCGTGGGCGCGGCGCACCGTGGGTGCGATGGTGCGTGATGCGGTGATGTCGTCGCCGTTGCGGTCGGTCCGCTCGCCCGGTTCGTCCCCGTCTCGCGTGCGGCGCTTGCGCGCAGCCGCGCCCTTGCTGGTTGACGGTGCGCGGGTGAAGAACTCCTCGACGTTGCGGCCGCGGCCGGCGTTGTAGCGCTCGACGATGACCGCAGCGCACAGCCGCGGCACGGTGCCGCGGTGCGCCTCGCGCAGGGCGAGCGCCTTGGCGCGCAGCTGCCGCGGCGGGATGTCGCGCAGCTTGGCGGGCGAGCCGGTCGGTGTCTAGTTCGTCAGGGCGTGTAGTGGCCGAGGACGAGGGCGACGCCTTGCAGGATGGCGCCGTCGAAGGCGTCGAAGGATCGGCCGAAGGCGGAGGTGATCACGATGAGGACCTGCATCGAGGGTCTGCAGGTCGCCGAGTTCGGCAGGCGATGGTCTCCAACGCCTTGGTGGCGCGGATGTTGCCGTCGGCCGGGGCTGGGTTGACCTGCAGCCGGTGGCGGCACAGTACCTCGTCGATGCCGAGGACCTGCGGGTCGCCGGCGCCGCGCCGGGCGCGCCATCGGTCCCACCAGCTCAGCGTCTTGCGGCCGGTGTCGATCTCGTAGAACAGCCGCGCCTCGTCCTCGATGCCCAGGCCGGTGTGGACCTGGCAGACCAGGTGGGCGTCCTCGCCGCCGGCGGCGCTGGACGACGGCCCACCGGTGCTGGCCGTCGATGATCGCGTAGCGGCCCTCGGCACGTTCGGAGACCTCGATCACGCCGAGCAGCGTGCGGTCCAGCTCGCGCCGCATCCGCTCGACCCGGCTGCTATCGAGGTCGCGCTGGTAGGCGGGGTCAGCGAACAGGTCTCCGGCACGTAAGGCCGCGATATACGGGTTCGTACCGGATACGGCCGCGGCGCTCATGAGCCCGCTCCCGGTGCGGCAGCAGCCGGCGGGAGTGCGGCCGGGACGAGTTCGTCGAAGGGCAGCTCGACCGGAGCGCAGCAGCGGCAGATGATCGCTGCCCGCTCGGGCCAGTGCGCGGTGTCCCCCAACGGCCTGTGGTGCTGCTCGTCGGGGTTGGTCGCGCCCTCGCTGCGGCAGATCGTCGCGGCCAGCACTTCGCCGAGGGCGATGCCGTAGAGCAGGTCGCTGCAGCCGCAGCGCGGGCAGGCGAGTGGGGCGGCGGAGGTTTCGGTGATGTGCTCACGCATCTGTGCACCTTCCTTTGAGTCTGGAGCCCCTGTTATGCCAAGAGATTAGGCCAATTGATTTGGCGTGGCAAGTGAGTTGGCCTCTATGTTAGGCCAAATGGGTTTACTCAAGGCGGCGGGATCCGCACGCGAGCTGGAGCCGGCGACGATCTGCTCCACGACCTGGCGGACCTGGTCATGTTCGGCGTCGGTGCCGTAGGCAGCCGAGCGGACGTACAGCTCGGCCAGCGCCGGGTCGCCGAGGGCGGCTGCGTAGCGGCGGTACTCGAGGTGAGCGGCGTGGGGATCGTGGGCGTGGATGGCGAGCAGTTCTCCGGCGGCGGCACGGACCAGCTGTGCACGGGCCTGCTCCGTGGCGTCGGCGCGCTGGCCCATCGTGCGGCGCCCGACGTGCTGCCCGGCGCGGGCGCCGGCCGCCCAGATGCTGCGCGGGCCGCTGACCAGGCCGGTGAGCAGGCCGCGTCGACCCGGGCGGCGATCCTCGAGCAGGTCGAGCAGCCGCTGCACGGAGGCGGCGTCGAGCTGGTGTGGCACGCCCGCGCTCACCACCCGCGTGGGGTCGCCGGGCGGCGCCGGCGCAGCCTTGGTCGGCTCCGCTGCGGCCCCGAGGAAGGCCTGCAGGATCAGGTGCCGCTCTTCGGCGTGCTGGCGCCGGACCTGGCGCCGGCGCCGGGCGGCGCCGATCAGCGCGGCGGTGAGCAGCACGAGGAGGGTGAGGATCAGGACGATGTTCACGACGAACTCGGCCATGGGCGGGTTTCCTTTCCGGGCGTGGGCGTTAGTGGCGGACGAGGGCGACCAGCCAGCGGCCGGCGACGCGGGCCACCCTCAGTTGTGCGGCGAAACTGGACAGGTAGTCGGTTCCGGTGGCGCAGGTCAGGACGACGCGGGCCCAGACGTAGACGACGTGCACGGCCGGCCCGGACGGGACGTCGCTGGGGATGAACGCGACCAGATCACGCACCCGCGTCGCGCACCGTCTGGTCTGGATCTGCACCCAGGTCGCACCGCCGCCGCCGGAGCGCTGCGCGGCCTCGGTCCGAGCCTCGCGCCCGATGACCAACGGGCGGGCGCGCTCCGTCCACTGGCCGGGGCTCGCGTCGCGGTAGGAGCTGGAGTTCGCCGCGATCGCCCAGGCTCGGGCGGTGCCGATCGCAGTACGGGTGGCCAGGGAGGCGGCGGGGACGACGGCAGTCGTTGGAGGCTGCGGCGAAGGTGCGCGGGCCGGTGTGCGTGTGGGAGTAGGTGTGGGTCGGTGACCGACCGTGCGGGCACTTGGCGAGCCGGTCTCCGGCGTGGCCGCCCGGTGCGCGGCGGGTCGACCGGCCGGCTGGTCGAGGGCGCTGCAACCGGCACCAGCCAGCATGCTGACGCAGGCGGCGAGCGCGACCACGGCGGTGTCGCGTCGATGTCTCGGGCTGCTGGACGTCATCGCCGCTCACACCCGGGGCCGCAGCCCGCCGATGTAGTTTTGCGCGTACCAGGGGTCGTGGACCGACTCGGTCTTGACGACGGAGCCGGAGTGGGGTGCGTCGACGAGCTGCCCTTTGCCGATGTACATGCCGACGTGCCCGGGCGGCGGTCCCTCGAACATCAGCATGTCGCCGGGCTGCAGCTGGCTCTTGTCGGTGATGTGCACGAAGGCGGGGTCGGTCCACATCGCGACGGTGTAATGCGGGACCCTCACACCGGCCCTGCCCCAGGCGTAAAGCATCAGCCCGGAGCAGTCGAAGCCGACGATGTGGCAGTCGTTCCACCCGTCCGTGCCGGCCTGGCACACGCCGAGCGTCGGGCCGTCCAGGTTGCCGCCGGCGAATGAGTACGGCACGCCGAGCTGGGACAAGGCGGCGTTGACCGCGAGCTGCGCCTTCGGGTCGCCGGGCACGTCGACTTGCGGCCCGCAGCCGGCCGCGTGCTGGCTGAGCAGGGCGGCGACGATGACGGTGGCCGACTGCTCCCACTGCGCGTAGCCGTCCGGGTAGGCGGAGCGCTGCACCGATTGGGCGGCGTCGGTGAGCGCCATGTCCTGCCAGCCCGGCACCGCGAGCAGGTGGCGGTAGAACGCGGTGGCCGCGTAGCGCGGGTCGTGCACCTGCTCGGGGGTGCCCCAGCCTTGGCTGGGCCGCTGCTGAAACAGACCGATGGAGTCATCCGCGCCGCCGGTCACGTTGATCAGCCGCGATTCCTGGATGGCGGTGGCGATCGCGATCACCTCACCGCGCTTAGGGACGCCCATGCGGACCCCGACGGAGACGATGGTCTGCGCGTTGGTGACTCGCTCGCCGGTGAGCGTGAAGCTGTCGGTGGCGTCGACGGTGGAGGCGACGGTGATGCCGCCGGCGCTGACCGGGCCGGCGGATCCGCCGCTGCCTAAGGGGGTGATCTGGCCGGTGAGGGTGTGGGCGAGGTATGTCACGCCGGTGGCGGTGGGCTTGCCGCTTCCCCACCAGTCCGGGTGCTGCTTGACCGAGGCGGCGAAGTCGACGATGTGCCATCCGGCGGCTGATTCGGGATCGGTCGAGTCGGCGGCGGCGGTGTTCTCCTCGTTGACGATCTCGGTGTAGGAGTCCTTGCCGGGTGCGGTGATCCAGTAGACGGTGCGCCCAGAGAGCAGCAGCATCAGCTCGTCGATGCGCGCGATGTAAGCGGTGCTGCCGCTGGTGTCGTCTTCAGCCAACGAGATGACAAAGATCGCCGGAGCGGAGTTAGGCAGGTCGTTGAGGATGTTCTCGCCCTGCTGTGCGGTGCGGCCGGGCCTGACATCCACGGTGACCGTTCCCCCGGCCAAGCGCGCCGGGAGCGCGTCGACCAGGCCAGCCAAGGTCGAATCGCCGAACACCTCGATACCCGGACCACCGGTGATGGACGGCGGTCGGCACGCCGATTCGCCCGAAGCGGTCGTCACGTACTTGCTGCCGATGGCAGCGAAAGCGATGACCAGGCAGACGACCAGCAGCGTCACCGTGCCGCTGGCGCCGAGGAACTTCAGAATCCGGGCGGCGGTGCGGGCACCCTTCGGCAGACGACTGCGTCGTCGGCTCATGTGGCTCTCCGTGCTCAGTGAGGTGGCCTTCACCCAGCACAAGCGCGTTCAGGGAGCCCAAAGACGACAGCGAGTCCAGACTTTCCGACTCGGCCACCAGCCGGCTCTCCCTCAGATCGTGTTGATCAGGCAGCATGCAGCCAGGGAGCCCACCCGACACCAGCGCACCATGAATAACCATGCAGTCCAGTCCGGCAACGTGAAGTCACAGGCGGCGAGTTGCCGACGCAATCAATGCGGAACGAACCGTCGTTATGCCGACGTCGGCATTACGACGGTCATGCCGACCTCGTGGTTATGCCGATGTGGTCGCGGATCGTCTTGCGGCGCAGGGGTTTCGGACTCTCGAGGTCGGCATAACCCTCCGCCTCGCTCGCTCGCGCCGGATGCGGGAACCGAGATCCACCGAGCAGCCACATGCTGCCCCCATCGGCAGGCGCGACAATGGCAAACCGCACGTGAGCCTGGGCGGCGCGGAGGTGCAGCGCTTCGCGAACGCGGATCCCAGCCATCAGCGTGCCACCGACTTCGGCATTCCGATCTCGATCGCGGCCGGTCTCGCCACGCGATGACGGGCCCGGATTATGCCGACCTGTTCGTCCGGAATCCCTTACCCCGCAGGCGATCCAGCGGCGGGTCGGCATAACCACCACGTCGGCATGACCGTCGATCTGCGCGCCTCGACGATCGCCTCCGGCGAGCTGGCACGCGCGCAGATCAGATCGTCTGTGTCGGTCCGAACGACAGCCGATGTTTACCGGATATGCTTGATATGCAGGTGATGTGAGGCTCCTTCTCCGGCTTCACAGCACCTCGATCACCTGCATATTGCTCCATTATGTGAGCTGCTCGCGGCGCGGTGATCTTCGATCACCCACATAATGCCGCGATCCGTAACCGGTCGTGGGCAGCGGTGGGTAGCGCAGCCGACGTCGACTTCTTCGTCCCGAGGCAGTTACTACATCCGAGGATCGGCCACTCGTCGCAGCTCATGGGCGCGGAATCCGTCGCTGATCGTCCGTAGAAGTCTGGCTGTGACCGTGGCTGTTGTACCCCAGTTCGTCCCCCGCATGGCCTTGCAGTGTGCTCGCCGACCGGCTGTCGGCGAGGTCAGTAGTAGAGATGCGCCCAGCGATCGAGCAGGCTCCGGTATGTCTTCGGTCGCATGATCCGAAGCCCAGTTTCTCGCGCGATGAACGCCGCCGCGGTGGGCAACCGGCGCTCTACGGTCATGAAGGCATCACAGCGCCAGTCGAGGGCCTCCTGCAGGAGACGGCGATCTGTCAGGCTGATCATCCCGAACCGCCGCTCGTTGAAGGTCGCGCCTGGTGTCGGCGGCGCCTCCCCCTCGGGCTGGATCAGCCAGGTGTCCAGGACGTCATAGACCCACTGGGTGAACCGAGGCTTGTTCCGGGCCTCGACCTCCCGAAGACTCGCCTCGGTCACCACGAACTCGAACATGGCGCGCTCGTTGATCTTGAAGATCATTCGCAGGGCTTCGATCTCGTTAGCCAGACCCTCGACCCTGCCTGCCCGGCCCACCGGCTCGAACGGCTCGTCCTCGAAGATCTCGCCGCCGAAGTCGTAGAGCTTCTGCAGTACTGAGGTGTCGAGGTAGATCCGGCGGGGGAGCGAAGGCCACGCCTGCACCGGATCGTCGTCAGCCCGTGTCGTCACGACAATGCGCTGTCGATCGTCGCCGCCACGCTCGAACCGGCCCGCAGGTCGATCAGCGCGATTGCGCCGTCGCTCAGTTCGCCGATGATCGTCGTGACCAGCACGCCATGGACTGCCCACTCACGCATCCGCCGCAGCTCGTTGTCGCTCGGGCGGGGGAGCTCCAACCGGCCAGGCTGAAGCGGCTGCTCAACCGCGACCACGCAGCAGGTCCCGGCACCGGCGGCAAGCCGGATGCGCCCGACGAAGGTGGTCTTGTCGGCGTTCTTGCTCGGCCACCCGTTTAGGTCGGCCCCCGGGCGCTCCATGAAGAGGCTGAAGGTCGTGGGGTCGGCGTCGCGCGCGACAGGGATGAGCACGACTTCGTCCGGAGCGGGGTCCTCGCGGTGAGCCACCGCCACTGGCTGCACGATGCCGACGGCTCGCGTGTAACCCGGAATCACGTCGTCGGGCCTGGTCCAGGTGAACCGCTCCTTTCGGCCCTCCTTCATGTGCCACCGGTCGGACGCGTGCAGGCTGAAGTGCCACTTCTTCCCGTACGCCTCGCGCTCCAGGAAGAGTTCGGCCCGCTTCATGCCAGAGCGCACGCGCCAGTAGGCCGACCTCTTGCGGCCCGTCGTTATGCCGAACTGGATGATCGGGCTGCGGTTATCCACAACGCTCGACGGTAATGGTTTGCGACAGGCTCCGCTTCCATTTGGGTCGCCACCGAATGCTTACCGGGTCAATTCGTTCCCTGCGTCAGTAGGTGCAGTTGTCACATCCCGGTCCTGACCTTTGTAGCTGCCGCCGTGCTCGGCTGGTCGGCCAGGGCAAGGGTGGCGCTCGCACCATCGCCCAGCGACGCCGTAGGCGCCCTTGCGGCGGCCGGGCAGCCGTGGACGATCCGGGCTGCGGAGGGCAGGCACATCAACCGTCACGGACCTCTGGGAAGGGCAGCTCATCCGGTAGCGCCGCCCGGCCGCTGGCCGAGAACGGCGCGTCAGCGGCGCAGCGCAGGCCGAGCGAGCCGGGCGGTTGCGCGGCCGGCAGGCCGCGCCTTTGATCTACAAGAGGATTGTTCGGCAACTGGTGATCACGAGAGCGGGTGATGGGAATCGCACCCGCACGGTCAGCTCGGAACGAGCTCGTTGGGGCTGGATCGTTCGGCGTTAACCACCCGGCAATAACTGCCGCGCTCGGTTCAGCCAGCGGCGCCGGTTCGGACCTCTACGCCAGCGGTGCCGCACCTTCGGAAGCCACCCCGTTTGGCGCACGATATCCGTCTGATTGCGCGGCGACATCCCTGCGCAGAAGGTGCGCGTTATCCGCACGGATCAGGTGATCGGGGGTATCGCCCTCATTCTTCAACCGGTTCCGCGGTCGCACCTACGACTCACATGTGCACGGACCGACAATCGGGGGCCTGACACTGGCTTTCTGTCGCCCCCCAAGGAGGCGGTCTGGCACCAGCCGGGTGGACCCCGAAGAAGAGCGGCTCTACCACGAGATCCGCCGCCGCACCGACGTCGTCGGCATCTTGCCCCTCCGCGGATCCCTTTTGTGCCTGCTCGCGCCGCCGCGGCGGCGAGCCTTGCACTCGGCCCGGTCAGGCATCCCAGCTCGCCAGGACCGCAACGTCTCTGCAGCGTGTTCGATCTCGGGCACAATCGTGATGTGGATCCTGTCCAGGCGGGCTGGGATGCGCTGCGCTCGGGGGACTGGCGGCGAGCGTCTAGTGCAGTGTCTCGGTTTTAACTGGCGATCGGTTGGAGGGCGACTCGCCCGCGGCGACCTTGGCGAGGATTTGCTCGGCGGTGGCAGTCCAGACGAATGGTTGGGTCGTCGTTGTTGGCTTCCAGGTAGTCCTCGATCGCGGTGATGAGGTCATGGACGCTGTGGAACACGCCGCGGCGGATGGCCTTGTCGGTCAGTTCGCGGAACCACCGTTCGACCAGATTAAGCCATGAGCGAGGAGGTGGGCGTGAAGTGCAGGTGGAACCGTGGGTGCTTGGCTAGCCAGGCTTTGACGTTCGGGGTGCTTGTGGGTGCCGTAGTTGTCGCAGATCAGGTGGATTTGCAGTCCTTTGGGTACCTCGCGGTCGATGATGCGGAGGAATTTGAAGAATTCAGTGTTGCGGTGCCGCGGTAGGCAGCGGCCGATCACGGCTCCGGTGAGCACGTTCAGCGCGGCGAACAGGGTGGTGGTGCCGTTGCGCTTGTAGTCATGGGTCATCGTGCCGGCCCGGCCCTTCTTCATCGGCAGCGACGGCTGGGTGCGGTCCAGGGCCTGGATCTGGATTTTTCGTCCATGCACAACACCACGGCCTGCTCGGGCGGATTCAGGTACAAACCCGACCACGTCGACGAGCTTGTCCTCGAACTGCTTATCGTTGGACAGTTTGAAGGTCTCCACCCGATGGGGCTGCAGGCCCCGAGCCGACCAGATCCGTTGTACCGTCGCCGGACTCACTCCCACCTGCGTTTCGCCATCGACCGGCACGACCAGTGCGTCTCACCCGGCGGAGTTGTCGTGCAAGGTGGCATGCACGATCGCTTCCACCTGCTCCGCTGCGCCGACTGGGAAGACGCGCAGCCCGAGCTTGTGCCCGGAGCCGAAGGGCAGCGAACACTCCCCGACCGCTGGCGTACCCGATCCGGATCGGAACGGGCGAGACGAGGTTCCTCGCGCGATCGCGACAAGCTCGCGGAAAGATCGAGCATGGGGGTCCACCGCCGTCAGTAGCTGATGCGCATGCCGACTCATCACCGACGCGCTGCCACATCGGGACCATGCCCTGCAGTTCGGCGCCGATGATCAATGCATCAGCGTCGATCCTGCGCGCGCCGAAGCAAATCGAGCGCACCGAATAGCGGCCCCGGCGGCCTCGTACCTTGATCAAATCCGCCAACGGCCGGCAGCCCTCGCACCGATACCGGCTGTCGTACCGGTCAGAGCAAATCGGACCGCCTCCTTGGTCAGGAACGTCAAGTCGAACGTGCGGGCCCATAACAGACGCGGTACCCGGCCGCCGAAGCGGTCCGAGCCTGCCGATTCTCTCTTGAGCGCTCGCGATGCGTCCACGATGTCGCTTCTCTCGGCGTGTCGGCAGCTCGTGGACATGCTCTCTTGAGCTGTGTCCGCGACGTCCGCACCCACGGTTTCCCTTCGTCGCTGCGTCTTCTTCGCTCGCACGCTGGTAGGCGGGTCAGGCCGGAGACATGTCCATGACGTCGAAGACCTGGATGTACGGACGCCCGGCGGCGGCGGCTCAAAAGAACGCCGATTGTTCCGACCTCGTGATTGTCGCGACGTCGTCGCGGATTCCCTTGCGAAACAGGAGTTTCCGCTGGTGAGGTCGGAACAATCCAGCGTCTGGCTGGCACACTGGCCAGTGGGTGGTGAGCTGACGTAATCGAGCGGGTTGAGCCCTGGCCCGATACGCCATACCGACAAGGCGAACCGCACGAGACTCCATACACAGCTGGACATCCTCGTGATCGAGGACGCGGACGCTCACCAACACGCCTCGCCGATCACGGCCGGCCGATCCCACGTTGCGCTGATCGCGGCCCGCAGCGACGGACTCGGATTGTTCCGACTTCAGCTGCAGGAATTCCCCCCACCTTGCGCGCCGTTCAGCGTCCAGGTCGGAACAATCGCGAGGTCGGAACAATCGGCGATCTCGCGCGGGTCGCGGCGACGTCACGCGCAGGGGTCGAGCCTGCTAGCCACGGCGAGCTGGGTCGATGAGCCGACGCGGCAGAGCCTGTGGCGTCAGGGTTTCAGCGGGTTCACCACCCGGCAATAAGTAACGCGCTCTCGGACCCACCGATGGACGTCGACCAGCACTGCCGAATGGGTGCGCGCGTTGAGGATGCACGATCGTTGTATCGGTATGCGGCAGGCTGCATATCGCTCCAGCGCGGCGGGATCCACCCATCGGTCGGTTGTCTGCCGGCGTCGGTGGCGGGTCGAGCCTGAGAGTTGGCTGTCTGCGGGGTGGTGGCTACGAATGGCCGGGGGACAGGGGCGCGAACGGCCGGATCGTGGCACGATTTCCAGCCGCCACGGGGCGGCGTAGCCGCGTGTCTTCGGCAAGACAGCCCTCGTACTCTCGCGATCGCCTATCACCTTCCCGATCGCGTGCCGAAAGGAGTGGTGGCCTGGCCCGTCGGCGACCCCCAACGCCCTAACCTAGTGGACGCCCTCCGAACTGGCGGGTGTTGATCTCATCGGTGACAGGCGGCCAGGCGCTGCCCCCATAACCGCGTCACACAAGAAAGAACTGAGCACCGGACTTGATCTACGGTCTGGAAACCCCGCGGTCCAGGCAAACGGCATCTGGACGATGCTGTTGCTTCCGAGGTCATCGCGGCGCGGGCGCCTGGTGATCTGTCTGGGAAATGACCCGGCGGCGTGTGGGGCGCCGAGGAGGCGGCTCGCTGCGTTGTCGTCATCACCAATTGCCACCGCTATTGGCTTCTCCTCCGCCTAATGCCTTCACCCGGATCACCACATCCACCGCCGCATATCCCCGACAGACCTCTAGTCATCCAGGAATGACAGAACCTGTTCGGCGAAGCCGTGTGGGTCCGCGAGATGGGCTATGTGCGTCTGCCCGTCGAGGACTCGGATCCGTGCGTCGGGCATGGCTTTGGCAATGACCTCTGGGTCCGCTTTGACCTCGTCGAGGCTGTTCGCTCCGACAAGTAGCAGTACCGGTATCGTGATCTTCGCGGCCGCCTCAGGCTCGAAGGCCTGGGCACCGAAGGCACGCACCTCGCGGGGAATGGTCGCGGCGGCAGCGACGCGCGCCGGCCAGGTGGGGCTTGCCTTGAGGCTGGCGATTTCCGCCTCGGACATCATGACCACGGTCCGGTAGAAGGTCTCCAGCAGCTCCTCGGACTGGCCTTGTGCAAGCAGGGACTCCAAGTGGCGCATGCTGTCGGGCGGCGGCGTGCGGTGTGCGACGTTCGGCACCGGCCAGCCCTCGTAGAGCACGAGCTTGCGAACATTGCGGGTTAGGGCAGCAGCGCCGAAAGCGATGTTCCCGCCGTAGGAGTGGCCGAGCAGGTCCACTGGGGTGCCAGCGGCGGCAGCGGTCGCGTCGACCACCGCCACGACGTCCGCCTGCTCGTTGGCGAGGGAGTAGGTCGTGCTGTCACCGCTTCCTCCTCGGCCGCGCCGGTCCACGGCACGGACAGCCACGTGCGCTTCGAGCATCGGCAGTACGAGGCGCCACGTGGTGTGGTCCGACGACGTGCCGTGCACAAGGACGACCGGCCGTCCGACGCCTGAGCCGAACACGGCGATCTCAATGCCATCTGGGGATGTCACGTACGTCGGTTTTGTTGATGCGATTGTCGTCATCGGATGCTCCCTTCGCCCGTAGGGCGTCAAGACTCGCTCGTGGGCGCGACATGCGCATCGGTAGAGCTACCTATCTCCGTCCAGCAGGTGATGCTCGACCGCAAACAGCGTCGCGGCGGCGCGACTGGACACGCCGATCTTGGTGTAGATGTGCTGCACATGGTGTTCGGCGGTGCGCCGGGAAATGACCAGCCGGGCGGCGATCTGCGCGTTGCCGTACCCCCGCGCTAGGAGGCCGAGCACTTCGACCTCGCGGTCGGACAGCCCCTTCGGCAACTGCGGTCGGGTCGGCACCGTCGGGCGACCGGCGGCCGCCAGCACGGCGCGCACGGCATCAGCATCGAGCGTGCCCCGACGCGTTTCATCGAGCAGGCAACGCTCGGCCTGACCCAGCGAGAAGGCCGATCGGTGCGGCCGGCGCGAAGTCAGGCCTTGGTAGGTGTCCGCGACGGCCAGGATGCGGGCCGGCACGGACAGGTCGGCGCCTACGGAACCGCGGTAGTAGCCACTGCCGTCAAGCCGTTCGTGATGCCGGCCGACCAGGGGGGCGAGCCGGGCGAGCTCGGTCGAGCCGGCCAGGATGCGCTCTGAGTGGTACGGGTGCAACCGCACCTGCTCCCACTGATCGGCGGTTAGCTTCCCCGGTCGGTCCCACACTGCGTTCGAGATGGCGACCCGGCCAACGTCATGCAACAGCCCCGCTACAGCGAGATCAGACCTGGTGCGCTCGGCCAGGTGGAGATGCTCAGCGGCCCCGGCAGCCAGCCCCGCTACGCCCCGGGAATGGCCAAGGAAATACGGGCTCTTAAGGTCGGCTAAATCGCCGAAAACCTCGGCGACGAGCCGCAGGTCAGGCACTTCGACCTGGGGGAGCGGTTCGGTGGCCAGCATGACGTTGCGCGGGTCGTCCGCGGCAAGTTCGGTCAGCCACTCGCCTGCGTGGTCCGCGAACTGGGCCACCAAAGCGGGATCGAGCATCCCACCGGCCCGGTGGCGTACCGCTTCGACCGCCAGGTCACCTCCGCCTATCGAGTCGAAGATGGCGGCGATGCCGGCCAGCCGCGCGATGCGCGCGCCGAGAGGAATGTCGTCGCCGTTCAGCGCACCTGGCGAATTGTGGCCCCGCCACATGTCATAGGCATGGAACAGACTGAGCTGGACGTCCTCAGGCAACTGCAGCCGTCGCGCAACGTCCCGGCCGACCTCGCATGCCGTAGCGGTGAATTCTGTGCTCCAACGGCGACCCTTGATGAGGACAGCAACGGTCAGCCGCGCACGCTCCGCCACCGGCTTATCCCGCGTCAGAGTCGGCAGGAACGTGCCGAATAGGTCCGCTGGCGATCCGGCGTCGGTGCGGGCCGCCGCCGTGTTTGTGAGGAGTTCATCGCCGAATAGCCGCGCTGTCTCCCGGGCGTAGCCCACACAGCCGATGTGCTGTAACAGCGCGGTGTAGCAGGCCGCTCGTACCTCCGCTGCCGGCAGGTCGAGGGACTCAGCCAGTCGAGTCGCCAGGGCGCACGAACGCACCGATGTGCCTGCCTGCAGCCCGAAGCCGAGGTCGGCAACTCGCGACAACCCGGCCAACAGGTCCGCCAGCCTCACCGCCACGCCTTAACACTCTCAGGCCGCCGGCCGCAACGTCACTGATCGGCGACCGGATGGCGCATTCGCTCCAGTCGTGTTAGTACCGCCGTCTGTCCTGGAGGTCCGGCTCGCCAGGTAGGCGTCCCGTTCGAGCTGGGACAGCACTGACCGTGAGGAGTGTGACAGCACGCCGCGCCGTGGGAGCCTACATCGAACTGATCACCCGCGTCCCGCTCACTCCGCGACCGCTGCGCGTTCTGCGGACCCGCTGGGCAGGCATCGCCTTGTGGTGGGGTGCGGACGCCGTGCGTCAGGTAATGCGGGCGTCTGGCCACCGGAAACTCGAACTACTCCGATACGTGGGTAGTGCGAGCCGCGAGGTCGCGGGGGCGCCTCCTCCTTTTGCGTATCGAGGGTCGTTCGCTTCATCACCGAGTTATCAGGCTCGATTGCAACCAGATGAATACGCCTTCAGCTTCGACTCCCCGAGCGGAGGGTAGTCCGTGGATGAGACGGACGAGACAAGAGTGAATGGGTTGCATTGGTTGACCCGCGGTCGAGTGGCGGTGCTGGCTGGTGTGTTCGGACCGCCTGCATTGTGCGCCGTGCTCGTGCCGTTTCGGCAGAGCTTCGCCAACACCGAGGCGGCTCTGGTGCTGGTGGCGGGGATCGTCGCGGTGGCCGCGCTCGGCAACCGGCTCGGCGGATGGCTCGCCGCGATCTCGGCCGGTATCTGGTTCGACTTTTTCCTGACCAAGCCGTATGAGCATTTCTCTATCACCTCGCGGACGGATATCCAGACGACGCTGCTGCTGTTCGCTGTCGGCGGCGGGGTCACCGAACTCGCCGTGTGGGGCCGTCGTCAGCATGCGCGGGCAGGTCAGCAGGCGGCCTATATTGCCGGGCTGCATGCCGCCTCGGAGGTGGTCGCGACCGGCGGGTCGCCGACCGAGCTGGCCGACCGGGTAGGCCAGCTGTTGACGGATATTCTCAGCCTTCAAAAGTGCCACGTCCATTTCGGCACCGGCCGGGGCAATCCGAGGCTGCAGCACGACGGCACACTTGGGGAGGGACGAATTGGGACGTCGACAATGAGGGCTTCCCTTCGAATGAAGAAACCGAGTTGCTTGTCTCGGCCGGCGGCCGGTTCTGGGGGCGGTTTCTGATGACCCCGGCGCCCGAATCGCGGCCTAACCTGACGAAACGTCTGGTCGCGGTCTCGCTCGCGGACCAGGTGGGCGCTGCGCTGGCCGGGTATCAGCCGGGCCCAGGCTGATTCGAAAATTAGGGTTATCGCGGCGTCCCCGTCAGCGTGTCTCGGCGGAGCCGGGACGTCGGGTCGGTGGCAACGACACACAGTTGCAGAGAGTCGACGCCGGGTGCAAACCATGTTCGCCGGGGCCTGCTGAAACTGGGCAGTGCAGCTGATATCAGATCCCGGTACCCGGCTTCAGGGCCGGAACCGGTAGCCGAGGCCGGGTTCGGTCAGGAGGTAGCGGGGCCTGCTCGGGGTGGCTTCGAGTTTCCGGCGCAGTTGCGCCATATAGAGCCGCAAATAGCTCGGGTTGCTATGACCGGAGCCGCCCCGCAGTCATGCCGGTAGGTCACCGGACCTGACGAGGATGTCCGGATTAGCCAGCAAGATTTCGAGCATTCGCCACTCGGTGGCAGTGAGATGAACGATCTTCGTTTCGTCGCCGTCCATTCGGGCGACCGTTCGTTGGACGAGGTCCACGGTCACGTCACCGAAGCTGACGACGCTCGGGGCGCGCCTGACGGTCACTCGGCGGGCGATCGCTCTGATCCGGACAGCGAGTTCGCTGGTGTCGAATGGTTTTGCTATGTAGTCGACGGCGCCGAGGTCGAGTGCGACGACCTCCTCGTGGCTGCCGCTGACGCTGCGCGCATGCCGACCTGTTGGTCATCGGCTCGCCGGCTCGACCGCCTATCATTGCGCGCGGCACGCTCACTGTCCGGTGCTGATCATTCGCTGACACAGGCCACTGGCGCCGGCGGTGGTGCGCGACGCTCAGGTGTGCAGCTGGCCCCGCGCCGGCGTGACGACCAGCCACCCTTCTCGGGCTTCGATTATGCGAACTGCCGCGCCCTCCCGCAGCTCACCGTTCGGGGTGCGCAGTTCCCACAGCTCGCCCGATACGACACCATGCGCGACGGCATCCCGCACGGTGAGCACGACGGTTCTGCGGCCGACCAACTCGCCGGAGGTGTCGAACGGCTAATCGCGCCGGTAGCGCCAGGAGCGGCGACCAGCCATGAACGCGCTGACGGTGACCAGTACCGCGACCGGCACGACCACTCCCGGGTGAGTGGCAGGGGGGTCGCCGGTCAGGTAGAGCCCCGCGAACAGCGCGCTCACCCCGCCGCCGAGCGCGTGCAAGCCGTAGCCCGGCCAAAGCACCTCAAGGGCCAAGGACCCGGCAAGGAAAGCGAACATCAACAGCCCGCCTGGATGGGCCGGAAGGGTAGCCAGCGACAGCCCACCCAGGACAAGCAGCAGCAAACCCGAGGCAAGGGTCCAAGTGGTCCAGTAGCCGGCCAGCCGCAATGCCAGGCACATCAGCGCCGCGGTGACGAGGAGGAAGGCGATCTCCGGCGCTCCTCCAATCTCGACGCTCGCATCGGCAGCCTCGGACTCGGCCCAATACTGACGGGGATCGCCGTGGCCGACGAGGGTCAACGGCATCACCGGGGCCGAGGCGAGCAGCATCGAACACCTCCCGCTGACCGTCTCGGACGGGCGCGGCCCACCAATTTTCTTCAGTGCTAGCAATCGTTCGCCCGTTGGTTCGGCTCGGCAAGGGGCTTATGGGTATCGCTAGGCTGTGAATGGGTGCGCCGGGAAGCCTGGTCGGCAGCGCAGTTGGGTGCCGAGCGAACCAGGAGTCGCCGATGCGTGCGCGTGAGCTCGCCGAACCGTTTCCTACCGTGTCGCTGGACGCCGACGTCCTGACTGCGGCACGCATGATGGCCGATCAGCGGCGCCCCGGCTTGATCGTCTGCGATCGGGTGGGTCGCCCGTAGACGGTGCTGCCCGGCTCACAGGTGCTGAAGTTCGTCGTCCCGACGTACGTCCAGGACCAGCCGACCCTCGCGCTGGCCTTTGACGAACGTGCCTCGGACGAACTGCGCGAAAAGCTCACCCGGCACACGGTGCGCGACGTGCTGCCGCAACCGGCTGAGGTCGACGAGTTGCCGGTCGTGGACGGCGACGCAACCACCATCGAGGTCGCCGCGTTGATGGCCCGGATGCGCAGCCCACTCGTGGCGGTCGTCGACGAGCAGCGGGTGATCGGCGCGATCACGATCAGTCGGCTGCTCACCGAGATCCTTCCCGCATGACCGTCGCCGCGGTCGCGATCTTCATCGGCGCCTACATCCTCATCGCCACCGAACGCATCCACCGGGTCGCCGCGGCCCTCGGCGGGGCGGCCGCGATGGTGCTTATCGGCGTCGTCGACGCCCATGTCGCGTTCTTCAGCGAGGAGACCGGCGTCGACTGGAACGTCATCTTCCTGCTGCTCGGCATGATGGTGATCGTCAGCGTCTTCAAGCAGACCGGCGTTTTCGACTACGTCTCGATCTGGGCCGCCAAGCGGGTGCGCGGACGCCCGTTCCCGCTGCTCGTCATGCTCGTGTCCATCACCGCTGTCGCTTCCGCGCTGCTGGACAACGTCACGACCGTGCTATTGATCGCGCCGGTGACGATCCTGGTCTGCGAGCGGCTGGCCCTCGCACCGGTTCCGTTCCTGATCGCCGAAGCGCTGGCCTCGAACATCGGCGGGATGGCGGCCCTCGTCGGCGATCCCCGAACATCATCTCGGCAGCCGTGCCGGCTCAGCTCAACGACTTCATCGTCAACCTAGCGCCGCTGGCGCTGTTGCTCCTGATCGTGTTCGTCGGGATGTGCCGCGTGATGTTCCGATCGGCGCTCACCTACGACGAGCAACGCGTCACAGCCGTGATGGAGCTAGAAGAACGAGAAGTGATCACCGACGGCACCTTGCTGGTCCGCTCACTCGTTGTCCTCGCGGCGGTCATG
>CAWIUB010000029.1:0-66114 GCA_963839175.1 uncultured Actinomycetota bacterium
GCGTCCAGCGGCGCGGTCCAGGAGTCCATCGCCCAGTCCAGCTGACAGATCCACTGATAGCACCAGCCGGCCACGATCGGCTGCCCGGCCGAATGGTGCGAGGGCGGGAGTAGTAGAAGCCGCGTTTCGGGCTGGTCTCGGCATCACAGCGTGCCCAGCTGGGAGGCGTCCACCGCGAACACCAGCCGGCCAGCCAGCCGGGCGGTTCGCGACCAGCAGCGTCCCGCATCGCGTCGGCGTCGACGCTCCCCCCGCTCGAGGGCCTTGTAGAGACTGCCGTGGCTAGCGGCGGAACGTGCGGTTCCAGGCTCAACGTCGGCACCGAGGACACCGGCGCCGGTAGAGCACAGGACCGCGTCGCACAAGCTCGAAGGGCGGCGTCGGGCCAACCGGTCAGGCAGTCGTAGGAAGCCGGTGCGGAAGGCGCGTAGCTGCCCGCTCTGCGTCGTGGCCTCGGCGCGGCTGTGAGCGCTGATCGCGGGCCATCTTGGTTCCTCCTCCATCTTGTCCGGCCGTTTCTATACTTTCGGACACGGGGATGTGAGAGAATCGGGCCGACACGCCGAGAGGAACTCCAGGATGGCGCGATCAACGACTCGTACAGGGCTGGCCTGCCCACCAGGCTCCGCTACCGCGAACTGGCCGAACGCACCTCGCCGCGGTATCCGGGGCTTGCACCCCAAGCCGGCAGCATCACCCGTGGTGCACAACCGATGCGGCAATCCGCAACTGCCGCTGCCACGGCGACCCACCCCGACTACACGGCCCGTACTGGCAATGGACCGCCAAGATCAACGGCAAGACCGTCACCCGCCGACTCAGCCAGATGTCGAGGCAGGATCTCAACCAGCAGTGGATCCACAACGACCGCCAGCACGCGCCCTCATCCCGCCAAATGCGAACAGGTCGCCGCCAAAGCCACCGAACTGATCATGGAAGGAAGCCTGCCAGCAGCGAGGCCAAGGTTTAATCGCAAGCTGAGGTCACGCCGCCGATCGGTGCGTGTGATGCCAGCGCGCCTGCTGTGGAAACGTGACTTGGTCGCCGATGAGACTCTTCGGCTCGTGGCGCAAGAAAAGTTGGCGATGGCCGCTGGTCACCCCGCCGACCGTGCCGCCCAAGGAACCGCCGATCTTCCCAGACGATTCGTCTGAGCCGCGCCCAAACGGTGAGCAGGGAAACGCACGCTAACGGCCGCCGACACGTGACGGGTTTGCCCGGGTGACGCGATCGCTCGATCGTCCATGCCGAGTTTCGTGCTGGGTCGTGGTCTCCTACGTCAAGTGGGTCACCTTCGACTGCGAGGAACGCGTTCCGGGGCGCCTCTTCCTAGTGGTCGATGCTGAACATCGCCTCGGGTACGCCGGCGACCTCGATCTGGCGCCAGATCGAGCGCCAGCCGGCAGCTCGTGATAGCGCCGCAACTCGGCGACCCCGCTCAGCCAGCCGGCCCAGCCCGGGTACGGCGGGTTGGCGGGGTCGAAACCGCTCTGCACCAAGGTGAGCCGGGTCTTGCCGTCCGAGCCGTCCAGCTCCCAGCTGGCGGTGATGCCGTCGGCGAACCGCAGCGCCGCCTTGCGGCCCGGCTCGAACTCGACGAACTTGGCGCCCCCGGGGTCCAGCTCGAAGCCGCCCATCGCGAAGCGGCCGCCCACGTAGGGCTCGATGTCCACGTTCGCGCCGAACCACCGGAGGAACTGCTCCGGCTGGGTCATCGAGTCGAACACCGCCTCCGGGGCCGCGTCGATCACCACCTCGGCGCGCTGGTCGGCCGACGTGAAGTCGCACTTCGGGGTCAGCGCACGACCGGCCAGGTAGTCGGCCAGGTTGACGATCGCCAGCCCCCAGAACGGCTGCAGCGCCCCACGGGCACCGGCCTTGTCGGCCAGCACGTCTTCGAAGCTCGGCAGGTCGGTCTGGCTCAGCGTGACCAGCGTGCCGTCCTCGTCCTCGGCGAGCTGGAACTCGACCGTGGTCTCGACTCCGTCGACGGTCCAGGCGAACCGGATGGTGCGCTCGTCCACGTGCAGCACGCGCTGGTGCGGCTCGGCGCCGTCGGGCGTGTAGCGGCCCCAGAACTCGTACTTGCCGGGCAACTCGACATCGGCGTACTCGGCCAGCCAGACACGCAGCGCGGCCGGGTCGGTCAGCGCCTCGTACACGATCTTGGGTGGGGCCGGAACGACCGCGCGCAGGCGCAGGTCAGGCTCGATCATCGGGATCTCCCTTCGGATAGCAGGCGACGGCCAGACGGAAGGCGTCGCCCTCGGTGCCGCCGTAGCGGGTGAACAGGTCCTGCAGCGTCCGCTGCAGCTCGTCGAGGAACGCCTCGCGTTGCTCCGGGCGTACCCGGATGTCGCCGGACACGCCGATCGAGGGCAGGTCGGGCCGGGTGAGGTCGAGCGCGGCGACGTCCGCCTGGACGTCCTCCATCAGGTCGAGCAGGTAGCCCAGGCTGAGCCGGTCGCGGGTCTGGCGCAGCCCGATCCGGCCGACCAGGCGCGGGGACAGCCAGTAGGACCGGCCGGCCGCCTGGTAGATCCCCTCGTGGATCCCGCGCACCCGGCGCTCGGCCACCCGGCGCACCAGGCCGGCCTCGAGCAGGCGCTTCACGTGGTAGTAGACCCGCTGCGGGGTCTGGTCGAGCTCGACCGCCACCTCGGTGCACGACCGGGGCTCGGCGAGCTGCCGCAGCACTTCGATCCGCTGCGGCTTGAGCAGGGCCTCAGCCTGCTCGATCTGGTCGAGGTAGACGACGTCTCTCATAACGAAAATCAGTCTTTACGTAAAAGAAGATTTTGTCAATGGCGAGACCATGCGTTCCTCTTGAGGCTGGCGGGAACGGCGATCCCGGGAAGTAGCCGTTCAAAACGACCGGACACGCCGCCGTCATGTGCACCAGAACGACGCCGTCTTCGGCCGCTCAAAACGCCATGCCGGCACTCCCTATTCGGCAGGGAGGATGTGGGTAGTGCTTCCGGCCCTGTCTCCCGGGTTTCGACGTGGCGGGTGCGTAGGGTCGGCGGCCTGGGTCCCGGCCTGACCTCCGATTCGGCTGACGCCGCTTCGTGCTGTCCTGCGAGACGATCTGTCGGCCGGGCCCAGGTCTTGTGGCACCGCCGGCGTTGCCGGTCTGATCTGCCCGTCCTGTGCAAGAGGCAGGGGTTGTCAGATCCGACGGCCAGCAGGTGCGTGCCATCCCTCAACCTGAGAAAGGGATGACGTTGACCATCGTAGAGACACGTGCCGTAACCGGCGGGGTGGACACTCACGCTGACGTGCACGTCGCCGCGGCGCTCGATCCGATCGGCGGGCTGCTCGGCGTCGAGCAGTTCCCCAACGCCGGCGGGCCACGCCAGCTTGCTGGGCTGGTTGGCCGGGTTCGGCACCGTCGGCTTGGTCGGGATCGAGGGGACGGGTAGCTACGGTGCCGGCCTGGCCCGCCACATCAGCGCCGCTGGTGTGCGCGTGGTCGAGGTCGACCGTTCCGATCGGCAGGATCGCCGCCGGCAGGGCAAGTCCGATCCCCTCGACGCCGTGAGCGCCGCCCGCGCCGCCCAGTCCGGGCGAGCCCGCGGCGCTCCGAAGGGCCGCGACGGCGCGGTCGAGGCGGTCCGCGCATTGATGGTCGCCAAACGTAGCGCCACCGGCGAACGCACCCGGTCGATCAACCAGGCCCGCGCACTGGTACTGACCGGACCCGATGAGCTGCGCACCCGGCTGGCCGGGCACACCGCGGCGGGCCTGGTCGCCGAGCTCGCGGCGCTGCGCCCCCACCCCGGCGAGGTGGTCGGCTACGCCACCCGCATCGCGCTGCGCGAGCTGGGACGCCGCGCCGCGTTCCTCGACGGCCAGCTCAAGCGCCTCGACGACCAGATCGTCCCGCTGGTCACCGCCCGCGCCCCCGGCCTACTCGCCCTGCACGGCATCGGCCCGTACTCCGCCGCCTTGCTGCTCATCACCGCCGGCGACCACCCTGAGCGGCTGCGCAGCGAGGCCGCCTGGGCACACCTGTGCGCCGCCGCCCCCATCCCGGCGTCGTCGGGGAAGATCACCCGCCACCGGCTCAACCCCGGCGGCGACCGGCAAGCCAACCACGCCCTGTGGCGGATCGTGCTGACCCGGATGCGCTCGCACCCCCCGACCCGCGCCTACGTCGAACGCCGCACCAAAGAAGGCAAGTCCAAGACGGAGATCATCCGCTGCTTGAAGCGCTACGTCGCCCGCGAGGTCTACCCGCACCTGCGCCCGGCCCGCGACTGACACCAAAACCCCCGAGGACGGCCTGACCCACTATTCGGCTGCCGCACCCGCTGGCCTTCGAACGATCCGTCGGCCGTCCCCGGACCTCAACACCACCGGCTGCGCGTGACCTCATAAGAGCCTGCCCTCCACACCCGAGCGGCCCGTCCCTGTCCTGTCCGCAACCCGGCCACCCAGCCCAAATCCATCCCCGCAGCAGCCCTGAAAGAGGACCGGCGAAATGTCATCTGACCGCTTGACAAGCCATAGGAGCATCGATCTTCTACGTCGGCGTGATCACGGTTCGTGATGACCTCGTGGACGGTCCTTACCGCCGCTCCACACCGGCCGCACCAAACACGAAACTCAAGCGATCGATGCGAGGTCGCACCACCGCTGGCCGCAGTATCGGGTACCGCCTCAGAACGTCGCCTCCTTACCCGATGGCGAGCCAAGCGGGCGACGGGTGCCGTCCGGGTCGACTACGGCGCCTTCGTGCGTGTGAGGCGGAACCTGCGCCACCTTTGGTGGTCACAGTAGAAAGCAGCCGATGGCGATGTACTGGCAGGCAGCCGCCATGGTGACGTAAGTGTGGAAGACCTCGTGATAGCCGAACACGGACGGTCGTGGGTCCGGGAAGCGTCGGTGGTAGCCAACTGCGCCGACCGTGTACAGCACACCCCCAGCGAGAAGCAGTACCGCGGGACCGACGCCGTTCCGGACCCACACCGCCGGAAGCGCCGCACCCGCGACCCAGCCAAGCCCGAGGTAGATCGAGCCCACCAGCTTTTCCGGCGCCGCAATCCACACCAGCCGGACCAGCACCGCGAGCGTGGCGAGCAGCCACAACAGCCCTAACGCCGCTACCCGCAGCGACCCGGCCAGGCACAACGCCATCGGTGGCGTCGCCGTGCCGGCGATCAGCAAGATGATCATCGTGTGGTCCAGGCGCTCCAGCCGCCTCGAGACCGCCGCCGTCCAACGGCCCCGGTGATAACAAGCGCTCGCCCCGAACAGCCCCGCGACGCTCAGCGCGTACACCGCAGCGACAATCAGCCGCGAGTCGGCGCGGGCATCGGCGATCAACAGGGTCCCGATGACCACCGCAGCCACGAAGGACACCGCATGTGCCCAGCCGCGCAACAGCGGCTTGTCGTAGAACTCATTTCGGCGAGCGTCATACAGCCGGGTGCAACCCGATGCGGTCATCGTCTCCCCCCCGCTCCACGCGACGACAACGAGAACTCGCCTTGGACGCCTACCGCGATCTCGGCCTGATGCTCCACACCCGCCGAGTCGACTGAACTCGGGGCAGTCCCGAATGCTAGACGGCGATGCTCGGAACCACCTGAGCGCGCCACCGCGCATTCACAACACGGGCCAACGGGCCGCTGTCATGTGCACGTCGAAGTCGGCCTCCGCGACTCGACGATCATGATGTCCGACTCCGAACTCGACAACCCCGAACCCGGCTGGCCGGGTATCAGACCGAAGGGGCGAAACATGCACACGGAACATCACTGCCACGCTCCGCTCAGCTCACGCCGACCACCGCACCGCGTCGGCAACCTTGCGCGTGAAGCGCGCCGCGGCACCGGTCACGAGCGTTAGCCAGCCACCGGCTCCGGGCTACAACACGGTAATGGCGCAGCGCGGCCCTGGTGCCGAGGCGAGCCGGATGTCCGCGGTGATCAGCGCACAGCCGAGCCGTTCGGCGAGCGCGACGTAGCTGGCGTCGTAGGCGCTGACGTTCGCGCGCAACTCGTAGGCGCGGGGCATGAACGGCAACACCGGATATCGATCCGCCGGCAGTGCCATCAGATCAGTGATCGCCGCGGCGAACCGCCGCGCGCTCAGCGTCTTGGCCAGCCAGCGGCGCCGCAGCACGGACACCACCTCAACATCAACGAGATCCGGAACGCTAACGTCCTGCCCGGCGACGGGACCGCGCGCCCCGCACGCCCTCAGCACCATCGTCGCCGACCGCGTTAGCGCGGCGTTCCGCGCAGCGTTTTTGGCCTTCGGTGTCGTGAGGCATTCCGCCTGGCTATGAGGTTTGGGCCTATGCGGTTGACGATTGCGGCGTGATGCTGGTGCAGCCGGGTTCAGGGCAAGGGTTGATTAAGCTGTTCCTTGGACTAGCGGTCAACTGATTAGCACGACTGACTCAAGCTGCCCGCCCTTACTCAGATACGCGGTGCTAGGCAGCAATTCCCGGCGATATCAAGTCATCTCCAGCAGTGACCGGACTACAACACGCGACGCTAGCCTTCCGGCTGCGTGAGAGTTGACATGGTAGATATGCGATGTGGCAGCGGAATCGGCCCCGCGATCCGGTGGGGAGGTGTTCGCCCGCCCGACCCAGCTGAACCAGCGTCGGTACGAGGCGATCCGCGCCTACCTGTACGAGCGTGCACCGATGGTGAGGCCGCCGCCCGGTTCGGCTACACCCGCTCGGCGCTGACCTCCCTGGTCCGCGACTTCCGCGCCGGCAAGCTGGCGCTGTTCGCCGAGCCGGGCAGGCCCGGCCGCACGAGCGCGCCGCGCAAGGACGCCGCCCGCGGCCGGGTGATCGAGCTGCGCCGGCGGGGCCTGTCGGTGTATGAGATCAGTGCCCGGCTCGCCGCCGAAGGCCGCCCGCTCAACCGCACCTCCGTCGGCGAGATCCTCGCCGAGGAGGGCTTCGGCCGGCTGCTGCGCGGCCCCGCCGCCGAGGCCA
Organism: uncultured Actinomycetota bacterium; assembly: GCA_963839175.1. Lineage (GTDB taxonomy): Bacteria > Actinomycetota > Actinomycetes > Mycobacteriales > Jatrophihabitantaceae > CAWIUB01. Next base: position 6,962 of record CAWIUB010000029.1, read on the forward strand.
GCACCAGCCCGGCCACCGCGGGCCGCGACACCCGGCTGGCCCGGGCCTCGGTCCTCGACTTCGCCGCCTTGCCCGCCCGTGTCGACACCAGGCTGGCCGGGCTGTTGCTGACCATCCCGGACCTGGTCGGCTTGGACCTGCCCGCCCTGGCGCGGGCGGCCGGCTACCCCGGCACGCAGGTCATCCCCGCCGTGTCCTGGTTGCTGTCGCTGCTGGCCCTCAAGCTGACCGGCACCCGGCGGGTCTCCCACGTCGATGACCTGCTCACCGACCCGGCCAGCGCCCTGTTCGCCGGGCTGGCGATCCTGCCGAAGAAGTCCGCGCTCACCAGCTACTCCTACCGGCTCTCCCACGACCACCAGCGGGCCTTCCTGGCCACGCTGGACCAGAAGATGATCGCCTCCGGGCTCGCCGCCGGCGCCGAGGCGATCTTCGACCTGGACTTCCACGCGGTCATGCACTGGGGCCGTGACCCGGTGCTGGAAAAGCACTACGTCCCCACCCGGTCCCAACGTGCCCGCAGCGTGCTGACCTTCTTCGCCCAAGACAGCGGCACCCACAACCTGGTCTACGCCAACGCCGACCTGTCCAAGGCCACCCAGGCCCGTGAGGTGCTCGCGTTCTGCGACCACTGGAAGCAGGTGTCCGGATCAGACCCGACGATGCTGATCATGGACCAGAAGGTCACCACCCAGAACGTCCTCGGCGAACTGGACCAGCGCGGGGTCAAGTTCGCCACCCTGCGGATGCGCTCACCCGCCCTGGTCAGGCACATCAACGCCCTGACCAGCACCGACTACAAGCCCCTCACCCTGGACCGGCCCGGCCCGCACAACCGGCCCAAGGTCGCCGAGTCCGCCGCCGTGGCACTGACCTCCTACCCCGGCACCGTTCGCCAACTCATCATCACCGGCCTCGGCCGCGACCAACCCACCGTCCTCATCACCAACGACCACGCCATCACCACCAAGGCGCTCATCGAGCGCTACGCCCGGCGGATGACCATCGAGCAGCGCCTCGCCGAGATCATCCGCGCGTTCTGCGCCGACGCCCTGTCCAGCACCGTCAACCTCAACGTCGACCTCGACATCACGCTCTGCGTCCTGGCCCAAGCCCTGCTCGCCGCGTTCCGCGCCCGCCTCGGCGGCGGCTACGCCACCGCCACCCCCGACACCCTCCAGCGGCGCTTCCTCGACAGCTCCGGAACCATCAACATCAACGGCGACCAGATCACCGTCCGCATCGACCGGCGCGCATACTCACCCCTCCTACGCCAAGCCAGCCTCCCCGCCGACACCACCGTGCCCTGGTGGCACGGCCGCCGCCTCCACTTCGAATTCAGCTGACGAGGCCGAAGAAGCTGCGTGGAAATCCGCGTTAGCCAACACCGAGGCATCGACAACGATCAACGACGGTCTCGCTCGGCAGCCAGGTCAGCCACCGCTTGGTCGAGCCCGACCACACCGCCGCGGCGCGCCGCGATCCGGGCCAGCACCTCATCCATGCTCGGGCGTTCAGCAAGTCGCCGCATCTCGCCGGCAAGGTACTGCTGCAACGACTGGCCACGCTCAGCCGCCCGCGCCTGCAGACGCGCATGCACCTGCTCGGGCACGTCACGGACCAACACGTTCGGCATGCTTACATTATGCAAGCACAGGTAGATGTCAGCAACCTCACCAGAAGACGAAGTCGGCACACCACACCGACCGCGCGCTCGTGCCCCATAACACCGGCCCGATCAACGGCTTCTCGCCATGCACGTGTGTCCGCGAATCGGCGATCATGCTGATCTCGATCGACGGCAACTTCTGACGGAGCGTGACCGGCCGAAGAACGCGCCAGTTCCGTCGATATGCACGGCAATTCCGCAGCCGTCGCGCATCAAGAATCACGCGCAGATAGAGAAATCTGTCTTCGCCTGACAGTCGTAGCCGTTCCCCGCAGCTGCCGAATAGAGGGTTGCTTGGGTGGCGCGGTCTAGGGTCAGCCGTAACCGTCGATGAGCGCTGGCTGGCCTCCCAGTGGCCGTTCGGGCCGCGTTACGGCCGCCTCCCGCACGTGTGCTGGAGATCGGGTGCGGGCCGCTCGGTGGGTCCGTCCCGGCGTTGAGGGGTGAGGGTTACGACGCGGTCGGGATCGATCCGGAGGCGCCCGACGGGCCTCGAATTTCACCGGGTCGAGTTTGAGAGTTACGAGCCGCGCAAGCCGGTCGACGGGTTGGTCGCCTGCACCGCGCTGCATCACGTGGCCGAGCTCGCGCATGCCGTGGATCGGTTCGCCGACGTGCTCGAGGCGGGCGGTGCCGTGGTGGTCGTGCGCTACTGCACGTCGTTCAGCTCTACGGGGCGAGCGGGACTCTGGCACGGCACAATGAGCAGGTGGCATCGCTCGTAGCCGGGGCGGCGCACTGGGACGACGATTCGCGCACGGCGACGCGGGGCGCAGCTGGTTTCAGCATCAGCCGGGTGCGTCCCTACGCATGCTTGACCTCACCACCGTCTCGCCGCAGGACAGTCTGATCGACGTGGGCGGCGGCGCGTCGGTCCTGGTCGATGCCCTGCTCGCCCAAGGATTTGGCGACATCACCATTCTCGATGTCTCCGCAGCCGGGCTGGAGATCGCCCAGCGGCGGCTTGGAAAGGCCGCCGAACAGGTTCATTGGCTCGCCCGCGACATCTTGACCTGGCGGCCCAAGCGCACCTACCAGGTCTGGCACGACCGCGCGGTCTTCCACTTCCTGACAACGGACCGGGCACGACACAAATATCTGCACGCGCTGCACGCCGCGACGACGTCGAACGCGGTTGCCATCTTCGGCTGCTTCGCACCAGACGGGCCGCAGCATTGCTCGGGGTTGCCCGTCGCCCGCTACAGCCCTCAGGAACTCGCCGCGGTCCTGGGCGAGCGGTGGAGGCTCCTCACCGAGGATCGCGAGGAGCACACCACCCCCAGCGGCACCGTCCAACCGTTCACCTGGGCCGCGTTTCGCCAGCAACCGTGATACGGCGCTTTTCGGCCACGGGCACGCAGTCAAGCATCACCCGGGCATCGGTCACTACCCGCGCACTTTCACTCGAGCCTTCACGATCGATCGAACTGCCAGCAGGGCAACGACGGCGAGGACCTGGCCACCGAGGACGATGCGGTTCACGTCGACCGCCGGCCGCCAGCTCAAGTCGTCGCCATGAATCAAGAACATTCCGACCGGACGGGCGACCATACCGAAGCCGCCGCCTGAGCCCTTCCCTTCACCACCTGGACCCTCGCCGCCGCCCCCGCCGGCACCGCCGAGAACCTTCGCCACCGCGATTACCGTCACGCCGTCCTTCTCATGCGGCTCGCCGAAGACTCGCTTTACCGTCAGAGTTTCTCTGGCTTGCTCGATCACGTCATGCGCATCCATCGTTGCCCGCCTTCCTCACCTACCCAGACTCGTCCGCATCGACGTGTATCAGAAGACCTCGAAACCCCGCGACTGCACCCTCAGCGGCCTTCGGTAGCTACGGTTCGTACTGCGAAGGAGCCTGTCGCGGTGCTGCGCCCGCCGCATCAGCGGGGTGAACTCGGCGACGCCGCCGACCCTGAACCCGGATCCACCGCGTGAATTGGTGTGATCGTTTCCGATCGTCTTGTTGATCTTCACGTCGACTGGTCTGTTTGCGGGCGCGGTGATGCTGCCGGTCTGCCCGGCTCTTCCACGTTCTGGTGGTTCTCGGGGCCGTTGCGGGCCGGCGGATCGGAGGTGTCAGGCGGCGCGAGGTGGCCGATGCAGTACGTCGAACAGCTGCTGCCAGTCCTCGCGCCAGGGCCAGGCAGCCGGTAGGTGCAGGCTGATCCGGCGGGCCGAAGTAGCGATCCTGGCGGGGACCGAGATCAGCTGTCGGCGGATGGTGGCGCCGGTGGCGCGGGCGTGAAAGGTCGAGGCCAGCGTGCCGGCGGAGCGGGTGAGGTTGAACGCGATCGCGGCCAACACCAGCCATGCAGAATTGGCGGCAAACGACGCGGAGGGCAGGTGCGCCAAGGCGCCGCTTTTCAGGTTGGCGTTGACCTGTTCGATGACCGCGTGCTGGCGGTGGCAGGCTTCGGCGTCGAGCATCGACATGGGTGAGTCGGTGAACACGGCGTGGTGCCGGTAGGCCGCGAATAGGGCGTGCTGGCCAGCGGGGACGGTGCCCGTGTTGAGGCGTTTGACGCGGCGCACGATCAGCCGGCCGTCGATGTGCTCGCCCTTGCGCCTGGAGGTGAAGGTGGTGAAGTCGATCTCGGCGACCTCGGCGTCGGAGACCAGTCGCTGTTCGTCTTCGTCCCAGATCGCGCCGGGGTAGTGGATCGGTGTCCACGCCTGCTCGTCGATGGCCGCGACGGTGCGGCGTACGGCCGGGTCCATCCGGGCGGTGACCGAGAACCCCGCGCCGGCGCGGATCGCGGCCGCGATGACGTCGTGGTTGTAGTAGGCCGAATCGGCCCGCAGGATCACCAGCCCGCCCGCCCCGGCTCTGCTGGCGGTGGCCAACGCGTCGGCGACCATCCGGGCGGCGCCGCGGGCCGAGTTCGTCGACCCTCGGCGCAGCCGGGAGGCGATAATCACCGGCGCGGCGGCCGGGGTGCTGAGTGTGGCCAGCAGCGCGTTGAGGCCCTTGACCTTGCTGTAGCCGTACCCGGTGCCCTGTTTGGTGTAACCGTGCGTGCCGCGGATGGTGTCATCGATATCGACGAACGCGATCTGATCGGCCGCGGGCAGCAGCGGCGTCCGTTGCGCCAGCCCTACCAGCAGGCTCGCGGCCAGCGAGTCGAGCTGACGCACATGCCCGAAGGTGAACACCAATGGAACGCAAACGGTCATTGCTTGACGCCGGCTCCTTGGCTGGCTTGGTGCTTCTGGGTGATCGGGCTGCTGCACGCGGGCGGGTGTGTGCCAGGGGCGTGGTCGGGCCAGTGGGCGGGTTGTCGGCGAGGGGGATGCGCAGGCGAAGTTCGACGTTCCAGCCTTGGACGCGGGCGTCTTCGAGTACGAGCCGCAGTAGCTGCTGGCGTTGTGTGAAATCGAGGGTGTCGATGCCGTCCAGGGCGCGCTGGGCGAAGTCGGCGATGCCGTGTTGCAGCTGGTTGTCGGCGGCGAGTTCGCTTCGGCGGGCGAGAAGGATTTGCTGTTCCTGTTCGAGGCGTCGGGCGCGGGCGTCGATCTCGCGGGAGCGTCGTTGCATCTCGGCGTTGTCGATCACACCGGCTCGGTAGAGGTCGGCGACCCGGCCTCGTTCGGCGTGTGCGGTGGTGAGCCGGCGTTGCAGGCGGGCCAGTTGCGTGGCGAGCAGTTCGTCGTCGGGGCCCGGGGTGTGCCGGGCCAGCGCGGTCTCCGCGGTGGTGAGCAGGGCGGGGCGGGCGAGTAGCCGGCGCACTTGGTCGAAGACGAAGGTGTCGAGTTCGTCGGCTCGCACGCGCCGTTCGGGGCAGCGGCGGTCGGCGCCTCCGGCGCGCCACGGGTCGCGGTGCGGGCAGAAGTAGTAGCGGGTTGTGGTGCCGCGGCGCCGGGAGCGGTGGGCGCTGAGTTTGACGCCGCAGTGTGCGCAGCGCAGCAGCCGGCGCAGCAGGAACGTGTCCGGTTCGGTGCGCCGCGGGCTGTCGCTGGTGTTGGTGCGGGCCCTCGCCTCGGCGGCGTCGAGGGTGAACTGGTCGATGATCGCCGGGATGGGGATCTCGATCCACTCCTCGCGTGGGCGTGGGGTCTGCCGGGCGTGAGCCAGCGCTGGGTCGTAGCCGGTGTGGGTGCGGTTCCAGTACAGCCGGCCGGCGTAGGCCTCGTTGCTCAGGATGCGGCAGATGGTAGACAGCCGCCACATCGGTTTGCCTTCCGGTGAGGCGATCCCCTCAGCGGAGAGCGTGACGGCCAGGTGCCGCAGGCTGTGCCCGGCGAGGAAGTCGGTGAAGATGCGGCGCACGACGGCCGCTTCGGGCTCGTGGATGATCAGGTGCACGGGGCGATCCGCGGTGCGGGACACGCGGCGGTAGCCGTAGGGCACCTTGGTGTACAGCACCTCGCCGGCGCGGGACCGATACAGCTTGCCGCGCCGCCCCCCGCTCGGCGAACTTGGCCCGTTCGTGCTCGGCGATCACGCCTTGGATCTGCACCAGCAGCCGCGCTTGGGGGTCATCGAGGGGTGGGGCGTCGGTGAACCGCACCGGCACCCGGTAGCGGGCCAGCTCGTCGAGGATGGGGATCTGGTAGGCGCAGGAGCGGGCCAGCCGGTCCGGGGACAGACACCAGACGGCGTCGATGAGGCCTGCTTCGGCCGCGTCGCGCAGCTGGTCCAGGCCGGGACGGTCCAGCCGGGCGCCGGAGTAGCCGTCATCGATGAACTCCTCGACCAACTCCTCGCCCTCGGCGGCGACCCGGGCCCGCAGCGTCTCCAGCTGCGAGCCGACCGTGCCCCGGGCTTCCTGGGTGTCGCTCGACACCCGGGCGTAGATGCCTACTCGCATCGTGTCTTCCTCGTATTCAGCCTGCCGGTCGTTGTCGTGGCCGTGGCGTGCCGGCCCGGGTCGGGGCGCTCGGTGTCGAGCAGGAGCCGGTAGCAGGCCGTCAGGGCGGCCAGGCGTGGGTCGGCGTAAGGCGTCCAGGCGGCGCGGGCCGCGCCGATCAGGTGGGTGGTGAACACCGGCTCGGCGTCCGGCCAGGCGATCAACCCGGCCAGGCCGCGGCGGGCGAACCGGGCGGCGGCCAGTTCGTCGGGTAGCCGGCCAGTCGCCAGCACCGCGACGCGCAGCCGCTCGTAGAGCTGCTGCGGCGGGTCCGCCGGCGGCCAGAACCGGATCATCGTCGCCGGGCCCGCTGCACGGTGCGTGGGTGCAGGCGCACCCCGAGCTGATCGGCCACCGCTGCGGCGGCCTCGGCCGCGGAGCAGGGACCGAGGCCATCGAGGAAGGCCTGCACGTCCTCGGTGAGCTTGCTCGGCCCTTTGCGGCCACGGCGCTCATCGAGCAGGCCGCTCATTCCTGCCCGGGCGAATGCGGCGGCCACCAGGTAGAACTCGGCCCGGGAGTAGCCGTGCATGCCGGCCGCTGCGGTGACCGTGTCGCCGTCGGCGAAGTGGGCCCGCAGCATCTCGTACTTCACCTGGACCTTGTCCCGCGCGAAGAAGAACGGGTCCCCGCAGCCGAACAGCGGCGCGGTCACCGCGTCGGGACGGGGATGGGCCAGCCCAGCGGCCTGCAGCACCTGCCGGCGGCTGGTGGTGCTGGTATTGCTCATGAGCCTCACCTCCGCCCGCGACGGTAAGAACATGCCCAATGAATGTCCAGCATTATTTGCCGTGCCGCGGCAAGCATTTCAGAGTCGCACCTAAATCTGGCTGGAATTACAAGAATCATCGAGTTAGATAGTCTTTGAGCGAGCAGAGTCACGACATATAGCCCTGACACCAGGAGCGAAATCGCTAGACACTCTTCGCCGCCGTGCGACGTCGGCCGCCCGACCCGGGCTGCGGCCCCGGCGGCAGATGAATCCCCGAACCGCGAGCATCAAGCACTACCCGGGTGCGAAACACCAGCTCTGCGTTCCGCGCATGAACGCGCGCACGAACGTGCCCAGCGTGGACGGCGCAGGCACCACGTCGAACACCCGGCGCATGCCGCCGTGCCGCAGCAGGTCCATGTCATCGATGCTGTCCGCGCCGGCGACCATCCCGGCGACCAGCGCCGGCACCTTCAACCGCGCGTTCGGTGACGGCACGCTCAGCTTGTCGGCGACCAGCTCGGCGAGCCCGCACGACGCGGCCAACGCCATCGCCGGCTCCAGCCCCGCGCACGAGACCAGATTCGGATCGTCGAAGCCTGCTGACACAGCCGACGGAGCGTGAGAAACTTGCATCTCGCGAATGCCCTCCTGTTGAGGCTAAATGTGACTGTCGCAAGCCACATTCTCCTTGCACAGCAGGGCATTCGTCCGTTACGACAGGCGGCAAACGCCTAATTGGACGGTGGATTCAGGCTGAATGACTCAGGACGCGAAGACCACCGTATTCGACTCATCTACACATTCGTTGCGCGTGCGCCACGGCGAACCACGGACGCGCACTCATGTCGAGACACACCAAGCGTCGTGGCGGGCCGTGATCAGCGCACATCGCCGACAGCCGCGAGCCAGCTCTGCCGATACCGCGAACGTAGGACGGCGCTAACGTCGTCGTAGCCAGACGTTCGCAGCGACGTAGGCCCGAGATCACAAGCCTTCAGTTCCATCGACGGCCACGCTGGCTTCCTCAGGCCGGTCGAGCTCGGGTGCCGCACCGTGTATTCGGCTCACGGAGGTGCGCGCACGATCCGATCCGTGCGGGCCAGCTGCCTCAGTCATGGCGCTCAGAGGGATCGTTAGGGCGCGAGGGTGAATCGAACGCTCATGCCGAACAGCGAGCGTTTGCTTCGTGATGACCCTCACCGACGAGCAGCATGCGACGGACCCAGAACTGCGGCCCGTCGTGGCCCGGGCCGCGCGGCTCCCTGGTGTGGCGCGAGTCCGCTGGTACGGGTGGCTGCTACTTCTGCTGAGCGGCGAGAGCCTCCATGTTTTCGTACAGTTCGGGGACCCCGTGTTTCTCGCGTGCCTTGAGCGCGGCCGGCGCGACGCGTGCCCAGGCGCCGGACACCCATAGCCAATCGAGGATGAGGCCGGTGTCGAGCAGCCCGTTCTTGGTGAGCGTTCCTACCGTTTTCCCCGAATGCCAGGACGGTATTGACCGGCTCGTCGCGTTCAGTCGCCGACTCGGGATCGAAGTCGTTGGCGAAGATAGCCCTCATTGCGGCCTGCAATCCCAGGCTGGTCCCCCACTGCGCAACCTGGGCAAGCAGCGCAGCGTCTTCTCGGTCAGCCATGAACAGTGCGCAGCGCCTACTTTCTTTCCGGGGTTGACCGCACCACGGGCCACGCAGCGAACCGGCCGCGCCGCCCGGGAGCACCTCGGCGGTGGCGTAGCGCTGCTGCCGCTGTACTGAGATCGCTGCTGTCCGTGCGAGCGATCAATGACAGCTGACCGGACGCAATCATCTGCACCGGTCGTTCGTTGCGGCGGGTGGTGGCAAGTCTTGTGTTCGTGGTTTCCAGTCACGCCCGCGGAGCTCGATTCCGCGGGCGTAATGTGTCCTGATCAGGACGGAATGGCAGGCCGCCGCAAGAGACCGCGGCCCAGATCCGGCACTTTGCGGGCCTGCCTACGCTCTCCTGAAAGGAGCGGCCGCCATGGCACAGGGAACAGTGAAGTGGTTCAACGCCGAGAAAGGCTTCGGCTTCATCGCCGTCGAAGGCGGCGGAGCGGACGTATTCGTCCACTACTCCGCCATCGCCGACACCGGCGGCTACCGCAGCCTCAACGAGAGCCAGCGGGTGGAATTCGAGATCACCCAGGGCCCCAAGGGCCCGCAGGCCGCCAACGTCCGCGTTGTTTGAGCGCACCAGGATCTCGCTGGGTTGTAATCCCTGAATCCGTCGCGACTCTGATTGGCGGATCTTCGCCTGTTGATCTCCGTTGGTGCTGTCCCCGTCGCTGCTGGCCGCAGCGCAGTGGCAGATCAGTGCAGTTACCGGCCTGACGCCCTGCGTCAGTTGGCCAGCTGGCCGGCACTACCAGAACGCGAGCCTCGCCGGGGGCGGTATGCCGTTGGCCCGGCGGAAGAATGCGCCGCCCCGCTCGCCGCCGGAGAATGGCGGCCAGATCATCCCGGCAGTACCGCCATTCCCCACCGCCCGCGGTCAGCACCGCGCGCGGCAGCAACCCGTCCCGCCGCCACCGGTGCAATGTGCTGCGGTGCACCCCCAGCAACGCCGCCGCCTCCCCCGGCCTCAGCCAGGTTTTCTCGTCGATCCGCGCTGCGTGTCAGCCCCACCACCGGCGCCATCGCCGCCGCCGGCCACCCCGCCTCGGCGAGCACCGCCATCAGCCGCCCGGTCGCCGCCCGAGCCACCTGCCGCTGCCCGCCCGGGCCTGCGCCTCCACCCGCCGGGCGACGGTCAGCGCACGCAAAACCCCGGCGGGTAGGACAGCAGCAGACGGCACGCCCCCGCAGTATCTACAGACGACGCGCTTCAAACCACTTCGTCTATGTGATCGGTCGTGCCAGGCACGGCGACATAACCATGGTTGTCGTTGTCGCCTGGTCGCGCGGCACCGCCGTTGACGGCCTTTGGCACGGCGAGCCCACCCTCGAAAGGCAGGGCTTGGCGGGGCGCACGGCCACTCGATACCCAGACGCCCCGCGTCGTTCAAAAAGCACGACTTGTCGCCGCTCGGTTGAGCACTCATGCGGTGTTGGCGCGGCGGTCACCCTGGGGTCGCCGCCGATCGGTACGCCGAGGCCGTGGAGCGGGCTTCGCGGCCACTCGGTCTCCCCGACGTTCTGTGCGGGCGATCCTTTGCAACTTGGCTACGCCGCAACGGCACGGTCGGAATCACGACCGAACTCGTGGCGCCGTCCCAGCCAGAGCTTGATCTCCGCTGCTGCAACCGGTCGATGACGCCCGGCACCGGGCACGATACTCGTGGACCGCCGAAGCCTCGGGCCGCTGGGCATCGGGTCCACCGAGACGAGCGCGGTTGTTTGCAGGTTCGAGCCGCGGTGCGGCCGCCGTTGCCCTCGCCCGGGGCAGGGTGGGAACCTTCAAGACGCGGCGGGGAAGACGCGGACCCTCCAGGGGGTGCGTAGCTCCTACCGGCCGTCGCCCGTGACAGGGGTCCCTCTCGGGACCTCGTGAACGGGCGTGCGTGGAGGCGTGGCGGATCTTCGCAGCCCCGGGGGGAGGACGCTCCCCGCCACGTCTCCACATCAATGATGCTCCGGAACTACCAGGGTGTAACTGACCGGTCCGCGACCACAAGCGGCTCGCCGACACCCACGCAGCAGAGCACGGCCCCTGACGACGGGGGTGCTTTCTTGACAGACCCGCCGATGCCGCCTCACACCCGGTGAGCGCCGAAGACAGGATCGTGAAGGGCGCAGGTAGCGCCCAGCCGTGGCCTGCAGCTCGCTTATGCTGGCCGACTCGGACTGGACTGCTGGTGGGGAACGGGGGCGTCACCAGGTGCTTGCCGAGCGTTGTCGTGCGTGTTGACTTGTCGGCACCGTGGGTTCATCCGCCGACGGTGTGCTGCTCGCATGCTGGGTACGGCCGTGGCATGACTGTGACCGTGACGGCGCGGGAGTCGCCGGTCGCGGTGCAGCCGGTGGGGGTGCTGGTGACGGCAGCGGGTCCGCGGATGCGCCCGGTGCTGCACGAGTTGGCGCTGCCCACCTTCGCCCGGTTCGCGGCGCGCTGGGGATACCAGCTGCAGGTCAGCGACGTGCCGGCCGACGGCGACGGCGCGGACGGCGCCGCGCAGCGGGCCAAGTGGGCGAAGATCGATCTGTTGCGCCGCGCGCTGACCCGGTACCCGCTCGCGGTCTGGCTGGACGCGGACGTGCTGATCGTCCGCGACGACGAGGACATCGCCTCGCATTTGCATCCGGACCATTTTCACGCGCTCGTGATGGAGCAGGTGCCCCACGAGCATCGCGTCAACCCCAACACCGGGGTGTGGGTGATGCGCTCCTGCCCAACCACGTTCCGGTTCCTGGACGCCGTGCAGGCCGCCGGACCGCAACCCGGCCCCTGGGCCGACCAGGGCGCCGTGCTCGCCGTGTTGGGGTGGGACCGCGGCGATCAGCAGCACTGGTGGGCGCGACCGGGCGGCGGCAGCCGGTACCTATCCGCCACCAGCTGGCTGCCACCCGGGTGGAACCAGCCCTACCTCGGCGGGCGGGTACCAGAGAACCTGTTCAACAGCAGCGCCGCCTCCTACCGGGGACGCCCCACCGTCCCCGACCCGCACGCGATCCACTTCATGGGGATGACCCGCGACGCCCGCTACCGGCACATGGCCCAGGTCGCCGCCACGCTGCCACCGGCACCCCACCCACATCGCCCCGGCGACGCCGGCCGAGGAGACCGCGGCGGCCCTGGAACAACTCGTCGCGGACGGCATGATCCGCCACCTCGGCGTGTCGAACTATGACGCCAAACAGATCGATGAGCTGAGTGAGCACGGCCGGGTCGAGACGCTTCAGCCGCCGTATCACATGTTCCGGCGTGGCCGGCCGTAGTTGCCCTCGCCGACGGACTGGATGGAGGTCGTCAGGCCGTAGATGACCTTCTCCCCCTGACCGTTCGGCGGGCCGGTGCAGCCGGTGTGGAACAGTCCGGGGTTGAACGGCGGGGTCCCGCTGTAGCAGTCGTTCTCCCGACCGGCGAGCGCGGTGTTCCCGTGGTCGAACGGAGCCACGCCAGGGACCGTCTGGCCATTGATGTGCAGCTTGGCCTCCATGGGTGTCTGGCCGATCCAGTACTGCTGGAACAGCTGGACGTTGCCCGGATCCATCAGTGAGTCGGCGTACTGCGACGCGGCCTGGTCGTACCACCAGGTGCCGTCAAAGCGCTGCAGCAGCCTGACAGGCAGTGTCCCTGGTCGAGCGTGGCTGCGTGAGTGGGCTGCAGGAGCAGAACCGCCGGGCAGTTGCCGACGGGTGGCTTCACAGCCGCGCCCGGTGTCTACCTGACAGATCGTCGAAATCGGGAAGGTCGTGAAAAAGGCGCGGCAGGTAGTTGGGCGTCGACGGCTCCGGCAGCTCACCGGTCCGCTGCCACACCTCCAGCGCCTCCATGAATGCGCCCGTGCTGCCGTCAGGTGCTGCTCGCTGGCGGCGCTCGCGGTGACGCGCTGCGCGTGCTGATGGACTTCGACGAGCCGCCCCCTGTCGTCTCCACGCTGGCGGCGGTGGCGACCTTCATCGGTGGGCGCTACTAACGCCGTCATCCATCTGCTGCCGCCTTCAGCGGGTCATGGCCCGGACCGCGGTCACACTCGGCGGCTGGCCTGCGGCGCCAGCGCAAGGCCAGTGACTCCCGGATCCTGCCCATGTCGGTGGGGTCGGTGGCCCGGCATGTTTCGGGAATGTCACTTCGGCTCGATCCAGCACTGCAGGTAGCCGCCCGCGCCAATCACCGTCAACACCTCGTTCAGACCATCCCGGCCACGGCGACATGGCGATAGTCGTCGTGGCGGTGATCGGCGGGGCTGTTTACCGCGAACGCCGCGCGCCCGATCGGTCTCGATATGCGCGGCCGGCCACACAGGGTTGTCGCCTGCCAGCTTGATGGGACCACCCGGTTGCCATGACCTAGGGGCCACCAGAGCAGCAGGATGATGGTCATTCTTTCTCCTTGGTTGGTCAAGCCGACGTGCCGTGTGGGGGGTGGTTGGTGATCGTTTTCGGTGGTGGTTGTGCCAGTTCCTCGATGGCGACCGGTGTATCGCAGTGGGGGCAGGGGCCGCCGATGCCGATGCGTCGGCAGGGCCGGTTGCAGTCTGGGCACCATTGCTGGCCGTGGTAGCGCTGTTCGCAGTCGGGGCATTCGTAGACGGTGACGTCGCGGCGTGCGCGCGGCGCGGGGATGACCGGCGCGGTGATGGGTTGCCGGCGACGGTAGGCGGCTTGCCGGCAGGCGTGGCTGCAGAACCGCTGCCGGCCGATGGGTGTGAACGGTGTGGCGCAGAGCGGGCAGCGGGTGATCGTCACGCCGTCGTCACGCGGCGGGGTCACGGGGTGGTTCCCTTGGCGTGTTGGGGTCGTTGTCGGCGGCGGTAGGAGTCTCCTTCGATGACGAGTTCGTAGCTGGTGGACACGAGCCGGTCGACGGCCGACTGGGCGAGCAGCGGGTCGCTCATGACGGCGATCCACTCACTGGCGTCCCTGTTTGAGGTGACGATCGTGCTGGTCTTCTGGTGCCGCTCGACGATCAACTGGTAGAAGTCCGACGTCTCGACGGCGTCCATCGCCTGCAGTGCCAGGTCGTCGAGGATGAGTACTTCGACGCGGGCGAGGGCGCGCATCTCGGCTTCGACGCTGTTGTCCAGCCGGGCGGCTTTGAGGGTGCGGAACATCTGGTCGGCGCGGAGGAACCGGACGGTGCGGCGGCGGCGCACGGCGATGTGCCCGAGCGCGGTGGCTAGGTGGGTCTTGCCGACACCGACGGGGCCGAGGATCAAAGCCCCGCGGGCGTCGTCGAGGAAGCGCAGCGAGCACAGCTCGTTCCACAGCTCGCGGTCGTAGCGGACCGGGCTGTCGCCGCTGAACGTCTCGAGCCGCATGGCCGGGTCGAGTTTGGCGGCGCGGGCGCGCAGGTCGGCGCTGGTGCGGTCGCGGCGGTCGACTTCGTCGGCGAAGATCAGGGACAGGAAGTCCACGTAGGGCAGCGATTGCTGCTTGGCCAGGGCGAGCCGCTCGGGCAGGGTGTCGAGCATCCGGCCGAGTTTCAGCGTGCGTAGCAGCTTCTTCAGGTCCGCGTCGATGCTCGGCGCCGCGGCCGGTGCGCGGCTCACCACAGGCCCTGGGTCTTGTACTCGGTGTTGTCGCGGGCGAACCGCGCCGGGCCGCCGACGATCACCTTCGCCGCCGTGGTGGGTGCGGGGTCGCGTTCGGTGGCTTGTTCGAGCATCCGGGCGATCTTGCGCACGTCCACGACGTCGAGCTCCAGCGCGCGGGCGCACGCCGCGTCGACGCGGCCGGCCGGTAGCTGCGGGTCAGGCCGAGCAGCCGGTAGACGCTGCGCATGCTGGTCCACGGCAGCGGCACGTCCAGCAGCCGGGCCGCGTAGACCCCGATCGACGGCCCGGCGAGTGCGGCTTTCCTGTTCAGCGTGGCGACATCACGCAGCGCGTACTCGGCTGTGCCGGCGGGTAGGTCGTTCGGGTCGGTCGAGCGGCCACCCCGTGGCTTGCGCGGATGGGTCTTGATCAGCTGCCCGCGGTGGTAGATCTTCACCAGCCGGCTGTCGGCGCGGGCCTGGACACGTTGCCCGATCAACTCACCCGGCACCGAGTAGATCGCCCGGTCGACCTCGACGTGCCGGTCCGGGGCGACCTTCGGCTTCGCGAAGACCGGCACGTCATACGGTGTTGCTGGCAGCGGGAGCAGCAGCGCGTGTTCCTCGGCGGCGAAGTGCTCGGCCGGGCGTTGCGCGGTGGTGCCGTGCACCCGCAGCCCCGCCGTGGTCCGGCACCACTGCTCGGCACGGCGTTGCGCGTCGGCCAGGTCGGTGAACGTCTCGCCGCGGAAGAAGCTTTCGCGTACGTACTGCACGCTTCGCTCGACTCTCGGCTTGGACAGAGTCGTCAACTACACCCGGTCCCGATGGTCAGGGTGATTGTGTCCGGGTGACGCACCGGTTCCACCCGTTGTTCGGGCGGGAGTTCGAGTTCGTCGCGCTGCGGCAGAACTGGGGCGAGCACCGGGTCGTCGTGCGTGGTGCGGACGGCGGGGTGTTCTCGCTGCCGGCGGGGTGGACCGACGCGGCGCCGGTGGATGCGTTCGTGGTGATTGCAGCGGGACGGTGCCCGTTCAGCACGGCCGGCTTGGTCGAGCTGGCCGAGCTGATTGACCGGCTACGAGGCCAGTCGGCCCGGGAACGGGCCGTCAAGGAGATTACGCCGTGAGTGTTAGCTGGATTACACCGAGTACTATCGCGGTTCAGCGTCGTGCGCTCTGCCGGCTTGCACAGTTATTGCTACAACATCAGGTCTGTTTGCATCAGGTCTGGCGTGTCGCCTTCGCTCACCCTCCCATCATCCGGCATAATCAACCTAACACGACCGATGAGGAGGCGCGATGGGCGGGCGACGGCGACCGGTCGAGGACCCGAAGGTCGCCGCGTTACGGGAGGCGCGGTGTCTGAACCCGCGCCCGGACCAGGTCCGCGACGAGGCTTTCGGCTCGCAGGAGTTCTTCGACGCCCGCGACGTGGTGCAGGTCAAGTACGAGATGGTGCGGCGGGTGCGGGCCGACGGGCTGTCGGTGACCGAGGCCGCCGCGGCGTTCGGCTACTCCCGCCCGTCGTTCTATCAGGCCGCCGCAGCGCTGGAGCAGTCCGGGCTGGACGGGCTGGTGCCGGCCAAGCCCGGGCCGCGGGGCGGGCACAAGCTCGGCGAGCAGGTCGTGCGCTGGGCCGACGAGCGGCTCTCGGCCGAGCCTGGGCTGCGGCCGGCGGAGCTGGTCGAGGCGATCGCGGCCCGGTTCGGCGTGCGCGTGCACCCCCGCTCGATCGAACGCGCCGTGGCCCGCTACCGGGGGCAGCGTTCCAAAAGCAGCTGACCCACCCGCCCAGCACGGGAAGGAGCAACCCGGCCCGTCCCTGCCGCCGACCATCACACCTGGCCATGCCGCTGACCCGGGCCGAGTCTCGGGCACCGGCCAGGTGGCTGCTCCCGGTGCCGGGCTCGACCCCGGCTACGAACAACTGCGCCACGCAGCCCTGCATGCCCGCGCCGAGGCGTTCCCGCTCGGCCTGGCCGTGCTCACCCGCAAGGGAGTGACCGCCTGGCGGCGTGCGGTCACCGACCTGGCCGGGACCCGGCCCGCCCCGACCACCCCTCCCGCCATGACCGCACCGGCCGGATCGCTGCCTGCTCGCGTCAGCGCTGAGCTGGTCGACGCACTGGCCGGCCTCGCCCTCGCCGGCACCTGACCCGTCACCGCCCTCGACCTGTTCGATCCCTCGATGACCGCCGCCCGTTGCGGGCGGGAAGGAGACCCCTGCGATGTTCAACGACACCGCGGCGACGAAGGTGACCGCCGGTCACCTCTCGTGCCCGGCGCTGCTCTACGTGCGCCAATCCACCCTCAAACAGGTGATCAACAATGCCGAGTCCGCGCACCGCCAGTACGACCTGCGCGGCCGGGCGATCGCGTTGGGCTGGGCCGCGGACCAGATCACCGTGATCGACGTCGACCAGGGGCACTCCGGCGCCTCGACCGCGGACCGGGAAGGGTTCCAGCATCTGGTCGCGGAAGTCTCCCTCGGCCGGGCCGGGATCGTGCTCGGCCTGGAGTGCTCCCGGCTGGCCCGCAACTCCGCCGACTGGCACCAGCTACTCGAACTCTCGGCGATGACCGGCACGCTGATCTGCGACGAGGACGGCCTCTACGACCCCCGCGAGTTCAACGACCGCCTCCTGCTCGGCATGAAAGGGCAACTCTCGGAGGCCGAACTGCATTTCATCAAGGCCCGGCTGCGCGGCGGCGTGCTGTCCAAGGCCCGCCGCGGAGAACTGGTCACCCCGCTGCCGGTCGGGCTGGTCTACGACGGCGCCGGGCACGTCGTGCTCGACCCGGACACCGGGGTGCAGCAGGCCCTGCGGCACCTGTTCGACACGTTCACCGCCACCGGGTCGGCCACCGCATGCGTCAAGGCGTTCAACCACGCCGGGCTCACCTTCCCCTGGCGGCACCTGGCCGGCCCGCGCAAGGGCGAACTGGACTGGGCCCCGCTTCGCCACCACACCGTGCTACGGGTGCTGCACAACCCCCGCTACGCCGGCGCGTTCACCTTCGGCCGCTACCGACACCACAAACTGCCCAGCGGCAAGTGGTCCTCGACCGTGCTGCCCCGCGAGCAGTGGATCGCGTTCATCCCCGACGCGCACCCCGGCTACCTCACCCTCGACCAGTTCGACGCCAACCAGGCCCGGCTCGCCGCCAACGCCGCCGCGCACGGCCGCGACCGGGCCGCCGGCCCGGCCCGCGAAGGACCCGCGCTGCTGCAAGGCGTCATCGTCTGCGGCCGCTGCGGACACCGGATGACCGTGCGTTACCACCACCGCCACGGCCGCGCCCTGCCCACCTACGTGTGTCAACGCGACGGCATCGACAACGCCCGCCCGATCTGCGCCGCCATCCCCGGCGCCGACCTCGACCGCCGCATCGGCCAGCTGCTGCTCGACACCCTCACCCCACTCGCTGTCGAAGCCGCCCTCGCCGTCACCACCGAACTACACGACCGCGCCGAACGGGCCGACCGGCTCCGCGCCGGACACGTCGAACGCGCCCGGCACCGCGCCGACCACGCCCGCCGCCGCTACCTCGCCGTCGACCCAGCCAACCGGCTGGTCGCCGAAAGCCTGGAAGCGGACTGGAACACCGCGCTGCGTGACCTCGCCGGCGCCCAAGACACCTACGACCGCGCCAACACCGAAGCCCACCATGAGCTCTCCGACGCCCAGCAGGCGCGGATCCGGCAACTGGTCACCGACCTGCCCGGCATCTGGAACGACCCGACCACCCCAGACCGGGAACGCAAACGCATCGTCCGGCTGCTGCTCACCGACGTCACCGTGCACCGCGACGGCGACACCTTCACCGCGCACCTGCGCTTACCCGCCGGGCAGCACACCACCCTGTCCATCCCGGCGCCGCTGCCAATCGCCGAACAGCGGCGCACACCCACGCCGGTCATCACCGCCATCGACGAACTGCTCGACGACCACACCAGCGGCCAGATCGCCGAGATCCTCAACGCCCGCGGGCTGGCCAGCGGCACCGGCGAGCCCTTCCACCGCCTCATCGTCGACAACATCATCCACGCCTACCGGATCCGCACCCGCCGCCAACGCCTACGCGCCACCGGCATGTTCACCCCCACCGAGCTCGCCGCCCAGTTCGACGTCACCCCGCAGACCATCAAGCACTGGTGGCGGGCCGGAATTGTCAGCGGCCTGCGCTACAACGACAAAGGCGAGATGCTCTACCACCCACCCGACCCCGACAACCCGCCCCAGCGACCCAAGATCGGAAGGCCTCACAAGAGCACCAGCCCACGCCGGCAAGAAACCCCAATCCCATCAACACGATGAGGTGCAGTATGCAACCCGAGGTTTGTCGCGGGGCGACCGGACCCGGGCGGGGTCGGTGCCGAACCCGCGCGCCTGCGCGTAGTCCAGCCAGCCGACCGTGAAGGTCGGGTTGATCGGGTCGGCGTTCGCGACAACCGGTTTGAGGTTGTCCGGGACCAGCACCTTGAAGACACCGCCGTAGAAGGCCCAGGCCGCCTCGCAGCCTGCGATCACATCGGCCAGCGTCTGCGTGAAGGTCAGCCACACGAACGTGTGCCGGCAGAACACCGCGGTGAAGATCAACGCGTGCAGCGCGCGGCGCCGCCCGGTCCGCGGATCGAGCATGACGCCCAAGCGGCCGAAGTCGAGCTGGCACTCCACGCCCGGCTCCCCGTCGGCGACCCGCACCGTGGCCTGCCGCCGCCCGAAGCCGCACCGCTCCGCGGCGAAACGGTGCAGCGTGCGGTACGGCACCACCACACCGCGGCGGGTCAACTTGCCGTGGATGTTCGTCAACCGCAGCCCGTCGTCCTTGATCCAGTCGCGGATCTGCTGCTCATGCGCCAGCAACGCCTCCCACGCCGCGCCGTGGCCCTGCGCCCGTGCCGGACGCACCGCGGCAACCACGGCGCCGATCAACTCATCGGTCAGCTGATCCCCGCCGCACTCCCGGCGCAGCCCCGCGCCGACCGCGGCCTCCACATACCGGCGCGCGGTCTTGCGGTCCACCCCCACCCGCTCCGCGATCGTGCGCAGCCCACCCTCCTCAGCGAGCCACTGCCGCAGAACCTCTCGAACCTCGTGCACCCGAACCTCCCGGAACGCCATCCACGACCTCCAGATCGATCGACCTGGACGCATCGCAGACAGCCGGCCTCGTCCACCACGGCAGGCGCGCCGAAGGTGGTCCCATGACTGGCAATTCCGGTGGTCCCATGACCATGGCAAAACCCGGCTCAAACCGGTCCCATAACCGTGGCAGGCGACACCGGCTGCAGGCATCGCAAATGCTTCGGGACGAAGAGGTCGTGGGTTCGAATCCCGCCACCCCGACCGCATACAGGTCCCACGTTTCGGAGACCTCGGCATTGAACGATGCTCTGGAACGATGTTGCACTGCTAACGGCGCCTGCAAACACGGCGGGCCCGAAGAGTGCGCGCCGTCGCATCTCCTTCGCGGGTATCTGACGTCAGGGTGTCCGGGTGGTCGTCGCCGAGGCCGGGCCGTCATTGCGGGCATCGCAGGTGCTGTTCTGCACATGCTGCTTGACGCGCCGCTGGCCAAGGTGATGGATGATCACGGGCTTCAGTTCTGAGCTGGAGCGCCGGTGATCGGCGAGAATCTTGGTGGCCGACCGGACGGGCTCACACGGGGTTAGGAGCCGACGATGAACGTTCGAACGACCGGGGCGTCGTCCCTGGGTATGCACCGGTTTCAGCTGGAAACGGGCCTGGCGCGGATGAGCCCGGCGGAGCGTGCTGCCCGGGGTAAGCAGGCACGGGCGGCGGTGCCGCGGGAGGCCCACGCGGTGTTCGAATCGCCGGCTGGCGGGCGTGATCCGATCGGGCTGCTGGAAGAGCAGGCGAAGTCGCGGGTGCCCGAGCTGGTGCCGGTGCGGTGGGGCAGGATGATGGTCTCCCCGTTCACCTTCTACCGCGGTGCGGCGCTGCCGATGGCCAGCGACCTGGCGACTACTCCGGTGTCGGGGTTGGCGGTGCAGGCGTGCGGGGATGCGCACCTGTCGAACTTCGGGATCTTCGGCTCGGCCGAGCGGCGCCTGGTCTTCGACGTCAACGACTTCGATGAGACGCTGCCCGGCCCGTGGGAGTGGGATGTCAAGCGGCTGGCGGTCAGCCTGGAGGTGGCGGGCCGCGGCAACGGGTTCCCCGACAAGGACCGCCGCGGCATCGTCACGGCCGCGGTGGCCCGGTACCGGCAGGCGATGCGGACCTTCGCCGGGATGACGAACCTGCAGGTCTGGTACGCGCACGCGGACGTGGACGAGCTGCGCGCGGAATTCGACGCACAGCTGAAACAGCGGCAGCGCAAGAGGGTGGATAAGGACCTGGCCAAGGCGCGCACCCACGACAGCATGCAGGAAGTGGCCAAGCTGACCCGCCTCGTGGGCGGCCGGCCGCGGATCATCTCTGACCCGCCGCTGCTGGTGCCGATCGATGAACTGCTGCCCAAGCAGCACGAGGACATGGCGGCGTTCGAATCGCAGCTGGTCGGCCTGATCGCCCAATACCGGCGCACCCTGGGAACCGACCGCCGCTTCCTGCTGGAGACGTTCCAGTACGCCGACCTGGCCCGCAAGGTGGTCGGCGTGGGCAGCGTCGGGACCCGGTGTTGGATCATTCTGATGCTCGGCCGTGACGAGTCCGATCCGCTGTTCCTGCAGGTGAAAGAGGCGCAGGCGTCGGTGCTCAGCCGGTTCGTCGGGGCCAGCAAGTACACCAACCAGGGCCAGCGGGTGGTCGCGGGGCAGCGGCTGATGCAAGCCAGCAGCGACATCTTCCTGGGCTGGGAGCGGACCGAGGTCGGCCTGGACGGGGCAGCAGCGCGACGTCTATATCCGCCAGCTGCGGGACTGGAAATATTCCATCCCCATCGAGGCCCTGGTCCCGCACAGCATGCGGGTCTACGGCGAGGCCTGCGGGTGGTCGCTCGCCCGTGCCCACGCCGGCTCCGGCGATCGGATCGCCATCGCCGCGTACCTGGGCGGCTCGGACGTCTTCGAGAAGGCCATCACCCGCTTCGCCGCCGCCTACGCCGACCAGAACGAGCGCGACCACCAATCGCTCGTCGACGCCGTCGTAGCAGGACGGATAACCGCCGAACGCGACCTGTGAGACCCGGCGCTCACCGCCGGACAGCTGCACGAACTCGAGACAGCGCACCACCCGGCGTAATCACCCATCACGTCAAGCGTCGATCCTGAGGAGCAGATATGGTCAGTAGCCAGGCGGACGGCCGCCGCACGCACGCCGCGTCAGCAGACGCCGCTCATTGCGGTGCAGCGGGTCCACCGCGGCATAAGATCCCCGGGAGCCAGCGCGGTGAGTTCGCCCTCGACATCTGACGAGCGAGGTGCTCACGCCGCGGCGGACGTCGGCTCGCGGGAGCCGGTGACTGCGGCGCAGCGGTGGCTCGCCTGGTTGTCGCTTCTGGCTGCGCTGGCGGCGATAGCGGTGCTTGTAGTCGGCGGCACCAAGAGCGTCGGCGTCCTGATCTGCGGTGTGGTGGGCCTGGCCCTCACTCTCGCCGGCGGGTGGTGGTTCCTGAGCAACCGCGGTCTCGTGCGCTGGATAGGCGCGGCGGTGGCGATCGCGGCACCGGTGTTCGTCATCGTGCTCTACATTTCCCGCCACGTGCTGTGGGCGGTCCTGCTCCTGGTGGTGCTGATCGCGGTTTCAGTCGCCGCCGGGCGAGCGGCAATGATGCGTGCCCGACCGCCCGCCGGCATGCCGGAACGACAAACCTCGCCACCGCACCACCCCTTCCTGATCATGAACCCTCGCTCAGGCGGCGGGAAGGTCGGCAAGTTCGCACTGGACACCAAGGCGGCCGCCCTGGGCGCCCAGGTGGCGCTGATCGAGGGCCCGGGCGAGGTCGACGTCGCCGCGATGGCGCGTCACGCGGTGGCGGACGGGGCCGACTTGCTCGGTGTCGCCGGCGGTGACGGGACGCAGGCCCTCGTCGCCGGAATCGCCGCCGAGCACGGCCTGCCGTTTCTTGTCATCTCGGCGGGCACCCGCAACCACTTCGCCATGGACCTCGGCCTGGACCGGGAACGACCCGACGCAGGACTCGACGCCCTGACCGACGGCGTCGAGCTGCGCCTGGACCTCGGCATCATCGGCGGGCGAACCTTCGTCAACAACGCATCATTCGGCGCGTACGCCGCGGTCGTGCAGAGCCCGGCCTATCGCGACGACAAACGTGGCACGACCCTGCAGATGCTGCCCGAGCTGCTCACCGGGCGAGGCGGGCCGCGACTCGTCGTGCGAATCGACAACAACGTGACGATCGAGGCGCCGCAGGCTCTGCTGGTCAGCAACAACCCGTACGAATCAGGGGATCTGGCCGGACTGGATCGCCGGGCTCGCCTGGACACGGGAGCGCTCGGCGTCATTGCGGTCACCGTCGACAACACCGCCCAAGCCATGGACCTGGTGCGCGGCCGCCGGGCAAGCGGCGTTCGGCGCCTCCTCGCGCAGGAGGTCGTCATCGACGCCGACACCGACGAGATCCCGGTGGGCATCGACGGCGAGGCGGTGATGATGCCCACGCCGGTACGCTGCGCGATCCGGCCACTCGCGCTTCGCCTGCGCGTTCCGCGAGAGCGGCCGGGCGTGCCCGCGCCCATTCCCCAGATTGACCGCACGCTACTGCTACGCCTGGCACTAGGCATGCCGCGAGCGGGCGAACGCTCGGATGGTCAGCGGGCGCGACCGTAGTCATCGAGGGCGACGAGGTTTCCATATGTCAGTCATCCGGATGGTCCAGTCTCGGTGCAAACCGGATTGCAAACGAGACGCCACGAGACGCGGTGCAACCTCTGCGACTCCGAGCGACGCGTGAGTCTTTGCGCTGGGACAGCGCGGGCATCAAGAGCCAAGAGCGAACGCCCGAGACCCGCGCCGTGACCTTCGGGCGACGACACAGTCAGTGGTCAAGAACCGCATACCTATGCGACGTAAGCCGCGTGCAGCGACGTCCTAAATTGCCGCTGTGCGTGCATCTGTGCGCCCATCCACAATGTGTGGACTTTCGCGGCGTCCGCAGTGTCAATCATCAACCGAGGCACGACTGTCAAGCATCACCCGAGACAGGACAGTCCAGGCAGGCCAGCACTGCTGAGTTAGCCTCTCAGTTTGCCGGGAATGGCAGGGGCGGCGGCCAATCGGTCACCTCATACGGCAGGGCAAGCACACGGGCAGATTCTGTCGCATTCCCGCCTTGGGCGGTCCAGAGCAGAGTCTGCGACTGGCGGGCACTGTCAGCGGCGCCGGATATCGTCGGCGCATGTGGCAGGGAGAGGTCGTATCGGCGACATCGTTTACCAAGCGAGCCGGTGCGCCCCTGGCCGCCCTGGAGCTGCGTTGCGCCGATGGCACCGAGAGACTGCGGGCCACGCAGCTACAACCAGCTGTGGGCGCCGAGAAGATCACGCTGACGCTGATCGCCGAGCTGCAGTACTACGACTTCAGCGAGTGCCCCATCTGCCGTTCACCCGACGCAGACAGCAGGGAGCACGTCCCTAACGAGTCGCTGGGCGGCAAGGTTCGGACGATGACCTGTGCCCGGTGCAACAACGAGCTGGGGGCGAAGGTCGAGCCGCACCTGGACGCCTACTGCAGCGGCCGGTTTCAGTACGTCCGGTTTACGACGGCTGGGCTGCGCGGAAAGCGCTTGGTTCGGTGCGTCGACATGCTCACGACCGATGACGGGCAGTTCATGCTGATGGCCCGCCTCGACCGCGAGTCACATGCCGCGCTGGCCCAGGCGAAGCAGTTCGGGCTGGAGTTCCGCCGGCCAGAAAAGTCGCGCGCGAAGGTCGCGGCGCTCAAGCACGCCTACCTCGCAGCATGTCTCGCGCTCGGACAGATCCCTGAAGGCCCACACGCGGACAAGATCCGCGACTTGCTCGTGGCCACGCGTGACCTCGACCGGGACGCCGAACTGCCGAGCAGCCAGATCGTCGAAGACACGGCGATCTGGCGGACGCACACAGCGCCGAGCGGCCCGAGTCTCGCGCTAATGGCCCCCGAGGGCGACGGTGCGGCGGAACTCTGGATCTCGCTCGCTGGCGTCGTGGGCGTCCGGTGGCCGCTGCCGGGCCATGAGCACGCCGCGCTAGCTGCCCTGCCGCAGCGCACATAACAGCACGTGCCGTACTGCCGACCGAGTCCCTCCGGGTGTAACAGATTCGGCGTTTCAGCGGCCTTCCGTGTGACGTGCGCCCTGACGCCGTTCACGTCGAGTAGCCAGTCGGGCAACGGGGCCTATCCGGTTTGGGTTCCGATTGCCGGACGATCGAAATCGCCGATTTGCAGGTGCGCCGTCGATGGCACTTCGTAGCATCGGCGTCATGAAGTTGGTGCGTAACGTGATCGTGTTCGACGCGGCCGACTTGAATGCCGAGAGCGCGTTCTGGGCTGGGATTCTCGGCGGGCACGTCTTTGAGGACGAGGCATGGCATAGCGTTATCGACGCTGCTGGGGAGTGGCGGATCGGCGTGCAGCTGGCACCGAACCACGTTCCTCCTGGCTGGCCGCACGGAGTCCCTCAACAAGTGCATCTCGACCTCCACGTCGATGACCCACGAGCTGCGCACGAAGAGGCAATCGCCCTCGGCGCCCGAGTGCTCCAGCCAGCTCCGGATTTAGATAGCGACGAGGGCTATCAGGTGTACGCCGACCCGGCCGGGTACCCGTTTTGCATCGGCTGGGGGCACCCGTCTCGAGAGGCGCTCGCCGTGTTCGTTGCCGACCGCTTGGGACGGAGAAACCTCGACCCAGACAGGTAGCGGTTCGCAAGACCAATCGCACTCGCATGCCGCTGGTCGCGCGTCCTGATGAGGGATGAGGTCCCGTGACGATCGAGATCCGAGTGCACCGACCGGACGACGATGCCGCCGTCGGTCGACTGCGAACAGAAGCGTTCGCCGATGGCGGTCGGGTCGCCGCGGTCGCGGCGCGGACATCCCGAAGGGCGCGACGGGAGCCTTCGGCGCCTCAGCGTGCACTGGCCGCCGCTCGCGTATCCCTCGGCGCTATGCGGCGAGAACGGCAGCGACGTCGTCGCTGGTCGTGCGTTCGGCGCGTCGCTTCACGCCGCGCAGCATCTGCCGGCCCATGACGAAGTCGGCGGGGACGGTGATCGCGACATAGATCGCCTCGACCCATCGGGGCTCAAGCCGGAGCCGGCTACGGAAGATGAACCGCGTCCGGCGACCCGGCAGCTCCTCGAGGATGAACGCCCAGCTCCAGTCGACCGCCGGCGCCGTAGCGCTGCTCCCACCCCGGCGGGAGGTGCTCCCGGGAGGGCAGGACCAGACGCCGGTTCGGCTCGAGCTCGGCGACGATGAAGGCGCAGTGCTTGTCGGGCGCGCCGTCCAGGACCCGGTCACCGACCGTGAGGTGCTTGCTACGCCGGGACAAGTCGGTCCGCGCTCGGGCCGTTCTCCGGGAACAGCAGCTTGTCGACCCAGCTGGCCGTGTACCACTGGGCGCGTCCCACCCCATCTGCACCAGTCACGGCCACACCTGTTCCGGGGTTGCGTCGATCGTGATCGCGTGCGTGGTGATCGCCTGCGGGCGCGCGCAACAGGCGTCACCAGGTAGTGCCCGACGCCGCTCGTCACGTGTGGCGCCGTAGGTACGGCCAAGCCATTGCAGCTCGCCACAGGCTGCCGCGCCAGCCGCTAACGCTGCTGCCGCAAGGCTCATTCGGGGCGTCATAGAACTTCCTCCGTGTCAGCGCGTCCGCCCGAGTGCCCGGTCGAGGAACCCGATTACCCGGGTGGTCCATTGGGCGGGAGCAGTCGCAAGCCCGTGCACGTGCGAGGCGCCCGGAACCGTCCAGGTCTGGACGCGGTCGGGCGCCGCGGTGCGCAGATAGGCGACAGCCTGGGGTTCGTCGACGCCCTTGCCGGCCGCGATGAGCAGGAAGCGGGTGGCGTGGGCTCGGGCGATGGCGGTGTGCAGCGTGCCCGGTTGGGGTGCCGGGCTGAGCAGCGCGGCGGTGCGGTAGGTGAGCTCGTCCAGGACGCGCTGGATCGCCCCCGTGACGCCGCCGGGCAGGTAGCCGGCCTTGTCCGCGGCGGTGCGGTGGGTCGCGCCTTCGGCGACCACGGCACGGATGGCCGGGTCGGCGGCCGCCGCGCCGATGGCCTCCTCACCGCCCATCGACAGTCCCAGCACGCCGATGCGGTTCGCGTCGACGCCGGACTGGTGTTGCAGGAAGGTGACCGCGGCCGTGATGTCGCGGTCGCCGTACCAGCCGGCATCCATCGCGTGCCCGCCGCTGCGGCCCTGACCGCGGGGGTCGACCATCAGCACGCCGTAGCCGTGCCGGGCGAGCACCGCCGCTTGCCCGAACGTCGCGGTGCGGTTGGAGCCGGAGCCGGGCAGGGTCACGATCGCCGCGGAGTTGGTCGACGGAACGTACCACGCGGACAGCCGCACGCCGTCGCTGGTGCGGAAGATGACGGTGCTGAACGCGAGGCCGCGGTCTGCCGGGGTTGCAGAGCCCAGGCTGGTGCGCGGCGCGTAGGCGAGCATGGTGCCGGTCGCAACCGACCACATGACCAGCAGCGCCATGACCACGATCGGGATAAACCACAGCCGGTGCCACCGGTGGGTGGCCCGCCAGGCGACGACGCCGGCGAAGCCGAGCAGCGCGAGTCCTGCCAGGAGCAGGGCGAGGCCGAGCATGCTGATGCCGGTCAGCCCTGTCGTGGTCAGGTGACGGACGCCGATGCCGGCGCCCATGGCGGTGGCGAACACGCCGACAACGAACGCGATGACGGCGGCCAGTTTGGGGTGGTGCAGCCGGTGTGGTCCCCATCCGATCGGGATGACCCGGCGGGCGACCGGTGGTGGCGCCGTGGTGGACATGGCAACTCCTTCAGGGCTCGAGTCGTTACCGGACAGGCGCGGCGCCGACGGGCTGCGGTGCCGGCGGGGTCGGCGCGGCTACCCGATAGCCCGCATCGTCACCGCCGGTGTCGAGCCGGAACGGCGGGTACCCGTCACGCATCAGCGCGACGCGGGTGGCGCTGTCAATGACTCGCACGGTCACGACGCCGGGCACCGTCAGCCGCGGGTACCGGTCGGTCTGCCACTGGTAGCCGAAGAACGCCAAGACAACCCAGATGACCGCGCCGATGACGGCGGCGCCAGTGAGCAAGCCACCGAGCCAGTAGCCGGCGGTCAACGGACGCCGCCGCGTCGGCCTAGCGGTGCCAGTACGGACCCGGACGAAGCGCTGACAAACATGGCCGCCCTCCGAACTACCGATCCGCCCCACGGCCATGGAAGGCGTGCGCCGCAGAGCCATCCGGTTTCAACACCACCGTGCGCCGGTGCGCGTAGTCGGAGTCAGGGCAGTACGTCCTGAGGCCTTCCGTCCAAGGTCACCCGTTCGCGACCCCGGGCCCTCCGGTGGGGAGTTCGACAAGCTAGAAGCCACTCCCGCGTTGGCAATGACATGTGTGCGCAGCGATCCTGCAAGCCGAAGTCCGGACGCAGAGCTCGTCGCTAGTGCCAACAACACGGCGTGTTCGGCGGGGCCGACTGAGCCCACCGGGTGACACGCGCAGGACCATCGCCACTGGCACGACTGGGGTCGGCGGAGGTTCCGTAGCACCGACGGACCGGTGCCGCAGGCACCGGCAACGGAGGTGAGAACCATGAGCAACTCGACCACATCTGCGCGGGCCGACAACATTCGTAGGCCCCTGTTCGAGCTGCGGCGCAGGCCCGGCCGGCTCGCAGTCGCGTTCTTCCGACTGCCGCTGAAGGCCTACCAGCACAACGCCGGGCCGGCGCTGGGCCGCACGTTCGTGACGTTCACCCACGTCGGCCGCAAGACCGGGCAGCCGCACCAAACGGTCGCGATGGTGCTGGGCGACAACACGGCCACTGGTGAGGCCGTCATCTGCGCCGGCTGGGGCCCGCACACCAATTGGTACCGCAACCTGCAGGCGCACCCCGCGGTCAAGGTGCAGCTGGGCGGGCAGACCTTCACCCCGCAGCAGCGCTTCCTCACCGACAAGGAGGCGTTCGACGTCGCCGCGCAGTTCCGGCGCCAGCACCCGCACCGGCTGCGGTTCTTCAGCACCATCCTCGGCTGGGGTGACCTGCGGGATGACGCCCGGGTGCGGGAGTTCATCCGCACCCACCCGTTCGTCGCCTTCCGACCGACCGAGGCACCGGATCCGCAGGCCGCGCCCACCGCGGAGCGGTGAACCGCTGTCGCGCTCGGGTATCTGGCCAGTCCAAGGGTCCCGTTTCGCTGGCCGAGTGATCTTGACGGGCGCCCGTCAACCCGCGGCAGGATGAGGCTTGGCCTCAGTCGAGATGCCCGCTGAGCGGATCCGCGATCTGGGGTGCCGCCCGGACTGTTAGCCGACGTCGATCAGGTGCTGCGTGATCACGGTGTGGACGCGCAGCCGTCAGCCATCCTGCACTGTTTGTCGTGGCTGCTGCAGGCCACCCCGGCCGACCACCAGCGCGACCTCGCTGATGCGCCACAGGTGGTGCGTCGGACAACCGCTGTTCATCGTGCGTGGGCGCTTGCGGGCGGTCCCATCGCCTACGTCCACTGGAGCTAGCCTGACGCGTTCGGCCCGGGACGCGAGGCGGCAGCGGCGGTGCCAGGTGCCGCGGTCATCGAGCCGGCGATGTCGTTGAGGGCGCGGATGCGGGGATTCGCGCGGCTGGTGCACCAAACCAGCCCGAGGGGTATGGGGGGCAGGTCGGCGATGGGGATCAGCACGACGTCGTCGCGGTTGAAGATGAGCACCGTTGAGCTGGTCGGGTGCACGATGCGCCCGCGGGCCACCAGGGAGAGGATCTCGTTGATGGTCTGCACGGGCTGGGTGCGGCGGATCCGGCGTCCGGACGGGTACGCGGGGGACTAGCAGGTCGTAGACCGCTGACGGTGTAGACGGGGGGAGCAGGGCCACCTGCTCGTCGGCGAGGTCCTCGACGGACGCCGTGCGCTGGCCAGCCAGGCGATGCGACCGGCCGACCGCGAGGGCCCGGTCGTAGTAGGCGAACGCCGTGCCGGCGGTGAGATCCGGTTCGTCCACGGCAAGCCAGTTGCACAGCACGTCGATGTCACCGCGCGGCGCAGCGGCCGGTAGGCGCGTCCCCGCACCACTTGGCTCACCCCGGGCTGGGAGATGCCCAGCCGCTCAGCCGTCCGGCCGAAGTGCAGTTCGTCGGCGAGCACCAGGAAGATGCGCAGCTCGCGCAGCTCGACGTCCCACCACATCAATCAGGGATACTAATCGGTCCGATCAGCGATTCTGTCTTGATCAGCCCGCTCCACTACAGCAGGTTGGGACAAGGCAGAGCAAAGGATGGGTCGCGAGTCGCCCTGGTGCCCACGCAACGAGGCCTACGCGACCGTTGTCCGCGAGGCCTTCATCACCGGCTCGAGCCCCAGCGACTTCACGGACGAGAACTATGAGCGCGACTGGACCAACCGCTTCCAGTTCGGCGACCTCAACCACACCGGCCGACGCGGACTCGGCCTCGACTAACCACCGTCGTCCCAGTCCGCGACCCCCTGCGGTACGCCGTCCGGTGGCGCCGCCTTCTACGGGACGACTGCGCTGTCATCGTCGTCGGTATCAGTCGTCGGGCGGGACCGCGCAGCGCTTCGACGTTCCGCTCGCGGAACGTCCTAACGTGCCAGCGGACGTTGGGCGGCCGCATGTTCATTCGCTGATCGCAAGTTTGCCCATGGCCGGGTGGAGTGCTGCAACCCTTCGCGAGGGTCCGGGATCGCCGATTCCGTGCGGCTCGGAGCTGCGCCGCATGGGCGGGGGCGTGCGCGCAGATCATCCAATTCTGGTGTCCCGCCGTTGCCGCATCTATCAGCAGAACGCGTGTATAGGGTTCGTCGCCGTGGCAGTCGGCGCGTTTTGTCGCGGGCTAGTGGTGCCTGCCGTTAGTCCGTCGGGGGTCATGCCGCCTCGTGGAGGGCGAGGCGTTCGAGGAGCCGGTTGAGCGACTTGCGGGTGAAGCGCCAGTCGAACGGTTCGGCGGTCGCGTTGTAGCGATCTTGGAAGGCGAGCAGCCGTGTCGCGAGGATGTCGAGGTCGTCGAAGTCCCGCGGATTGACGACCTTGCGTTGCACGATGGAGAAGAAGATCTCGACCTGGTTGAGCCAGCTCGCGTGCACCGGCAGCTGCACTTGTTCGGCTCGGGGCCAGGCCTGGCGGGAAAGGCGGCACGTTCAGCCGCGAGTTCTTCACCGGGCCCAAGGCCGTCGTGATACAGCTCTGGTGTGTCTAGAACGCGGGTTCGGCCAACCGGTCTGCGGCGTGTAACACGGTCGAGTCGAGTTTGTTGACGTTCGATCGACCGACGAAGCCGAGAGCGACAACTATCTCGTCACGCAGGAGATCGAGCACTCGTTCCGCGCCGGCCTCGCCGTTGACGGCGAGGCCGTATGCTGCGGGGCGTCCGACGAGGCAGGCCTTCGCGCCGAGGGCGAGGCACTTGACCACATCGGAGCCGCGTCGGACGCCGCCGTCGACGAACACCTCCAGCTCATCCCCGGCGGACGTGACGACTTCGGCAAGCGCGCGCATGGTCGACGGCTGCGCGTCGAACTGGCGCCCGCCGTGGTTCGACACTATGACGGCGTCGACGCCGACCTGCGCGGCGCTGCGTGTGTCTTCGGCGGTCATCACGCCTTTGACGACGATCTTCCCGTGCCACTCGTTGCGCAGCTTCTCCACGTCCGCCCAGGTGGCCGAGCGGTTCTCGTTCGCGCGCATGAAGCTGTACATCTCGTTGAGCCGCATGCGACGCCCGTCGATGCGATAGTTGCCGTACGTGAGTTTCGGCCCGGCTGCCAGGCGTGCGAGCCCAGTCAGCCACGTCGGTTTTCGCGTGATGTTGGCGATGTCCCGCAGCGTGGGTCGCGGTGG
The DNA here is from genome assembly GCA_963839175.1 of uncultured Actinomycetota bacterium. Lineage (GTDB taxonomy): Bacteria > Actinomycetota > Actinomycetes > Mycobacteriales > Jatrophihabitantaceae > CAWIUB01. The sequence goes on from CAWIUB010000029.1 coordinate 38,322, forward strand.
CATCGCCAGTCCGTGGTGGAGATCGCGTTCGCGTTTGCTGGACACCGCGACGTCCCCTGCAATGACGAGCACCTCGATTCCGCCCGCAGCCGCGCGATCGATGTGATCACGTGTGATGCCGGCGTCGGTCCAGAACGCGAGCTGGCTCCACGTCGAGCCCGGAGCTTCACGGACCACATCCTCGACAGACCAGCCGGACCACGCGCTGTGCACGAAGACCGTGCCGCTGCGCGCGGCAGCCCTCGCCAACGCAAGGTCACCATGGGGATGGAACAGGCCCAGTAAACCCATCGGCGCGATCATCAACGGCATGCCGATCCGGCGGTCGAGGACGTCGGTCGCCAACTCGCAACTGCTGACGTCCTGCAGTACCCGCTGGCGAAGGCGCAGGCGCGCCAGGTCTGACTCGTTCTCATGCAGCGTCAATTCGTCCAGGGCTCCGCCGTCGATGAAGTCGAAGATCATCCGCGGAAGGCGCCGCTGCGCCGCGCGCCGCATGTCACGCACGCTGACAACCTTTTCAGCCAAGATACCCGGCTCCTCATTGCTGATTCGTCTCTGCACTGATGCACGCAGCAGCACAGACGACCACGGCGGTGCTGCTGATCATCCAGACCCGCAGCACCGTTCTCTATGTAGGATCGGAATACAGCACAGGAGCGACCTTGGCCGTTCATTCAAACGGGCGGGAGCGTTGTATGCAGCGGACCCTTCGTCGGGGCACGCACACGAAGCAGCGTGGTTCTTCGGTCGACGCGCCTAGCCTGTCGGACGTGATCAAGGCCTTGGGCCCATCCGTCGCTCATCTCGTGGGTGGCGACGAGGGCATCGATCGCGCGGTGTCGACGCTGATCCTGCACGATCCGCTGACCGAGATACGCCGGGTGGCGGCGGGTTTCCTGTTGGCGATAGGCGTATTGCCGACGGGCGACGCGTGGCGGGAACTGCTCAAGACGGCGAGCGCGCGCGGATATGTCTGCGTCGCGGTGAAGCCCTCTGGCGTGTCTGCACAGCAGTTGCGCGACAGCGCTGCTGACAGTGAGCTTGCGGTGCTTTCGCTCGCGGACGAGATCTCCTGGGAACACCTCGTCACGCTGGCCTCGTCGGCGATGCGGCACAGCTACTTCTCCGAGGCGGCACTGGGGAACACGCGTCTCGGCGACCTGTTCGCCCTGGCGAACGCCGTTGCGACCACGGTCGGTGGGGCCACCGCGATCGTCGACTCGCGGCAGAGCGTCATCGCCTACTCCACAGTCGAGGGGCAGCCGATCGACGAGACGCGTCGAAAGAGCATCCTGGGACTTCGCGTTCCTTCCAGACCAGCTACCGACGTCGAGTACCGAGCCGTCCATGGCGCCTCAGGCGTCGTCGGGTTTTCCGCCAGCAACTGTGACTACCCGCGGCTGGCCGTGCCGATCCGCGCAGGTGGCGAACTGCTCGGCTCGGTCTGGGTGATCGACGAGAAGGGCGCTGCGAGCGAGGCGACGAAGGTCGAACTGCAACATGCCGCCGACATCGCGGCTCTGCACCTGCTGCAAGCTCGCAGCGAAGCGGAGGTGTCCGACCGGAGACGCGGGGACATGCTGTCGGCCGTCCTGGACGACGCCGCGGCAGCGTCCGACGCAGCGCGGACATTGGGGCTGTCGGTGACCAGCGAGATTCGGATAGTTGCCATCAGCATCGCTGACCAGCCGCTGGGCGGGGAAGCCGTCACCGCCTACCACCAGACACTGGAGTTGGCGATCTTGCACTGCGGCGCGGAACTCGGCTTCAGTGCCGCGACGGTGCGATCCGACGTGCTCTTCCTGCTTCTCCCCGTCGTAGCGGGCGATCGCGATCACGCCGCGCTGACTCGTCTGCTCAGCGGAATCGACGCGCACGCCCGACGGTCCTACGGCTACCGGCTCGTCATCGGCCTCGGCGGAGCGGTGTCCGGACTCGCGGAGGCGGGCAAGTCCATGGTTCAGGCCGAACGCGTCGTGCGGCTGATGAAACGAGATCTCGAGTCCTACGGACTGAGCGAGGACGAACCGCTGATCGGTTTCAGCGAGTCGTTCACCACCCGGCTGGCGCTGTTGACTCTCGCCGAGCACGTCGGCGATCTTGACGAGGCGGCAGGCAACACGATCGTGGCGATGCTCGAATACGACAGCAGGAAGGCATCGGACTACGTGCCGACACTGAAGGCGTTCTTCAACGCGCACGGCAACATCAGCGAGATGGCGCAGTTGCTGCATGTGCATGCGAACACCTGCCGGTACCGCATGACTCGGATCGCGGATGTCTTCGACATCGATTTCGACGATCCGGACTCGCGGCTCGTGTTGTGGCTGCAACTCCGCCTGCATGAACTGAGCGGCTGAACGGACCCAAACCGGGCCTGTGAGAACTCACAAGGAGGAGCAACTACTTCTGGCGATACGGACGTCGTCGGTGAGCCGGAGCCTATGGTCAACTCGACCCGCCTCGCCGCTCGGGTGTGGCGACCGAGCCGACCGGCCGGTCTGCGCGGACCGACCCTCCACGACGTTTGGCGGACGTCCACGTGTGTGGTGATCAAGGAGACCCAGAGTGAGATTCGCACGAAGTTCCACAGTCGGGTTCGCATTGCTAGCGATTGGCAGCCTTACCCTCATCGGTTGCTCAAGCAACAAGGAGAACACCGGCACGCCGACCGGATCCAAGGTCTCGGTGTCAGGCCAGGCGGATCTCGCCTCTCTCGTCCCAACCGCGGTCAGGGCCAAGGGCGTGCTCTCGATCGGCGTCGCCCCGAACTACCCGCCCAACGAGTTCGTCAACACCTCGAACAAGATTGTCGGCTGGGACATCGACCTCATGAACGCCGTCGCTGCCAAGCTCGGGCTGAAGACCACCTATGAGAACGCGACGTTCGAGCACATCGTCCCCGGCGTCACCGCCGGCAAGTACGACGTCGGAGTCTCGTCCTTCACCGACAACAAGACGCGGGAGAAGTCCGTCGACTTCGTCGACTACTTCAACGCAGGCACGCAGTGGGCCGGCGCCAAGGGCAAGACCATCGATCCCGACAACGCATGCGGACTGCGGGTCGCTGTCCAGACCAGCACCGTGCAGGCCACAACCGATCTGCCGGCACGTAGCAAGAAGTGCACCGATGCAGGAAAGGCGGCGATCAAGATCCAGAGCTACCACGACCAGGCATCGGCGACCGGCGCAGTCGTGCTGGGCAAGGCGGACGCTGTCGTCGCGGACTCACCGGTGATCGCCTACGGCGTCAAGCAGGAGAGCACCAAGATCCAGCTCCAAGGCAAGATCTACGACGCCGCGCCGTACGGATACGCAATCGCCAAGGGCTCCCCGCTCGTTCAGGCACTGCAGCAGGCACTGACGGCGATCATCGCTGACGGCACCTATCACAAGGTCAACGCGCAGTGGGGCGATGAGGCGGGGGAGATCACAACGCCGACCATCAACGGTGCAACGAGCTGACCGATATGACCCGGCTCGAACGTCCTCCTCAGCCGGCGCGGTCGGCTGACGAGGACGACGACGATCTGATCAACGCAGTCCCACTACGCCGACCGGGTCGATGGATCGCAGCGGCGATCGTGCTGGCGCTGCTGGGACTGTTCGGCTACGGCGCGGCGACGAACCCGGACTACCAATGGAGTACGTATCGCGCGTACCTGTTCGACAAGCGCATCGCGGACGCCGCGTTGGTCACCCTCGAGCTGACGGTGCTCGCGATGGTCATCGCCATCTTGCTCGGTATGACGGTCGCGGTCATGCGGATGTCGGACAACTTCGTCCTCAAGGGCGTCGCCTGGTTGTACGTGTGGATATTCCGCGGCACACCGGTGTACGTGCAGCTCGTGTTCTGGGGCCTCGTCACGACGTTGTACACGCAGATCGATCTCGGTGTCCCGTTCATGGTGCAGTTCACGCATCTGAAGACCGGTTCGTGGCTGACGCCGTTCGTGGCCGCATTCGTCGGTCTCGGCCTCAACGAGGCCGCGTACATGTCCGAGATCATCCGGGCAGGCATCGGCGCGGTCGACGAAGGTCAGCTGGAAGCGTCGACGGCGTTGGGCATGACGGGGTGGCAGACCACTCGCCGTATCGCGCTGCCGCAGGCGATGCGGGTCGTGATCCCGCCGACCGGCAACGAGGTTATCGGCATGTTGAAGACGACGTCGCTGGTGATCGCCGTTCCGCTGACGGCCGATCTGTACTCCAAGTCCGAGCAGATCGCCGCAGTGCTCTATCGGCCGATTCCGCTGCTGCTGGTCGCATCCACGTGGTACTTGGCGATCACCAGCGTGCTGATGGTGGGCCAGCACTTCCTCGAGAAGCGCTACTCGCGCGGAATCTCTCGAGTACTCACCACCAAGCAGTTGCAGGCACTGGCGCTCGCCCAGTCCTCGGCAGTGTCGAAGAAGGGAGCCAGCTGACATGCCTCGAGAGACTGTGGGTGCCTCTCCCGCAGCCACCTCGACGTCTGCGCTAATGGTCTACGCACGCAACGTGCGGAAGAGCTTCGGAGCGCTGAAGGTGCTCAAGGGCATCACCCTGCAGGTGAAGCCTCGCGAGGTGATGTGTCTGGTTGGCCCTTCGGGCTCGGGGAAGTCGACGTTCCTTCGCTGTATCAACCACTTGGAGCGAGTAGACGGCGGTCGGCTCTACGTCGATGGCGATCTGATCGGATACGAGCAACGCGCCGGCAAGCTGCACGAGATGTCTCCGAAGAAGGCCGCCGCCCAGCGGCGTGACATCGGGATGGTCTTCCAGCGGTTCAACCTATTCGCGCACATGACGGCACTGGAGAACGTCATCGAGGCGCCGATGCTGGTGAAGGGTGCCAAAAAGGAACGAGCGATCGCGCAGGGTAGAGAGCTGCTGGATCGCGTCGGCCTGGTGGCACAGGAGAGGGCGTACCCGGCGCAGCTCTCGGGAGGTCAGCAACAGCGCGTGGCGATTGCGCGGGCTCTTGCGATGCAGCCCAAACTCATGCTGTTCGACGAGCCGACGTCCGCGCTGGATCCGGAGTTGGTCGGTGAGGTCCTCGATGTGATGCGCGCGCTCGCGAAGGACGGGATGACCATGATCGTGGTGACCCACGAGATGGGGTTCGCGCGCGAGGTCGGCGACCAATTCGTATTCATGGACGCGGGCGTCGTCGTCGAAGCCGGAGACCCGCGCACCGTGCTCGCCAATCCCAAAGAGGAACGCACCAAGCTGTTCCTCTCGAAGGTCCTCGCGTAGCGGCGCAGCGTCGATCGACGAATCAAGCGAAGGGCCGGGATACGCCGCCGGCATCCTCGGCCGTCTTGGCGGCGGCGAGCCTCGAGGCGAGCGTGCTCATGTCGCCGAGCACTGTGAAGTGGGCGAAGCGTCGCCGAGCTGCATGGTGGTGTCAGTCTTCCGTTCTAGGTTCACACGGTCGAGTTGGGCTCCATGAACGCAACAGCGCCGATCCCGTTCATCCAGGACCGGACGTATCCTGCTCTCCCCTCGAGCCGCCGGCATCACGGGCTCTGACCACCTCGTCGACGGTGGCGCGATCCGAACCGCCTGAGGGCTCCTCTGGATCGACGCAACCCCTCGCCCCGGATCAATCCACTCTGTGAAATATGGCATGTGATGAGACCCCCCCGGTTCAAGCGCATCGTTGAGTGCGCGGGTCAGGAACTCAAGGAGGTCCCGATGACGATCGTAGGTGGTTTTGACGTGCACCGTGCGCAGATCACGTTCGACTACGTGGACACCGACACCGGTGAGCTCAGCACTGGGCAGGTCCGGCCGGCGACTCGGGCGGTGCTGCGCAAGTGGTTGGTGCAGCGGTCCGACGGGCGTGCGGATGTGGCGTTCGCGGTGGAGGGTTGTACCGGGTGGCGGTTCGTGGTCGAGGAGCTGCTGCGCGCGGGAGTCGAGCCGCATCTGGCCGAGCCGGCGGACACCGCGACGGCGCGGGGGCGGAAGAAGCGGGCCAAGACCGACCGGGCCGATGCTCGGCTGCTGCGGGAGCTGCTGTGCTCGGATCGGTTGCCGGAGTCGTGGATCCCGCCGGCGCACGTGCTGGAGGTGCGCACGCTGGGCCGGCTGTATGTGGCGTTGATGGACCAGCGGCGGGCTTGGCAGCAGCGCATCCACGTCCAGTTGTTCCATCAGGGCGTGCCGCCGATCACGGGCCTGCTCACCGTAGACGGTCGTGCCGAGCTGCGCACCGTCGAGCTGTCGGCGGCGGGCCGGCAGCTGGTGGACACCGCGCTGGTCGCGATCGACTCGCTGAGCGCGCAGATGAGGTGTGACTCGACTTTGCTAAGCAGCCTCTGCTGATCAGCGATGGCGGGAACAGGCACCGTAATTTCCTCGAGATCTCGTTGGTTGATCTTGTAGATCCCGGCGGTGGTACGCGCCTTCATCTCGATCTGCCTACGGACGGTCCCGGAGCCCCAGATAACGGCGGCGTACTCAGGAAGCACCAACTTGTGATCAAACCGTATTCGGATGAGAGTGTCGGGATAGGCGATGTTGGAGTCCACTGTAACTAGGCCGCCGCGCCCAACGAGACGTTTGCTTCCGTTCCCCCTCACCACCAGGTAGTCGCCTTTGGCGATGATGTACGGTGCTGCATCACTTGCCGTCCAAGCACCGGCCTTCGCACACGTCACGTCGATCTTCCCCTCGCGTACCGCCGTCAGTCGGAGAACCGGGAATCCATCGGGTGGTCCGTCCGGGACCGACTTCCCATTCGCCAGCGGCTGGCTCAAGAGCTCGGCAATCGGCGACGACACGCCGTCTGCGCACGTCAGTGCCTCGCGCAAAGCCGCCTGCAGCACGGCCGCATGTGTCCGCTTGATGTTGCGTCGAACGCGGTCCAAGGCCGCGGCCCCTGCATCAATCCGGGAGAGCTGCTTCTCGATGGCCGCGACGATCCGCACTTGCTCAGCCAGGGGCGGCAAAGGTGTGCGAACCGATCGGATGTCATCCAGACCGAGGCCTAATTTCGTGACTCCGCGCTGCTGTCTCGCCCACTGCCGTTGGACCGCCTCGCTCGTCAGATACCAGGCTAGGTAGCGCGGAAGAACTCCCGATCCGGGACGTGCAAGGGCCACGTGCTGATTGATGTAGGTCGGTTCGGGAACATCGGACATCAGCGCAACTCTGCCGAGATCAGCCGTTATCGAAATGAGGATGTCATTCGGTTCGATGCGGGTGCGGAGGCCTTCAGCGCCTTCAGGTGGCGAGACGCGCTGAGCGTCTGCAAGGTCTGGAACAATTGATCCGCGCTGCAAGTTTCGGCGCTTCCGGGAAGTCCGTGGGTCATGGTGTGGCCGGGTAGAGCTGTAGGCCACCGAGGTGGAAGTAGATCGCGGTCTTGAAGTGCTCGCGGTTGCGGTAGCCACGCGCTGAGACTCTGATCGCCTGGATGCGGGAGTTGAGGCCTTCGGCGCCGGCGTTGGTGATCCGGTGGGCGAAGTAGGACAGCAGCCCCGCCTGGTGACGTTTGAGTGTCTTAGCCGCGTCGATGATCGGTTTGAGCCGGCAGTGGGTGGCCCAGAAGTACCAGCGGTTGAAGTGCTTGGCCGCCCAGCCGCGGCGCTTATAGGACCAGAAGTGCCGCAGGCTCTCCTTGATCGCCCACGCCCGCGCGGTGCGCAGGTCGCCGGCCTGCAGCGTGGCGAACCGGTCGGCGTGACGGTCGGGCAGGTTCTCGGCCGAGTACAGCCAGAGGTACTTCGAACCGGCCAGGCTCTTGTCACCGGCCGCGACCAGCGCCCGGTTCTCTTGCTTGCGGACGGTGTCCACCGCGCCGGTGAGGTAGCCCATCAGGTGGTACCGGTCGAACACGATCTTGTCGTCCGGGTCGGTCAGGTGCGCGCGCACCGAGTTGGCGAACGGCTCCCACATGTCCATCGCGACCGCCTGAATGCCGGCCAGCTGCTCGGGCGTGAACTTCTCGAAGTAGCCGTCCAGGCTGGCCTGGCGTCGCTCGTCGGCGATGTAGTCCACGGTGCCGGTGTCCAGGTCGGCGACCACGGTGATGTAGTCCTGTCCCCGCCCGGCCGCCTTCTCATCGACCCCGACATGCGCCGGGGCGGTCAGTGGTTTCGCGGTCAGGCCCCGGGCCACCGCGCGGTCCATCAGGTGCCACGCCTCATCCCAGCTGACCCGCAGCAACCCGGCCGCGGAGGCCACGTCGCAGGGGGCGTCGATGGCCAGCCGCTCGAACAACACGGTGAACCGTGCGTGCGGCTCAGCCCACGGCAGCCGCACCTGCCGCACCCCGTGCTCGGGGCACTCGACCCGCGGCGGGCGGGCGTGCAGGAACGTCAAGAACGCACACGAGTCCAGATGCCGCCAAGCCCGCTCCTCGGCGTGGTCGTAGACCGCCAGCTCCCGCTCGCAGTCCGGGCACGCGAACCGCGTCCGGCCCGGATGCCCGACCCACACGTCCACCCGCCCGCCGGGGGCCGACAGCTCGACGCGATCAACCTCCCACGGCGCGACCAACCCCAGCAGATGGCGGTACAACTCGGTGTCGCGCATGCGACAGATCCTGCCGCCAAGCGCCCGTCACACCCAGACCCGACCCACGAAGAACCCGGAAGCGCCCAAGTTTCCGACGCGAATGAAAAGCGCGCCGCAGTTGTTGTAGTAACGCGCCCAGCCCCTTGAACCACTCGTTACAAACTCAAGGAGAGCATCTGTGGTCGTTGCCTCCCACCCAGGAGGTAGGTCGGTCATGCCGCGAGGACCTCGGTCAGCTCAGCCATCAGCGGCGACAATCGGTCGCCAAATACTTGCGCAGCCTTCCCGATACCACCGTGCTCCACAAACGGCGTGTACTCGAATGACTCGGGACCGATTCCTATTTCGCTGGCGACGTTCTCCTTCATCCATGTCAGCCATTGCAGCTGATCCGGCGTGAACGACACACCCCGCTGCTCCTGTGTTGCCAGCCAGCTCGCGAAGCGCTCCTCGACCTGGTCGCGGAAAGGGACCAGCTCATCGTCCTGACCGAGGGTATACCGCACCAGCGACACAATGTCGGTGAGCATCCGCCGCCCGGATCCGCGGACCTTGGATTGGTCGAGCAGCTCGTAGGCTCGCCAGAGCTTCTCGGGCGTCCACTGCCGTGGCGGTCGTTCGATTGCCCTGAGCGAGTTCCTTGATCTCGGCGAACGTCAGCCGCTCATGGTAAGGGCGGCTGTAGAGGATCTGGAGCGCTCGGATGTCGTCCTTGTGCTCCTCGATGTACTCCTTGAACGACGCGACCATCGCCGCTGCCTTCTCGCGGCCCTCTTCGGAGTGGCCGGCAAACAGCACTGTGTCCTTTGACACCTCATCGATGGTCTGCTCGTAGGACTTGCGCACGTCGACGATCGCGTTGCGGAGGTCCGGATTGGACGCGAGTGGTGCCAGCGCCTCGCCGATCAGGCGTCGTCGCAGCTTGAGCGACCGCCGCAGTATCGTCCTCTGACGCACCGGTTGCCCGGGCCGCGGCCGAGCTGGTGGTCCGGGTCGAGCGCCTCGACGATGCGGTGGGCGATCGTGCCCAGGTCGGTGCCGCCGGCGAGCGCCGTCAGCGTCTCGCGGTCATCTTTGGTGAGGCGCTTGTCGAGGCGGGCCAGTCGGCCGGCGATGGTGGAGGCCACCTCGGGATCCTTGTTGCCGAACCCCACGAGCTTGAACAGGGCCTGCAGGCTCTGGTTCGGCTTGCGCTCCAGCGGCTGCATGGTCTCGATCAGCGGCGTGTCGGTGACGCCCACCGCGTCGACCACGATGAACCGATCCTTGCTGCTTGGCGTCGTCGGTGACCGCCTGGAAGTCCGTGTCATCGATGATCCGTACGCCGCGGCCGATCATCTGCTCGAAGTAGGTCCGGCTCTTCACCGAGCGCATGAAGAGCAGGCACTCCAGCGGCTTGACGTCGGTGCCGGTCGCGATCATGTCGACCGTCACCACGATGCGCGGGTTCATCGAGTTGCGGAACGCCTGGAGCAGGTCCTCCGGCTTGCCGTCGTGGGTCCGGTAGGTGATCTTGGTGGCGAACTCGTTGCCCTTGCCGAATACCTCGCGGACGATCTGCACGATGTCGTCGGCGTGCGAGTCGTCCTTGGCGAAGATCAGGGTCTTGGGCACGGTCTTGCGGCCCGGGAACAGCTCGGTGAACAGCTTGTCCTTGAACGTCTGGAGATCACGGTGCGGATCTGGTCCTCGGCGACGACGGCGCGGTCGAGCTGCGCTGGCGTGTACTCGACCGGCTCGTCCACTGCCTCCCAGCGCACCTGGCGCGTGTGCCGGTCGCGGAAGCCCGCCCAGTCCCCGGCGTCGATGACGCTGCCCTGCTTCGGTGATCGCGGTCTCGATCTTGTAGACGGTGAAGTCGACGTTGACCCCGTCAGCGACCGCCATCTCGTGCGAGTACTCCATCACGAGGTTCTGCCGGAAGAAGCCGAAGGTCTGCTTGGTCGGCGTCGCGGTCAGGCCGATGAGGTGGGCGTCGAAGTACTCGAGCACCTGCCGCCACAGCCCGTAGATCGAACGGTGGCACTCGTCGATGATCACGACGTCGAAGGCCTCCGGCGGCAGCGCCGGGTTGTACTCGACCGGGGCAGGCTCGGACACCGGAAGCTCGTAGATCGAGTGCTCGTCGAGCTCCGGGTCCATCTCCGGCTCGCCCTTGAGGATGGAGTAGATCCGCTGGACCGTTGAGATGCAGACCCGCGAGGTCGTGTCGATCGTGTTTGACGTGAGGTGCTGGACGTTGTACTCGGCGGCGAACTTCCGCTGGGTGTCGGCGATGGCGAACTTGGCGAACTCGAGCTTGGTCTGCTTGCCGAGGTTCGACCGGTCGACGAGGAAGAGGATCCGCTTGGCGTCGGCGTGCTTGATCAGCCGGTAGGAGATGTTGGCTGCGGTGAAGGTTTTGCCCGAGCCCGTCGCCATCTGGATGAGCGCCCGCGGGCGGTCGGCGCGGAGCGACTCCTCGAGGTTGCGGATCGCGGTGGCCTGCACGTCCCAGAGCCGGGGGTTGTCGAGCGCGGGCATGGTCCGTCAGCCGTGCCCGGAAGGTCGGCGTGCCTCAGGGTTCGCGCCGATCTGCCGCGCCCACTCCGCGAGCGTCTCGGGCCGGTGGAAGGTGAACACCCGCCGGCTGCGGGCATCGGGGTCGTAGCCGTTGGTGAAGCGGGTCTCCGTGCCGGTGGACTCGTAGATGAAGGGCAGCGGGATACACCGGCGGCTTGATCCAGTCGGGTAGCCCGTCGACGTACTTGCCGCTCTGGTGCTCCACCTCAACCAGCGTGCGTGCCCTCGGGCTTGGCCTCGATCACGCCGGCGGGCTGGCCGTTGAGGAAGAGGAGGTAGTCGACCCGCCCGTGCCCCTTCTCCAGCACGAACTCCCGGACCGCCACCCCGGGCCCGGCGGTGACGTTGGCCCGGTCGGCGTGCTGGACGACCCAGCCGGCGGCCTCGAGCTGCCGGTCGATGTTGATCCGCGCCTTGGCCTCGCGCGCGAGGTAGTCATCCTTCGGGTCGGGCACGGAGGGTAGGGTACCGGCGGACGCCCGTCCAGGCGGGCCCTCGGCGACGGGCAGACGGCTGCCCCGATGGCCAGCGCATCGCGTCCCGCGCCGCTGCCAGCCGACCCGTGTCCACGGTGGTCAACGGAGACTGCAACGCACAACGACGGACACAGGACGGGTCGGCGTCTTGGCAGTCGCGACGGAGAACGCGGGGTCGAGGCAATAATCCCTTCAGGATGAGCGATCTTGCCTCGATGACACGGGTCGGCCCTGAGTGAGCGACGACCGCTGGAAGCCACTGCTACCGCTTCTGCGACAACGGGAGCCCATCGCGCAGGGCGAGATGTGGTCGATCTACTACGACTACGTCTTCGGCACCCTGCTGCAGCTCGCCCGTTGGGCCAACAGCGAGGCCGGAGGACCAGTCCCGGACCCCGAGCTCCGCGATCTGGTGGACGAGCTCACCGGTGAGGCCTTCGCCTCAGCCTTCGATCGGATCGATCAGTACGACCCGGGCAAGGGCGCGCTTCCCACCTGGATCATCTGGAGAGGCAGAGCCCGGATGAACGGCATCGTCGGTAGTGCGATCGATTACGGAGTTCGGGACAAGGGGCACATCCACCTCGACGACGAAGACCAGCGGGCGCCGTATGTGGACCGGCTGGAGGCCGGCCCAGCCTTCGTGGCGGGTAGCCCCGAGGATGAAGTGATCCGGCGTGAGTCAGCGGCGCGGATTACGGCCATACTCAGGGCCATGCCCGCCGATCAGGCCCGCGCCCTCGTCGAGGTGTACGTGCGCACGCCCCCCGTAAAGGGGCGGATCGCGATCGTTGGGCGCGACATTGGTAGGAGCAGTAGCGCCATGGACTCGCTCTTGCGCCGAGCAGTGAAGGAATTCACTCGCAGGCTGGAGGGCGATGGGGCTGGCTCCGACGAGGCGGGTGCCTGATGAGCGCCAAGGAGGAGGACGACGAACTGACCAAGGCAACTGAGGCGTTGAACGCCGCGTTCAGTGACGCACTGAACCCCCCGCCCCACTTCGAGGAGGCATTGGAGACGTTCTCCGATTCCTCTAGCGGCGTCGGCGAGGAGGAGCTCCGTACACGTCGGGAGGCGTTTCTCGCGCGGCTGGCGCACGGACGCAGCGTCGGTGAGTTGCTGCGCCGCCGGCGCGAGGCCATGGGCATCGACGTGGAGGAGATCTCCCGCCGATCGTCCTGGCGGCCTGAGCGGGTGGAAGATCTCGAGGCGAGCCGGCTCGACCTGCACACTGTCGACGCCGAGCGCCTCGGCGCGCTGCTGGTCGCGCTGGGGCTGCATAGGCTGGGTGTGCTCAAGGAGCCCCTGCGGCAAATGGCGCGCGCCCACTTGGCGGTATATGAGTCCGCGGGTGGTCCCGTATTCGGGCGCACTCGTAAGGGTGTGAGCTCCTTCGACCGACGACGCGACCTCCAGCGGGACGTGGCCGCGGTCGATGAGGAGGCCACCGCGCGACAGGTGGATCTGTATGTCCGCCGGGTCGCCGAGACGATGGGGGAGTTCTTGGCCTAGTCGAAGCTTGCGAGCTTCAGCAGCATCCCCTGTTCCTGCAGCTTGATTTGCATCGCCTCTTTGGAAACCTGAAAGAGCCGAGCCAGCTCGCCGAGCGACCGATGTTTGCCGATCGCCTTCTTCAGTAGCGACAGCGGTATCAGCAACTCAGCAGCGAACACGTTGGCCTCCCGCTCCTGCTTAGCGTCCGTGCCGCACCCTCGATGACCCATCGTCCTGTGCCCAAGTTCGTGCCCAACGCTGAATCGCTGAGTTGTCAGCGAACGATTGGTGTTGACCTCGATCAACCAGCCATCGTCGTCCTGGCGCATCCGCCCCTCTAGCCTCGCTATTTCACTGAAGTTGAGAGATACGGCGTCTGGGAAGCCGGAAGTGCCTGTCCTGTAAGGGAAAATTGGGCTTGCGACGGTCCAACAACCCAAGACAGGAAGGCACTCCGTAGGTGAAGCGTATCCGGCGGTCCAGGCGGGTCAAGGTCAGCGCGGACGGCACCGGGCTGGTGTCGCGGGCCGGGGTGGCGTTGTTGCGGGAACTCACTGTCGAGACGGGTCTGGCCGCGGGCTGGACCGCTGCGCTGTTGGACACGTACAAGGCAGTGCCGGCGGTTCACCTGCCGGGCCGTGTGTTGGCCGATCTCGCGGTGGTGATCGCCGACGGCGGTGATGCGCTGGCGCACCTGGCGACGTTGCGCGACCAGGACAAGCTGTTCGGCTCGGTGGCCTCGGACCCGACGGCGTGGCGGTGCGTGGATCGGGTCGACGAGCCGCATTTGCCGGCTGCAGGCGGTGCGGGCCGAGGCGCGGGAGCGGGCGTGGGCGGCCGGTGCCGGCCCGGATCTGTCGGCCGGGTTGACGATCGACATCGACGCGACGATCGTGGTCACGCACTCGGAGAAGGGAACGCCGGCAGCGACGTGGAAGCATTCTCTGCACTAGACAAATCGGACATCGGGTGACGGTTGGGTGCGATCAGCTCAGTGTTGTCCGGCCGGTCAGGGTGCGTCCGGCGGAGTCGCTGAAGGTGGGCATGCCGAGTGGGACGCTGCGGCGGTGGTTGGTGATCTGATCGACGTGGTCGAGTTTCTGGCGGGTGGCCTCGAGGCTGATCTGCAGTCCTTCGACTTCGCCGAGCCATCCTTCGCGGCGCGCTTCGGCGGTGCGTGCGATGAGGTTGTCGCGGATCTCGACGAGCCGGTCTCGTTCGGCTGGGTCCGGCCGCAGGAGCGGGCATCGCAAGCAACTGTGTTCATGGATGCACGGCGTGGCGTAGGAGCGGCCGCACGTGCCGAGGGCGAGTTTGCGGCGTTCGAAGTGGCCGAGGAATTCCTCCCATTCTTCGTCGGTCGGGGTGCGGTATTCCTCGCTCGGGCGCATGCCTCGGCGGCGGGCGATGAACGCGCGGTGCCCGTTGATGACTTCCTCGGGATAGACGGCCTTGTAGCCCATGGTGGTGTTGATGTCGCGGTGGCCGGCGACGAGTTGGGCGATGTGTGGGGGCATGCCGTGCAGCACGGCGTCGGTGATGAACAGGCGGCGGAAGTCGTGCGGGGTGAACCGCAGAGGCTGCCCGGCGGCGTCGGTGATGCCGGTTCCGTCGAAGGCACGGTTGAGCCAGTCCCGGATTGTGCCGCCGGGGATGGCGCGCTGCTCGATGCTGAACCGGCGCTGGAACAGCAGCGGCATCGGCGGGTTCCAGGTCCGTTCGTGGGAGTCGTAGGAGGTGACGCAGGCGACGCCGCCGTCGGGTTGCCGGATGCGGGTGATGATGGCGGCCAGGACGTCGGCGAGTTCCGGGCTGACGACGAGCAGCCGTTCGGTGTCGGTTTTCGACGGCGCGATCTGCAGCAGCGGCACGAGCTCGCCGGTGCCGGGCAGCGTGTAGTGGATCAGGCTGTGGTGGGACAGTTCGGTGAGTTCCTCGGTGCGGATCCCTGTGTGTCGCAGTGTTTCCACGGCGGCCCAGGTCCAGAACGCGCGGTCTTCCTCGCCGGTCAGGTCGCGGCGCTTGCCGTCGCCGTCGGGATGTTCGGCCCAGATCCGGGAGGATTCGTCGCCGGTTGTGCTGCGGCGCAGTTCGCCGCCGGCTGCGGTGAACGTCGCGCCGGAAGTGGTGTCGTGGGCGGCCTGCAGGCGGGCGGCGGCGTCGCTTCGGAGGGTGTGCACGTGCCGCACGAGCAGCGGCAGGACGGGCAGCCGTTCGCGGGTGCGCTGGTCCATGCGTGATTTGCGGGAGCGTAGTTCCTTCTGGCGGGCCAGGTCCTCGGCGCGGATCGGGCACGGCGCGGCCCAGGGTCCCCACCGGCTCGGTTCTTCCATCGCCCACTGGGCGATGTCGAGGTAGAACGCGCGGACGCCGGCGAGGTTGTGCAGCCCGCCCGCGCGTCGTTCCCGCACCTGGCTGACGTGGCCGTCCTGGCCGACGACCCGCCGGGTCTTGATCATCACGCGTTGCTTCCACGCGGCGGCGACGTCGGGGTGCAGGTGCAGCGAGTCGATGCCCGGGTGGTGGCGTTCCAGGTCGCGCCAGAACAACCCACCCAGAGCAGCGGCGAGACTGGCCAGGCTGGTGTGGTCGAGCATCGGCTGGCGTTCCTGCAGGTAGGCGACGAGCACGTCGCGCACCGGCCGGCATTCGATGCCGTACCGGTCGATGAGCTGCGCCGGGCTGAGCTGGCCGGTGGTGGCGAACACCCGAATCCGCGACGGCGCGTCCGGGCCGAACACGCCCATCGTGTGCAGCAACTGGTAGAACCCCATCGCCGCATTGCGGCGCACCGACCGGCCATCGACCGCGGCCGACAATTCCAGGCAGTCCCCGACGGTGATCTCGCGCAGGCTGCCGCCCTTGACGGCGAGGATTGTCGCCGCACGGCGCAGCGCGGCGGTCTTCATCGTCCGCCCAGCGGGGGACGCGTCGCATAGTGCCGCGAGTTCGGCGAAGCCAGCGGGGTCGCGCAGCTGGGCCATCAAGGCGACCAGATTCTGCGGCGCGCGTGGAGTCAGCACCCAGTCCAGGCCGGGGCGGATCACGTCGGCGGAGACGAGTATCTGCGCGCAGACCCGCAGGTTGCTCGTCACGGTCACTCCGTCGCCTGCTCGCCGTGGCCGGACCCACGCGAGCACCGGCGGCCACCATCCGGCGTTGCCCATCGCGTCCGCGCCGCTGGCCAGCCACCGAGCCTGCCACGTGTCGCCGGGCTGGTCGCCCAGCCAGCCCAACACCCGTCCCAGGCCTCGTCGGCGCCGCTGCAGCGCTTCGCGGTTGTTCTCGATGTCGGCGGTGAACGGCGCGGTGAGCAGCCGCGCGAGCACCGCCTCGGTGGACAGTTCGGTCGACCGCCACCGCGGCGCGCAGACCCGCGGCGGGTAGGAGCGCCACAGTTCCTGCATGTCCGGGCCGACCTCGACCACACCGGCAGCCGGCGCCGCAGCGGCCGCAGCGGCCGTAGCGGTCAGGACCGTGGCGGTCATCGGGACCGGCCCGCGAACAGCACGTCCAGCGTCTCACGGCGATAGCCGTCTGGGACCGCGCCGGCCGCCACGGTGCCAGGATCAACCCGCCGAGCCTCACGGGTCTGCTCGCCGCGGCGATGGTGCGCGAGCATCCCGGCGATCACGTCGCCCGGCATCGGGGTGAGGTAGATCTGCGTGGTGGACAACTGGGCATGTCCGAGGACCCACTGCACGTCGGTCAACGGCACCAGCGGATCGCGGGCCATCCGATACGCGGCGGTATGGCGCAGGTCGTGCAGGGTCCAGTTCGCGCCCAACGCGCCGCCCGCGCGACCGAACATGGCCCGCGCTGCCGGATAGCTCAACGGCCGCCATGGGCGACGCAGCGTCAGCCACAGCGGATCGTAGCGACCGGATGGCGCCGCGTCGCGCAGCGTCGTCTGGTAAAGCCGCAGCCACACGAACGCATCCGGCGAGGCCGGCAGCGGCTGCACCGCGCGGCTGCCCTTGCGGACCACGGTGACCAGTTGCTGGCCCGGGTCGACATCCCCGCACCGGGCGCCGAGCAGCTCCGATGCCCGCGCGCCGGTCGAGACCCACAACGCGACCAAAGCCCGATCCCGGTGCGAGCCGAGCTCGGCGAACAACTGGTTGAACAACTCGTCCGGGATGCAGCGCGGGATCCGCTTCGGCACCCGCGGCCGATACAGCCCCACCCGCTCCAAGCGGAACGGCTCCATCGGGTTGTGGTGCTCGTTCGGCCGCCCACCCCGGCGCTCCCGCGCCAGCGGGAACGGATTGACCATCGGCCCGGTCCCGGCGTCGCGATGGAACTCGTAGAACACCCGCAGCACCGTCTCCGAATGCGCCCGCGTCGCCGCCGCATACCGAGCACCCGGTCCCGGCTTTCCGGTCACCGCGCTGGGCTGACCACGCACGGCACGAGCCGCAGCTCTTGCTGGCCGGGAAGGCTTGTCCCGCAACGACAGCCAGCGGCAGAAATCGCGGGCCTCGACCCGAGTCGCGTGATCCCACTGGACGTCGATGGCCCAGCCGAACCGGAACCACCGCAGCAAGTCCATCGCATACGACCGCTGCGTCGCCGTGGACCGTCCCGCCGCCTGCAAGTCCTGCAAGAACGCCCGGACCGCGCCGACCGGAACGCCGCTCGAGTCGAGCAGCCGAACCGGCTCCCACACGTCATCGATCGCGACGACAGCCCCCGCCCTCGGCACGACCAACGACGCAAGATCACGCTCTCCACCAAGCACATCGGCCACAGCGCGGAACGTAAGTCGGCACCATTCGCTCGCCCGTCAACGCCACGCCCGACCCGCTCGTTAGTTCAGTCAACAGGTATTCGTTCGGCTACCACCCGCTGTTGGCGTTCTGCGACAACACCAACGAAGCCCTGGCCGGGATGCTGCGCCCCGGCAACGCCGGCAGCAACACCGCCGCGGACCACATCGCGCTGCTCGATCAGGCGTTGGCGCAGATCCCCGACGAGCAGCGGCACGGCTACCCGATCCTGATCCGCGCCGACGGCGCCGGCGCCTCGAAGGCGTTTTTCGCCCAATCCGATCTCTGCGCGACACCGGCGTGCACAGCGAATTCTCCATCGGCTGGGCAGTAACGGCGCGCGAGCACACCGCCATCGCCGCGCTGCCCAAGCGCGCCTGGACCGACGCCCTCGACATCGACGGCGACCCCCGCGAATCGGCCGCGATCGCTGAGCTGACCGGCGTCCTCCCGCCCGACGCGCTGGCCGACTACCCACCCGGCACCCGCATCATCATCCGGCGCGAACGCCCCCATCCCGGTGCGCAGCTGGACCTGATCGAGCGCCGTGACGGCTGGCGCTACACCTGCTTCGCCACCGACACCGTTGCTGGTCAGCACGCCTTCCTCGACGCCCGGCACCGCTGCCACGCCAGAGTCGAAGACCGCATCCGCACCGGCAAAGACACTGGCCTCGGCCGATTCCCCTCCCGCGTCTTCGCGATCAACGCCGCCTGGCTGGCCTGCACCCTGACCGCGATCGACCTGCTCGCCTGGACCCAAACCATCCTGCTGCACGACGACCCCGCCCTGGCCCGCGCCGAACCGAAAGCACTGCGCTACCGACTGCTGCACGTCGCCGCCCGACTCGTCCGCGGCGGCCGCAAACTCCGGCTCAAGATCGACCGCACCTGGCCCTGGGCACAAGCGCTCGCCCTCGCCTTCCACCGACTGCGCGCCCTGCCCACACCCGCAACCTGACCCGACGCACACCGTCCCGACGACATCTCACGGACAACCCCGGATCACGGTCCGGGCGAACAACCACGCCCAAGCACACCCAAACCACCAACAAGATCATCTCTCCGACGCAAGCTCACCCCGACGGCTGACCTGAATGACCGGGGCTAGCTCTCGCTTATCACGCCTTCGGTGCGAAGACGGATGGCGGCCGCCTGTCTTGATACCGCGAAGGCGGCGGCGATCGCTGTGGCGAGTTCGTCGGCGGCGGGCGAACCTGGGCCGACCACGCTGAGACCAAGCCGGGTCATCTGTTGGAATGCAACGCGCTTAAACGTCCGGCTCGGCATCAGCAACGCTGCCATGCCGCGGTTGGCTTGGATCTCGCGCCAGTCCCCGCGACGGCGAGTGATGTCCATGTCGTGGTTGGCGAGCGGTGCGACGTCTCGATGCAGGCATCGCAGCAGCGTGTCGGTGCGAGTGGCACCGACGTAGCCGCTAGTTGTTCCGTAGAGCTGCACCATCTCGGGGTCGAATAGGTAGCGATGCAGGTAGATGTGCGACGCCTCATGCGCCAAGGTCGCGCGCCAGCGTCCGACGCTCCCAGGCGTCGGATCATCGCGGTCGGCTGCCTCGGTGAGGGCGGCGCTGATCGATACCTTGGGCGTGCCTCGTGCCCGGAAGTCGGTGAGGCCCAGTACGCCCTCGGGCAGATCGGCGTATTGATCGAGGTGTGCCTTGAGCTCGGCTTTCGCACTTTCAGCCCGGTGATCTTGAAGTCCGAACGGGCCGGCGGCTGACCTTGGCCCCCGCGTGCCTGCGTGACTGGTGCGACTGAAGTGATCACTGTGACTGCATGTCTTCCCGTACGGCACATGCGTGCCCGCAGCGGCACTCTGACGCGCCCCATTCGGCGCGGTCGGAGGTGGAGGAGGGCGCCGGCGCGTGTCTTCCCGTAGTAGGCACGCCGACGCCCCGCGCCTCGACTGTAGTGCCCGGGTCGCTGGCCGGACTGTTGGGCGAGTTCCGCGGCTGTTTCACCGCGCCGAGCTTCGCGGTGTTCTGCGCACTGGCGGCCGGGTTCCTCGCGCAGACCGGACGGCGCACGGTGTGCGGGATGCTGGTCGGCGCCCGGCTGTCGCGGGTGTGGTCGCATCACCGCGCGCACCGGTTCTTCTCGCACGCGCGCTGGTCGGTCGATGAACTGTCGGCGGTGCTGGCCCGGCTGATCGTCGCGGCGCTGGTCGCCGATGATCAGCCGGTGACGGTCGCGGTCGACGACACGCTGTTTCACCGCCGCGGGCCACGGGTGCACGCCGCGTCCTGGTTCCATGACGGGTCGGCGCGTGACAAGCGGGCCGTCGGTTACGGCAACAACTGGGTGATCGCGGCGATCGTGGTGCGGCTGCCGTTTCTGGACCGGCCGGTCGCCCTGCCGGTGTGCTTTGCCTTGGTGCACAAGGGGATCGAGGACTCCCGGCTCGCCCTGGCCCGCCGGCTGGTCTGCCAGCTGGCCGCCGCGCTGCCCGGCCGGCACCTGCACGTGGTCGCCGACTGCGCCTACGCCGGGCGCGCCCTGCGCGGCCTGCCCGCCGCGGTCACCTGGACCACCCGGCTGCGCGCCAACGCCGCCCTCTACCAGCTCGCCCCGCCGCGCACCGGGCGCCGCGGCCGCCCGCGGCTCAAAGGCCGCCAGCTGCCCGCGCTGGCCGACCTCGCCGCGGCCGCCGCGTTCACCGCGACCGCGGTGCACCGCTACGGCGCCACCGCAACCGTGCACGCCGCGGCCCTGCGCTGCCTGTGGTACGGCGTATTCGGCCCGCAGCAGGTTCAGGTCGTGCTGGTCCGCGACAAAGCCGACGCCACCGGCTACGCCATCGCGCTGATCAGCACCGACCTGACCGTCAACCCAGCACAGCTCATCGAACGCTACGCCGGGCGCTGGAGCATCGAGGTCGCCATCGAAGACGCCAAACAGACCACCGGCGTCGGGCAGGCCCGCAACCGGCTACCCCTCGCGGTCCAACGCACCGTGCCGTTCACCCTCATCGTGACCAGCGTCGCGATCAGCTGGTACGCCCTCACCGGCTACCAGCCCGACGACGTCACCGCCGCCCGCGACCTCGCCCCCTGGTACCGCGACAAAGCCCAGCCATCGGTCGCCGACATGATCGCCAAACTCCGCCGCGTGATCATCGCCGCGCACTATCGGCAAGAACAAGCTCAACCGCTCACCCCACGCGAAATCAGCCTCCTCCGGCTGGCCTGGGAAGACGCCGCAGCATAAGTGCGAAAGTCGAGCTTGAGGTGAACCTCGATGAATTGTTCGAGGTCGGTCTCGGGAGCGGCTGGCGTAGGCATCAATCCGGCACGCCGCAGCTCATCGGCCGCGATCTGCTCAATCTCGTCTGACTCGTACCAGATTCGCTGATCTCCCTCAGGTCCGAGATACCACTGCATGGTCCTACTTGTCCGTACCCTTGTCGCGACTGGTGATCATCTTCTCGGCTTGGTTGAGCAGCCGCTTCAGCTGCTCCTCCTGGAGGCCTGCGGCGGATACCCGTCGGAACAACACCCCGGCGGTCGGGTTCGCCCTTAAGTAGCGCTCGGCGTCCTCGCCTACGCGGCCGGCGGCGGCGAGCAATCGGTCGGCGTCAAGTCCCAACAGGTCGGAGATCTGGCGGAACACGTTCTCGGAGGGAACTCGCTCCCCGCGATCCTGCGCATGCTGAAATACCTGCGCGACAGCAAGACCACGTTTTCGATCAAGTCCGTTTTGCTCACCATCCTCGTCGGCGAGAGCGTCCAGACCTGGCATGCCAGCCTTGACGACGGCTACTTCGGGGACATCCCGACGGCGCTGATCAACATCGTCGAGGACCTCGACGACTACCTGCAGGCTCGCCCCTTGCTGCCACCGATCTACGACCCGGCCGGAACCGGCCAGGACTTCAGCGAGCGGTGGGACCAGGAGGGCTACGCGAACTTCCGCGAGCAGATCCACTACTACGCCAGCAAGATCCGCGAGGCCTACGACGAGCCCGACAGGAACAAGAGCCTCGCGGCATGGCAGATGGTGTTTGGGAGCGGCTTCTGCGCTCCGACCGCGTTGGACAAGATCACCGCCAGCGGATCCCGCAGCGCCGATGCCAAGGGCGAGGAGTTCATCGACGAGGACAAGAACATCCCGATCCGGATCTCCGAGTCGGTACGTCTTCTCGGCCGCGTGCGGCGGGCGGGGGTGCTCAAGCCGTACGACCTGCCCAGGCGCGGAGACCGCGTAGGGAAGAACCGCACCATCGACTTCTCGCTCGTCGAGTGCAGCGTCGCCGAGCCGTACTTGGTGTACTGGAAGGTGAAGAACACCGGGCGCGAGGCCCGGGAACGCGGTCAGCTTCGCGGGCAGGTCGTCCTCGGCGGCACCACCCGCTATGAGAACACCGCGTATATCGGCAGCCACTACGTCGAGGTCTACATCGTCATGGACGGCGTGTGCGTCGCCCGCGACCGGCAGCAGGTCATCATCCCGCCCGGCATGGGCACCTGATACCTGTACGGCCCCAGCTCATCCTGGCCAGCCGACGCCCCAGCCTTCACCCGATCCTGCACGCTCAAGGAGACATGTGGTCACCGTCGTGCGGCTCTGCGAACCGCCCGGCCAGGTGAACTCCGTCCCGTCAGGACCAGCTGAGTCCGAACGGACAACCATGCCTTCGGCATCGCGACACGATGGCTCCGCGCGTGGGCGCCTGGCGGCCTTACCTGCAAGCTGTGAGGTGCTGACCGCACATAACGACGGCGCGAATGGGCCGATCAACAAACCAGGTTGTACACCTATTCGGCGATCTGGCTGCGACTCCCGACGCGCATTCCGCACCGACTTCGGCCTGTCCATGTCGGATGAACATGCCGTCAGGCGGATCTCCATGCACTGTCGCAACGCACGCCATTCGGCATCTCCGGACGTTTCTCGTTGTATGAGCGGACGTTTACGGGCCAGCCTGGCGTACGTTGCCCGACTGTCAAGATCACGCGAGTGGTGGCCTGTGGCAGCGGCCGCGCCAGTGGCAGCTCTTCTTGGTGGGAGACCTACAACTGGCCGGTCGTGATCGCAATCGTTCAGTACCGCCGGTGGCCGCCTGCTGTTCGGGATCATGGGCGCGCTGGCGGAGTTCGAGCGGCAGCTGGTGCGCGAGCGCCACCGGGGCCGGGCTGGCCGCCGCCCGCGCCTGAGGGCGGCTGGGTGGGCGCCCGCAAGACGTCGCCCCGCAGGTCGACGAACTCGAACGAGCCGCCTGCCTGCGGATCTTCACCTACCGCCTCGGGCTCGCTACGTGCCAGGCACAACTCGACGAAGTCATTCGGTGCCTCGCAGCAGGACGTGCTCGTCGTCGTGCGGCTGGACCGGTTCGGCCGATCACTGCAAACGTGAAGCACCAGTTTGAGCACGCCGCTGTCGGACTTACGTCAGGATGCATCGTCGGGGAGCCCTTCTGCGGCGCGGAGGCGCTCGATCAGGGCTGCCAGCGCTGCACGGCTCTCGGGCGACAGGCCATGAGACCGCAGCGCGAGCTGCTGGATGTCGCTGTCGCGGATGGCTGAGAGCAGGCGAAGCTGACTGCTCAGCTCGTCGGCGACGGCCTCGTCGAGGAAGTATGCGACGGGCACCTTGAAATATCTCGCCAGGGCTTGGAGAAGCGGCACGCTCGGATTGGCGCGGCGACCGGTCCTGAGCATGTATAGGTAGGTGCCGGTGACGGTGGGCCCACCTGCGTGAGCGATGGCTTCGGCGACGTCCTGGTAGGAGTCCTCCTCCTGCCCCGCTGCGTGGGCCGTCTTGAACAGCAGGTCGAGCCGCTGGGCCAGCGTCGTCGACGGTGAATCGTGTTCGCCACCCGCCACCCCGTGCTCCTTTGGACCTCGCGCCTGGTCAGAGGCTAGTGGGACGGGAAGGCCGCGAGAATCAACGGGCGTCAAACACTTGGCCATCGGCTAACGATGGGTTACGGTGCTCTCCATCTGATCTAACTAGCAGTTAGTAGGCGATGTGAGGGCTGGCTACCCCGTCTATGCGGCCGCGATCGCGCTGATCGCGGTGCCGATCGTGATTGCAGTCGTGCTGGCCGGTGGAGCTACCCCGGCTAGTGCGGCAACTGGGGGATTGGGTAGCGGGTTGCGGGCGGGCAGCGTGCCGGCGCAGTACGTGGCGCTGGTGCTGCAGGCCGGGTCGATGTGTGCGGCGGCGCCGCCGTCGATCATCGCGAGTCAGATTGAGCAGGAGTCGGGCTGGGATCCGAACGCGGTGTCGTCGACGGGGGCGGAGGGGATCAGCCAGTTCGAGCCGTCCACCTGGCCGTCGTGGTCGCTGCCGGGGCAGTCGCCGTTCGACCCGTCGGCGGCGATTCCGGCGCAGGGCAAGTTTGACTGTGCGCTGGCCGCGCAGATGGCCGCGGCGCAGCACGCGGGGACGTTGCCGGCGAGTCTGACGGTGACGCAGCTGATGCTGGCCGCGTACAACGCCGGGCCCGGTGCGGTGTTGGCCGTCGGGGGGATCCCGAACAACGGGCAGACCCCGGAGTACGTGGCGCGGATCGTCGCCGGCGCGGCGAAGTACGCGGACACCACCGGGCAGGTGGCCGGGAACAGCTTGGGCGGGAAGATCGTGGCGGCGGCGGAGTCGCAGATCGGGGTGCCGTACGCGTGGATCGGCGGCTCCTACACCGGCCCGACGTTGGGCGTGTGCGGGCCGGACGGGGCGCAGAACGACTGCCACACCGTCGGGTTCGACTGCTCCGGGCTGGTGATGTACGCCGCCTATCAGGCCTCGGGTGGCCGGTTGCGGCTGGTGCACTACGGGCAGACCGAGGTCGAGGCGGGCACCCGGGTGGCCCGCACCGCGATGCAGCCGGGGGACCTGATCGCGTTCACCGACCCGGGGCTGCCGATCATCGAGTCGCACCACATCGGGATCTACGTCGGCAATAACCAGATGGTCGACGCCCCGGAGTCCGGCGCGCTGGTCCGCATCGATGACCTGACCACGCCGTACTACCAGGCGCAGCAGTGGCAGGTGGCGAGGCTGTCATGACCGCACTGTTCACCCGGCGGGTGCTGCCTGCATTGCTGGTGCTGCTGGTATTACTGCCGCTGGTGGCCAGCTGTGCCGCGCCGACCAGCCCCGCCGCGTCCTCCTCGGCGTCGCCGTCTGCGGTGTTCGGCTCGCCGCTGGCCCGCTCGACCCGCACCGGCAGGCCAGGGATCGCGCTGCCGGCTCCTGCGGCGGTGAACTGGCACCGGGTGGATGCGGTGACGGTGGCGGCGGCGGTGGCGGTGGCGTCGTCGGACACCACTCTGGACAACGACCCGAACGACACCCTCCGTCGGCAGGGCGGCTGGCTGACCCCCGGGTTCCTCGCCGCGGTGCAGGCCTACCCGCCGGTGTCCTCACCCGGCGCGGCCTGGGCGCTGTGGGCCAGCCACCGGGCCTACCTGCACGTCACCGCGACGCTCGGTACCGACGAACACCCGGTCGACACCGCCACCGCGGCCTACCGGCAGGTGATCCAGCACGTCACCGCGATCGGCCGCGACCGCTGGCGCGGGCCGACCACGATCCAGGTCGCTCACCTCACCCTCGCCCCGGTGGCCGGGGTGTGGCGGGTGGCCAGCTACCAGGCCGAGTGAGGGAAGGACCGCCGTGCACAGTCGACACCCCGCAACGCCCGTGTCCCCGGCCGCTGGGGGAGGGTCCGGGACGCTGCTGGAGCCGACCCCTGGGTTGTTCACGCCACCCACCCTGGACCGGGTGCTCGGCACCCACCGCCGGCACCTGGCCGGGCTGCAGCGCCCGGCGTGGTTCTTCCTCGGCGCGCACGGGGGCGCCGGGGGGACCACGCTGGCCCACTACTCGCAGGCCGCCGACGCGCGGTGCTGGGGGATGGACGCGGGCCGGGCCTGGCCCGACCCGATGCTCAAGCCGACCGACACCGTGGTCGCCGTCGCCCGCACCCAGCATCGTCGTGGCCGCCGGCAACTTCAACGGCAACCCGGCCCCCGTGCCCGGGCTGGAAAATACCAGACGGTCATCTCCTGGGCGGCGTGGATCGCCGCCGGGCTGTGCCTGATCGGGCTGATCGTCACCGGCGCGATGCTCGCCATCTCCTACCACCGCGGCACCAACGAACACGTCGGCCGGCTCGGCGGGGTGGCCGCCGGCTGCCTGCTCGTCGGCGGGGCATCCACCATCGTCGGCGCGCTGGTGTAACCGGCTGGCTGCTGACAGTGACCCGAGTGGAGGTGTCGAATGATCGACATGACCGAGCAACACCGCGCCCCGGAACCCCCGCAGGCTGACAAGGACTGGTTCGGCGGTCGCCGGTGGACCGGCATCGCTGCCATCGCCGTCATCCTGCTCATCGTCGTCCTGGTCGCGTTCCTGATCGCCAACCGGCACCACGCCAGCCCGAAAGCAGCCACGCCAACATCCGGCCAGGCGCGCCGCACGGCCGGGTCACTGTCCAGCCCACGCCGCCGACCAGGCCGTGCCCACCGCCGCGCCAGCAGTCATCAGCTGGTCGCTCTACCAATCCGTCGCCCTGCCCTCGTCGCCCTCAGCAGGCCCGAGTCACGTGGACGGCGCGATCGCCGCGGGATATGCCCACACTCCCGTGGGGGCCCTCGTCGCCACGGCCAACATCATGTATCGCTACGGCCTTGCTCCCGACTCGCAGTGGCGCGCCGTGGCGCAGTCGATGCTTGCCCCGGGATCCGGCAGGAACGCATGGATTCGCCCCGCTCCGCCGCGCCCCAAGGTGAGAGCCCAGCCCCTGCCGGTACGTACACCCAGATCGTCGCCTTTCAATTTGTCTCTTACTCACCGTCGGATGCGGTTACGCAAGATCGTCACCCGGGACGCGAGCGGCACGCTGCAAGTCAGCAATGAGCGCGTCTCTCGGGTTATCGACGATTGGCGGCTCGTGCTTGCCGCCAACGGCGGCGCATCGAACACCCAGCAGATCGACTCACTCGTCGGCTTCATCGCTTGGGGTGGTGCGTAATGGCGGTGCCCGACCGGCCAAATCCGCTCTGTCTTATTCAGCCCGCAGTGTGCGCCGCAAGGCAAGGCACTGGGTTCGGCTACAAGTCCGTCGCGGGTAGCGCGTTCCAGGCGGTGGTGGATGCGTTCGCCAAGGGGCTGGCGGACGTGATGAAGGTGTTGATGACCTTCTGGATCCATGTGCCGGAGCCGGATCTGACCTCGCCCGGCGGGGTGGTGTCGACGCTGGATGGGTTGACCCGGCCGTTGGTGGCGTTCGCCGCGATCGTCGGGTTGATCGTCGCCGGGGCGCGGCTGGCGATGACCGCGCATCACAGCGAGTCGATGCAGAACGTGCTGCGCGGGCTGTTGATGATGGTCGCGGTGACGGCCGCCGGCGCGGTGTTCTGGAGGTGCTGCTGTCGGCGTGTGACGCGTTCGCGCAGCACGTGCTGGATGCCGGGTTCAACGGCCAGTCGGTGGGCGACGAGCTGGCGTCGCTGGGCACGCTGCCCGATGTGGGCGGCGGGCTGCTGTTCCTGTTGGCGTTTTTCGGGATGATCGCCTCGCTGATCCAGGTCGGGATCATGGTGGTCCGCGGGGCGATCCTGGCGGTGCTGGTGGGGGTGCTGCCGATCGCGGCCGGGGCGTCGATCACCGGGATGGGTTTCGGTGGTTCAAGCGGCTGTGGGGCTGGATCTTGTCGTTCACCGTCTACAAGCTGGTGGCGGCGATCATCTACGCGGCGGCGTTTGCGATGATCGGCAACAGCCATGACCTGGCCGGCACGGTGGGCGGCTATTCGCTGCTGATCCTGGCGATTCTGGCGTTGCCGGCGCTGTTGCGGCTGATCCCGCCGTCCACGGCCGGCGATGGGCTCCGGCGGCGGTGGCGCGCTGCTGGGTGTCGGTACCGCGGCGGCGACCGGGGCGGTGGCGCTGGCCGGCGGGGGCGGGGCGGTGCTGCGGGCTGGCGCCGCATCGGCGTCGCCGGGTTTGGTCTCCGGT
>CAWIUB010000030.1:0-257807 GCA_963839175.1 uncultured Actinomycetota bacterium
CAGAAGCCGCGAACGCGGCGGATCCCCACGCGGACCGCGATCGGGTAGGACGCGCTGAACGCCTCGGGGCTGCCGCTGACCCGGATCATCGCCCGCCGGTACTTGTCCAGGTAGCCGCGGTGTTCGTGCGGAGCCGGCTCACCCGGCGCCAGTCCCGCAGCACCGCTCAGGACGACGATATCGCCGCCGTGACCGTTGCCGTCGAAATGCAGCGTCACATGCGGGCGCCGCTGGATATGGCTCAGTCGGTGTGCATCGGGACGGTTGTACACCAGCAGGCTGCTAGCCGGTTCCTCCCAGACAAACCAGACCGGGTTGGGCTGCGGCGTGCCATCTGCACCCACAGTCGTGAACCAGATCACCTGCTCGCTGCGCAAACGATCCCGAACGCGCACACCGAACGCAGACTGCGGACTGGGCAGGGGGCGCGCCGACCGTAGGTCCAGGCGCTTGGGCAAACTCGGCAATTCCTATTGACGATCCTGGGCGCGGATCGGCAGCGAGAAGTGCTGCCGGATCATGTGCTGAACGTCGGGGACCGGGAATGTGGCGTCGATCGTCGCGACGAACTCCTTGCGCTGGAAGATCTCGATCAGCGGCTTCGTCTGCTCGTGGTACTCGGTCAGCCGGACCGCGAGCGCCTCGGGGTTGTCGTCGTCCCGTGGGGCCAGCTTGCCGCCGCACACGTCACAGACGTCCTCGACCTGCGGGCGATGGGCGATCAGGTTGTAGTCGAGCCCGCACTGGGAACACAGCCGGCGTGCCAGGACTCTGCGCTGGACCTCCTCGTCCGGGAGGTTCAGGTTGATCACGCCGTCGATGTCGTAGCTTTCCAGGAAGAACTCCGCCTGCCGGGCGCTGCGCGGGAACCCGTCGACGATGAAGCCGTAGTTCCAGTCGTGTTCGGCGAGGCGCTGTCGAACCACCTCCTCGGCCAAATCGTCGCCGACCAGTCGGCCACTCGACACGATGCGTCGAACCTGCGCACCGAGCTTGGTGTGGTGCTGCACGTTCCACCTGAACACATCGCCGACGCTGATGTGCTCGAGGTCGAGGTCCTCGGCCAGCAGTTTGGCCTGGGTGCCCTTGCCACTTCCCTGGATCCCCATTATCACGAATTTGCGCATGACGACTCCGCTCGGCGTGGGTGATTCAGGTTGCCGAATGCCGCGAACTTGCTGGCCTACGTCGTGTTGCTTAGTGCTGGTCGATGGTAGCCCGGGCCGGTCGGTTCGGGAATTCCTCTTGTTACCACGACCACGAGCAGCAGGTGCACGCCGCATCGCTAGGCCAACTCAGCCACGGACCCGCGGTCGGACGAAAGTCCTCTTGCCCTAGGGCTCTGGCACGGAGTATTCATCAACTGTTGAAGAAATCAACCAGGGAGTGGGCCGTGTGGGCGATCGTCGTCAAGGAATTCCAGGAGGTCCGGCGAGACCGTCGTCTGGTGGCGTTGATGGTGCTGATTCCGCTGCTGCTGCTCGTCGTGTTCGGGTACGCCGCGAGCTTCGACGTGAAGTCCGTGCCGACCAAGGTGGTCGGCCCGCTCGCTGAGCAGACTGCCGCCCGCCTTCCGTCACTGTTCGACGTATCGAGCGTGCGGGTGGCTGAAGATCGCGCGGGCGCGGTCGCCGATCTTCGCACCGGCGACTACGCGGTCGTTGTCGTGACCGGGGTCGCGCCGGCCTCGACGCAGATGCTGGTCGACGGAACGAGCCTGTTCGATGCGCAGGCGATCAGCAAGGTGGTGGCCCAGTCCGGCCAGCCGATCAAGGTCAGCGTCCTGTTCAACCCGACGCTGGCGACCTCGGCGGTGATGGTGCCGGGGATCATCGGGATCTTGCTGGTGTTCGTCGGCACGCTGGCCACCGCGCTCGGGGTGGTGCGTGAGCGACAGTCAGGCACGCTTGAGCAGCTGGCGGTGATGCCGTTCCGGCCTCGTGACGTGTTCGTCGGCAAGGTGGCCCCGTACTTCCTGATCGCGGCGATCGACACGGCGATCGTGGTGGCCGTCGGGCTAGCGGTGTTCCACGTGCCGTTCCGGGGGTCGATCCCGGTGTTCGTCCTCGGTGCGTTGCTGTTCTTGTTCGTGACCTTGTCGATCGGCGTGCTGATCTCGTCGGTATCAGAAAACCAGGGTCAGGCGATCCAGTTGACGATGATGACGCTACTGCCGCAGATCCTGTTGTCGGGCTTCATCTTCCCGGTCTCTTCGATGGCCGCAGGCGTGCGCTGGATCGCTTATCTGCTGCCGCTGAAGTACTTCGTTGACGTCTCGCGGGGAGTGATGCTGCGGGCGGCGCCGCTGAGCTCGCTGTGGTTCCCCCTGCTGATGCTGGCAGTGCTCGGAGCCGTCGCATTCACGCTGTCGCTCGTCCGCTTCCGCCGAGATCTGGCACCCAACATAACGGCATCGGCAGCACAGCCTGACCCGGTCGTCGCGGTCGCGCCATGAGCTGGGGCATCTCTGGCGTCACCGTGCGCTTCGGCGACCGGGTCGCGCTCGACGAGGTGAGCCTCGACGCGGCCCCCGGCGTCGTCACCGCCGTTGTCGGTGGCGACGGGGCCGGCAAGACGACGTTGCTGAGGGTGCTGGTGGGCGTCGTCCGCCCCGACTCGGGCAGGGTCCGGCGGCCGCCGACCAATCAGCTCGGCTATTGCTCCGCCGCGTCCGGTGTCTACGCGGACTTGACGGTCGCCGAGAACCTGTCCTTCGCGGCCACCGCCTACCACGCCCACGACCCGCACCGGCAGGCCGAACTGCTCGACGCCGCCGGGCTGGCGCAGGTCACCGACCGGCTCGCTGGGCACCTGTCCGGCGGCATGCGGCAGAAGCTCGGCCTGGTGATGGCGATGCTGCACGGGCCAAAGCTGCTCGTGCTGGACGAGCCCAGCACGGGCGTGGATCCGGTCAGCCGCACCGAGCTGAGCAGGCTCATCGTGCGTGCCGCGTCGACCGGCACCGCAGTCGTGCTCAGCACCGCGTATCTCGACGAGGCCGAACGCGCCACCACCGTGCTGGTTCTCGACGACGGGCACGCGCTGCGCTCGGGGTCGCCCGACGAGATCGTCGCCACCCTTCCCGGCCGGGTCCTGTCCAGCCGGACGCGGCCCGACACCGACCAGGCCTGGCGGCGCGGCGCCGGCTGGCACGAGTGGCTGCCGCCGGGTGCCCACGCGCCGCAGGACACCGTGCCCGCGCGCGTCGACCTCGAGGACGCCGTCATCGTCGCCGCACTCGAACGCGGCCTGTCATGACGCCGACCAACCTGGTTGACGCGGTCGGCGTCACCGTCCGCTTCGGCCGCTTCACCGCGAACGACTCGATCGACCTGCACGTCGCCGCTGGCGAGGTGGTGGGGCTGCTCGGTGCCAACGGCGCGGGCAAGAGCACGTTCATGCGGCTGGTGCTCGGGCTGCTGCGACCGAGCGAGGGCCGGGTCGAGATGTTCGGGGCAGCGCCGTCCCGCGCCTCGCGCCGCAAGGTCGGCTACGTGCCGCAGGGTCTTGGCCTGTACGAGGACCTGACGGTTGCCGAGAACCTGCGCTTCAGCGCGGACGCATACCGCACGCGCGACGCGGCCCTGGACGACGACCCCAGCCTGCGGGTCGAGGCGAACACTCTGGTGAGCGACCTCCCGCTGGGCCTGCGCCGCCGGCTGGCGTTCGCGGCTGCGCTCGGCCATCACCCGTCGCTGTTCGTGCTCGACGAGCCGACCTCGGGCGTCGACCCGCTGGCCCGCAGCCGACTGTGGGACACCATCCGCGCGGCCGCCGATCGCGGCGCCGGCGTGCTCGTCAGTACCCACTACATGGAGGAGGTCGAGCACTGCGACCGGATCGTCGTGCTCACGGCCGGGCGGGTGATCGTATCCGGGACCGTCGCGGACATCATCGCCGGACGCGACGCGCTGCAGATCATGACCACACGTTGGGACACTGCGTTCCAAGCCCTCGACGCGGCCGGCCTGCCCGCGTCGCTGCACGGGCGCACCCTGCACGTGATGGGCGCCGGCGAGCAGCAAGTAGCCGCCGTGCTGCGATCGGCCGGCGTAGACGCAACGCTCGCCACCGTTCCGGCGACCTTCGAAGAAGCCTTCGTCGACCTCGTGGCCCCGGCAGCACCACGGTGACACGTCCGGGCCGCCCGCCGGGAGACTCCGGCACACGGACGGCGATCCTCACCTCGGCCAGATCGCTGTTCGCCGAGGTGGGCTACGACCGGGCCAGCATCCGCGCCATCGCGCGACGCGCCGGGGTCGACGCAGCCTTGG
This sequence comes from uncultured Actinomycetota bacterium, assembly GCA_963839175.1. GTDB lineage: Bacteria > Actinomycetota > Actinomycetes > Mycobacteriales > Jatrophihabitantaceae > CAWIUB01. The sequence continues at coordinate 4,275 of CAWIUB010000030.1, forward strand.
TCCACCACTACTACGGCACCAAGGACGACCTGCTCACCGCGGCCGTGCGACTACCCGGCGCCGCCGGCCCGCTGCTCGCCTCGGCGTTCACCGACCCGGACCGCGTCGGGGACGCCCTCATCCGCGCGTTTCTCGGCCTGTGGGAGTCATCGACGGTCCGTGACCACATGCTCGCCCTCATCCGCACCGCGCTGACCCACCCCGCCGCAGCCGCCATCCTGCGCGGCGTCGTCACCCGGGAGGCCATGCTGCCGATCTCCAACCACCTGGCGCTCCCGCACGCGCAACTGCGCGCCGAGCTCACCGGCACCCACCTAATCGGTCTTGCGCTGGGCCGCTACGGGCTCGGCCTCGAACCGCTGGCAAGTGCGGACATCGATACCATTGCGGCAGCCGTCGGCCCAACCCTGCAGCGCTACCTCACCGATCCAGAGCTCCTCCCGCGGTGACGACCTGTCCGCGGCGTGTCCAACCTCGGCGGTGCTGCCCCGCTCCGGCCCCCACGAGCGTCTTGAGCGGTCTTCGCCGAAGTTGACGGAAGCGGTGTTCACCGTCCCTGCGTGTCGTCCGGGAGCGGTGTGGTGCTGCCAGTAGAGGTTCGTGTGGTCGATGACCTTGTCGGGTGTGGGGGCCCCCCACTGGCGGAGGTCTTCGGTGGTGTGGGCATCGCTGACCAGCGTCGCGTCGTAGCCTCGCACGATCGCTCCGTGGAGTGTGGACCGGATACATTCGTCGGTCTGCGCCCCGGTGACGATCAGGCGCCCGACCTTGCGCTGCGCAAGCATGGCCTCGAGATCGGTGTCGTCGAACGAGTCGCCGTAGCGCTTGTGGATTACCGGCTCGGCCTGTTCCTGGGTGAGCTCGGGAACGTACTGCCAGCCGTCGCTTCCTTTGGGCGTCTCGTCGGAGGAGTGCTGCACCCAGACAACGGGCACATTCTCGGCTCTAGCCTTGTCCACCAGCAAGGCGACATTGGCGATGACACCGTCACGGTTGTGCGTGCCAGCCATCATGTCGTTCTGGACGTCGATGACGAGTAGCGCGGTGTTGGGCGGTCGGTCAGGGTAGTCATGACGCTCCTCGGCCTTGGGTTTTGCGCGCACCCACGTTATGTGCGACCACGGACAGCCGTGCGTCGAGGTCGGCGTTGTCGGAGAAGGCGACCTCGATGATCCGATGCACACCTTCCGGGGCGTGCGCGCGGATCTGCTCCGCCGGATCTGCCTGATCGAGCGCGACGCTATGCGCGACAGCAGACCCGATCTGCGCGGTGATACCGGGGATGCCCAGGCACGCACCGAGATCGTCGCTGACCCCCGCCGGCAGCCGCACGGCCTGCTCGTCAGACACCACTGTCAGTTGCGCGGCGGTGCCGAACGGGCGGTACGACTGCGCGCCGTAGGCCCACACACGCTGACCAACGCGACCCGGGTCCCGCCGTCGCCTAGGCGTCGATGACGCCCGAGCCGTCGCTGTGCGGCACGACGCGTGGGAAAGGCATCCCGTACCCGAGCCAGTCTGCACGTTTCTTCGTGTCGCCCGGATTGATGCCCGAGAAGGCGCCGCACGCGCACTTCGCCTGCGCCAGGCGCCGGGTCGGCCATCTCCCCGACCTGTAGGACATCCACAGCGGGTCCGGGCCGCTCGTACCAACCCGCAAGCATGACCAAACGGTAGCCATCGCGACTGCCTGGCGGGCGCTGGTCGTCGGTGTTGCGACCGCTGTCCGGCGCGGTATATGTGGGCGCGGTGGAGCACGATTGGCTGGTTGGCTGGCAGGACGTCAGGCCTGCGGCAGTGACGTCGGTCCGCTCCCGATTGTCATCCCTGGCGGGTTGACCAGCCGAAACGGCAGCTCCTCCATGGGCGTTCCGTCGATCGAGACGACGAACCGGTATTGGCCGAGCACCGACAGCGGCAGCATGGGCACGTTGACTGCGAGCGCCACGGTCTGGTCCTCGCCAACTTCCAGTAGCGGTGGCCTGCCGACGTTGAATGCCATTTGCGCGGTGAACGGGGCGAAGGTGTCCGGTCCTGTTGGTGTCTGCACGGCGTGCCCGTCGGCGTCGATCAGTGCAATGTCGAGGGTGTGCTGTTGGTTGGTCTGGGTCCACGGGACCATGACGAGGATCGCGACGGCAAGCGAGACGTTCCACGGTGCTGGAAGACCGGCGGGGATCACGGACCGGTCGATTCCGGCGCCGGCGACGTAGAGCAGGTTGTTCTGCGCCTCGGCGTGGTTCGCCAACACGGCGGTGACCTTCATGGAACGCTCCTCTTTGTCGATGTGTCATACCGTACTCCTAGACGGTATGACCGTCAATGGACTACGGTTATACGATGAGGAGTTGGGATGGCGCACCCGTCGGAAGCGGAGTGCCTGGAGTCCGACGACGCCAATGAGGCACACCTGGCGCTGAAGAGTGTCAGCCCGCTTGAGCTCATGCAGGTATGACGAGGTGCGATCATCGGTGCGCCCGGTCACCGCCCGGACCTGTACGCCTGCGGAGGAGTCGAAATGGCTGAGCTGAACCCGATCGAGTCGGAGCTGGACCACGCGCTGGATGACCCGCAGGAGTGGGACGAGCCCCGACGCGCCGCCAAGTCCGAGAAGCGGCAGCGCTCCGCGGTGGTGAGCGTACGGATGTCGGAAGAGGAACTGGCAATCGTTCAGGACCGCGCTCACGCGGCTGGCCAGACGCTCGGCGCGTACATGCGCGACCTCGCACTTCGCGGCGGCGTTCCCGGACTCGGGCACGACCCGCGGACGATCCGCGTGGTCCCCGGTCCCAGCAATGAGGCACCGGCTTCGGTCGATAAAGAGCGGCACACATTCGACATCGTCCGCAGGCCCGACGGCTTGATGGTCTGCTAGCTCTGTCCGGCACCCCAGGTCGGTGGCGCGTTTTGTCGGCCATGGCGAGCAGCCTGCGGATCCCGGCCACCGCATCCGTGGTCATCGGCAGATCGGAGAGTGCGCGCCCAGCTCCTCCGGCCACGCCTGATTGTGCTCCGACACCATTGGTAGCCTGCCAGCTACGGCAGCCAGCAGCCGCCGGTCAGCCGGCTCGAGTCGCAGCCAGGGTGTGTCTGCCGACACGGACGGCGACCTCGTGTCGCAGCAGAAACCAGCTCGACGTCTTTGGACGTCTCCCCTCGCCAAGGCAACACAACCAACGCGAGCAGGCGGCCGGTCACGATACAGACGAGCGAGAAGAACATGATCAAGATCCTCGGCCACGCCCACCGAGGGCCGGACCGAGGTTTCTGAGCGCTGCCGACCCGCGGAGGTCTTGCGTCCAACGGGGGGTGCCGCAAGGCCCGCCGATCGGCAGCGGCGCACGCCCCGTTTCGGAACCCTCCCCGAGGCGGGGCGCTGCTCAACGCCCGTGTCCCGGATACACGCCACGGACTCGTCAGCGTCTTCGCTGCGTACCGCATTGCGACAGATCCGCGCGATCGGCACGACCGATCACATCGACGATGGGGTGGGAGGCGCGTCGTCAGTAGATACTGCGGTGCGTGCCGGTCACCACCGGTCTGCCGACTGGGGTGGTGCGTGCGCTGACGTCGCCCGGCGAGTAGAAGCGCAGGCCCGGGGCGGGCAGCGGGCGGCGACGGGGCGGCTGAAGGTTCGTGACATCGACCGTCCGTCGTACCAGCATTGGGTCGCACCGAGGAGGATGTCTTGGGCCGGATTATCGTGACCGAGTTCATCTCGCTCGACGGGGTCATCGAGGCATCGGGTGGCGGGGAGGACTACAGGTATGGTGGGTGGACCTTCGAGATCGACCGTGGTGAGGAGGGCAACCAGTTCAAGCTGGATGAGACGATGGGCTCCGCCGCATTGTTGCTCGGCCGGCGGACCTACGAGGGCTTCGCGGCGGCTTGGCCCGAGCGCGACGGGGAGTTCGCTGACAAGGTCAACACCATGCCGAAGTACGTCGTGTCGTCGACGCTGCGCGACCCGGAGTGGACCAACTCGACCGTGCTGTCCGGCGACATGGTCGACGAGATCACGAAATTGAAGGAGGAGCAGGACGGCGACATCGTCGTGCACGGTCTTCCCGGTCGTGCTCGGCAGCGGCAAGCGGCTGTTCGGCGCGACCACCGACAAGAAGCGGCTGCAGCTGGTCGTCATCAACGGTGGTCGGTGACGGCGTTGCCATCCAGGTCTACACGCGCACCTGAACCGGTAGGGACTTGGCGCCGTGCCCCGGAACGGCGAGTAGCAGATCAGGACGCTGATCACAGACGGGGCAGCGGCGGTCAACGAGTGGCTGAAGGAGGAACCGCGAATGAAGACACCGCCGATCGTCTCCCCGGCTGAGTGGGATGAGGCCCGGGAACGGCTGCTGGTGAAGGAGAAGGAGCTCACCCGGGCGCGCGATGCGATGGCGGCCCAACGCCGGCGTATGCCATGGATGGCCGTGGGGAAGGACTACCGCTTCGACGGGCCGAACGGGCCTGTAAGCCTGCTGGACCTATTCGAGGGCCGCCGCCAGCTGATCGTCTACCGCGCCTTCTACGGGCCGGAGGTCACCACCTACGCTGAGGGCGGCGCGTACCCGCAGCGGGCCTGCGTTGGCTGCTCGTTCGTCGCCGACCAGGTAGCGAATCCGGCGCACCTGAATGCCCGGGACACCTCGCTGGCGTTCGTGTCGCGGGCCCCGCAAGCGGACATAGAGCGCCTGAAGTCGCAGACGGGCTGGGAGTTGATCCCGTGGTACACGTTGACGGACGGCTTTGACGCCGACTTCGGTGTGGACGAGTGGCACGGCACCAACGCCTTCATCCGCGACGACGATCGCGTGTTTCGCACCTATTTCGTCAACAGCCGTGGCGATGAGGCGATGGGGAGCACGTGGAGCTATCTGGACATCACCGCGCTCGGTCGCCAGGAGGACTGGGAGGACTCGCCGGAGGGCTACCCCCAAACCCCGCCATACCAGTGGTGGAACTACCACGACGCATACGGGCCGGGCGCCTAATTTGGCCGATCTGTTGTAGGAGCCGCTGCCAGTGCGGGTCCGTGACAACGCTGGCGATGATCGGGAACAGGAAGAGCAGGGTGATGAGGCGAGGTAGAGCACCGAGCCGCCCGCGGCGCGCAGCGTCGAACCGTCGCCGAGGGAGAGCAGCGGGTAGCCGTGCGCCGGGGTCTGGACGCGGTCGCTCCACCTCGTTTCCGATCTTTCGGGAGGTCGACCACGGTCAGTTCGCCGGCCTGTTCGACAGCGACATCGCCAATCATCATCGCGACTCACTCGGCCGCAGACCCAGATGCCCGCCGCTAATATCCGGTGGCGCCGTCGAGGCGCTCCCGGAGCAGGTCGGCGTGCCCGTTGTGCCGCGCATACTCGGCGATCATCTTCACCAAGATCACCCGCAGCGAGACGGGCTGGCCGGTGCGTTTCTCTTTGCCGGTCTGCTCGAGTGACGGCGTGGCATGGACGATCTCGCGGGAATGTGCGCACTCGGTGCGCCAAACCGATAACGCCTCGGTGACGTCACCGTCGAGTTGCTCGAAGTCCTGATCGGGGTCGTCGTCGGAGTAGTTCAGCATCGGGACGTCCTCACCGGCGAACTGGATCGCGAACCACCACCGCTCGACACCCGCGAGGTGCCGGGCCAGGCCGTGCAGGGTAAGCCGCGACGGCGGGACGCTCAGCTCGGACAGCCGCTGCGGCGCCGCGCCGGAGCACTTGAGCTCGAAGGTGGCGCGGTGCCAATCCAGGAACGCGGTCAGCACGCTGCGCTCGTCCCCGACCTTCGGCAGCTCAGGGCGCGAGTCGTCCGACCACTGCTTCGCGTAGTTCTGCGGAGAGATCTCAGGCATAGCCATACCGTGCCACCAGCCACCGACGACCGCATGGGGCCGGCGGTGTCGGTCCGGCCCGATACCGTCCAGGCAAGAGCGGTGGCGGTCCACCACGGTGCGGGCGGGTGGGAGACACGCGGTGATGGTGCGGGGTCCGTCACCGCGTGGGAGGAGGGTGCAGAATCGGTGGGCGTCGTCGGGGACGCGTAGCGCGCGAAAGAGGGGTCGGTCTCGCGGTGAGTGGTACAGGGTCCGACTCGTTCGTCCACCTGCACGCGCACACCGAGTACTCCATGCTCGACGGCGCGGCGCGACTCGACGAGCTGTTCGCCGAGGTGGCCCGCATGGGCATGCCCGCCCTGGCCATGACCGATCACGGCAACGTATTCGGCGCCTACGACTTCTACACCAAGGCGCGCAGGGCCGGGGTCAAGCCGCTCATCGGCATGGAGGCCTACCTCACGCCGGGAACGTCGCGTTACGAGCGCACCCGTGTGCGGTGGGCCAGCGGTGGCGACGACGACGTCTCCGGTGGCGGCGCGTTCACCCACATGACGCTGCTGTCGCGAAACAACACCGGCCTGCACAACCTGTTCCGGCTGGCGTCCCGGTCCAGCATCGAGGGGTTCTTCTACAAGCCGCGCGCCGACCGTGAGCTGCTGGCCCAGTACGCCGAGGGGCTGATCGGCACGACGGGCTGCGCATCGGGGGAGATCCAGACCTGGCTGCGCATCGGCGACTACACGAAGGCTCGCGCGAGCGCCGCCGAGTTCCGGGACATCTTCGGCGCCGGAAACTTCTACCTCGAGCTGATGGACCACGGGCTGGACGTCGAGACCCGGGTGATCGAAGACCTGCTGCGGCTCGGCCGCGACCTGGACCTTCCGATGATCGCCACGAACGACCTGCACTACACGCACGCCGCAGACGCCGATGCGCACGAGGTGCTGCTCTGCGTGCAGTGCGGCAAGACGATGGCCGATCCGAAGCGGTTGAAGTTCGACGCCCGCGACTTCTACCTCAAGTCGCCGGCCGAGATGCGTTCGCTGTGGGCCGACAAACATGAGTTGCGCGAAGCGTGCGACAACACGCTGCTCGTTGCCGAACAGTGCGAGGTGAGCTTCACCGAGGGCGCCAACTACCTGCCGCGCTACCCGGTACCCGACGGCGAGTCCGAGGAGTCGTGGTTCGTCAAGGAGGTCGAGAAGGGCCTGCTGCGCCGCTACCCGAACGGCGTACCTGAGCAAGCGCGCCGGCGAGCTGACTATGAGGTCGGCGTCATCGTGCAGATGGGGTTCCCGGGCTACTTCCTGGTGGTCGCCGACTTCATCAACTGGGCCAAGGAGCACGGCATCCGCGTGGGCCCGGGCCGTGGCTCGGGCGCCGGCTCGATCGCCGCGTACGCGATGCGCATCACCGACCTCGACCCGCTGGTGCACGGGCTGATCTTCGAGCGCTTCCTCAACCCCGACCGCGTGTCGATGCCCGACTTCGACGTGGACTTCGACGAGCGCGGGCGCGGCGACGTCATCCGCTACGTCAGCGACAAGTACGGCGATGACCGCGTCGCGCAGATCGTCACCTACGGCACCATCAAGGCCAAGCAGGCCGTGAAGGACGCCGCCCGCGTGCTGGGCTACCCGTTCTCGATGGGCGACAAGATCACCAAGGTCATGCCGCCACCGGTGATGGGCAAGGACGTCCCGCTGGCCAAGATCTTCGACTCGACGAATGACCGCTACGGCGAGGGCGGCGAGTTCCGAGCGCTGTACGAGTCCGACCCTGAGATCAAGCGCGTCGTCGACACCGCGAAGGGGCTGGAGGGCCTCAAGCGGCAGTGGGGCGTGCACGCCGCCGGCGTGATCATGTCCTCGGAGCCGCTGCTCGACCTCATCCCGATCATGAAGCGCGAGCAGGACGGCGCGATCATCACGCAGTTCGACTACCCGACGTGCGAGAAGCTCGGCCTGATCAAGATGGACTTCCTCGGGCTGCGCAACCTGACCGTGCTCGACGACGCGCTGCGCAACATTGAGGCTAACCGCGGCGAGAAGGTCGTCTTAGAGGACCTGCCGCTCGACAACGCCGCGACCTATGAGCTGCTGGCACGCGGCGACACGCTCGGCGTGTTCCAGCTAGACGGCGGCCCGATGCGGGCGCTGCTGCGCAGCATGCGTCCCGACAACTTCGAGGACATCTCCGCCGTCGGCGCGCTATACCGGCCCGGGCCGATGGGCGCCAACTCGCACAACGAGTACGCCGACCGCAAGAACGGCCGCAAGCAGGTCAAGCCGATCCATCCCGAGCTGGCCGAGCCGCTGGCCGACATCCTCGACGACACCTACGGGCTGATCGTCTACCAGGAGCAGGTCATCGCGATCGCGCAGAAAGTGGCCGGCTACTCGATCGGTGCCGCAGACCTGCTGCGGCGGGCGATGGGCAAGAAGAAGAAGGCCGAGCTGGACGCCCAGTTCGAGACGTTCAGCTCGGGCATGAGGGACCGCGGCTACTCGGCCGATGCGGTCAGGACGTTGTGGGAGATCCTCGTCCCGTTCTCCGACTACGCGTTCAACAAGGCGCACTCGGCTGCCTACGGCGTGATCTCGTACTGGACGGCCTACCTCAAGGCGAACTACCCGGCCGAGTACATGGCAGGGCTACTCACCTCGATGAAGGACGACAAGGACCGCTCGGCGATCTACCTGGCCGAATGCCGCCGCATGGGCATCAGCGTCCTACCGCCAGACGTAAACTCCTCGGCGGCGGACTTCACGCCGACCGGCAAGGACATCCGCTTCGGGCTCGGCGCGGTGCGCAATGTCGGCGCCAACGTCGTCGCATCGATCGTGGCTTCGCGCAAGGAGAAGGGCGAGTTCGTCGACTTCGCCGACTTCCTACGCAAGGTCGACGCCGTCGTCTGCAACAAGCGCACCGTCGAGGCACTGATCAAGGCCGGCGCGTTCGACTCGCTCGGCCACACCCGGCGGGGTCTGATCCACATCCACGAACGAGCGTTGGACACCGTCGTCGAGACCAAGAAGGCCGAGGCGATCGGGCAATTCGACCTGTTCGGGGTCGACTCGGGCGCGGGCGGGGCTGCCGATGTCTTCGCCGTCGTGGTGCCGGACGGCGAGTGGGACAAGAACGTCCTGCTCGCCTTCGAACGCGAGATGCTGGGCCTCTACGTCTCCGACCATCCGCTGCTCGGCCTCGAGCGGGTGCTGGCGGCCTCGGCCGAGCTGTCGATAGCCGCGCTGTACGCCGACGGCGCAGCCGAGGGACAAGCCGTCACCATCGCTGGCATCCTGTCCTCGGTGAGCCGCCGGGTCACCAAGGCGGGGGCGCCGTGGGCACAGGCGGTGCTCGAAGACCTCGAAGGGTCGATCGAGCTGCTGTTCTTCCCGGCCACCTACGCGCAGTTTGGCATCAACATCGCCGAAGACGCCGTGGTGGTCGTCAAAGGGCGCGCCGATGCCCGCGACGACACGGTCAAGCTGATCGTCAGCGCCCTGACCCTCCCGGACCTGGCGGTCGGAGCACGCGGTCCGGTCGTGGTCTCGGTGCCGCCGAACCGGTGCACGCCGCCGATGGTGGAACGGCTGCGCGAGGTGCTGGCCGCGCACCCCGGCACCACCGAGGTGCACCTCGAGCTCGTCAACGGCGAGCGGCGGCACCGGCTCAAGCTCGGCGACGGCTACCGGGTCACCACGTCCGCCGGCTTGATGGGCGACCTCAAGGCGCTGCTCGGCCCGGCGTCAGTCGCCTGACGTTAGGCCGAGCGCTGGTAGCTGCGGAACGCCCGGGTGGCCAGCCACGCCATGACGATCGCGACCACGGCGAGCCAACCCAGCCGCGGCAGCACCGCTCCCCAGTCCGGGTCGGCCGAGAGCGCCTGCCGGCTGATCACGACGGCCCACTCCATCGGGTTGTAGTGGGCGATCTGCTGCACCCAATCCGGCGCGAGCGCGATCACCATGAACGCCGACGACAGGAACGACAGCGGCAAGCTGATGAACTGGCTGATGCCGATCAGCGCCTCCTGCTGGCGCACCAGGAGCGCCACCGCGTTCGACATCGCGGCGAACACCACGGACAGCAGCGCCGCCGCGAGCAGGGTGAGCGCGACGCCGCCGGAGCCGCCCGGGAATCGGGCGCCGGTCGCGTACGCGATGCCGAACGTGATCAGCGTCTGGACCACCGTAGTGATCGCCTGGTAGGCGAGGGTGCCCACCATCATCGCGCCGCGGGATACCTGCGAGGCGAGCAGCCGGTCCATGACGCCCCGGTTCATGTCCTCGATGTAGACGGTGCCCGCCCAAGCGCTGGAGAACAGCACCGTCATCATGATCACGCCGGGCGTCAGGAACTCCAGGTACGAGCCGCCGCCGGTCGAGCTGGCGAATCCCGGAATGTGGATCACCGAGCGGAACAGCTGGCCGAACAGCAGCAGCCAGATGATCGGCTGTACCAGGGTGATCGCCAGGTAGCCAGGCTGGCGGATCAGGGCGCGCACCGACCGCATGGTGAGATAACCCGAATGCCTGATCAACCTGTTCGCCTGTGTGCCTGCTCGGGCACGCGGTGGGTCGAACAGCTCGGCTGTGGGTGCGGCTGTGGTCATCTCGTGTCCTCCTTGTCGAAGCTTCGGCCTACGTGGCGCAGATAAACGTCGTCGAGCGACGGCCGGGCAACCGTCACGGACGCGACGGCGAGGCCGACCTCGTCCAACGCGCCGAGGACGGCGGGCACGGCGCTCGCACCGTGGTCCACCCGCGCCCGCAGCGCCGTGCCGTGCGCGCTGACCTCACCCACGCCGGGCACCCGCTCGAGCAGCGCGGCCGCGTCGGTCGAGTGGTCGGCCGAGGCCAGCTCGACGACCACGGCGTCGCCGCGCAGCTCCCGCTTCAGCTCGTCGGGCGTTCCCTCGACGACGATCCGTCCGCGGTCGACGATGGCCAGCCGATCGGCCAGGTGGTCGGCCTCGTCGAGGTAGTGCGTGGTGAGCAGCACGGTCATCTGCTCGTCGCCGGCCAGCCGGGCGATCTCGTCCCACATCTCGGCGCGCGCCTCCGGGTCCAGGCCCGTGGTCGGCTCATCCAGGAACAGCACCCGCGGGCGATGGATCAGCCCGATCGCCACGTCCAGCTTGCGCGACATGCCGCCCGAGTAGGTGCGCACCTGACGGTCCGCGGCCTCCGTCAGCGCGAACCGGTCGAGCAGCTGTGCCGCCCGGACGTGCGCCTCACGCCGGTTCAGACCCTGGATGCGGGCGGCGAGCACCAGGTTCTCCCGGCCGGTGGCGATCTGGTCGCTGCTGGCCTTCTGCGACACCAGGCCAATCTCCTGACGCACCTGGCCGGGGTAGCGGCGGACGTCGATGCGGGCAACCCGGGCGGTGCCGGAGTCCGGCAGGGACAGCGTGGTAAGGATCTTGACCGTCGTCGACTTGCCTGCGCCGTTAGGGCCCAGCAGTCCGAAGATCGTCCCGGCGGCGACGCGGACGGTCAGCCCGTCCAGCGCGCGGACCCGCTGCGCGCCGCGCCCACCCGGGTACGTTTTGACGAGTTCGTGGGCCTCGAGCGCCAGCTCGAGCTGGGGTTCGGCGCCGCCGGCGGGCAGCACCGCGGTCTGGTTGTTCGGCATCGGTGCGACTCCTTGGATGACGGAGTCGAGGCCGCGGCTGCCCTATCGTGAGCGGTGCGCCTTGGGTGCTCTGGCGACAGGGCGGGTCCTGCGGGATCGACTCGAGGATGAGGGCCGTCGGCCGGGTGTTGCCGCACCCGGCCGCGGTTCGTCAGGTCTGTTCGCTGGGCGGTTGCAGGGCGCGACCCTCCTCTCCGAGATGGCGGACCGGGTCGGCGAACATCTCCTCGAAGGAGGTGCCTTGCGCGTGCAGTTCGTGCATGCGCCGCCAGGCCTTCGTGCCGGGGAACGCGCTGGAGCGGATGTCGCGCGTCAGGGTGCGGACGAACTCCAGCTCGGCCGCGAGCATTGCCCGCCGGTAGAGGCTTTCCACGAGAAACAGGTCGGGCAGCCCGTGCTCACGCGCCGTCGTGTGCATGGCGTCGACGGCAGCGACCTCGATCTGCAGCCGCGCGACCCGCGTGTCGAGCAGCCGAGCCGCCTCGTCCGGCGGCAGCCCGGGCATGAGCGACAGGCCGGCTTCCAGCGAGGTGAACTCCTTGACCGGTGTCGAGAGCAGCTCGGCCAGCCAGTCCTGGAACTCCGTGTGACCGGCGTCGGTGATCGCATACACGGTGCGCTCGGGACGGCGCCCGTCACGCTGGGTCTGCAGTGCTTCGATCAGGCCGTGCTTCTGCAGCGCCTCGACGACCGAGTACAGCGAGCCGTAGTTGAGCTTGATGCTCGCCTCCTTGCCACGCTCGCGCAGCGTCGTGGAGATCTCGTACGGGTGCATGGGCCGCTCGATCAGGCAGCTGAGCACGGCGAGCGCGAGCAGGTTGTTGACCCGTCGACGGCTCATCACATCCTCCTTAGTGAATACTCGATACAAAATAATCGAGCCAGAGGATAGCTGTCAAGTGTCGCCCACAGCTGGGTACGGTGAGCGGGTGACCCCAGCTGCGCCGTCCGATCAGCCGGTTCCCGGGCGCCGGCCGGATGACGCGCCGTGGGTCGAGGGCCCTGAGGTCGGGCGTTTCCAGCAAGGCACGCCGATCAGCCGCTGGGCCCTCGGGCGGTATTTGGTCGGCCGCGCGATCGGTGCGGACGTCAGCGCCGCGCTGCTTGTCGTGGCGGTGGCCATCCTCACGGCCGCGGTCGGGCTGTACTTCGTCGCCCCGGTGTGGGTTGCCGTGCTGATGGGCCTAATGGGACTGTGCGTGCTCGGCCTGCGCCTGGTGTTGGATGCCGCCCTGCGCAGGTTGACCGGTGCGGACCTGTTCGGGCCGCATGACGTCCGCATCCGGCGCCTCGTGGCGGACACTCGGGTGGACGTGCGAGCTGAGCTGCACCGGCTCGGGCTGCCCAGCCGGCGGGCCACCTTGCCGCTACTTGGCTTGCGGTTGCTCGGACGCCGGCGCCAGCAGACCCTTCAGCGGCTGCGCGGCTTCGACCTCGATCGGGTGGTGCCCGCCGCGCGGCTCGACGACCTGCACCTGATCGTGCAGAACCTGGCAGCTCCGCCGCCGCGCGGCTGACCGGCCGCTCGGCCGGCCCGTCGCGTTCACCGGGCAGCGCGGGGCGCGCCGGATGCGAGAAGATCGAGCGGTGGGAGAGCAGGGTCTGCGGCGCGAAGTGTGGCGTGCCCGGTGGGGCGCCGCCCGGCGTGACCTGATCCAGCGGGCCGGTGGCAGTCTGGAGGCCCTGCGTCGCCGCACCGCGACGATGAGCGAGCTCGGTCGGGGTGTGGCGCTGCTCGGCACCGTGTGGGCCGGTGGACAGACGCAGCCGTTCGACGGGGCCGTCATCGCCGACGAGCACGGAGTGATCGCCTATCTGGGACCGGTGACGCCGGGCCTGATCCCGTCGGACGTACCCGTGCTGGGCGGCCCGGGCTTCTGGATAGGGCCCGGCGTCGTCGACGCGCACGTGCACCTCGCTTTGTCGCCTGTTGCCAGCTGCCTCCGGGCCGGGCTGGTGGCGGTACGTGACCTCGGTGCGCCGCCGGCGCTGGCTCGGCAACTGCGCACCGGGCACCGGGCCCCGCCCCCGGGCTTCCCGTTCATCGCGGTTGCGGGTCCGATGCTGACGGCGCCGCGGGGCTACCCGAGCCGCAGCTGGGGGCGTGACGGCTTCGCGGCGTTCGTGTCGTCGGCGGGCCAGGCCCAGCAGATCGTCCAGCGAATAGCGGCGGACGGCGCGGACCTCGTCAAGATTGCGCTCGAGCCCGGTGAGGCAGGCTGGCCAGTCCCGCCGCCCCAGGTGGTGCGGGCGGTCGTCGAGGCGGCTCACCGGACCGGGCTCGCCGTGGTCGCACATGCGCTCACGGTCGAGATGGTGCGCCGCGCGGTGGACGCCGGCGTCGACGAGCTGGCCCATACCCCGACGCAGCGACTGCCGGAGTCCTTGATCGAGCGGATCGCCGCCGCGGGCATCTCGGTGGTGTCCACCCTGCAGACGTTCTTCTCCGGCGGACACGGCCGCGACGCCGCAGCCAACGCCGTGGCGCTGCACGGCGGAGGCGTGCGGCTGCGGTACGGCACCGACCTCGGCAACGACGGCACGCACGCGGGCGTCGACCCGCGCGAGCTGGACCGTCTCGCCGACACCGGACTCGGCCGGCTCGGTGCGCTGCGCGCGGCCACCGAGTTCGCCGCCGCGGCGCCCGGCATCCGTCGGCGCAGCGGATTGCTTCGGCGCAACGAGCCGGCCGAGCTCGTCCTGCTGCCGGCTGACCCGCTCGACGAGCCGGGTGCCTGGCGCACCGTGGCCGCCGTTCTGGCCGACGGGCGGCTGCAGGTCAGATGACACACTGAGCCGGTGACTGCTCCGAACGACCCGCCTCCGGCCTGGGCGTCGTCACCAGCTGAGCGGGATCCGTGGCTGTCGCGGACGGATCTCCTGCGGGGCGGCTGGATCATCGCCGTGCTCGCGGTGGTCGGAGTGCCGGTCGGTGTGCTGTGGCAGGCGATCAGCCCGCATACGGTCGGGGTGGTCGTCGGCGCCCACGCGATCATTCCCGACGATACCGAGACGTTCATCGCCAGCGACGGGCGCTTCGCCCTGCTGACGGGGGCGGTGGGAGTACTGGCGGCCCTGGTCGCCTGGCAGCGGCCGACCTGGCGCGGCCCCTCGACGACCGCGGCGGTGGCGATCGGAGGGCTGGCCGGATCGCTCGTCACCAGCTGGGTGGGCCGGCTTACCGGCGGGGGACACGCCGACGGCAAGCTGGGCTCGGTGATCACCTTGCAGGTCGCGGTGCGTGCGCACGCGATACTGGTGATCGAGCCACTCGTGTCGGTGTGGCTGATCTGCCTGTTTGCCCTGTTCGCCAAGCACGACGAGCTGCGGCGTGCGCCCACCCAGGCGCCGGCACCTGAACTGGGCTGAAGCCGGTCGTCGCTAGCTCGGGCTCGGGACGATGCGCAGGGCCTGCGGGGCAACCGGCACGGTGCGGGTGCGCTGCAGCAGGGTGATCTCGCGGCGCAGCAGCCGCAATCCGGCCGCGAGTCGGTCTGCGGCGTCCGGCGCGGCGAGCAGGCCCTGGCGGTCGGCGGAGGTGAGCTGCAGCCGAGCCGCGATCTCGTAGGAGAGCCGCAGCGCGTCCTCGGGAAGCTCCACGTCTGACGAGCGGCCGCTGACCGCATCCAGCGTCCGGATGTAGGTCTCGCATAGCTGCCGGGACGTGGCGAGCACGGTGGCATCGACGTCGCCATCGCGCTCGTCGAACCAGTTCACCGTGGCCTGCAGGTACGGCTTGCTCGTCCGATCGATCGAGCCGATCTCGAAGCGACGACTGCCGACGGTGAGCAGGTCACAGCTTCCGTCCGGGTAGGGCTCCCGCTCGAGAACCTCGGCCATCGTCCCGATCGACGCGAACTGCTGGTGGCGCGACGTCTCGGTGCCGCTGACGAGCGCGACTACCCCGAACGCTGCCCGGTGCTCGCCAGCCTCGATGTCGGCGAGCAGCTGGCGGTAGCGGCGCTCGAAGATGTGCAGCGGAAGCGGGGCGCCCGGCAACAGCACGTAGCTGAGCGGGAAGATCGGCACGACGTCGGGCACACCACGACGGTAAGCCCTTCCAAAGCCATCAGGCACCTGTTCTCCCAGCGAGTTGGCGCTGCGCAGCCCCGTAAACTGGGTCGCATGCTGCGTCGAATCGACCTGACCGGCCAGGACGCACCCGAGCTGCGGCGCGTCCTGCCCCGGGCGCCGGTCGACGTCCGGGCCGCGATGGCAGCCGTCGAGCCGACCGTCGACGACGTCGCGGCGCGCGGCTACCCGGCTGCCCGGGCAGCTACCGTGCGCTTCGACGGCATCGACGTGCCCGAGCCACGCGTGCCGGCACAGCTGCTAGCAGACGCTGCGGCGTCGCTCGACCCTGCGGTGCAAAACGCGCTGACCGAGTCGATCCGCCGCGCCCGAATCGTGCACCAGGCACAGCGGCGTGAGGACGTCGACGTCTCGGTCGTCCCCGGCGGCACCGTCACCGAACGGTGGGTGCCGGTCGAGCGGGTCGGCCTCTACGTGCCGGGTGGGCTTGCGCCGCTGGCGTCGAGCGTCGTCATGAACGTGGTGCCGGCACAGGTGGCCGGCGTCGAGTCGATCGCGCTCTTCTCGCCGCCGCAGCGGGAATTCGGCGGGTCGGTGCACCCGACGATCCTCGCCACCTGCCAGCTGCTCGGCGTCGACGAGGTGTACGCGGTCGGCGGGGCCCAGGCGATCGCGCTCGCCGCCTACGGGGACGCGGGTCACGGCATCGCCCCGGTCGACCTGGTCACCGGCCCGGGCAACGTCTACGTCGTCGCGGCCAAGCGGCTACTGCGCGGCGTGGTGGGTATCGACGCCGAGGCCGGGCCCACCGAGATCGCGGTGCTCGCAGACGCCGGCGCCGACCCGGCGCACGTCGCCGCCGACCTGATCAGCCAGGCGGAGCACGACCCGATGGCGGCGTCCGTCTTGGTGACCGATTCGGTCACCCTGGCGGAGGCGGTCGACGCGCAGCTGGCACGGCAGGTCGCGGTCGCCAAGCACGTTGAGCGCATCCGCACAGCGTTGTCCGGGCAGCAGTCGGCCACGGTCCTCGTCCGCGATCTCGAGCAGGGCCTGGCGGTGGTCAACGCTTACGCCGCCGAGCACCTCGAGGTCATCACCGACGACGCGAGCAAGTGGGCCGAACGGGTCCGCAACGCGGGCTGCGTGTTCGTCGGCACCCACTCACCGGTGTCGCTCGGCGACTACTGCGCCGGGTCGAACCACGTGCTGCCCACCGGGTGTACCGCGCGGCACGCATCGGGGCTGTCCGTTCAGTCGTTCCTCAAGGGCATGCACGTGGTCGAGTACACGCAGGCCGCGCTGGCCGACGTCGCCGGGCACGTCCGCGCCCTCGCCGCGGCCGAGGATCTGCCGGCGCACGGTGCGGCCATCTCGGCACGGATCCCGTGACCGCCGTGGAGCGGACCGCCACGGCGCCGGTCACGCTCGACGAGCTGCCGCTGCGGGACGAGTTGCGCGGCCAGCAGCCCTATGGCGCACCGCAGCTGGACGTCCCGGTGCGGCTGAACACCAATGAGAACCCGTACCCGCCCTCGAAGCCGGTGGTCGCCGAGATGGCCTCCGCGGTGGCCGTCACGGCGCGGGCGTTGAACCGGTACCCCGATCGCGACGCGCTTGCCCTGCGCGAGGACCTGGCGGCCTACCTGGGCCGCGGCCTGACCGCCGGCGAGGTGTGGCCGGCCAACGGCTCGAACGAGATCATGCTGCAGCTGCTGCAGGCGTTCGCCGGGCCCGGACGTACCGTGCTGTCGTTCGCGCCGACCTACTCGATGTACCCCGAGTATGCGCGCGACACCCACTCGGCCTGGGTGACCGGGCAACGCCGGGACGACTTCACACTCGATCCGGTCCACGCGATCGAGCTGATCGAGCGGCACGCACCTGCGGTGGTGCTGCTCGCATCGCCGAACAACCCGACCGGGACGGTCCTGCCGCTCGCGACGATCGAGACGGTCTGCGCCGTGGCCCCGGGCATGGTGATCGTCGACGAGGCGTACGGCGAGTTCCGGCGGGCCGGTGCGGCGAGCGCGCTGTCCCTGCTGCCGGATCATCCGCGGCTAGTGGTCACCCGCACGATGTCGAAGGCCTTCGCGTTGGCGGGCGGCCGGCTCGGCTACCTTGCCGCTGCGGCCGCGGTGGTCGACGCCGTGCGGATCGTGCGGCTGCCGTACCACCTGTCTGCCACCTCGCAGGCGGTGGCCCGGGTGGCGCTCGCCCATGCTGACGAGCTGCTCGCTCGGGTGGACGAGCTGCGCGCCCGCCGTGACGAAACGGTCGCGTGGCTGCGGGGAATCGGGCTACATGCGGCGGATTCCGACGCCAACTTCGTGTTGTTCGGCCGGTTCGCCGACCGCCACGCGATCTGGCACGGCTTGGTCGACCGTGGGGTGCTCATTCGAGAGACCGGTCCGCACGGCTGGCTGCGCGTGTCGATCGGCACGGCCGAGGAGATGGCGGCGTTCCGCGCCGCGCTGAAGGAGCTGCTGTGACCAGGACCGGTCGGATCGAGCGCCAGACGAGCGAGACGAAGGTGCTCGTCGAGATCGACCTGGACGGCGCCGGGCGCACCGACGTCTCAACAGGGGTCGGCTTCTACGACCACATGCTCGCGTCGTTCGGCAAGCACGGCCTGTTCGACCTACAAGTGCAGGTCGAGGGTGACCTGCACGTCGACGCCCACCACACCGTCGAGGACACCGCGATCGCGCTGGGGCAGGCCTTCGCGCAGGCCGCCGGCGACAAGGCCGGCACCCGGCGCTTCGGCGACGCGCTTATCCCTATGGACGAGGCCTTGGTGCAGGCGGCGGTCGACCTGTCCGGCCGGCCGTACCTGGTGCACCACGAGCCGTCCGGTGCGCCGCCGACCATCGGGCCCGACTACGCCACGACGCTGACGCGGCACGTGTTCGAGTCGTTCGTCCACCACGCAGCCATCGCGCTGCACGTGACCGTCCATGGCGGCCGTGACTGGCACCACATCACCGAGGCGCAGTACAAGGCTGTGGCACGCGCCCTGCGTGTTGCCGTGGAGTTCGACCCGCGCGTCGTCGGCGTGCCTTCGACGAAGGGGGTGCTCTGACGAGGAACGCGACTCCCGAGGTCGGGAGGAAGACCGTCGTGGTCCTCGACTACGGATCGGGGAATCTGCGGTCGGCGCAGCGGGCGCTCGAACGAGTGGGCGCGTCCGTCACGGTGACTGCCGATGCCTCGACCGGGTTGGACTGCGACGGCCTCGTCGTCCCGGGGGTCGGGGCGTTCGCGGCCTGCATGGCCGGCCTGGAGGCCGTTGGCGGCCGGCAGACGATCGAGAAGCGGCTCGCCGCCGGGCGGCCGGTGCTCGGGATCTGCGTGGGAATGCAGGTGCTGTTCGAGGCCGGCGTCGAGCACGGCGTCGAGACACCGGGCCTCGCCGTGCTGCCCGGACGGGTCGAGCCGCTGCGGGCGTCGATCGTCCCGCACATGGGCTGGAACACGGTGATCGCGCCGGCCGACTCCGTGCTGTTCGCCGGGCTGCCGGCCGAAACCCGGTTCTATTTCGTCCACTCCTACGCGGTTCACGCAACGAGCGGCCGCGTCGCCACGGCGCGGCACGGGGAACAGTTCGTGGCCGCTGTTGAGAGCGGGCTGATCGCGGCCACCCAGTTCCACCCGGAGAAGTCTGGTGACGCGGGTGCCACGCTGCTGGAGAACTGGCTGGGCACGCTATGAGCCATCCACCGACTTGTTCGACCCTTAGCACGTCCCACCGCGCAGGAGGTCGAACAACTCGATGAGGATGAGCGGATTCGTCGTGCTGCCGGCCGTCGACGTGGCCGACTGCGCGGCTGTGCGACTGGTGCAGGGCGCGGCCGGCACCGAGACGTCCTACGGCGACCCCCTCGAAGCGGCGCTGGCCTGGCAGCGGGACGGCGCCGAGTGGATCCACCTGGTCGACCTCGACGCCGCGTTCGGACGGGGCAACAACCGCGAGCTGCTGCGCGACGTGGTGGCCAAGCTCGACGTGGCCGTCGAGCTCTCCGGTGGTATTCGCGACGACGCATCGCTGGCCGCGGCGCTTGCCACGGGAGCAGCGCGCGTGAATCTGGGCACCGCCGCCCTGGAATCGCCCGACTGGGTGCGCATGGCGATCGCCGAGCACGGCGACACGATCGCGGTCGGCCTGGACGTGCGCGGTACGACGCTGGCGGCTCGCGGCTGGACTCAAGAGGGCGGCGACCTGTGGCACACCCTTGCCCGACTGGACGCCGACGGGTGCGCACGCTATGTCGTCACCGACGTGCACCGCGACGGAACACTGACCGGGCCGAACCTGCAGTTGCTGCGGGACGTCTGTGCCCGCACGCCCGCACCGGTGGTAGCCAGCGGCGGGGTCTCGTCACTCGACGACTTGCGGGCAATCGCCGCGCTCGGCGACGACGGCGTCGAAGGCGTCATCGTGGGAAAGGCCTTGTATTCCGGCGCATTCACCATGGCGGAGGCACTTGCGGCGGTGCAGTCGTGAGCGTCGAAGACGACAGCGAGGGGGCATCGCAGCGAAGCGAGGAGCGGACCGAGCGCGGAGTCGAGCAATGAACCTCGCCGTCCGGGTGATTCCCTGCCTTGATGTCGATGCCGGCCGGGTCGTCAAGGGCGTCAACTTTGCCGGGCTGCGCGACGCCGGCGATCCGGTGGAGCTGGCCGGCCGCTACGACGAGCAGGGCGCCGACGAGCTGACGTTCCTCGACATCACGGCGTCCAGCGCTGGGCGCGAGACGACCTACCAAGTGGTGCGCCGGACCGCCGAGCAGGTGTTCATCCCGTTGACGGTCGGCGGTGGAGTGCGGTCGGCTACCGATGTCGACGGACTGCTCCGCGCCGGCGCCGACAAGGTCGCCGTGAACACGGCGGCGATCGCACGTCCCGACCTGGTAGCCGAGATCGCCGAACGATTCGGCCGGCAGGTACTGGTGTTGTCGGTCGATGCGCGGCGCGCGGCGAACAGGCCCAGCGGCTTCGAGGTCACTACGCACGGTGGCCGCCGGGGCACTGGCATCGACGCGATCGAGTGGGCGGCCCGGGGCGCGGACCTCGGCGCAGGCGAGATCCTGCTCAACTCGATGGACGCTGACGGCACCAAGAATGGCTTCGACCTGGAGCTGATCCGGCTCGTCAGGGCCGCGGTGCAGGTCCCACTGATCGCCAGTGGCGGCGCAGGGCGGGCCGAGCACTTCCCACCGGCGGTCGCGGCCGGGGCGGACGCCGTGCTGGCTGCGAGTGTCTTCCACTTCGGGCAGCTTTCCATCGCCGACGTGAAGGAGGAGCTGCGCCGCGGCGGCGTGCCTGTCCGGTAGACCTCGACGACACGACTTGCGCATAGGCTGCTCACAGCAAATCCCCATGGAGCGCCAAGCCAGGACGCTCAGGGTAGGCACAGGCCGGGCACAACCAGCGCCCAATCGAGTCTTCCGGGAGCAGCACGAACATGAGCGCGAGTATCGCCACCAAGCGCCGGGTCCTCGTCGTCGACGACGAGGAGAACGTCACGCACCTCGTCTCCTCGGCGCTGCGCTTCGACGGCTTCGAGACGGTCACCGCCGACAACGGCCAGTCGGCTCTTGCCGCCGTCGCCGAGTCCGACCCGGACCTGGTCGTGCTGGACGTCATGATGCCGGGCCTGGACGGGCTCGGCGTGCTGCAGAGCCTGCGGGCCGCGGGCTCCCAGGTGCCGGTCATCTTCCTCACCGCACGCGACGCCGCGAACGACCGCGTCGGAGGACTGCGC
Organism: uncultured Actinomycetota bacterium; assembly: GCA_963839175.1. Taxonomy (GTDB): domain Bacteria; phylum Actinomycetota; class Actinomycetes; order Mycobacteriales; family Jatrophihabitantaceae; genus CAWIUB01. The sequence continues at coordinate 25,535 of CAWIUB010000030.1, forward strand.
GCGGGTGCCGATGACTACGTGGTCAAGCCGTTCAGCGTGGAGGAGCTGCTCGCCCGCGTCCACGCGGTATTGCGCCGCTCGGCCACCGAGGAGCCGCGCGACGGGGTCCTGCGAGTCGCAGACCTGGAGCTGGACGAGAACAGCCACGAGGTGACCCGTGGCGGCGCCGAGGTGCACCTGACCGCCACCGAGTTCGAGCTGCTGCGCTACCTGATGCGCAACGAACGGGTCGTGCTCTCGAAGGCGCAGATCCTGGACCGCGTGTGGAAGTACGACTTCCAGGGCCAGTCGAACATCGTCGAGCTCTACATTGGCTACCTGCGCAAGAAGGTCGATTCGGTCGAGCCCAAGCTGATCCACACCGTTCGTGGCGCCGGCTACGTCGTCAAGGCACCCCGCTCATAGTCGTTGCTGGGCGGGGCGTGACACCCTGGTATTTGGATGAACCGCGAACCCGCAATCGAGCTGACCGAGATCGACCCGTCGCATCCGGACGGGCCGTGGGACCCGAACGTCCCCGTGGCGGACACGGCACACTGGGATCATCTGCCCGAGTCGCCGCCAGCGCCCTCTGGGGCGGCCCCGCCCGCGCCACCCGAGCCGACCACTAGCGCGCCGCGGCGTTTCCGGGTCCTGCCCCGCACGCTCACCAATCGCCTCGTTGCTGGCGTTGTCGCTCTCGTTGGCGTACTGGTGATCGCGACCGGCACAGCGACGTACGTGGCGCTGCACTCCTTCTTGTTCGACCGCCTTGACCAGCAGCTCACCGCCACGGCGCGCCCGGAGTCTCTGGTCGGTCTGGTCAACCATCGATTCGGCGCGGGGTTCCAGGGTCCGCAGACCGTGTGGATTGCCGTCCTCGGGACCACTGGTGCGTTACAGCCAGGTCAGCCCAGCGGACTGGGCATTGCACAGATCAATCTCAGCGCAGCTGATCGCGCGCGTCTTGCTGCCGGGACCGACAAGCCGATCAGCATCACCACGACCGATGGTGCGCACCTGCGGCTTGTGTCGGTGGCGAATCAGCTGAAGCAGCAGACAATCAGCGACCCGTCGACCGGCACGACGACGTCTCAGGCCGTCACCGTGCTCGTCGGGCTCTCAACGAGTGAAGTCGACAAGACGCTGCATCGACTGCTGCTGATCGAGCTCGCGATCGGCGGGGGTGCGATCGTCATCGCCTTCCTGGCGACGAGCTACGGCGTCCGGCTCAGCCTTCGGCCGCTGCGCCGGGTGACCCGCACGGCGCAGGAGGTCACCGCCGAGCTCTCGCCCGTCGGCGCCGGCCTGGACCGGCGGGTGCCCGTCGCGTCATCCGAGGCCGACTCCGAGGCAGGACAGATGGCTGGGTCCGTCAACACACTGCTCGGCGCGGTCGAGACACAGTTCAAGGCACGGGTCGAGAGCGAAGAACGGATGCGGCAGTTCCTCGCTGACGCGTCGCATGAACTACGGACGCCGCTGACCTCGATCCGCGGCTACGCCGAGCTCTCGCGGATGCGGCGGGCCAACGGCGAAGCGGCCGACGAGTCCGACACCTTGCATCGCATCGAGTTCGAGGGCACCCGGATGTCACGGCTCGTCGACGACCTGCTGATCCTGGCCCGCACCGACCAGGGGACGCCGCCGCAGCATGAACCGGTCGACGTCGGCGAGCTGATCGACGACGCTATCGAGGGTGCCCGGGCGGCCTATCCGCACCGGCGTATTGACGCGACCGCCGCCAGCGGGCTGTCGGTATACGGCGACCAGGATCAACTGCTGCGTGTACTGCGCAACCTGATCACCAACGCTGCAGTGCATACCGACCCCGAGGGGCCGATCCACGTCTCGGGCACCGGGGAGGCGGACGGGATCGTGCTGCGAGTCATCGACGCAGGACCCGGCCTGCCGCCGGAGGAGGCCGCGCACGTTTTCGAAAGGTTCTGGCGGGCCGACAAGGCGCGCACCCGCGCCCGTGGCGGTTCGGGGCTGGGCCTGTCGATCGTTTCAGCGATCGTTGACGCCCACGGCGGCACCGTCTCGTTCGACAGTTCGGTCGAACGCGGCAGCACCGTCACGGTGCGACTCCCCGGCTGATCGCAGTGGAATCTGGCAGCAGACGCATGCTGCCTGCTACGGATCTGGGGTAGCGACCAGCCGGGTCGTGGTGTGGCCGTCGTCCAGCAGCACGTCCGCCTGGTCAATCCGGACGGAAAGCGGCTTGCCAAGGACCCCGAGGACACGCTGTTCCTGCTCCATCGCCTCCGGCGGTCCGGCCATCCGCGTCGTCATCAGCGGACCGACGGTCAGCGTGTCGTCGACGAGCACGTAGCTGCCCCGGAACCGGTTCACTCCGGTACCGCCGTTGAGCGTGCCGTCGTCGAGGAAGGCGATCTCGGCCGGCGCCGATTCGGGCACCACGACTCCGGCGATCTCGGTCATCGACCAGGTGCCGACCAACGTCCCGACCAACTCGTCCATGGCGGCATCCAAGCACGCTTTGGGTGGACGGGCAGAATCTGTGTCATGTCCGCCCGCGCACCCTCCGTTCTCGACCCGGCAATCGCCACGCGCCTCAAGCGCGACGACGCCGGCCTGGTGGTGGCCGTGATCCAGCAGTACGACACCGCCGAGGTGCTGATGGTCGGCTGGATGGACGACGAGGCGCTACACCGCACGCTGACCACCGGACGGGCCACGTATTGGTCCCGGTCCCGGCAGGCGTATTGGGTCAAGGGCGAGACGTCCGGCCACACCCAACACGTCAAGTCGGTGGCGTTGGACTGCGACGCGGACGCGTTGTTGGTCAAGGTCGACCAGGTCGGCCCGGCCTGCCACACCGGCGACCGCACGTGCTTTGCCGCCGGACCCCTGGCGGTGAGCGGATGAGTTCCACCTCACAAAACCGCTCGCTACGCTCACGCTTGTGCGGGGGCCTCGAATGAGGGCGTCGATCACCCGGGACCAGCTCACCCAATTCGCCAAGACGCAGAGGCTGGTACCGATCACCCGCACCCTGTTCGCCGACGCCGAGACGCCGGTTGGCGTATACCGCAAGCTCGCTGGCGGGCGGCCCGGAACGTTCCTGCTGGAGTCCGCGGAGCCGGGACGGTCGTTCTCGCGCTGGTCGTTCGTCGGGGTGAATGCCGTCGCCGCGTTGTCCGTGGCCGACGGCGACGCGGTATGGAACGGTACCGTTCCGTCCGGGCTGCCGATGAGCGGTGATCCGCTGCGCGTCCTGGGCGAGGCGTGGCGCGCGGTCAAGGGGCCGCGGCTGGCCGGCCTGCCGCCGTTGACCGGGGGCTTCGTCGGCTACCTCGGCTATGACGTCGTGCGGCGCATCGAACGGCTGCCGGACAAGGCCGTCGACGATCTGGGCCTTCCGGAGCTGACGATGCTGCTGGTGACCGACCTGGCGGCCGTCGACCACCACGAATGCGCCATCGTGCTGATCGCCAACGCGCTCGTCGACCCGCAGATGGACAGCGACGCTCTGGATGCGGCGTACGCCGACGCCCTCGGCCGCCTGGACGCGATGGCCCAGGCCCTGGCGACCCCGACCCCGCCGACGGTCGCGACCATTGCGTCGGCACCGCCGCGGCCGGCCGAGTCACGCACCCCGCCCAGCGAGTACCAACCCGCTGTGGAGCAGGCGCTCGAAGCGGTCCGGGCCGGAGAGGTGTTCCAGATCCAGGTCGGACAACGGTTCCGGGTCGAGACGAGCGCTGACCCGCTGGACGTCTACCGGGTGCTACGCACGTTGAATCCCTCGCCGTACATGTACTTCCTGCGCCTGGACGGGCTGGACATCGTCGGCTCTAGCCCCGAGGCCCTGGTCACCGTCGCCGGCCGCCGAGCCGTGCTGCATCCGATTGCCGGGACCCGCAAGCGTGGCGACACCGCCGAGCGGGACGCGGCGTTGGCTGCCGAGCTGGTCAGCGATCCGAAGGAGCAAGCCGAGCACGTGATGCTCGTCGACCTCGCCCGCAACGACCTCGGCCGGGTGGCAGCTCCAGGGACGGTGGAGGTGGTCGAGTTCGGCGCCGTCGAGCGATACAGCCATGTGTGGCACATCGTGTCGACCGTCGAGAGCGACCTGGCCGACGGCATGGACGCGTTCGATGTGCTCACCGCGACGTTTCCGGCGGGGACGCTCACCGGGGCCCCGAAGGTGCGCGCCATGGAGCTGATCGACGAGCTGGAGCCCGTGCGCCGTGGCGTGTATGGAGGAGCGGTCGGCTATCTCGACGCAGCCGGTGACCTGGACATGGCGATCGCGATCCGCACGGCGGTCATGCGCGACGGCGCGGCGTACGTCCAGGCGTCGGCAGGCATCGTCGCCGACAGCGTCCCGGCGCTGGAAGAGCTGGAGACGCGCAACAAGGCGCGCGCCGTCCTGCAGGCCATCGCCACGGCCGAGACGCTCCGACCGGTCGCGCGACCATGAGCGGGCGCAGGCAGCTGACGCTGGCGCTGGTCGCCGAGACCGTGGGCGCTGCAGGCATGCTGCTGCTCGCCGGGCGGACCTGGCAGACGATCAGCGCACCGCGTCCGCGCCCACTCGCCGATCGGGTTCTCGATGTCAGCGGCCGGAGCCTGGAGCCTGCGATGTCCGCGCTGGCGCTGGTCGCGCTCGCTGGCGTCGTGGCGATCCTGGCGACGCGGGGGATCGCCCGGCGGGTCGTTGGTGCGCTCGTCGTGCTGACCGGCCTGGGGCTGACCTGGCGCGCGGTCACGGAGTTGGCCGCCGCCTCCCCGGGGCGCGCCCTGTCGCTGTTGCGTGACGCGGACTCCGGCATAGGCCTGGACTCTTCGCGACCATTAGGCGGTCACGTCCACGCGGTGTGGCCAGTGTTGGCCCTGCTCGCCGCCCTGCTCGTGGTCGCGGCCGGGGCGGTGACGACGTGGCGCGGTCACACCTGGGTCGCGCTGTCCAACCGCTATGAAGCCCCCGCCACCCAGGGTCGGGCCGAGCGAGCCCAAGCCGACGCGACCCTGTGGAACGCCCTCGACAGGGGGGACGACCCCACCGCCCATACCGAATCCTGACTAGCAAGTGACCAGCCAGTGACCAGCTTCGCCCGGCGAGATGCGTAGATTCCAGGCGTGCCGCCCGATGACGCCACAGCTGCCACGCGTGGCCTCGTGCTGGTGGTCGAGGACGAGCCGGCCATCGCCGACCTGATCCGCATGTACCTGGCGCGGTCCGGCTACGGCGTCCTGGTCGAGCGCGACGGTGAGCCGGCGCTCGCATCCATCCGCAAACTGCGGCCGGCAGCCGTCATCCTGGACGTCGGCCTGCCGGGCATGGACGGTATCGAGGTATGCCGCCGGTTGCGCTCCGAGCAGGACTGGACGCCGGTGCTGTTCGTGACCGCACGCGACGACGAGGTCGACCGCGTGGTGGGGCTCGAACTCGGTGCCGATGACTACATCACCAAGCCGTTCTCGCCGCGCGAGCTGGTGGCCCGGGTCACCGGCGTGCTGCGCCGCATCCACGGCGTGCCCGACGCCGGCAGTCCGCTCCAGGTCGGCGAGGTGCGGCTGGACCTCGGCGCGCGGCGGGCCTTCGCACAAGGCATCGAGATCGCCCTGACCGCCACCGAGTTCGGCCTGCTGGCCTACCTGATGCGACGCCCTGGCCGGGTATTCAGCCGCGAACAGTTGCTCAGCGCCGTATGGGGATACGCCTCCACGTCCGGCACCCGTACGGTCGACGTGCACATCGCGCAGATCCGGGCGAAGCTCGGCGTGGCGAGCCCGGTGCGGACCGTGCGCGGTGTCGGGTACGCGGTCGATGCGCCCCGCAACTGACCCGGCCGCCCGCCCGCCCGTGACGGCGCGCCGAGGTTCGCTGGCGCTGCGTATCTCACTGCTGGCGACGGCGGTTGCGGTCATCACCGCACTAGTCGCGGGCGGCATCGCGGCGATCCGCATCCGGCAGCAGAACGCGAGATCCGCCAGCCAAACGCTGTCCAAGCTGGCGGACGCCGCGAAAGCAACCGCGGACATCGGTGTCAACCCGCAGGCCGGCCAGGCGCGGGCCCGCCAGCTGCTGCGCGCCCTGGACATCGATTTCGCCTCGATGAACAGCGCTGGCGCCGTGAGCGCTGACAACCGCTTCGCGCGCGACGCTTTGACGCCGGGCGAGATCAGCACGGTACTGGCCGGCGGTTCGGTCTCCTCGCAGCGCACGGTCGACGGGCAGCGCGTGCTGATCGAGGCGCGCGGCACCCGGACCGGTGGGCTGGTCCTCGTGCAGCGCCGCGCCGCCGCCGTGGCGCTCGGCGACGCGGCGATCCGCGGACTGCTGATCGCCCTGCTCATTGCGGTGGCCATCGCGATCGGGTTGGGTCTGTTGGTCGCCTGGCGGCTGGCCCGCCCACTGCGGCGCACTGCGGACGCGGCCCATGCACTCGCCAGCGGATACCGCGACGTAGCGGTGCCGCCCGAGGGGCCGGCCGAGGTGGCCGACGTCGCCGACGCCGTGAACACCCTCGCGGTCAACCTGGCGCACTCCGAGGCGCGGCAGCGGGACTTTCTGATGTCCGTCTCACACGACCTGCGCACGCCGTTGACCGCGATCACCGGCTATGCGGAATCGCTGGCCGACGGCGTCATCGCGCCCGACCAGACGGCGCAGGTCGGCGCGATCATGGTCGGCGAGTCGCAACGTCTCGAGCGCCTGGTCGCCGACCTGCTCGACCTCGCCCGGCTAGGCGCCCAGGACTTCCGCGTCGACATCGCCGACGTGGACGTCGTGCTGATCACGCGATCGGCGGCGGACGTGTGGGCGGCGCGGTGCGCAAGCGAAGGCGTGCGGTTCGTCCTCGAACTGCAGCCGTGGCCGCTCGTCGCCCGTACGGATGCGATCCGGCTGCGCCAGGTCTTGGACGGGCTGTTCGACAACGCGTTGCGGGTGACGCCGTCCGGCGCTGCGATCGTGCTCGCGGCGCGGCGCGAACCGCTCGCAGTACTCGTCGAAGTACGCGACGGCGGCCCGGGGCTCAGCGACGACGACCTCGCTGTGGCGTTCCAACGGTCCGCGCTCTACGACAGGTACCGCGGCGCGCGGCAGGTCGGCACCGGACTGGGCCTGGCCATCGTGCACGGGCTGGTGACGCGCATCGGCGGCGGCATCGAGGCCGGGCATGCAGCGGAAGGCGGGGCGCGGTTCAGCATCCGGCTCCCTCCGGCCGACGTGTCCCGCTGAGCTCGCACCGCGTACCCCGGAGGCGGACCGCGCGACTGCGCTCGTTAGCATCGATGCGACTCATCAACGTCGTAGCTGGGAAGGCGGTACCCACGTGGGCAGTGGCCCGAGCATTCTCGACGAGATCATCGCCGGGGTGCGCGCGGACGTCGCTGCCCGTCAGCTGGCGGTGCCGCTCGCCGACGTCAAGGCCCGCGCGTCCGACACGCCGCGAGCGTTGGATGCGCTCGCGGTGTTGCGCCAACCCGGGGTCGGGGTGATCGCCGAGGTCAAGCGGCGCAGCCCGTCCAAGGGACTTCTTGCGACCATCAACGACCCAGCCGACCTGGCGGTCGAGTACCAAGCCGGCGGGGCGCGAATCATCAGCGTGCTCACCGAACAGCGCCGTTTCGGCGGATCGCTCGACGACCTCGCGGCGGTGCGTGCCGCGGTGCACATTCCGGTCCTGCTTAAGGATTTCGTGGTCGGCTCGTATCAGGTGCACGAGGCGCGTGCCCACGGCGCAGACCTCGTGCTGCTCATCGTCGGCGCGCTCGAGCAGAACGCATTGATCGGCCTGCGCGAGCGGGTCGAGTCGCTCGGTATGAGGGCCCTGGTCGAGGTACACACCGAGGACGAGGCGTCCCGCGCCCTCGCTGCCGGGGCGAAGGTCATCGGTGTCAACGCCCGTGACCTGCGGACCCTGCGGGTCGACCGCTCGGCGTTCGAGCGGATCGCCCCCGGCCTGCCGACGGACGTCGTCAAGATCGCCGAGTCGGGCGTGCGCGGTCCGCTGGACCTGATCGAATACGCGGCGTCGGGTGCCGACGCGGTCCTAGTCGGCGAAGGCCTCGTAACCAGGGATGATCCGCGCGCGGCAGTCGCCGAACTGGTCACCGCGGGCGCGCACCCGGCGACGCCGCGCGCGTCGCGATAGGCTCACGGCCATGCGGGTGCTTCTCGATCGATGGCAGGGCTGACGGCCATACGTCCTGTCCCGTGCGCATCGGAGCTCCCCGCCATGACCGTTAATCCCGCCGACCCACTCCCTGCGTTCCCTGACCTCACCGGCCACTTCGGCCCGTACGGCGGCCGGTTCGTCCCCGAGGCGCTCGTCGCCGCGATCGACGAGCTCACCGCCGCCTTCCACGCCACCGAGGCCGACCGGCAGTTCCGGGCCGAGCTGCAACGGTTGCTGCGCGACTACGCCGGGCGTCCGTCGCCGCTGACCGACGCGCTCCGGTTCGGTGCCGAGGCCGGCGGCGCACGCGTCCTGCTGAAGCGTGAGGACCTCAACCACACCGGCTCACACAAGATCAACAACGTGCTGGGCCAGGCACTGCTGACCAAACGCATCGGCAAGAAGCGGGTGATCGCCGAGACCGGGGCGGGGCAGCACGGCGTCGCGACAGCGACCGCTGCGGCGCTGATGGGCCTGGAATGTGTCGTCTACATGGGCGAGGAGGACACCCGCCGGCAGGCACTCAACGTCGCCCGGATGCGGCTGCTCGGCGCGAAGGTCGTGCCGGTGACCACTGGTTCGCGGACCTTGAAAGATGCGATCAACGAGGCGATGCGCGACTGGGTCACCAACGTCGAGACGACGAACTACGTGTTCGGGACGGTGGCCGGGCCGCACCCGTTCCCGCTAATGGTGCGCGAGTACCAGCGGGTGATCGGTGACGAGGCCCGCGAGCAGGTGCTGGAGCGGGTCGGCCGGCTGCCCGACGTGGTGGCCGCATGCGTGGGTGGGGGGTCGAACGCGATCGGCATCTTCGCCGCGTTCATTCCGGATTCCTCCGTGCGGCTCGTGGGATTCGAGGCGGGCGGCGCCGGGGTGGACACCGGTCGGCACGCGGCGTCGATCACCGGGGGAGTGCCGGGCGTCCTGCACGGTGCGCGTTCCTACCTGTTGCAGGACGAGAACGGGCAGACGATCGAGTCGCATTCGATCTCGGCGGGGCTGGACTACCCGGGCGTGGGTCCGGAGCATTCCTACCTGCACGACATCGGGCGGGCCGAGTACCGGCCGATCACCGATGCGCAGGCGATGGACGCGTTCGCGCTGCTGTGCCGCACCGAGGGCATCATTCCGGCGATCGAGTCGGCGCATGCGCTGGCTGGTGCGCTTGACCTAGGGCGCGAGCTGGGGCCAGCCGGGGTGATCTTGGTGAACCTCTCCGGACGCGGCGACAAGGATGTGGAGACCGCCTCGGCGTACTTCGGGCTCATCCCCACGGAATCGCCTGGAACGCGTGACGATTCCGCGGGGACCCCGAACGGGCTCACCACATGAGCGCCGTGTCGGTCGCCTTGGCGAAGGCGCGTGCCGACGGGCGCGCCGCGCTGGTCGGCTATCTGCCGGTCGGGTATCCGTCCGTCGAGCTGTCGATCGCCGCGATGCTCGCTCTCGTCGAGGGCGGTGCGGACGCCGTCGAGGTCGGCGTCCCGTACAGCGATCCCGTCATGGACGGGCCGACGATTCAGCAGGCGGTCGATCCGGCGGTGCGTGCGGGTGTCGGCATGCCGGACGTGTTGCGTGCCGTGACCGCGGTGTCGTCCGCTGGAGCCGCTGCCGTCGTCATGACCTACTGGAATCCGGTCGAACGCTACGGTGTCGCCCGGTTCGCCGCAGCCCTGACTGCTGCGGGCGGATCTGGCGCGATCACGCCGGATCTGCTCCCGGACGAGGCAGCGCCCTGGCTAGCCGCCACGGAAGAGCATGGCCTGGATCGGATCTTCCTCGTCGCGCCCTCGTCGACGGTCGATCGGATCGCGGCGACGGCGCGGGCCAGTCGCGGTTTCGTCTACGCGGCCTCGACGATGGGCGTGACCGGGGTCCGCGCTTCGGTCAACGCCGCGGCAGCGGACCTGGTCGCTCGCGTGCGGGCGTCCGGCGTGGACATCCCGGTGTGCGTCGGACTCGGCGTATCCAACGCGCCCCAAGCGGCCGAGGTGGCGGCGTTCGCCGACGGCGTGATCGTCGGCTCGGCGTTCGTGCGGCGCCTGCTCGATTCGCCTGACTCGGCTGGAGTGGCGGCAGTCCGGGCCCTTGCCGCCGAGCTGGCAGGCGGCGTGCGTCGCTGAACCGTCCGTGTCGATCTGAAGGTTCCCGTCGCTGAGCGACCGAATGCTTCAGGTCAACACGGCAAGTCACGGGACGAGCAGGAGCTTTCCGGTGGTCCGACGGTTCTCCAGGTCGTCATAGGCGCGGGCCGCTTCGCCGAGCGGATACCGACCACCGATCTCCACGTGCAGCCTGCCGGCGGCAACGGCGCTGAGGATGTCGCTTGCCCGCCACAGCAGTTCGTTGCGAGTCGCGATGTAGTGCGCGAGAGTTGGCCGGGTGACGAATAGCGAGCCGCCCGCGTTGAGCCGTTGCACATCAAACGGTGGCACCTGCCCGCTCGACGCTCCGTAGACGACGAGCGTCCCGCGCCGGGTGAGTGATGCCAGCGAGGCGTCGAACGTCGATCTGCCCACGCCGTCATAAGCGACCTGCACGCCCGCGTCGCCGTTGACGCGGCGCACCTCGGCTGCCAGATCGGACACCGACGTGTACCGGATAACCCCATCCGCACCGAGGGCACGGACCTTGGCCTCCTTCTCCGCGGTGGAGACCGTGCCGATCACCCGGCCCCCGCGCGCCTTGACCATCTGCACGAGCAGCTGCCCGACCCCGCCCGCCGCGGCGTGGACCAGGGCCACATCGCCGGCCTGTATGGCATAAGTCGAGTTGACCAGGTAATGCGCCGTCATGCCCTGCAGCATGGCCGCGGCGGCAATCTCGACCGGGACCTCCGGCGGAACCGGCACCGCCTGGTCCGCGGGCACGTTGGCCTCACTGGCGTGACTGCCCGGTGCGTTGGCCCAGGCCACCGTGTCACCGACCGCGACGTCAGACACCTCCACACCGACCGCGATGACTGATCCGGCCCCCTCACTGCCGAGCACGAACGGCGGGGTAATGGGATAGACGCCTTCGCGTTGGTAGACGTCGATGAAATTGACGCCCGAGGCAGCAACCGCGACCCGCACCTCTAGGGGCCCGGGTTCCGGCAGCGAACGCTGCTGCAGCTGCAGCACGTCGCCTCCACCATGGACGCTCACCACCAGCGCACGGATCTGATCGGTGGGCATGTCCTGAGACCCTATCGGCGCCTCGTCTACGGTGGCGGAGTGCATGCGCTCGCCGCAATCCCGAGCCCGACCCATGCGGTCTGGCACGTCGGGCCGATCCCGTTGCGCGCGTACGCCTTGTGCATCGTGCTGGGCGTTCTGGTCGCGCTCGCCATAGCATCGCGGCGCTGGCGCGCGAAGGGTGGGATGGCCGAGGACGTCTGGGACGTGGCCGGCTGGGCAATCGCGTTCGGCATCGTCGGCGGCCGGCTCTACCACGTCATCACCGACGGCGAGAAGTACTTCGGCAAGGGCAAGCATCCCATCGACGCGCTGAAGATCTGGGACGGCGGCCTGGGCATCTGGGGTGCGATCGCGCTGGGTGTTCTCGGTGCATGGATCGGATGCCGGCGCAAGCAGATCCGGCTCACCGCGTTCGCCGATGCTGCGATCCCCGGCGTGGCTGTTGCGCAGGGCATCGGCCGCTTGGGCAACTGGTTCAACAACGAGCTCTACGGCGGGCCGACAAGCGTGCCGTGGAGGCTGCAAATCCACTGCTTCGACCTGACCGCGGGTCACGCCGTCTCCTGCGATGGCGCCGGCGGCACCACCACGCTCGGCTATTTCCAGCCGACGTTCCTGTACGAGTCGCTGTGGGATTTCGCGCTCGCGTTCGCGCTCGTCTGGGCCGCGCGCCGCTGGACGCTAGGCCGCGGCAATACGTTCGCGCTGTACGCCATGGGCTATACGGCGGGCCGGTTCTGGATCGAAGCGCTGCGCTCGGATTTCGCCCACCGCTTCCTGGGTCTGCGCGTGAACGAGTGGGCCTCGCTGATCGTCTTCGTCGGCGCTCTGGCGTGGTTCATCAGGCACCGCGACCAGCCGGACGAGTCGCTCTATACCGGGTCGCGTGCGCATCCGGCCGAACCACCGGCCGCGCCTGCGGACAAGGATGACGCAGAGGTCGAGACGACGTGACCGAAGTCCATCACCAGCACCGCGACGTGGCCGGAGGCTGGTTGCGCCCAACAGTGTTCGGGATGATGGACGGTCTCGTCTCCAACTTCGCCCTCATCGCCGGCCTGGCCGGCGCCGACATCAGCGCGAGATCCGTCGCACTCGGGGGGCTGGCCGGACTGGTCGGCGGCGCGTTCTCGATGGCGACCGGCGAGTACATCTCGGTGCAAAGTCAGAACGAGCTCACCTATGCCGAGGTCGCGATCGAGCGGCGCGAGTTGCGGGTGAACTCCGCGGCCGAACTGGACGAACTGACTCAGCTCTACGCGCAACGCGGCGTGGAGCCCGGGCTCGCGCGGCAGGTGGCCGAACAGATCTCCCGCGACCCCGACCTGGCGCTCCAGATCCACACCCGGGAGGAACTCGGGGTTGATCCGACAGCCCTGCCGAGTCCGTGGGTGGCGGCATTTTCGTCGCTGTTCTCCTTCTCGGTCGGTGCACTCGTCCCGCTGCTGCCTTACCTGTTCGGCGCCAAGGGGGTCGTCGTGTCTGCGGTGCTCTCACTCGTCGCGCTGTTCGGCGCGGGCGCACTGACGGCCCGGTTCACCGCGCGCACCTGGCTTTTCTCCGGAGTCCGGCAACTCCTATTGGGCGCATTCGCGGCCGCGGTCACGTACGGCGTCGGGCAGTTGTTCGACTCGATCATCAGCTGAGCAACACCATCGATCACGACGACCTGCTCAGCCCTCATCGTGCGGCGTAGGTAGGTCTTGTCAGACCGACCGGTCGGTCTCTAGAGTGCGTCGAGTGACCGCGACGCTGCCCGGCCTGGACCTGCGCCGCGTCAGCGCGTGGCTCGACCGAGCCCGTCCCGGCCTGCGCGAAGGCGAGCTCAGTGCAGAGGTCCTCGCCGGAGGCAAGTCCAACCTCACGTACCGGGTCACCGACGGCAGCGCGATCTGGGCGCTGCGCCGTCCGCCGCTGGCCCACGTGCTGCCCACGGCTCATGACATGGCGCGGGAGTACACCGTGGTCAGCGCGCTCGGCGGCACCGATGTACCGGTGGCCGACGCCATCGTGCTGTGCGACGACCTGCAGGTCATCGGCGCGCCCTTCTATCTGATGGGCTTCGTCGACGGCGTCGTGCTGGACCGGCCCGACGTGGTGGCGAAGCTCGACCCACCCAGCGCAGCGAAGGTGGGCGAAGAACTGGTCGACACGCTGGTCGCCCTGCACGCCGTTTCACCTGAGGCCGTCGGGCTGGGTCAATTCGGTCGTCCGGACGGCTTCCTCGAGCGGCAGGTGCGTCGCTGGCAGAAGCAGTGGCAGGCGTCGGAGACCCGGCCGCTGCACGTGCTCGGCGAGGTGGTCGAACGACTAGGCGCGACGATTCCGACCTCACCGGCGCGCACGATCGTGCACGGTGACTACCGGCTGACGAACGTGATCTTCACCCATGGGCTGGACCGCATCGCCGCCGTCGTCGACTGGGAGATGGCCACGCTCGGCGACCCGCTGACCGATGTCGGACTGCTCGCCGTGTACCACGCCCTGGCGCTCGAATCCGACTACACGATGCCCCGAATGAACCCGGCCGATGGTTTCCTCTCGCCGGAACAGCTCGTCGAGCGCTACGCGGCAAGCTCCGGACGGGACGTGTCAGGGCTCAGCTGGTACGTGGGATTCGGGTTCTTCAAGCTGGCCGTGGTTTCCGAGGGGCTCGCGGCGCGCCACGCGCAGGGCAAGACCGTGGGGCCCGGTTTCGAGCAGTTCGGGGCTCGCGTTCCCGGCCTGCTGGAGCAGGCATCCGACGCACTCAGGAGGACCGATGGACTTCGCGCACAGTGAGCGTTCGCTGGCTCTGCAGGCAGAGACCGAGCGATTCCTCACCGATCAGGTTTATCCGGCCGAAGCGGTCTTCGCCGAGCAGGTGGAGAAGTTGCACACTGCCGGGACGCCGTTCCGGACGCCGGAGGTGCTGAGCGGGCTGAAGCGGAGCGCGCGCGATCTCGGCCTGTGGAACCTGTTCCTGCCCGACGAGCGGTTCGGGGCGGGGCTGTCGGTACTCGACTACGCGCCGATCGCCGAGCTGACCGGGCGATCGATCGCGCTGGCCCCCGAGGCTATGAACTGCGCCGCTCCGGACACCGGCAACATGGAGCTGCTGGCGATGTTCGCCACCGAGGAACAAGTGGCACAGTGGCTGCGTCCGTTGCTGGACGGTGAGATCCGGTCCTGCTTCTCGATGACGGAGCCAGGCGTCGCGTCCTCGGACGCGACCACGATGCAGACGCGCATCGAGTCAGCGGGCGATGAGTTCGTCGTCACCGGACGCAAATGGTGGTCGAGCGGCGCAATGCGACCGGAGTGCAAGATCGCAATCGTGATGGGGGTCAGCGACCCCGATGCCAACCGGCACAGGCGGCACTCGATGATCCTGATCCCACTGGATACGCCGGGCGTGACGGTCCACAGGTCGACGAGCGTCTTCGGTTACGACGACGGGCCGCACGGGGGGCACAGCGAGATCTCGTTCGACGGCGCACGCGTGCCGGCCGGCAACCTACTCGGCCCGCGTGGCGGCGGGTTCATGATGGCGCAGGCGCGTCTCGGGCCGGGCCGGATCCACCATTGCATGCGCAGCCTGGGCATGGCCGAGCGCGCCTTGCAGCTGTTGTGCCAGCGCGCGATGACCCGATCGCCATTCGGCAGGCCACTTGCCAGGCAGGGCGTGGTGCGCGAGTGGATCGCCGAGTCCCGACTGGCCATCGACCAGGCACGGCTGCTGGTGCTCAAGGCCGCCTGGCTGATCGACATCGTCGGCGCCAAGGACGCGCGCACCGAGATCGCCGCGATCAAGATCGCAGCCCCGCGAGCCGCGCTCGCCGTGGTCGATCGGGCGATCCAGACGTTCGGCGCTGCGGGCGTGTCCGCTGACACGCCCCTCGCGCAGAGCTGGGCGCAGCTGCGCACGCTCCGGCTGGCAGACGGGCCAGACGAGGTCCACCTGCGCTCGATCGCGCGCGAGGAGCTTCGCGCGTACCAGCACGACGCGGTGGCGGCGAGCCGGTGACCGCAGTCGCGCCCGCTGCGGTCGAGCCGGGGGTACGGGAACGCATCCTCGCCGCCGCGGTGGACCTGTTCGCCGAGCAGGGCTACGACGCCACCAGCGTCGCGCAGGTGATCGCACGCGCGGGCGTCGCCAAGGGCGGCTTCTACCACCACTTCGCGAGCAAGCGGGAGCTGCCGTCTGCCGTCTACGGCGAGCTGATCGCGCGTCAGCTCGCCGGCATGCGCCGCATCCTCATGGCGGGCCAGCCACCCGCCGAGACGTTGCGCGCGCTGATCGACGACCTGGTCGTCACCACGGCGGGAAGCTCCCGGGCAGCGTTGGTGTCCATGCGCGAGATGCATCGCCACGCCGACGCGCGCAGCACCGAGCTGCGCCGCGCGCGACGGACCTACCACGACGCCGTGGCACGGCTGGTACGCGAGGCGCAGGCGGCAGGCGAGTTCAGCACCGTCGCGTCGGCCGAGATGGTCACGTTCACGGTGTTCGGGGTGATCAACGAGCTACCGCTCTGGTACCGGCCGGGCGGGCGGAAGCGCCCGGCACAGATCGCCCAGGAGCTGGCGGATCTCATACTGGCCGCGCTGGCCCCGTCGCCCCGTGCGCCCGGTGCGCCCCGTGCGCCCCGCCCAGCCCGTGCCGCCCGTCCCGAGTTGTTCGACGCTCGGCCAGTCCCAGCTCGCCGGGGGTCGAACAACTCCGCTGAAGACGGCCGAGGGTCGAACAACTCCGCAATTGGCGAACAATGAACCGGTGGGGGCTCACCATCCCGCTCGCGGGGCTCCCGCTTGCGGCCCATCGCGATCTGGTGCGAGCGCTACCCCGCCTCGGCTACACCGACGTCTGGTCGTCCGAGGTCGCGGGTGCCGACGCGTTCACCCCGCTTGCCCTCGCCTCGGCGTGGGAGCCGACTCTGCGGCTGGGCACCGCGATCGTCCCCGCGTACACCCGGGGCCCGGCGCTGATCGCCATGTCGGCGGCGACGATGGCCGAGGCCGCACCGGGCCGGTTCGTGCTGGGCCTGGGAGCGTCCAGCCCGGCGATCGTCGAGGACTGGAATGGGATCGCGTTCGAGCAGCCAGTGCGCCGTACCCGCGACGTCCTGCGGTTCGTGCGCGCGGCGGTGGCCGGCGAACGCGTCGACGGCCCCTTTGACACGTTCACCGTGCGCCGATTCAAGCTCGACGCACCACCGAAAACGCCCCCTACGATCATGCTGGCAGCGCTGCGACCGCAGATGCTGCGGCTGGCCGGCAGCGAGGCGGACGGGGCAATCCTGAACTGGCTCTCGGCCGCGGACGTCGCACAATGTCTCGACGCCATAGGCAATTCCGGCACCGAGGTCGTGGCCCGCATCTTCGTCTGCCCGTCGGCGGACGACTCCTACGCCCGCGCCGTCGGGCGGCGGCTGATCTCGAGCTACCTCACCGTCCCGGCCTACGCGGCCTTCCACGACTGGCTCGGCCGCGGTGATGTGCTGCGTCCGATGCACGAGGCGTGGGCGAGTGGCGACCGGGCTGCGGCGAGCGCCGCCGTTCCGGACAGCGTGATCGACGACCTGGTCATCCACGGCAGCCCGGAATCCTGTCGCGAGCAGGTGCAGCGCTACGCCGACGCGGGGGTGCACACTCCGGTGCTGCTCGTGTTCCCGACGCCCGAATTGGCCGACCTGCCCAGCGGTCTCGACCTGCTGGACCGGCTGGCTCCGGACGTGCCCTGATGCGAGTGCGCGATGCAGTCGTGGTGATCACGGGCGGTGGCAGTGGCATCGGAGCGGCGCTCGCCCGGCGCTGCGCGGCTGAGCGAGCCGAGGCGGTCGTGGTCGCCGACCTTGACGCAGCGGCTGGGGCGACGATCGCACGCGAGGTCGGAGGGGTTGCCGAGACCGTCGACGTCACCGTCGAGGACGAGGTCGCCGGCCTGGTGGGCCGGACGCTCGCCCGGTTCGGGCGGATCGATTTGCTCTGCTCCAATGCCGGGTTGGCCACCGGGGGCGGGGTCGACGCCCCGAACGCGGACTTCCAGCTGACGTTCGACGTCCACGTGATGGCCCACGTCTACGCGGCTCGCCACGTGCTGCCCTCGATGCTCGAACGCGGCAGCGGTTACCTGCTGAACACCGCCTCGGCCGCGGGTCTGCTCAGCGCGCCCGGCGACGCACCGTACACGATCAGCAAGCACGCTGCCGTCGCCTTCGCCGAGTGGCTGTCACTGCATTACGCCGACCGCGGCATCGGGGTGAGCGTGCTGTGCCCGATGGGCGTGCTCACCCCGCTGCTGGAGAAACCGCTGGCCGAGGGTGATCGCGCGGCCCGAGCGGTCGCTGCCTCCGCAGACCTGGTAACTTCAGAGCACGTCGCCGATGTCGTTGTGACAAGCCTCACGCGGGAGCAGTTCTTGATTCTTCCCCATCCGCAGGTAGGTAGGTTCTGGAAGCAGAAGGCATCGGACCCCCAACGCTGGCTGGCCGGCATGCGTCGGCTGACTGCGGGAACCTAGAAAGGCGGCACTCGGATGGCGGGAGTTCAGGATCGCGTCGCCCTGGTCACGGGCGGCTCAGGAGGTATTGGCGCCGCGGTGGCGCACCGGCTGGCTGATGGCGGCGCGAAGGTCGCCGTCCTCGATCTCGACGAAAGCGCGGCGGCCGCCACTGCGAAGGAGATCGGCGGTTCGGTGATCGGCGTCGGCGCAGACGTCTCGAAGCGTGACCAGGTCCAGGCGGCCGTCGACCGGGTGGTCGACGAGTTCGGCGGGCTGCACATCCTGGTGAACAACGCCGGCGTGCTGCGCGACAACATGTTCTTCAAGATCAGCGACGACGACTGGACCACGGTTATGGAGGTCCACCTGCGCGGTGCATTCCTGTGCACCCAGATCGCCCAGAAGCACATGGTCGAGGCGAAGTTCGGCCGGATCATCTCGATGTCGTCGACTTCGGCGCTCGGTAATCGAGGTCAGGCGAACTACTCGACTGCGAAGATGGGGCTGCAGGGCTTTACCAAGACCCTCGCGATCGAGCTCGGGCCGTTCGGCATCACCGCCAATGCCATCGCGCCTGGTTTCATCGAGTCCCCGATGACCAAGGCCACCGCTGAACGCATCGGCATAACCATTGAGCAGATGCGCAAGATGGCCGAGGAGACGCTGCCGGTGCGCCGTGCGGGCGTTCCCGCGGACGTGGCCAACGTCGTCGCGTTCTTCGCCGCCGAGGAATCGGGCTACGTCACCGGAGAGGTGCTCTACCTCGACGGAGGCCGCCTCCTGCTCTGATGGACGACCCGGCGCGGCGCACCCGGCAGACATATGACGAGGTCGCGCCCGGCACAGCGAGCCTGAAGGTGTGCGGGTAGATCTGGTCGTCGCAGCGCAGCACGTCTGGCGGAGCACCGGCCGCGGCTACGCTGGGTGGCAGACTTCGGCTGCTGAGGGGTGCTGACTTGTTTGACACGCTGTCTGACCGCCTGTCCAAGGTCTTCACCGGCCTACGCGGAAAGGGCCGGCTCTCCGAGGCCGATATTGATGCCACCGCACGTGAGATCCGCATCGCGCTGCTCGAAGCCGACGTGGCGTTGCCCGTCGTACGCGAATTCATCGCGGCGGTCAAAGAACGCGCGCGCGGTGAGGACGTCTCCCGGGCGCTGAACCCGGCGCAACAGGTAATCAGGATCGTCAACGAGGAGCTCGTGGCGATCCTCGGCGGCGAGACGCGACGGCTCCAGTTCGCCAAGACGCCGCCCACCGTGATCATGCTGGCCGGCCTGCAGGGCTCTGGTAAGACCACCCTTGCCGGCAAGCTGGCCCGCTGGCTGGGCGAGCAGGGGCACACGCCGCTGCTGGTGGCGGCGGACCTGCAGCGTCCAAACGCGGTCACCCAGCTACAGGTGGTCGGCGAGCGGGCCGGTGCCGCCGTGTACGCGCCACAACCGGGCATCGTCGGCGAGGGGAGCTCGCAATCCTCGGATGGGCACGGTGGCGATCCGGTCGCGGTGGCCCGCGACTCGATCGAGTTCGCTCGCCGGGCGCAACACGACATGGTCGTGGTCGACACTGCCGGCCGACTGGGCATCGACGCAGAGATGATGGCGCAGGCGGCCGCGATCCGCGACGCCATTCAGCCCCAAGAGACGCTCTTCGTGGTCGACGCCATGGTCGGCCAGGACGCTGTCAACACCGCCGAGGCGTTCCGCGACGGTGTCGGTTTCACCGGCGTTGTGCTCACCAAACTCGACGGCGACGCCCGCGGCGGCGCGGCCCTGTCGGTGCGCCAGATCACCGGGCAGCCAATCATGTTCGCGTCCAACGGCGAGAAGCTCGAGGACTTCGACGTCTTCCACCCCGACCGGATGGCCTCCCGCATCCTCGGCATGGGCGACATGCTCACCCTGATTGAGCAGGCGCAGAAGACGTTCGACGAGGACGAGGCCGAGCGGATGGCCACGAAGCTGTCCGGCGGCATGAACAACTTCACGCTGGAGGACTTTCTGGATCAGCTGCAAGCGATTCGCAAGATGGGGCCGATCTCCGGCCTGCTCGGCATGATGCCCGGCATGGGGCAGATGAAGGACGCGATCAGCCAGCTCGACGACCGCGACCTGGATCGTACGGCCGCGATCATCCGCGGCATGACGCCCGCCGAGCGCGAGAACCCCAAGATGATCAACGGTTCCCGGCGGCTGCGCATCGCCAACGGTTCAGGCGTGGCCGTGAGCGAGGTCAACACCCTCGTCGACCGATTCTTCGAGGCGCGCAAGATGATGGGCCAGATGGGCGGCGCCATGGGACTGCCCGGCATGCGGCGCAAGAACAGCAAGAGCACCAAGGGCAAGAAGGGCAAAAAGGGCCGCTCCGGCCGTGCGCCCACGCCACCGCGCACGCCGGCCGGATTCTCGGGGCTCAGCGGCGCCCCGCCGCAGCTGCCACCGGGCATGACGATGCCAGACCTGTCGAAACTGAACCTCCCGAAGCAGTAGCCGGCTGTCATGACCGACTCTCGTCCTTGATCAAGAGAGCTCCAACGTCGCTCATCGACGGAATCGCTCTCTTGATCAGGGACTGGGCAAGGCTGGCCTTGCTGTTGCAGCTGGGGCTACGCGATGGCGGGCGTCCCGGCGGTGTAGGCAGCCCACAACGAGGCGTACACGCCGTCGGCGGACAGTAGCTCGGCGTGCGTGCCCGACTCGACGATCCGGCCGTGGTCCAAACCACGATCCGGTCAGCTCGAAGACGCGGTCGTGAGCCGGTGCGCGACCACCAGCGTGGTGCGCTGCCGCGACAGGGCCGGCCGGTAATGCGCTGGCCGAACCAGTTGATCATCCCGCCCGCCCCGACGACCGTGAGCGCGATGCACGAGACGAGGAGCAGGGTTGCTTGCGAGTCGGCTGTGACGCCACGGTCGATTCCGGTGCGGATCAGCGCCGGGACGATCAGCTGGGCCACCGCGTCCACTCCTACGAGGACCAGCCCGACCATGAGCACCGTGCGGAGCGGGTCGCAGGCTGAACTGGGGACAGATCGCGTCGCGACCTGCTCGCGACGAACCACAGCGCCGGCGCCACTACGAGCGCAACGACGGTGAGCAGCGGTGACAGCTCCGCCATGGGGACCAGGGAAACGACGAACAGCAGCCCGTTGCTGGCGAGCAGCGGTACGAAGGCCAGTAAGCCTTGCACCAGGCCGATGTCGGTGATCGCCCGGCTGACCACTAGCCGGTGTCCAGCCGGTCCTGCCCCTGGCCGTCCAGGTGAGACAGGGGCGTGGAAGACGTCTGCGCGCATGTCGTACTGGACGTCCAGCGAGAGTCGCCCGGCGCTGTAGCGCCGGGCGAAGGTGATCGCGTACTGCAGCAGGGCCGCGGCGATCAGCACCCCGACCCACGGCCCAACGGCCTGGCGACGGCCGCCAGGCGTCGACACCGCGTCCAGCACGTGCCGGATCACGAGCGGCACGCCGGCCGACACCATGGCGCCCGCGATCGCCGCACCGAACGCGACGAACAGTTCGACCCGGTGCCGCAAGCAGTATGAGCTGAGCCGGCGCAGCCAACCGCCGGTTTCGGTCACGTCCTGGCAGTCTAACGAGGGCGCCGACACCGCCTTCCCGTCGCGACGCGCGGTCCCCGCGGCCGTAGGCTGACTCCGATTGTGTCGGCCGAGTAAGGAGCCTCGTGTGTCGCAGGCCAAACGTTCCGCCGGATCGAAGACCGCCGCAAAGCCGGCCGATGCGGCTGCCGCGATCGCTGGCGGGTACGCGTTCAGCGGGACGGCGCTCGAACTCGGCTCGGTTGTACTCGACGGTGCCGCCCACCCCGATGAGCGGATTCGCGTCCCGCTCGGCATGCTGACCCGGCACGGTCTGATCGCCGGCGCGACCGGCACCGGCAAGACGAAGACACTGCAGGTGCTCACCGAGCAGTTGTCGGCCGCGGGCGTGCCGGTCGTTGTTGCGGACATCAAGGGTGACCTCTCCGGCCTGTCGCAGCCCGGCACGTCCAACGACAAGATCACCCAGCGCTCGGCCGACACGGGGGACGAGTGGGTGCCGACCGCGTTCCCGGTCGAGTTCTACGCGTTGGGCGCCGTGGGCATCGGCGTGCCATTGCGCGCCACGATGACGTCGTTCGGCCCCACCCTGCTGTCGAAGGTGCTCCAGTTGAACAGCACGCAGGAATCCTCGCTCGGCCTGATCTTCCACTACGCCGACACGGCGGGGCTGCCGCTGCTCGACCTGAAGGATCTGCGCGCCGTCATCCAGTACCTCACCGCAGATGAGGGCAAGAACGACCTCAAGGGCATTGGCGGGCTGTCCAGCGCCACGGCGGGCGTCATCCTGCGCAGCCTGATCACGCTGCAGAGCCAGGGCGGCGACGTCTTCTTCGGTGAGCCCGAGTTCGAGCCTAGCGACTTGCTGCGGACGGACTCGGCCGGCCGCGGCATCATCAGCTCGATCGAGCTCGCCAACCTGCAAGACCGTCCAGTTCTGTTCAGCACGTTCCTGATGTGGTTGCTCGCCGAGCTGTTCCATGAGCTACCCGAGGTCGGCGACGTCGACAAGCCGAAGCTGGTCTTCTTCTTCGACGAGGCGCATCTGCTATTCAACGGTGCCAGCAAGGCGTTCCTGGACGCGGTGACCCAGACGGTGCGGCTCATCCGATCCAAGGGCGTGGGGGTGTTCTTCGTGACGCAGAACCCGACCGACGTCCCGGACTCCGTCCTCGGTCAGCTCGGCAACCGGGTACAACACGCGTTGCGTGCGTTCACGCCGGACGATGCCGCCGCGCTGGCCAAGGCGGTCCGGACCTACCCGAAGACGACCGACTACGACCTGTCTGAAGCGCTGCAGCAGCTGGGCACCGGTGAGGCGATCATCACCGTGCTAGCCGAGTCGGGCGCGCCGACCCCGGTAGCCTGGACCCGGCTGCGCGCACCGCGCTCTTTGATGGCGCAGATCGATCCCGCGGCGCAGCAGGCCGCGGTGACAGGTTCCCCGCTGCAGGCGAAGTACGGCGCGGCTATCGACCGCGACTCGGCGTACGAGCGGCTTGCCGCGCGCCTGGCGCCGCCGCCCAGTGCACCGGCCCCGCAACCCGTGCCCGGTCCCGCTCCTGCGCCTGCACCCCGGCAGCACCAGCCGCCGGACGTGGTCACCGCCGTGCTGGGTTCGTCAGTCGGCAAGTCGCTGATGCGGACGCTCGGGAACGAGATCATCCGCGGGATGTTCGGCACCAGCCGCCGACGCCGTTGACTGACGCCGTGACTGAGGATGCCGGCACACCGACCCTTTACGACTGGGCGGGAGGGCACGCTGCCTTCGAACGGTTGATCAACGCGTTCTACGATCGGGTCGAACGAGACGACCTGCTCAGCCCGTTCTTCCCCGGCGGCGTCGGCGCCGAGCACCGGCACAACGTGACGCTGTGGTGGTGCGAGGTCTTCGGCGGCCCGGCGGACTACACCGAACGGCTCGGCGGTTACGAGCGGATGCTGGCGCACCATCGCGGTCTGGCCATCACCGGCGAGCAGCGGTTCCGCTTCGCATCTGTGATGAGCCTGGCCGCGGACGACGCCCAGTTGCCTGCGGATCCCGAGTTCCGCGCGGCTTTGGTCGGTTATCTCGAATGGGGCACCCGGCTCGCCCTCCACAACTCACAGCCCGACGCTGACGTCGTCGAGCAGGCGCCGGTCCCACATTGGGGTTGGGGGGTCGCCCCGCCCTACCGGCCGTAGCCACCGCGGTCTGCGACCATCAGGCTATGCCGTTACACGAAGTGTGGCTCGAGCTGAGCAGCGGCACGCGCGTCATCGTGGGCAGTGACCTGCCGGACGTGCCCGCGGCCAACGCTGTCGCCTCGCGCTGGCGCTTACTCGCCGAGTCCCTGCCGGACGACTTGCACGAGACGATGCCGGGCAGCGGCTGCGTGGTACGCGGCTCGGCGATCGTCGCCATTCGCGCGCAACCGCAGCCAAAGGCCGGCTCGTTGCTTCACCCGCGCGAGGGCGTCTGGCTCTGACGGGGGTTCGGCCGCCTCTGACAGCATGACGAGGTGGACGCTCAGCAGATTCGGCGCGGATTCCTCGACTTCCAGGCCGAGCGTGGCCATGCCGTGATCGCGCGGGCGCCGCTCGTGCCGCGTGACGATCCGACCACGCTGTTCACCGGAAGCGGCATGCAGCCGTTGCTGCCCTACCTGCTCGGGGCACATCATCCCGCGGGTGTCCGGCTGGCCGACAGCCAGCCGTGCTTGCGAGTGCAGGACGTCGACGAGGTGGGTGACAGCCGGCACACCACCTTCTTCGAGATGCTCGGCAACTGGAGCCTCGGCGACTACTTCAAGCGCGAGCAACTGACCGGGTTCTGGCAGTTCCTGACACAGCGGATCGGACTCGATCCGGCGCGCATCTACGTGAGCTGCTTCAGCGGGGACGAGGCGAGCGGCATCCCGAAGGACACCGAGAGCGCCGGCATCTGGACCGCGCTGTTCCGGGACGCGGGTCTCGACGCCGACCAAGTCGACCTCGGCACCGTGGAGAACGCCTACCTGCAGGGGACCGGTGGTGCGCGGATTGCCTTCTACAACAACAAGAACTGGTGGTGCCGTGGTGGCACGGTCGACACGATGCCGCCCGGCGAGCCTGGTGGGCCGGACTCGGAAGCGTTCTACCTGTATCCCCAGGTCGCGCACGACCCGAGCTTCGGCGCGCATTGTCACCACAATTGCGACTGCGGCCGCTTCATCGAACTCGGCAACTCGGTGTTCCTGCAATACGTGAAGACGCAGGACGCGTTCGAGCCGTTGCCGCGGCGCAACGTCGACTACGGCGGCGGTCTCGAGCGAATCGCGGCCGCGGCCATCGACAGTCCGGATGTGTACCGGGTCAGCCTGCTCTGGCCGATCGTGGCACAGCTGGAACAGTTGTCCGGGCTGTCGTACGACACGCACACGACCGCAATGCGGGTGATCGCCGATCACGTGCGCGGCGCCACGTTCCTTGCGGTCGACGGCGTGCTACCCCGCAACAAGGAGCAGGGTTACGTCCTGCGGCGGCTGCTGCGCCGGGCTATCCGCTATGCGCTCGACCTCGGGCTGGAGGAGGACTTCGTCGCGCGGGTGGTGCCGGTCGTCGGCGACCTGTACCGCGACGACTACCCGGGGGTGGCCGAGCGATGCGACCAGGTGATCAGCGTGCTGGACAGAGAGGAGCGGGCGTTCGCCAAGACCTTGCGCAAGGGCCTGGCGCGGCTGAGCCGCTTCGGCGGGGCGACGATCACCGGCGCCGAGCTGTTCACGCTGTACGACACCTACGGCTTTCCCGTCGAGCTGAGCACCGAGGAGGCCGTCCGGCTCGGCATCTCCATGAGCGGCTCGTGGCGGGCTGAGTTCGACGCGAAGATGGCCGAGCAGCGGCGACGCTCGCAGACCGCGAGCAAGCTGCACGTCGGCGGCTGACAAGCCGTTTCGTCAGGTCGCCCCCCGCCTCCGCCCCATCAGGCGGCACCGAGAAGGTCGTCGGGGGCGAAGACCCGGATGTTGTCGCACGTCGCCAGGTGGATCGGCCACCTGCTCAGTTCCGGGCCGAGCTCGGCATGCAGCGCCCTCGCCCAACGCCGGTCCAGTGCTGTCATGTCATTGACGCCGGGCCGGGACAGCAGCAGTGCGACCGACGACGTGTCGCCTCCGGCGACCAGTTTGTCGATGATGCGGGCGATGTTGCGCGCGAACAAGGCATCGGGTTCTGTGGGGATGTCGTCGATGGGCACGATCAGCGGGCTGACCCGCCCGTCCTGATCGAGGAATGTCAGCCAGAGAGTGCGCTGCCCGAATTCACCCGGTCCGATGAGCGTGTGCCACAGGGCGGACAGGTCGGCATCGTCGTGAACGCTGAAGTCAGGCGGCAGAGGTGTCATTCAGCTGATTCTGGCGCCCAAACGACGCGGTCGGCCGTTATCCACAGACCTTTTGTGGTCGGATCGCCCCGATCGATGTCGGAACAGCGTCCGACGGCAGCGCGCGCCTCTACCGACCGACCGCCTCGATGACCGCCGTCGCTCGTTGCGCTCGGTGGCGTCTTCGTCCCGAGTTTGTTGTTCGCTATGAGCGAGATTTCGCTGGAATCCCTGGTGATTCTCTCTTGCATGGTGTCGCATAGCAATGCTACAATCAAACACACGTTCGAGTCGGCAACGGGTGCGGTGACCGTCGAGGTCGCCGTCAAGCAACTCGCCGACGCCCTCGACACGCTGCTCGAGCTGGACCTGACCGGCGCGTCGCGGGACGAGCTGCTGGACCTGGCCCGCGGCCTGGAGGTGCAGCGGCGGCGGCTGCCGGCCGCGGACCACCGGCTGATCGGTGAACTCGAATCGCGGACCGTGGCTGGGGAGCTGGCCTGTGCCTCGACGGCGGCGCTGCTGGCGGGTCTGCTGCGGGTCACCCCGGGGGAGGCGAAGGCCCGGGTGCGGGCCGCCGGGGATCTGGGCGCCCGGCGGGCGCTGACCGGTGAGCCGTTGCCCCCGATCTTCCCTGTGCTGGCCGCGGCGCAGGCCGCCGGCGAGATCAGCCCGGCGCACGCCGCGGTGATCCGGCACACCGTGCACCAGCTGCCCGCCGCGGCCGCCGACCAGGCCGGGGCGGTGGAGGCGGCGCTGACCGGGCACGCGCTCCGGCTGGACCAGGACCAGCTGGCCCGCGCCGCCCGGCGGCTGGCCGACTGCCTGGACCCGGACGGCCGGCTGGCCGACGAGCGTGACCACGACCGGCGCCGGCACGGCACGCTGACCGACCGCCGGGACGGCTCCGGCGAGCTGCACGTGCGGCTCACCCCGGCGGCGCTGGCCAAATGCCACGCCGTGCTCGACCCGCTGGCCGCCCCGCGCTCGGCCGCCGACGGCACCCGCGACCCGCGCAGCGCCGGGCAGCGGCTGCACGACGCCGTGGAAGAAATGGCCGACCGGCTGCTGCGCGCCGGCGGGCTGCCCGACGCCGGGGGCACCCCGGCCACCGTGCTGGTCACCTTCGCCCTGGACCAGCTGGAGACACGGCTCGGGATGGCCACCACCAGCCACGGCGGCACCCTGTCCGTCCCGGAGGCGCTGCGGCTGGCCGCCGAGGCGGAAGTCATCCCGGTGGTGCTGAACGACACCGGCGGGATCCTGGCCTACGGCACCAGCCGCCGGGTCGCGAGCCCGGGTCAACGCCACGCCCTGGCCGCCCGCGACGGCGGATGTTCCTTCCCGGGCTCACCTGCGACCGGCCGCCCGGTTGGTGCCAGGCCCACCACATCATCGGCTGGATCGACGGTGGGCCCACCGACCTGGACAATCTCACCCTCGTCTGCGGCTTCCACCATCGGGAATTCGCCAAACGCGGCTGGACCTGTCAGATGCTCGACGGCGTCCCACACTGGATCCCACCGGCTTTCCTCGACCCGCACCAAACACCCCGCCGAAACACCTCCCACGACACCCAGCTCGACTGACCAGGACCCCGTTGTGACGGGTACGTGCCGCGTCCATCTGGGAAGGCGAGGGTGGCACGACATGTGGAGCCATCCCGCGCGGCCAGGGTGATTGCAACCGTCGGCAGCCGCCTAAGGTGGCATTGTGAGTGGAATCCCTGACGGCTACGAAGACCTGCTGGTCCAGCCGCTGTTCGGGCATCTGGCGACCGTGCGTCCTGATGGCGTCCCCGGCGGTGACGCCAATGTGGTTCGCGTGGGACGGCGAGCTACTCCGCTTCACGCATACGACCAGGCGCGCGAAGCTGCGCAACATCGACCACACCCCACAGGTGGCGCTGTCGATCCTCGACCCGGCCCACCCGTATCAGTATCTGCAGGTCCGCGGCAGCGTCGAGAGGATCGAACCAGATCCAACCGGTGCGTTCTTTCTCGAACTCGCAGCCCGCTACGGTATGGAACATCCGTCAGTTCCGCCGGGATGCCGCCGACCGAGTCGTGCTCGTCGTGCGGCCGTTCGCCTATTCGAAGCAGTAGCCGCTAGCTGGCTCGCAGGGCCTGAGCGACCGAGTCCGGCACGACGTCGTAGCGTGCGAATGTCCGGGTGAAGCGTCCGGTCCCGGCGCTGATGGAGCGAAGCGTGATGGCATAGCGGGCCAGCTCCGCGTCGGGCACCTCCCCATGCACAGTGGTGCGCTCCATGCCGGTCGGTGCGGTGGTGTCGGGCTCGGTGCCGGTGACCCGGCCGCGACGCCCGGACAGGTCGGATAGGACCGCGCCCACGTAAGCGTCCGGGACGGTGATGTCGACGGTGGCGATCGGTTCGAGCATCGCCACCTTGCCACTCGCAGCGGCGTCCTTGACGGCCAGGGCACCGGCGGTTTGGAAGGCGGCGTCCGACGAGTCGACGCTGTGCGCCTTGCCGTCGACGAGCGTGACGAGCACGTCGACGACGGGCACCCGGTCATTGCTGAGGCCGTGTTCGAGCTGCGCGCGCACGCCCTTCTCGACCGAACCGATGAACTGCGATGGCACCGCGCCGCCGACGACCTTCTCATCGAACTGCACACCCGAGCCACGGGGCAACGGGATAACGATGATGTCGCAGACCGCGTATTGGCCGTGCCCTCCGGACTGCTTGACCTGGCGGCCATGCCCGCGTGCCTCGACGGTGAAGGTCTCCGCGAGAGCGATTCGAAGCGGCACCGTGGCGACCTGGGCGCCGGTCGCCCGTAGCCGGTCCAGCACGACGTCGGCGTGCGCCTCGCCGAGGCACCACAGCACGAGCTGGCCGGTGTCGGCGTGGCGCTCGACCCGAACGGTCGGGTCGCCGGCGGTGAGCCGTGACAGCGCCTTGGCCAGGGCGTCTTCGTCCGCCCGCGTGGCCGCCTGGACGGCAACGGGGAGCAGCGGCTCAGGCATCTGCCACGGCTCGACGATCAGCGGCGCGGACTTGGCCGAGATCGTGTCGCCCGTCTCGGCTGTGGAGAGCCGCCCGATCGCACAGATGTCTCCGGCGACGGCCCGGTCGATCGGACGCAGCACCGCACCCAGCGGCGAGAACAGCTGGCCGACCCGGTCGTCGACGTCGTGGTCGGGATGCCCCCGCGCCGCGCCACCGTGGCCTGCCACGTGAATCGCGGTATCTGTTACGAGCGTCCCGGAAAACAGCCGCACGACCGACAGCCGGCCAAGGTAGGGGTCGACCGTGGTGCGCACTACCTCACCGAGCAACGGCCCGCTGGGGTCGCACGTCAACGTGGGTCCAGGGCTTCCGTCCACCTGCAGGGCGGCGGGCGGCGCCAGCTCGACCGGCGACGGGAAGGCGCCGCTCAGCACTTCGAGCAGCTCGGCGAGCCCGAGACCCGTGCTCGCGCAGACCGGCAGCACCGGGAAGAACGTGCCGCGAGCGACGGCGGTCTCCAGGTCGTCGATCAGCACATCGAGCCCTATCTCGTCTCCCGACAGATACCGCTCGAGCAGGCTCTCGTCCTCGCTGTTGTTGATGATCGCTTCCATCAGGGCGTCGCGTGCTGAGGAAACGTCACCGACAACATCGTGCGAATCGCCGAGGGGAGCCGTCGTGGGCGGGTAGCCACCGGAGTAGTCGTACACCGTGCGGGTGAGCAGACCGACCAAGGCGTCGGCCGCTGCATCGGCACGGGCGTTCACGGGTAGGTAGAGCGGCAGGACCGCTTGACCATCGGCGCCGCCGAATACCGCCTGGCAGGCTGCCACGGCGTTCTCGAATGACGCGCGCGGAGCGTCGAGCCGGGTGACCATTACCGCGCGGGGGGTACCCAGCGCGGCGCACTCCTCCCACAGGGAGACGGTGATGGGGTCGATGTCCTCGGCAGCGGAAACGACGAAGAGCGCGGCGTCGGCAGCGCGCAGACCGGCCCGCAATTCTCCGGTGAAATCGGGATATCCGGGGGTGTCGAGCAGGTTGACGACCACGCCGTCGTGGGTTACCGGGCATACCGCCAAGGCGACGGAGCGCTGCTGCGCCACCTCGACAGGGTCGGCATCACTCACGGTCGTGCCCTCGGCGACGGAACCCGCGCGCGGGATGGTTCCAGTCGCGGCGAGCAACGCCTCGACCAACGTCGTCTTACCTCCGGCGGAGTGTCCGACGAGCGCGACGTTGCGGATCTTCTCCGGACGGTCCGCGGTCTCGATGCCGGCCGCAGCCGGCCGACCCGAACCTCCTGACATCTTCTTCGTCGACATGAACGACCTCGCCTTTCGCGTCTTTCCGTGCACGGCCCGCTTCCGGCATTCGACACCCAAACTTCGGCGGGGGACAAGCAGAACAGCGAGAATAGCTGGCACAAGCGCGGCTAAGGTGAGGCGCCTACAGCTGGCCGGACGAAGCGAAGGGACCGCGTGCTCAACATCCACGCCCGCGAATGGGTGTCGAGGACGATCAACCCGGCGGGCGTGCGGCTGGCGCGCATGGGCATCACGCCCGATGCGATCACCATCGTTGGCACTGTCGGCGCGACGGCAGCCGCGCTGATCTTCTTCACCCAGGGCTGGTGGTTCACCGGGACGATGCTCATCTGGGGTTTCGTCATGCTCGACGTCCTCGACGGGGCCGTCGCCCGGGCGAGCGGGCAGACGACGAAGTTCGGGGCCGTCCTGGACTCTACCGGCGACCGGATCGCCGACGCCGCGGTCTTCGGATCGATCGGCTGGTACTTCGCGCGGCACGATCAGCCCTGGATGCTGGCAGCGGCCCTGCTCTGCCTCGTGCTCGGCTCGCTCACCTCCTACATTCGCGCGCGCGCCGAGGCCGCGGGCCTGACCGCGACGGTCGGCATCGCCGAACGCGCCGATCGGCTGATCATCGTGCTCGTCGGGACGGGCCTGTCCGGCGACCATCTGCGGGTGCCCTACGTGCAGGCGGTCGCGTTATGGGTTTTGGTGGCCGCGTCAGCGATCACCGTGGTGCAGCGGATGGTCACCGTCTGGCAGCAGTCCCGGGCGGAGGAGCCGACATGAGCGCTCGACTGCGTCAACGGGCGGTCGACATGGGATTCGCCGCTGGCTGGGGGCTCGTCAAGGCGGTCCCCGAAACCGTCGCAGCGGATGCGTTCCGGATGGCCGGCGACCTGGCCTCGCGCCGTGGCGGTCCTGGGGTACGGCAGCTGCGCAAGAACCTGCGGCGCGTCGTCGGCCCGTACCGATCCGATCCGGAGCTGGACGAGCTGGTGCGGGCCGGGATGCGGTCGTACGCGCGCTACTGGCTGGAGACATTCCGGCTGCCGAAGATGGACCACGCCGCAGTCGCCCGGTGCGTCGAGCCGAACGCGTTCGGCACCGAGCACATCGACGCGGCGATGGCGGCAGGCAAGGGGTTGATCCTCGCCTTGCCGCACATGGGCAACTGGGACGTCGCCGCTGTATGGCTCATCAGCCACGGCGTACCGTTCACCACCGTCGTCGAGCGCCTCGAGCCGGAATCGCTCTACAACCGCTTCGTCGCGTACCGGGAAAGTCTGGGGATGGAGGTGCTGCCGTTGACTGGCGGTTCGGCCCCGGTGACCGACGGGCTCACCGATCGGCTCGGGGCGGGTGGTTGCCTCTGCCTGGTGGCCGATCGCGACCTGTCGCGCAGCGGGGTCGAGGTGACGTTCTTCGGTGAACCGGCGCGGATGCCACCCGGCCCAGCCATGCTCGCCGCGATGACGGGCGCGGCACTCTGTCCGGTGAGCCTCTGGTTCACCGAGGATGGGGCGTGGGGGCACCAGGTCGCTTCGCCGATCGACGTCGGGGGCGGACGGTTGCGCGACCGGGTGCGGACAGGCACGCAGGCGCTGGCCGACTGGTTCGCCGGCGAGATTGCCCAGCGCCCGCAGGATTGGCACATGCTGCAGCGATTGTGGCTCGCCGACCTGCCGCGACACTCGACGCGGCGGGACTGAGTCGTGCGCATCGGGATCGTCTGCCCGTACTCCTGGGACATCCCCGGCGGCGTGCAGGCGCACGTGCATGGCTTGGCTGAGACGCTCATCGGTCTTGGCCACCACGTCGCGGTACTTGCCCCCGGCGACGACGACACGCCGAGCCTGCCGGCCTACGTCTCGGTCGCCGGCAAGGCGGTTCCGATTCCCTATAACGGCTCGGTAGCCCGGCTTCAGTTCGGCCTGGTGTCCGCCGCCCGCGTCCGCCGCTGGCTGCGCGACGGTCACTTCGACGTCGTCCATGTGCACGAGCCGGCCACGGCCAGCCTCTCGCTGCTCGCCTGCATGATCCACGACGGCCCGCTGGTAGCCACGTTCCACGCTGCGCTGACCCGGTCGCGTTTCCTGTTGATGTTCGACACGATGCTGCAGCCGTTCCTGGAGAAGCTCTCGGGACGGATTGCCGTGTCAACCGCCGCGCGCAAGGTGATCGTCGAGCACCTAGGCGCCGACGCGGTGGTGATCCCCAACGGCGTGTCCGTCAGTCGTTTCGCGTCCGCGCCACCCCTGGACGGCGCGGGCGACGGGGACGTGCGGGTGGGCTTCGTGGGTCGCTACGACGAGCCGCGCAAAGGGATGCAGGTGCTCGTCGCGGCGTTGGAGAAGTTGGCGGGAGAACGTCCGCAGCTTCGACTAGTCGTGGCCGGCCGGGGCGACGCCGAGGAGTTCCGCGCCGAGCTTCCGCGCGCGCTCGCGCGGCGTATCGACATCCTCGGCCAGGTAAGCGACGACGACAAGGCCAGGATGTTGCGCACGGTCGATGTCTACTGCGCGCCCAACACCGGCCAGGAGAGCTTCGGCGTGATCCTGCTCGAGGCCATGGCGGCCGGCACCCCGGTCGTGGCCAGCGACCTGGAGGTCTTCCGTCGCGTGCTCAACGGAGGAACCGCGGGCGAGCTGTTCCCAGTCGGCGACGCAGCGGCGCTTGCGGCCGCGCTGCGCCGCGTCCTCGACGACCCGGCGCTGCAGCATCGGCTGGTCGCGGCGGGTGCCCGCGCGGTTGCGCCGTACGACTGGGCCGTCGTGGTCATGTCCGTCGTGCGCGTCTACGAGCTGGCGATAGCCGGAGCCGGCGCACTCGACTGACGTTTCTTGCTGGGCACGGGTGACGGACACTTGCCGAGCGTCTGCCGCAGCCGGGTCGGCTCCCCAGCCGGACAGGCACTGGCATAGGGTCACCTGCCATGTTGCCCGTCGGCTGGGTTATCGCGGCCGTCGCCCTGGCGGTGATCCTCACCGTCTGGATCACCTTCACCCTGACTCGTCTCGACCGGCTGCATGCCCGCGTGGACGCGGCTCAGGCGGCCCTGGATGCTCAGCTAGTCCGGCGGGCTGCCGCCTTGCAGCACGTGCTGGAGTCCGGTGCCGCGCCGGTGCCGCGAGACGACATCGTCCGCTATGAGCGGGCGGCGGCGGATGCTCTGGCCGCAGCCGGCCCTGCACGCGAAGCCGCCGAGAACCAGGTCGGCCGGGTGGTCGGGGAGCTCGCAGACCATGCCGCGGACGTCCGCTCCGCTGAAGGGGGCGAATTGCACGAAGCGTGCGTGCGGGTGGCCATTGCCCGGCGCTTCTACAACGACGCGGTACGCGACACGCGGAACCTGCGCGGCAGCCGTTTGCCACGAATCTTGCACTTGGCAGGTCATCGTGAGATGCCCCGCTATTTCGACATCGACGACACGGTCGTCTTCCCCGACCCCGCCCTGCCCAGAACGACCCAGGAGACCAGCTCGTGAACCTGTTCCATCGAATCGGCCAGTTGACCGGCACCCAGAAGGCCGTTGCCGCGGCCGCCGCTGTCGTCGTGGCCGGGGGAGGCACGGCCACCGGCCTGGTGCTGACCGGGGGCTCGTCGAAGGCGCAGCCGGTCGCCGCCGCGCCGACGACGACCGTCGCGCCGAAACCGAGCCCGACGACTCCGAAACCCAAGCCCAAGCCGAAGCCCGCGCCGCTGGTCAACCCGCTCACCGGGGTGGGCAAACCTGTGAAGGGCGAGGTGGTGGCGGTGAAGGTCGACGATGTCGCCGACGCGCGACCCCAGATCGGCATCGACCAGGCGGACATCGTCTATATCGAGCAGGTCGAGGCGGGCCTGACCAGGCTGATCGCGGTGTACGACACGCGCAAGCCCGTGGTCGGGCCGGTGCGCAGCGTGCGGGCGAGCGACATCGAGCTGCTCAACCAGTACGGACCGATCGTGCTCGCCGCATCGGGTGGCGGTGGCGATTCGCTGCCCACCCTGGCCGCGTCGCACCTGAAAGGCAACCTCGGCGGCGCGGGGTTCTTCCGCGACAACAGTCGCGTGATGCCGCACAATCTCATGGTCAACCTGGCCCAGACGTCCGGACTGGGTGGCGCGGCGGCGAAGTCGATCGGCTGGACGTGGGCGGCCAAGTTGACCGGGGTCGTCGGGGTGCGGCCCGGGACCTCGCTGCACACCGTGGTCGGAGGCACGGGGGTGGCGTTCCAGTGGAGCGCGGCGCTCAAGCGGTACGTGCGCTACATCGACGGGGTGGCCCAGTCGGCGGCGGACGGCGCGCCGGTGGCGACACCGAACGTCATCGTGCAGTTCTGCCAGGGCTACGTGAACCCCGGCGACATCGACGTGGTCGGCAACCCGGGCCACTACACCAAGACCGTCGGCAGCGGCAAGGTCGCGGTGTTCCGCAACGGCGTGCGTATCAACGGCACGTGGACCCGGCCGAACGCTGCGTCGGGCACGACGCTGCGCGACGCGAAGGGGCATCAGATCCCGCTCTCGCCCGGCCGCACGTGGGTCGTCCTGGTCGAGAACGGCGTTCCGCTGACGAACTGACGCGAGCACTCGGATGGCGGCCATGGGATTGGGCAGGCAGGGCGCCGACTCGGCGCGGTTCTGGGACGCCGCCGCCCGGGAGAACGCCGCCTGGTATGTCGCCACCGCGTACACAGAGCAGAGCCCGGCGTTCTTCGCGCAAGGAGCACGGGAAACCGACGACCTGCTGCGTTTCTGCGCCATTGAAGTC
Source organism: uncultured Actinomycetota bacterium (assembly GCA_963839175.1). Classification (GTDB taxonomy): domain Bacteria; phylum Actinomycetota; class Actinomycetes; order Mycobacteriales; family Jatrophihabitantaceae; genus CAWIUB01. The sequence goes on from CAWIUB010000030.1 coordinate 60,274, forward strand.
ACTCCCGACGACGTTCTCCTCGAGATCGGGTGCGGCGTCGGGCGGATGACCGGGAGGCTTGCCGAGCTATCGCGTCGAGTCATCGCGGTAGACGTCAGCACCGAAATGCTCGCACACGCCCGCGCAAACCTACGGCAACACCGCAACGTCGACGTGGTGGTCGTTCCCGGCGACGGGACGCTGCCGCTTGCCGCGGCATCCGTCGACGTCGTCTTCTCCTACCTCGTCTTGCAGCACGTGCCATCTGCGGAGGCCCAGATGCACTATCTGCAGGAGTCGCTGCGGGTGCTTCGGACGGGTGGCCGACTCGCGATCCAGATCCGCGCGCCCGGAGTCGTCAGTGCCATTCATGAATGGGTCGGTCACACGGTGCATCTCGCCCAGGGACGAAGGACGCTCGACCGCGCCTGGCGTGGCGCACGGCTATCGCACACACGTGTCCTCGCCTTGGCCGGAACCGACGTCGAAGTGGCCGTGCGACGGTCGGGCCATCGCCATAGCTGGGTGATCGCAGGCCGGAGCTAGCTTGCGCCGAGCAGGCCACTGAGCGCGGATCGGCTGGCGTCCTGGCGTGCCGTACCGCCGTAGAATGAGGCTCATGTCAGACGAGTACAACGCCCACGTGGTGGGAACGTCGCGGGTCAAGCGAGGTATGGCCGAGATGCTCAAGGGCGGCGTGATCATGGACGTCGTCACCGCCGAGCAGGCCAAGATCGCCGAGGACGCCGGCGCGGTGGCCGTGATGGCGCTCGAGCGGGTCCCGGCTGACATCCGCGCGCAAGGCGGTGTGTCGCGGATGAGCGACCCGGACATGATCGAGAGCATCATCAGCGCCGTCTCGATCCCGGTCATGGCCAAGGCGCGTATCGGGCATTTCGTCGAGGCGCAGGTTTTGCAGGCGCTCGGTGTCGACTACGTGGACGAGTCCGAGGTGCTCACGCCGGCCGACTACGCCAACCACATCGACAAGTGGGCGTTCACCGTGCCGTTCGTCTGCGGGGCCACCAACCTGGGCGAGGCTTTGCGCCGCATTGCCGAGGGCGCGGCAATGATCCGGTCCAAGGGCGAGGCTGGCACGGGCGACGTGTCGAACGCGACGACGCACATGCGCCAGATCCGCTCTGAAATCCGCCGGCTCAGCGCTCTGCCGGGCGATGAGTTGTTCGTGGCAGCGAAGCAGCTGCAGGCGCCATACGAGCTGGTCGCCGAGGTAGCCCGCGACGGAAAGCTGCCGGTCGTGCTGTTCACCGCGGGCGGCATCGCCACCCCGGCCGATGCCGCGATGATGATGCAGTTGGGCGCCGAGGGGGTGTTTGTCGGCTCGGGCATCTTCAAGTCCGGCGACCCGGCGAAGCGGGCCGAGGCGATCGTCAAGGCAACCACGTTCTACGACGACCCCGACGTCATCGCCAAGGTGTCCCGCGGGCTGGGCGAGGCGATGGTCGGCATCAACGTCGAAGAGATCCCGCAGCCGCACCGGCTGGCCGACCGCGGCTGGTAAGGCGACTCGTCCTTCCCCCCTCGCGAGTTGTTCGACCCAGGGCGCTTCCCGACGCGCTGACGGTCGAACAACTCGCCGGATGCGGCATGCTTGACTCGAACCGGTCACCCAGGTGCGCACGGTCACCAGCCGAGGTAGCTCGAGGAGGTTCCTATGTGCAGAAGCATCAAGACGTTGCGGGCGCCGTATGCCGAGGACGTCACGACCGAGGACACCCGGGCGGCTGCGCTGCAGTACGTGCGCAAGGTCGCGGGGATGCGGGCGCCATCGGCACGCAACGCCGAGGCGTTCGACGACGCGGTGGCAACCATTGCCGCGGCTACTGATCGGCTCCTGGACCAGCTGATCGTGGCGGGGGCGACCCGGCGAGCGTCGTGAGGCAACCCCACAAGATCGTCGACTACGACAGCAACGACTACGACTACCGGACCTTCTGGGTCGGCCGTGACTACGAGCAACGGTCGGAGGCCGCGGTCCTCAACCGGTGCGTGCGGCGCCTCGGCCACGCGGAGTGGCTGATCGATCTGGGCGCCGGCTACGGCCGCAACTATCCCCACTATCGGGCGGTCGCACACAACGTCGCGCTCGTCGACTACTCGACGAACAACCTCGAGACGGCGGCCGGGCTGTACACGTCAGACGTGGTGTCCGGGCGCGTGCAGCTGGTCCGCGCCGATCTGAATGCGCTGCCGTTTCGCGACGGCGCGTTCGATGCCGGCGTCACGATCCGGGTGCTGCATCACCTGCCCGACGTCGAGCGAACGCTGCCCGAGATGCTGCGGACGTTGGCCGCGCAGGCGCTGATCGACGTTCCGATCAAGCACCACGTCTTCGAGCGGCTGCGCGCGTTCGCGCGCAACGGCTATCCGGGCATCGTGCAGACGGCGAGCGCCGCGCCCCGCGTGCTCGGCGAGTCCGACTATCCCTTCTACGCGTTCCATCTTGACGCAATTCGTCGGCAGCTCGACCGCGCAGGATGGGATTCGGAAATTGCGGCGAGCGTCAACAATTTCCGCAGGTGGGACCAGGTGCTGCCGCGTCCCGTGGTGGCGGCGCTGAATCCGGCCGTGCGCGGTCTGGAGGTCATTGCGCAGCGGGTGGGCCGTGACTGGTGGGGCCCCAACCAGTTCCTCCACGCGCGGCGGCGGTCCGCGCTTGTGCCGGACCTGGCCGCTGCGCCAGAAGCAGCCCCCGCAGCGATGGCTGCCCTCGCACCGCGGATGTGCTGCCCGTCGTGTCACGGATCGTTGCGTTGGAGCCCCGACTCGGCGGGTTGCACCAGATGCGATCTGACGTTCCGTCGACGCGGCGCCTACTGGGACTTCACCATCCAAGGCTGACCTGCGGTGTCCGTGACGATCGGCGTGCTGGCGCTGCAGGGCGACGTGCGCGAACACCTGGCGGTGGTGCGCGGTCTGGGCGCGACCGCCGTCGCGGTTCGGCGTCCGGCGGAGCTCGCGGCAGTGGACGGGCTGATCCTGCCCGGCGGCGAGTCGACGACCATGGTCAAGCTGGCCAGGACTTTCGAGCTGCTCGATCCGTTGCGAGGTCGTATCGCCGACGGACTGCCGGTATATGGCTCCTGCGCCGGCATGATCCTGCTTGCGGACCGCCTCGCGGACGGCTCCGGTCTCGACACAACGATCGGCGGCATCGACATGACCGTGCGGCGCAATGCCTTCGGCCGCCAGGTCGACTCGTTCGAGCAGGACGTGGCATTCGCCGGCCTGGATGGGGTGCCGGTGCGTGCCGTATTCATCCGCGCGCCGTGGGTCGACTCGCTCGGAGCCTGCGCCGAACCGCTCGCGACACTGCGCACGGGCTCGTTAGCGGGACGGGTCGTCGCCGTAGGGCAAGGCCGCCTGCTGGCCACCTCGTTCCATCCCGAGATCACTGGCGACACCCGCGTCCACGAGCTGTTCGTCCGCACAGTCCGCGCAGCCGCGTGAACGGTCCGGACGAAAGCCGTCACGAGGCTGCCGCCCGGTCGAGATGATCTTGTTACTTCGGTGGACCTGAACTCCCGGTAACCTGTGGGCGTGGCGCGGACCTGCGAGCGTCCGGCGGGTGCGATGTTCAGGCTTGAACGTGGTAGGTAGCACCGGCTCGGTGAACGGCGCCCACCTGGGCGAGCTGTTCCTCAGCCTGTTCGACGACGCCGCCATGTTCCCGCCAAAGGACATGGCACTCAACGATGCGCTAACCGCATACTGCCGGCACCGGATGGCCTGGTACAGCGAGATGATCGGCCCCTTCGTCTGCCTGGCCGGGCGGCTGCGGGCCCTTGACTCGCTCGCCCGGAGTCAGGGCATCGAGCACGTCGATGTGTCGGCCGTGGTACCTGAAGGAGTCAGCGCGGTCCCGGCAACCGTCGACTCCGCGCGCGGCTGCCCACGTGTCCGGCTGCGCGCGATCGAGGTTCCCCTGGGATCGCACCGGCTCCCGGAGGCGTTGCGCGTGCTGTCGCCCCTCGCGACCGATGCGTGCACCGTGTTCCTCGAGATCGACCTGCCGGCGATCACCGAGCTGCGGGTACACCAACTCGCTCCATCGGGCGTCAGGCTGAAGCTGCGCACCGGCGAGACCTCGATCGATGCCTTCCAGACGGAGTCGGAGCTGGCTCGGGCCCTCGTACTCGGCGCCGCCGAGCGGCTCGCGTTCAAATGCACCGCCGGGCTGCACCACGCGGTGCGCCACCGCGATCGCGACACGTTCTTCCAGCACCACGGCGTCCTCAACATCGCACTGGCCGCCCGGCTGGCGAGTGCGACCGGAAGCGTGCGGTCGACCCAAGCGGTGCTTGCCGAGCGCGATCCGCGCTCGATCGCGTACCAAATCGGCGATCTGTCCCGCGCCGACGTCCGGGCGATCCGCACTCTGTTCAGCTGCGTCAGCACGCATAACGTCGCTGACCCCTTGCACGACCTGGTCGACCTCGGTCTCATCGCCGGCCGATGACCGTGGGCGACGGGGGCCTGCCCGACCCAGCCGTGGTGGTGCTCGTGGGTGCGTCAGGAGCGGGCAAGTCGACCTGGGCCAGCGCCCGGTATCGCCGGCACGAGGTGGTGTCCTCCGACCAACTGCGCGCCGTCGTGGGCAGCGGGGAGCACGATCTGGACGCGACCACGGACGCCTTCGCCCTGCTCGACGCGATCGTGGCCGCGCGGACCAAACGGGGCCTCACGACCGTCGTCGACACCCTCGGGCTCGACCGGGCGCGGCGGCGTGGCTATCTGGCTGCCGCGCGGGACGCCGGGCTGCCGGCGCTCGTCGTCGTCTTCGACACCGATCCCGCCGAGGCCAGGCGGCGCAATCGCGCTCGCGAGCGGCCCGTACCAGCGGTGGCGCTGGCCGCGCAACTGCGCCGGATGGCCGACGCCGGCCGGGAGATCGCCGATGAAGGCTGGTACGCCGTGTTGCGCTTCAGCGGCCCGGCCCCGATGCAGCCCCAGCCGAGACCGGTGCCGGAAGCTGCACGCCCGTTCCCTGAATCGCCGCTGCGCTTCGTTCTGCAGATCTCCAGATTCTCGTGGGGCGACGACCCCGCCCGCTGGCTGACATCGGTGGCCCGGGTTGCCGACCAGGCGGGCTTCGACGGTGTCGCGCTCATGGATCACCTGATCCAGATCCCGCAGGTCGGCCGGCCCTGGGATCCCATCCCACAACCGTGGGTCACGCTGGGCCTGCTCGCCGGCTTGCCCACCCGGCTGCGGCTGGGCGCACTCGTCAGCCCAGTCACGTTCCACGCCCCAGGCGTGCTGGCCAAGACCGTTGCCACGCTCGACGCGCTCACCGGTGGGCGGGCATTCTGCGGCCTCGGCGTGGGCTGGTGGGCCCGTGAGCATGCCGCCTTCGACCTGCCGTTCCCGCCCGGCGCGCAGCGACTCGAGCTGCTCGAACGGTGCATTGAGACGATGCGCGCCCTGTGGCGTCCGGGGACCAAGCCTTACACCGGTGAGCAGGTCTCACTGCCGGAGACGACCTGCTATCCCCGGCCGGTGGGCGATATTCCGATCATCGTCGGCGGCACGGGTCCACGGACATTGCAGATCGCCGCACGACTCGCCGACGCGTGCAACGTGCCGTCCGACCTCGACGCAGTCGACCGAGCGGTGGCGGCGATGCGAGGCCGCGACGTGACAGTGCTCGACGTGCCGGTGATCGGCCGGGACCGTGAGCAGGTCGCGACCCTGGTCGAGCGGTTACGAGGCCGCACAGCCGCTCCGGCGTTTGCTCGCCGGCATCATGCGGGGACGGTGCCCGAGCACATCGCGCGCATGCGCGAGCTGGGCAAGCGCGGCGTGCGAAGCGTATTCGTCGCGCTACCCGACCTGGCCGGGCCGGACGACGTCGAGCGCCTGGCCCCGGTTGTCGCGGCCTTCGCCTGACGAAGCCGTCCAGCTAGCGTGTCCGGCGTGACGACGCCCATCGATATCGCAGCCACCGACCATCTGCTCTCGACCACGAGGGCGGTCCGCAAGCGTCTCGACCTGGCCCGCCCGGTCGAGCATGAGGTGATCCTGGACTGCCTGCGGCTGGCGACCCAAGCGCCCACCGGGGGCAACACCCAGGGCTGGCGTTTCGTCGTCGTCACAGAGCCGGACAAGCGAGCCAAGCTCGGCGAGTTCTACCGCTCGGGCAGTGCGGAGTACATGAAGGCCAAGGCCCAGTTACCGGTCCGGGACGAGCAGATGGCCCGAGTGCGCTCTTCGTCGCAGTACCTCGTCGACGTGATCGACCGGGTACCCGTGCTGGTGATCCCTTGCCAGTACGGTCGGATCACCGATGTCGCCGAGGCCGCACCGTTCTTCGGCTCGATCATGCCGGCGATCTGGAGCTTCATGCTCGCGCTGCGCTCGCGGGGGCTGGGCTCGGTCTGGACGACGTTCCATCTGGCTCACGAGCGGGAGACGGCGCAGCTACTCGGTATCCCCGACAACGTCACGCAGGCGGCGATGATCCCGGTCGCGTATGCGACCGGCGGTGACTTCAAGCCGGCTGCTCGCCGTCCGATCGAGCAGATTACCTATTGGAACGACTGGCCCGCCCGGACCGGGCGCGCTGGCGGGTAGCCAGCGCCACAGCGCGGTAGGCGAGCTCGACCAGGAAGGCACCCGCCCCGCCGATCGCCGCGGCGACCAGTACGCGCAGCGGAGTCGGGTGCAGCAGGAAGATGTCGGTGGCCAGGGCCGGGATGGCGACGATCACCGCGACGGCGCCCGCCATTGTGGCGACCAGCAGCAGCTTCCAGCCCGCCAGCGGACGAGCCAGCACGAGCACCACCCACAGCGAAATGATCAACACGACCAGCGCGGCTGTCGTGCGTCCGCCGTCAACCCCGGCGGTGTCGTCCAGCAGCCGGATCGTCCGGTATCCGGCGTACGCGGCCACTCCGATCAGCAGCCCGGTAGGTATGGCAAAGCGCAGCACCCGGTGCAGGAAGCCGGGAATGTAGCGCCGCCGGTTGGGGCCCAGCGCGAGGAAGAAGCCCGGGATGCCGATCGTCACCGCCGAGATCAGCGTGAGCTGGATCGGGGCGAGCGGATACGCCTCGGCGGTGACCGCGATGATGAGCGCAAGCACGAGCGAGTAGATGTTCTTGACCAGGAACAGGTTGGCCGCCCGTTCGATGTTGGCGATGACCCGGCGGCCCTCGGCCACGACGTCCGGCAGGTGCGCGAACTTGCCGTCGAGCAGCACGAGCTGCGCTACGGCCCGGGTCGCCGGGGAGCCGTTGCCCATCGCCACACCGATGTCGGCGTCCTTGAGGGCCAGCGCGTCGTTGACCCCGTCGCCGGTCATCGCCACCACGTGCCCGCGCTTTTGCAACGCCGCGACCACAGCGCGCTTCTGCTGGGGCGTGACGCGGCCGAACACGCTGTGCCCGTCGAGCACGTCGGCCAGCTCGTCGAGGTCATCCGGCAGCTCGCGCGCGTCCATGGCATCGGACGCTGACGTCACGCCCGGGACGCCGACGCTTGCCGCCACCGAGCCCACCGTGCGCGGGTTGTCGCCGGAGATCACCTTCAACGCCACGCCCTGCTCGGAGAAGTACCGCATCGTGTCAGACGCGTCCTCCCGGACGCGCTCAGCCAGCACCGTCAGCGCCATCGGTGTCAGCTGCGGCGGCAGCGCTGCCGGGGCAGCGGCTTCGTCGGCGTCATCGCGCAGCTGGTGCGGCGAATGGGCGAGCAGCAGCACCCGTCGGCCCGCGGCCGCAATCTCGTCCGCCGTGGCCCTGGCTCGTTGCTGCACGTCGTCGACCGGATGCGGCAGAACCATCTCTGGGCCGCCGAGTACCCAGGTGCCGTGCCCATCGGCGGCCACGGCCGACCACTTGCGCGCGGACGAGAACGGGATGCTGCCGGCGCGCGCCCATGACGTCGAGCCGAACTCGGCACCAAGCGCGGTCGACGTTGCGTTCGCGTCCGGACCGCCGGCGGACAGGGCCAGGGCGTCTCGGACGTCGGCCTCCTCGGCGCCGTCCAGTATCTGCAAGCGGTCGAACACGATGTCGCCGTGCGTGAGCGTGCCGGTCTTGTCCAGGCAGACCACATCGACGCGAGCGAGCCCTTCCACCGCTGGCAATTCCTGCACGAGGGTCTGTTTGCGGGCCACCGAGACGGTTGCGATCACGAACGCCAGGCTGGTCAGCAAGACGAGCCCCTCGGGCACCATGCCGACCAGCGCGGCCACCGTCCCCGTCACGCCGTCCTGCCAGCCTTCGTTGTCCTTGCTGCGGAACTGGCTCCACAGCAAGAACGGGCCCACCACGAGCATCACCAGCGAGATCCACCGCAGCAGCAAGTTCGTGCCGGCAACCAGCTCGGAATGCACCACAGTGAACCGCCGTGCCTCGGCCGCGAGCTTGGTCGCGTACGCCTCCGCACCGACCGCCGTCGCCTGGAATCGGCCCTGTCCCGCGACCACGATCGAGCCCGACCGGACCTCGTCGTCGGCGGACTTCGCGACCGGATCGGATTCGCCCGTCAGCAATGACTCGTCGATCTCCAGACCGGTTGAATCGGTGACCACGCCGTCGGCGGGCACCTGGTCGCCGGCTCGCAGCTCGAGCAGGTCGTCGGCTACGACCGCACCGACCTCGGCCTCGCTGACCACGCCACCGCGCACAATGCGGGCCCGCGGTGCGTTGAGCACGGCCAGCCGGTCGAGTGTGCGTTTGGCGCGAACTTCCTGGATGATGCCGATCGCCGAGTTCGCCAGGATGACCAGGCCGAATAGTCCGTTCTGCCACCGCCCGGTGGCCAGGATGATGACGAACAGGGTCGCCAGCAGGCCGTTGAAGACGGTAAAGACGTTCGCCCGGACGATCTCGCCGATCGTGCGGCTGGTGTGCGCCTCGACCGTGTTCGTACGGCCGGCGGCGACCCGTTCGGCGACCTGTGCTTCGGTCAGGCCCTCCGGCGCAGTTCGGAATGCGGGCTGCGTCAGCGGCGTGCTCGTGGCGGCGTCGGTCGTCATCTCGTCCCAATCGTGCAACTTTCGGCCCTGTCAGGCGACCCAGGGTTGCAAAATCGCGGAAGGGCCGCTCTCACTAGAATGGCGCGATTAGCCGGATTGACTCTGACCAGGGCGGGCATCGATGAGCGGCCACTCGAAATGGGCGACCACCAAGCACAAGAAAGCTGTGGTGGACGCCAAGCGGGGAAAGCTGTTCGCCAAGCTCATCAAGAACATCGAAGTCGCCGCGCGCACCGGCGGTGGCGACCCGGACGGGAACCCGACGCTCTTTGACGCGATCCAGAAGGCCCGCAAGACGTCTGTGCCCATCGATAACATCGAGCGGGCGGTCAAGCGCGGATCCGGGGCTGAGGCTGGTGGTTCGGACTGGCAGACGATCACCTACGAGGGCTACGGGCCGAATGGCGTCGCCGTCCTCATCGAGTGCCTGACCGACAACCGCAACCGCGCGGCGAGCGAGGTCCGTACGGCGATGACCCGCAACGGCGGGTCGATGGCCGACCCGGGGTCGGTCTCCTACCTGTTCGCCCGCAAGGGCGTGGTGATCGTCCCCAAGCAGGCCGCGATCTCGGACGACGACATGCTGGCGGCCGTGCTGGACGCCGGGGCCGAAGAAGTGAACGACCTGGGCGATTCGTTCGAGGTCGTCAGCGAGGCCACCCACCTCGTCCCGGTGCGCACCGCCCTGCAGGACGCCGGCATCGCCTACGAGTCGGCCGAGCAGGCATTCATCCCGAGCGTGCAGGTGCCGCTCGACGAGGACGGCGCGCGTAAGGTGTTCCGGCTCATCGACGCGCTCGAGGACTGCGACGACGTGCAGAACGTCTACGCGAACTTCGACGTCAGCGACGAAATCATGGAGTCCGTCGGCTGACCCGGGTCAGAAGACCGTGCTGCGCCAGAAGCGGAACAGTTCGTACCCCACTGCCCACAGGGCCTGCGGGGCGCCGGTGCGGTCGTAGAGCCACTCCACCGTGTCGAAGAACCACACGTTGAGCTGGTTCACTTGCAGCAGCACGAACACGCCGAGCATGCCCCAGGGCTTGACCGGCTCTAGCGAGCGGGCGGTCTGCGGCTCGAGGTAGGGCTCGACGATCGCGTACCCGTCCAGGCCAGGGATGGGCAACAGGTTGAGCACCGCGGCGCTCACCTGCAGGAAGCCGAGAAAGGCGATCCCCGACCAGAAGCGCAGGTGGTCGTCGGCGTGCCCGCGAGCGATCGCCAGCAGCACGATTGCCAGCAGGACATTCACGAGCGGCCCGACCCCGGCGGACAGGCTCTGCTGCCACCGGGTCCGGAACGCGTGCCGGTGCAGGTAGACAGCGCCGCCGGGCAGGCCGATGCCGCCCTGCGCGATGAACAGCAACGGAAGCGCGACCGAGAGCACCGGATGGGCGTACCGGAACGGATTGAGGGTGAGGTATCCCGCAGCCTCGACGTCGGTGTCGCCAGCCCGGTAGGCCGCGTAGGCGTGCGCAAACTCGTGCAGGCACAGCGAGACGAGCCAGCCGCCCACGACCAGCAGGAACACGCCGAGACGGACGTCGCGCCAGGCCAGCGCTCCGCCGACCGCGCCGAGTCCCACAACGGCGAGGAACACCGGGCTGACCCGCATGCGTCGTCGGCGCGGCGTCGGCAGCGCGTACATGGCGCTCAACAGTAGGGCGTGTCGCCGCGCGTTATCGCGAAAGCGTCGTAGTGTGTCGAACGTTCGTTCGAGATGGAGGTTCCGTGCGGGTTCTCGGCATCGACCCCGGTATGACGCGTTGTGGCATCGGGGTCGTCGACGGCGCGCCCGGCCGGACGCTGTCGTTGGTCAGTGTCGCGGTGGTGCGCACCGCGTCCGATGCCGAGGTCAGCGAGCGCCTGCTGGCCCTCGCCGACGCGCTGGCCGCCGCCATCGGCCGGTTCCGGCCGGACGTCGTGGCGGTCGAGCGGGTGTTCAGCCAGCAGAACGTCCGGACGGTGATGGGCACCGCGCAGGTGGCGGGCCTGGCCATCGTCGCTGCGACCCGGGCGGGCACGCCGGTCGCCCTGCACACGCCGAGTGAAGTCAAGGCGGCGGTGACCGGATCGGGGTCGGCGGGCAAGGCGCAGGTGGGTGCGATGGTGAGCCGGCTGCTGAGGCTGCCCGAGGCGCCACGCCCGGCCGATGCCTCCGACGCGCTGGCGCTGGCGATCTGTCAGCTGTGGCGCGGCGCGGCGCACTCCCGGTTGGTGGCCGCGGCGGGCACGATGGCACGGTGATTCGTCGATGATCGCGAGCGTGCACGGCATGGTGGCCGCCCTCGGTCCCGACGGTGCGGTCGTCGAGGTCGGCGGGGTGGGGCTCGCCGTCTCGTGCTCACCCGGCACCCTGGCCAGGCTGCGAGTGGGCGACACCGCGCGCCTTGCCACCAGCCTGGTCGTCCGCGAGGACTCGCTCACCCTCTACGGCTTCGCCGACGACGACGAGCGGGCGCTGTTCGAGCTGTTGCAGACCGCGAACGGCGTCGGCCCCAGGCTGGCGCAGACGATCCTGGCGGTGCATCCGCCGCGCGAGGTGCGCCGCGCGATCGTCATGGGTGACCTCGCTTCGCTCACCCGGGTGCCCGGCATCGGCCGAAAGGGCGCCGAGCGCATCGTCCTGGAGTTGCGCGATCGGATCGGGGCCGTCGATGGGACCGACACCGAAGCCGAGATGGCCGGCGTGGTGCCGGTCGCGCCGTGGCGGGACCAGCTGCGACACGCGCTGGCCGGGCTCGGTTTCACCGGCAAGGAGGCCATGGACGCGATCGACCTCGTGGCCGACGAGGCCGGCGACACTCCAGACGTGTCGGCCTTGCTGCGCCGAACCATCCAGTTGCTAGGCAGAACGCGATGACCAGCGAACTGAACCACGAAGAACTGAAGCCACGAAGAACTGAACCACGAAGAACTGAACCACGAAGAACTGAACCACGAAGAACGGGCCGGGGCGACTGAGGGCAACGCAACCACCAAAGCGATGAGCGCTCGCGCGAACCCGGGGCCCCCGCGAAATCGTGAAGCGATTTCGCGGGGTGGGAAGGGCCCCGCCGCCGCGACGCGGCCCGCGCCGACGGCGCGGAGCGGAGACCTGGATCCACCCGAGCGCAGCGAGCGGTGGAGACAGGAATCCGCCCAGGGCGGGATAGATGATGACTTAGTCTCGCCGCTCCCGGTCGCGGACGAGCGCGAGGTCGAGGCTAGCCTGCGGCCCAAGCGGCTGGCCGAATTCCCCGGCCAGCCGAAGGTGCGCGAACAGCTCGAGCTCGTCCTGGAGAGTGCCCTGCGCCGCGGCCGGCCGCCTGACCACGTACTGCTCAGCGGTCCGCCAGGTCTCGGCAAGACCAGCCTGGCGATGATCATCGCGACGGAGCTCGGCACGTCGATCCGGGTTACCAGCGGGCCCGCGATCGAGCGTGCCGGCGACCTGGCGGCGCTGCTCACCAGCCTCGCCCACGGCGAGGTGCTCTTCATCGACGAGATCCATCGCATCGCCCGTCCGGCCGAAGAACTGCTGTACATGGCCATGGAGGACTTTCGGGTCGACGTGATGGTAGGCAAGGGCCCGGGCGCCACCGCGATCCCGCTCGACCTGGCGACGTTCACCCTGGTCGGTGCCACGACTCGCGCCGGTCTGCTGACCGGCCCGCTGCGCGACCGGTTCGGGTTCACCGGGCACCTGGACTTCTATGACGTCGCTGACCTGGAACGGATCTTGCACCGCTCGGCGGCGCTGCTCGGGGTGCCCTTGAAGGCCGACGGCGCGGCGGAGATCGCCGGGCGGTCTCGCGGCACCCCGCGAATCGCCAACCGGCTGCTGCGCCGCGTCCGGGATTACGCCGAGGTGCGGGCCGACGGGGTGGTCACCGAGCGGGTTGCCCGCGAGGCCCTGGCCGTCTACGACGTGGACGAGCTGGGCCTGGACCGGCTGGACCGGGCCGTGCTCGACGTGCTGGTGCGGCGGTTCGGCGGCGGTCCGGTGGGCGTTGGCACGATTGCCGTCGCAGTGGGCGAAGAGGTCGAGACGGTCGAAGAGGTCGCGGAGCCCTTCCTGGTCCGCGCTGGGCTGCTCGCCCGCACGCCTCGCGGCCGGGTGGCCACCCCGGCGGCGTGGGTTCATCTGGGCCTGACGCCGCCCCGCGACGCCGCGGGCGGCCCCACCCTGTTCGACCGCTGACGGCCAGCTTCGGCACCTCGCCGCCGGGTTCGCCTAGACTGCTTGGCATCCCCTTGCTGTGAATTCGAGGAACCCATGAGTGCCTTGCCCCTGATCATCGTGGCCGTCCTGCTACTCGGCATGTTCTGGTTCACCCAGCGCAACAAGCAACGGGCGGCCGCAGCCGAGGCGCGCCGCCGAGAGACGATCGGCTTCGGCTCGCAGGTGATGACCACCTCGGGCCTGTACGGCACGGTCACCCAGGTCAACGACGACGACACGGTGCAGCTCGCGATCGCGCCGGGCATCGAGGTCAAATGGGCGCTAGCCGCGCTGCGCGACATCGAGTCGCTGCCGGACCGTTACAAGCAGGCCGTCGAGACCCGCAGCGGCGACGAACCACCCGAGGACGGCCCGACGGCCTGATCACGGCCAGACCCCATATGCGTCGGTCATACTGTGCCGATACCGCGCAGGAGATGCGCGCGCATAATGCGCGGGGCCCCGTAGCGGGGCGCTCGCCGGACACAGATCGCTGAGGAGACCTACCCCCGTGGCACCACCCGCCGGAACGCTGCGCGTCGGGCGCTATTTCCTGGCCCTGCTGGCAGCATTCGCGGTTCTTTACTTGATCGCCTTCTGGCCGGGGCAACGGCATACTCCCAAGCTGGGCCTCGACCTCGTGGGCGGTGCACAAGTCGTCTATCAGGCCAAGGGTCCGACCCCGCCCAGGTCGTCGATGAACGAGGCCAGGGACATCATGGAGCAGCGGGTCAACGGCTCCGGGGTCGCCAACGCCGAGGTCGTCATCCAAGGGTCGAACCAGATCGTGGTCTCGATCCCCGGCAAGAACGTCACCGACCTGCAAGATCTGGGGCAGGCCGCCAAGTTGAACTTCCGGCCGGTGGTCATGCCCGCGGTGCCGTTCACCCCGGCCGCGTCCACGTCGAGTTCCGCGACGCCGTCCGCGAGCACGAGTACCACGAAGTCGCTCGACCCGCTGAAGGGACTGAAGTTCGCGATCCCGACGAGCGAAGCCGAATACGACAAGCTCACCACCGCACAGCAACAGCAGCTGCAGACGGCGCTGGCCAACTTCGACTGCACCAGCAAGAACAAGCCGCCGGACCTTGTGAACCAGACGCTGATCGCCTGTGACGAACCCGTCGGCACCTCGCCGCCCACACAGATCTACCTGCTTGGGCCGGTGATCGTGGCCGGCAACCAGATCTCCAGCGCGAGCGCGGTGGCACCGAACCTGACCTCGGGCCAGACCCAGTGGACCGTCTCGCTGAACCTCAAGCCCAGCGGTCAGACCGCCTGGGCCAGGTACACCGGCGCCCATCACTCCACACAGTCGCCGAACATCCCGCCGGTCAGCAGCTGCGGCGCGTCGACCGCACCGTGCGCCGAGTACGTGGCATTCACCCTCGACGGCAGTGTGGTCTCCGCACCACACAACGAGGCGGCGATCAACGGAGGGGCGACGCAGATCAGCGGGTCGTTCACCCAGTCGTCCGCGGAGAAACTCGCCCAGCAGCTCAAGTACGGCGCTCTGCCGCTGGACTTCACCACACTGACCAGTCAGAACGTCTCGGCCTCGCTCGGCACGGCGCAGCTCAAGGCCGGCCTGCTCGCCGGTGGCATCGGGCTCATCCTCGTCGTTGTCTACTCGCTGATCTACTACCGGGCGCTCGGCCTGGTCACCATCGCCTCGCTGCTGGTGTCCGGCGGGCTGACGTACGCCTGCCTGGTGATCCTCGGCGAGCAGATCGGATTCACGCTGACGCTCGCAGGCATCGCCGGCTTCATCGTGGCGGTGGGTATCACCGCGGACTCGTTCGTCGTGTTCTTCGAACGAATAAAGGACGAAGTGCACGAAGGCCGCTCTATGCGGGTGGCCGTCCCGCGTGCCTGGGTGCGTGCCCGGCGCACGATCCTGTCGGCCGACACGGTCTCGTTCCTCGCCGCGGCAGTGCTCTATTACTTCGCCGCCGGGGACGTGAAGGGCTTCGCGTTCACCCTGGGGCTGTCGACGATCCTCGACCTGGTCGTGGTCTTCCTGTTCACCCACCCGACCGTCTCTCTGCTGTCGCGCAGCAGGGCGTTCGGCTCGGCCCGTTTCAGCGGGCTGAACGCCGTGCGCGAGGGTGGCGTCGCGGTGAGCGACGCTGCGCCCGTCACATCCGGTCCGGTGCACCGGGGCAAGCCGCCGCGCGCCGCCACAGGCGCGGCGACCTCGTCGGTGGCCGTTCTGGACCGCGAGCGGGAGCTGGCGGAGCTCGAACCGGCCGTCGAGCCCGACACCGGGCACATCGCCGATGTACCGCCCGTCGAAGCCGCCCCACCGGACTACGCGCCCGCCGAAACCACAGCGCCGGAGCACGCGCCTGCCGTGCCGCAACCCGGCACGGCCGCCGAACGGGCCGCGGCCCGGCGCGCTCGGCTGCGGGCCGAGGCCTCGGCGCGAAAGGGCGGCGAGTGATGTCGATCTTCCGGCGGCTCTACCGCGGCGAAACCCGCTTCGAATTCATCGGCACCCGCCGCCGGTGGTACCTGGCGTCAGCGATCATCATCGCGGTCTGCATCATCAGCTTCGTCTTCCGGGGCTTCAACTGGGGCGTCGAATTCAAGGGCGGGACGCAGTTCCAGATCCCCGTCCAGAACACCTCGATCACGACCACCCAGGCCGAGAAAGCATTCAGCGATGCCGGAGTTGCGCCGGCCGACGCCGCCCGGATGGTGGGCTCGGGCAGCACCCGGCAGATCGTCATCAAGACGCAGACGCTGCAACTCGACCAGCAGAGCACCCTCGAGACGAAGGTCGCGGCCGACCTCGGGATCGCCAAAAGCTCGATCACCGTACAGACGGTGAGTTCGAGTTGGGGTCACGACATTACCGTGAAGGCCATCCAGGGCCTGATCGTCTTCCTGATCATCGTCTCGATCTACATCTCGATCCGGTTCCAATGGAGGATGGCGGTCGGCGGCATCGTCGCCTTGCTGCATGACCTCATCCTGTCCGCGGGTGTGTACTCGCTGGTGGGATTCGAGGTCACGCCGTCGACCGTGGTGGGTCTGCTGACCATCCTCGGTTTCTCGCTGTACGACACCGTGGTGGTGTACGACAAGGTGGCGGAGAACTCCCGCGACCTGCTGGCGGGCTCGCGGATGACGTTCTCCGAGGCGGCGAATCTGGCCGTCAACCAGACGCTGATGCGCTCGATCAATACGTCGCTGATTGCGTTGCTGCCGGTGGCCGGGCTGCTGTTCGTCGGCGCCGGGCTGTTGGGCGTCGGGACGATCAAGGATCTGGCCCTGATCCTGTTCGTGGGCCTGGCTTCGGGCGCCTACAGCTCGCTGTTCCTGGCCACCCCGATCGTGGTCGATCTCACCGAGCGGGAGCCGGCATACCGGCAGCTCGCCAAGCGGGTCCGGGCCAAACGGGCGAGCGAGGCGGCTCGGGCCCAGGCGGCAGCTGGTGCACCCGAGCTGGCGGTAACCGGCGGGCCGCGGCGCGCCGGAGGCCCGGCGCCCGCCCCGAAACCCGGCGCCCGGCCGCAGCGCACCCCGCGCCGCCGGTGACGCCGCAGAACGCCATGCCCGACATCGCCGGGCTCGTGGCGGCGCGGTTGCGGGACGTGCCCGACTTTCCGCAACCGGGCATCGTGTTCAAGGACATCACCCCGCTGCTCGCCGACGGCGCTGCGTTCGCCGCAGCCACCGCGGCGCTGGCCGATTTTGCCCGGGCCTGCGGGCCGGTCGATCTGGTCTGCGGGATCGAGGCGCGCGGCTTCATCGTCGCGGCCGCCCTGGCCCGTCAGCTGGACTGTGGGCTGGTGCCGGTGCGCAAGGCCGGCAAGCTGCCGCCGCCCACCTTGCACCGGGCCTACGCCCTGGAATACGGCACGGCCGAGATCGAGGTGCCCGTCAACGTCCTGGCCGGCAAGCGCGTCTACCTGGTCGACGACGTGCTGGCGACGGGCGGCACCCTCGCCGCGGCGCTCGACCTGATCGCCGTGGCCGGTGCGACGATCACCGGGGTTGGCGTGCTGCTGGAGCTCGGCTTCCTGGACGGCCGCGGCCACCTGCCGGGGATCGACCTGCGCACGCTGCTGCGCGTCTAGCCCGGCAATGTCTGGATCGTCCTGGGCATAGGACGTGATAGCGGGCAGATTGCCGGAACGTCCACCGCCAGACTGCCGGCACCCTCGACGGCTCGCACCGCATCCCTAGACTGGAGGGGTAAGGCCCACCTTGCACGGACGGGATGACCTCGCTGGACGCTGACTACACCCAGACGGTGACCACATCCACACTGGCCGACGACGCCACGGCCAGCGTGCAGACGACTGCGCCGATTCCTGCGATCGCGCCGGTCGCCGACCCGGTGGCGCCCTCCACCGAGCCGGACACCCCGGCACATCGGCGCAGGGTGCGCGACCGGCTGGCGCGCCGGATTGTCACGACCCAGCGGCAGTCCCAGGTCAGGCCGGTCCTCGAACCGTTGCTGGCGATTCACCGCGGCGCCCACCCCAAGGTCGACGCCCGGCTGCTGCAACGCGGCTATGACACCGCCGAAGAGCGCCACCACGGCCAGCTGCGCAAGAGCGGCGACCCTTACATCACTCACCCGCTGGCCGTCGCAACGATCCTCGCCGAGCTGGGCATGGATACCACCACGCTGGTGGCGGCCCTGCTGCACGACACGGTCGAAGACACCGGCTGGACGGTCGCCGAGGTCGCGGACGAGTTCGGCACCGAAGTCGCGCATCTCGTCGACGGCGTCACCAAGCTGGACAAGGTCAAGTTCGGCGAGGCAGCCGAGGCCGAGACGATCCGCAAGATGATCGTGGCCATGGCCCGCGACCCGCGCGTGCTGGTCATCAAGCTGGCCGATCGGCTGCATAACATGCGCACCCTGCGCTTCCTGCCGCCGGCCAAGCAGGAGCGCAAGGCCCGCGAGACGCTCGAGGTCCTCGCCCCGCTCGCCCACAGATTGGGCATGAACACCGTCAAGTGGGAGCTGGAAGACCTCGCGTTCGCCACGCTGTACCCGAAACGTTACGACGAGATCGTGCGCCTGGTCGCCGAGCGGGCGCCGTCCCGCGACACCTACCTGCACGAGGTCGTCGACCGGGTGAACGAGGACCTGAAAGAGGGCGGCATCAAGGCCCAAGTGACCGGTCGCCCGAAGCACTACTACTCGATCTACCAGAAGATGATCGTGCGGGGGCGGGACTTCAACGACATCTACGACCTGGTCGGCATCCGGGTCCTGGTCGACACCGAACGCGACTGTTACGCGACGCTCGGCGTGATCCACGCGAATTGGCAGCCGGTGCCTGGACGGTTCAAGGACTACATCGCGATGCCGAAGTTCAACATGTACCAGTCGCTGCACACCACGGTGATCGCGCCGGGTGGCAAGCCGGTCGAGCTGCAGATCCGCACCCAAGCCATGCACCGCACCGCCGAGTACGGCATCGCCGCGCACTGGAAGTACAAGGAAATCAAGAACGTCGCCGCCGCCGAGCCTGCCGCCGTCTCCGACGAGATGGGCTGGCTGCGCCAGCTGCTCGACTGGCAGCGCGAGGCGCAGGAGCCCGACGAATTCCTGGACTCGCTGCGCTACGACCTGGGCGCGGGCGAGGTCTACGTCTTCACGCCGAAGGGCGACGTCGTTGCCCTTCCGGCGGGTTCGACCCCGGTCGACTTCGCCTACGCCGTGCACACCGAGATCGGCCACCGCTGTATCGGTGCCCGGGTGAACGGCAAGTTGGTGGCCTTGGAGAGCGCACTCGATAACGGCGACACCGTCGAGATCTTCACCTCCAAAGCGGAGAGCGCCGGCCCGTCCCGCGACTGGATGACATTCGTCAAGTCGCCACGGGCGCGCACGAAGATCCGGCAGTGGTTCGCCCGCGAACGGCGCGAGGACGCGATCGACTCGGGCAAGACCGCGCTGACTCGTGCCATGCGCAAGGCCGCGCTACCGCTGCAGCGGCTGCTGGGCGGCGATGCGTTGCTCACGATCGCCCGCGACATGCACCTGGTGGACGTCGCGGCGCTGTACGCGGCGATCGGCGAGGGGCACGTCTCGGCGCAGAACGTCGTGCAGAAGCTGGTGACACAGCTGGGTGGCCCCGAGGGCGCCGTCGAGGATCTCGCCGAGACGGCCCGCCCTTCCACCGAGGCGCCCGGGACGACCGGGCGGCGCGCGTCCGGCGACGCAGGCGTCGTCGTCAAGGGCGTGTCGGACGTCTGGGTCAAGCTAGCTCGCTGCTGCACCCCGGTCCCCGGCGACGAGATCCTCGGATTCGTCACGCGTGGTGGCAGCGTCTCGGTGCACCGGCGCACATGCACCAACGCGACCAGCCTGTTGGACCAACCCGAGCGTCTGGTCGAGGTCGAGTGGGTTCCGTCCCCCGACTCGGTGTTCGTGGTGTCGATCCAGGTCGAGGCGCTGGACCGGCACCGGTTGCTCTCGGACGTGAGCCGGGTGCTGTCGGACGAGCGGGTCAGCATCCTGTCGGCGTCGGTGACGACCAACCGCGATCGGGTCGCGGTCAGCCGGTTCACTTTCGAGCTCGGCGACTCCCGGCACCTCGGTCACCTGCTGCGGGCGATCCGCAACGTCGAGGGCGTGTACGACGTCTACCGCGTGGCGTCCGCCAGCTGAACTTTAGAGCCCCCGCCAATAGGGGCGCGGGCTCTCAGCTGGACTTGACGTTCAGCGTGGTCAGCTTGATCGGCAACTTGGGTGCGCCGTCGCCGGTCCGGTTGGCGTTGTTCGAGCCCGCCGCGGCCACCTTGTCGATAATCGACATCCCGCCGGTAACGGTGCCGAAGACGGTGTATTGGGCCGGCAGCGAATCGTTCTTGTACGTGATGAAGAACTGACTGCCGCCTGTGTTCGCCGACCCGGTGTTGGCCATCGCGATCACCCCGCGGGTGTACTTCTCCTTGCCCGTGTACTCATCCGGGATGGTGTAGCCGGGGCCGCCGCTGCCCTTGCCGGTCGGGTCGCCGCACTGCAGCACGTAGATGCTGGTCGTCACCAGCCGGTGGCACGCGGTGTCGTTGTAGAACTTCTGCTTGACGAGCGACTCGAAGCTGGCGACGGTGCACGGCGCCTTGGCCCGGTCCAGCGTGAACACCATCGGCCCGCGGGTGGTGGCGACGTCGACCACCGCCATTCCGGTCTTGGGCGGCGTGGTAGTCGACGGAACGGTGACCGGCTTCGACGCCGTGCCGCTCTTGGTCCAGGTGCACCGGTACTTGGCAGCGGCCTGCGTCGCGGTCGCCGATGCCGCGCTCGGCGAGGCGCTGGAGGCCGCAGTGTTCTTGTTGTCGTTGCGCGTCACCACCACGATGAAGAGCACCACGACCAGGGCGAGCACCAGGGTGCCAGCGACGGTCGCGATCAGGACCCGACGCTTGCGCGCCGCCTCCTGCACCTGACGTTGCTGCAGCTGACGTTCGAGGTGTCGGCGCGCGGCCTCCCGGCGCTGCTTGCTGGTCGGCACGAAGCGGTCCTCTCGACTGCACGCGGTATACGGGGTCCGCGACAGTGTATGGATGCCGGCTCAGCGTTGCCTGAGCCCTGGGTCCGCGGCGCCGGGTCGGTAAGGTTGGCTGTCCTATCCAACAGCATGCAACGGGAGTACCGCTGTGCTGATCGCGGGGATCCCGTCGGCGATCACGGCCACCAACTGCTGGGTCGTCGCGCCTGCCGACGGCGAACAGTGTGTGGTGATCGACCCCGGGATCGGGGTCGGCCAGCAGCTGGACGAAGTGATCGCGACACACCGGCTGCACCCCATCGCGGTGCTGCTGACCCACGGGCACCTCGACCACACCTTCTCCGTTGTGCCGGTCTGCCAGGCCCGCGACGTTCCGGCGTACCTCCACCCGGCCGATCGCGGGCAGTTGACCGACCCGTGGTCCGGGCTCGGCCTGCCGCGGGGGACCCCGATCATGGGGCTGAGCCGGCTGCCCGCCGCCGAGCCCGCCGACCTGCGCGGGCTCTCCGACGGAGATCTCGTCCCCCTGGCCGGCCTGGACTTCGCCGTCAGGCACGCACCCGGGCACACGCCCGGCTGCGTGGTCTTCGACCTCGTCACCGCCGACGACCAGCACATGTTCACTGGCGACGTGCTGTTCGCCGGCTCGATCGGCCGGGTCGACCTACCCGGCGGGTCGATGGCGCAGATGAACGCGTCGCTGCGGGACGTAATCCTGCCCCAGAAGGACGACACCGTCGTGTGCCCGGGCCACGGTCCGGTGACCACGATCGGCCGCGAGCGGTCCACTAATCCTTATCTGGTGGACTTGATATGACCAGGCCAACTCCGCTGAGCGGCTTTCCGGAGCTGCTGCCGGCACAGCGGTTGGTCGAGCTCGAGGTGCTCGACCGGCTGCGCCGGACCTTCGAGCTGCACGGGTTCGCGCCGGTCGAGACCCGGGCCGCCGAGCCGCTGGATCAGCTGCTGCGCAAGGGCGAGATCGACAAAGAGGTCTACGTCCTGCGCCGATTGCACGCGGCCGCAGACGACACGGCAGAGCTCGGACTGCACTTCGACCTCACCGTGCCGTTCGCCCGTTACGTCCTGGAAAACGCCGGGCGGCTAGAGTTCCCGTTCCGGCGTTACCAGATCCAGAAGGTATGGCGCGGCGAGCGCCCGCAGGAGGGGCGTTACCGCGAGTTCACCCAGGCCGATATCGACGTGATCGGACGAGACGAGCTGCCGTTCCATCACGATGTCGAGGTGGCTCGGGTAATGGCCGAGGGCTTGGCGCAGCTGTCGTTTCTGCCCGGGCTGCACCTGCAGGTGAACAACCGCAAACTGATCGAGGGCTTCTTCCGCGGGCTCGGCGCACCAGACGTGCCCGCGGTGATGCGGGTGATCGACCGGCTGGACAAGATTCCGGCCGAGGTGATCGGGGAGATGCTCGTCGACGACGCCCGGCTCAGCACGGAGCAGGCGGCGATCTGCCTGGCGCTCGCCCAGATCCGCACGCCCGACACGTCTTTCGTGCCGCGGGTGCGCGCCCTCGGCATCACCGACGAGCTGCTCGATCGGGGCCTGGCCGAGCTCACCGCCGTCATCGAGGGATGCGCGCCGATCACCGGCGGCCGTTTCACGGTCGAGGCCGACCTGCGCATTGCCCGAGGGTTGGACTACTACACGGGCACCGTCTTCGAGACCCGGATGGCCGGCTTCGAGGGCGTGGGTTCGATCTGCTCGGGTGGACGATACGACTCGCTAGCAGCTGACGGCCGCACCACCTACCCCGGCGTGGGCATCTCGCTCGGCGTGACGCGGATGCTCGTCCCGCTGTTCGCGCGCGGCAAGCTGACGGCATCGCGCTCGGTGCCCTCCGCCGTGCTTGTCGTGCTGCGCGACGACGCGGCCCGGCGCAGCTGTGACGAGCTCGCTGCCGCGCTGCGCATCCGGGGGATCAGCACGGAGGTGGCTCCTTCTCCGGCCAAGTATGGCAAGCAGATCCGTTACGCCGACCGGCGCGGGATCCCGTTCGTCTGGTTTCCCGCGAGCGAGCTGCACGGGCACGAAGTCAAGGACATTCGCAGCGGGGAACAGACGCCGGCCGATCCGGTCAGCTGGCGTCCGCCCGACGAAGATTGGCGTCCCGAGATCGTCGTCGCCGAACAGGAGCAAGCGTGATCCGCACCCACGAGGCCGGGACGCTTCGCGCATCGGACGCGGGCCAGAGCGTGACCCTCGCCGGCTGGGTCGGCAGCCGGCGGGACCACGGCGGTGTGGCCTTCATCGACCTGCGCGACGCGTCCGGGGTGGCGCAGGTCGTCGTGCGGGGCGACGAGATAACACATGACTTGCGCAACGAGTGGTGCATTGCGGTCACCGGCGAGGTGCGCTTACGGCTGGAGGGCAAGGTGAACCCGCACCTGCCGACCGGCGAGGTCGAGGTTGTCGCGAGCCGGGTCGACGTGCTGAACGAGGCAGCACCGCTGCCGTTCCAGATCGACGAGCACACCGATGTCGGCGAAGAGGTGCGCCTGCGGTACCGGTACCTGGACTTGCGCCGGCCCGGCCCGAGCGCCGCCCTGCGACTGCGCAGCCGGGTGAATCACGCCGCCCGCGACGTGCTCTACCGGCACGGTTTCGTGGAGATCGAGACACCGACCCTGACCCGGTCGACACCCGAAGGGGCGCGCGACTTCCTGGTCCCGGCCCGGCTGCGGCCGGGCTGCTGGTACGCGTTGCCGCAGTCGCCGCAGCTGTTCAAGCAGCTACTCATGGTCGGCGGAATGGAGCGGTACTTCCAGATCGCCCGCTGCTACCGCGACGAGGACTTCCGGGCGGATCGGCAGCCGGAGTTCACCCAGCTCGACATCGAGATGAGCTTCGTCGAGGAAGACGACGTGATCGCGCTGGCCGAGGACGTGCTGATCGCGCTATGGCGGCTCGTCGGCCACCAGATCGCGACGCCGATCCCGCGGATGACCTACGCCGAGGCCATGCGCCGATTCGGCACCGACAAGCCCGACCTGCGGTTCAGCCTCGAGCTGACCGAGCTCACCGACTACTTCGCCGACACGCCGTTCCGGGTCTTCCAGGCGCCGTACGTGGGCGCGGTCGTCATGCCCGGCGGAGCCGCCCAGCCACGCAAGCAGCTGGATGCCTGGCAGGACTGGGCCAAACAGCGGGGGGGCCGGGGTCTGGCCTACGTCCTCGTCGGCGACCACGGCGAGCTGGCCGGCCCCGTTGCCAAGAACCTGTCAGAGGCAGAACGCGCGGACCTGGCCGAGGCAGTCGGTGCGCAGCCGGGCGACTGCGTCTTCTTCGCCGCCGGGCCGGTCTCGCCCGCGCGTGCGCTGCTCGGCGCCACCCGGCTGGAGATCGGCCGTCGCAACGGACTGATCGACGAGTCAGCGTGGTCGTTCGTCTGGGTCGTCGACGCGCCGCTGTTCGAGCTGGTCGCCGAGACGGACGACGTCGCGGTGGGCACGGGCGCATGGACCGCGGTGCACCACGCGTTCACCTCGCCCAGGCCGGAGTCCGTGGACACCTTTGACACCGATCCGGGCTCGGCGCTCGCGCACGCGTACGACATCGTCTGCAACGGCAACGAGATCGGCGGCGGGTCGATCCGTATCCATCAGCGGGACGTGCAGGAGCGGGTCTTCGCGGTCATGGGCCTGGACAAGGAGCAGGCCGAGGAGAAGTTCGGCTTCCTGCTGGAGGCGTTCAAGTATGGCGCCCCGCCGCACGGTGGCATCGCCTTTGGCTGGGATCGGATCTGCGCGCTGCTCTCGGGTAGCGAGTCGATTCGCGACGTGATCGCGTTCCCGAAGACCGGCGGCGGGTTCGACCCGCTGACGTCCGCGCCCGCGCCGATCACGCCCGCGCAGCGACAGGAGGCCGGCGTCGACGCGCACGTGCCACCGCCGCCGCCACCCAAGCGATGATCTTGGATCAGGTGTCGATACTCGACGTCCTGTCCAAGATCATGAATGTCAGGGGTGTTGACCACAGTTGGCCGTCGCCGGAGGATCGAGAGATCACCCTGGATGCAAGAGAGGTCTCGCGATGGCAAAGATCCTTATCCTGACCGGCGATGGGGCCGAAGACCTCGAGGTCATGTACCCCTACCAGCGGCTGCTGGAAGAGGGGTACGAGGTGCACATCGCCGCGCCGTCCAAGAAGAAGCTGCAGTTCGTCGTACACGACTTCGTCGATGGCTTCGACACCTACACCGAGAAACCCGGCCACTGCTGGCCGGCCGACCTGGCCTTCGCCGACGTCGACCCGTCCGGCTACGCCGCGGTCGTGGTACCCGGTGGGCGGGCGCCCGAGTACATCCGCAACGACCCGGACGTCCAGCGCATCCTCAGACACTTCGCGGAGGCCGACAAACCGACGGCGCACATCTGCCACGGACCACTGGCCCTGGCTGCGGCGGGCACGCTGCACGGTCGGCGCAGCGCCGCCTACCCGGCGTTGGCACCCGATGTCGCGGCGGCTGGAGCAGAGTTCGTCGACAGCGAAGCCGTCGTGGACGGTGTAATGGTTTCCGCGCGGGCTTGGCCGGATCACCCGGCCTGGATGCGTGAGTTCGTGGCAATCTTGCGGGCCAAGGCTCCTGCACACTGACCACGAGCAACCCCACGCAGCGAGGTGATGCTGCCCACCCGAACCGAACGAGATTCTAGTTTTCGGCGGAGCCATCCTGCACACTGTCGTGCATGATTGATTTCTCGCTGTCCGAGGAACAGAGGGCGATCCGCGACACGGCCCGCGACTTCATCATCAACGAGGTCGCGTCCCGTGAGGCCGAGGTGCTGCGACGTGAGCGCCGCGGCGAAACCGGCATCACGCTCGACGAGCAGCGTGAGATACAGCTGAAGGCGAAGAAGTTCGGCTTCTGGGGCCTGTCGACGCCCGAGGTTTACGGCGGGATGAATCTGCCCGCCGTGACACAGGCGCTGCTCTGGACCGAGACGGGACGCACGTTCGTGCCGTTCAGCTTCGGCGGCGAGGCCGACAACATCCTGTTCTACGCGAACGAGCAGCAGAAGCAAGAGTTCCTGATCCCCACGATCGAGGGAGACCGGAAGTCCTGCTTCGCCATCACCGAGCCCGGTGCCGGATCGGACGCTGCGAACATCAAGACCAGTGCCCGCCGGGACGGCAGTTCTACCAACAGCGACTGGATCATCAACGGCGAGAAGACGTTCATCACCGGCGGCAACGATGCTGACTTCGCCATCGTCATCGCGGTGACCGATCCGCAGAAGGGTGCCCACAGCGGCTCCACCGCGTTCCTGGTCGACCGGTCGATGGGCTGGACGTCGCACTTCATCCAGACGATGGGCCAGGGTGGCCCGGCGTCCCTGGTGTTCAAGGACGTCCGGGTGCCGAACCGCAACATCCTCGGGGAGATCGGCCAGGGCTTCACGCTCGGCATGGAGTGGATCGGCAAGGGGCGTTACCTGATTCCGGCCAGGGCCTTGGGCGCGGCCGAGCGGCTGTTGCAGATGGCGATCGACTACGCCAACACCCGGGAGACGTTCGGCAAGCCGATCGGCGCCAACCAGGCGATCCAGTGGATGATTGCCGACTCCGAGGTGGAGCTCGAGTCGGCACGCTGGATGGTGCTGCACGCTGCGTGGACCGTCGACCAGGGACGCGACCCGCGTCACTCGTCGTCGATGGCGAAACTCCTCGGCGCCACGATGGCCAACCGCGTCGTCGACCGGGTGCTGCAGATCCACGGCGGCATGGGCTATACCCGCGAGCTGCCCATCGAGCGGTGGTACCGCGAGGCCCGGCTGTGGCGAATCTTCGAAGGCACCGACGAGATGCAGCGGTTGATCATCTCTCGCGACCTGCTTCGGGGCTACACCAAGATCGCCGGCCACCTGGACTGACCGCCGCGCCAGGGCGGCGGAAGCAGATCTAGCCCGGAGGCGCCAGCGCCCGTCAGGCGGCGGCGTGCGTGCCGGTCTCGGCCCCGGTGACCAGATAGAGCAGCGCCAGGCCATACGCCTCGGCTGTGTCGGAGTGCTCGGTGGCGAACGTGCGTCCGGTGACCTCGATCTCGACCCGCCACCGGCCGTCCCGGCGCACCAGCCGGCGGAATGTCCCGCCGAGCAGCTCCCGTAGCTGGGACTCGCTGGGCAGCCAGACCGACTGCTGCTGCTCCACGGAGTCCAGCGCCCACTCCGTCGTCCCCGTGAAGCCGATGACCTCGCCATGGGGTAGCCGTTGGAGGTCGACGGTCATATCGGCCAGCACGAAGACGTCGTCATCCATATCCCGGTCGGCCACCACGAAGCGATCGCCGGACGCCGGCGTCCAGCGCACCCCGCCGTCGCGTAGCTGCCGTGCCAGAGCAGTCGAGATCATTCGTAAAGTATCCCGCAGCCCCGCGCCGCGTGCCGAGGCACGCCAGCCACGGCACGCCCAGGCCTCCGCCCCCATAGGCTGGTGCGGTGACCCTGTTCGATCAGGCTGCCGACGACGCGCTCGAGGCGAACGCGCCGCTGGCGGCCCAGATGCGTCCGCGAACCCTGGACGAGGTCGTCGGCCAGGATCACCTGCTGGCCGCGGGTTCCCCGTTGCGCCGGCTGGTCGAAGGCGACGCGCCGATGTCGCTCATCCTCTACGGTCCGCCCGGCAGCGGCAAGACCACGCTTGCGCGGATAGTCTCGTCGGCGACGAATCGCCACTTCGTACAGCTGTCGGCGCTCAACGCGGGCGTCAAAGACGTCCGGGCCGTCATCGACGGGGCACGCCGCGAGCTGGGCCTCAGCGGCACCCAGACGGTGCTGTTCATCGACGAGATTCACCGCTTCTCCAAGACCCAGCAGGATTCCCTGCTCGGAGCCGTCGAGGGACGCCTCATCACCCTCGTGGCGGCGACCACGGAGAATCCGTTCTTCAGCATGGTGTCGCCGTTGCTGTCGCGCAGTCTGCTGCTCACCCTCGAGCCGCTCGGCGACGACGCCATCTCCCTGCTCGTCGACCGCGCCCTCGTCGACGAACGTGGGCTGCGCGGTGCTGTCACCCTCGACGACGACGCCCGCGCGCATCTTTTGCGAATGTCGGACGGGGACGCTCGTCGGGCGCTGAATGCGCTCGAGGCCGCGGCAGGCAGCACGCTGGCTGCCGGCCTGACCGGGGTCGACCTGCCGACACTCGAGCAGGCCGTCGACACCGCGGCCGTGCACTATGACCGAGACGGTGACCAGCACTACAACGTGATCAGCGCGTTCATCAAGTCGATCCGGGGTTCCGACGCCGATGCCGCGCTGCACTACCTGGCCCGGATGATCGAGGCGGGAGAAGACCCGCGATTCATCGCCCGGCGCCTGGTGATCCATGCCAGCGAGGACGTCGGCCTGGCCGACCCGACGGCTCTGCTCGCCGCGAGCGCCGCGGCTGCGGCGGTGCAGCTGATCGGGTTGCCGGAAGCTCGCATCAACCTCGCCCAGGCGACGATCCATCTGGCGCTCGCGCCGAAGTCGAACGCCGTCGTCGCGGCCATCGACGCGGCGCAGGCCGACGTACGCGGCGGAGCGGGCGGCCCGGTTCCACTGGCCCTGCGCGACGGCCACCACCCGGGCGCGGAGACCAGACCGCGTTATCGCTATCCGCACGACGTCGCCAAAGCCGTCGTCGCCCAGCAGTATCCGCCGGACGACCTCGTCGGGCGCGACTATTACCAGCCGAGGGGGCACGGCGCAGAGCGTGAGCTGGGCGAGCGGCTCAGTGCGCTCCGTAGGGTCATCCGGGGTGCCGATAACAAGGATCCACCCGAGCGCTGACCCGGTAGGGTCGCGCTGTTGTGCTGCCGACCTGATGCGCAGAGAGGAAGACGCCCGGTGTCTGGTGGAGAGATCGCCGCGGTGATCGCGGCCGGCGCCTTCGTGCTGCTCGTCCTGCTGCTGGCTATTCCGCTTCTCAAGCTCGGCCGCACGTTCGATGAAGCCACCGTCGCCATCCGCAAGACACACGAGGGTGCAGCGCCGCTGCTGGCCGACGCGCGGACGACGCTGGAAGGCGTCAACGCCCAGCTCGACCAGGTCGACGGCATCGCGAAGGGCGTCAACTCGATGACCAACAATGCGGCGGCGCTGACGTCCATCGTCTCCAGCACGGTCGGCAGCCCGTTGATCAAGGTGGCGTCGTTCACCTACGGCGTGCGCAGGACCGTCGAGAAGCGACGCGACGCCGAGGCCGCGCGTGCGGCCAGGAAGCATCGCCGGAGCAATCGATGAAGCGGGTGTTCTGGCTGGCGATGGGGATCACGATCGGCGCGCTGATCGTGCACAAGATCTCCCGCGCGGCGCACCGCATGTCGCCACAGGGCATAGCGCACAGCATGAGCACCGGCCTGGGCAACCTCACCGACTCCGTGCGCGGCTTCCTTGGTGACGTGCGTGAGGAGATGGCCGAGCGTGAGGCGCAGCTGCGCGAGGGCACCGGCCTCGACGGCACGCTGGACGGGCCACGGCGGTGAGAACGGCCGAGGTCCGCCAACGGTTTCTGGCGTTCTTCGAGGCGAACGGGCACACCGTCGTCCCCAGCCTGCCGCTGCCCTTCGACGACCCAAACCTGTTGTTCGTCGTGGCGGGCATGGCCCAGTTCGTGCCGTACTTCACCGGCCAGCAGACCCCGCCGTACAAGCGCGCGACGAGCGTCCAGAAATGCCTGCGCACACTCGACATTGACGAGGTCGGCAAGACGACGCGGCATGCCACGTTTTTCCAGATGAACGGCAACTTCAGCTTCGGCGACTACTTCAAGGAAGGCGCGATCAAGCTCGCCTGGGAGCTGTCGACGAAGTCGGTCGACGACGGCGGCTACGGCCTCGATCCCGAACGCATCTGGCCGACGATCTACCTCGACGACGACGAGGCGTTCGACATCTGGCACAAGCTGATCGGCGTGCCCGACGCGCGCATCGTGCGCCGCGGCAAGGCGGACAACACCTGGGACATGGGCATCCCTGGCCCGGCGGGCACCTGCAGCGAGCTGTTCTACGATCGCGGCCCTGCGTACGGCCCGGAGGGAGGCCCGGCCGTCGACGAGGACCGCTTCATGGAGTTCTGGAACCTCGTGTTCATGCAGTACGAGCGTGGGGAGTCCACCGGCCCCCACAAGGGCGACTACGTCATCGTCGGCGACCTGCCAGCAAAGAACATCGACACCGGGATGGGCCTGGAGCGCATTGCAGCGATCCTGCAGGGCGTCGACAACCTGTACGAGATCGACGAGACGCGGCCCATCCTCGACCGCGCCGCCGAGCTCGCCGGGAAGCGGTACGGGGCGCGGTCCGGGCACGCCGCGAGCCAGTCGCATCCGGACGACGTTCGCCTGCGGATCATCGCCGACCACGTCCGCACCGGGCTCATGCTGATTTCCGACGGCGTCACACCATCGAACGAGGGCCGCGGCTACGTGCTACGCCGCATCCTGCGGCGAGCCGTGCGCTCGATGCGGCTGCTGGGCTTCCACGAACCGGCGCTGCCGCTGCTGCTGCCCGTGGCGCGCGATTGCATGGCGCCGTCCTATCCGGAGGTCGGCAGCGACTTCGACCGCATCCAGACGTACGCGAACGCTGAGGAGGACGCGTTCCTGCACACTTTGCGCGCGGGCACGACGATCTTTGACACGGCCGTGGCGGAGACCAAGCAGGCGGGCGGGGCGCAGCTGTCTGGGGACAAGGCGTTCCAGCTTCACGACACCTACGGCTTTCCGATCGAGCTCACCTTGGAGATGGCGCAGGAGCACGGCGTCACGGTCGACGAGCCGGGCTTCCGCAGGCTGATGCGCGAACAACAGCAGCGGGCCAAGGACGACGCCAGGGCCAAGAAGACCGGTCACGTCGACACCTCCGTGTGGCGGTCGGCGCTCGAGGTCGGACGCAGCGAGTTCACTGGCTACCAGGAGGTGACGCGCGAGTCGCGGGTTGCCGCGCTGGTCGGGCCCGGTGGCCTGGTCGACGGCGCGGGCGAAGGCGACGAGGTGGAGCTGGTCCTGGACGTCACCCCGTTCTATGCGGAGGGCGGCGGTCAGGAGCCGGACTGGGGGCGCATCGCGATCAACGCCCCCGACCACGAGGCTGAGCTTCAGGTCGTCGATGTGCAGTCGCCGCTTCCGGGCCTGATCGCCCACCGTGCCAAGATCATCAGCGGCGAAGTGCGGCCCGGCGATGCGGCACTCGCCCTGGTCGACGTCGAGCGTCGGATCGCGGTATCGCGCAGCCACTCGGCCACCCATCTGCTGCACGCCGGGCTACGCCGGTCACTCGGCGACACCGCGGCACAGGCGGGCTCGCTCAACGCGCCAGGCCGGTTGCGCTTCGACTTCAACACCCCGTCGGCCGTGCCGCCCAGCGTATTGACCGACGTTGAGGACGAAATCAACGAAGTGCTGCTCCGCGACCTGGAGGTCCGGTGGTTCGTCACCGACCAGGAGGAGGCGCGGCGGATCGGCGCGATCGCCATGTTCGGCGAGAAGTACGGCGACCGGGTGCGCATCGTCGAGATCGGCGACTACTCCCGCGAACTGTGCGGCGGGACGCATGTGCCGCGCAGCTCGGTGATCGGGATGGTCAAGCTGCTGGGCGAAGCATCCATCGGAGCGGGGGTGCGCCGCGTCGAGGCGCTGGTAGGTCTGGACGCGTTCCGGTTCCTCGCCCGGGAACACGTGCTGGTGAACCAGCTCGCCGGCGAGTTCAAGGCCCAGCCGGACCAACTGCCCGAGCGGATCGCTGCTGCGCTCGAACGGCTCAAGGCCGCCGAGAAGGAGCTGGACCGGCTGCGGACTGCCTCTGTGCGCGCGGGCGCGGGCACCCTCGCCGCGGCGGCCGAGGACGTCAACGGTGTGCAGCTGGTAGCCGCCGAAGCGCCGGCCGACCTTGTCGGGAATGACCTGCGGGCACTCGCCATCGACGTGCGCGCCCGGCTGCGTTCGGCCGATCCGGCGGTGGTGCTGCTTGCGTCCCCCGGAGCCAACGGGGGAGCCAGCTTCGTCGTCGCCGTCAACGAGGCCGGTCGGGCACGCGGGCTTTCGGCGGGCAATATCGTCCAGACGTTCGCGCCGGTGCTGGGCGCGCGCGGCGGCGGCAAGGCCGACCTGGCGCAGGGGGCCGGCGGCGACGCGGCCCAGCTCGGCGACGCGCTGGCCGCGGTGCGGGCCGCGATCGGCCGCCACGCCGACCAGTGACCGGCGTCTGGTTGGGAGTCGATGTCGGGACAGTGCGGGTCGGCGTCGCGCGCAGCGACCCGAACGGCATCCTGGCCACCCCGGTGGCGACGCTCGCCCGCGACGCCCAGGGCGGCACGGATCTGGCGGAGCTGGCGCGGCTGGTCCGCGAGCACGAGGCCGTGGGGGTGGTCGTAGGCCTGCCAGTGACGCTGGCCGGCCGGGAAGGGCCGTCCGCGGCGATGGCGCGTGACTACGCGAATGCGCTGAGTAATCGGATTGGGCCGGTACCTGTCGAACTGCTCGACGAACGGCTCACGACCACATCGGCGCAGCGTAGGCTCACGCAGCGCGGCATCCGGGGGAAGGCCCGGCGCGCGGTCGTCGATCAGGAGGCCGCGGTGGAGATCCTGCAACACTGGCTGCAGGCCAGCTCCTGAGCCTGCTGCATCAGCCGCGTCCCGTTGCTCACCGACCAGGCGGGTACGGTCATTCGAAGTTCACGTTGAGTCGTGCAAGATCGGAGAGACCCGCGTGGGTGTCCAGGACCACCCAGAAGCGCTCGACAGTGCAGATCCGCACACACTGCTCTTCGGCGAAGACCACGCGCCGGACCAGCCGCACCACGCAGATCTCGGCTATCCCGCGGTAGGCCCGCCACCCGGGCACCGGTCCCGGCATCGGTCAGTCGTCCGCAAGCACCGCCGGGGCAAGCACCGGCTGGTCCTCGTAGGAGCGCTGCTGATCGTGGTCATCGTCGCGGTGTCGGGCTGGCTACTCGTCCGGCCGATCTTCAGCCACCAACTTGCGGCCAAGGATTGGGCGGGCTCCGGCACCGGTGAGGTGCACGTGCGCGTGAACCCGGGTGACGGCACCTCGACGATCGCCGACACCCTGATGAAGGCCGGCGTCGTGCGCTCGGCCAGCGCGTTCACCGACGCGGCTGCGAATAACCCGGATGCGGCCTCGATCCAACCCGGCCTCTACCGGCTGCGCGAGCACCTGCCAGCTGCGCAGGCTCTGGCGCTCCTGCTCGACCCGGCGAGCCGCCTCGTAGTCAAGGTCACCTTCCCCGAGGGCACGACCGAGAAAGACGTCATCGCCAAGCTGGCCACTACGCTGAAGGTGCAGCCCGCCGCGGTCGAGAAGGCCGCCGCAAACGTCAGCAGCCTCGGGCTGCCCGAGGGATACGGGCAGGTGAACGCCGCACCCTCCAGCGCGGAGGGCTTCCTCTACCCCATCACCTACGAGTTCGACCAGGACACCTCGCCGGTCGATGCCCTGCAGCAGATGACCGCGCAGTTCGTCTCCGAGGACCGTCAGCTCGAGTTCGCAGCGATGGCCAAGCAGCGCCGGATCACGCCCTACCAGGCGCTGATCGTCGCCTCGATGGTCGAGGGTGAGGCGAAGTTCGACGCCGACCGGGCCAAGGTCGCCCAGGTGATCTACAACCGGCTCGCCGCCCGCACGCCGCTGAAGATCGACGCGACGAGCCGCTACGGCGCCGCACTGCTGGGCAAGAACCCGGCCGCTGTGCCGTACTCGCAGCTCGATTCGCCCTACAACACCTACCTGCACAAGGGTCTGCCGCCGACGCCGATCAACAACCCGGGCGCTGCGGCAATGACAGCCGCCGTCAAACCGGCCCCGGGCAAGTGGCTATTCTACCTCAACGGCGACGCGGCAGGGCACCTGAGCTTTTTCGACAACGAAACCGAGTTCGCGAAGGCCGTCGCGATCTGCCACGCGAACGGGTGGGGCTGCGACTGATGCCGCGACGGGCGGCGGTGCTCGGCCGGCCCGTGTCGCATTCGCTCTCACCTACCCTGCATCGGGCGGCGTACGCGGAACTCGACCTGACCTGGACGTACGACGCGATCGAGTGTGACGAGCGGCAACTGCCGGCGCTCCTGGACAGCGCAGGACCCGAGTGGGTGGGGTTCTCGTGCACCATGCCGCTGAAGCGCACCGCGCTGGCGCTGGCCTCGTCGGCCACCGAGCGCGCTGCGGTTGCGGGAGCCGCGAACACACTGTTACCCGGCCCTGACGGGTGGCTGGCCGACAACACCGACGTCGCCGGCCTGCTGGCCGCGCTTCGCGAGCGCGGCGTTGCCGCCCAGGGTGTGACGGTGCTCGGGGCGGGCGGCACCGCGCAGGCGGCCGTAACCGCGCTGGCCGAGCTCAGGGTGCCGCATTGTGCTCTGCTGGTACGTGATCTCGCGCGCACCGGCGATGTGCGCGCGAGCGCCGAACGGGTCGGTGTGCGGCTGGAGGTGGGCGTTCTGTCGCCGGACGCCGATGAGCTGGGCGCGCAGCTGATCGTCTCGGCATTGCCCCGTGGTGCGGCCGACGTGGTCGCCGCCCATCGGTGGCGGGCCGACCAGGTGCTCCTCGATGCGGTGTACGACCCGTGGCCGACCGCTGCAGCCGCCGCCGTGCAGCGAGCCGGCGGGACCGTCGTGAGCGGAGCGCTGCTGCTGTTGCACCAGGCCGTGGAGCAGGTGGAGCTGATGACCGGTCGGGCCGCCCCGGTGGAGGCCATGCGCGCCGCTCTGCGCGTCGCGGCCCCCGGCTGCGGTGTCTGAGCCTGCGTACGCTCGCTAATGAGCGAGCATCTGGTGCGCGCGAAGCGTGCACAGGGGGCAGAGCGCGCAGCGAATTGTGCGATGAGCGCTCGCGCAAGAGAGAGGTGAGCCAGTGGCCGTGACGACAACGCGGCGTGCGATCGTGCGCCTGGACGGCACTGCGAGCGCTTCCGCACCCGACGACCTGGCCGTAGAAGCGCCGCTGATCTTGACGCTGGACGGCGCGGCGCTCGCCGTGTTGATGCGCACCCCGGGGAACGACGTCGAGCTCACCGCGGGCTGGCTGCTGGTCGAGTCCGGCGTACGCACCGCCGACGACGTGGCCGTGCTGCGCGAATGCCGCAACGACGGCGATGATCGGGTGCATGTCACGTTGCGGCTCGGCGTCGAACCGCCGCAGCCCCGCGCGTTCGTCACCTCGGCCGCCTGTGGGGTATGCAGCGCCGATGTCCTCGACTTGACGCCGCTGCAACGGCACCCGCCATCGTCCCCGGGCTGGACGGTCCGGCGCGGCACGCTGGCCAGGCTGCCGGCAGCCATGCGCCCACGCCAGCGAGCGTTCTCCCGTACCGGCGGGGTGCACGCGGCCGCGCTCGCGCGTGCCGACGGCGAGCTGCTCGCGGTGCGCGAGGACGTCGGGCGGCACAACGCCGTCGACAAAGTCACCGGCTGGGCGCTGCTCGAGCGACGCGTCCCGCTCACCGACCACCTGCTGGTCGTGAGTGGACGGGTCTCGTTCGAGATCGTGCAGAAGGCGGTTGCGGCCGGGGTCGCGGGGATCGTGGCCGTTTCGGCCCCCTCCAGCCTGGCGGTCGATCTGGCCCGCAAGTACGGTCTATTGCTCGCCGGGCTGGTCCGCGAAGGCCGGCTGAACGTCTACGCCGGAGCGTCGTTCGTCGTCGGCGGCTGAGGAAGACCGGTTCGCGGCGAGACGCAGGGCGGTCTCGGCGGCCCGTTTCGCGGCCTCGGCGCCGCCGCCGCGCAGTCCGGCGGCCAGGCCCACGAGGTAGGTGGTCAGCGGCGCGGCCGGCCGGGCGACGGCGTGGGCGGCGTCGCGGGCCACCGCCAGCAGCTGGTCCCGGTCGATCGCGCCCGGGTCCACGCCTAGTTCGGCCGCGAGCTGCGCGATCCAGTCATCCAATGGGTTCATGAGCCCTCCGCCGAGCCTGTTCGAAGTCCTGCCAAGTGTCGCAATCCTCACCCCAGCCATGCGGGTCCGCGACGGGGCGCACGTCTGCGTGCGATGCGAGCAGGCGCATCGAACGCCCGGTTGGGTCCCCGACCCGGGTCAGCGCGCCGACCAGCGCGGCACGGCGCCAGGCGCTCGCCAGTAGGTTCGGTCGCCCGGAGCCGTCGACGAGCGTCGCGGCATCGCCATCGGGCGCGGCAAGTGCAGCCACCAGGACGGGCACGGCCGGCCCGATCCATGGCAGGTCGGCCCCGAGTACGACGACGATCTCGCTGCGCGTCTGTGGGAGGCCCGCCGCCAGCGCCGCCACCGGCCCAGCTCCCGGTGGCCGTTCGCGGCACATGATCACGTCCGGCGGTAGCGGGCGGGGTGGCCCGACGACGACGCGCCGCTGTGCCTGCGTGACGGCCGCCAGGACGCGGTCGAGCAGCGTCCGCCCGGCGATTACCAGCCCTGGTTTGTCCGCACCACCGAGTCGAGCCGCCTCGCCGCCGGCGAGCACGACCGCGTCGAACGGCGGGGCAGCCATCTGCCCATCATGGCAGCAGCGGGCGCAATAGGCTCGTCGACCGTGTCGCTTGCGCCGGGTCTCCTGGCCGCCGCGGTCGTCCTCGCCGCCGCGCCGTACTTGGCCGCGCTGTCGGTTCGGGTGCCAGACCGCGACGGCGCCGCATGGTGGCATTGGCAGGCCACCACCGCGGACCGGATCATCTGCACCGCGCTGATCGGCGCGATCAGTGGCGGGCTCGCCGGAATCGCCGTCGGCTGGATGGCGGCCTGGCCGGCGTTCGTCGCTCTGGCGCTGGTGGTGACTCCGCTGATCGTCATCGACGTCGAGCACCACCGGCTTCCCGACCGGCTCATGCTGACCGGCGCAGCCGCGGGCACCGTGCTGCTCACAGTCGCGGCGGCAATGCGTAGCGACTGGGCGGCGCTGCTGCGCGCCGCCGAGGCCAGCGCGGCGAGCTTCGCGGTGTTCTTCGCGCTGGCGCTGATCTCGCCCAGTTCGGTCGGCTTTGGCGACGTGAAGCTCGCCGGCCTGCTCGGCAGCTATCTCGGCTGGCTCGGCTGGGGCTACCTGCTCCCGGGGTTCTTCCTCGGGTTCGTCGTCGGCGGCCTGGTCGCTGGGTTCGCGCTGCTGACCCGGCGCGCGTCGTGGAAGACGCAGCTGCCATTCGGGCCGTCCTTGATCGCCGGAGCATTGCTGGCGGCCGCTGTATACACCGCCTTCTGAGAGACTGGACGGGTGTTGCGCTTCCTGACCGCGGGTGAGTCCCACGGCCCGGCCCTGGTTGCCGTGCTGGACGGTTTGCCCGCCGGTGTCGAGGTCACCACCGCCGCCCTCGGCCGCGCGCTGGCCCGTCGCCGGCTGGGATACGGGCGCGGGGCCCGGATGAGCTTCGAGGCCGACGAGGTCGAGCTCACCGGCGGAGTACGGCATGGCCGGACGCTGGGCGGCCCGGTGGCGGTCCGCGTCGGCAATACCGAGTGGTCCAAGTGGCAGACCGTGATGGCCCCGGACCCGGTCGACCCGGCAGTCCTCGCCGAACAGGCCCGCAACGCCCCGCTGACCCGGCCACGTCCCGGCCACGCCGATCTCGCCGGCATGCAGAAGTACGACGTCGACGACGCCCGTCCGGTGCTCGAGCGGGCCAGTGCCCGCGAGACCGCGGCGCGGGTCGCCCTCGGCACCGTCGCGCGGGCCTTCCTGCGGCAGAGCCTCGGCGCCGAGGTGCTCAGCCACGTGGTGTCGATCGGGTCGGTTGTGGCGCCAGCCGGCATCGTCCCGGTGCCCGGCGACGAGGACCGCGTGGACGCCTCGCCAGTGCGCTGCCTGGACGAGACCGCGAGCGCGGCCATGGTCGCCGAGATCGACGCGACGAAGCGGGCCGGCGACACCCTGGGCGGTGTCGTCGAGGTGCTTGTATACGGCTTGCCGCCCGGCCTGGGCAGCCATGTGCAAGGTGACCGGCGGTTGGACGCCCGGCTGGCCGGTGCCCTGATGGGCATTCAGGCGATCAAGGGCGTCGAGATGGGCGATGGGTTTGACCTGGCGCGCAGCCGCGGCTCCGCGGCGCACGACCAGATCGTCCGCGGCGCGGGCGGCGCGATCCGCCGGGTGACCGGCAGGTCTGGGGGCACGGAAGGCGGCATGACGACCGGCGAGGTGTTGCGCGTGCGGGCCGCGATGAAGCCGATCTCCACGGTGCCGCGCGCCCTCGCCACGGTCGACACCGCGACCGGCGAGCCAGCAGTCGCGATCAACCAACGCTCCGACGTGTGCGCCGTCCCGGCGGCAGCCGTGATCGCCGAGGCGATGGTCGCACTGGTCGTTGCCGACGCCGTGCTGGAGAAGTTCGGCGGAGACTCAGTCGACGAGACGCGCCGCAATGCGCAGGCCTATCTCGCTCGGCTGGCGGAGCGCGGGCTGGCGCCCGCACCACCGGACGCGAGCACACTCACCCCCGCGGAGTCGGCGACGTGAGCCCCCCACGAAACCGCGCGCTGCGCTCACACTTCCCCGGGGGCCTCGGGTGACGCCGCGTGCTGTCCTGATCGGGCTGCCCGGCGCCGGCAAGACCACTGCAGGACGTCGGCTGGCGGCGCTGCTTTGCGTGGTGTTCGCCGATTCCGACGATCTCGTCGAGCAACGGACCGGGCGCTGTGTCCCGGAGATCTTCGCCGCAGACGGCGAGGCGGCGTTCCGCGCGCTCGAGGCGCAGGTGATCGCCGCGGCGCTGCACGACTTCGATGGGGTGCTTTCGCTGGGCGGGGGAGCGGTGCTCGACGCGGGGACCCGCGCCGCTTTGCTGTCCGCGCCGGCGCCGGTGGTGCTGCTCAGCACCCGGGTGCCGACGCTGACCGACCGGCTGGACCGGTCGGCCGGCGGGCACGTCCGCCCGCTGCTGGCCGGCGACACGGCAGCCCGACTGGCTGCACTCGCGCAGGAACGCGAGCCGCTTTACCGCGAGGTTGCGACGATCACGGTCGACACCGAGCGGCGGAGCGCCCGCCGGGTGGCCGCTGTGATCGCCGACCTGCTAGGTGTGCCGGTGAGCCCCTCATGAGGAACCGGACTGAGCGGGTGAGCACCATCCACGTCGGCGGCCTCGCACCGTACGACGTCCTGATCGGCCGCAGCGTGCTCGGCGAGTTGCCGCCACTGCTCACCGGCGCCGCCCGGGTGGCGGTGATCCACCCACCGACTCTGCGGATGAGCGGCGAGGCGATCCGCGACGACCTGCGCACCCACGGCTTCGGAACGCACCTCGTCGAGGTGCCGGACAGCGAGGACGCGAAGACGCTACGGGTCGCCGGTATCTGCTGGGACGCGCTGGGGCAGATCGGCGTGACCCGATCGGACGCCATCGTCGGGCTCGGCGGGGGAGCGACCACCGACCTGGCCGGGTGGGTTGCCGCGGCCTGGCTGCGCGGGGTGCGCGTCGTACAGGTGCCCACGACGCTGGCCGGAATGGTCGACGCCGCGATCGGCGGCAAGACCGGCATCAACACCGACCGGGGCAAGAACTTGGTTGGCGCCTTCCATCCGCCGGCGGGCGTGCTCTGCGACCTGACCGCGCTCGAGACGCTGCCCGCCGATGACTACCTCGCGGGACTTGCCGAGGTCGTCAAGTGCGGGTTCATCGCGGACCCGGTGATCCTCGATCTGCTCGAGGCCGACCCATCGGCGGCCGGCAAACCCGGCAACGGCGTCGAGCAGCAGCTGATCGAGCGATCCGTGCGGGTCAAGGCCGAAGTGGTCAGCGAGGACCTCACCGAGCAGGGTCGGCGGGAGATCCTCAACTACGGCCACACCCTGGGCCACGCGATCGAGCGGGCCGAGCGGTACCGGTGGCGACACGGGGCGGCGGTGTCGATGGGCCTGGTGTACGCGGCCGCGCTCGGCCGGCTGCTCGGCCGGCTCGACGAAGCCACAGCCGACCGGCATCGCGTCGTGCTCGCGTCGCTGGGGTTGCCCACGGCCTACCGTCCTGGCGCATTCCCGGCCTTGTTGGAGACGATGCAGATGGACAAGAAGGCCCGCGGCGACCGGCTGCGGTTCGTCGTGCTGGACGGCCTCGCCCGCCCGATCACGGTGGACGACCCGGACCCGGCTATCCTCGCAACCGCCTACGACGAGGTGAGCCGATGACCCGCCCGGTGACCGCGCCCGTCGATCACCTTTTCCCCGCGAATGAGCGCTGTGGCCGCCCCGCAGCGGCCAATCGCGGGGAAAACCCGATCGATCTGAGGTCGGGGTGACTGGGGGGTCAGCCCGGCGGGTCCTGGTCCTGAACGGACCCAACCTGGGCCGGCTCGGCAAGCGCGAGCCCACGATATACGGGACCACCACCCACGACGAGCTGGTGGCACTGTGCGTGAGCGGTGGCCGCGAGCTAGGCCTGGACGTCGAGGTGCGGCAGACCGATCACGAGGGCGAGCTGCTCGGCTGGCTGCACGAGGCGTCGGACACCGAGACACCGGTCGTGCTCAACGCCGGCGCCCTGACCCACACGTCCGTGGCGTTGTACGACGCATGCGCCGCGCGCACCGCCCCTCTCGTCGAAGTGCACATCAGCAACATCCACGCGCGGGAGAGATTCCGGCACCATTCGTACGTGACTGCTGCGGCGAACGGGTCCATCGTCGGACTCGGCGTCGAGGGTTACGTCCTCGCGTTGTCGTGGATCTCGTCGTTTAGGCCGCCCTCGGGCCCGCCAAGTAACGTATAAGCGTGTCATTCGACCACCTGCTGACCTCGTCAGCGGGTGATCCGCCACGACGCATCACGCGCAGCGAACGGCGGCGTCGAGAGCGGGCGGCTCGCCGCCGGGCCCGCCGGGCCCGCCGGATCGGCGCGATCGGCACCCGGGTGCTCGGCGGCCTGCTTGCGGTTACTGTCCTGGCCGGCAGCGGCTGGGCCTGGGCGACGTACAACTCCTTCCGGTCGTCGATCGCGACGGTCAACATCGCCACCCCGGCACACTCAGGCAAGGCACCGGGCGTGCCGAGGAAGGACATCGACGGCACGGACGAGAACATCCTGGTCACCGGCAACGACACCCGCGACGGCGCGACACCGGCTGAACTCGCCGAGATGAGCACCCAGAACGACGGCGGCGGCATAAACACCGACACGATGATGATCCTGCATATCCCGGCCGACGGGTCGAAGGCGACGGTGATCTCCTTCCCTCGCGACACCTACGTCCAGATCCCCGGCCACCCGGCCAACAAGCTCAACGCCGCTTATCACGACGGGCTCAACGACGCGAAGGGCGACCCGTCGGGCGGTGCGAAGCTGCTGATCCAGACGCTGCAGAACCTCACCGGACTCACTATCGACCACTACCTGTCGATCGGCTTCCTCGGCTTCCTCCGCCTGTCGAAAGCGCTCGACGGCGTGCCGGTCAACCTCTGCGCGGCGCAGAACGCGTCGACCGATTCGGACGCGAACGGCTCCGGGTACTCCGGGATCGATCTGCGCGCTGGCTGGTCGACGATCGAGGGCAAGCAGGCACTTGCCTTCGTCCGGCAACGGCACGGTGTGCCCGGGGGCGACCTCGGGCGCATCAAGCGCCAGCAGTACTTCCTCAGCCAGGCGTTCAAGAAGATGACCAGCGCCGGCACGCTGACGAACCCGATCAGGGTCCAGAACATCCTGCACGCGATCGGCAGCACCCTGGTCATGGACCCGGCGCTCGCCAAGGACCCGCTGCAGCTGATCCAGCGGTTCTCCGACATGGCCGCAGGCTTCGTCAACTTCGCGACGATCCCGAACGATGGCAGCACGACCAACGAGGTGGGCTGGGTATTCCTCTCCGACACGACCCAGGTGCGCAACTGGGCGGCCAACCTGATCGGTCGTCCGCCCGACCCGGCACTGGCGGCCGCCAAACAGGTGTCGCCCGCCACCGTCACCGTCGACGTGCTCAATGGCGCGGGCAAGAGCGGCGTCGCCGGCGCGAACGCCGCCGCGCTGCAGCAGCTCGGATTCGGCACCGGAGCAGTCAGCGATACCGCCCAGGTCCCGCTCACCACTGTGGAATACCCGAACGGCATGCAGGGCCAGGCCAAGACGGTGGCCGCGCACGTGCCGGGTGCCCAGCTCGAGCTGAGCTCGTCGGTCCATCTGGTGACCTTGGTCATCGGCGAGGACGAACGGCAGGTTCGGCGGGTGGCCGCCGCGGGCCCGACATCGGCGGCGGCGCAGCCGTCCGAGGCCTCGTCGAGCGCCGTCAGCAACGCCCAGGAGATCACCAAGAGCTGCGTCTACTGATCCGGCGAACGTCCGGCCCAGGCTCGGTACACTCGTCGGCTGGGCCCCGACATGTGGCGTGCCCGCCCTCTGCCGAGCAAGGAGACGTGCACACAGTGGCGACCACCAACGACCTCAAGAACGGCCTGGTCCTTAACCTCGACGGCCAGCTGTGGACCGTGGTGGAGTTCCAGCACGTCAAGCCCGGCAAAGGCGGCGCCTTCGTTCGCACGACGCTGAAGAATGTCCTGTCCGGCAAGGTGGTCGACCGCACGTTCAACGCGGGGACCAAGGTCGACACGGCGAACGTCGACAAGCGCGACATGACCTACCTGTACCGGGAGGGCACGGACTTCGTCTTCATGGACTCGGACACGTTCGAGCAGGTGCACGTCCCGGCTGAGACGGTCGGCGAGAACGCCAACTACCTGCTCGACAACGCGCCAGCCACCGTGGCCGTCCACGACGGCACCCCGCTCTACCTGGAGCTGCCCACCAGTGTCGAGCTGGTGATCTCGCACACCGACCCGGGCGTGCAGGGTGACCGGGCCACCGGCGGTACCAAGCCCGCCACTCTGCAGACCGGTGCCGAGATCCAGGTGCCGCTGTTCGTCGGGACCGGCGAGAAGGTCAAGGTCGACACCCGAGACGGCCGGTACCTCGGCCGGGTAAGTAGCTAGGGCCGGTTCTCGGTGACGGCCCGGAGCAAGGCCCGCAAGCGAGCCCTCGACGTACTCTACGAAGCCGACCTGCGTGGCACTGACCCGGTCGGCACATTGGCCGACCGGGTCATCCTCGCCGATCCGCCGGTGAACGACTACACGGTGGTGCTCGTTGAAGGCGTCAGCGAGCACCGCGCTCGCATCGACGAGATCCTCGCCACGTATTCAGAACGGTGGACGCTCGCGCGGATGCCCGATGTGGACCGGACGGTCCTGCGGCTGGGCGTCTACGAGCTGTTGTGGCGCGACGACGTGCCGGACGCCGTGGCGATCGACGAGGCGGTCGGACTCGCCAAGACACTGTCCACCGACGAGTCACCGAAGTTCGTCAACGGTGTGCTCGCCCATGTGCTGCGCGACCGCCCGAGCGTGCGCCCGGTCGGCTGATAGCCGTGCGCATGGGCGACCGAGTGGTGACCAAGCGCCAGCCGCAGCCGCGCCGGCGGGAGTCGCGCCGAGCGATCCTTCCGGCGCGATCCGCTTGCTCTAGAGCGGCTCGCCGTCCAGGATGAGTGAGTCGGGCGCCAGCACTTGCCACCGCACCAACCGCTGGGTCAGCTCCTCGACCGACGTGTCGTACATGATCGCGAGCGACCGCAGGTCTTCGGCGCGGATGGACAACACCTTGTTGCCGTAGTCGCCGCGCTGGCGCTGGATCGCTGCGACGAAACGCGCCAGCTGCGCCGCGTCTTCGATGGGCAGGTTCTGCAGCCGCTCGAGGTTGAGCACGATCTTCGCCAGCCCCGAGGTCCCGCTGGCCGGTACGTGCTCACGGGGAAGCAGCTCGCCCACCGGCACGCCGTAGAACTCGGCGAGCTCAGCAAGCCGCTGGACGGACACGGCGCGGTCGCCGCGCTCATAGGAGCCGACAACGACCGCCTTCCACTTGCCGCCCGACTTGCGCTCGACGCCGTGCAGCGACAGGTGCTGCTGAGCCCGGATCGAGCGCAGCCGGGCGCCCAGCGCCTTGGCATACTCGCGGTTGGCGGGTGGATCCTCGGCTGCATTCTGTAATGACGTCATCGTCACTGCATCCCCATTGGCTGTTGTTACCCCGGAATTGACCTACGCGACGGTAACCGACGGTGACCGGCGCGTCAATGAAACCCCATCCGATCTGGCTGCTACTGTGGGACGAGTTCGGCATCCTTTAAGAACCGTCCGGTGAGGCGGAGAAGGAGGTCCCCGGTTGTCCACCCATGCCCGTACTGCGGGCAGTGCCCTCCTCGACGCACAGGATGTGGCACGTGTCGTCGACCGGATGGCGCATCAGATCATCGAGCGAACGGCGAAGTCCGGCACGGACGGCACCGGTATAGCGCTGCTTGGCATCCCCACCCGAGGTGTGCCGTTAGCCAGGCGGCTGGCCGCGCGGATCACCACGTTCGCGAGCGAGCTCGGCGTGGCGGTGGGGGCGCTGGACACCACCCTCTATCGCGACGACCTGCGGCTGCGCGGCGTGCGTCCGCTCGGCCAGACCGTCGAGCCGTCCGGCGGGGTCACCGGCACAGTCGTGATCCTGGTCGACGACGTGCTCTATTCGGGCCGGACGGTCCGGGCGGCGCTCGACGCGCTGCGCGACCTGGGCCGACCCAGTGCCGTGCAGCTGGCTGTGCTGGTCGACCGCGGACACCGCGAGCTGCCGATTCGGGCCGACTACGTCGGCAAGAACCTGCCCACCGCGACGTCGCAGACCGTGCGCGTCCTGTTGAGGGAGACCGACGGCATCGACGCAGTATTCGTCGATGAGCGGGCCGACGCGGCGGTGAGCCGGTGAGCGAGCATCGCTTGCGCGCGAAGCGCGCGCGGGAGCCACGGAGCGGAACGAACACGGCGATGAGCGCTCGCGCGAAGAGCCAGGTCAGCCGGTGAGCGAGCATCGCTTGCGCGCGAAGCACGCGCGGGAGCCACGGAGCGGAACGAACACGGCGATGAGCGCTCGCGCGAAGAGCCAGGTCAGCCGATGAGCCGGCACCTGCTTTCCGCTGCTGACCTCAGCCGGGACGACACGATCGAGATCCTGGACGCCGCCGAGCAAATGGACCGGGCGATCGCCGGGCGCGAGGTGAAGAAGCTGCCGCCGCTGCGCGGCCGCACCGTGGTGAACCTGTTCTACGAGGACTCCACCCGGACCCGCACGTCCTTCGAGCTCGCGGCCAAGCGGCTCTCCGCCGACGTCGTGAACTTCTCGGCAAAGGGCTCCAGCGTTTCCAAGGGCGAGTCGCTCAAGGACACGGCGCTGACGCTCGAGGCCATGGGGGCTGACGCGGTGGTCATCCGGCACACCTACTCCGGGGCACCGCAGCGGCTGGCCGGCTGGGTGCAGGGCAGCGTGATCAACGCTGGCGACGGC
Source organism: uncultured Actinomycetota bacterium (assembly GCA_963839175.1). Lineage (GTDB taxonomy): Bacteria > Actinomycetota > Actinomycetes > Mycobacteriales > Jatrophihabitantaceae > CAWIUB01. The sequence goes on from CAWIUB010000030.1 coordinate 105,228, forward strand.
ACCCATGAACACCCCACGCAAGCCTTGCTGGACGCGTTCACCATGCGCCGGAGGCTGCGCGGCGGGGCCGGAGACCTCACCGGGCTGCGGGTCGCGATCGTCGGTGACGTCCTGCATTCGCGCGTCGCCCGCTCCAACGTGGTGCTGCTCGCCACCCTGGGCGCACAGGTCACATTGGTGGCACCGCCGACGCTGCTGCCGATCGGCGTCGAAAGCTGGCCCGCGGCCACCTCGTTCGACCTCGACGGCGCGCTGCCCGGCAGTGACGTGGTGATGATGCTCCGCGTCCAGCGCGAACGGATGGGGGCCTCCTTCTTCCCGAGTTCACGCGAGTACTCCCGTCGGTATGGGCTGGACGCCCGCCGGATCGGGCTGCTGGGCGATGACGCGATCATCATGCATCCGGGGCCGATGAACCGTGGCATGGAGATCGCGGCCGAGGTGGCCGACGACCCGAAGCGGTCCACAATCGTCGAACAGGTGGCGAACGGGGTCAGCGTGCGGATGGCGGTCCTCTACCTGCTGCTGGGCGGGCTGAGCGAGTGAGCATCGCAGCGCCGAGGGCGCGAGGAGCGGAGCGAGCGAGCGATGAGCGCTCGCGCGAAGAGCGGCGTGGTCAGTGAGCGTGCTGCTGCGCGGCGTCCGGCCATACGGCGAAGACGTGGTCGACGTGCTGCTGGACGGCGACGTGATCGCCGCGATTGGTTCGGGACTGTTCGGGGACGAGGTCGTCGACGGACAGGGCGCAGTCCTGCTGCCCGGTCTCGTCGACCTTCACACGCACCTGCGTGAACCCGGCCGCGAAGATGCCGAGACGGTCGAGACGGGTTCGGCGGCGGCGGCGCTCGGCGGGTACACCGCGGTCTTCGCCATGCCCAACACGGAGCCGGCAGCCGACACGGCGGGCGTGGTCGAGCAGGTGTGGCGGCTCGGCCGCGAGGCCGGGCTCGTCGACGTCCAGCCGATCGGCGCCGTGACCGTGGGCCGGGCGGGCAGCCAGCTGGCCGAGCTCGGCGCGATGGCCGACTCGGCGGCGCGGGTACGCGTATTCAGCGACGACGGCGCCTGCGTTGCCGACCCGCTCGTGATGCGCCGGGCCCTGGAGTACGTGCGGGCGTTCGGCGGGGTGGTCGCCCAGCACGCCGAGGACCCCAGGCTCACGGCCGGCGCGCAGCTGCACGAAGGCGAGGTGTCGGCGCGGTTAGGGCTGGCCGGCTGGCCGAGCGTGGCCGAGGAGGCGATCGTCGCCCGCGACGCACTGCTCGCCGCGCATGTCCATTCCCGGGTGCACATCTGCCACGTGTCGACGGCGGGCGCCGTTGCGATCGTCCGGCTGGCAAAGGCCGAGGGCCTTCCGATCACCGCCGAAGCCACGCCGCACCACCTGGCGCTGACCGACGATCTCGCGCAGTCCTACGACCCCGTCTACAAGGTCAACCCGCCGCTACGGACCACCCGGGACGTCACGGCGCTGCGTGCGGGCTTAACCGACGGCACGATCGACTGTGTTGCCACTGACCATGCGCCACATGCGGTCGAGGACAAGGAGACGGAGTGGGGCGCGGCGCTGCCGGGCATGCTCGGTCTGCAGACCGCGCTGTCGGTGGTGATCGACACGATGGTGCTGCCGGGACTGCTCGACTGGCGCGGCGTCGCCGACCGGATGAGCTCCGCACCGGCTCGCATCGGCTCGCTGGCCGGGCACGGGCGGGTCATCGAGGTGGGCGCCCCGGCGAATCTTGTCCTGGTCGACCCGGATGCCCGATGGACGGTGTCGCCCGCCGCGCTGGCGTCACGGTCGCGCAACACCCCGTTCGCGGGACGGACCCTGCCCGGCCGGGTCGTGGCGACGTTCCTGCGCGGCCGCGCGACGGTCCGCAACAGTGAACTCTGCGACCAGGTGGTGACTAGAACGCGATGAGCGCTCGCGCCCACGGCGGGGCAATCTTGGTGCTGGAGGACGGGCGCACGTTCGCCGGCGAGTCCTTCGGTGCCCACGGCGAGACCTTCGGCGAGGCGGTCTTCGCCACCGGCATGACCGGCTACCAGGAGACGCTCACCGACCCGTCCTACCACCGTCAGGTCGTCGTGCAGACCGCGCCGCACATCGGCAACACCGGCGTCAACGACGAGGACGCCGAGTCCCGGCGGGTCTGGGTGGCGGGGTATGTCGTGCGCGATCCAGCGCGCCGTCCTTCGTCCTGGCGGGCCCGGCGCTCGCTCGAGGACGAGTTGACGTCCCAAGGCATCGTCGGCATCAGCGGCATCGACACCCGGGCGCTCACCCGGCATCTGCGTGAGCGCGGCGCGATGCGCTGCGGCGTCTCGTCGACCGACCCGGACCGGCAGTCCCTGCTGCGCAAGGTGCTCGATTCACCGCCGATGGCCGGCGCCGACCTGTCGGCGCAGGTGAGCACGACGCGGCCGTACACGGTCGACGCGATCGGCCCGAAGCGGTTCACCGTCGCGGCGCTGGACTACGGGATCAAGGCGATGACGCCGCATCGGATGGCCGAGCGGGGGATCACCACGCACGTGCTGCCGTCGTCGGGGAGCCTCGCCGACATCCAGGCGAACGGCGCCGACGCGGTATTCCTGGCCAACGGGCCCGGTGATCCCGCGACGGCGGACGCGGCCGTGGCCACGGTGCGCGACGTGCTGCGCGCTGGCCTGCCCGTCTTCGGCATCTGCTTCGGCAATCAGGTGCTCGGGCGGGCGTTCGGGTTCGGCACATACAAGCTCGGCTACGGCCACCGCGGCATCAACCAGCCGGTGCAGGACCGGACGACTGGCAGGGTCGAGATCACCGCGCACAACCACAGCTTCGCGGTCGACGCACCGCTGGATCCAGTGAGTGAGACGCCGTTCGGCGCCGTGGAGGTGAGCCACGTCTGCCTTAACGACGCCGTCGTCGAAGGACTCCGGGCGCGTGATGTGCCGGCGTTCAGCGTGCAGTACCACCCGGAGGCCGCGGCGGGCCCGCACGACGCGGGCTATCTGTTCGACCGGTTCGCCACACTGCTGGAAGGCGAACGATGACGCGCGCCCATCGCGACTTGTTCGACCTCCGGCGCGCCTCATCGCGACTTGTTCGACCCGTGGCACGCCCATCGCGACTTGTTCGACCCCCGGTGCGCCAGAGCGTCGCGCAGGTCGAACAAATCGGAGGCTGCGGCGGAGTCGGAGAGTCGGAGAGTCCTGATGCCGAGGCGTGAGGACATCCGGCACATCATGGTGATCGGTTCCGGGCCGATCATCATCGGCCAGGCGTGCGAGTTCGACTACTCCGGCACGCAAGCGTGCCGGGTACTGCGCGCGGAGGGCTACCGGGTCAGCCTGATCAACTCCAACCCGGCGACGATCATGACTGACCCGGAGTTCGCCGATGCCACCTACGTCGAGCCGCTGACCGCCGAGTTCGTCGAGAAGGTTGTTGCGGCCGAGCGGCCCGACGCGTTGCTGCCGACCCTCGGTGGCCAGACGGCGCTCAATCTCGCGGTGGCCCTGCACGACAACGGGGTACTGGAGCAGTACGGCGTCGAACTGATCGGGGCCGACATCGAGGCGATCCGGCGCGGCGAGGACCGCCAGCGGTTCAAGCAGATCGTGCGGGCGGTGGGCGCGGACGTGCCGTCGTCGCGGGTGTGCCACACCGCGGGCGAGGCCCTCGAGTTCGCCGCGACGGTGGGCCATCGCGTGGTGATCCGGCCGAGCTTCACCATGGGCGGTCTCGGCTCCGGCCTCGCCGCGGACGTCGGTGAGGTGGACAGCATCGTGACCCGCGGCCTCGCAGCGAGCCCGGTGCACGAGGTGCTGGTCGAGGAGAGCGTCTACGGCTGGAAGGAGTTCGAGCTCGAGCTGATGCGCGACCGCAACGACAACGTCGTCGTGGTCTGCTCGATCGAGAACGTCGACCCGATGGGCGTGCACACCGGCGACTCGATCACCGTGGCCCCCGCGATGACACTCACGGACCGCGAATACCAGCACATGCGCGATGTCGGCATCGGGGTGTTGCGTGAGGTAGGCGTCGACACCGGTGGCTGCAACATCCAGTTCGCGATCAACCCGCGCGACGGCCGGATGGTCGTGATCGAGATGAACCCGCGCGTGTCACGATCGAGCGCGTTGGCCTCCAAGGCAACGGGATTCCCGATCGCCAAGATCGCCGCCAAGCTGGCCGTGGGTTACACCTTGGACGAGATCCCCAACGACATCACCCGCGAGACCCCGGCCGCGTTCGAGCCGGCGCTGGACTACGTGGTGGTCAAGGTGCCGCGTTTCGCGTTCGAGAAGTTCCCGGGAGCCGACCCGGTGCTGACCACGCACATGAAGAGCGTCGGCGAAGCGATGTCGATCGGCCGCAACTTCACCGAGGCGCTGGGCAAGGCGCTGCGGTCGATGGAGACGAAGGACGCGAGCTTCTGGACGCGCCCGGATCCCGTGCTGTCGCGGGACGAACTGTGCGACGCGATCAGCACGCCGACCGACGGCCGGATCTACCGGGTCGAGCAGGGGCTGCGCGAAGGAATGCCGGTCGACGAGGTGGCCGCGCTGAGCGGCATCGACCCGTGGTTCCTCGACCAAATAGCGCAGATCGTCGAGCTGCGCAGCGAGATCACCGACGCACCAGCCTTGACGCCCGCCCTGCTGCGCAAGGCGAAACGCCACGGCCTGTCCGATCGGCAGCTGGCAGCGCTGCGGCCGGAGCTGGCCGGCGAAGACGGGGTGCGGCTGCTGCGGCTGCGCGCGGGCGTCCGCCCCGTCTACAAGACCGTCGACACCTGTGCCGCCGAGTTCGCCGCCGCCACGCCGTACCACTACTCGTCCTATGACGAGGAGACCGAGGTCGCGCCCCAGCGGGAACGCCCGAAGGTGATCATCCTGGGCAGCGGGCCGAACCGGATCGGGCAGGGCATCGAGTTCGACTACTCCTGCGTGCACGCCGCGATGGCGTTACGCGACGCGGGATACGAGACCGTGATGGTCAACTGCAACCCCGAGACCGTCTCTACCGACTACGACACGTCCGACCGGCTGTACTTCGAACCGCTGACCTTCGAGGACGTGCTCGAAGTCGTCCACGCCGAGCAGGAGTCCGGCGAGGTGGCAGGCGTCATCTGCTCCCTGGGCGGTCAGACGCCGCTCGGCCTGGCGCAGCGATTGAAGGACGCCGGCATGCCCGTGCTCGGCACCCAGCCCGAGGCGATCGACCTGGCCGAGCACCGCGGTGCCTTCGGCCGGGTGCTGGCCGACGCCGGGCTGCCCGCGCCGAAACACGGCACCGCCACGTCGTTCGAGCAGGCCAAGGCGGTCGCGGACACGATCGGCTACCCGGTGCTGGTCCGCCCGTCCTACGTGCTGGGCGGGCGCGGCATGGAGATCGTCTACGACGAGACGATGCTGTCCTCATACATCGCGCGGGCCACCGAGATCACCACGGATCACCCCGTCCTCGTCGACAGATTCCTCGACGACGCGGTCGAGATCGACGTCGACGCGCTTTACGACGGCCATGAGCTCTACCTCGGCGGCGTGATGGAGCACATCGAGGAAGCCGGCATCCACTCCGGCGACTCCGCCTGCGCGCTGCCGCCGATTACGCTCGGGGCCCGGGATATCGAGACGGTGCGCGCCTCGACCCGGGCGATTGCCTGCGGCGTCGGCGTGCGGGGTCTGCTCAACGTTCAGTACGCGCTGGCAGGTGACGTGCTGTATGTGCTCGAGGCGAACCCGCGGGCCAGCCGCACCGTCCCGTTCGTCTCCAAGGCCACCGCGGTGCCGCTGGCCAAGGCGGCGGCCCGCATCGCGTTGGGCGCGACCATCCCGCAGCTGCGGGCCGAGGGGTTGCTGCCCCGCGCCAATGACGGCGGCGACCTGCCTATCGACGCGCCGATCGCGGTGAAGGAAGCCGTCTTGCCGTTCTTCCGGTTCCGTGGCTCTGACGGTGGGCAGGTCGACTCGCTGCTCGGTCCGGAGATGAAGTCGACCGGCGAGGTGATGGGCTTCGACGCGGTGTTCGGCACCGCCTTCGCCAAGAGCCAGGCGGCCGCCTACGGGTCGCTGCCGGTCAAGGGCACGGTGTTCGTGTCCGTGGCCAACCGCGACAAACGTGCGGCGATCTTCCCCATCAAGCGGCTGTCGGACCTGGGCTTCCGCATCCTCGCCACGTCGGGCACCGCGCAGGTGCTGCGGCGCAACGGCGTCGCCGCCGAGGTCGTCGGCAAGTTCTCCGAGGGCGGCGACAACATCGTGGGGCGGATCATCGCCGGCGAGGTCGACCTCGTCCTAAACACGCCCTGGGGGGCAGCCGGCAACTCTGGCCCACGGGTGGACGGCTACGAGATCCGCACCGCCGCCGTGGGCGCCGGGATCCCGTGCGTGACCACGGTGCAGGGCGCGGCTGCCGCGGTCCAAGGCATTGAGGAGCTGGTCCGTGGCGAGGTCGGCGTGCGCTCCCTGCAGGACCTGCACGCCCAGCTGACCCGCTGGCGAGGCGGTACGACGTGACCGGACCGGTGCAGGAGATTGGCGAGATCGTCGCGCGCGAGCCGGTCGGGGAGTACGTCCAGCTGACGGTGCGCGCGCCCGGCGTCGCTGCCGGATTCGCACCCGGCCAGTTCGTCGCGGTCGCAGTGGGCGGGCCCGACACAGCCCTGCTCCTGCGCCGCGCGTTTGCCCTGTTCGCGGCGGGCCCGGACGGCACCATGAAGTTCGTCGTGGCCGAACACGGACTGGGAACCCGCTGGCTGGCGCGGCAACTGGTAGGCACGAAGCTGGACCTGGTTGGCCCGTTGGGGACGCCGTTCCCCTTGCCGAAGCGCGGAATTCCCGTCGTCCTGGTTGGCGGGGGCTATGGCACCGCGCCGCTGATCCCGCTGGCACGCTCGGTTGCGTCGGATTCGCAGATCGAGATCATCGTGGGGGCGGCGTCCAAGACTCGCCTGTTCGGCGCAGAACACGCCGTGGCGATCGGTCCTATCACAGTCACGACTGACGACGGGTCCGCGGGTGTCCAGGGCCTGGCAACCGACGTGCTGCCCGCGGCCATCAAGCGAATCGACGCGCAGCAGGTCTACGCGTGCGGGCCGATGGCCATGCTGCGTGCCGTGGGCGACGTAGCCCGCGAGCACGGCATCCCGGCCTATGTTGCGGTAGAGGAGGCCATGGCTTGCGGCATCGGCGTCTGCATGACGTGCGTGCTGCCGGTGCGCGACAGCGCCTCCAGCGACGGCGCGTCGCGCTTCGTGCGCTCCTGCGTGGACGGGCCGGTGTTCCGCGCCGACCGGGTCCGCTTCGACGACGTCGGATCGCTCCCGGACGATCTGCTGGGCGCCGACGCGATGAGGCTGCACTGATGGCGGACATGACGACCCGGCTGGGGTGGCTCACCCTGCCCAATCCGGTGCTCACCGCCTCCGGCTGCGCCGCGGCGGGTCGCGAGCTCGACCAGTTCTTCGACGTGTCGAGGCTCGGGGCGGTCGTCACCAAGACGATCATGCCGCGGGCGCGATCCGGGCGGCCCACTCCGCGGATGGCAGAGACGCCGAGCGGCATGCTGAACTCGATCGGCTTGCAGGGCCCGGGCATCGAGTCGTTCATCGCGAACGACCTGGCCTGGCTGGCCCATCACGGCGCACGGGTGGTCGTGTCGATCGCTGGTGGCACCGCTGATGATTTCGCCGCGCTCGCCCAGCAGCTGCGCGACGAGCCGGCCGTGTCGATGCTCGAGGTCAACATTTCCTGCCCGAACGTCGAGGATCGCGGTCAGGTGTTCGCCTGCGACCCGCTGGCCGCGGCGCGGGTGGTGAGCGCGGTGCGGTCGGCAGCGGACCCGGCAGTGCCGGTGTTCGCCAAGCTCTCACCCGACGTCACCGACATCGCCCTAATCGCCCGCGCCTGCGCCGACGCCGGTGCCGACGGGTTGTCGCTGATCAACACGTTGCTCGGCATGGTGATCGACACCGCGACGCTGGCCCCGGTGTTGGGCGGCGGGACCGGTGGCCTGTCCGGGCCGGCCATCCGTCCGGTCGCGGTGCGTTGCGTCTGGCAAGTGCACCAGGCGGTGCCGGCCTTGCCGATCCTTGGCATGGGCGGGATCCGCAGCGGTCTGGACGCGCTGCAGTTCGTCCTGGCCGGGGCGTCTGCGGTCTCGGTCGGCACCGCGGTGTTCGCCGACCCGTCCGCGCCGCTGCGGGTGCTCGCCGAACTGGAGCAGGCGCTCGACGAGCGCGGCTTCGGCTCCGTGTCGGAGGCGATCGGGTTCGCCCATCGAGCAGGCGACCAGCCGGCGGTATCCGCGTGACCTTCGGTGCGCAACTGGACGCCGCGCTCGACGCGCGCGGCGCACTCTGCGTGGGCATCGACCCGCACCGTGACCTGCTGGAAGCGTGGGGGTTGAGCGTCGACGTCGAGGGTCTTGCGCGGTTCGCCGACATCTGCGTGGGGGCGTTCGGCGCACAGCTCGCGGTCATCAAGCCGCAGTCGGCGTTCTTCGAGGCGTTCGGATCCGCCGGCGTCGCGGTGCTGGAACGCACCATCGCCGGATGCCGTGCCGCGGGTGCGCTGGTGTTGCTAGACGTCAAGCGCGGCGACATCGGCTCCACGATGGCTGCCTACGCCCACGCCTACCTCGACCCGGCCTCGCCGCTCGCCGCCGACGCGATCACCCTCTCGCCGTACCTCGGGGTCGGGTCGCTTGAGCCTGCCTTCGATGCGGTCGGCAAGTACGGCACGGGCGTATTCGTCGTCACCCTGACGTCCAACCCGCAGGGCGCGCAGGTGCAGCACGCGTTGGAGCCGGACGGTCGCAGCGTGGCGCAGACGATCGTCGACGACATCGCGGCGCGCAACGCGGGAGCCGAGCCACTCGGCTCGCTGGGCCTTGTCGTCGGGGCGACGATCGGCAACGTGGACGTCGACCTCACGAAGCTCAACGGCTCGATCCTCGCGCCCGGTGTCGGCGCGCAGGGCGGCACTGCCGACGACGTCCGGCGGATGTTTGCCGGTTCGCTGCGGGCGGTGCTGCCCAGCGTGTCGCGTGAGGTGCTCCGGCGCGGGCCTGACGTGCGGGCCCTGCACGCCGCTGCCGGGGGTTATGTCGAGCAGTTTGCCTTCCTTCGAGCCTAGTCGCGCGTCCAGACGGCGCGGGCGTGCCCGGTGCCGGCCGGCGAGACGTCGGTGATCTCGAACGAGAGCTCCCGGAGTCCCTCGCCGGCAAACAGCCGCAGCTCGGCAGGGCTGACCGGCCACGGCCGCGTCTCGACAGGATCGCCGTCGTCTCGCAGGGCACAGCGGACGAAGAGCAGGTCACCCTGCGCGACCGTTGCAGCAATCGCCGCGATCACCTCGGCACGGCGCGGGACGGGCAGCGACTGGATCGTGTTGATCTCTACCACGAGCCGGAAACGGCGGCGCCAGGCGGCCGGCAATGCGAGCAGGTCCCGGATCTGGAACTCGACCCTTGAGTCGGGGAATCGCCTGTGACACCAGTCGATTGCGGTAGGAGATTGGTCGAACGCCGTCACGTCGTACCCACGGCGGGTCAGGTCGGCGGCATCGTCACCCAGACCGCAGCCCACGACGAGCGCGGGCGGTGAGCCGTTCGGCGGCGGTCCCGCGTCCAGCCATTCGACGAGCACCGGGTGCGGACGCAGACCGGCCCACGGAATTCGATCGAGATCGTCCCCGACCGAGGAGTAGATCTCGTCGAAGTCGTCCGGTTCGCCGATGGCTCAGCCCTCCCGGGCGGTGATCCGGTCGATCTCTGCCAGATCGTCCGCGGTCGGCTGCCAGAGACCGGCGCGCACGTTCGCGGCGACCTGATCGGCCGACGTCGCGCCGGCGATGACGGAGGCGACCGTCGGCTGCGCCGCGAGACCGCCGATCGCCGCGTCCAGCACGGTGATCGAACGCCCGGCGGCGAAGGCCTCCAGCTGCTCGATGACGTCGAAAGCCGAGTCGGTGAGGACGGCCTCGCGCCCCCATAGGGCGATTCGGCTGCCGGGCGGCGGCGGCTCGCCGCGGCGGTACTTGCCGGTGAGCAGCCCGCTGGCCAGCGGGAAGAACGGCAGCAGCCCGATCCGGTACGCCTCGAGCGCTGGAATCAAGTCCTGCTCGATGCCGCGCGCCAGCAGGTTGTATTCGTTCTGTGCACTGATAAATCGTTCCAAGCCACGGGTGCGCGCGACCCACTCCACGTGGGCCGCCTGCCAGCCGCGGAAGTTCGAGTGGCCGAGATAGCGCACCTTGCCCTCGTGCACCAGGTCGTCCAGCGCCGACAGGGTCTCCTCGATCGGTGTGGCGGAATCGGGGCGGTGCAGCTGGTAGAGGTCGATCCAGTCAGTGCGCAGCCGGCGCATGGACGATTCGACGGCGCGCCTGATGTAGCGGCGGGATCCGCGCGCGCCCCAGTCCTCGCCGTTGGACAGGCCGCGGCGGCGCACATCGCTGCCGAACTTGGTCGCGATCACGACGTCGTCGCGCCGGCCCGCGAGTGCTGCGCCGAGTCGCTCCTCGGACGCGCCGTATGAGTCGGAGGTGTCGAACAAGGTGACGCCGTGGTCCAGTGCGGCGTGCACGACCTCACGCGACTGGTCGGCGGAGAGCTTCATGCCGAAGTTGTTGGTGCCCAGACCCACCACGGAGACGACGAGACCGGATTCGCCGAGCCGCCGGAAATCCACGGCTTCGACGCTATCCGACGAGCGTCTTGGTGGCGCTGACGAGCGAAGCCAGCCCCTTTTTCGCGTCGGTGAAGAACATGCTCGTCTTGGGATCGGTGTACAGCTCGTTGTCGAGTCCCGCGTAGCCGGAGGCCATCGACCGCTTGATCACGATGATCGACTTGGCGTGGTCGACGTTGAGAATCGGCATACCCGACACAGCGTTACCCGCCCGGCGCGCGGCCGGATTTGTCACGTCGTTAGCGCCGACGACGAGCGCCACGTCCGTGCGGTCGAACTCCGGGTTGACATCGTCCATCTCTTTGAGTTCGTCGTACGGGACATTCGCCTCGGCGAGCAGCACGTTCATATGTCCCGGCATGCGGCCCGCGACTGGGTGGATGGCGTAGCACACGTCCACTCCTCGCTCCGCGAGCAGCTCGCCGAGCTCGTGACACTCGTGCTGTGCCTGCGCGGCGGCCAGGCCATAGCCCGGCACGATGATCACCTTGCTCGCGTAGGCGAGCTGGAGCGCCGCGTCGTCGACGGCGATCGACTTCACCGTGCCGCCGGTGCCGGCTGAGACCAGCGTGCCCACCGCGCCGGTGCCGAAACCGCCCACGATGATGTTGACCACCGAGCGGTTCATCGCGTCGGCCATCAGCTTGGTGAGGATGGAACCGGACGCGCCGACCAGCGCACCCGCGATCACCAGTGTCGGGTTGCCCAGCACGAAGCCGGCCATCGCGACCGCGGTTCCGGTGAACGCGTTCAGCAGCGAGATGACAACGGGCATGTCGGCGCCGCCGATCGGCAGCACCATGAGCACCCCGAAGATCACGGCGAGCAAAGCGACGCCGACGAGCACCGCGACGTTGTGCGCGCCCGCGATCACCCACACGCCGCCGCCCGTCGCGGCCAGCGCGACGGCCGCCATGGCGATATGCGAACCCCGAAACGACACCGGCTGGCTCCAGTAGCCCTGCAGCTTCGCGGCCGCGATCAGCGAGCCAGAGAACGTCGTGCAGCCGATGACGATGTCGAGGATCGTCGCGGTCGCGGTTCCGGCTGGGAGGTGCGGGCTCTGGTTGTAGTCGACAATCGCGATAAGCGCAGCGGCGCCGCCACCGACCGCGTTGAACAGGGATACCAGTTGTGGCATCGCGGTCATCGCGATGGTGCGTGCTGTGTATAGCCCCCACGCCCCGCCAAGCAACGCGCCGGCGATGAGCACGAGCCAGCGGGCAGCGGTCATGTCCGCGCCGCCCTGCCCGGTGGCAACGGCGACCAAAGCCGCGGCGATCGCGACGAGCATGCCGAACGCGGAGACTTGATTGCCGCGCCGCGCGGTCGCGGGGGAGTTCATCAAGTGCAGGCCGAGCACGAAGCACACCGCGCCGAACAGCGACGCGAACCGGATGCCGATCTCTGTGCTGCTCACGACGCAGCCTCGTCCTTGGTTGCCGTCCGGGCCGGCCGTTTCTTGAACATCTCCAGCATCCGGTCCGTCACGAGGTAGCCGCCGACGACGTTCGCTGCGCCGAACGCGGCGGCGATGAACATGAGCACGTAGCCGACGGCGCCCTGCACGTAGCCGGCGAGGATGATCACGCCGACGAGCACCACGCCGTGAATAGAGTTCGCGCCGGACATCAGCGGCGTGTGCAGCGTGGCGGGCACCTTGCTGATCACCTCGAAGCCGACCAGCAGGGCCAGCACAAAGATCGTCATGTCCCCGACGAACGAACCGGTCATGCCGAGGCCTCCTTGTCCAGCAGGGCGGCAGTCGCGGCCTGGACGACCTGCCCGCCATGGGTGATGACGACGCCCGCCGCGATCTCGTCGCCATCGGCGAGCAGCTGATCGATCGCGAGCGCCCCGTCGTCGGACACGAGATGAAGCAACAGCGCGCCGATGTTGCGCGCGTACGAGTTTGACGCCGACGTGGCCATCTGGGACGGCAGGTCGCCGGCACCGATGACCGTTACGCCGTTGTCGGACACGAGCGTCTCGCCCGGCTTGGAGATCTCGACGTTGCCGCCGAGCTCGGACGCCGCCATATCGACGATCACCGAGCCGGGTCGCATGCCCGCCACCGCCTCGGCGGTGACCATGAGCGGTGGTCGACGCCCCGGCACCTGTGCGGTGGTAATGACGACGTCGTGTTTCATGATGTGGTCGGTGAGCTCGGCTTGCTGCGCGGCCTGCTCCTCGGCGGTGAGCGCGCGGGCGTACCCGCCTTCGCCGGCCACCGACTCGACAGACTTCAGCTCCACGAATTGCCCCCCGAGCGACTTGACCTCGTCGCGACTGGCTGGGCGCACGTCGTAGGCGCGGACAATCGCACCCAGGCGCCGCGCCGTACCGATCGCCTGCAGGCCCGCGACGCCGGCGCCGAGAACGAGGACCTCCGCTGGTTTGGACGTGCCGGCCGCGGTGATCAGCAGCGGGAAGAACCGGCCGAAGCTGTCGGCCGCGACCAGGACGGCCTTGTAGCCCGCGACGTTGGCTTGCGACGAGAGCGCGTCCATACCCTGCGCGCGGGAAAGGGTGCGCGGCAGGCCGTCGAGGCTGATCGCAGTCACGCCGCGCCGCGCGAGGTCGAGCATGGCCGGGGCATTCAGCAGCGGCTGCAGCAGACCGACGACGGTCTGCCCGTCGCGCAGCCGATCTCCTCCTACCGGTCCGACGCTCACGACGACATCCGCGTCGGCAAGCACCTGCTGCTCGGTTGCAAGCTCAGCTCCCGCCAGCGCGTACTCCTCGTCGGAGAACCAAGCGGCCGCACCGGCACCGGCCTGGACGGATATGGCGAGCCCCGCGTCGCCCAACCGCCGCACGGCGTCGGGGGTCAGCGCGACACGGCGTTCCCCGGACGCGTCCTCCTTGAGAACTCCGACCCGTAACGCCATAGCAGCCGACCTCCCCGACCGTCCGGATGCGAGTACCCGCACCCTAGCGGCGCAGTCCGCACACGGACATGATCCCGGTAACCTTCTGGCCAATGTCGAAGCACCCGCCCGCCGGCCGGCTGACCGTGCTGTCCGGGCCGTCAGGTGTGGGCAAGGGGACCGTCGTGGCGGCGGTGCGGGAGCGGTACCCGCAGATCTGGGTCTCCGTGTCGGCCACCACCCGCGCGCCGCGCCCCGGGGAGGTTGACGGCGTGCAGTACCGATTCGTCGATCGGCCGTCGTTCCTCGCGATGATCGAGGCGGGGGAGTTGCTGGAGTACAACGAGCACTTCGGAAACCTGTACGGAACGCCGCGCAAGCCGGTATTGGAGCACCTTGCGGCGGGAATTCCCACGCTGCTGGAGATCGAGCTGCAGGGGGCGAGGCAGGTTCGCGCCCAGCTGCCGGACGCCCAGTTCGTTTTCCTGGCACCGCCGTCCTGGGACGAACTGGAACGCCGGCTGTCCGGCCGCGGAACCGAATCGCCGGATCTGGTCGCCCAGCGCCTGGTCCGCGCTCGTATGGAGCTGGCTGCCGGGAGCGAGTTCGACGCCGTCCTGATCAACGACGACGTCGAGCGCGCGGCGGCGCGGTTGGTAGCATTGATCGAAGCGTCCCCTACTCATTGAGGACGAATCACCGCAGACGAACCGAATCGAGTCGAACTTTGTCCGGAACCGTGTCGGCCCCTGAGGGCATCACCAACCCGCCAATCGACGAGCTGCTCGAGCGGGCGCAGTCGAAGTACGCCCTGGTCATCATCGCGGCCAAGCGTGCCCGGCAGATCAACGCCTACTACAGCCAGCTCGGCGACGGCCTGCTCGAATACGTCGGCCCACTAGTCGAGACCGCTCCGCAGGAGAAGCCGCTGTCGATCGCGCTCCGCGAGATCAACGGCGACCTGATCGAATACAAGCCCGCCGAGGCCTGAGCCGGTTCGCCATGGACGAGGCGATCGACGAGGTGGCGGGGCCCCACCGTCGCATCGTCCTCGGCGTAACGGGCGGGATCGCCGCCTACAAGGCGGCCGACCTGCTGCGCAGGCTGTCCGAGCGGGGCCACGAGGTCACGGTCGTTCCCACCGCCGCAGCCCTCGAGTTCGTGGGCGAGGCCACCTGGGCCGCGCTCTCCCACCGGCCAGTCGTCGCGGACGTCTGGGCCGGTGCCCACGACATTCCGCACGTGCGGTTGGGCCGCGAAGCCGATCTCGTGGTCGTCGCGCCAGCTACCGCCGATCTGCTCGCCCGCGCAGCACACGGCATCGCCGACGACCTGCTCACCAACACGCTGCTGACCGCGCGCTGTCCGGTGCTGTTCGTGCCGGCGATGCACACCGAGATGTGGGAACACCCGGCCACCGCGGACAATGTCACCACGCTGCGCCGGCGCGGCGCGGTGGTGCTCGAGCCAGCCGTGGGTCGCCTCGCCGGCGCAGACACCGGTAAGGGACGGCTGCCCGAACCCGTCGAGATCGCCCAGCTGGCCGAGGTGCTGCTGATACGTGCCGATGCGCTGCCCGCCAACCTGGCCGGGCGCCGGGTCGTCGTCAGCGCGGGCGGCACCCGCGAGCCGCTGGACCCGGTCCGCTTCCTCGGCAACGCGTCGTCGGGCAAGCAGGGTTACGCCTTGAGCAGCGTGGCCGCCGCGCGCGGCGCACGCGTCACGCTGGTCGCGGCCAACTGCGACTGGACGGACCCGGCGGGCACGGACGTCGTGCATGTCGGAAGCACCGCTGAGCTACGCGACGCGGTGCTCAAGGCGGCCGGGGAGGCCGACGCGGTCGTCATGGCAGCCGCGGTGGCTGACTTCCGGCCGGCGTCCGTCGCCGCGCATAAGATCAAGAAGTTGGAGTCCGACCCCGCGCCCGTGGCGCTCGAACGGACTCCGGACGTGCTGCGCGAGCTGGTCGGCGGCCGCCGTCCGGGGCAGGTACTGGTCGGGTTCGCCGCCGAGACGGGCGACGCCGAGGGCGACGTGCTGGCGCACGGCCGCGCGAAGCTGGCCCGCAAGGGATGCGACCTGATGGTCGTCAATGCTGTCGGCGGCGGCCGTGCGTTCGGCCAGCCGGACAACGCCGCGGTCATCCTGGGCAGCGACGGCACCGAGCTACCGGTGCCGCTCGGCCCTAAAGCCGTGCTGGCCGCCGCGGTGTGGGATGCGGTGGCATCCCGACTGTCCAGCTAGACTTTGGCGACCTCATTTCCGCCGCACCACTTCGGGAGCAGATTTGACCCGCCGCCTCTTCACGTCCGAGTCCGTCACCGAGGGACACCCGGACAAGATCGCCGACCAGATCAGCGACTCGATCCTCGACGCACTGCTCGCCCAAGACCCCAACAGCCGAGTTGCCGTTGAGACGCTGATCACTACGGGTCAGGTCCACGTGGCCGGCGAGGTCACTACCGAGGCTTACGCGGACATCCCGACGATCGTGCGGGAGCGCATCCTGGAGATCGGCTACGACTCCTCCCGAAAGGGCTTCGACGGGGCATCGTGCGGTGTCAACGTCGCGATCGGCGCGCAGTCACCTGACATCGCGCAGGGGGTCGACACCGCCTACGAGTCGCGTGTCGAGGGCTCGCACGACGAGGTCGCCAAGCAGGGCGCGGGCGATCAGGGCCTGATGTTCGGGTTCGCCTGCGACGAGACGCCGGAACTCATGCCGCTGCCGATCGCCCTGGCGCACCGGCTCGCCGAGCGGCTGAGCGTAGTACGCAAGGACGGCACCGTGCCGTATCTGCGCCCCGACGGCAAGACCCAGGTGACCATCGAGTACGTCGACGGCAAGCCGCGGCGGTTGGACACCGTGGTCGTCTCCAGCCAGCACGCGGCGGACATCGACCTCGACACCCTGCTGAAACCCGATGTCGCCGAGCACGTAATCACCCCGGTGCTGGCCGGGCTAGGGATCGAGTCCGACGGCTATCGACTGCTGGTCAACCCGACCGGCCGGTTCGAGATCGGCGGCCCGATGGGCGACGCCGGGCTGACCGGCCGCAAGATCATCGTGGACACCTACGGCGGATACGCCCGGCACGGCGGAGGGGCGTTCTCCGGCAAGGACCCGTCCAAGGTGGACCGCTCGGCCGCTTACGCCATGCGGTGGGTGGCCAAGAACGTCGTCGCGGCCAAGCTTGCGTCGCAGGTCGAGGTCCAGATCGCGTACGCGATCGGCAAGGCAGAGCCGGTCGGGCTGTTCATCGAGACGTTCGGCACCGAGACGGCGGACCCGGTCAGGATCGCCGAGGCGATCACCGATACGTTCGACCTGCGCCCGGCGGCGATCATCCGCGACCTCGACCTGAAGCGCCCGATCTACGCCCAGACGGCGGCCTACGGCCATTTCGGGCGTGAGCTGCCGGACTTCACCTGGGAGCGCACCGACCGCGCCGAGCAACTGGCCAAGCTCGTGCACAACGGCTGACCGCGACGCGCACCGTTCCACCACCGAGTTGTTCGACCTGTCGCGTGGCCCAGCCCGTCGGAGGTCGAACAGGTGCGGGGTAGCCGCAGCGGACGCGTGCCGGCGGCCCACGCGCCCATCGCCCGGCTGCTGGTGGATGTGCCGCTGTCGCATCTCGACCGTCCCTTCGATTACCTGGTCCCCGAAGAGCTCGACGGGGATGTCGCAGTGGGCGGACGGGTGCGGGTGCGCTTCGCTGGCCAGCTGGTAGACGGGTACGTCCTCGAGCGCGGCACGCAAAGCGACCATGACGGCCAGCTGGCGTTCATCGAACGCGCGGTGGGCAGCGAGCCGGTATTGACCCCGCAGACGACGGCGCTATTTCGAGCGGTGGCAGATCGGTGGGCCGGTAATTTCGTCGACGCCGTCCGGCTGGGCGTGCCGCCGCGCCATGCGGGCGCGGAGGCCGGGCAGCCGATCCCGCCGTCTGCCCCTCCGCCCCCTGCGGAGGCGGGCTGGGCGACGTACCGAGCTGGCCCGGCTTTCGTCGCGGCGGTGGCCGACGGCCGCGCGGCCCGCGCTGCCTGGTCCGTTCTGCCCGGCGAGGCATGGCCGAGTCGGCTCGCCGAGTTGGTGCAGGCAGCCTTGGCCGCTGGGCGCGGTGCGATCGTCTTGGTGCCCGACGCGCGTGACCTGAACCGTCTAGACCTCGCTGTGAGGGCGGTGATCGGTTCCGGCCGACACGTCGCGTTGTCCGCCGATCTCGGCCCGGCCGAGCGCTATCGGCGCTGGCTGGCGGCGCGGCGCGGGACGGTGCGCGCGGTGATCGGCACCCGCGCCGCGGCCTTCGCCCCAGTAGCCGACGTCAGCCTGCTGGCGATTTGGGACGACGGTGACGACCTCTACGCTGAACCGCGGGCGCCCTATCCACACGCCCGCGACGTGCTGGTGCTGCGTTCGGCGATGTCCAGCTCGGCGTTGCTGCTGGGTGGCTTCGCTCGCACAGCCGAGGCGCAGCAGCTGGTCGAATCGGGCTGGGCGCACGAGATCGTCGCCGATCGTGCGGTACTGCGCACCTCGGCGCCGCGCGTCGTCGCCACGGGTGACGACGCCGAACAGCAGCGCGACCCTGCCGCTCGGGCCGCCCGGCTACCGAGTCTCGCTTGGCGGGTCGCCCGCGACGCGCTCGGCGCGGATCTCCCGGTGCTCGTCCAGGTGCCGCGTCGCGGTTACGCGCCGTCGCTGGCCTGCGCGCGCGACCGCACACCGGCCCGCTGCCCGGCCTGCTCAGGGCCGTTGGCGGCGTCATCCGGCCACGCGATCCCGGCCTGCCGCTGGTGCGGGCGCCCAGCCGGCGACTGGGCCTGCCCGGCATGCGGCGAGCATCGGCTGCGGGCGGTCGTGATCGGCTCCACGCGGACAGCCGAGGAGCTGGGCCGAGCGTTCCCGGGCGTCCCGGTACGGACGTCCGGCGGCGACGCGGTGCTGGCTGGCGTCCCGGGAGGTGCCGCGATCGTCGTGGCGACCCCGGGGGCGGAGCCAACGGCCACCGGCGGCTACGGCGCCGCGCTGCTGCTCGACGGGTGGGCGCTACTGTCGCGGGCCGACCTGCGCGCGGGCGAGGAGACCGTGCGCCGATGGGCCAACGCGGGCGCGCTCGTGCGATCCGACGGCCAGGTCGTGGTCGGAGCCGACGCCGCCGTGCCCGCCGTCCAGGCGCTGATCCGCTGGGACGCCCGTGGATTCGCCGCCCGCGAGCTCGCCGACCGCCAGGAGCTGCGTTTCCCGCCTGCGGTGCGGATGGCCTCGCTGACCGGTCTGCGCGGCGCTGTCGAGGACCTCGTGTCGCTCACGCAGTTACCTGACCCGTCCGAGGTGATCGGCCCCGTCCCGGTCGCCGACGATCAGCAGCGCACGCTGATCCGGGTGCCCCGAGCGTCCGGCGCCGACCTGGCAGCATCCCTCAAGGCCGCCGCCGCGATCCGCTCGGCCCGCAAGGCACCGAACCCGGTGCGGGTCCAACTCGATCCGCTCGAACTGTTCTGAGCCGAGGAAGCACGCCCCGCGGGAGCGGTTTCGTAGACTCGCGATGTGACGGTTCAGACAATCCGGCTGTTCGGCGATCCCGTGCTGCGCACGCCCGCCGACCTCGTCACGGACTTCGACAAGCAGCTGCGGACCCTCGTCGCCGACCTGACCGAGACGATGCTCGACGCACCGGGTCTAGGGCTCGCCGCCCCGCAGATCGGCGTGGGACTACGGGTCTTCACCTACCACGTCGATGACGAGCAGGCCGGCCACCTAGTGAACCCGATGCTGCATTTTCCGTCCGCCGAGGAGCAGGACGGCCCGGAGGGCTGCCTGTCCATCCCGGGCGTGAGCTTCGACTGCCGGCGCAAAGAGCACGTCGTCGCGCACGGGCAGGACATGTACGGGGACCCAATCACCGTCGAGGGCACCGCCGTGCTGGCCCGCTGCGTGCAGCACGAGACCGACCACCTCGACGGGGTGCTGTTCGTCGACCGGCTCGACGCCGAGACCAAGAAGGCCGCCATGAAGGCGATCCGCGAGGCAGACTGGTCCGGCCTCGCCGCGCCCATGGTCAAGGTGAGCCCGCACCCGACGCTCGGGAACGCGTTCTGATGCGGGTGGCCTTCGCCGGGACGCCTGAGCCGGCCGTCCCGTCGCTTCGTGCCCTGCTTCACTCACCCCGGCACGAGGTGGTCGCTGCCATCACCCGTCCGCCGGCGAGGGCTGGCCGGGGCCGCCGCCAGCGGGCATCGCCGGTCGAAGCCGCGGCGGCCGACGCCGGGGTGCCGGTGCTGTCGCCGCCTCTGCCCAGCGACCCCGAGTTCCTGGCCGAGCTCGCCGACCTCGGCGTCGACTGCTGCCCGGTCGTCGCATACGGCGCGCTGATCCCGCCGGCCGCGCTCGCCATCCCCAAGCACGGCTGGGTGAACCTGCACTTCTCGCTGCTGCCGGCCTGGCGCGGGGCGGCGCCGGTCCAGCACGCGATCCTGCACGGCGACGACGTGACCGGTGCCACGACCTTCCAGGTGGAGGCGAGTCTCGACACCGGCCCGGTATACGGGGTCGTGACCGAACCGATCCGTCCCTGGGATACCACGGGTGACCTGCTCACCCGGCTGGCCGACTCGGGCGCCACCCTGCTCGTCGCCACCATGGACGGCATCGAAGACGGTTCGTTGGTACCCCGTCGACAACCGGCCGAAGGCGCCTCCATCGCCGGCAAGATCACCGCCAACGATGCACGCATCGACTGGACCAAGCCCGCGGTGCACATCGACCGGAAGATCCGGGCCTGCACCCCCGCGCCCGGTGCCTGGACGCTGTTCCGGGGAGAGCGGCTGAAACTCGGCCCGGTTCGGATAGGCGCCGTCGCATTGCCACCCGCGCAGCTGCGGGCCACGAAAGCCGGCGTCCTGATCGGCACGGCCACGACGGCCGTCGAGCTGCACTGCGTGCAGCCGCCGGGACGAACGCCGATGCCGGCCGCGGACTGGGCGCGTGGCGCCCGGCCGCACCCGGACGAACGCCTTGGCTAGCGTCGATAGCGCGCGTCGCGTCGCCTACGAGCTGCTGCGTGCCGTGGCGGCTGACGATGCGTACGCCAACCTGCGCCTGCCGCAGTTGATCAGCGAGGCAGGGCTTGCCGGCCGGGACGCCGCCTTGGCAACCGAACTCGGATACGGCACCTTGCGGGCGCAGGGCACGCTGGACGACATCGCCGCGGCGTGCGTGGACCGCCCGCTGGCGTCGCTCGACGCCCCGGTGCGGGACCTGTTGCGGCTCGGCGGCTACCAGTTGCTGCGCACTCGCATCCCGGCGCACGCCGCCGTCGCCACAACCGTGGATCTGGCGCGCGCCACGGGCAATGGCCGTGCGGCGGGGTTCCTCAATGCCGTGCTGCGACGGATCGCCGCACGCGACTGGGACGGCTGGACGAACGAGCTCGGCACCGACCGATCGGCGCTCGCGCAGCTCGCCCTGCGGACCGCGCACCCCGAGTGGATCACGGCGGCCTTCGCCAAGGCGCTGGGCGGCGACCTGGCCGAGGTCGAGGCGGCGCTCGTGGCCGACAACGTGCGCCCGCGTACCCATCTGGTCGCCTGGCCCGGACGGATCGACCGCGACGTACTGGTCGGTGAGTCGGGAGGTGAGCCGGGGCCGTGGTCGCCCTACGCGGTGCGGCTGGCGGCCGGCGGTGACCCGGCCGAGCTGCGCGGCTGTCCGCGCGCGCCGCGCCGGTGTCCAGGATGAAGGCAGCCAGCTGTGCGCGCTCGCGCTGGCCGAGGCGCCGCTGGACGGGCGCGATGAGCGCTGGCTGGACCTGTGCGCCGGCCCCGGGGGCAAGACAGCGCTGCTCGCGTCGCTCGCCGCGCAGCGTGGCTCTCGGGTGACGGCCAACGAGCTGCGCCCGCACCGCGCCGAACTGGTGCGCAAGGCAGTCTCGCCCGCCGAAGTCGAGGTGATCGTCGGGGACGCACGCATGCTGCCGCCGATCGAAGGCGGGTACGACCGCGTGCTGCTCGATGCGCCGTGCAGCGGCCTCGGCGCGCTAAGACGGCGTCCCGAGGCCCGATGGCGACGCGAGCCGTCCGACGTCACCGACCTCGCGTCGCTGCAGGCGCAGTTGCTGGCGGCGGCTTCGCGCCTGGTCCGTCCAGGCGGAGTGATCGGCTACGTCGCATGCTCGCCACACCTCGCCGAGACGGCGTGTGTGGTGGCGGGCCATGACCTGCTGGACGCCCGGCCCATGTTCCCCCGTATGCCGAAACTCGGTGGCGGGCCGACCGTCCAGCTGTGGCCGCACCGGCACGGCACAGACGCGATGTTCTGCGCTTTGCTTCAGCCCGCTGGGTAGGGCCGGAAACCCGAGCACAGGACGCGCAGCCAGCCGATCCGGTCGCCGTCGATCGCGTAGTAGGCCTGCTGCTCGCAGACGTACAGCTCACCCCCGCTGCGGATCCGAAGCCGATAGGCGACCCGGGAACGGTCGCCGACCTGCCCCGAGTCGATCTCTTCCACAGCTTCGATCTCGTCGGACGGCTCGAACCAGGCGCCCAGCACGATCTCGTCGACGGCCGTGCGGGTGTCCTCGGCCGACCAGCACCGGCTAGGTGTCAGTCCGCGGAAGCTCACCTCGTCGTGCAGAACGGCGAGCAGCGCATCGCGGTCCTTGGCCGCCAACGCCCGGGCGAAGGACTCGCCCAGCGCGCGCCTACCCGGTCGAACGGCCGTCGCCGTCATCGATGCAGGGCCACTGGCGAGACTCGGTGACATGCTGCCTCCCTGCTGCGCGATCCAGTGTGGCGGTCGGCTCAAGCGGCGGCACCCACCCCTTGCCGGGCCGGGCGGCGGGCTGCGATGTGCTTGGCGACGTACTCGGCGTCCGCGCCGGCTCCGCCGACCAGCATCGAGCGCATGGACGACTGGAAGGCCAGTCCGGTGAAATACAGCCCGGGAGCCGACTCGACAACGCCGCGCCGTTCGATCGGCCAGCCGTCCTCGCCGACGATCGGCAGCTGGATCCAGCTGAAGTCCTGCCGGAAGCCGGTGCACCACACCACGTTGGCCACGTCCAGGACCCGCTCGTCGCCGAGCACCGGGAGGCCGTCGCGCACCCCGGTCGTGCGGGCGAGCACCCGTTCGACGCCGGCGGCAGCGAGGTCGGCCCGCTTAACCCGCAAGAACGGCGCGCCGTGATGGCGAACCTCGGCCATCTCTTTGCGGCCCATCGGCGTCTTGCGGCTGAGGACGTGCCCGAATACGAAGAAGATCCGCGGGAACGCCACCCGGATCCCCGGGCTGTCCAGCCGCACCGGAATCTGCCCAGTGTCCCGGCCGGACAGGATCACGGAATGGTCCTGCGCGAGTTCGTAGGCGATATCGCTGCCCGAGTGCGAGGCGCCGACGACCAGCACCGGGCCGGGCTGCAGCTGCGCCGGGCTGCGGTATGTCGCCGAGTGCAGTTGCACGATGCGCGGATCGAGCTCGGCGGCGAAGTCTGGGACCAACGAGGTGCGGCCGAAGGTACCGGTCGCCACCACGACGTTATCCGCCTCGAACGCGCCGCCGTCGTGCTCGACCTGGTACCCGTCACCGGAGCCGGTCAGCTGTCGGATGCGCACGCCACAGCGGACCGGCAGGTCGAACTTCGCCGCGTATGCCTCGAGGTACTCGGCCACGTCGTCCTTGCCCGGGTACGACCAGCCCGGCGCCGGGAAGGGCATCCCGGGCAGCCCGTCGTACCGAGCTGGGCTGTACAGCCGCAGCGAGTCCCAGTGGCTGCGCCAGTTGTCGCCGATGCGTGGGTTGGCGTCGACGATCAGGCATCTGCGGCCGTGTCTGCGCAGGTGGTAGCCGAGTGATAGACCCGCCTGGCCGGCGCCAATGACAAGCGTGTCAACGCGCTCGGTGATGGTGTTCGTCATGGTGTCCCCCCGTTGTTGGTGGTGGCAGCTGTTCGGGCAACGGTAGGGACGATCGGGGCCGAGGTTCATCGGCCGAACGATGCAACGTTCGCTACGCGAACGATGGGTATTTCTGCGCAGTGTGGCTACTTCACGCCCTGAACGAGGTCGTGTTCGTAGGCATATGCCGTCGCGGCCGCCCGGGAGGACACGCCGAGTTTGCTGAAGACGTTACTGATGTGCCGGGCGACGGTCTTCTCCGACAGGACCAGCTCGGTGGCGATGGCACGGTTGGTCTTGCCTGAAGCGATGTGGCGCAGTACCTCGACCTCGCGGTCGGACAATCCTGACGGATTAGGGGTCACGCTGCCCGGACCGGCGCCCCACTCGCGCAGCCGCTGCAGGTCAGGTTGAGCACCCAAGCGGGCAAAGGTCGACCGGGCTGCCTCGAACTCGGTGCGGGCGGCGTCCAGGTCGCCCAGCTCTCGGCAGGCGCGGCCGACCGCAGCCCGGACCCGAGCGGCGAAATACGGTGCCTCCAACTCCTGCCAGGCGCTCCAGGCGCGCCGCAACACCGGCAGTGCCCGGCCAGCCTGGCCCGTGGCCATGAGCAGCCATCCGTGCGCTTGTGCCGACATCGCCGTTAGCAGCAGCGAGTCGCGTCCCGCCGCGATCTGCGCCAGTTCGTCGACATTGTGCCGTGCGCTTGCCAGGTCGTCGGCGGCAAGCGTCACCTCGACCGCGGCGGCAAGCAGCCGCGGGCGCAGCGGACCATCGGTCTCGGTGAGCGCCCGGGCGATTCCCGTCCCAGCCTGGTCGAGCTTGCCCTGGGCCAGCCGCAGCAGCGCCCGCCCGGGTTGCGTCTCGTGCCCGAAACCGCCGGCCAGTTCGTAGGCCTGCTCGGCCTGGCTGAACTCCCCGCGCAGCCGATGCAACTCGGCCTGTTCGTAGTGCGCTGCCCCGATCGCCGGGTTGCCCGGTAGGCGGGAGAATTGCTCGCGGGCCTGCCGGAGTTGCTCCATCGCATCCGGCCAGTGGCCTTCCAGCTGCATGATCTGTGCCCGGTGCACCAGACACTGACCGCGAAACGGAACGAGGTCGGGTTGCGCGTCGCACCACCGGCTCAGCGCGCGGGTCCACTCGGCGGCGCGGCGCGCGTCGTACCCGTCGTGGCAGTTCCCGATAACCGCGCAGTACACGATGCCGGTGACGATCGGATTCAGCTCGTTGGCCACCACTGAGACCATGACCTCGTCGAGGCAGCTCACGCCCTGCGCGACCTGGCCCATGCTCACGAGTGACTGGCCGATGCCCAGGCCGGCCATCGCGGACGCGTTGGCGTCGGCACAGCGCCGTGCGACCGCGAGCGCGTCCTCGAACAGCCGGCACGCCGCGGTCGCGTCCCCGGCCATCAGCAGCTGGATGGCGTTCATGCCGAGCAGCAAGGACGCGGCCGGGCAGTCGCCGCCCACCGCGTCCGCGTGCTCTTGCGCCCGGCGCAGCCAACCGGTGGCGGCACTCCACTCGCCGCGGAAGCTCAGGTTCATCGCCAGGTAGCAGCCGCATTCGGCGGCTCGTGGACGGCGGTGCGGGCGTAGCGCTCCAGGTCGTCCGGTGCGAGCGGGGCCAGGGCGTCCGCGGCGGCGAACTGATCGTGCGCCTCCCGCCAGGCCCGGCGCGTGTATGCCCGGCGGGCCCGCTCAACCGGCTCGGCGCGCGCAGACTCGTGCGACCGATCATCATCGGGTTGCCCGGCGATACGGCCTACGGCATCCTCGCCCATGGCTCGATTCTGCAGGATGCGCGCGCCCTAGACTCGATTTGTGTCCGCTACAGGTCGGCCGGGGCCGATGATCGCGCCGAGCCTCCTGTCGGCCGACTTCGCCCACCTGGCCGACGAGGCGGCGGCGGTCGAGAACGCCGATTGGCTGCATGTCGACGTCATGGACGCCCATTTCGTGCCGAACCTGACGATCGGCCTGCCTGTCGTCGAAAGCCTGCGGAAAGCCACCGACTTGCCGCTGGACTGCCATTTGATGATCGACGACCCGGACCGGTGGGCGCCCGGGTATGCCGAGGCAGGCTCGGTGAACGTCACGTTCCACGTCGAAGCGGCCCGCGACGCGGTGGCGCTGGCCCGCACGATTCGGTCGGCGGGTGCGCTGGCCGGGCTCGCCGTCGACCGCGACACCCCCCTCGAGCCGTACCTCGACCTGCTCCCCGAGTTCGACACGCTGCTCGTCATGACGATCAAGGCCGGCTTCGGCGGGCAGGAGTTCATCCCGGAACTGCTCGCCAAGGTGCGGCTGGCCCGCGAGCACGTCAAGGCGGGGCATGTCCAGCTGTTCATCGAGGTCGACGGCGGCATCGCCGACGACACCATCGAGGCCGCTGCCGCGGCCGGCGCGGACGTCTTCGTGGCCGGGACCGCCGTCTACAGTGCCGATGACCCCGCAAAGGCCGTCGAGGCGCTGCGAATCAAGGCGCGCGACGCGATGAGCCGGGCGTGAGCGTGAGGGAACGAATCGGTGCCGGTCAGCGAGGCTGAGCAGGCCGCGATGCATCGCGCCCTGGCGCTGGCGGACACCGTCCGCGGGCGCACCAGCCCGAATCCAGCAGTCGGTGCCGTGATCCTCGATGCCAGCGAGGCGCTCGTCGGCGAGGGCGCGACGGCGCCGGCCGGCGGCCCGCACGCCGAGATCCGGGCGCTCACCCACGCCGGCGAGCGCGCCCGTGGCGCCACCGCGGTCGTCACCCTGGAACCGTGCGCACACACCGGCCGGACCGGGCCGTGCACCGACGCGCTGATCGCCGCCGGAATCGGCCGCGTCGTTTACGCGGTCGACGACCCGAACCAGGACGCCGCCGGCGGCTCTCGGGCCTTGCGCACGGCGGGCGTCGACGTCGTCGCCGGGGTCGAGGCCCGAGCGGCCGAGCGCGGCGCGCTGCGGCCGTGGCTGCATGCCGTGCACATCGGACGGCCGTTCGTCACCTGGAAGGTCGCGAGCACCCTCGATGGACGGGTTGCTGCGGCTGACCAGACCGCGCGGTGGATCTCCAGTGCACCGTCGCGGGCGGACGCGCACGCGTTGCGCGCGATCGTCGACGCGATCGTCGTCGGTAGTGGAACGGTGCTTGCCGACGATCCGGCGCTTACGGTGCGCGATGACAACGACGTGCCCGCCGACCACCAGCCGCTGCGCGTCGTACTCGATCGGCGGCATCGGGTTCGCGCCCATGCGCAGGTGTTCGACAACGTCGCCGAGACGCTCGTGCTCGACACGGCAGTCCCCCGGTTTGCCCTCAAGGCGCTGCACGACCGCGGGGTCCGCCATGTGCTGCTCGAAGGTGGCCCGACCCTCGCCGGGGCATTCGTCGAGGCGCGCTGTGTGGACGAGGTCGTCGCGTACATCGCTCCCACCGTGCTGGGTGCGGGCCCCGTCTCACTGGGGGATGCGGGAATTGCCACGTTGGCCGAGGCAGTCACACTGGACGTGGACACGGTCACCCGGTCAGGCCGCGACGTGAAGATCGTCGGCCGCCCGCGCTGGCCGGAAGGGGAGTAGCCGGTGTTCACCGGGATCGTCGAAGAGCTGGGCGTGGTCGTCGCCCTCGAACCTCATGACGACTCCGCGGTGCTGCGGGTCCGGTCCGCCGTCGTGGGCGCGGATGCGCCGCACGGTGCGTCGATCGCGGTCAACGGTGTCTGCCTCACGGTCGTCGGTGGCGACGGGAACGCCCCGGCCGTGCTGGGCTTCGACGTCATGGCCGAGACCCTCAAGCGCAGCGTGATCGGCATGCTGGCGCCGGGGGAGCGGGTGAACCTCGAGCGCTCGGTGCCGGTGTCCGGGCGGCTGGACGGCCACATCGTGCAGGGCCACGTCGACGGCACCGGGGTGATCCTCGCCCGCCGCCCCGGTGACGGCTGGGAGTCGGTCCGGTTCGGCGTGCCCGCCGACCTTGCCCGCTATATGGCCGAGAAGGGCTCTATCGCGGTCGACGGCGTGTCGCTGACGGTCACGGCGGTCGGCGACGACTGGTTCGAGGTGGGCCTGATCCCCGAGACGCTGCGGGCAACTACCCTTGGATTCAAGCAGCCCGGCGATGCCGTGAACCTCGAGGTCGATGTCCTCGCCAAGTACACCGAGCGGCTGCTCGCCACCCGGAGCCCACGATGAGGCTGGACACCGTCGACCGGGCGATCGCCGACATCAAGGATGGCAAGGCGGTCGTGGTCATCGACGACGAGGACCGAGAGAACGAGGGCGATCTGATCTTCGCCGCCGAACTCGCCACACCAGAGCTGGTCGCGTTCATGGTTCGGTACACGTCGGGCTACGTCTGCGTGCCGATCACCGAGGCCGAGGCCGACCGGCTGGACCTGCCCCCGATGTACAGGGTGAACCAGGACCGGCGCGGCACGGCGTATACGGTCACCGTCGACGCCCGCGAGGGCGTGACGACGGGGATTTCCGCGGCCGACCGAGCGCACACGATCCGCATGCTCGCCAACCCCGAGGCGAGCGCGGCCGACTTCTCCCGGCCGGGGCATGTGGTGCCGCTGCGGGCCAAGGGCGGCGGGGTGCTGCGCCGTCCGGGCCACACCGAGGCGGCGGTCGATCTGGCGGTGCTGGCCGGCCTGCAGCCGGCGGGCGTCCTATGCGAGGTGGTCAGCGAGAAGGATCCGGCGGGGATGGCTCGCTCCGAGGAACTGCGCGTCTTCGCCGACGAGCACGATCTGGCGCTGATCACGATCGCCGACCTGATCGCATACCGGAGGCGCTTCGACAAGCTGGTGGAACGCGTCGCGACGGCGCGGGTACCTCTTCGCTACGGAGAGTTCACCGCGGTCGGCTACGCCAGTTCCTACGACGAGCGCGAGCACGTCGCGTTCGTGTTCGGCGACCTCCACAGCATCGGTGAAGGCGAGGACGTGCTGGTGCGAGTGCACTCGGAGTGCCTGACCGGGGACGTCTTCGGCTCGCTGCGCTGCGATTGCGGGCCGCAACTGGACGCGGCGCTCGCCGCGGTGGCCCGCGAGGGACGCGGGATCGTGCTGTACATCCGCGGGCACGAGGGCCGGGGGATCGGGCTGCTGCACAAGCTACAGGCCTACCAGCTGCAGGACGCCGGCTCCGACACGCTGGAGGCGAACCTCGCGCTTGGCCTACCCGCCGATGCGCGCGACTACGGCACCGGCGCCCAGATCCTGGTCGACCTGGGGGTGCACTCGATGCGGCTGCTCTCGAACAACCCAGCCAAGCGGGCCGGCCTGGAGGGCTACGGCCTGCGCATCGCCGGCCGCGTGCCGCTGCCGACGCATGCCACCCCGGAGAACCTGCGCTACCTGCAAACCAAGCGCGACCGGATGGGCCACGATCTCACGGTGGAGGACAGCCGGTGAGACTGCCCTCATGAGCGGGTCTGGAGGTCCCGTCCTCGGTCCAGTCGAGGGCGCAGCTCGCCTGCGTGTTGCGGTCGTCGCGGCGCAGTGGCACGCCACGGTCATGGACGGGCTGCTGGGCGGCGCCCGCCGGGCCCTCGCGGACTCGAACGTTCGCGACGTTACCGAGGTGCGCGTGCCGGGCACGTTCGAGCTGACCGTGGCGGCGTCCCGCCTCGCCGCCGCGAACTTCGACGCCATCGTGGCCCTCGGGGTCGTGATCCGCGGTGACACGCCGCACTTCGACTACGTCTGCCAGGCGGCCACTACCGGCCTCACCCTGGTCGCGCAGCGCACCTGCGTTCCGATCGGCTTTGGCGTCCTCACCTGCGACAACGATCCTCAGGCGATCGACCGTGCCGGGCTGCCCGGCTCGAAAGAAGACAAGGGCTACGAGGCCACGGTGGCCGCCCTGCAGACTGCCGTCACGCTGAACGCGTTCTGACGGCGTGGGTCTACTTCTCGCCACGGCGCGGGAGCTATTGACCAACGTCGGGAAACCGCCGGGCTGCAACCGGGTAAGTGCAGCTGCGCCACGACGATGGCCTGGTGGCTGCTGATCGCCGACGACGGCCGCGGCATTCCCGCCCGAGTCGAACAGCGCGGGCCCGGCGCAGGCACATGGCAGCTCAGCAAGCCATCCACCCGAATGGTTAGCCGTTGGACTTGGCAGGAAACATGCGTCAAAATATGGGGATTCTCTGTTGACCGTCGCGGGGCGGCTTGCTAGGATCGAACACGTGTTTGACGATCCGGATCGGGTGGCGCCTCCTCCGTCGCTGTCTGATGTGCTGGACGCGCCGGGTGAGGTGGCGGTGTGGGCCGCGGCGGCGCGGCCCGGCCCGGACGTGGTGGAGCTTGTGTCGATGCTGGATCCGGCCGGCGTCGGTGCCGACGAGCGGGTCGATCTGCTGGTCGCGGTGGAGCGGCAGCTGGCGTGGCTGGCCGCGTTGCAGCAGCGGGTGCTGGCGTCGCTCGAGGCCGATCCGCTGCGGCTGGGCTGCGACCCAGATGATGACTGGACACGGGAGCAGGTGGCCGCGGCGTTGCGGCTGGCCGCCGGCACGGCGCATCGCCGGTTGACCACCGCCCGGCAGCTGGCCGACCGGCTGCCCGGCACCGCGGCGGCGTTGGCAAGAGGGGAGATCACCTATCTGCACGCGGTCAAGCTGGTCGAGGCGGTCAACGACCTCGACGATGCCACGGCGGCGGCGGTGGAGGCCCAGGTGCTCCCGCGGGCGGCGGCACAGACCGTCGGGCAGTTCGCCGCGGCAGTGCAGCGCGCGGTGCTGGCGCTCGACCCGCGCACCGGCGAGCGCAAGCACGCCGACGCGCTCGAGCGCCGCCGGGTGCAGATCACCCCGGCCGAGGATGGCATGTGCTGGCTGTCCGCGTTCTTGCCAGCCGAAGGCGCGGCGTTGATAGAGCATGTGCTCGATTCGCTCGCCTCGGTGACGGGTGCCGGGGAGCAGCGCAGCTGTGATCAGCGGCGCGCCGACGCGCTGGTCGACGTGTTCGCCCGGGTGCTGGGCGACCCGAGCCTGCCGGAGCAGCACGGCGCCCGGCCGGGCGTGCAGGTCACCGTGCCGCTGTCCACCCTGCTCGGGTTGGATGACCAGCCCGGGGACCTGGCCGGGTACGGCCCGGTCACCGCGCAGGTGGCGCGGCGGATGGCCGCCGACCCGACTGGCACCTGGCGACGGCTGGTCACCGACCCGATCACCGGCGACCTGCTCGACTACGGGCGCGCCACCTACCGGCCCCCGCAGAATCTCGCCGAGTTCGTGATCGCCCGCGACCAGCACTGTGTCTTCCCGGGGTGCCGGCGCCGCGCCCGTCGCTGCGACCTGGACCACGAACAGCCCTGGCAATCCGGCGGACCCACCAACCCCGCCAACCTCGCCGCGTTATGCCGACGGCATCACCGGGCCAAACACCACGCCGGCTGGCGCCGCCGACGGCAACCCGACGGCAGCTACCACTGGACAGCACCCACCGGGCACCAGTACACCGTCACCCCGCCGAAGCACCCGCCCGACGAGTGAATCGCCGGTCATCGAGCCGTTGTGGAGTCGAGCTCGTCTCAACCATTCCTGGTATTCCGCTAGCGGCAGTCTCAAGCAAATTGGCGACCGCGTTTTGAGAACCTGATACAGAACTCGCTAGCGTCGCGCTGGTTGTCGCAGCCATCGGGTTATTCGTGCGCGTCCACCTTCGGCTGGCCGAGCGCGCGCGCCTTCGGTCGGATCCGGCTCGCTCATCCTGCCGATGGCCCTGTACGGAAGCTGCGCCGCAGCGAGGCAGAGGGCTGGCCTTCGTGCCATTAGACTTGCGAACCCGCGTCACAGCGGGAGCTGCCGCGGGCGGGAGGACGCCATGGGCATCGGGTTGACCAAGATCAAGCACGTGAAGCTGCCGGTCACCGACCTGCAGCGAAGCGTGTCCTGGTACCAGGCATTGCTGGACTTGGAGCTGCACATGGAGTTCGTTGAGCAGGGCCAGGTCCGCGGGGCATCGCTGCTCGACCGCGACGGCGGCTATGAGATCGCGCTCAGGGACAAAGCGGCCTGTGCCGGAACGTTCGAGCCCGCTGGCTTTGACCTGTTCGCGTTGAGTGCTCCGTTCCGAGCTGTGCTGGACGATGTTGCTGCGCGGTGCGATCGGCTCGGTGTCGCGCACAGCGGCGTTCGGGAGTTCCCCGGCCTCGGCGCAGGCATCGACATCCCCGATCCGGACGACGCAGTGGTCCGCATCGTCTGGATGGATCCGGCCTTCCCGGCGTTCCTCGGGGTGGAGTCCGACGAGACCGGTGCGACGCGGCCCTATTTCACCCCGCGGCTCGAGACCGTGCACTGAGGGCGATCGTGCGTGGGCGGCGGCCCACGCTGACCCGACCAGCTCTCCTCCGGATCCACGCGGCGAAGCCGATGGCAGCAGGTAGTGCTGCACGCGATGCAAGAGCAGGATCTGTTCGTGCGGGTAGTCGTGGTCGGGGCGGGCATCGGCGGGTGCGTGGCCGCCCTCGGTCTTGCGCGGGGCGGACATGACGTCGTGGTGGTGGATCGTGCCGCCGCTGCGTCGCTGCGGGGTTCATCCGCGGCGGACGTCTTCGCGTCCTGGCAACGACCTGGCGTCGCCCACTTCCGGCAGCCGCACAACTTCCTCGGCCTGGCCAGGGTGCTACTGCGCGACCGGTTTCCCGACGTGTACGCGGCGTTGCTCCTGGCCGGCGCCACCGAAGTCGATCAATCGCGATTCCTCGGTGACGCCGCTCGCCAACCTGGCGACGACCAGCTGGCGACCATCGCGTGCCGGCGGCCGGTCTTTGACGCCGCGCTACGCGACGCGATGCTTGAGCAGCATCGAGTGACCTTCCGCGCCGCAGACGTGGTTGGCCTGCGGATGGCGGCAGGACGAGTCGGCGGAGTCGTGCTGGGCAGTGGCGAGTCAGTTGACGTGGACCTCGTCGTGGATGCATCCGGCCGCAACTCGCACGCTTCCGATTGGTTTGTTGCGGCCGACGTTGTGCCGCCGCCAGCGAAGAGTACGGAGTGCGGGCTGCTGTACTACAGCCGCCATTACCGGGTGCGAGACGGCCAGGCGATGCCCGGGTATGCGTCCCTGCTCGGCGGTCCGCGCGCGGACCTCGGCTATCTCGCATTCGCGGTGTTCATCGGCGACAACGGCACGTTCTGTTTGTGCATCATGGCTCCGCCGTGGGACAAGCCGTTCCGGTCGTTGCGTGACCCTGGCGGATACCAGCGCGTTGCGGCGCGCCTGCCCGGAATGGGCCCATGGCTTGACATCGCGGACCCGGTCACACCGGTTCTGCCAATGGGACAACTTCGGAACACGGTGCGCCAACCACCCCCGATTACCGGCTTCGTCGCCATCGGCGACGCGCTTTGCCACACCAATCCGACCTTTGCGTTCGGCGCGTCGCTGGCGGTTTGGCATGCCGTGGTGCTGGCCGACCTCGCCACCAGCGCAGTCGACCTCGGCGAGCTGGGCGGCGCGTTCGCGCGAGCGATCGGTCCGGATGCGCTCGAACGGTTCCGTGCGGTGAGCGCGGAAGACGCCGATCGCATCCGCATGTGGTCCGGGCAGCCGATCGACGTCACCGACCGAGACGACAGCATGCCGATGTTCCTGCGTTCCGTTGTGTACCGGGTCGCCCCAAGCGACCCGCAGCTGCTTCGCGCGGTCGCTCGGCGCATCAACGCGCTGGACCCGGTCGAATCGCTGGCCCGGCACCGGCACCTGCTCGACCGGGCCGAGTCGCTCTATCGGGAAGGCTCGGCAGCGGCGCCGGAGATTCCGCCCAGGTCCGCGCTCCTTGCGGCACTGGAACAGTCCTGAACGAGGCGGTCCACCCCTCGAGTCCGAAGCCAGACGTTGTCGCCGCCTCGGTAGGCTCGACCTGCCATGAAGACCTTCGAGCAGCTGTTCGCCCAGCTCTGCGAGCGGCAGCATGCCCGCCCGGACGGCTCAGTCACCGTCGAGGCGCTCGACGCGGGCGTCCACGCGCAGGGTAAGAAGGTCGTCGAGGAGGCCGCCGAGGTGTGGATGGCCGCGGAGCACGAGTCGGCCGAGCGGGCGGCGCTGGAAATCAGCCAGCTGCTCTACCGGGTGCAGGTCCTCATGATCGGACGTGGCATTACGCTCGACGACGTATACCGACATCTGTAGGGCGTCCGTCCACCGTCGCCCGCAGATTGGTCACAAAGACATGCCCGAGCTACTCCGGATCGCAGTCCCGAACAAGGGCTCGCTCGCCGAGCCCGCTAGCGAGATGCTCGCCGAGGCGGGCTACCGGCAGCGGACCGACAGCCGTGAGCTCGTCATGATCGACACCGACAACGACACCGAATTCTTCTTCCTGCGGCCGCGTGATATCGCCGTGTACGTCGGTTCCGGTCGCGTGGATGTGGGGATCACCGGTGAGGACCTGCTGCTCGACTCGCGGGTTGCCGCCGAGTCGGTCCTGCCGCTCGATTTCGCTGCCTCGACGTTCCGCTTCGCCGGGCACCCCGGCACGGTGACGTCCGCGCAGGAACTCGCCGGCAAGCGTGTCGCTACGGCTTACCCAGGAGTTGTGCTGGCCTACCTTGACGAGCATGACATCGACGCCACGGTGATCCGCCTTGACGGCGCAGTCGAGACCGCGGTACGGCTGGATGTCGCCGACGTCATTGCCGACGTGGTTTCAAGCGGCACCACCCTGCGTAATGCCGGGCTGGAGGTCTTCGGGGAGCCGATCTTGCGCAGCCAGGCGGTACTGATCCGGCGCACCGGCGCCGAGCCGTCTGTGCGCGTCGATCAGCTGGTTCGCCGGCTGCAGGGCGTGATCATCGCCCGGCGGTACGTACTGATGGACTACGACATCCGCGACGACCTGGTCGAGACGGCGGTCGCGATCACGCCCGGCATCGAGTCGCCCACGGTCTCACCGCTGCACGAGCCGGGCTGGTCGGCCGTCCGGTCGATGGTGCCGCGGCGGGACACGAACCGGATCATGGACGAGCTGTGGGACGTCGGCGCCCGCGGCATCCTGGTGACCAGCATCCACGCGTGTCGGCTATGACGAGGGACCTGGTGGTGACGGCCCGGCCGATCCGCTCCGCTCGCATCGCCGTCACGTCGTCGATCGTGATCGTGATCGTCTTCGGCGTTACCGCGATCGTCATGCCGCGCGCGAATGCCGGGGCGCACTTCGGCTGGAAGGACCAGGTCGGGACCGCCGTCGTCGGGCTGATCATCGGCGCGGCGGCGCTTATCCCGACGCGGCCGCGGTTGTGGGCGGATATGCACAGTGTGCGGGCGCGTGCCTACCTGGGCGCGCCTCGGGTGATCCCGTGGGAGCTGGTGACCGCCGTCGAGTTCCCCGACAAGCTGCGCTTCGCCCGGCTGGTGCTTCCGGGCGAGGAGACCATGGCGCTCTACGCGGTACAGCGCTTCGACCGCGAGCGGGCCGTCGAAGTGATGCGCGGGCTGCGGGAACTGTTCGCGCAGACGCATGCCACGGCGGCCGAGCCGCCGAATACGCCATAGTCCTGCCTATCCCAGGTGATTGGTTAACTTGATCAACTCTGAGCATGTCAATCTCCTTGTCTTCAGTAACTGTGCGGCCTCGTTGGCCGGTTGTTCGTGAGTGCTCGCCGGGTCGGGTTCGCGGTGGCCGGTGCTGGTGGGGCGTGGCCACAGACGAACGCGGCGCCGGGACAGCGGCCCAGCGCCGGGCTGGTCGATCCTTGGTCTGGCTCTGGCGAGGACTGGCTGGTCTGTTAACAGCAGGTCGAGGTCCGACGAGGAGGTCGACTGGTAGCCAGCCGAGCCAATCCGGTTCGCAGCGAAAGATCGCGGCTACGATCCGCGAGTGAAGCTATTCGTCGGCGTGACGGATACCGGCTGGTATCGGTACCTCGCCGCGCGACCCGACTTGACGGAGGTCAACTTCTGGCGTCCGAGTGGCGTGGGCTTTCGGTCGCTGGCGCCAGGCGAACCATTCGCGTTCAAGAGTCATGCCCCGCACGACCGCATCGTCGGGGGCGGGTTCTTCGACGGGTACGTGCGCATGCCGCTGTCAGATGCTTGGCGAATCTTTGGTGAAGGCAACGGCGTCGCCTCGCTGAGCGCGTTGCGTTCGGCGATCGGGCGGACGGCGCGTCAGCCTCTCGGACCGCTCGATGACCCGGAGATCGGCTGCATCATGCTCCGTGAGGTCACGTTCCTCGGGGATGACGAGACGTTGCCTCCTCCCGGTGATTGGAGCGGCAACATCGTCAGCGGCAAGAGCTACGACACGACCAGCGTGTTCGGCGGATCAATCGTTGAGGCAGTCTTCGCCAGGATGGTCAAGGGAGCGTCTGCTGAGACTGAGCAGGTGGCGATCGTTCCTGGACCGATATTCGGTTCGCACCGCCTCGTTCGCGCTAGGTATGGCCAGAAGCCTTTTCAGGCGCTCGCGCTCGACGCGTATCACCGGCGATGCGCGGTAACTGGCGAGAAGATCCGACCCGTCCTCGACGCCGCGCATATCGTGCCCGTGAAGAACGGCGGGGAGAACCGACTCGACAATGGTCTCCTTCTCCGGTCGGATGTCCACACGTTGTTCGACGCCGGCTACGTCGGCGTCGACCCGAAGCACCGAATCCTCGTGAGTCCTCGGTTGAGGTCGGAGTTCGAGAACGGCGAAGAGTTCTTACGGCGCGCAGGAAGTGTCATCGCGCTTCCTGACCGAAGGGTTGATCGGCCAAACGCGGAGTTCCTCGAGTGGCACCTCGACACGGTCTTCCGGACCGCATGATCCGCGCGGCGCGAGCGGCGTTCGTAGCCATCCTTGCGGCCCAATGTCGGACGCCACTCCTAAGATTCCTGGTATGACAACGCTTGCGGTTTCCGGCCCAGCCCGGGTCGAATACGGCGAGGTGTTTACGCGGCGCTGGGTCGTCGATCTGATGCTCGACTTGGCCGGATACACGGCGGCCACCAATCTCACGAGGCTTACCGTCGTCGAGCCCAGTGTTGGCTCAGGGGCGTTCGTCGGACCGATACTTGATCGACTGCTCGACTCCCGCGAGGCCCACGCGGCTGAACAGCCGTGGGAGGTGTTGTCGAGCTGCATTCGCGGGTGGGATCTTCAGGCTGACCACATCGAGTCCACACGGAACCTGGCGGTCGCCTCGCTGATCGCGGCTGGATGTCCCGAGCCCGTTGCTATCGACCTTGCTCGCGGATGGCTGCAAGTCGGCGACTTCCTCCTCGCCGATCGTGGCGCCTCGACGGCCGATCTCGTGATCGGCAACCCGCCCTACATCCGCATTGAGGACTTGCCTGCCGAACTGCTTGCCGCGTATCGGAGCTCCTGTCCGACCATGGGCGGTCGCAGCGACATCTTCGTCGGCTTCTACGAACACGGCCTGGATCTCTTGGCCCCCGATGGCCGCCTGGCATATATCTGTGCGGATCGCTGGATGAGGAACGCCTACGGTCGAGCGTTGCGGCGATTGATCCTCGAAGGCGGGTTCGCTGCTGATGTCGTGCTGATCATGCACGAGGTCGATGCGTTCGAAGCTTCAGTCAGCGCCTACCCCGCGGTCACGGTCCTTCGGCGTGGTGACCAGGGCGTTGTCGTCAACGGCGAGGCTGGGAGCAACTTCGGCGAAGCGGATGCCGCTCGGTTCGCGGATTGGGCCGATGGCTCGGATGAGCGACCACCGGTCGGTAGCAAGTTTGACGCTGCCAGGCTATCGGGATGGCACACCACGGACGACTCGTGGCCGGACGGCCCGCCAGAAACGCTCGCTTGGCTTGAGGAGCTGGCCGACCATTTTCCGCTCCTCGAAGATCGTGCATCGGGAACCCGCATCGGGATCGGCGTGGCGACCGGGGCAGATCGCGTATTTGTTGTCGGGCCTGGGGAGTTACCTAAGGTCGAAAGTGACCGGCTGTTGCCCCTCGCTATGTCGGCGGACATCAAGTCTGGGTCCTTCAATTGGGTGGGGAACCACCTCGTAGACCCGTGGACTCGTGACAGCACCGGTTTGATCAACCTCGCGCGGTATCCGGCCACGGCCGCGTACCTTGAGCGGCATGCTTCGGCGCTCAGCCGTCGACACGTGGCACAGAGGACTGCGGCCTGGTACCGGACGATTGACCGAGTCAACCATGACTTGCTGGCTCGACCGATGCTCGTCATGGAGGACATGAAGGCACAGGCACATCCCGTCTTCGTGCCCAAGGGTTTCTATCCGCACCACAATCTCTACTACGTTGTCTCCGACGCATGGGACCTCGAAGTGCTCGGCGGCTTGCTTCTCTCGAACGTCGTCGAGCGTCAGGTTGCGGCGTATTGCGTGAAGATGCGCGGCGGTACGCTCCGCTTCCAGGCGCAATACCTGAGGCGGATCCGGTGCCCTCGACCTGGCAACCTCGGCGCAGACGTGGCGGCCGCACTCGCCACAGCGTTCCGGCGCCGTGACCGTGACGCCGCAACCGTGGCCGCCCTCGCCGCCTACGACTTGCCGAGTCTTCCGGGCCGAGCTCCGACCGACGTGCGATCGAGCTAGCGTTCGAATGGCCATGTCCCACAGCGCCGGAGCAACCCGGTGACGCCAGAAGAGCGCGATCGCATCAAAACCGCAGTTGAGCGTTGGTTTGGCTCCAAACTGGAGCAGGCAGCCCGATCCGCCCTCGCTGGTAAGGCACAAGCCGGCACGAGGTCGTCGGTGACCGGCGGGCTGCATCTGGAAGGCTTTGAGCAGTTGATCATCGAGGAGATCGGGGCGATCGGAGTTCAGAACTTGCGCGTTCTCAAGAACCGCAATGCGACGCTCGTCGGCTGGTACCGCAGCAGCAAGTCATGGGACCTCCTCGTGTTACAGGACGATCTGCCCGTCCTGTCCGTCGAGTACAAGAGCATGGAAGGCAGTGAGGGCAAGAACCTCAACAACCGTGCTGACGAGATGTTTGGGGTTGCCGAGGACGCACGCGAGGCCGAAGCGCACGGCCTTCTTCCGAAGGAACTTCGTCGCGCGTACGTCTTCATCATGGAGGCGACCGAGGCATCGACGGTGCCCGTTGCCGTAGGAGACCCCATTGGCGCGCCCGACCCGATATTTCAGGGCGCCAGCTACCTCCAGCGGATGGCGATCATGCTCTCGCGAATGCGGGACAGCGGCCTGTACCACCTTGTATGGGCATTGGGCGCGGTACGCGAGTCTCTCGATTTCGTTGAACCGGATTCAGCGGTCGGCTGGGATCGGTTCGCGGCAGACTTGCGGTCAGGCTTCGCTCACGGTCGCCCCGTTGAGGCGCCATCCCCGTGATTGGAGACAGTGGCCGAAACGTTGTGCGGCCGGCTCGTCGCCAGCTGTTAGTGGTCGCCAGTTTGCGATACGCCGGTCGGGATGGCGACGAGGGCTTAGCGAAGGAGCTTCTCGCCGGGACCTTCGCCGGGCTCGTCGGGGTAGGACGAGGCCTCCCGGAAGGCGGCCTGCAATGTCTTGACGCCGTCGCGCAACGGCTGGCGATGGATGCCCAGGAAATCCTGAGCGGCCGCCACCAACCCGGCGAGCGCGGTGATCAGCCGGCGGGCCTCGTCCAGGTCCAGCATCGGCTCCCCATCCGGGGCGAGGCCCAGCTTGTCCGCCGACGCGCTCATCAGCATCACCGCGGCGCGGCTGATGACCTCGACGGAGGGGATGTCGCCGAGGTCGCGGACCGGCAGGTCGTCCAGGGTGTCGAAGCCGTGTCCGGGCAGCGGAATGCCGTCGGTGGGGTGCGCCCGCGACGCACTGCCCGGAATCCCGGACGCCATGCCGGCGTTGCCGGGAATTGGGTCGGTGTCAGCCACGCTGCTACCCTGTCATTTGCGACCAGCCTCCGGCCAACCGGGGGTGTGAAGCGGAAGCCTGAACAGCCTCCCACCCGAGCCGTTGCACATCGTGGCGAGCCGGGTCCGGTCCGCGCCGGTGGCTACCAGCCGCCGGCCGGTGCGGTAACTCGCATCGATCCGCGGATCGGTCGGTTCTCGGGCCCCGTGCGCACAGTCGCTGCGGGGCCCCCGGCGACTCGAGGCAGTTGCGAGACCCGCACCCAGCGATTTACCAAGCACGAACGAGCGCATTATCGAGGAGGTCCCATCAGCTCTGAACCTAGGATCAACGACCGGATCCGTGTACCGGAGGTTCGTCTCGTCGGCCCCGAGGGCGAGCAGGTCGGCATCGTGCCGATCGGCAAGGCACTCGAACTGGCTGCCGAAGCCGACCTGGATCTGGTTGAGGTCGCACCCATGGCTCGCCCGCCCGTCTGCAAACTCATGGACTACGGCAAGTTCAAGTACGAGAGCGCACAGAAGGCACGCGAGGCCAGGCGCAACCAGACCCTCACCGTCATCAAGGAGATGAAACTCCGTCCGAAGATCGATTCGCATGACTACGAGACCAAGAAGGGTCACGTCGAGCGGTTCCTTCGGCAGGGCGACAAGGTGAAGGTCACGATCATGTTCCGTGGACGTGAGCAGTCCCGGCCCGAGCTCGGATTCCGCCTGCTGCAGCGGCTCGCCGAAGACATCGCCGAGCTCGGTTTCGTCGAGTCCTCGCCCAAGCAGGACGGCCGCAACATGATCATGGTGGTCGCGCCGCACCGCGGCGCCAAGACCCGTCCGGTCCGCAACACCGGCCCGAATGCCGAAATCGCCTAGAGGAAGCCGTCAATGCCGAAGAACAAGACCCACAGCGGGATGAAGAAGCGCGTCAAGGTGACGGGCACCGGCAAGCTGCTCACTCAGCACGCCGGCAAGCGCCACCTGCTCGAGCGCAAGCCGTCCAGGCTGACCCGTCGCCTCACTGGCACCAAGCCGATCGCCGAGGTCGACGCGCCGCGCGTCAAGAAGCTCCTCGGCCGCTAGTACCGCCACAAAGCGACAGCAAGGTACCCGACCAAAGGAAGAACAGTGACACGCGTCAAGCGGGCAGTGAACGCCCACAAGAAGCGCCGGAGCACCCTCGAGGCCGCTTCCGGCTACCGAGGTCAACGCTCGCGCTTGTACCGCAAGGCCAAGGAGCAGCTGCTCCATTCCGCGACGTACTCCTACCGTGACCGCAAGGCACGCAAGGGCGATTTCCGTCAACTGTGGATCACCCGCATCAACGCGGCAGCACGGGCCAACGACATCACCTACAACCGCCTCGTCCAGGGTCTGCGGCTGGCCGGTGTGACGGTCGACCGCAAGATGCTGGCGGACTTGGCGGTCACCGACGAGGCGGCCTTCGCCGCGCTCGTCGAGGTGGCGCGGGCGGCTATCGCCGAGGTCGGCACGGGCGGCGCGGCCCAATCTCCGGCCGCCTGACCTCACCATGCCCCGGTCGGGGACCCCGCTCGCCGACTCGAACGCCCGGCTCGCAGCGGCACGTCGGCTAACTCGGCGGGCAGTCCGCCGCGAGACCGGGCGTTTCCTCGCCGAGGGGCCGCAGGCGGTCCGGGAGGCGCTCGCTCGCCCGGAGGTCGTGGTCGAGGTGTTCGCCACCGCCGAGGCGTTGTCCAGACACGCGTCACTCGTCGAGGCGGCAGCCGTGCCTGTCGAGCAGATCAGCGGCAAAGCAGCCGCGGCGCTGTCCGAGACCGTGCACCCGCAGGGGATCGTTGCGGTGTGCCGCCGTGTCGATGTGCCGCTTGCCGACGCGTTCGCGCGTCGTCCTCGGCTCGGCGCGGCGCTCGTGGAGCCCAACGACCCCGGCAACCTCGGGACGATCCTGCGAACCGCCGATGCTGCGGGTGCCGACGCAGTCGCCATCGGCGCGGGCGGCGTCGACGTATACAACGGCAAGGCTGTTCGAGCGTCGGCCGGCAGCCTCTTCCACCTCGACGTCGTGGTCGACGCTGACGTGACCGAGCTGCTGACCGCGGCGCGATCGGCCCGGCTGCTAGTCCTCGCCACGACCAGCGGGGGATCCTGCGACCTCGATGACGTGCCGCTCGGCGAGCCGACGCTGTGGCTGTTCGGCAACGAGGCGCGCGGCCTGCCGGCGAACGTGGTCGAGGCGGCGGATGAGAATGTCCGGGTGCCGATCTACGGCCGTGCCGAGAGCCTGAACCTGTCGGCCGCAGCTGCCCTGTGCCTCTACGCGTCGGCCCGGGCCCAACTCCGGTTGCCACGGGTGGGATGACGCGTCAGAGACCGTGCGCGGAAGGGTGCCGAGGCTCGTAGAGCAGCATCTCGCCGGCTCCGGGCACCTTCAGCACCGTGGTGCGCCCAAACCCCGCGTTCCGGATCTCCCGCGAGAATTCCGCGCCCTTGGCCGAGAGTTCTGCAACGGTCTGCTCGATGTCGTCGCACATCAGGGAGATCTCATGATGCTGATCGGTCGACCAAGCCTCGCCACCCTGAGTGTCCGAGGTCGGGTGCACGCCGAGCTCGGACGGCCCGGTCTTGAAGATGAGCCACCGATCACCGGCGTCGACGTATGGCCAACCCAACACATCTGCGAAGAACGCACGCGCAGCGTCGGCGTCGTCGGCGTAGACCAGTGTGTGTACGGCCATGATCATGTTTGAGACACTAGAGCCTGTTGTAGGCCTCAATCGCGGAGGAGACTCACCGGGCCATGAGAACGGCGCTGCGCTGCTGCTCGGACAGTGGCTTGATGGCCTCGCGGATCGTCACTCCCGAGGCGCGCCTCGCCCGCGGTAGCAGCCACGTGTAGACCAAGTCGGGTCGCTTCTTGGCGGTCTCGCGCAGCACCCAGCCGGTCGCCTTGCGCACGAAGAACTCCTTGTCTTCAAGCATGGCGTCCGCATATCCGGAGAAGCGCTCGAACTCGCCCTGGCCGCGGCCCAACGGTCCTAGTAGTGCGAGCAGCGCGGCCCGCCGGAGCCAGAAGTCCTGGTCTGTCGCCCAGCGGTCGAGCACCACGCCCAGCTCCGGGTGGCGCTCGGCGAGACCGCCGATAACCGACGCGGCGAGCGGGTCGACAATCGCCCAGGTGCGTGACTCTCGTAGCAGACGCTCGAGGAGGACCACGTCCTGTCCCCCTAGCAGGGTGTGGTAAGTCTCGAGGAGTTCGACCGCGACCATGCGTCGTTCGTGGACCGGCGCCACCCACAGCGCCTCCACGAGACCCACCAGGTCGTCGTGGCTGAGTTCGGGATGCTGTGAGGCGACGTCTTGGGCCACGGAGCGGATGGCAGGCACGCTCGTGCCGTAGTGCTCCAGTTCGCTCTTCAGGTAGGCCTTCTCGTGCACAGCGCGTCCGGGCGTGCCTTTGGCGCGGAGCGCGGCATCGATCTGGTCAACGAGCCGCGTGACATCCACTCCGCGGATCGTAGGGGTTAAGTGAGAGCCATATGAAACGTCTGCCTGTGTGGCCATGGCGATATCCTGTCGCCCGTTCCGAGGGGTGAGTCGCGTTCTCGAACCGGCACCCGCCGGATCCCATCATCGGTGTCACGCGGCATCCAACCGAAGGCTGGCCAGCCCAGCAGGGCGTTTCGGTGGCCGAGGTTGGGCATTCTCGTTGGCAACTCCGCCGGGCCCAAAGTAAGGGCCAGTCCGTGGTGCGCTATCCCTACAGCGGTAGATCGTGATTTGGACGCCTTCCGCCCCGATGGAGGATCGCTAACCGGCCCTCATGATCTCGGCTGAATCTGCTAATTTCCGCACACCCAGCCGAGATCATGAAGCTGCATCATGTGCCGCCCGTGATCCGACCTCGTTCATACGGAGATCGTGACGATGTACTCAGACAAGCGGAGCCGGAAAAGACCGACTCTCGGGAAATCACACAGGCTCGCGGCAAATGTCCGATCGGGGCGGCCTCAGCGGCTGAGGCAATAGAAGCGCCAGAATCCGAAGTCGTCGATGGGCAGGATCTCGAACGTGCCGAGCCCGGCCTCGCGTGCGTATCTCTGCAACGTGTCCGGACGCATCACAGTGCCGGTGGCAGCACTGGGTGGGTCGGCCATCCCGTCGGGCAGGCAGATCAGAAGGCTGAATCCGTACATCAGGCGCTCGACCACGTCTCCCGGCGCGTGGAACGAATCAGCAACCGCCTCGTCCATCACGACGACGCAGCCCTGCGGTGTCAGCGCGCGGGCTGCCGCCGCGAGCACTTCGACCGGACGCGGCATATCGTGCACGCACTCGAACGCGAACACCGCGTCGTAAGCGCCATCCAGCGCCGCCGCGTCTCCGGACGTGAATCGCACCCGATCCGCCACCGCGGCGTCCGCAGCGTTCGATTGGGCCGTCTCGATCGAGGCGGCATCGGTGTCGAACCCGTCGACCGACGCGTGGGGATATGCCCGCGCCAGCGCGATGCTCGACCAGCCGACACCACAGCCGATGTCGGCGATACGTGCCTTCGGACGCCGCAACACGTCG
Source organism: uncultured Actinomycetota bacterium (assembly GCA_963839175.1). Lineage (GTDB taxonomy): Bacteria > Actinomycetota > Actinomycetes > Mycobacteriales > Jatrophihabitantaceae > CAWIUB01. The sequence continues at coordinate 149,004 of CAWIUB010000030.1, forward strand.
TTCAAGGGCGGGACACCGGCGAGAGCTCCGGGCAGAATCTGCTCGTACCAGGGGCGGTTCATGTCACCTTGCGACTCGCGTGCGTCGGTGCCGTACTGCCTCCAGGGCACGCCGCCGCCGGTCCGGTACGCGCTGAGCAGCGCTGGCGACTGCACGGCAGCGGCGGCGAGCATGCGCGCGAGCGGCGCCAGGTAGGAGAGGCTGTTCTCATCGGTGAGCACCGCAGCCGTCGCCGACGGCAACGAGAAGCGCCGACGCTCCGGGTCCTCCACATCGTCGACGGCGATGAGCCCCGTCACTGCCTGCTGCTCCAGCCACTCCTGCGCGTAACGACCATGCGTGCCCGTACGGTCGGCCAATTCCTTAGGTGTGGCAGGGCCATCGGTCGCAAGCGACCGATACCACCCCGACCGATCGCCGAGATAGATCGCCAACAGGTCCATGGCACCGACCGCAGCGCCTAGAAGCCGCTCGCTCAGCTCCTCGACGCTTCCGGCGCGCTGCTCAACACCCATCGTCCGCCCACCCCACTGCGGTCGCGTTGCACGATCATTCCACGACGGAGTCGGCCGCCGGAAGCCTCGTGGTCTGCCCCGGACATGACCCGGCTCCCCATGGCGCAGGTCGAGAGCCTGCAACGGCTGCACCACGAGCCGGGCCTGCGAGTCAACGACCTCGCCGCCCGGCACCGGCTGGCCAGCAATACCGGCAGCGTCCTGGTGCAGCAGATGGTGCTCGCCGACCAGGTCACCCGTACCCCGGACCCGACCGACCGTCGGGGCGGTGCGACTAAACCGCACCGCCGGCGGCCTGCAGATCTGGCGCGACTGGCAACGGGCCCACGAGTCCCGTTTCGCGGCCGCGCTGGACCGGCTGAGCACCGCCGATTGCAGCCCCGTCCTCGCCGCCCTGCCCCGCGCTGTCCCGGCTGGTCGACGAGATGGAAACGTCGGACATCATCGCCGCCACCAAACCCAGACATGCCCACCGGCGCAGACGAGATCCAGGCGTGACGCCAGCACACCGCGAGGCCTCGTCCTGCCCGGCCGGCACCGGCGCTGGTGGTAGTTTTGCCTGACTTCGTAAGCCAGCCACGCACCGTCGGAAGGTTCCGTTCCAGGATGAGTTACGTCACGCTGCCAGCATTCGACCAGACCGGATACGTCGCGCTCGACCGCTACGACCAGTCGCAGGACCCCCAGGAGTGGCTGGACATCGAGTACGTCGACTGGAAGTCCTCGGGCGACACCCGATTTGCGCCGCTGGCCAGCGCATACGGTGAGATGGAGTGCAACGGTTTCTGGCACCACAGTCCGCCGAAGACCGACAAGGACGGCGTCTGGGTACCGGCGAACGTCGAGAAGGCTCCGCGCCTGGTCGCTCGGGCGCAGGAGCCCGGCGCAAACATCGGCCGCTGCCGGGTGATCGAGCTGCAGCCCAACAGCTACGCCGACTCCATCTACAACCTGCATCGCGACGACAACAACCGGCTTAACCCAGAGGGCACCGGCTGGATCGTGCGCGGCTTCTTCAACCTCACCGACAACCCTGACTCGGTGATGATCCTGCGTGAAGACCGCGACGACCCATCCACCGAGACCCGTATTCCGCTGCCTGCCGGCACCCAGGCGATCATCGACACACAGCGGCTCTGGCACGCCGTGTGGCATCCGGGCACAGCACCTCGGTACTGCCTGATCACGTCCTGGGAGTCCGGGGCCGGGCTCGGCGCCTACATCGACAAGTACAACGGCGTGCCCACCGTCGCGAGCCTGCCGCTCAGCGCGGACGTGATCGCTGCGGCGCAGGCGGACGTGGACCGGCGCCGTGCGGAGCGCCTCGCCAAGCTCGCCGAGGCCGGCACGGTCGACGTCGAGGTCAGGTCCGAGGCCTGATCCTTATTCGCTGCCGGCGGCCACCGGCGGACTCATAGACTCGTCGGGCCAGTACCACCACCAGACGGGACCGCAATGAGCTACGACCCGGTCGAGCCCCACTCGCTGCAGCCCGGCACAGTGCAGGGCTACGTCGATGAGGCGGTTGCCGCATTCGCCGCGGCCGCGGACCTCGATGAGCTGAAGGCTGCCCGGCTCACCCATGCGGGCGACCGCTCCCCGGTGGCCCTGGCCAACCGCGAGATCGGCCTGCTGCCGCCCGCAGCCCGGGCTGCCGCCGGCCAGCGCGTCGGCCAGGCCCGCGGTGCGATCAAGGCGGCCTTGGACGCTCGGCAAACGGAACTGGAAGCCCAGCGCGATGTCCGGGCCCTGGTCGAGGAAGCGGTCGACGTCACACTGCCGTGGGACCGTCGGCTCGACGGCGCCCGCCACCCGCTCACGACCTTGCAGGAGTTGCTCGAGGACGTGTTCGTCCCGATGGGCTACGAGGTGGCCGAGGGCCCCGAGATCGAGGCCGAGTGGTTCAACTTCGACGCGCTGAACATGCCGCCCGACCATCCGGCACGTTCGCTCATGGACACCTTCTTCGTCGGGAGCGAGGGCTCCGGCCTGGTGCTGCGGACGCACACGTCGCCCGTGCAGGCCCGGACCATGCTGGCGCGCACGCCGCCGATCTACGTGGTCTGCCCCGGCAAGGTGTTCCGCACCGACGAGCTGGACGCCACGCACACCCCGGTCTTCCACCAGCTCGAAGGGCTGGTGGTAGACGAGGGCATCACCATGGCCCACCTCAAGGGAACGCTCGACCACATGGCACAGGCGTTGTTCGGCCCGGGCATCGTCAGCCGGCTGCGGCCGTCCTACTTCCCGTTCACCGAGCCGTCCGCCGAGCCAGACCTGCTGTGCTTCGTCTGCCGCGGCGAGTCGATGGGCAATCCCGACCGGCCGTGCCGCACGTGTGACAGCGAAGGCTGGATCGAGTGGGGTGGCTGCGGGATGGTGAATCCTCGCGTTCTGCGCGCCTGCGGCATCGATCCTGACCGGTACAGCGGATTCGCCTTCGGCATGGGCATCGAGCGCACGATGATGTTCCGCAACAACGCCGCGGACATGCGCGACATGGTCGAAGGCGACGTGCGCTTCACCCAGGCATTCGGCATGGAGGCTTGATGCGCGCGCCAGTGAGCTGGGTGGCCGAACATGTCGCGCTGCCGTCCGGCACAACGCCGCGCGCGCTCGGCGACGCCCTGGTGCGCGTCGGCCTGGAGGTCGAACGCGTCGAATCGCCGGCCGAGGGCATGTCGGGTCCGATCATCGTCGGGCGCGTCCTGTCGGCCGACGACGAGCCGCAGAAGAACGGCAAGACGATCCGGTGGTGCTCTGTCGAGGTAGGCGAACAACAGCCGCGCGGCATCGTTTGCGGGGCCCTCAACTTCGCGGTAGGCGACCTGGTCGTTGTCGCGTTGCCGGGAGCTGTGCTCCCGGGCAGCTTCGCGATCAGCGCGCGCGTGACGTACGGCCACGTGTCCGACGGGATGATCTGCTCTGTTCGTGAACTGGGCATCGGCGATGATCATGCGGGCATCCTGGTGCTCGCGCCGGACGCTGCAAAGCCCGGCGACGACGCCCTGGACGTACTGGGGCTGCGGGACGCGGTGCTCGACATTGCCGTGACACCCGACCGCGGCTACTGCCTGTCGGTACGCGGGCTGGCGCGCGAGGCCGCCGCGGCGTTTGACGTTGAGTTTGGGGAGGTAACGGCACCCCCACCGCCAGTCGACGAGGTCGCCTACCCGGTCGTCGTCGATGATCCTGTCGGTTGCGACCAGTTCTCGGCGCGGGTGGTAACCGGGCTCGACTCGTCGGCGCCCTCGCCGGAGTGGATGCGCCGGCGCCTGCGGGCCGCGGCAATGCGGCCGATCTCGCTTGCCGTCGATGTCACCAACTACGTCATGATTGAGACCGGTCAGCCGCTGCACGCGTTCGACCGGAGGAAACTGACCGGCACTATCGTCGTGCGCCGCGCGGCGGCGGGGGAGAAGCTCACCACTCTCGACGGGGCCGTACGGGACCTCGACCCGGACGACCTGCTCGTGACGGACGACTCCGGACCTATCGCGCTGGCGGGGGTGATGGGCGGAGCCACCACCGAGATCGACTCGTCTACGACGGACGTGGTGCTCGAGGCTGCGCACTGGGAGCCGACCACGATTTCCCGGGCGGTGCGCCGGCACAAGCTGCCCAGCGAGGCCGCGAAACGGTTCGAGCGAGGCGTCGATCCAGGCATTGCGGCCGTGGCGCTGCAGCGCTGCGTCGATCTGCTCGTCGAGCTCGGCGGCGCGACGGCAGTCGATGGGTTCACGGTCGTGGGCCCGGGCCCGGCACCCGTCGAGATCGTGCTGGACGCGCCCCGTCCCGCGCGGATCGCGGGGATGCCGATCGACGCCAGGACGGTCGTGCAGTGGCTCACCAAGGTCGGCTGCGACGTCGACCTGGACGGCGAGCTGCTCCATGTCGTCCCGCCCAGCTGGCGCCCAGACCTCACCGACCCGGCGGACCTGGTCGAGGAGGTGGTGCGTCTCGAGGGGTACGACAAGATCCCGTCGGCGCTGCCCACGCCACCGCCGGGACGGGGGTTGACGGCAGGGCAGCGGCTGCGCCGGACGATCTCACGCGCCGTCGCGGCCGCGGGATTCGCCGAGGTCCTCAGCTACCCGTTCGTCGCGCCATCAGTACACGAGGCGTTCGGCCTGCCCGCCGATGACCCACGTCGGGGTGCCGCGCTGCTCGCTAACCCGCTGTCCGATGCGGAGCCACAGCTGCGCACATCGCTGCTGCCCGGCCTGCTTGCCACCCTGCAGCGCAACGTCGGGCGAGGCAACCGCGATCTGGCGCTGTTCGAGGTCGGCCTGGTGTACCTGCCCCGGCTTGACGCACCGCCGGCGCCGCATCCTGGCGTCGCACACCGACCGTCGGACAACGAGGTCGCCGCGCTGGACGCGGCGGTTCCCGACCAGCCCCGGCATCTCGCCGTTGTCCTGGCCGGCGACGTCGAACGTCCCGGCTGGTGGGGTTCCGCGCGGGCCGCGACCTGGGCCGACGCTGTCGACGCTGCGCGGGTGGTGGCCGCGGCGGCCAGGGCGGAGCTCACCGTCGAGCGTGGCGACCTCGCGCCGTGGCATCCGGGCCGGTGCGCCGCATTGTTCCTCGGCGGCGCTCTCGTCGGGCACGCGGGCGAGCTGCATCCGAGGGTGATCGGCACGCTGGGCCTGCCGGCGCGCACCTGTGCGATGGAGCTCGATCTCGACGCGTTCGAACCGCCGGCCCCGGCCCCGACGCCGACGCTGTCGACTTACCCGCCGGTGCTGCTCGACGTCGCTCTCGTCGTCCGGTCCGACCTGCCGTCGGCGGACGTCCTGGTGGCGCTGCGTGAGGGCGCCGGTGAGCTGCTGGAGTCCGTCCGGCTCTTCGACGTCTACGTCGATGCCGACCGGCTCGGCGCCGGACTGAAGTCCCTCGCGTTCGCACTGCGGTTCCGCGCATCGGATCGGACGCTGACCATCGAGGAAGCCGCGGTCGCCCGGGACGCGGCCGTGGCCCGCGCCGCCCAGGTCACCGGGGCCAGGGTGCGCTCCTGAACCGATGGCGGGTTCAGTCCGGCGGGCGCAGCTGAGGCGGGTCGTTCAGCTGCAGCTTGCGGCGGGCTCGGTGGTAGAAGGAATGGCCGTCCAGGCGGATCAGCTGCCCCACTCTGTCCGTTCCGGTCAGCGTGATCGCGTCGCCGGGTGCGGCCGTCCCAGCGGGGAGACCGTCAAGCTCAACAGCGACCGGACCTCCAGGGCGCAACACGTCGACCTGCACCGTCTCCTCGCCCGACAAGACGAAGGATCCGTGAAACGTCCCGTGCGGGGCCAGCGGCGTGACGACCCAGGCGCCGAGTCGGGGTGAGACGATCGGGCCGCCAGCGGCGAAGGAGTACGCCGTACTGCCGGTCGGAGTGGCCACGATGACGCCGTCGCCCCACCAACGGGCGAGGACGTCGCCGTTGACCGTAACGGCGATCGCTGATTGACCGCGGCCGGGGACCCGGTTGAAGACGACGTCGTTGAACGCCGTGGTCCCGAACTCCTGGCAGGACAACGAAGCCCCCGCCAGGCACAACCCATGGCGCAGCTCGACGTGGTAGTCGCCCCGGCCGAGACGTTCGAGGGCCCGCGGTAGGGCAGGCACGTCGATTTCCGCCAGAAAGCCCAGCCGGCCGAGGTTAACCCCGAGGACCGCGACGCCCGCCGCGGCGCCGCGGTGCAGGGCACGCAACACTGTGCCGTCGCCCCCGGCCGCCAGCAGCACATCGCACTGCGCCACGATGCCGGCCGGCAGCTGTGAGGTCGCGTCGTCGATCGAGCAGACGGCTCGATCTGCCTGCTCGCTCCACCGGCGCAGCTGCTCGACGATGCCGGTGGTGTCGCGAGACGGGTGCAGTACCACACCGATACGTCGGGCCGGTCGCATCCGGCTATCTTCCCGCGCTCCCGTCGCCGAGGCCCAGCCGGCAGGTCTGATCCGGGGCCGCTGTCTCCAGCTGGATAACCGAGCCCCGGAGTCCCGGTGGTGCGCCGCCCGACAGCGGGGCGCCCCAGGCCAGCGCGCGGTGTTCCCCGATCCAGTGTTCACCCCTAGAGTGCAGACAATCGCCTTTCGATACCCGGGCCAGGCACCGTGCTCGAGCCAGGTGCCGCGCCGAGCGATTGTGGCCCCAACGGCATCTGCGCATTCGCACCCGGCGGCAAGGTGTCGATCAGCAATCTCACCGTCCGCGGGTTCGATGGCTTCGGGGTCTTCGGGTTCCAGGCGACTGACGGGTTCACCGTCACGCACGTGCGCGCGGAGAACGACGGCGAGTATGGCGTCGCGGCCTTCGGGTCACACGGCGTCTCGTTCATCGGAAACTTCGCGAGCAATGCCGAGGAGGCCGGCTTCTATATCGGTGACACCGAGGATGCCGCAGGGTCTGGTAGCAGGCAACACGTCGGTTGGGTCTCAGTCCGGCATCTTCTTGCGCGACTCTCGGCACGGTCTGGTGGCCGGCAACAGTGTCAGCGGGAACTGTGTCGGCATCCTCGGTCTGGATACCAACGAGACATCGACCGGCGAGAACGTGTCGGCTGGTGACTGGCGGCTGATCGGAAACGAGGTGCGTAACAACACCAAGGCATGTCCGCCAAGCGAGGAGGCCCGGCCGCTGTCGGGTCTCGGGATCGCCCTCGTCGGTCCGGACGACTACCTCGTCACTGGCAACGTCGTCACCGGAAACACGCCGTCCGGCCCATCCGCATTCACGGGCGGCGTCGCCGTTATCGACTCCACACCGTTTGGTGGGTCCACGCCTAACGGGAATGTCGTCAGGGCCAACGTCATCACGGGCAACGAGCCGGACATCTTCTGGGACGGCAGCGGCACAGGCAACGTCTTCGTCCACAACCTCTGCTCGACCTCCGTGCCCGGCGGGTTGTGCTGAATCCTTCCTGATGTCACGGCCCGCGGGCGTGGGCGCGTTCGTCCACCCCGCCGACGTGTCCACGACGACGCCGGCCCGTCGTGTTGGGCTTGCATGAAGATGCGAGATAGCGAATAATACTGCAAGTGGGATGTCGGGTCGCGGTCGCCGGTGCCAGTGGCTACGCGGGCGGGGAGCTGTTGCGGCTGCTCTCGGCCCATCCGGATGTCGACGTGGTGGCCGCGACGGCACACGGAAACGCCGGCGAGCGGCTCAGCGACGTGCACCCCGGCCTGCGCTCGCTCGCCTCGCTGAAGCTGGGCCCCACGACGGCGGACGCAGTCGGTGGCGCTGACCTCGTCTTCCTCGCGCTGCCGCACGGTCAGTCCGGCCCCTTCGCGGCACGACTACCGGACAGCACCAAGGTCGTCGACCTCGGCTCAGACCATCGGCTCACCGACCCGGGCGCCCACGCGCATTACTACGGCGGCGACTACTACGGTGCCTGGACGTACGGCCTGCCGGAACTGCCGGGGCAACGCGAGCTCATTGCCGAGTCTGATCGGGTGGCCAACACCGGGTGCTACGCGGTGGCCACGATCCTCGCGCTCGCTCCGCTGATCACCTCCGGAATCGCCCAGGCCCACGATGTGGTCGTGGTCGGCGCTAGCGGCACGTCCGGCGCGGGGCGCGGGCTGAAGGGCAATCTGCTCGGCAGCGAGGTCATGGGTGACCTGTCGCCCTACAAGGTCGGTGTGCATCAGCACGTCCCGGAAATCCTGCAGGCGGCCGGCGCCAAGACCCTGACGTTCACGCCCGTCCTTGCCCCCCTGCCGCGGGGCATTCTCGCCACAGTCACCGCCCGTCCCGCCGCAAAGGTTAGCGTCGCCGAGGTGCGCGCCGTACTTTCCGCGGCTTACGAGGGCGAGCCGTTCGTGCACCTGCTGGACGAGGGCCAGCAGCCGCACACCGCGGCGACCGCCGGATCGAACTCGGCGCATCTGCAAGCTGCGATCGACGTGAGCTCCGGGCGAATGATCGTGACGTGTGCGATCGACAACCTCGGCAAGGGGGCTGCCGGCCAGGCCGTGCAGAACGCCAACCTGATGCTGGGGCTGCCCGAGACGGCTGGCTTGTCAGTAGACGGGGTCGCCCCATGAGCGTGACGGCGGCACGGGGGTTTCGTGCCGCGGGCGTCGCCGCGGGCTTGAAGCCGAGCGGCGCCCGCGATGTCGCGCTCGTCGTCAACGACGGTCCGTCCGACCTGGCAGCTGCGGTCTTCACGGCCAACCGGGTGAAGGCCGCGCCAGTGCTCTGGTCGCAGCAGGCGATCGCCGACGGCAGAGCCCGTGCGGTGATCCTCAACTCCGGAGGTGCCAACGCGTGCACCGGACCGGCCGGGTTCGCCGACACCCACCACACGGCTGAACGGGTGGCGGCGGGGCTGCGAATTGGTGCCGGGGACGTACTGGTCTGCTCGACTGGACTGATCGGCGAGCGATTGCCGATGCCGCAACTGCTACGCGGTGTCGACGTTGCGATCTCGACTCTCGGCCCGAACGGTGGCGACGACGCCGCGAACGCCATCCGGACCACGGATACGGTCGCCAAGCAGGCGGCCAGCCACCACCCGGACGGCTGGACGGTGGGTGGCATGGCGAAGGGCGCCGGCATGCTCGCCCCGAGCCTGGCCACCATGCTCTGCGTGCTGACCACCGACGCGTTCGTCGACACGGCTACCGCGGACAAGGCGCTGCGGGCGGCCGCGGCGAGCACGTTCGATCGCATCGACGCCGACGGCTGCATGTCGACGAACGACGCGGTGCTGCTGATGGCCAGCGGTGCGGGCGATGCCACGCCGTCCGTCGACCAGCTGACCGAGCTGCTCACCGAGGTCTGTGGCTCGCTCGCCGGGCAGCTGCTGGCCGACGCGGAGGGGGCCACCAAGGAGATCGCCATCGAGATCCGCGGCGCGGCGTCCGAGGACGACGCCGTGGAAGTCGGTCGTGCCATCGCCCGAAGCAACTTGCTGAAGTGCGCGCTGTTCGGCAACGACCCCAACTGGGGTCGGGTGCTGGCGGCGATCGGGACGACTCGCGCGGCGTTCGATCCCGATCAGCTGGACGTGGCGATCAACGGCGTGCAGGTCTGCCGGGGGGGTGCCGCCGGCGAGCCGCGCAGTCTGGTCGACCTCTGCGGACGACAGGTCAGCATCGGTGTGGATCTGCACAGCGGGCAACGGGCCGCGACGATCTTCACGAACGATCTGTCGCACGGCTACGTCGAGGAGAACTCGGCGTACTCCTCATGAACGCTCGCGACCAGGACGTGGCGCTGGCCAAGGCGGCCATCCTCGTCGACGCACTGCCGTGGCTCGAGCGCTTCCACGGCAAGATCGTGGTCGTCAAGTACGGCGGCAACGCGATGACCTCGGCGCACCTGCGACAGGCCTTCGCCGAGGACATCGTCTTCCTGCGCTACGCGGGCCTGAAGCCTGTCGTGGTACACGGCGGGGGACCACAGATCACCGAACACCTCGGCAGGCTCGGCATCCAGAGTGAGTTCCGAGGCGGCCTGCGGGTGACCACTCCCGAGGCGATGGCCATCGTCCGAATGGTGCTGGTGGGCCAGGTCAACGGCGAGGTCGTCAACCTGATCAACGACCACGGCGCGTTCGCGGTCGGCCTCTCCGGTGAGGACGGCGGGCTGCTCACGGCCGAGCGCCGGCTGGCTGTTGTCGACGGCGAGCTGGTAGACGTCGGCCAGGTCGGTGACGTGGTAGCCGTCGACCCGAGCACGATCACCGCGCTGCTGGACGCCGGCCGGATACCGGTGGTCGCGACCGTGGCCCGCGGCGCAGATGGCTTGTCCTACAACGTGAATGCCGACACTGCTGCGGCGGCAGTGGCGGTGGGCCTGAACGCCGAGAAGCTCATCGTCCTCACCGACGTCGAGGGCCTCTACGCCGACTGGCCGGCCAGCACCGAGGTGATAAGCACAATCCGGGCCGACGATCTGGCCGCGCTGTTGCCTGCGCTGTCGGCCGGGATGGTGCCGAAGATGGAAGCATGCGTGCGCGCCGTGGAGGGCGGCGTACAGCGCGCCCACGTCCTGGACGGACGCGTGCCGCACGCGCTGTTACTCGAGGTGTTCACGACCGAAGGCATCGGCACGATGGTGCTGCCGAACAAGGAGCAGTCGTGAACCTGACGAGGGCGCTGCAGGAGCGTTGGGGCGCCGTCATGATGGACAACTACGGCACCCCGCCGATCGCGCTCGACCACGGCAACGGAGTGCGCGTGTGGGACGTCGATGGTCGCGAATATCTCGACTTCGTCGGCGGGATCGCCGTCTCGTCACTCGGCCACTCACACCCGGCCGTCGTCGACGCCGTCCAAGGTCAGGTGGCCAAGCTCGCCCACACGTCCAACCTGGCAATCCACGAGCCCGGCGTCCGGCTGGCCGAGCGGCTGCTCGACCTGGTCGGCATCGACGGCCGGGTCTTCTTCGCCAACAGCGGCGCCGAGGCCAACGAGTGCGCCCTCAAGCTCGCCCGCCTGCACGGCCGGCGACTCGACCCGGGCGGTCGCAGGCGAGGCTGGGTGGCGGCACACGGCAGCTTCCACGGCCGAACCCTGGGCGCGCTGTCGATCACCGGCAACGCCGCCAAACGGGAGCCGTTCGCGCCGCTGCCGGGGCCGGTCACGTTCGTCGACTACGGCGACGTGGGCGCGCTGCGCTCGGCCGTCGACGACACGACGGCCGCACTGTTCCTCGAACCCACGCTCGGTGAGGGCGGCGTCGTCCCGCCTCCTGCCGGTTACCTAGCGGCGGCCCGCGAGATCTGCGACGCCAGTGGGGCATTGCTGGTCGTCGACGAGGTGCAGAGCGGCATCGGGCGTACCGGCCACTGGTTCGCCAGCCTGGCCGAGGGCATCCGGCCAGACGTGCTTACGCTGGCCAAAGGCCTCGGCGGAGGCCTGCCGATCGGGGCGTGCATCGGCCTCGGCGCGGCCGGACGGCTGTTCGTACCGGGCGAGCACGGCAGCACGTTCGGCGGCAACCCGGTTGCCTGCGCGGCGGCGCTCGCGGTGCTGACAGACCATCGCCGACGACGACCTGCTCGGCTCGGCCAAGCGCGTCGGTGAGTACCTCGCCGAGCGGCTCGGTTCGCTCGATAACCCACTGGCCGGCGGGATCCGGGGTGCCGGGCTATGGCGGGCCCTCACCCTGACCGCCGAGCAGGCCCTCGCGGTCGAGGCCGCCACGCGAGGCAACGGTCTGCTGGTGAACGCGGTCAAGCCGGATGTTATCCGCCTTGCCCCGCCGCTGATTCTCAGCGAGGCCGACGTCGACGACGCGATCCCGCGGCTGGACGCCGCGCTGCGTCAGGTGTGGTCGGATGAGTGAGCGTCGCTTGCCCGCGAAGCGGGCGCCGGAGACACCGTGCGGAGCGAATTCGGCGATGAGCGCTCGCGCGAAGGACAGGCAAGCCAGCGGCATTTCCTGCGCGACGACGACCTGAGCCCGGCCGAACTGGTGGAGGTGCTAGACCTCGCCGACCAGATCAAGGCCAACCGGCTGGCTCGGCAGCCGCTCGCCGGACCGCGGGCGGTGGCGGTCATCTTCGACAAGCCGTCGACCCGCACGCGGGTCTCGTTCAGCGTCGGCATCGCCGAGCTGGGTGGGTACCCGCTCGTCATAGACGCCCAAACAACTCAGCTCGGGCGTGGGGAGACGATCGAGGACACCGCACGCGTGCTCGCCAGGCAGGTAGCGGCGATCGTCTGGCGGACCTTCGCTCAGGGACACATCGAGGCGATGGCGGCCGCCAGCACGGTGCCTGTGGTCAATGCGCTCACCGATCGGTTCCACCCGTGCCAGGTCCTCGCCGACCTGCAGACGATCCGGGAACACAAGGGAAAGCTGGCCGGATTGACGCTCAGCTACGTCGGCGATGCCGCGAACAACATGGCCCACTCCTACCTGCTCGGCGGTGCCGCTGCGGGCATGCACGTCCGCGTCAGCGGGCCGGCGAGCCATCAGCCCGACCCCGACGTCTGGCACGCGCCGCGCGCATCGCCGCTGGCACGGGGGGATCCGTGATCACCACCGCCGATCCGCACGCGGCGTTCGACGGTGTGGACGTGATCGCCACCGACACGTGGGTGTCGATGGGTCAGGAGGAACAGCCGGCTGCGCCGTTCGCCGAGTTCGCCGTCGACGAGGACGCCCTCAAGCGAGCGGCGCGCGATGTGATCGTCTTGCATTGCCTGCCTGCGTATCGGGGCAAGGAGATATCGGCCGAGGTCATCGACGGCCCGCACAGCGTGGTATGGGACGAGGCCGAGAACCGGCTGCACGCGCAGAAGGCGCTGCTCTGCTGGCTGCTGGAGCGAGCCGGATGACGGGGAAGCCGAAACGCCCGACGGCACATGAGGTCAACGGCCGCGCTGCCAGGCACGCCCGCATCGTCGGCATCCTGGCCGAGCACGCGGTGCACTCGCAGGCAGAACTGGCCGCTGCATTGGACAGGGCCGGCGTGCACGTTACCCAGGCGACACTCAGCCGCGACCTCGACGAGCTGGGCGCGGTGAAGCTGCGTACGCCCGACGGCGGGTTGCCGGTCTACGTCGTGCCCGAGGACGGCGCTCCGCTCACCGCGCGAGCCTCTGACGACGCGCCGCCCCAGCGGCTTGCGCGGTTGATCGGCGAACTGCTCGTCTCAGCCGAAGCGAGCGGGAATCTGGCGGTGCTGCGTACCCCGCCGGGCGCGGCGCACTTCCTCGCCTCCGCCGTGGATCGAGCCGGTCTGCCGCACATCGTCGGCACCATCGCCGGCGACGACACTGTTCTCGTCGTCGCCCGTGACCGCGACGGTGGCCCCGAGCTCGCCAGTCAGCTCGTCCAGCTGCCACACCGATATAGGAGATAGGGACATGACCAACCGGGTAGTTCTCGCATACAGCGGCGGCCTCGACACGTCGGTGGCGATCGGCTGGATCGCCGCGGAGACCGGCGCCGAGGTCGTGGCGGTGGCTGCCGACGTCGGACAGGGCGGCGAGGATCTGGACGTCATCCGCAAGCGGGCTCTCGACTGCGGCGCCGTCGAGGCCGAGGTGCTGGATCTCAAGCAAGAGTTCGCCGAGGAGTACTGCCTTCCCGCGCTGCGGGCCAACGCGCTCTACATGGAGCGGTATCCGTTGGTCAGCGCGCTGTCCCGTCCGGTGATCGCGAAGCACCTGGTCGCGGCCGCGAAGCGGCATGCTGCCGACACGGTGGCCCATGGGTGCACCGGCAAGGGCAACGATCAGGTGCGGTTCGAGGTCGGGATTGCCGCTCTGGACCCCGACCTCGCGGTGTTCGCCCCGGTCCGCGACAGCGGGATGACGCGGGACAACGCGATCATGTTCGCCGAGGACAAGGGCCTGCCGATCGACCAATCCACGCGTTCCCCGTACTCGATCGATCAGAACCTGTGGGGTCGGGCCGTCGAGACGGGATTCCTCGAAGACCCGTGGAACTCTCCGATCGAGGACCTCTACGCCTACACTTCCCCGCCCGGCGGCGGCGCGGACGAGGTGGTCATCTCGTTCACCGACGGTGTGCCGACGGCGATCGACGGCAGGAACGTGTCGGTCTTGGACGGGATCCTCGAGCTCAACCGGCGGGCCGGCGCGCAGGGCGTCGGCCGGCTGGACATGGTCGAGGACCGGCTGGTGGGGATCAAGAGCCGAGAGGTGTACGAGGCACCTGGGGCGACCGCTGTCATCACCGCCCATCGGGAGCTGGAGGACCTGACCGTCGAGCGTGACTTGCGCCGGTTCAAGTTCGGCGTCGAGCAGCGCTGGACCGAACTCGTCTACGACGGCCTATGGTTCAGCCCGCTCAAACGCGCGCTGGACACATTCGTTGATTCCTCGCAACAGCACGTCACCGGCGACGTCCGGCTGCGGCTGTGGGGCGGCAGCGCAGTCGCCACCGGGCGCCGCGGCGCGGGCTCGCTGTACGACTTCCACCTGGCCACCTACGACACCGGCGACACGTTCGACCAATCGCTTGCCAAGGGATTCGTCCAGCTCTGGGGGCTGCCAAGCCGCATCGCCGCGCGGCGCGACCTGCGCTCGTGACGCGCGAAGAGCCGACGAGACTTTGGGGTGGCCGGTTCGGCGGCGGCCCTGCGGACGCCCTCACGGCGCTGTCGCGCTCGACGTCCTTCGATTGGCGGCTCGCGCGGTACGACATCGCGGGCTCAGTGGCGCACGCCCGGGCCCTGCACGCGGCGGGCCTGCTGACCGACGACGAATTGCGCCGGATGCTCGACGGCCTGCGGCGGCTGGCTGCCGACGTCGTATCCGGCGCGTTCGCTCCACGCCCGGAGGACGAGGACGTGCATACCGCCCTCGAACGGGGGCTGCTGGAGGGGGTCGGGGAGGACCTGGGCGGCCGGCTGCGCGCGGGCCGGTCCCGCAACGACCAGATCGCCACCCTGATTCGGATGTACCTACGCGACGAAGCCCGCTCGCTCAGCCTCGAGACGCTCGGACTCGTGCGTGCGCTGACCGGTCAGGCGCAGCGGCATCTCGCCGTCGCGATGCCAGGACGGACGCACCTGCAGCACGCCCAGCCGGTGCTGCTGTCGCATCATCTGCTCGCACACTGCTGGGCGCTGGCCCGCGACGTCGACCGGCTGCGCGACTGGGACGGCAGGGCCGCGCTGAGCCCGTACGGGGCAGGGGCGCTCGCCGGGTCGTCGCTGGGCCTCGACCCACAGGCCGTCGCGCACGACCTGGGCTTCGCCGGCGCCTGCGAGAATTCCATCGACGCGACCGCCTCCCGCGACGTGGTCGCGGAATTCTCCTTCACCATCACAATGCTCGCCGTCGACCTGTCGCGGATCGCCGAAGAGATCATCCTCTGGGCGACCGAGGAGTTCTCGTTCGTGACCCTTGACGATGCGTTCTCCACCGGCTCGTCGATCATGCCGCAGAAGAAGAACCCGGACGTGGCCGAGTTGGCACGGGGCAAGGCCGGCCGGCTGATCGGCGACCACGCCGGCCTGCTCGCCACGCTCAAAGGCCTGCCCCTGGCCTACAACCGGGACCTGCAAGAAGACAAGGAACCGGTCTTCGACGCCGTCGACACCCTGCATCTGCTGCTGCCGGCGTGTACCGGAATGATCGAGACGCTCGCGTTTGACACCGCCCGTCTCGAATCGCTTGCGGCTACGGGGTTTTCGCTGGCGACAGACATCGCCGAGTGGTTGGTGCGCCGCGGCGTACCGTTCCGGGTGGCCCACCAGCTGGCCGGCGAGTGCGTGCGCATCTGCGAGCGGCGCGGGATCGAGCTCGCCGAGCTCAGCGACGCCGACTTCGCGGCGGTCTCTGACGAGCTGACGCCCGAGGTGCGCGACGTGCTCACGGTTCCGGGATCGGTCGCGTCCCGCGCCTCGTTCGGAGGCACGGCACCCGAGCGAGTGGTCGAGCAAGCCGGCCGGCTGTCCGAGGTGATCGGCCGGCAAGACGACTGGGCACGTGGCCGATGACGGTCGAACGGGCTCGCCTGGGGCTGCCGGCGACCCGGCTTGCTCCGCGGCTGCTCGGCGCGGTCATCGTGTCGAGGGTGGGCGGGTCGGAGGTTGCCGTCAGGTTGACCGAGGTCGAGGCGTACGAGGGCGTCGACGACCCGGCCTCGCACGCTTTCCGGGGCCGCACGGCGCGCAATGCCGTCATGTTCGGTCCGGCGGGGCACCTGTACGTGTACTTCACCTACGGCATGCACTGGTGCGCAAATGTCGTGTGCGGCCCCGCAGGCAAGGCCTCGGCGATTCTGCTGCGCGCCGGGCAGGTGGTCCGCGGGACACAGATCGCAGCGCAGCGGCGCCCGACGGCTCGCGGACCCGCCGAGTTCGCCCGCGGCCCGGCCCGGCTCGCCGCCAGCCTCGGCCTTGGACGAGACCAGGACGGAACTGACTTGTGCGCCGCGGATTCGGTCGTCCAGCTGGAGTCGATGCCGGCGCGGGCCGGTCGTCAGGTGCTCACCGGACGGCGCGTGGGGATCGCCGCGGCCACTGACCGGCCCTGGCGATTCTGGCTTGCTGCCGAGCCCAGCGTCTCGGCCTACCGCCCGGGTGGGCGCACCGGCGTTGCGCCGTCCCGGCAGACTGACGCTCGTGAGTGACGCAACGCTGCCTCCCGAGCTGCGTGAGGCCCATGACGTTCTGGCCGCCGGCTCCGCACAGATCCTGCCGGAGAACGGCCTGGCCGAGCGGCTGCTGGCGGCTCATCGCGAGCAGCGCCCGCTTCGGGTCAAGCTCGGGATCGATCCGTCCGGCGTCGATCTGACGCTCGGCCACGCGGTCGTCCTGCGCAAGCTGCGGCAGTTCCAGGACTTCGGCCATACGGCGGTGCTGGTTGTCGGTGGCTTCACCGGTCAGGTCGGCGACCCGTCCGGTCGCACGACGACCCGCGTGGCACACAGCGCCGACGAGGTGATCGCTAACGCCAAGGGCTACTTCGACCAGCTGATGCGCATCCTCGACCGGGATCGCACCGAGGTAGTCAACAACGCCGACTGGCTCGGCAGTATGCAGGTCGCCGAGCTGCTCGACTACACCCGCCAGTTCACGGTTGCCCAGTTGCTCGAACGTGATGACTTCGCCCGCAGGTTCGCCGCCCATCAGCCGATCAGCCTGTCGGAGTTCATCTACCCACTGCTGCAGGGCATCGACTCCGTCGAGGTCCGAGCCGACATCGAGCTCGGCGGCACCGACCAGACGTTCAACAACCTGGTCGGGCGTGAGCTGCAGCGTTCGCGCGGCCAGGCACCGCAGGCCGTGCTAACCGTCCCGCTGCTCATCGGCACCGACGGCGTCGAGAAGATGGGCAAGTCCCTCGACAACTACATCGCCATCAACGACACCGCCGACGAGCAATTCGGCAAGCTGATGAGCATCCCCGACTCGATCGTCGGCCTTTACGCCCAACTGTGCGCCGGCCTGCGTCCACGCGACGCGGAACAGATCGAGCGCGACGTGAGTGCCGGCGGGAGCGCGGCCAACGCCGCCAAACGCCGGGTCGCCCGAGAGATCGTCACGCTGTACCACGGCGCGGAGCAGGCAACAGCTGCGGAGCAGCGGTTCGACGCGATCCACAAGTACGGCGAGCTGCCTGCCGATGTGCCCGAGTTTGCCTTGCCGGACGGTGAATTCGTCCACGTGCCCGGTGTGCTGAGATCCGTTGGCCTGGCCGCGAGCTCGAGCGCGGCACGCCGGCTGGTCGACGAGGGGGCGGTTCGCATCAACGGGCAGCCGCTCGGGGTCAAGGAGTACGACCTGCCCGTCGAACGCCTCGCGGGGTCGGTGCTGACGGTTGGCAAGCGCAGAGGGGTGCGGCTGCGCCGCCGCAGTGACGTATCGGCCGGGACGAGTTGACGGGCGATCCGGCCGCGACTACCGTCACGTCGCTGTCCGGCGTCCGGATTCGCCACTGCAGCGCGTTCCGCAAACCCCCAGATTCCGGCAATGCGGGTGTCCGCACGGTGAACATGGTGGGTATCGGGCGGTGCTGGTCAGGTTTGACCGAGCGGAGCCGACCGAGTAGAGTTTCATGGGTTGCCCCGAAGTCGTCCGAGAGGACGCCCCGGTGTGCGTCCGCTCCTTGAGAACTCAACAGCGTGCCGAAAGTTAGTGCCAAAAGCATAACCTCGTCTGTGTGGTCACTCGACCGCACAAACGATTCCTTTGGTACATCGAGCAATGATTACATCTTCTGCTGTCGCAGAGGGTGATTTACATCTTCTGCTATCGCAGAGGTGTTACCAGCTCGTATGACCAGCGATCATGCCGCGCGAGCGGCAACTTTCTGTGTCGACACACCGCACGTCTTGGTGCGGGAGTCATACATACCTACACGGAGAGTTTGATCCTGGCTCAGGACGAACGCTGGCGGCGTGCTTAACACATGCAAGTCGAGCGAGGCCTTTCCTTCGGGAAGGAGCCCTAGCGGCGAACGGGTGAGTAACACGTGGGCAACCTGCCCCTAGCACTGGGATAAGCCCGGGAAACCGGGTCTAATACCGGATATGAAATCCGAGGGCATCCTTGGATTTGTAAAGGATTCTGGCTAGGGATGGGCCCGCGGCCTATCAGCTTGTTGGTGGGGTAACGGCCTACCAAGGCGACGACGGGTAGCCGGCCTGAGAGGGCGACCGGCCACACTGGGACTGAGACACGGCCCAGACTCCTACGGGAGGCAGCAGTGGGGAATATTGCACAATGGGCGAAAGCCTGATGCAGCGACGCCGCGTGAGGGATGACGGCCTTCGGGTTGTAAACCTCTTTCAGCTCCGACGAAGCGAAAGTGACGGTAGGAGCAGAAGAAGCACCGGCCAACTACGTGCCAGCAGCCGCGGTAATACGTAGGGTGCAAGCGTTGTCCGGAATTATTGGGCGTAAAGAGCTCGTAGGCGGCTTGTCGCGTCGACTGTGAAAACCTGGGGCTCAACCCCGGGCCTGCAGCCGATACGGGCAAGCTAGAATTCGGTAGGGGAGACTGGAATTCCTGGTGTAGCGGTGAAATGCGCAGATATCAGGAGGAACACCGGTGGCGAAGGCGGGTCTCTGGGCCGATATTGACGCTGAGGAGCGAAAGCGTGGGGAGCAAACAGGATTAGATACCCTGGTAGTCCACGCCGTAAACGTTGGGCGCTAGGTGTGGGCCACATTCCACGTGGTCTGTGCCGCAGCTAACGCATTAAGCGCCCCGCCTGGGGAGTACGGCCGCAAGGCTAAAACTCAAAGGAATTGACGGGGGCCCGCACAAGCGGCGGAGCATGCGGCTTAATTCGATGCAACGCGAAGAACCTTACCTGGGCTTGACATGCAGGGAAATCTCGTAGAGATACGGGGTCCGTAAGGGCCTTGCACAGGTGGTGCATGGCTGTCGTCAGCTCGTGTCGTGAGATGTTGGGTTAAGTCCCGCAACGAGCGCAACCCTCGTTCTATGTTGCCAGCGAGTAATGTCGGGGACTCATAGGAGACTGCCGGGGTCAACTCGGAGGAAGGTGGGGATGACGTCAAGTCATCATGCCCCTTATGTCCAGGGCTGCACGCATGCTACAATGGCCGGTACAAAGAGCTGCGATACCGCAAGGTGGAGCGAATCTCAGAAAGCCGGTCTCAGTTCGGATTGGGGTCTGCAACTCGACCCCATGAAGTCGGAGTCGCTAGTAATCGCAGATCAGCAACGCTGCGGTGAATACGTTCCCGGGCCTTGTACACACCGCCCGTCACGTCACGAAAGTCGGTAACACCCGAAGCCGGTGGCCCAACCCTTGTGGAGGGAGCCGTCGAAGGTGGGATCGGCGATTGGGACGAAGTCGTAACAAGGTAGCCGTACCGGAAGGTGCGGCTGGATCACCTCCTTTCTAAGGAGCAACTGGCAGTCGCTGTGACGCAGCACTGCCCAGACCCGTTGGTGGATGTTCATGCCACCGCGGTGCTCAAGGGTGGAACACTAACCAGTTCGCGTTCTTCGCGGTTCGGCTGTCAGTACGTCTGCTTGCCAGTACGGAACATCAGCCCGAGCACCGACGAGCGCGTAGGCACGCTGTTGGGTCCTGAGGGAGCGGAAACGCCCTCAGGGCGTATCGAGATTTCCGATGCGCCAGGTCCGACACGTCGATCGTCGAACGGCGCCGGCTCTCCACGAGCGGCGTACGCGACGAGCAGTCGGCGGGGTCGCCCGTACCTTGAGAACTGCACAGTGGACGCGAGCATCTTTGTGGCCAAGTTAATAAGGGCGCACGGTGGATGCCTTGGCACCAGGAGCCGAAGAAGGACGTAGGGGGCTGCGATAAGCCTCGGGGAGCTGTCGACCGAGCTGTGATCCGAGGATTTCCGAATGGGGAAACCCGGCAGGAGTCATGTCCTGTCACCCATGCCTGAACACATAGGGCATGCGGAGGGAACGTGGGGAAGTGAAACATCTCAGTACCCACAGGAAGAGAAAGCAACCGCGATTCCGTGAGTAGTGGCGAGCGAAACCGGAAGAGGCCAAACCACATACGCGTGATAGCCGGCAGGCGTTGCGTATCTGGGGTTGTGGGGCCGTTTGGCTGGTTCTGCCGAACCAGCAGGGAGTCAGAAAGCGTCGTCGTTAGTCGAAGGACTTGGGAAGGTCCGGCACAGAGGGTGATACCCCCGTAGACGAAAACGCGATGCCTCCCGAACCTCACCCCAAGTAGCAGCGAGCCCGTGAAATTCGCTGTGAATCTGGCGGGACCACCCGCTAAGCCTAAATACTCCCTGGTGACCGATAGCGGACGAGTACCGTGAGGGAAAGGTGAAAAGTACCCCGGGAGGGGAGTGAAATAGTACCTGAAACCGCGCGCCTACAAGCCGTTGGAGCGTCGCTGCACCTCGAGTGCAGTCGTGACAGCGTGCCTTTTGAAGAATGAGCCTGCGAGTTAGCGTTACGTGGCAAGGTTAACCCGTGTGGGGTAGCCGTAGCGAAAGCGAGTCTGAATAGGGCGAACTAGTCGCGTGATCTAGACCCGAAGCGAAGTGATCTACCCATGGCCAGGTTGAAGCGCGGGTAAGACCGCGTGGAGGACCGAACCCACCAGGGTTGAAAACCTGGGGGATGAGCTGTGGGTAGGGGTGAAAGGCCAATCAAACTTCGTGATAGCTGGTTCTCCCCGAAATGCATATAGGTGCAGCGTCGCGTGTTTCTTGCCGGAGGTAGAGCTACTGGATGGTCTAGGGGGCCTACAAGCTTACCGAAATCAGCCAAACTCCGAATGCCGGTAAGTGAGAACGCGGCAGTGAGACTGCGGGCGATAAGGTTCGTAGTCGAGAGGGAAACAACCCAGATCACCAGCTAAGGCCCCTAAGCGTGTGCTAAGTGGGAAAGGATGTGGAGTCGCATAGACAACCAGGAGGTTGGCTTAGAAGCAGCCACCCTTTAAAGAGTGCGTAATAGCTCACTGGTCAAGTAATTCTGCGCCGACAATGTAACGGGGCTCAAGCACACCGCCGAAGCTGTGACATTCACACAATAGCCCGCCCTCCATCTACGGGTGGTTGGCCAGGTGTGTGGATGGGTAGGGGAGCGTCGTATGCCGAAGGAAGCGGCGGGGTAACCCAGCCGTGGACGGCATACGAGTGAGAATGCAGGCATGAGTAGCGAAAGAGGAGTGAGAAACTCCTCCGCCGGATGACCAAGGGTTCCTGGGCCAGGCTAATCCGCCCAGGGTAAGTCGGGACCTAAGGCGAGGCCGACAGGCGTAGTCGATGGACAACGGGTTGATATTCCCGTACCCGCAAAAGAGCGCCCATACCGAACCTGGTAATGCTAAGCGCCAGAAGCCGCAGATCCTTCGGGACGAGTGGTGGATCGCGCGACCCGAACCAGTAGTAGGTAAGCGATGGGGTGACGCAGGAAGGTAGTCGTACCAGTGAGTGGTAGTACTGGGGCAACTGTGTAGGGCGTGATGTAGGCAAATCCGCATCACACATGCCTGAGACAGTATGCATAGCCGATTGGGGCGAATTCGATCATCCTATGCTGCCGAGAAAAGCCTCTAGCGAGCTCTTCGCGGCCCGTACCCCAAACCGACACAGGTGGTCAGGTAGAGAATACCGAGGCGATCGAGAGAACTGTGGTTAAGGAACTCGGCAAAATGCCCCCGTAACTTCGGGAGAAGGGGGGCCAGTTGACGTGACGAGACTTGCTCTCCGAGCGTTGGCCGGCCGCAGAGACCAGCGAGAAGCGACTGTTTACTAAAAACACAGGTCCGTGCGAAGTTGAAAAACGATGTATACGGACTGACGCCTGCCCGGTGCTGGAACGTTAAGGGGACGGGTTAGCTCTTCGGAGCGAAGCTCAGAACTTAAGCGCCAGTAAACGGCGGTGGTAACTATAACCATCCTAAGGTAGGAAACCCGAGGCATTACGCCGCTTCGGGTCTGCCCGTTGCGGGAGAGATCCTGCAACTGCAGCTGGCTATATGCTGGAAACACCGAGTATCCGGCACTACCGAACTTGTCGGTGGTACGCCCTAGCGTGCTATGGACGACGGAGGTGACAATGTGACCGGTGCGGTCAATCAGCAGGAAAGGCCAGGTTTCGAGCAGTAGGTTGTCGGCTTTGTAGACGGCGAGGGCTGCTTCACCGTGTCGATCTTTCGACAGCGGTCCGCGCGCATCGGCTGGCAGGTCCAGCCGGAGTTCGTGGTGGTCCAGTCAGCACACAGCGTGCACGTACTGGAGCAGCTGCAGCACTACTTCGACTGCGGTCGGATCGGCATCTACGCCCTGGCGGATAACCATCGAGGCCCTATGGCCCGGTGGGCCGTCCGATCCAGGCGAGAGCTGACCGAGCGCATCGTGCCGTTCTTCGAAGAGAACCCACTGCGGACGGCGAAAGCCGGTGAGTTCATCAACTTTGTGCGCGTGCTCGAGCTCATGGACGCGGCCCGTCATCTGACGGTCGATGGCATGAGCGAAATCGCACGAATCGCAGAGCGGATGAACTTCCGGAAGCCATCTCGATTCCTGGAATCCTCAGAGGCCATACGCCAGCCACCTCGGTTCGACGACTGAGGTGAAGATATGGTCCAAGCCGTGCGGCGACGTACGGAGCACTTGAGCGAAATTCCTTGTCGGGTAAGTTCCGACCTGCACGAATGGCGTAACGACTTCTCGACTGTCTCAACCACAGACTCGGCGAAATTGCACTACGAGTAAAGATGCTCGTTACGCGCGGCAGGACGGAAAGACCCCGGGACCTTTACTATAGCTTGATATTGGTGCTCGGTTCGGCTTGTGTAGGATAGGTGGGAGACTGTGAAGCGGGCACGCCAGTGCTCGTGGAGTCATCGTTGAAATACCACTCTGGTCGAATTGGGTGTCTAACCTCGGTCCGTAATCCGGATCAGGGACAGTGTCAGGTGGGTAGTTTGACTGGGGCGGTCGCCTCCCAAAAAGTAACGGAGGCGCCCAAAGGTTCCCTCAGCCTGGTTGGCAATCAGGTGTCGAGTGCAAGTGCACAAGGGAGCTTGACTGTGAGACAGACATGTCGAGCAGGAGCGAAAGCTGGGACTAGTGATCCGGCACCGGCAAGTGGAAGCGGTGTCGCTCAACGGATAAAAGGTACCCCGGGGATAACAGGCTGATCTTCCCCAAGAGTCCATATCGACGGGATGGTTTGGCACCTCGATGTCGGCTCGTCGCATCCTGGGGCTGGAGTCGGTCCCAAGGGTTGGGCTGTTCGCCCATTAAAGCGGTACGCGAGCTGGGTTTAGAACGTCGTGAGACAGTTCGGTCCCTATCCGCCGCGCGCGCAGGAGATTTGAGAAGGGCTGTCCTTAGTACGAGAGGACCGGGACGGACGAACCTCTGGTGTGCCAGTTGTTCCGCCAGGAGCACTGCTGGTTGGCTACGTTCGGAAGGGATAACCGCTGAAAGCATCTAAGCGGGAAGCTCGCTTCAAGATGAGATCTCCCATCCTTTATGGAGTAAGGCCCCCGGCTAGACCACCGGGTTGATAGGCCGGAAGTGGAAGTGCGGTAACGCATGCAGCTGACCGGTACTAATAGGCCGAGGACTTGCCACAAACATAAACGCGTCCACTGTGCGGTTCCCGAGGTACGGTCCAGCGTCTGCGATGGACGCCCGGGACCGATATCTCCATAGTGTTTCGGCGACCATAGCGAGAGGGAAACGCCCGGTCCCATCCCGAACCCGGAAGCTAAGCCTCTCAGCGCCGATGGTACTGCGCGGGCCACTGCGTGGGAGAGTAGGACGTCGCCGGACAAATCGTTGATGAGGGCCGCCCGGCATGCCGGGCGGCCCTCAGCTATTTGGCAGCTGCTGCAGACTCGTTGGCGAGGGATCTTCCGGCCGAGTCGGGATGGGACAGGTGACGTGGCCAAGGCAAGGCAGCCCCGGGCGGACGCAGGTCGACCGGCGGCACCACGGCGCGGTGGCGCCGGAGGATCGTCGCAGGGCCGCAGCAGCACAACGCGGGCAGCCGGAGGATCGTCGCAGGGCCGCAGCAGCACAACGCGGCGAGCCGGCGCACCGGGCAGAGGTCGGGGCGGATCCGCTGCTCAGCGAGCAACCCGGCCGGCTCGCTCCCCCGAACCGCCGATTCCGGAGGGAACGGACATCGGGCTGCTGGACCGGTCGATCCGGGCAGAGCTTCGGTCGCTAGCCAAGCCGAACGCCGAGACAGTCGCTGCTCATCTCGTGGCCGCCGGTCAGCTGCTCGACGCCGACCCTGGCCTGGCGCTGCGCCATGCCCTGGCGGCGCGCGGACGGGCGGCCCGGATCGGGGCCGTGCGCGAGGCGGTTGGGGTGGCTGCGTACCACGCGGAGCAGTGGGCGGAGGCGTTGAGCGAGCTACGTGCGGCCCGGCGGATCTCTGGTGATCCGCGCAATCTTGCGATCATGGCCGACTGCGAACGGGCACTCGGCCGTCCGCAGCAGGCCCTGCGCATGCTCAACGATCCGGACACCGCGCGGCTGGACCCGCAGACGCGGGCCGAGCTGTTGATCGTGGTGGCCGGCGCTCGGCGAGATCTCGGCCAGGTCGACGCGGCGCTCAGCGTCCTGGCGAGAGGGGGCCTGGACCGAGCGCGCCCGCGGCCCGGCTCCGCGCGACTGTGGTATGCCTACGCCGACGCGCTGCTGGCTGGTGGGCGACGCGAGGAGGCTGCGCAGTGGTTTGCGGCTGCCGCGGCGCTTGATGTGGAGGGCGAGACGGACGCTGCGGAGCGCGCCGCCGAGCTGGTCTGAGCGTCGTCCACAGGCCGATGCGCATTGTCCACAGCCGTCCCTTCGCAGTGGCGGGCGGCTGTGCGATCTTCGACGATGGGGTCATGACAGGTGACCCGGCGCCAGGCGCCGACAACGAGGTGTTCCTGCGCGGCGTTCTGGCGGCACCGGCAACGATCCGGGTGCTGCCGAGTGGGGACGAGCTCTGCACATTCCGGGTGACGGTTCCGCGGCCCGCGGGCGGAAGGGTCCGGGTCGACAGCATCGACTGCTCGACCAGCCGGTCAACGGTGCGGCGCGCGGCGCTGCGCGCACAGCCCGGAGACCGGGTCGAGGTCACCGGGAGTCTCCGGCGACGGTTCTGGCGCAGTGCCGGCGGAGTCCCGGCGAGCCGGTACGAGGTGGACGTGTCTGCCGCGAAGCTGACCCGCATGGGCCGCCGGGCCCGGCCTGCGTCCCCGGATGGCGACGCGTGAGCAACGTGCGGCGCTCTAGGCGCTCAGGCATCGTCCCGGAATCTGCGCATCACCAGGCCGGACGCCGGCTTAGGAGTGAACAGCGTGGACTTGCGCGGCATCCGGGCACCAGCTGCCGCGACCGCCGCGACGGCTGCAACCGGCGTGGCGCGCAGAAGCACCGCGGTGCCGCCCGCTTTGCGTGCCTCGGCGATCGCCTCGTCGACGGAGTGCGCGTACCCGACAGCGTCCTCCCGATCCGGCAGGTCCCACACCTGTGCGACCAGCACCCGGTGCAGCACCGTGACGTCGAGGTCGGCGAGTGCGGCGGGCGCATCAGCGTCCCGCGAGCGGGCGACCAGGTCAGCGTCGGGTTGCGTCAGCACCGCACTCATCTGCCCGTCGGTGAGCACAGCCGCGAACCCGCTGATGTCAGCCAGGCTGGCGAGAGCCACGCGCGGATCGGCGACCGGCGTGACATGGGCCACCTGCTCGGCGCGAGACTGTGCCGCCCCGAACGCCAGCCCGTG
The DNA here is from genome assembly GCA_963839175.1 of uncultured Actinomycetota bacterium. Lineage (GTDB taxonomy): Bacteria > Actinomycetota > Actinomycetes > Mycobacteriales > Jatrophihabitantaceae > CAWIUB01. Next base: position 175,160 of record CAWIUB010000030.1, read on the forward strand.
CAGGACTCGGTGGATCGCGTGCACCTGCGGTCCGTAGCTGGACGAGTCGACGAGCAAGGTGAGGCCGCGATCCCACGGACCGGCGCCTCGCACGGCGCGCAGTTCATGCTGCAGCTCGAGATAGGTGGCGTAGCGGTGGTGGCCGTCGGCGATGAGCGCCCGCCTGGTCCGCAGGTCCGTGTCGACCTGGCGGTGTACATCGGGTTCGGTGACCGACCAGAGCCGATGCGAAGTGCCGTCCGGGGTTACCGCCGCGGCGAGCTCAGTGGCCTGCTCCACGTAGCGGACGACGTGGGACGCAGCGCCTCCGCCGTCGTAGAGGAGGTAGATCGGTTCGAGGTTCGCCTCGGTGGCCCTCATGAGCGCGAGCCGATCGGCGACTGGCCCGGCCATCGTGTCCTCGTGCGGCAGGATCACGCCGTCGGCCGCGTCGCTCAGCTCGACCGCACCCAACAGCCCGCGGGTCACCCCACCATCGGCCGTGCGCATCTCGTAGATGTAGAGAGCGGGCCGCGCGTCAACAGCGAACAAACCGGTCGCTGACCATTCGTCAAGGCGGCGCGCCGCCGCCAGATATGGGTTTTCGCCGTCCAGCGAGCGGGGCAGGACAACCGCCACCGCGTTCTGTGGGTCAGCCGCGAGCAACTTCTGGCGCTCCTCCTCGCCGATGACGTCGTACGGCGGGCACAGCATCCGGCCGAGCCGGGTGCCATCGACCGCCGGACGCAGCGCCCGAAATGGCGAAAGCGACAGGCAGTCTGTCATCGGGCGATCATGCCGTGGCGCCGGGTAGCCGCGTCCAGCCTCGGTGCCACCACTCGGTCGGTGCGTTTGCTCACGTCAGGGGATCGTACGCAGCCCTGCGACGCCGACTACGGTGCCATCGGGACGAGCGGACCGGCGACGCGAAGGGCCGAGGCAGCGGTGATGGCAATCGACAAGGGTCTCGGCCTGCTCGGTTCGACCGAAGCGCTCGCTGATCGTTACGACGTCGCCCTGCTCGACCTGGACGGCGTGGTTTATGTCGGTATCGACGCCGTCCCAGGGGCGCCCGAGGCACTGGGGGCCGCCCGGCGCCGCGGCATGCGCCTGACATTCGTCACCAACAACGCGGCCCGGACGCCTGCCGTGGTAGCGCGGCACATGACGAGTTTGGGTGTTCCCGCACGGCCGGAGGACGTCGTCACGTCGTCGCACGCGGCTGCACACTATCTGGCTGACCGTCTCGAACCCAGCGCAAAGGTGCTGGTGCTCGGCGCCGACGGCCTGGTCGAGGCGATCCGCGAACGCGGCCTGACCCCCGTCACCAGCGCTGACGAGGAACCCGCGGCGGTGGTTCAGGGATACTCCCCGGACCTCGACTGGCGGATGCTGGCCGAGGGCTCGATCGCCCTCCAACGCGGCGTCCCTTGGGTCGCCACCAACCTCGATCCGACCATCCCGTCGCCGCGCGGCCGACTGCCCGGCAACGGCTCGATGGTGGCCGCATTGCGACATGCGACCGGCCTGTCCCCGGTGTCCACGGGCAAACCGGACCCGGCGATGCACCGCGAAACCGTCGAACGGTCCAGCGCCCGGCGACCGCTCGTAGTGGGGGACCGGCTCGACACCGACATCGAAGGAGCCCGCCGGGCCGGCTGTGACAGCCTGTTGGTGCTCACCGGCGTCACCGACCCGGCCGAGCTGATCGCGGCGGGGCCGGTCAAACGACCCAGCTACCTGTCGCGCGACCTCGCGGGCCTGCTCGAGTCGCATCCGCGACCCCACATCGACGAGGCCGGGAACGTTGCCACCTGCCGAGGTTGGCGCGCGCAAACGGGGCCGGGTGGTGTGCTGGTGCTGTGCTATCGGGGCTCAACGCCGCCGGAATCAGCCATGGACGGGCTGCGGGCACTGTGCGCCCTGAGCTGGGCGCGTGGTGGGGCCAACGGTCACCAGGCGCAGGACACCGCGGCGCGCGCCGCGTTCGCCGAGCTGGGTCTTGCCTGAGTGGCCGGTCAGAACAGAGATCGCAGCTTGATCAGGTCGAAGACGCTCCCGTCGACGCGCAGCTTGCCGGACATCCACGCAGACAGAAAGCTGAGCTCGCCGGAGGTCAGTTTGAGCAGGTTGTCGCTGTCAACGCTAAGCCGCAGCTGCCCATCGTCATTGTCGACCTGGCGGATATCGTGCAACCCGCCGTCGCGCAGCTGCCCTGCGAAGATAACCCCGAGATCGCGAATCCGGCAGGTGATGGACCGGTCGAGCACCACCTTTTTCCGCGTATCGGAATCGACGCCGGCAAGCTGCTCGGCGAGTACGCGGAAGGCCCGCTCGCACTCGTCGATCGTCGCCATCGACCCGTGGCCTTTCTATGGACAGCCAGCCGACCACGTCGGCACGATCTGTCGACGTGCCGAGGACCGTATCGGACCTGGCGACGGTACCGTCGGGACGGCTGTCGCGCAGCTGGCGCGAAGGCACGCATTCGCCGAAACGGAGGCTACAGGTGAGCGAGTTCAACGCCGGCGCGCAGGCCAGCCCGGCGGCGCCGGACACGCCGGGGCCGGGCAGGGCCGAGACAGCCACGACTGCGCCCACCGCGCAGGACGACGTCGTTCAGGAGCACCTGGCCGTTCTGGGCGATCTTGCGGCGCATCCGTTGAGCGAGCACGCCGATCGGTTCGGTCAGCTGCACGCCAGGCTGCAGGCGGCCTTGTCTGAGATCGACCAGCCCGGCTGACTGCCGCGGGTTCCCCGAAGTGCCGAGTCGTCGACAGCGACTGGACGCCGAGCTGGTTCGCCGGGGGCTGGCACGCTCGCGGGAACAGGCCGTCGAGTTGATCGCCGCCGCCCGCGTGCAGGTTCGCGGGGTGGCCGCGACGAAGGCGGCCACCGGGGTCGACAACGAGACGCCGATCAGGGTCGTCGGCGACGGCGAGCCGAGTTACGCGTCTCGTGGCGGGCACAAGCTCGCGGGCGCGTTGGACGCGTTTCCGCAGATCGCGGTGACCGGCAAGCGGTGTCTGGACGCCGGAGCGTCGACCGGCGGGTTCACTGACGTGCTGCTGCGCCGCGGCGCCGCCGAAGTCGTTGCGGTCGATGTCGGATACGGCCAGCTCGCCTGGCCGTTGCGGAAAGATCCGCGGGTGCGCGTGCTGGACCGCACGAACGTCCGCTCGCTTACCCCGGAGCAGATCGGCGGCGTCGCCCAGCTGACCGTCGCGGATCTCTCCTTCATCTCGCTGACCCTGGTGTTGCCTGCCCTGACCTCTTGCACGAGCAGTGACGGCGACCTGCTGGCGATGGTCAAGCCACAGTTCGAGGTCGGCCACGAGCGACTCGGCCGTGGAGGAGTCGTTCGCGACCCGGCTCATCACGTCGACGCGATCGTGTCGGTCGCGCGCGCCGCGGCGGGGCTCGGCTGGGCTACCGCAGCGGTGACCCGCAGCCAGCTACCCGGCCCGGCAGGCAACGTGGAATTCTTCCTTTGGCTGCGACGCCCGGCGCGACCGGACGAACTGGCGGTTGATCGCGCGGCCGTCGAGGCGGCTGCACAGGCGCTGCCCATGGGTAAGGAGCAACGATGAGGTCCGTGCTGCTGGTCGCCCACACCGAGCGCAGCCAGATTCGCCGGATGACGAGCAGCATGGCCGAGAAGCTGTGCGCCGTCGGGTTCGAGGTGCGGATGCTCGGCAACGACGCTCGGGCGTGCAGCGGCACCAGCGCGACCGTTGTCGACGAGCACACCGCCGCGGACGGCGCCGAGATCGTGCTGGTGCTCGGCGGCGACGGGACGTTCCTGCGCGCCGCCGAGTTCGCCCGGCCCGCGGGCGTGCCGATGGTCGGCGTGAACTTCGGCCGGGTCGGGTTTCTCGCCGAAGCCGAACCGGGCGAACTGGCAGCGCTCGTGACGTCGCTGGTGCATCGTCGATACGAGGTGGAGGAACGCACCACCGTCGATGTCGAGGTCTGGGCGGATGGCCAGCTGCTCGCGGCGAACTGGGCGCTGAACGAGGCGACCGTCGAGAAGAGCACCCGCGAGCGGATGATCGAGATAGCGGTGGCCGTCGACGGCCGGCCGCTGCTGCGGTTTGGCTGCGACGGTGTGCTCTGCGCCACGCCTACCGGATCGACGGCCTATGCCTTCTCGGCCGGCGGGCCGATCGTCTGGCCGAATGTCGACGCGATCCTCGTGGTGCCGAACGCGGCGCATGCCCTGTTCGCCCGTCCGATCGTGGTGGCTCCGTCGTCCGTCATCCAGCTAGACCTGATCAGCCCGGATCTGCCGGGTGTGCTGGGTTGCGACGGACGACGGTCGGTCGACATCCCGCCCGGGGGCCGAGTGACGGTACGCCGGGGCATGGCGCCGGTGCGCATCGCCAGGCTCGCCGAGTGGAGTTTCGGCGAGCGGCTCGTCACGAAGTTCCAACTGCCGGTGCGCGGCTTCCGGGACAGCGTGGACGAGAACGGCAGCCCGGTGCCCCGCGACGTGGACGACTAGGAGCGCGGCAGTGCTCGAGGAGCTGCGCATCCGGGGGCTGGGCGTCATCGAGGACACCGTGTTGACCCTGGGCCCGGGCCTGACCGTGGTTACCGGCGAGACCGGCGCGGGCAAGACGATGGTGGTGACCGGCCTGCTGTTGTTGTTCGGGGGGCGGGCTGATGCGGCTCGCGTTCGCGCAGGCGCGCCGCACGCGGTCGTTGATGGCAGGATCTTGCTTCCCGCGGGTTCGCCAGCGGGTGCACGGGTGGACGACGCCGGTGGTGAGCTGGACGACGACCGGGGGTTGACGCTGCGGCGCGTGGTCGGCGCCGCCGGCCGGTCCAGGGCGTTCGTCGGCGGCGTACCCGCTCCGGTCGGCGTCCTCGCCCAGCTGGGGCAGCACTTGCTGGCCGTTCACGGCCAGGCCGACCAGCTGCGGCTTGCCCAGCCCGGCGAGCAGCGCGCCGCCCTCGACCGCTACGCCGGCATCGACCTCGGCCCGTACGCGGTCGCCTATGAGCGGTGGCGGGACGCCACGCGTCAGCTGGCCGACCGCACCGCGCGGGCCGGCGAGCTGCGGCGCGAATTCGCCCTGCTGGAGCACGGCATCAGCGAGATCGAAGCGGCCGATCCGCGACCCGGCGAGGATTGCGAGCTAGCCGCCGCGGCGAGCCGGCTGGCGCATGCCGACGCGCTGCGGATGGCCGCGCGAGTCGCGCACGACGCGCTGCTCGGCGACCTGGACGACGCGCCGCTACAGGACCGCGACGTGACGACCCTGCTCGGCCAGGCGCGCCGCGCCCTGGACGCCCAGGCCGGCGACGACAGCGAACTCGACGTGTTGGCCGGCCGGCTGGCGGATCTCGCGGCCGGCGCCGCCGATCTCGGCGCGGAACTGTCCGAGTACGGCGAGCGGATCGAGGCTGACCCGCAACGGCTCGCCGAGATCGAGTCGCGCCGCGCGACGCTGGCGGCGCTGACCCGCAAGTATGCCGATGAACGGACGGGGTCGGGCGGGCTCGACGGCGTCCTGCGCTGGGCGCAGGACGCCCGGGCCCGGCTCGCCGAGATCGACGTCTCCGACGAGGCATTGCAGGCCCTCACCGCGCGGCGGGACGAGGCCGCCGGGGAGGCAGCCCAGCTGGCGACCGACGTCTCAGTCCGCCGACGCGCGGCGGCCGGTCGACTTGCCGAGCAGACCAGCCAGGAACTCAGCGAGCTAGCCATGCCGGGTGCCCGGCTGCGCATCGAAGTCCGGGCCCGTCCGGCAGTCACCGGCGGCGCGTCGCTGTCGATCGACGGCCGAGGCGTTGGCGCTGCGGCCGACGGGATCGACGAGGTGGAGATCCTGCTCCAGCCGCATGCCGATGCACCGGCGCTGCCGCTGTCCCGGGGCGCCTCCGGCGGGGAGCTGTCGCGCGTCATGCTCGCGGTCGAGGTCTGTCTCAGCGGTACCGACCCGGTGCCGACGATGGTGTTCGACGAAGTGGACGCCGGGGTGGGCGGCCGGGCGGCGATCGAGGTGGGCCGACGGCTTGGCCGGCTAGCGCACGACCGTCAGGTGCTGGTGGTCACCCATCTTGCCCAGGTCGCGGCGTATGCCGATCGGCACGTCGTCGTGGACAAGGTAGGCAAGGCCGGTGTCACTCGCAGTGGCGTGCGGGCCGTCGACGGCGACGAGCGCATTGCCGAACTCGCCCGGATGCTCGGCGGGAGCGACTCGCAGACCGCCCGCGAACACGGTGCCGAACTACTCGACGCCGCGCAGGACGAGCGGGTGAGGGGCGAGGCCCCGAACCCCACACGTACCGCGAAGAGGTCGAAAACCCCGTGATCACCGCGTGGCGCAGCCGCCACGCTCACCGTCCGGTGGCACGATAGGTCCCCATGAGGCTGGCATCGATCCGCCGTGGACGCAGCGACGGCTCGGCCGGCGTCAGCGGAGTCGCCCGCTTGGACCGTCGAACCATGCGCTTGGTCGGCCGGCTCAACCCGGGCGACATCGCAATCATCGACCACGTCGACCTCGATCGCGCAGCCGCCGAGGCGTTGCTCGCCGCCAAGGTCGCAGGCGTCGTCAACGCCGCGCCGAGCATCTCCGGCCGCTATCCGAACCTCGGGCCGAACCTGCTGGTCGCGGGCGGCGTCGTGCTGCTCGACAACGTCGGCAGCGAGGTGTTCGCGTCGGTGAAGGAAGGCACCCGGGTCCGCGTCGACGGCTCTACCCTCTATATCGGCGAGGAACCGGTGGCCAAGGGCAACGCCCAGGACCGCGCCTCGGTTGCCGAGGCCATGGACGAGGCCAAGGAGGGGTTGTCGACTCAGCTATCCGCGTTCGCCGTCGATACTCAGCAGTTCATGAAGACCGAGCGCGAGCTACTGCTCGACGGGGTCGGCGTCCCGGATGTCCGCACGGCAATCGAGGGGCGGCACGTCGTGGTTGTCGTCAAGGGATACGACTACCGGGCTGACCTCGCGTCGCTCAAGCACTACATCCACGAGTACCACCCGGTGCTCGTCGGCGTCGACGGTGGCGCGGAGGTGCTCCACGAGGCCGGCTACCGGCCCGATCTGATCGTTGGCGACCTGGACGGCGTCTCGGACGAGCTGCTGACCGGCGGCGCCGAGGTGGTGATCCGCACCGATCATGACGGCCGAGCGCCAGCGCTCGCGCGGGCGCAGGATCTGGGCATCGCGACGGTCAGCTTTCCGACCACGGGCACCAGCGAAGACCTGGCGCTGCTGTTGGCCGACGCGAAGGGCGCCGGGTTGATCGTCACGGTGGGCACCCATGCCACGCTGGTCGAGTTCCTCGACAAAGGCCGGGGCGGGATGGCCTCGACATTCCTAACCCGGCTTCGCGTCGGCAGCAAGCTGGTCGACGCCGAGGGTGTGCGGCGGCTCTATCGGACCCGGATCTCCTCGGCCGCGCTGCTGTTGCTCGTCCTCGCGGCGCTCGTCGCGATTGCCGCTGCGCTCGCGGTGTCCGAGACCGGCCGGACCTATTTCGCCGACATTTGGGACCACTTCGTGAACTGGGTGCAAGGGCTGTTTTCGTGATCTCGTTCCGCTATCACCTCGTCTCCATCATCGCGGTCTTCCTGGCCCTGTCCCTCGGCATCGTCGTCGGCACGACCGCGCTGAACGGTCCGATCACCGCCGACCTGCGCCGCCAGGTGGACGGGCTCAAGAAGGACCGCACCTCGCTCGCGGCCCAGGTCAACTCGCTGCAGGGCAACGTCGGCGACGCCCAGAAGTTTGCCGACAGCTACGGCAGCCAGATCGTCAAGGGCTCGCTCACCGGGCAGCGCGCGCTCATTCTGGGTCTTCCCGCGGCGGAGGCCTCGACCAAGGACGCCATCGCCAAGCTGATCGCCGCGGCGGGCGGCAAGGTGACCGGCCGGGTGCAGATCACCTCCGACTACACCGATCCCAAGCGAGCCGGCGACATCACCTCGCTCACGGTGAGCACGCATCCGCTCGGTCTGGTGCTGCCCAACACCGACGACGCCGGCGCGCTCGGCGGCGCGCTCATGTCGTACGTCCTGATCGGCAAGGGCCAGCAGACCGACATCCAGCAGGTGCTTGCCGGCTTCGCCTCGCTGCACATGGTCAAGGTCGAGAGCGCCGACAACGTGACGCCGGCTTCCCTGGTCGTTCTGGTCACCAGCGGGGGCCTGCCGCAGGGCGACGCGGGCGGCAAGACTCAACTTGCGCTGGTCACCGAACTGCAACAGGCGGGTGCGCACGTCGTCGTGGCCGGCGATACCGCATCCGCGAAGGGCAACGGGGTCGTCGGCCTGGTGCGCGGTGACGACACCGACAAGGGCGCCGTCTCGAGCGTCGACGACGTCGACTCCTCGCTCGGCGAGGTGTCGACGGTCCTGGCCATGGCGGGCGCGGCGGATTCCCGGTTCGGGCATTTCGGGACCGGCAAGGGCGTGGATGCGCTGTTCCCTAACCTGCCGAAGTAAGAGCCCGCACCAATAAGGACTGCCTGCCTGCGCCGGGTCCAGACGACGACCGGCGGCGTTGTCCTCCTCGCACGTGCCTACGGGCACGCGCTTCGTCGTCCGCCTTGCCGGATCGCCGCCTGACCTCCGGCTCGGCGACGGCGTCCCTATTGGCGCGGGCTCTTAGCCCGTCCGTACGGCGTGGCGTGCTCGGTTGGCCGGGCAGTGACCTGCGCGCTGATAGGGTGGACTTCCGTGGATCGGACGTTGCAGCCCACGAAGCATCTGTTCGTCACCGGAGGCGTCGCCTCCTCTCTCGGCAAGGGACTGACCGCCAGCAGCCTCGGCAGCCTGCTCAAGGCACGCGGCCTGCGGGTCACCATGCAGAAGCTCGACCCGTACCTGAACGTCGACCCCGGCACGATGAACCCGTTCCAGCACGGGGAGGTGTTCGTCACCGAAGACGGCGCCGAGACCGACCTCGACATCGGCCACTACGAGCGGTTCCTCGACACCGACCTGGTCGGCTCCGCGAACGTCACGACCGGCCAGGTGTATTCGACGGTCATCGCCAAGGAACGCCGCGGCGAATACCTCGGCGACACTGTCCAGGTCATCCCGCACATCACCAACGAGATCAAGCGACGGATCCGGGCGATGGCCGAGCCCGGCCCGGACGGCGCCACCCCGCACGTCGTGATCACCGAGATCGGCGGCACCGTGGGCGATATCGAGTCGCTGCCATTCCTCGAGGCGGCGCGACAAGTACGTCACGATGTCGGGCGGGAGAACTGCTTCTTCCTGCACGTCTCGCTCGTCCCCTACCTCGCACCGTCCGGTGAGCTGAAGACCAAGCCGACCCAGCACTCGGTGGCCGCGCTGCGCAGCATCGGCATCACCCCTGACGCCGTGGTCTGCCGCAGTGATCGGGAAATCCCGGACAACGTGAAGCGCAAGATCTCCCTGATGTGCGACGTCGACGCCGAGGCGGTCGTGTCGGCGACCGACGCGCCGAGCATCTACGAGATCCCGAAGGTCCTGCACGCCGAAGGGCTGGACGCGTACGTGGTGCGCCGACTCGGGCTGCCCTTCCGCGACGTCGACTGGACAGAATGGGGCGACCTCCTCGACCGGGTACACAACCCGCGTCACGAGATCACCATCGCGCTCGTCGGCAAGTACGTCGACCTGCCGGACGCGTACCTCTCGGTGACGGAGGCGTTGCGCGCCGCCGCATTCGCCAGGCGAGCCAGGGTCACGATCAACTGGGTCGCATCGGACAGCTGCGAGACGCCAGCCGGGGCGGCGGCGCAGCTGTCGGCTGTCGACGGGGTGGTCATTCCCGGCGGCTTCGGCGTGCGGGGAATCGAGGGCAAGGTCGGCGCGGTGCGCTATGCCCGAGAGCACGGCATTCCGATCCTGGGCCTCTGCCTGGGCCTGCAGTGCATGGTGATCGAGACGGCCCGACACCTGGCGGGGATCCAACGGGCCAACTCAGCGGAGTTCGATCCCGAGACGCCAGACGCGGTGATCGCGACGATGGCCGGCCAGGTCGACGTCGTCGCCGGCAATGCCGACCTGGGCGGGACGATGCGCCTCGGGGCATATCCGGCGGCGCTCGTCGCCGGCTCGCTGGTCGCCGAGGCGTACGGGACGAGGCAGGTATCCGAGCGACACCGGCACCGATACGAGGTGAGCAACGCCTACCGCGACCGGCTCGAGGCCGCTGGGCTCATCGTGAGCGGGACTTCACCCGACGGGCGGCTGGTCGAGTTCATCGAGCTGCCGCGCGACATCCACCCGTACTTCGTGGCGACGCAGGCGCATCCCGAGCTCAAGTCGCGGCCCACTCGGGCGCATCCGCTGTTCCGCGGCCTGGTTGAGGCGGCGCTTGCGTACAACGCCGCCGAACGGCTGCCCGTCGAGATCCCCGACGAGCCATCCGCCGTCGAATTGGTCGAGACTGCATCCACGAACGGGTCGCACCCGCTGCACACACAGACCGTCGTGCGCTCCCGGTGAGCGCCGACCAGTACGCGGTCCAATCCTCGACACCCGTATTCACCGGGCGCGTTATCACCGTGCGCACCGACGAGTTGCGGATGAGCGACGGGTCGATCGCAGTGCGGGAGATCGTCCAGCATCCGGGCGCCGTCGGGGTGGTGGCAATCGACGACGACCAGCGGGTCGTGCTCGTGAACCAGTACCGGCATCCGGTGGGGCAATACCTCGATGAGCTGCCCGCTGGCTTGCTGGACGTTGCCGGCGAGGCAGCGTTGACGGCGGCGCAGCGCGAGCTGTTCGAGGAGGCCGGGCTGACCGCCCGCGACTGGCACGTGCTCATCGATCTGTACACCTCGCCTGGCATGACGAACGAAGCGATCCGGATCTTCCTGGCCCGCAGGCTCGTTGCGGTGCCAGCCGAGCAGCGCTTCGTCCCGCAGCACGAGGAGATCACGATGACGGTTGCCCGGGTGCCGCTGGACGAGGCGGTGCGGCGGGCACTCGCAGGCGAGCTGACCAATGCGTCAGCGGTGGCGGGCGTGCTGGCCGCGCGGGCCGCTCAGGTGCAGGCATGGGCGCCGCTGCGCCCGGCTGATGCGCCGTGGTCGGCGCGGCCGGGCGTCGCACGGCACTGAAGTCGCTATCCATGTCCGGGCTAAGGTCGCTGCCCGTGGCCGGCGATCCACCTGACGTTCGTCCGCGGGCTCAGGCTGGACGCCTCGCGCTGCCCCGCGTGATCCGCAGCTACCTCGACCACCTCGCCGTCGAGCGCGGCGTGGCGGCCAACACCCTCACGTCCTACCGTCGCGATCTCGCTCGATACAGCGACTACCTCGCCCGGCACACCGTCGAATCAATAGTCTCCGTCGACGCCGCCACGATCAGCCGGTTCCTCGCCGAGCTACGCGAAGGCGACGCGGAGCATCCTGCCCTGTCCACCGCGTCGGCCGCCCGAGCGGTCGTCGCAGTCCGTGGACTGCACCGGTTCGCGCTTCGGGAGGGCCTGGTGGCCAACGATGTGGCCCGCGAGGTACGGCCACCACCGGCGCGGCGGCGGCTGCCGAAGGCCATCAGCGTCGAGGAGGTCGAGCGGCTGCTGGAGGCGTCCGGATTCGACCAGACTCCGCTCGCGATCCGCGACAGGGCGTTGCTCGAGGTGCTCTACGCCACCGGCGCGCGGATTTCGGAGGCGGTAGGCCTCGCCGTCGACGACCTGGACCTGGCGCAGCGCACCGTGCTGCTGTCCGGCAAGGGCGGCAAACAACGTCGCGTCCCAGTCGGCTCCTTCGCCGCCGCGGCCGTTGACGCGTACCTCGTGCGCGTCCGCCCGGCTCTCGCCGTGAACGGCCGCGGCACCAGCGCGCTGTTCCTCAACGCGCGCGGCGGTCCGCTGTCCCGCCAGTCCGCTTGGACGGTGCTGCGCGCAGCGGCCGAGAAAGCCGGGCTGGCGAGCGGGATCTCGCCGCACACCTTGCGCCATTCGTTCGCCACGCACCTGATGGAAGGCGGCGCGGACGTGAGAGTGGTGCAGGAGCTGCTGGGGCACTCGTCGGTGACGACGACGCAGATCTACACGCTCGTCACCGTTGCCCAGCTTCGCGAGGTGTACGCGGCGGCCCATCCGCGGGCACTCGGCTAGCCGCGCGGGCTCTTCCCGGCGCGACGCGCCGCGGACTGCGTCGAATCCGACGACGCGGTGAGGTAGCGTCTCGCCAAGCGTCGGTTGCCGACGAGCGGGTAAGGGGATTTCACGCTTGATGTCTATGTCGACAAGTGGCGGAAGTCCCGAGATATCGGGAGAACTGTTCGCCGTCGAGGCCGGCAGGTCTGCCGATCCCGCTGTGACCCGCCCTAAGCGCAGGCTCGCCGATCCGCCGCCGCTGGCCGGTCACGGCCCCGCGCGCGTTATCGCCCTGTGCAACCAGAAGGGTGGCGTGGGCAAGACAACCACCACGATCAACCTCGGCGCGGCGCTGGCCGAGTTCGGTCGCCGGGTGCTGCTGGTGGATTTCGATCCCCAGGGTGCGCTGTCCGTCGGCCTGGGTGTCGCTCCCCACCAGCTCGATCGCACGGCCTACAACCTGCTGATGGAGCGCGGCGTCAATGTCGACGAGGTGCTGCTCAAGACGGGCGTGCCGGGTATGGATCTGTTGCCGAGCAACATCGATCTGTCTGCCGCAGAGGTACAGCTGGTCGGCGAGGTGGCTCGCGAGCAGACGCTGGCCCGAGTCCTCGCTCCGGTGGTCGAGGACTATGACTTCATGCTGATCGACTGCCAGCCGTCGCTCGGCCTGCTCACCGTCAACGCGCTGACCGCAGCCACCGGTGTCATCGTCCCGTTGGAGTGCGAGTTCTTCAGCCTGCGCGGCGTCGCGTTACTCATCGACACGATCGAAAAGATCCGCGAACGTCTCAACCCGCAGTTGAAGCTTGAAGGCATTCTGGCCACCATGTACGACGGACGCACACTGCACGGCCGTGAGGTCTTCGCCCGCGTGGTCGAGGCCTTCGGCGACTCTGTGTTCGACACCGTGATCGCCCGGACCGTCCGCTTCCCCGAGACCACCGTGGCCGGCGAGCCGATCACCACCTGGGCGCCAAACTCGGCCGGCGCGACGGCCTACCGGAACCTGGCTCGTGAGGTGCTCTCGCGATGATCCGCCGCCGATCCGCGCGGGCGCGTCGATGACCCGCCGCGCGAGCCTGCCGGGTGCCGCTGAACTGTTCCGGGCGACCTCCGCAGCGAGTGGTGCGGACACGACGCAGGATGTCCACCATCCCGGGGTCGGCGCGGTGACCGCAATGCCCAGCGTCCCGGAGTCCAGCCCCTCGGCCTCCGGCGCCGCCGGGCTCAGCGCCGCCCTGTCCACTGTTGCGCCGGACTTGGTTCCGGTCCCCGACCCGGCGCCTGATATCTCGGCGGGCATCTCCCGTGCGGCCGTCGTGCGCGCAAGCCGGCGAATTCGCGCGGTCGGCGATCGCGCGCCCTCCGGCCGGGAACGACACGCGGAGAAGATCACCGTCTACTGCTCGGGGCAGGAGCTGATCGAGCTCGAATCGGCGCGGCTGCAGCTGCGGGCCGAGCACGGGCTTGCTGTCGACCGCGGCCGGATCGTCCGCGAGGCGATGGCGGTCGTGCTCGCCGATCTGGATGCCAAGGGGGAGTCGTCGATCCTGGTGCGACGGTTGCGCGAGGCGTGAGGTCTCGGCTACGCGACGACGTGCCGCACGATAACGCAGGCAATGTCGGCGCCGACCAGGGCGTGGATTCACTCGCTCGCCCGGAATCGAGCAGCGGTTTTCGGATAACGCTGTCGAACTTCGAAGGCCCATTCGACCTGTTGCTGAGCCTTATCAGCCGCCGCAAGATGGACGTAACCGAGGTCGCACTCTCTCAGGTAACAGACGAGTTCATCGCCTACCTGACGGCGGCGCAGGCGTGGGATCTCGACCAGGCCACCGAGTTCCTCGTCGTGGCGTCGACGCTGCTCGACCTCAAGGCGGCGCGGCTGCTGCCGGCCGCCGAGGTCGAGGACGACGAGGACCTCGCCCTGCTGGAAGGCCGCGACCTGCTCTTCGCCCGGCTGCTGCAGTACCGCGCCTACAAGCTCGTCGCCGCCCACCTGGCCGAACTCGAACGCAGTCAGTCCCAGCGACACGGCCGCGTGGCGGAGCTCGAACCACGCTACGCCACGCTGATGCCCGATGTGCTGATCGGCGTCGACGCGGCGGGTTTCGCCGAAATGGCCCGGTCGGTATTTGCGACCCGACCGGTACCCGTTGTCACGCTCGATCACGTGCATGCCCCCCGGGTAAGCGTACACGAGCACCTGGTCGTGATCCGCAACCGGTTGTGGCGGCAGGGCAGCGCGACGTTTCGGTCGCTGGTCGCCGATTGCGAATCAACCCTCGAGGTCGTGGCGCGCTTTCTTGCCCTCCTTGAGCTGTATCGCGAGGATGCGATCGCGTTCGACCAAGCCGCCGCGCTCGCCGATCTGCGCATCCGGTGGATCCAACGGGCCGGCGACGAGGAAAGCACCGTCGGGATCGCGGGCGACGACGTGGGCCGGTCCGTCGATGAGGAGTACGGGTGAGCGAGGAGAAGCATGCGACCGGTGCAGTCGAACCGACCGAATCGGCGGCCGCCGAGAACCCAAGCAGCACAGCCACTTCGTCGGTCGGGCGGCCGTCGCTCGACGAGGCGAATCAGCTGCGCGGCGCCATCGAGGCGGTGCTGTTCGTACTGGACACGCCGATCGAGGTTATCTCCCTGGCCGCAGCTCTCGAACGGCCCGTGGGACAGGTCGCTGCCGCATTGGCTGATCTCGCTGCATACCTCGACGAACGGGGGAGCGGCATAGAGCTGGTCCAGATTGCGGGCGGCGTCCGCCTCTACACCCGGCGTGCATACGCGCCGTGGGTCGCCAGCTTCCTGACGGACGGACTGCGCAGCCGGTTGACCCAAGCGGCGCTCGAGACGCTGGCCGTCGTGGCCTACCGCCAGCCGGTGACGCGCGGGCGCATCGCCGCGATCCGCGGGGTCAACGTGGACGGGGTCGTGCGCACGCTGACCAGTCGCGGCTTGATCACCGAGGTTGGCTCGGATCCGGAGACTGGCGGAGGCCTCTTCCGGACGACCACGCTGTTTCTGGAGAAGATGGGACTGACCTCCATCAGCGATCTACCGTCACTGGCTCCCCTGCTGCCTGAGCTGGATGGTCTCGATATCGATGAACTCTGAGGCTGAGCTCGAGCCTTCAGATGGCAATCTCATCCGGCTGCAGAAGGTCCTCGCGGCCGCCGGCGTCGGTTCGCGGCGGGCCTGCGAAAGGCTGATCGCCGCTCACCGTGTCGAGGTGGACGGGGTGGTGGCAGCGGCCTTGGGCATGCGGGTGGATCCCCGCACGGCCGTGATACGCGTCGACGGCATGCGGATCAACGTCCGGGACGATCTGGTGTACCTAGCTTTGAACAAGCCACGAGGCGTCTTGAGCGCGATGTCCGATTCACACGGACGGCCGACCGTCGGTGATCTCGTCGCGGGCCTTCCCGAACGGCTGTTCCATGTTGGTCGGCTGGACGCGGACAGCGAAGGGCTGCTGCTGCTCACGAACGACGGCGAGCTTGCCCATCGGCTCATGCACCCGTCGTTCGAGGTCGTCAAGACGTATCTGGCCGATGTTCCGGGCCCGATCCCGCGCGAGCTGGGCCGCCGGCTGCGCGACGGCGTCCAGCTCGACGACGGACTGGTTCGCGTGGACGCTTTCCGGCTGGTTCAGGCCGAGGGTGGCCGTGCCTTGGTCGAGGTGCGGTTGCATGAGGGCCGCAACCGCATCGTTCGCCGGCTCTTGGCCGACGTGGGTCACCCAGTCGGGCGGCTGGTCCGCACGGCGATCGGCCCGGTGTCGCTGGGGGGCCAGCGCGCCGGATCCGTTAGGTCATTGACCACGGCGGAGCTCGCGTCGCTCCATAAACTTGTCGACAAGAAGCTTTGAGGATCGATCTCTATTCAGATAGATCACCTTGGGGACTATGCGCGACCGAGTATCTGCCGTGGGCGTTGCGAGTCTCTGATGGGCTTCGATGTGTCGACAAAGCAGACTGGCGCTCTACCGACAGAAGTACTCGACGCCTTATCTGGATAGCCCTAGATCGTGCTCTCGCCGTGGCATTCCACTTCTGTAGAGCTTGATCGATATAGCGTGGAGCGGCTGTATCGCCACCGGCTCGATCGTCGTACGGGTCAACGAGCAAGCACCGTCAGAGGGAACGAGGTCAGGACTGTGTCAGTGCGTGCCGTACGCGGCGCCATCCAGATTGACACCGATGCCCGCGAGGCGATCCTTGACGGCACGGCCAGCCTGGTACGCGAAGTGCTGCGCCGCAATGAATTGCGGCCGGATGACCTCATCAGCATCGTGTTCACCGCGACGCCGGACCTGACGGCGGAGTTTCCGGCCTACGCGGCCCGTCAGTTGGGGCTGACGGATGTCCCGCTGCTGTGTGCCACGGAGATCGCGGTTCCCGGCGCAATGCCGCGGGTACTCCGGTTGCTGGCCCATGTGGAAACTCAGCTCGGCAGACCGCAGATCAGGCATGTTTATCTGGGCGGCGCCGCACAGCTGCGGACGGATCTTCCACAGTGAGACCCGGGGCAGCCACTGGATGACGAAAGTGAGGACTGAGCCTCAGGTGGAGCATGGGCCGGTCTGCCGTAAGGCCTGTCTCCCGGTAAGCCTGTCGCCCGGTAAGCCTGTCGCCCGGTAAGCCTGAGTTGGCGACCCTGGGCGAGGACATCTGGTCGGCATGTTGGCGAGGGCCGTCGCCGGTCGGCACACCCTCGGCAATCCGTATCCTCGTCCCGTCCCCGCCCGCAAAGGACCCAGCGTGCCTTCGACCGCCCGGCCTGCCGACTCGCCGTCCGGCGATCCCGCGACGAGTGCGCAGTCGGGTGACCCAGCCTTGCTGCGCGGCGTGGTGGCCCTGGACGGTCCGTCCGGGACCGGTAAGTCCACTGTCGCCAGACACCTCGCGGGCGAGCTCGCGGCTCGCTACTTGGATACCGGCGCGATGTACCGGGCGGCGACGTTGGGCGTGCTGGAAGCGGGAATCGACCCCGCAGACGACGAGAGGGTGGCATCACTCGTGGCCACGCTGATGATCGAGATCGGCACCGACCCGAACCGTCCCGCCATCGGGCTGAACGGCCGCGACGTGGCAGCCCGGATCCGAAGTGCCGAGGTGACGGCGGCGGTGAGCGCCGTCTCGGCCGTGCCAGCCGTCCGGCACGTCCTCGTGGCGCAACAGCGTCGGATCATCGGCTCCGGCGGCATCGTGGTAGAGGGGCGGGACATCGGTTCGGTCGTGTGGCCGCACGCCGAGCTGAAGGTGTACCTGACTGCGAGCCCGGCCGAGCGGGCTCGCCGCCGGGCCAGCGAGTTGAGCGCCGACCAGGACGACAGCGCGCTCGCCGAGGTGCAGGCCGATCTGCGACGTCGGGACGACCTGGACAGTTCCCGGCAGACGAGTCCGCTCGTCAAGGCCCGCGGTGCGATCGAGGTCGACACCACCCGCCTCGACGTCGACGAAGTTGTGAAGCATCTTGTCGACATATTGCGAAAATACGAAGCGGGGCGTCGTGGGTGAGCCGACGATCGCCGATCGCGTGTACGGGTCGGCCACGCTGGCCCGGCATCAGCGCATCGCCCGTGCGCTCGTGCGGACCCTCGGCAAGGTCGAGGCTACCGGCCTGGCGTCGATTCCGGCGGACGGGCCGACCCTGCTCGCGGTCAATCATCGCTCGATGTTGGACGGGCCGCTCGTGTTCGGCATGGTCAACCGGCCAGTCGCGTGCCTGGTGAAGGCGGAGGCGTTCACCGGCGGGGTCGGCCGTCTGCTGCGTGGGGCCGGGCAGATCTGCGTCGTCCGCGACGTGATCGATCCGGCGCCGATCCGGCTGTGCCTGTGCATCCTGCAGGCCGGGGGGGTCGATTGGCATCTTTCCTGAAGGCACCCGTGGCGACGGAACAGCCCGAACAGCCAAACCGGGTGTCGGCTATCTTTGCGCTGCGCACTGGCGCGACCGTCATTCCGATCGCGTGTTGGGGCACGGCTGAGGCGGTGCGCACCCCACGGCGGTTGCCGATTCGGGTCAACGCTGGAGCTGCGCTGCGATTCGACCGCTATCCCGACTCGCGTCCGCTCAACCGGCGAGTCACCGCGGCGGCCTCCGAGCAGGTCCGCCGAGCGCTGGCAGAGCTTGCGGCGGCTACCAGGCCTGGGTGGCCGACCCAGGAATTCGTGGGACCGTACGGCGGATGAGCGAATTCGACGGATGGGACCCGGTTGACCAGGATCAGGCGCAACCGGCTCCGGTGGTGGCCATGGTGGGACGTCCGAATGTGGGGAAGTCGACGCTGGTCAACCGCATCCTCGGCCGGCGCCAGGCGGTCGTGCAGGACGTCCCGGGCGTGACCCGCGATCGCATCGCCTACGACGCGATCTGGGGTGGCCGCCGGTTTACCTTGGTCGACACGGGCGGCTGGGAGCCCGATGCCCATGGTCTGCGGGCCAGGGTGTCCGCGCAGGCCGAACGCGCGGCAGCGACGGCCGACCTGGTGATGTTCGTGGTCGACGGGCGCACCGGCGCAACGGAGACCGACCTGGTCGTGGCCCGGACACTGCGGAAGTCTGGCCGGGCGGTCCTCCTGGTCGTCACGAAGGTCGACGACGAGCGTGCCGAGCCGGACGCTGCCGAACTGTGGTCGCTCGGCCTCGGCCAGCCATATCCGGTCAGCGGACTGCATGGCCGCGGCAGTGGCGACCTGCTCGACGCGGTGCTCGACGCGCTGCCGCGGGCCCCCCTCGACAGGCCCACCGAGGGCGGACCGCGCCGAGTCGCACTGGTGGGCCGGCCGAATGTCGGCAAGTCGAGCCTGCTCAACCGAATCGCCGGCGAGGAACGGTCCGTCGTCGACCAGATCGGCGGCACCACCATCGACCCCGTCGACAGCCTGGTCGTCCTGGACGGCGAGGCCTGGCGGTTCGTCGACACGGCGGGACTGCGCCGGCGGGTGAACCAGGCCGCCGGGATGGAATACTTCGCCAGTCTGCGGACAGCCAGTGCGATCGAGGCCGCCGAGGTGGCGGTCGTGTTGCTGGACGCGTCCGAGCCGCTCACCGAGCAGGACCAGCGCGTCATCGCCGCCGTCGTCGATGCCGGACGAGCCCTCGTGATCGCCTTCAACAAGTGGGATCTGGTCGACGAGGATCGCCGCGAGCAACTGGACCGCGAGGTCAGCCGGGAACTCGCGCGGGTGCTCTGGGCACCGCGCGTCAACATCTCGTCGAAGACCGGCCGGGCCGTGGAGAAGCTCGCGGGCGCGTTGCGCACGAGCCTTGCCTCCTGGGACCGGCGTATCTCAACCGGCCGGCTGAACACCTGGCTGACGGAGGTCGTCGCGGCCACGCCGCCCCCGGCCCGTGGCGGCAAGGCCCCGCGGGTGCTGTTCGCGACGCAGGCGGATACACGCCCGCCGAGGCTCGTGCTGTTCACCACCGGCTTCCTGGAAGCCGGCTACCGGCGATTCATCGAGCGTCGGCTGCGCGAAGACTTCGACTTCACCGGCACGCCCATCGAGATCTCGGTGCGCGTCCGCGAGCGACGAGCGGCGCGCCGCTGAGCGCGGACCGCGGCGGTTTGCGCTGATGGGGCGCACCTCGTTGGCTGCGCTAGGGTTTGTAGTCGGTCAAGACCGGGACGTGGCGCAGTTTGGTAGCGCACCTGACTGGGGGTCAGGGGGTCGTGGGTTCAAATCCCGCCGTCCCGACCAGTGCCGCGGGGGGCGCGTGACGGGCCGGCATCGAATGAGGGCGATGTCGAATGCGCCGAGTTGAGTGCGGTCGGTGTCGGCCGCGGAGGGAGACGGCGAGGCGACGTGGCGGCGGGTGTGACGAACGGCGCCTCCGCTCGCGTCCTCACCATCCCGAACGCGCTCAGCGTGCTGCGGCTGCTCGGCGTGCCGCTGTTCCTGTGGCTGCTGCTTGGCCCGCATGCCGACATTGCCGCGTTGATCGTGCTGGCGCTCAGCGGTCTCTCCGACTGGGCCGATGGCGTGCTGGCCCGCAGGCTCAATCAGACGAGCCGAATCGGCGCCCTGCTGGACCCGGCCGCCGACCGGCTCTACATCCTGGCCACCCTCGTCGGCCTCAGCATCCGGCAGATCATCCCGTGGTGGCTGGCCGCGCTCATCGTCGGACGGGACCTGGCGCTGGCGCCCACCGTCCCGCTGCTGCGCCGACGAGGTTTGGACCCGCTGCCGGTGCACTACCTCGGCAAGGCAGCGACGTTCTGCCTGCTTTACGCCTTCCCGTTGCTGCTGCTCGCCGACCGCACCGGCACGTGGGCCGATATCGCTCGCCCTATCGCCTGGGCCTTCACGATCTGGGGCACCGGGCTGTACCTGTGGGCGGGTGCGCTCTACCTGGTCCAGTACCGGCAGATCACCCGGCCCAGCCGCACATGAGCTTCCCGCTGGCAGCCCCCGCGTGACGGCCAACGACAACGGGACCCGGCCGGGCGCGGTACCGACTGCGCTTCTCATCGATCTCGTGACGAACACCGGCGATCCCGGTTACGCGGCCGCGGCGCAGCGGCGCGGTGGCCAGCCGACCCGGTTCGGCCGCCCACTGGCCGCATTGGGCTGCCTGCTCGTCGGGTTCACCATCGCCGTGGCCTACGTGCACACCAACCGGGCTGCGCCCACCGCGGCGAAGGTGCACAATGCGCTCGTCGATCGGGTCCGGGCGGCTCAGGCGAGCCGGGCAGCGCTCGAGACGACCGCGGAGCGGCTCGGGGACCAGGTGAACCAGCGACGCGACGCCGCGCTGTCCGGCTCGGGCGGACTGCGCGCAGAGCTGGATCGCGACCAGCTGCTCGCCGGCACGACCGCGGCCACCGGCCGGGGGCTGGCGGTCCGGCTGGCCGATCCGCCCGCGCCGAGCGCGACCCCACAGGCCGGCCGGCCCGGTACCGTACCGATCGAGGCGTCTGCGTTGCTCACCGACCGCGACGTTCGCAGCGTCGTCAACCAGCTGTGGAGCTCGGGCGCCGAGGCCATATCGGTCAACGACGTGCGACTGACTCCCACTTCGGCGATCCGCTTCGCCGGGCAGGCAGTCCTCGTCGACTTCCAGCCGATCACCTCGCCGTACACCATCCGGGCGATTGGAGACCCCGACGTGCTGGTGACCAGGTTCGCCGACAGCGAGGTGGCCAGTCGATATCACACGCTGGCGGCCCGAGGCGTCGCGTTCTCCTTCGACGAATCCACAAAGCTCACCTTGCCGGCTAGTGCCGCGGTGTCGCCGCGCTATGCGAGCGCGGCGCCGACTGCGGGAGCGACCCGGTGATCGCCGCCCTTGCCCTGGTCATCGGCCTGGTCATCGGCCTGGTGCTGCGGCCAACCGTGCCCGGCTGGCTCGAGCCGTACCTGCCGATCGCCGTGGTCGCCGCGCTCGACGCGGTGTTCGGCGGGATTCGGGCCCGGTTGGACGGCATCTTCGACGCGAAGGTGTTCGTCGTCTCCTTCGTCTCGAACGTGGTGGTCGCCGCGCTCATCGTCTTCCTCGGAGACAAACTCGGCGTGGGGACGCAGCTGTCGACTGCCGTCGTCGTCGTGCTGGGAATCCGCATCTTCGTCAACGCGGCGGCGATCCGCCGGCACGTGTTCCATGCCTGAGCAGGTGGCGGCCGCCAAGCCGTGGATCGGCAGGCACCGCGCCGGAATCGTCATCGGCGTGCTCGTCGCCGTGCTCGGCTTCGGAATAGCCGTACAGGTGCGGTCGAACTCCTCGGGCGACAGCCTGGCCAATGCCCGCGAGGACGATCTCGTACATATCCTCGACGACCAAAACCTCCGTGCGGACAACCTGCGCCGGCAGATCGCACAGCTGCAGAACACGCTGCAGCAGTTGCAGGCCAGCGGCAGCCGGGACATCGTTGCCGAGCAGCAAGCCGAGCAGGAGCTGCAGGCGCTCGACGTGCTGCTCGGTACCGTGCCCGCAAGCGGCCCTGGGGTGTCGATCACCATCACCGACCCGGCGCACAACCTGCACGCCGAAGACCTTCTGGACGTCGTCGAGGAGCTGCGCGGCGCCGGGGCCGAGGCGATCCAGTTCGGCACCGTCCGCGTCAGCACCCCAACGAGCTTCACCGACGACGGCAGCGCGGTGCGCGTCGACGGTCAGGCGCAGCAAACGCCTTACGTCGTGCTGGCGATCGGCGACCCGAAGACGCTGGACACCGCCATGAACATCCCAGGCGGCGTGGCGGCCACCTCCCGCGCTGCCGGCGGCGACGCGCAGGTAACCGAACACGACAAGGTCCAGATCAGCGCGGTCCGGGCCCTCCCGACTCCCAAGTACGCTGCACCGTCGCCGAAATAACAGCAGGGCTCCCACGGTAGGGTCGGCGCCGAGTCACTGCCCATCGCGCTCACCAGAGAGGCTGGTCGCACGCAGATGTCCGAAGTCCCCGACGACCTGAAGTACACCGCGGAACACGAGTGGGCCAAGGTCACCGACAAGACCGTGCGCGTCGGCGTGACCGACTATGCCCAGCAGGCGCTGGGCGACGTCGTCTACGTTTCGTTGCCTGAGGTCGGCGCCAACCTAGTCCAGGGTGAACCGTTCGGTGAGATCGAGTCAACCAAGAGCGTGTCGGACCTGTATGCGCCGGTGGGCGGGACGGTGATCGCACGCAATGAGCGGCTCGACGCGCAGCCCGAGCTGGTCAACTCAGATCCGTACGGTGACGGCTGGATCGTGGAGATCGAGCCCGCCGACGACTCGCAGTTCGACGCGTTGCTGGACGCCGGCGCCTACGGCACGCTCAGCGGCTGAGTGCGCGGTTGCTGGCGATCAGCTGTGACACTCCAGGATCGCTCGAGCTTCGATTGACCCTTAGGACGAGCCACAACTACGCTCGACGGGCCGTCAAGCGGCGCGCCGCGGGAATCTGCGATCGGCCGATCACCTGCTCGCTCGTCTGATGTGGTTCCCGTCCGATCAGAGCAGTACTCAAGGGAAGGTCTACGCCCAGTGTTCTGCACAGTCTGTGGTTCCGAGAACCTGCCCGAGAGCCGTTTCTGCGCCAACTGCGGTGCCGCATTGCCCGACGTCGCGCAAACCGGCGCACCTGATACGACCAGCGTGATCTCTGCTGGCCCCGCCATGTCCGACGCCGAGAGCGACTTCTCGGCGGAAGCGCACCAGGGCGCTGTCGACGCACTCGTCCCGGGTTCCGCCCTGCTCGTCGTCAAGCGAGGGCCCAATGCAGGCAGTCGATTTCTGCTCGATCAGGACGTCACTACGGCGGGGCGTCACCCAGACAGCGACATCTTCCTGGACGATGTCACCGTGTCGCGACGTCACGCCGAGTTTCGCCGGGAGGGCACCGGCTATACGGTGCACGACGTCGGTTCGCTCAACGGCACGTACGTCAACCGGGAGCGGATCGACGCAGTGCCGCTCGCTGGCGGCGACGAGGTCCAGATCGGCAAGTTCCGTCTCGTGTATCTGACCGCGGCGGTGCGGGCCGGGGTGGGGGCAGGCGAAGAGTGAGCGTGCGCAGCGGCGGACGTTGGGCCCGCAGCGTCGAGCGGAGGGACCGTGAGCGAGCGTAGCGAGCGAACCGTGGGCATCGTTCGTCCGGCGCGTGGCGGCGGACGTTGGGCCCGCAGCGTCGAGCGGAGGGACCAGGGAGATCGTGACTAGGACATCGGCAGCGCCGGCAACGACTCGCACATCGCAGGCGACGCTGTCCATCGGTGAGGTGCTGACTCAGCTTCGCCGGGACTTCCCCGACATCACGATCAGCAAGATCCGTTTTCTTGAGACCGAAGGCCTGGTGCACCCCGATCGGACCGCGTCCGGGTACCGCAAGTTTGCCGCGGAGGACGTGGCGCGGCTGCGCTACGTGCTGGCCCAGCAGCGCGACCACTACCTGCCTTTGCGGGTTATCAAGGACCAGCTGGACGCGATCGACCGCGGCCTCGTGCCGCCGGGCGCGGGCGGGCTGCCGCCGGTGCCGCATCTCGCGATCGCCGACAACGCGCCGACCGCAGAGCACTTCCGCCCCGCGGTTCCCACGATGCGGTTGTCCCGCGAGGAGCTGCTCAACGCCACCGGGCTCGCCGCAGAGCAGCTACGCGAACTCGAGCAATTCGGCTTGATCAGCGCCAAAGCCGGTGGCCATTACGACGACGATGCGCTGGCGATCGGCCAGGTCGTGGCCGAGATGGCCCGCTACGGGCTCGAGGGACGGCACTTGCGGGCATTCCGCACCGCCGCCGAACGTGAAGTCGGCCTGTTCGGCCAGGTCGTCGGCCCGATGGCCAAGCAGCGCGGCCCCGAGGCCAAGGCTAGGGCGGAAGAGACGGTGCGCGAGCTGGCGGCGCTCTCGGTGAGGCTGCACGCGGCTCTGGTGCAGATCGGCCTGCGCGACGTCGCCGGTCGTTCGTAACCGATTGCGTGTAGCGTCGATGCGGCGGGAAAGGTAGCCAGCCGAAGTTCGAAAGGGTCCGTTCGTGCATCCGTTGCGAGTGGTCGGCGTACGGGTCGAGATGCCGGCCAATCAACCTGTCGTCCTGCTGCGCGAAGAGGACGGTGTGCGCTACCTGCCGATCTGGATCGGCGCGGTCGAGGCCTCCGCGATCGCCTTCCAGCAGCAGGGCGTGCAGACGGTGCGTCCGCTCACCCACGACCTGCTTCGTGACGTGATCAAGGGTCTGGGGGTCCGCCTCGAGGCCGTGCACATCACCGAACTACGCGACGACGTCTTCTACGCCGAGCTGCGCTTCACCGGCGGGGTGACGGTCAGCGCGCGCCCGTCCGACGCGATCGCGCTCGCGCTGCGGTGCGATGTGGCGATCCTCGGCGCGGATTCGGTCCTCGACGCCGCGGGCATCGAGATCCCGGACGAGCAAGAGGACGAAGTCGAGAAGTTCAAGGAATTTCTCGACAACGTGACACCGGAGGACTTCGCGTCCGGCGCGTGAATCCCTGACCCTCGATCTCAACGTGAGGGTTATGAATCTCGGTGACATCCGCGCGTCGCGTTGACCACCGGCCGTTGGCGGCCATACCGTCGAGCCAGCGAATTACGCCGTTGGGGTTCACGTGGGTGCGCTTACGTGGAACGGCGGGCTGGCCAGCACAGCGTGGGCACAACAGGCGGAGGCGAAGCAGATGGCTGACAGAGTCCCGGACGAGTCGGCCGGCCAGCCCGAGCAGGGCACGTTGTTCGCCAACCCCGCCCCGACGCCCGACGAACAGGTCGGCTATCGCGGTCCGACCGCATGCTCCGCGGCCGGCATCACCTACCGGCAGCTGGACTACTGGGCCCGTACCGATCTCGTCGCCCCGTCCGTGCGCTCGGCCAGCGGGTCCGGCAGCCAGCGCCTCTACTCGTTCAACGACATTCTTGTTCTCAAGGTCGTCAAACGACTGCTCGACACCGGCGTCTCGCTGCAGAACATCCGCGCCGCGGTCGAGCATCTGCGTCGCCGTGGCGTGGACGACCTAGCCCGGATCACCCTGCTGTCCGACGGCACCACGGTGTACGAATGCACCTCGTCGGAGGAGGTCGTCGACCTGCTGCGCGGCGGGCAGGGCGTGTTCGGCATCGCGGTGAGCGGAGCGCTGCGCGAGCTGGTCGGCTCGCTGGCCCATCTGCCGAGCGAGCGCGCCGACGCAGAGCCGACGCCAGGCATTGCGGCGCCAGTGGGCGGTTCGGCCACGCGCGACGAGCTGGCCCGGCGGCGTCAGCAGCGTTCGGCCACCGCCTGACGAGGCTGGGGGCGGGCGACTGGTACCGTCAACGGCGGCCGTTGACACTGCGTGGGAGAGCCGACCGGCCGGGAACGGCTGGCGGCGCCGAAGGGGCAACTTCCCCGGAACCTCTCAGGCACCAGGACCGCGCGGACGAGGCCACTCTGGAGGGCGTGCCCGACAGACGGGGAGACCGAGCGTCGGCTCCGGCGCCCGGTCTTCGCCCCGCCTACAGGAGTCCGCTAATGAGTGCATCGCAGGGAGCGTCAGCGAGCGAGGAGCGCAGCGAATCCCGCGATGAGCGCTCGCGCGAAGAGCACGGTGAGCCGATGACTGAGCCGTCGACGAACCGCAGCCTGTTTGACCTCGAGCGGGGGGCCGAGTTCGCCTCCCGGCACATCGGCCTGGCTGACGCCGATGTGGCCCGCATGCTGGATGTCCTCGGCTACTCGTCACTTGACGAACTGCTCGCCGCAGCGGTGCCGCAGAGCATCCGCGAGACGGAGCCGCTGTCGCTGCCGGTCGGCTCGGGCGAGGAGGAGGTCGCGGCGGAGTTGCGTGACCTGGCCGGACGCAACCGGGTGCTGACGTCCATGATCGGCCTGGGCTACTACGACACCATCACCCCGGCGGTGATCCGCCGCAACGTGCTGGAGAACCCCGCCTGGTACACGGCCTACACGCCGTACCAGCCGGAGATCAGCCAGGGACGGCTGGAGGCGCTGCTCAACTTCCAGACAATGGTCGAGGACCTGACCGGCCTACCCATCGCCGGAGCCTCGCTGTTGGACGAGGGCACCGCGGCCGCCGAGGCCATGGCGTTGGCACACCGGGCGGCGAAGCGGGGCGACACGTTCGTGGTCGACGCTGACGTCCTGCCGCAGACCTTGGACGTGTTGCGGACCCGGGCCACCCCGCTCGGTCTGGACGTCGTCGTGCACGACCTCGCCCAGCCGCTACCAGACGGCGACGTCTTTGGCGTACTGGTGCAATACCCGGGCGCCTCTGGGGCGGTGCGTGAGCTGGGCCCCATCGTGGCGGCGGCGCACGAGCGGGACGCGCTCGTCTCGGTGGCCGCGGACCTGCTAGCCCTCACCCTGCTCATGCCGCCCGGCGAGGCGGGCGCCGACATCGCGGTCGGCAGCACCCAGCGGTTCGGCGTGCCACTGGGATTCGGCGGTCCGCACGCCGGGTACATGGCGACGCGAGCCGGCCTCGAGCGGCAGCTGCCGGGCCGGCTGGTCGGCGTCTCGGTTGATGCGGACGGCAAGCCGGCCTATCGGCTGGCGCTGCAGACCCGCGAGCAGCACATCCGGCGGGAACGGGCGACCAGCAACATCTGCACCGCGCAGGTGCTGCTCGCGGTGATCGCCAGCATGTACGCCGTCTACCACGGGCCGGACGGGCTGCGGACGATTGCCCGCCGGGTGCACCGGTTGGCGTCGATCCTGGCGGCGGGGCTGCGCGAAGCCGGCGTGGAGGTGGCCGGATCCGCCCTCTTCGACACGGTGACCGCGCGGGTGCCCGGACGGGCCGAGGCGGTCGTCGCCGTCGCTTTGGCGGACGGCATCAACCTGCGCCAGGTCGACGCCGGCACTGTGTCGCTCGCGTGCGACGAGAAGACCCGCCGCGGGCACGTCGTCGCGGTGTGGCGGGCATTCGGCACCGGGCTCGGCTACAGCGACATCGACCGACTGGACGCGGTGGCAGCCGACCCGATCGGTCCGGGCCTGCTGCGCAGCTCGCCGTTCCTGACCCATCCAGTCTTCTGCGCGCACCGCTCCGAGACCGCGATGCTGCGTTACCTGCGCACGCTCGCCGACCGCGACTACGCCCTGGATCGCGGCATGATCCCGCTCGGCTCGTGCACCATGAAGCTCAACGCGACGACCGAGCTCGAACCGATCACCCTGCCGGGATTCGCCAACATTCATCCGTTCGCCCCAAACGGACACTTCGACGGGTACCGGCAGATCATCGACGACCTACAACGGTGGCTGGCCGAGATCACCGGCTACGACGCCGTCTCGCTGCAGCCCAACGCCGGGTCGCAGGGCGAGTTCGCCGGGCTGCTCGCGATCCGTGGTTACCACCGGGCGCGCCGCGAAGAGCACCGGGACGTCTGCCTGATCCCGGCGAGCGCGCACGGCACCAACGCCGCGAGTGCCGTCATGGCCGGCATGCGGGTCGTGGTCGTCAAGACGAGCGGCGAACAGGGCGAGATCGAGCTAGCCGACCTGCGAGGCAAGGTCGCCGAGCACGCCGACCGGCTCGCGGCTGTCATGGTCACCTACCCGTCCACGCACGGCGTCTTCGAGGAGCACATCACCGAGGTGTGCGGCCTGGCGCACGACGCGGGCGGACAGGTCTACGTCGACGGGGCCAACCTGAATGCGTTGGTCGGGCTCGCCCGGCCCGGCACGTTCGGCGCCGACGTGTCACACCTGAACCTGCACAAGACGTTCTGCATACCGCACGGCGGCGGCGGTCCGGGAGTCGGGGCTATCGGCGTACGCGCCCACCTTGCGCCGCACCTGCCCAATCATTCGCTGCAGCCGCTGGCCGGGCCGGACGGCGGCAGCGGTGCCATTGCCTCCGCGCCCTGGGGCTCGGCGTCGATCCTGCCGATCACCTGGGCCTACCTGCGGCTGATGGGCCCGGACGGGCTCACCCGGGCCACCGGCGCCGCGATCCTTTCGGCGAATTACATCGCCCGCCGGCTGGCACCCGACTATCCCGTGCTGTACAAGGGCGCGAACGGGCTGGTGGCGCACGAGTGCATCGTGGACCTGCGCGAGATCACCAACCAGACCGGCGTCACGGTCGACGACGTGGCCAAGCGACTGATCGACTACGGATTCCATGCGCCGACGATGTCCTTCCCCGTCGCGGGCACGCTGATGATCGAGCCCACCGAATCGGAGGACCTCGGCGAGATCGACCGATTCGTCGACGCGATGATATCGATCAAGGCCGAGATCGACCGGGTCGGCGCAGGGGAGTGGGCGGCGGAGGACAATCCGCTGCGCAACGCCCCGCACACGGCGTTCTCGCTGCTTAGCGACTGGAAGCACCCGTACTCGCCGGCCGAAGCCGGTTATCCGCCAGGCGTCGATCCGGCCGCGAAGTACTGGTCGCCGGTGCGCCGGATCGACGGGGCGTACGGGGACCGCCATTTGGTGTGCGCCTGCCCGCCGGTGGCCGAGTACGCCTGACGCTCCGCGCTCAGTCCTGGACGAGTGGGTGGTTCAGCGTTCGCGGTGGGTGACGCGCAGTGCCTCGATGTTCCACGCGACGATTGCGGCGGTACCCGGGTAGGGCGCCTCGGGTGCCTGCGCCGCCACCGGTGCAGGGCGAGGACCAGCCCCCCGCGGCAACCGCTGCGATATCGGCGCGATCGCCGCGACCCGTAAGCTCGACGCTGGTCCGGTCACGGTGGGCGCACGGCACACGCAGATCCGCACCATCCCCACGCGAAGCGAGGAGGTGTTCGAGGTGATCGAGTTCGAACCTAACCGCTGGCTCGCCATACGCGGTGGTTTCAGGCGGTTCTCCGGTGACCTGTCCTATGCCCTCGAGGCCGGAAGCGACGGAACCGCGCTCACCAACGCCGTCGCGCTGCACGCCCCACGCCGGCTTGGCCTGGTGGCACCCCTGGCCACCCGCCAGGTCAAGTCGGCGGTCGCGGCCAGCCTCCAGGTGCTGCGACACGCGCTCGAACGAGCGGTGTTCTGAGGCAGGTCACCGATGGCGAAGCGGACCGCGGCGACCCCATTGGGGGTTGCCGCGTCCGAGCGGGATGTTCTGCTGGCCACCAAGCTGTATCTGCCCGGCCTGCAGCCGGGCTTCGTGTCCCGCCCCCGGTTGCTGGGCATGCTCGACGAGGCGCTGGGGCGGGGGCTCGTGCTGGTCTGCGCGCCGGCTGGGTTCGGCAAGACGATTCTGCTGGTTGATTGGATCCGGCGCGGTGGCCGGCCGGTGGCCTGGCTGTCGCTGGACGCCGGCGATAGCGATCCGGCGCGGTTTTGGCGGCACGCTGTCGCGGCGCTGGACCGGGCGCGGCCGGGCCTCGCCGAGCGGGTTGGCCCGCTGCTGGGCCCGCCGGCACCAGCGTCGTTCGAGGGGCTGGTGACGGCGCTGATCAACGAACTGGCCGACCGGCCCGCCGAAGATGAGCTGCTGCTGGTTCTCGACGACTACCACCTGATCGACGCCCAGCAGGTGCACGAGCCGCTTGTGTTCCTGCTTGAGCATTTGCCCCTGGGCGTGCACCTGGTGCTGGCCAGTCGCGCCGATCCGCCGCTGCCGCTGGCGCGGCTGCGGGCCGGCGGGCAGCTCGCCGAGCTGCGCGCCGGCGATCTGCGGTTCACCGCCGAGGAGGCGGCCGCGCTGCTGCGGGAAACGGTTGGCGATGTCCTGCCCGCCGCGGCGGTGGTGGCGCTGGCGGCCCGCACCGAAGGGTGGGTGGCCGGCCTGCAGCTGGCCGCCCTGTCGCTGCAAGGACAGGCGGATCCCACCGGGTTTGTGGCGGCCTTCAGCGGCAGCCACCGCTACATCCTGGACTACCTAACCGACGAGGTGCTGGAGGGCCAGACCGACCAGGTGCGCGAGTTTCTGCTGGAGACCTCAGTGCTGGACCGGCTATCGGGCGGGCTATGCGACGCGGTCACCGGCCGCACCGGTAGCCAGGTGATGCTGGAGCAGGTGGAGCAGGCGAACCTGTTCCTAGTGCCACTGGACGAGGTGCGCAGCTGGTGGCGCTACCACCACCTGTTCGCCGACCTGCTCCGCATCCGGCTGAAGCAAGAACAGCCCGGCCGGGTGGCGGCCTTGCACCATAACGCCGCAGCGTGGTGTGAGGAGCATGGGCTGGCCGATGAAGCGGTCCGGCACGCGCTGGCCGCAGGGGACACGACTTGGGCCGCCCGGCTGATGGAGCGGCAGTTCGACGAGACCTTCTGGCCGGGCGAGCGGGCGACGGTGCAGCGGTGGCTTGCGGCGCTCCCGGCCGAGCTGGCCGACTCACGGCCGCGGCTATGCCTGGTGCGGGCAATCCTCGCGCTCGCGGGCGGCGACGTAGAAAGGGCCGGGCCGCTGCTGGATGCCGCCGAGAGCGCGTTCATAGATGCTGCCGATGAGCCGTTCGAGCCGTCGGCCGGAAAGGGCGCCAGCTTGTTGGCGAACGTCCCCGCGGCGATCCCGCTTGGGCGTGCCTCCCTGGCCCAGCTCCACGGCGACGCCGACGGCACGGCCGCGTTCGCGTCGCAGGCCCTAGCCAAGGTCGGCGAGGGCGAGTGGATGCTGGACTCGACCGCCAGGTGGCTACTGGCCGTGGCCGAGTGGCTGCGCGGCCGGGTCGTGGAGGCCGAGCGTGCCTTCGCTGCCAGCATCACCGGATGGCGGGCGGCGGGCGAGCGCTACTCGGCCGCCTACGGTTGCCATCAGCTCGGCCAGGTGCAACGGGCCCAGGGCCGTCTGGATGCGGCGGTCGGCACCTACGAGCAGGCGCTGGAGATCACCACGGCGCCGGGCGGCCCAGCGCTGCCCGCGGCGGGCATCGGGTACGTGGGCATGGGGGAGGTGGCGTACCAGCGGAACCAGCTCGAGGCTGCGTTGCGCCAGATCAGCGAGGGCATTGAGCGATGCCGGCAGCTCAACTACACCCAGTCGCTGGCCACGGGCCTTGCCACCCAGGCGTGGATCCGGCAGGCCCAGGGCGATTCGGCCCGGGCTCGGGAGGCGATGGGCGAGGCCGAACGTGCCGCGCCCAGCCCGAGCGTGACGGTCTTGTTCAACCCCGTCCCGGCGCAGCGGGCGCGGCTGCTGCTGGCCCAGGGCGAAGTCGCTGCGGCCGCCCGCTGGACGGAGCAGCGCGGCCTCGGCCCCGACGACGAGCCGGGCTACCCGCGGGAGCCGGAGTATCTGGTGCTGGCCCGAGTCTTGCTCGCCCATGACCGCCCCGGCCCGGCGCTCGCGCTGCTGGGGCGGCTGCACGCGGCGGCGGCCACCCAAGGCCGGATCGGCAGCGTCATCGAGATACGGGCGCTGCAGGCGCTGGCGCTCGCGGCTAGCGGCGACGACGCGGCGGCGGTGGACGCCCTCGCCGAGGCGCTCACCCTCGGCCATCCCGAAGGCTACATTCGAGTCTTCGCCGACGAGGGCGCGCCGATGCGAGCGTTGCTGGGCCGGCTGGCCGCCGCCCAGCGGACGGAACACGCGGCGGCCCGCACCGTCCCACTCGACTATCTAGCGCGGCTGCTGCACGCGTTCGACGAGCAGCACACCGAGCCGGGCTCGGGGCGAGCCACCGCCGCGCTGCCCGGTCTGGTCGAGCCGCTGACCGCCCGCGAGGTGGAGGTACTCGGCCTGCTGGACGCAGGCAAATCGAACCCGCGCATCGCCGAGGAACTCGTGGTCACCGTCGACACCGTCAAGAAACACGTCAGCCACGTCCTGGTCAAGCTCGGCGCGACCAACCGCACCGAAGCCGTCACCCGCGCCCGGCAACTCGGGCTGATCGCCTAATGCCGCGGCACCCGTAGCCGATCCCCCTGCCACCCTGGTACCCCACGCCCAGGCCGCCTACCCGCATTGGCTGCGAAAGATTCCACCCCGAGGTGCACCATCAGGTGACGTCCACAGTGGGTCTCGCTCCATACCGTGCTAGCTGAACCACTGCCAGAAGACCGGCCCGGCAAGTAGGAGCTCTCATGAGAATCCACGCCCGAGACTTAACCGTCGGAGACATCCTTCATCTCAACGACTGGCAACTGCACATAATCAGGATTGAGCACGACAACGCTGTGGCCGTCCTAACCGCAGAATTCGGTTTCCTGATCCACTTCGCGCAGGACGACGTCGTAACCGTCCAAGCACGTGCGGCGGCGGCGTGAGCCATGACCAAACACCCGCTTGGCTTGGCGGAATGACCGAGCCCGTGCCGGTCATCGACATCGGCGCTGCCCTGGACCTCCTCGCTGCTGCAGTGGAACGCAGGGGCGAGGACTTCGGTGTACCAACCGGTTGGTCCGGCCGGAGGGATCGAGGCACCGATGTAGTCGTAGAGGCAACTGCCGCGGCGATCAGGTTCGTCGACCTCGTGCCCGACACGCGTTTCGACCTCGCCACTCAGTCGGCCCGAGCTCTGCGCCGTCGCCGTGCGGGCGCCGTGACTTTGGCCGAGATACCGAGGGAGGGCTCTTACCTGTGACCGCGTTTGTGCACGCGTCCGCCGACTGGCGGACCCGGGCGGCGGCGGACCGCCTGGATCAGATCTCCTCGGGTGTCGACACAACGCCGCTAGGCCCGAACCTCACCTCCGTCGCTCTGTTCCCATCCGTGACGTTCCCATCCGTGACGTCATTGCGGCGGCCACGGCCGGGCGCCGATGTCATCACCCCTCTCCTTCTTCGGAGGCTGAGCTGCCATGTCTGAACCATCTCCCCCCATTGGCCGCCCGCAGCGGGTCGTCATCGTCGGCGGCGGGTTCGCGGGCTTCCATGCCGCGCGAGGGCTGTCCCGGCGGCTGGCGCACCAGCCACGGTCGGCACATCACGCTCAAGCGGGCCCGATCGAGACCATCCTTAACAACCCGGTCGACTACCTCCTCTACCTACCTCTACTGCCCGAGGTGGCGGGCGGCATCCTCGACCCGCGCCGCGTCGCCGTGCCACTGGCCGACGTCGGGCCAGGGGTGCGGCTGATGCCGGGCACCGTGGAGGCGGTTGACCTTGATGGCCGACGGGTTAGGTTCGCCGACGCAGAAGGACATCGCAGGACCATGCGCTATGACCGCCTGCTGCTGACCGTCGGCACTGTCGGCAACGTGCCGGTCCCCGGCGTCGCTGAGCACGCGCTCGGGTTCCGCAGCATCACTGAAGCGCTGGCGCTACGCGACCACCTCGTGCGGCAGGTCGAGCTGGCCGCTGCTACCGCCGCAGCAGACGAGCGTGACGCGCGCTGCACCTTCGTCGTGGTCGGCGCCGGTTACACCGGAACCGAGGTGGCTGCCCACGGCCAGCTGCTCACCCGGGCCGTAGCTCGGCGCCACCCGAGGCTAGGCGACCAGCAGATCCGCTGGCAGCTGCTGGATACCGCCCCGCGGATCCTGCCCGAACTGCACCCGCACCTGGCCGCTGCATCAGCCCGGGTGCTCACCCGCCGAGGCGTCGAGATCCGCACCCAGACCACGATCGAGAGAGCGACCGATGACGGGGTATTGCTGTCCGACGGCGAATTCATCCCCACCCGATCGCTCATCTGGTGCGTTGGGGTCCGCCCTGACCCGCTCATCACCGAGCTCGGCCTGCCCACCACCGAAGGCCGGCTGGTAGTCGATGATTGCCTCAGCGTGCCCGGGCACCCGGAGATCTT
Organism: uncultured Actinomycetota bacterium; assembly: GCA_963839175.1. Taxonomy (GTDB): domain Bacteria; phylum Actinomycetota; class Actinomycetes; order Mycobacteriales; family Jatrophihabitantaceae; genus CAWIUB01. Next base: position 209,285 of record CAWIUB010000030.1, read on the forward strand.
CGCCTGCGGCGACGCAGGAGCAGTCCCCGACCGTATCCGCCCCGGCCAGCTCACCGCCATGACCGCACAGCACGCAGTTCGCCAGGGCCGACTCGCTGGGTCTGGGCGTGTTCACCGTGTGCAGCCTGCTCGGGGGCCTCGCCCAGAACGGCGGCGAGCTCATCGCCGCCCGCGCCGTTCAGGGCGTCGGCGGCGCGATCCTGGCGCCGGCCACCCTCAGCCTGCTGACCACCACGTTCACCGAGCCCGCCGCGCGCCGCCGCGCGTTAGGTGCCTGGTCGGCGACCGCGGCGAGCGGCGCCGCGGCCGGCGTGCTGGCCGGGGGCATCCTGACCGACCTGCTCGACTGGCGGTGGGTGCTGTTCGTCAACGTGCCGATCGGCGCCGCCCTGATCGCGGCCGCGGGCGTGTCGCTGGCCGAGTCCAGGGCCGAGCAGCGGCCCAGCCTCGACATCGCCGGCGCCGTCACGGTCACCGGTGGGCTGGCCCTGCTCGTCTACGGCATCGTCAGCACCGACACCCGCTCGTGGGGTTCGCCGGCCACGATCCTCACCTTGCTGGGCGGGGCCGCGTTGCTCGCCGCGTTCGCGGTGATCGAGTCGCGCAGCGCGCATCCGCTGGTCCCGCTGGGCGTGTTCCGGCGGCGCTCTATTGCCGCCGCGAACGGCATCTCCGTGATGATCGGGGCCGCGCTGTTCAGCATGTTCTTCTTCCTGTCGCTCTACCTGCAACAGGTGAACGGCTACAGCCCGCTCAAGGCCGGCTTCGCCTTCCTACCGGCCGCCCTGGCCACACTGACCGGTGCGCTGTCCGCCCCGCGGTTGCTCACGCGCCTCGGCGTCCGGCACCAGCTGATCATCGGACCCGTGCTGGCGGCGGCCGGGCTCGCGTGGCTGAGCCAGCTCTCGGCCGGCGACGGCTACTTCGCCCACGCGTTCGGAGCCCTCGTACTCACCGGGGTCGGCGTGGGGCTCTCGTTCGTGCCGATGACTATCGCCGCGACGGCGGACGTGCCGATGCACCAGGCCGGGCTGGCGTCCGGGCTGATCAACACCACCCGCCAGTTCGGCGGCGCAGTCGGCCTGGCCGTCATGGCCACCATCGCCGCCGGGGCGTCGTCGCCGACCGCCGGCTACGATCGCGCGTTCTGGATCAGCGCCGCCGCCATGGTGATCGGGGCGACGCTGGCCCTGGCCCTGCCCGGCAAGCCGAAGCGGGAACGGCAGATCCCTAGAGGTGAGGAGATCGCCGAGCCCACCGTGCTGGTCGATGCATAGCTCGTCGACCCGGAAGTCGGCGCGTACCGGACGGGTCCGCTGGGCTGGGTCAGCGCGATCGCAGTCTGTCCTGGGCTCAGCGCTCGGTCGGGACGGTACGGCTTCGGCGGTCTGGAGCGCCGATGCCGTAGTCGAGACCGGGGCGGCCTGACGGGTGCCGAGCGGCGCGATCGGGATCGGCCGCGGAGACGTCGATGTAGCCGCTGAGCCCCACGCGGGGCACGCGGCGTACCGGTGCCGGGTCGGCGACTAGCGTCTGGGCTGTCGTGGAGTTGTGGACCCCGGTGGTGTCCCGTGCGCCACTGCTTGTTCGTCGTGTAGGTGAGAGCCCGCTGTCCCGGGAGGTTGTGATGCAGTACGCCCTGATGATCTATGCCGAGCCCGGCTATGCCGAGGCGCTGCCGGATGCGGAGCGTGCGGCGGTGGTTGCGGAGTTTGCTGCGTTGGCCGATGACGCCCGGTACGTCGGCGGTGCGCAGCTGCAGTCGGCCGAGACGGCGACCAGCGTGCGGGTTGTGGGTGGCCGGACGTTGATGACCGATGGTCCGTTCGCGGACACCAAGGAGGTGCTCGGCGGCTTCGCCCTGGTGGAGGCGGCAAACCTGGACGAGGCGTTGGAGTTGGCGGCGCGTATCCCGGTCGCCCGGCTCGGCGGCGTGGTGGAGGTCAGGCCGGTGGTGGCGCGCTGAGCGTGCTGGAGGAGGTCTTCCGGGACGAGTGGGGCCGGGTGCTGGCCTCGCTGGTCGGGTTCCTCGGTGACTTCGACCGGGCCGAGGACGCGGCACAGGAGGCGTTCGCGATCGCGGCGCAGCGCTGGGCCACGTCGGGCGTGCCGGACAACCCGGGTGCGTGGCTGGTGACCACGGCCCGCAACCGGGCGATCGACCGGATCCGCCGGGACCGCACGCTGGCCGAGAAGATCCACCTGCTGCCGGTGCCGGAGGCCACCATGGACGAGTTCGAGGACACCGTGATCAAAGACGAACGGCTCGAGCTGATCTTCACCTGCTGCCACCCAGCGCTGCCGCTGGACGGGCAGGTGGCGCTGACGCTGCGGGCCCTCGGTGGCCTGCAGACCGGCGAGATCGCGCGGGCGTTCCTGGTCTCCGAGGAGACCATGAAGCGGCGGCTGTCCCGGGCCAAGGCCAAGATCAAGGCGACCGGGATCCCGTTCGCGGTTCCCGACGCGCAGCTGCTTCCAGACCGGCTCGATGCGGTGCTGGCGGTCCTCTACCTGATCTACAACGAGGGCTACAGCGGCCGGGTCGACCTCGGCGCCGAAGCGATCCGCCTCGCGCGAGTACTCGCCGCGCTCCTGCCGGACGAGGCGGAGGCGCACGGGCTGCTGGCGCTGATGATGCTCCACCACGCTCGGCGGCGGGCCCGGTTCTCCGGCGAGGATCTGGTGTTGCTCGACGATCAGGACCGGTCGCTGTGGGACATGGGCCAGATCGCGGCGGGACGGGCGGTGCTCGACCGGGCGATCGCGCTGGGCGGCCGCGGCCCGTACGTCGTGCAGGCAGCGATCGCGTCGCTGCAGACGGCCGAGCGGATCGACTGGCCGCAGGTCGCCGAGCTGTACCGGCGGCTGGTCGAACTCACCGGCTCCCCGGTGGTCGAACTCAACCGCGCCGTGGCACTCGCCCAGGCCGGCGACCCCGCCGCGGCGCTGCGCGTCGTCGACCACCTCGACTCCGACGGTCACCTGGACGGCTACCTGTACTTCCATTCGACCCGCGGCGAATTGCTACGGCGTCTCGGCCGCGACGAGCAGGCCCGAGCGGCCTACCGCCGAGCCCTGGACCTAGCCACCTCGACCCCCGAACGGCGGTTCCTGACCCGGCGCCTCGAACAGCTCTGACCGCGGGCTGTCCCCCGGGCTGGTGCCCGTTCGTCGCCTAGGTATGAGCGACAACCTGGTTCGTCCTGCCCGTCCCGCCGGCGAACGGGCACGCGACGTGTTCGACCACCCGTACGCCTACGCCGCCCGGAGCGGCGTCCCCACCACCCCCCGCGCCGCGTAACCGCGGCACCACCCCTATGGAGCAACCCATGAACTCCGCCCCCACGACCGTCATGCGCGCCGCGCGGGCCAGCGCAACCCCCGACCCCCGCCGGTGGCTCATCTTGGTCACCGTTGGCCTCGCCCAGCTGATGGTCGTGCTGGACGCCACGATCGTGAACATCGCCCTGCCGTCCGCGCAGCGGGCCCTGGGCTTCACCACCGCGGACCGGCAGTGGGTAGTGACCGCCTACGCGCTCGCGTTCGGCAGCCTGCTGCTGTTCGGCGGGCGGCTCGGCGACCTGATCGGGCGCAAGGTCACGTTCCTGGCCGGCGCAGTCGGCTTCGCCGCCGCGTCGGCCATCGGCGGCGCGGCCACCAGCTTCGACATGCTGGTCGCGGCGCGCGCCGCCCAGGGCGCGTTCGGCGCGCTCCTCGCGCCCGCGGCCCTGTCGATCCTGTCCACGACGTTCAGCGATCCGAAGGAGCGCGGCAAGGCGTTCGGCGTCTACGGCTCGATCGTCGGCGGCGGCGGCGCGATCGGCCTGGTGCTCGGCGGGATCCTGACCGAGTACCTGTCCTGGCGCTGGTGCCTGTACGTGAACCTGATCTTCGCGGGCCTCGCCGGGACCGGAGCGGTGCTGCTGCTCAAGCACCAGCGCGCCCGCACCAGAACCCGGCTGGACCTGCCCGGCGTCGCGCTCGTCTCGGCTTCGATGTTCTGCCTGGTCTACGGGTTCTCCAACGCCGCGAACCACAACTGGCACACGCCGTCCACCTACGGGTTCCTGACCGCGGGCGTGGCGCTGCTCGCCGCGTTCGCGTCCTGGCAGGCCCGCGCGGCCAGCCCGCTGCTGCCGCCCCGGGTGGTGCTGGACCGCAACCGCGGCGGCGCCTACCTGGCCGTGCTCATCGCCGGCGCAGGCATGTCCGGCATCTTCCTGTTCCTCACCTACTACATGCAGCAGACCCTGGGCTACTCCCCGGTGGTCAGCGGCGTCGCCTTCCTGCCGATGATCGCCATGGTGGTGGTGAGCGCCAACCTGTCCAACGTGGTGCTGCTGCCCCGGTTCGGCCCCAAGCCGCTGGTCGCCGTCGGCATGCTGCTGGCCGCAGGCAGCCTGGTGTGGCTGACCAGGATCGGTGTGCACTCGGGCTACGCGGAGGCGGTGCTCGGCCCGCTGATGGTGACCGGCCTGGGCTTCGGCTTCACGATCGCGCCGTCGATGAACACCGGGACGTTCGGCGTGGCGCCGCGGGACGTGGGCGTGGCCTCCGCCACGCTCAACACCGGCCAGCAGATCGGCGGCTCGATCGGCACCTCGCTGCTCAACACGGTCTTCGCCAGCGCGGTGGCTCACTACCTGACCAGCCACCGGAGCGCGGTCACCCAGGTACACGGGCACCCGGCGCCGTCCCTGATCGGGACGTCGCTGATCCACGGTTACACCACCGGGTTCTGGGTTGCGGCGGCCATCTTCGGCGCCGGCGCGGTGATTTGCGGAACGCTGTTCCGCTCCGGCCCGCTCGGCGCCTCCGGGTCGGCGGCGGCTGCCCCGGCCGGGGCAGCCGTGCAGCACGCCGCAACCGCCCACGCCGCCGCGTAGCGGCACCACGTCCATGGAGGAAGCCATGACCACCGCCCCCTCGACCGTCGCGATCCCCGGCTACCTGGCCGGCACCTGGAAGGCCGACCCGGCGAACTCTCAGATCGCCTTCTCCGTCCGTCAACTCATGGTCACCAAGGTGCGCGGCCAGTTCACGAGCTACGACGTCACGATCGTCACGAGCGAGGACCCGCTCGGCTCGTCGCTTGTCGCGACCATCGACCTCGCGTCCGTCGACACCGGTAACGAGAAGCGTGACGACCACATCCGGTCCGCCACCTTCCTCGAGGTCGCGAAGCACCCGACGGTCAATTACCGCTCCACTAGCATCCGCCAGGCCGACGAAGGCTGGGTCATCGACGGTGAACTGATCTTGCACGGCGTGACCCGGCCGGTGCCACTCGCCGTCGCGGTGAACCGGTTCGGCCCAGGCCCTAACGGCGGGCAGCGGGCGGCCTTCTCCGCGACCGCGCAGATCAACCGCGGCGACTTCGGCATCGACCGATGGACCGGTGGGGGCGCCGTGGTCAGCGACAAGGTCTCGATCGGCCTCGAGATCGAGGCCGTCCTCCAGAAGTGAACCGACTTGGACGGGCTGCCGCACACCGGCAGCCAAGTCCCCGCTGTGAGCAACCATGACCACCCCGAAGGTCAACTCCACCCGAGGAGAAACCTCATGTCAGCAACCCAGATAGCCAGCAACAAAGCAGCGCTCAAACGCTTCGATGACGCGGTCAACAGCGGCGATGCGGAGCTCATCTCGAAAACGATCGACGAGGTCTTCGACCCGGACGTGCGGATCGGCACCCCATTACCGGTTGATGCGACTGGCGCGCAAGCGCTCAAGCAGGTGTGGGCGACTCTCCTTCGGGCGTACCCCGACCTTCACGTCACGGTCGAGGACCTGATCGCCGAGGGAGACGAGCTCGTCGCCAGGAACACGGTCACTGGGTCCCACCTCGGTGAATACATGGGCGTCCCACCAACCGGCAAATCCGTCACGTACAACGAGATCTTCATCGTCCGCTTCGTCAACGGCCGAATCGCCGAGACCTGGGGGGTCGTCGACGTCCTCGCGCAGATGAAACAGCTCGGCGTGATTCAGGCCTAACGAGGCCACATCCACCCGATCCGCACATCGAGACCATCCGCTCAATCTAGTCCGCGCATCGCCGGATTCGGGCGGGGCGTATTTGGCGGCGGCTGAGCGTCAGGACTTGCGGTGCGCGGCCGCGGCCAGTAGCTCGCGGCGCCGGGCGGCAATACTCTGCCCATCAGGCAGCAGCTCGCCGGTGTCCTCGAAGAGCACCACGCCGTTGCAGAGCAGGCTCCAGCCTTGCTCCGGGTGGGCGACGAGGACGTGCGCAGCGTCGCGGTCAGGCGCATCCGCCGATGGGCATGGCGGATTGTGCTGGCAGGTGCGCGCCGCGGCTGCCGATGGTGCTTCGGTGATCATCTGGGTGGTTCCCCGTAATCGCTTGCGGTTAGGTTGCGACACAAGTGTGCTCCGCGTTTGCCGAATCTTCCACCCACGACGCGCCAAGATTCGACTAGTTTTTCTTCGCGAATCGGAATATATCAGGCGGAATTGTTGTCGCGCACGACATAATCTCCGATCGGCGCAGCGGAAATCGTTGTTGCGGCGCTGGCCTCGCGCTCACACGGACACTACGAGCGGCCCAGGCGGTCCTGGGCGTCGTGCAGCGCCGGCGCTTGTGGCAGCCAGTCGGCGAGCACCGCCGGGTATCCGGCGGCCGTCGCCGCCTCAACGACCTCGGCGTCGTCGTCGATGAAGGCCGCGATCGAGCGAGGGGCGAGTCGGGCGAGGGCCGACAGCTTGTAGAACCGTGCCGGACGGCGGTCGCCGTCGCCGCGCATATGCACCTCGGCACCGGGCAAGTCGTGCGACTGTAGCCAGCTCTCGGTGGTGCTGCGCAGCCAGTTCGGGCGGCCGGTGAGCCAGACAATCTCGTGGTGCCGGGCCAGGTCGGCGGCAAGCGCCAAGCCATCCGGCAACGGCGGATCGTCCTTCGCCGCGAGGAAGAAGGTCGTCCAGTTCTTCGGACGCCGCTCGATGTGGTGCAACCGGTGACGGACGTCAGCGACGACACCGTCGACGTCGAACACGGCGATGCTCACCCGGCGAACGGTACCGACCCACTTCTGCGCACCTCGGGAGTATCCGAGTCACGGCCTGGATCACATACTCCCGACGTCGAGAGGTCTATACGATGACTCGTGCGCTTCATCGACCCGATCCCGCCGTTCGAGCTCACTTACGACGACGTGTTCATGGTGCCCGCCCGCTCGGACGTGGGCTCGCGGTTCGACGTCGACCTGTCCACATCTGACGGCACCGGCACAACGATCCCGATCGTGGTCGCCAACATGACTGCGGTGGCCGGCCGGCGGATGGCCGAGACGGTGGCTCGGCGGGGCGGCATCGCGATCCTGCCGCAGGACATCCCGGTCGAGGTGGTCGCCGAGGTGGTCTCCTGGGTGAAGTCGCGTCATCTGGTGTACGAGACCCCGTTGACGCTGTCCCGGCACAGCACGGTCGGCGACGCGCTGGCGCTGTTGCCGAAACGGGCGACGGGTGCCGTCATAGTCGTGCACGAGGACAAGCCGGTGGGTGTGGTGACCGACGCCGACTGCGTGGGCGTGGACCGCTTCGCGCAGCTGCACCAGGTGATGTCGAGTCCGGTGCTCACCGTGCCGGACACGGTCGACGCGCGTGGTGTGTTTGAGTTGCTCGACGACTCGCACCGCCGACTGGCAGCGGTGATCGACGACCGCGGCCGGCTGGTCGGCGTGCTATCGAGGACTGCAGCGCTGCGGTCGGCGCTGTACGAGCCGGCGCTCGACGCGAACGGGCGGCTGCGCGTCGGCGCCGCCCTCGGCGTGAACGGCGACGTCGGCGGCAAGGCGGCGGCGCTGCTTGCGGCGGGCGTGGACGTGCTCGTCGTCGACACCGCGCACGGGCACCAGCAGCGGATGCTCGATGCGCTCACCGAGGTCCGCAAGCAATCTCCGCGGGTGCCCGTCGTTGCGGGCAACGTGGTCTCGGCGGACGGGGTCCGCGACCTGGTCGCGGCCGGCGCGGACATCGTCAAGGTCGGCGTGGGCCCGGGCGCGATGTGCACCACCCGGATGATGACCGGGGTCGGCCGTCCGCAGTTCTCCGCCGTCCTGGAGTGTGCCGCCGCCGCCCGGGACATCGGCAAGCACGTGTGGGCCGACGGGGGAGTGCGCCACCCGCGTGACGTCGCGCTCGCCCTGGCCGCTGGTGCGTCGACGGTCATGATCGGGTCGTGGTTCGCCGGCACCCACGAGTCCCCCGGCGACCTGCAGCGGGCTCCGGACGGCCGGCTGTACAAGGAGAGCTTCGGCATGGCCTCGGCCCGCGCCGTGGCGAGTCGCACCACGGGCGAGGGGGCGTTCGACCGGGCCCGCAAGGCGTTGTTCGAGGAGGGCATCTCGACCGGACGCATGTACCTCGATCCGGCTCGGCCGGGCGTCGAGGACCTGATCGACTTCATCGTGGCGGGGGTGCGTTCGTCCTGCGCGTACGCCGGCGCCGCCGACCTGGAGCGGTTCGCCGAGCGTGCTCGGGTGGGCATCCAGAGCACGTCCGGCTACGCCGAGGGACGCCCCCTCTACAGCAGTTGGTAGTAGGCTGAGCACCATGATCCGCCGCAGCGTGCAGTGGTGGCCGTCCGCATAGGACGGCAATCTCGCGCTGCACATCCCACCCTCGCGGCCGTCCTCGTCGGGAAGGCCGTTACTCGTGTGCACTCCTGGCGTTGATGCCGCCTCGGCGATTCCTGGAGCCTCACATGTCCACTCGCGTACTGACCGGCGACCGGCCGACGGGCGCCCTGCACCTCGGCCACCACTTCGGCACCCTGGCGAACCGGGTCCGGCTGCAGAGCAACGGTTATGACGTCTTCGTCGTCGTGGCCGACTATCAGGTGATCGCCGACCGCGATCATCCCGGCGACATTCGCGCGACCGTCCTGGATCTCGTCCTTGACTACGTCGCGTCCGGGCTGGATCCGGAGGGCAGCACGATCTTCGCGCACAGCGCCGTCCCGGCGCTGCACCAGCTGATGGTGCCGTTCCTGTCGCTGGTCGGGATGGGGGAGCTGTCCCGCAATCCCACGGTCAAGGACGAGATCCGGCTGGCCGGCCGCTCGACGGTCAGCGGCCTGATGATGACGTATCCGGTCCACCAGGCCGCGGACATCCTGTTCTGCAAGGCAGATCTCGTTCCGGTTGGCCGCGACCAGCTCCCGCACCTGGAGCTGACCCGGTCGGTCGCCCGCCGGTTCAATGAGCGCTACGGCGCTGTGTTCCCGGTGCCCGAGGCGATGCTCGGTGAGGTGCCGATCTTGCTCGGCCTGGACGGCCGGAAGATGAGCAAGAGCCTGCACAACGGCATCGCGCTGCGAGACGGCCCGGACGACGTGGCGGCAAAGGTTCGCGCGGCCCGCACCGACTCCGAGCGGCACATCACGTTCGAGCCCGATCGGCGTCCGGAGGTGGCCAACCTGCTCACTCTTGCCAGCCTGTGCAGCGGCGACCCACCGGCGTCGATCGCGGCGCAGATCGGCAATGGAGGGGCGGCTGCGTTGAAGGAGGCCCTGATCGCCGCGGTGACCGGATTCCTGCGGCCGATGCAGGAGCGGCGAGCGACGGTCAGCCGGGTGGACGCAGAGCGCATCCTGCAGGCTGGCGCCACCGCCGCAACCGACATCGCCGACGCGACGCTGGGCGAGGTGCGCACCGCGATGGGGATGAACTATGCCGAGTTGACGCCCGCCCCGGTGCTTGCGAGTATGAGCATGTGAGCAGTCGTTCAGATATTGCAGTGCGGGCGGCCGAGCCGGCCGACGGCGACATCGACGACGCCGCCGACGTCTTCGGCCTGCTGTCCGACCCGGGACGGCTGCGGCTGCTGGCAGCCTTACGGACCGGGGAGGCGAGCGTAGGGCATCTGGCCGAACTGGCCGGGCTCAGCGAGTCCGCGACCTCGCACGCGTTGCGGCTGCTGCGCGCACACCGCGTCGTACAGGTTAGACGAACCGGGCGCATGGCGTTCTACCGGCTGGCCGACAGCCATGTTCAGGTGCTGCTCGACACTGCGTTCGCGCACGCCGGGCACAGCACGATCGTCCATCCGGAGCGGACGGGATGAGTCACGAGCACGGGCACACACACGGGGGAGCAGCCGACCGGCGCTGGCTGCTCGCGGCCCTCGCCGTCATCGCGGCGTTCATGGCTGGCGAGGTAATCGCGGGCTTGCTGGCCCACTCGCTCGCGTTGGTCACCGACGCGGCGCACCTGCTTACCGACGTCGCCGCACTCGTGGTGGCCGTCGCAGCGTCCAAGATCGCCGAACGGCCGGCGCGCGGCGCGTACACCTACGGCTTCGCGCGCGTCGATGCCCTGGCCGGTCAGGCGAACGGCATCACCCTGCTGCTGCTCGCGGTGTGGTTCGCCGTCGAGGCAGTCCGCCGGCTGGCCAACCCACCCGACACGTCCGGGGCAGTTATGACGCTGGTGGCGGTGATCGGAATCGCGGTCAACGTGCTGGCCACCGCACTCGCGATGCGAGCCAACCGGTCGAGCCTGAACGTCCGCGGCGCACTCGCGCACCTGCTCAGCGACCTGTGGGCGTTCTCGGCGACGTTCGCTGCCGGCGTGGCGATCCTCGCGACCGGTTGGACGCGTGCGGACGCGGTGGCGTCGCTCGTCGTCGCCACGCTGATGGCGTACACCGGTGTCGCACTGGTGCGCGCTGCGGGGCGGGTGTTCCTCGAGGCCGCGCCCGCCGGCGTCGACCCGCAGCGCATCGGTGCCGAGCTGGCCGACATCGACGGGGTGGCTCAGGTGCACGACCTGCACGTCTGGGACATCGGCACCGCGGAGTCGGCGTTGTCGGCACACGTGCTGGTCAGGCCGCAGGTCGATTGCCACGACATCGGCGACACCATGCGCCGCACGTTGGCCGCCGATCATCTGATCCGCCACGTGACGCTGCAGGTGGACCACGTGCCGGTCACGAGCGAGGCCGACGAGCACTGCGCCCACGCCCACGGACCCGTCCACACCACCTCGTAGGAATCGCCCCCCGCCATGCTCCTCCCGATGTCGCCGACGGACTCGCTGTTCCTGATGCTCGAGTCTCGTGAACACCCCATGCACGTTGGCGTCCTGCAGCTGTTCGAGCCGCCGGACGGCGCCGACGCCTACGACGTCTGCCGCGTGTTCCTGGGCATGTCTTCGGAGGACGACGTGGCACCGCTGTTCCGCAAGCGGGCCCGTCGGTCCATCAGCTCCGCCGGTCAGTGGGGCTGGGAGGACGACACCCAATTCGACATCGAGCATCACGTGCGGCACAACGCCTTGCCCCGTCCGGGCCGGGTGCTGGAGTTGCTGGCGCTGTGCTCGCGGCTGCACAGCAGCCTGCTGGACCGGCACCGCCCGCTCTGGGAGACCCACCTGATCGAGGGCCTCGCCGACGGGCGGCTCGCGGTCTACTCGAAGCTGCACCACTCCGTGATGGACGGCGTCGCCGCCGCGCGCTGGATGCAGCGGGTGCTGTCAGCCGATCCCGACGCCCGGGAGATGCCGCCGCCCTGGGCGAATCGGCCAGCCCGCACCGAGGCGGCGCCTGCCACCGGCGAGGAGGAGCGAGGCAACCTGCTCGACGTTCCGGGCGACGTGCTGCGAGCCGCTCGGGGTCTTGCCAGCGAGGCCGTCGGTTTGCCCGGCGCTCTCGTCCGAACGGTCAACCGCGGCATCCGCGAGCAGGCCACGTCGTTGTCCTTCTCTGCACCCAAGACGATCTTCAACGTTCCGATCACGGGAGCGCGCCGGTTCGCCGCACAGTCTTGGCCGGTGGAGCGACTGCGCGGAATAGCCAGGAGCAGCGGCGGCACGCTGAACGACGTGGTGCTGGCGATGTGCTCCGGGGCGCTGCGCCGATACCTGACGAGCCTGGAGGCCCTGCCCGACTCGTCGCTAATCGCGATGGTGCCGGTGGCGCTGCGCACCCGCGATCGCCATCGACAGGGCGGCAACGCGATCGGCGCGGTCATGTGCACCCTCGGCACGCACCTGGCCGATCCGGCCAATCGGCTGGCCAGCGTCAAGCGGTCCATGGCCGAAGGCAAGGAGGCGCTCTCGGGCATGTCGGCCACGCAGATCCTGGCGATGTCGGCGCTCGGAATGAGTCCGTTGGCGCTCGAACCGCTCCTACACATCCACGGGATGGCCCGGCCGCCGTTCAATCTGATCATCTCGAACGTGCCGGGCTCGCGCGTACCGCTGTACTGGAACGGTGCCCTCCTCGACGGCGTGTACCCGCTGTCCATCCCGGTGGACGGTCAGGCACTGAACATCACCTGCACCAGCTACGCGGAGCAGATGGCGTTCGGGCTGACCGGGTGCCGGCGCAGCGTGCCGCACCTGCAGCGGCTGCTCGATCACCTCGACCACGAGCTCGGCGATCTGGAGAAGGCCGTCGGGGTCAGCTGACTGCGACCTCGAGTTGGCACGTGACCGGCTGCCGAGCACCCTTGAGCGCATCCACCCGCCGGCGAAAACAAGTTGTGAGTGAGTGCTCACTCAGTTACCGTCGAGAGTGTGATCGAGGACGTACGAACCGGTCGCGTCAAGCCGTTGCCAGCGGACCAGCGGCGGGCCGCGATCATCGAGGCGACGTTACCGCTGCTGCGCGCGCACGGGCGCAGCGTGACGACTCGGCAGATCGCGACTGCAGCTGGCGTCGCCGAGGGGACCATCTTCCGAGTCTTCCCGGACAAGCACGCGCTGATCGAGGCCGCGCTGGCGACGGTCTTCGACGCCGAACCGCTGCGCCGGGAACTGCGCGCCGTCGATCGCAGCGCGCCGCTGCGGGACCGGGTTTCTGCCATGGTCACGATCCTGAGCGAGCGGGTCCGCACCGTGTGGCAGCTACTCGCCGCATTGCAATCGACCTCGGGCGAGGCTCATTCCGCACGTCTGCGAATGATCCCGAAGAACCAAGCGATGGCGGCCGCCATGGAGGACCTGGTCGTGTTGTTCGAGCCCGATCGTGAGCTTCTGGCGTTTCCGCCCGCGACGACCGCACGGATGGTGCGCGCCGTGGTCTTCGCCGGCGTGCATCCGATCATCAGTGCCGGCATACCCCTGACCACCGAGGAGATGGTGACGCTGCTGCTGAACGGAATCCAGAAGTCACCCCTGAAGTCGCAATGCTGATCCGGTTGGTGCGTAGCTACCTACGCCCGTTCCGCGGCCAGATCACCGCGGTCGTCGTATTCCAGCTGGTCGGGACGATCGCCTCGCTGTATTTGCCCACTCTCAATGCCGACATCATCGACCGCGGCGTGGCCCGCGGCGACTCCGGCTACATCGTGTCTACGGGCGGCGTCATGCTGACGATCACCCTGCTGCAGATCGTCTGCTCGATCGTCGCGGTGTACTTCGGGGCCCGCGCCGCGATGGGACTCGGACGGGACGTGCGCGCCGCGGTGTTCCACCGCGTCGGCTCGTTCTCCGAGCGCGAGGTCGCGCATTTCGGCGCGCCGTCGCTGATCACCCGATCGACCAACGACGTGCAGCAGGTGCAGATGGTCGTGATGATGGCGGCCACGCTGGCCGTCATGGCGCCGATCATGTGCGTCGGTGGCATCATCATGGCGCTCCGCCAGGACCTTGGGCTGTCCTGGCTGCTCGTCGTCAGCGTGCCTATCCTGCTCATCGCCGTGGGGCTGATCGTCTCGCGCATGGTGCCGCAGTTCCGCGCCATGCAGCGCAAGATCGACGTGGTCAACCGGATCTTGCGCGAGCAGATCAGCGGCATCCGCGTGGTGCGGGCGTTCGTCCGCGAACCCGTCGAGCAGCGCCGGTTCGCCGACGCGAACACCGAGCTGACCACCACCGCGCTGCGCGCCGGACGGCTGATGGCGCTGATGTTCCCGACCGTGATGCTCGTGATGAACGCCTCCAGCGTCGCGGTGCTCTGGTTCGGCGCTCATCGCGTTGCCGCTGGCGACATCCAGATCGGCTCGCTAACCGCGTTCCTGAACTACCTGGTCCAGATCTTGATGTCGGTCATGATGGCGACGTTCATGGCCGTGATGATTCCGCGAGCCGCGGTGTCCGCGGAACGCATCCAGGAGGTCCTCGATACCGACTCGTCCGTGGCGCCGCCGGTGGCGCCGATTGAGTCGGTATCGCTTCGCGGCGAGCTGGAGTTGCGTGACGTCGAGTTCCGCTACCCGGGAGCGGACGACGCCGTCCTGCGCGGGATCTCCCTGCACGCTCACCCCGGCCAGACCACGGCGATCGTCGGCAGCACGGGCGCCGGCAAGACGACGCTGCTCTCGCTGATCCCACGACTGTTCGACGCCACCTCGGGCTCGGTGCGCGTCGACGGCGTGGACGTGCGCTATCTCGAACCGCAGCTGCTGTGGAGTCGGATCGGGCTGGTGCCGCAACGCCCGTACCTGTTCAGCGGAACCGTCGCGAGCAACCTCCGGTACGGCAACCCGGACGCCTCCGACGACGAGCTGTGGCAGGCCCTGGAGATCGCCCAGGCCCGCGACTTCGTCGAGGCAATGCCGGATGGGCTGGCGGCCCCGATCGCGCAGGGCGGCACGAACGTCTCCGGCGGCCAGCGGCAGCGTCTCGCGATAGCCCGCGCGCTGGTGCGCAAGCCGGAGATCTACCTATTCGACGACTCGTTCTCGGCGCTAGACCTGGCGACGGACGCCCGGCTGCGGGCGGCGTTACGTCCGCACACCCGGATGGCGACTGTGCTGATCGTCGCGCAGCGGGTTTCCACGATCGTCGGCGCCGACCAGATCGTGGTGCTCGACGACGGCGTGATCGTCGGCATCGGCACGCATGACGAGTTGCGGCGCAGCTGCCCGACGTACGCCGAGATCGTGGAATCGCAGCTGAGTGAAGAGGTCGCCGCATGACCCGAGCCATGACGGCGCGCCCCCCGGCTGGGGCGATCGGCGGGCGAGGACCGTTCGGCCCCGGACCGGGAGTCCCGACCGAGAAGTCGCTGGACTTCGGGCCATCCGCGCGGCGGTTGCTCGGCCGGATGGCCCCCGAACGCATGACCATCGCCGGGGTGCTACTGCTGGCCATCGTCAGCGTCACGCTGACCGTCCTCGGGCCGAGAATCCTCGGCCATGCCACCGACCTGATCTTCACTGGCGTCATCGGCAAGCAGCTGCCTAGCGGCATCAGCAAGGACCAGGCGATCGCCGCGGCACGCGCCCACGGGCAGGGGTCCTTCGCGGATCTGCTGTCGGGCATGGACGTCGTGCCGGGTCGCGGCATCGACTTCAGCGCGCTTGGCTGGGTCCTCGTCGGTGTGCTGGCACTGTACGTTGCCGCGTCGGTGTTCAGCTGGGCTCAGGGCTACCTGCTCAACGGCGCCGTGCAGCGCACCGTCTATCGGCTGCGCTCGGACGTCGAAGACAAGCTCAACCGGCTGCCGCTTGCGTACTTCGACCGGCAACCACGTGGTGAGGTGCTCAGCCGAGTCACTAACGACATCGACAACATCGGACAGAGCCTGCAGCAGTCGATGAGCCAGCTGCTCGTCTCGCTGCTGACGGTGGTCGGCGTTGTCGTGATGATGGTCGTTGTCTCATGGGTCCTGGCGCTCATCGCCTTGGTGGCGATCCCGCTGGCGCTGACCATCACCCGGCAGATCGCGAAGCGCTCGCAGCCGATGTTCATCGGCCAGTGGCGGCACACCGGTGAGCTGAACGGGCAGATCGAGGAGGCCTACACGGGTCACGCGATCGTCAAGGTCTTCGGCCGGCAACATGAAGTGGAGAAGTCCTTCGAGGACAAGAACGCCGAGCTGTACCGGGCTTCCTTCGGCGCGCAGTTCGTCTCGGGGATCATCATGCCGGCGATGATGTTCGTGGGGAACCTGACATATGTGGCCATCGCCGTCGTCGGCGGGCTGCGCGTGGCGTCCGGTGCGATGACGCTCGGCGACGTGCAGGCGTTCATCCAGTACTCGCGCCAGTTCACCCAGCCGCTGACTCAGATCGCGTCGATGGCGAACGTCCTGCAGTCGGGCGTCGCGTCGGCGGAGCGGGTATTCGAGCTGCTCGACGAGGAAGAGGAGATCTCCGATCCGATCGACACCCGGCCTGCCGAGGCGCCGCGGGGATGCGTGGCGTTCGAGCACGTGTCATTCCGTTACGAGCCGGACCGTCCGCTGATCGAGGACGTTTCGCTGGTGGCATCGCCGGGTCAGACGGTGGCGATCGTCGGGCCGACCGGCGCCGGCAAGACAACGCTGGTCAACCTGATCATGCGTTTCTACGAGCTCAATGCCGGCCGCATCACGCTGGACGATGTCGACATCACGCAGCTCACCCGGGCGGATCTGCGGTCCAAGATCGGCATGGTGCTGCAGGACACCTGGCTGTTCAGCGGCACCATCCGCGACAACATCGCCTACGGCCGTCCGGACGCCACAGAGGAGCAGATCCGGCAGGCCGCCGAGGCGACCTACGTCGATCGGTTCGTGCACAACCTGCCGGACGGGTACGACACGGTGATCGACGAAGAGGCGAGCAATGTCAGCGCGGGGGAGAAGCAGCTGATCACGATCGCCCGCGCGTTCCTGGCCAGCCCGGCACTGCTCATCCTGGACGAAGCGACGTCCTCGGTCGACACGCGCACCGAGCTGCTGGTGCAGCACGCGATGGCGGCGCTGCGGTCGGACCGGACGAGTTTCGTCATCGCCCACCGGCTGTCGACGATCCGCGACGCCGACCTGATCCTGGTCATGCAGGACGGCCAGATCGTCGAGCAGGGCACGCACGACGAATTGCTGGACCGGCGGGGCGCGTACTTCGATCTGTACAACGCGCAGTTCGCCGCGCCGGACGTCGATCTCGACGAACCGAGCGAGTTGAACGCAGCGCGACTGGCGATGGCCCGCTAGCGGAGCTGCTCGCCGCGGCCGACGACCGCCGCCAGCGCCGCGACGCGTTCGCTGCGCAGGACGTCTTCCAGCAGCATCGGTCGCCCGTCCGGACCGGTGAGTGGCACCCGCCAGTTCGGGTATTCGTCGATGGTTCCGGGCTGATTCTGCGCGCGTGGGTCACCAACCGCATCGGTGAGCGCGACGCAGACCAGCCGGGATTGGGTCCAGGTCAAGTAGCGGTGCAGCGCCTGCACCGTCGCCTCGACGTCGGCGTCTTGCGCAAGCGCGCCCCGGTTGCGCAGTTCGTCGAGCCAGGCGTCGCGATCCACGGCGTCGGCGGCGAGCTCCTCGTCGAGGGACCGGGTCAGCAGACCGAGCGACTGCCGCAGCCGGACGTGATCTCCAGCGAGGTATCCGGCCGTGGGCGGCAGGTCGTGGGTCGTCACGGACGCCAGGCAGTACTCGCGCCACCATTCTGGGCGCAGTGGAGCGCCGCTGCCGTGATAGTCGAACTCGAACCAGAGGATGGACGTGCCAAGGATGCCCCGCTCTCGCAGGTAGGCCCGTACCCACGGCTCGACCGTGCCGACATCCTCGCCGACAACCGCTGCACCGGCGCGGTGCGCCTCCAGCGCCAGGATGCCGACCAGAGCCTCATGGTCGTACCGCACGTAGGTTCCCGCGGTTGGCGCCACGCCGTCTGGGATCCACCACAGCCGGAACAGCCCCATGACGTGGTCGACGCGGATCGCGCCCGCGTGCCGCAGCACGGTCGAGAGGAGCTCCCGGAACGGGGCATACGCCACGTCGGCCAGCCGATCGGGACGCCACGGTGGCTGCTGCCAGTCCTGGCCGAGTTGGTTGTACGCGTCCGGCGGCGCGCCGACGGTGACGCGCTGCGCGAAGACATCTTGCAGCGACCAAGCGTCGGCGCCGGACGGCTTGACGCCGACGGCGAGGTCGTGCATGACGCCGAGCGTCATGCCGGCGCGGACGGCGGCGGCTTGGGTGGCGTCCAGTTGTTCGTCCAGCACCCACTGCAGCCAGCTGTGAAAGTCCACCTGGTCGGCGTGCTCGGCGCGGAAGCTCTCCACCGCGGGTGAGGCCGGGTGCTGCAGTTCGACGGGCCAGCCGCGCCAGTCCGCTCCGTGTACCTCGGCGAGCGCGCACCACGTGGCGTAGTTGACCAGGCCGTCCCCCTCCCGCCGCTGGAACGCGCGGTAGGCGATCTCGCGTTCCGCGCTGCGCGGTGCGGCGTACACGAGCGCAAGCGCGACGCGTTTGGCCGCCCAGGCGGTGTCGCGATCGATGCGGTCGATGCCGTCGAGCTTGTCATGCACCTGCTCGCGTAGCGCCTCCACCTGCGCCCGATGCTCCCGATCCAGGTAGCCGTACTCGGGGATCAGCTCCACCCGCAGGTAGAGCGGGTTCGCGAAGCGCCGGGTCGTCGGCAGGTACGGTGACGGTTCCATCGGCGCCACCGGCTCCGCCGCGTGCAGCGGGTTGACCAGCACGAAGCCCGCGTCGTGCTCGGCGGCCGACCATGTGGCGAGGTCGGCGAGGTCGGCCAAGTCGCCCACACCCCACGAGCGCTGCGAGCGCACGCTGTACAGCTGGGTGGCCAGACCCCAGGCGCGCCGGTCACCCATCCGCTCCGGGAAGCCGAGCCAGGCTGGCGTCACGATCAGCGAGGTCGCCGCCTCCCGATCACTCGAGCGGGCCCGCAGGGTGTGGTAGCCCAACGGCAGGTCAGCCGGTATCTGGAATGACGCCTCGCCGATCAGTTTGCCGTCGACCTCGCGCGGTGCCCACCAGTTCTCGACCTGCGCCAACCCACGCCGGTCGCCGCCGTTCTCCAGGTCGACCCAGACGTCCACCGCGGCGCCGTCGGTGACGTGCACCCAGACCGCTTGCCCCGAGTCCTGCCTGGTCACCACGCACGGCGGCAGCATGCGGGTCCACGGCTCATGCCACCGGGCGTGCAGGGCCCGCAGCGCGGCCTCCGGTGTTGGTGCGTCGATGCCCAGCGCACGCAGCACAGCCACCACGGTCTCTTCGCTGACCTGGACGTGCCGCCCCTGCCAGTCCCAGAAGTCCGTGGCCACGCCGCAGTGGTCGGCAAGCTGCCGCAACGCGCCGTTCAGGCCTGCCACCAGCTCGTCCTCGCTGTCCATTGACGGGGGAGCCGCAGCCACCGCGGCAGCGTCAGGGTGCTGGGGGAGTTCGCCGATGTCAAGGGACGGGCATCTAGCATCATGAGCGATACCGCCTGGGACGTGCTCGACGAGGCTCATCACGCACTGCGAACCGTGGTCGCGGGAGTTCAAGCCTTTCCTGCCATGCTGGTTAGCTACCTTTGTCTCACGCGTGATACGCTGGCGTGGTGGAGACGGTGAACGTGCGCGAGCTGCGAAATCATGGGGGAGAGGTCCTCGATCGGGTCGCCCGCGGTGAGGCCTTGATCGTGACCCGAGACGGCGCCGCGGTGGCCGAGTTGCGTCCCCTTCCTCGCCGCGGCCCGTCACCAGCCGAGCTCGTGGCGCGGCGTAGCCGGTTACCACGGGTGGATCCGGAGGCACTACGCCGCGACATCGACGCCGTCCTGACCCCCGAATTGTGAGTGCGGCCCTCACGCGGGGAATGCTCGACACCTCCACGGTGATCTTGCTTGGCCGCATCGAGAACCCTGCCGACTTGCCGGATGAATCGGTCATCTGCGCGGTGACCCTGGCCGAGCTCTCCGTCGGGCCGCACGTGGCTCGCACGACGAGAGATCGGGTGGCCCGCCAGGCGCACCTGCAGCAGGCGGAAGCCGACTTCGAAGCCATCCCGTTCGACGTGGCTGCCGCACGGTCGTTCGGTCGGGTGGCAGCGTCGCTCCGGTCGGCTGGTCGAAAGCCCGCCGCGCGAGCGTATGACGCGTTGATCGCGGCAACGGCGATCGCCAACGATCTCCCGTTGTACACGTGCAACCCCGACGACTTCGCTGCCATCGACGAACTCATCGTTCGCCCAGTGCCTCATCCAGATCTGACGCCCGGCTGATACGGCTGCGTAGGTTATCGAATCTTAGATTGACATAATGTCCGTTATCGGACAACTGGCGCCTCGGGATCTCGATGCTGACGTCATTGAGGTTGTTCACGCGCGCGCCGTGCACGCGGATCAGGTCGTCGCCGTCGGCAAGGTGCAGCGCAGGCGACTGCGTGTCCTGTACCGTGCCCTTGCTCATCTGTCTCCGGCTTGCGGGCGAGTTCGCTTTCGCGATCTTGTATTCAGCCGGACCGTGCGGTGGCCGGACCGCGCCGAGTACGGCGGCGCCCCGGCCACGCTGTCGGCTACTTTCCGCGCAGGCCGATCGGGTTGCCGTCCGCGTCGGCGAGCACGCAGATCCGCGCCTCTGGTGCGACCTGACGCGGGGCGTCGCGCTCGGTTGCGCCAGCCGCGAGCAGGGTCTCGCGGGTCGCGTCGAGATCCTCGACATCGGCGAAGGCCACCGGCCCCCCGCCCTCACCGGCTGGATTGAGGCCGACCTCGAAGCCGCTGATGTTGTACCCGACATAGTACGACTCGTCGGTGTGCGGTGAGCCGAGCAGCACGGTGTACACGGCCTTGGCGGCGTCCAGGTCGGACACCGGGATCACCAGGCTGCGGATGGTGGGACTCATGTTCCTCTCCTCATGGGTAAGGCGGTCACCTCGCTGACCGCTGCGTCACTGGTGGCGACACGCTATGGGCGGATCAACGACCGACGCTTCTCGATTCCAGATCCCCAGGCGATTACCGGGCTCAGCGCAGCTCCTGGATGCGGACCATGTTGCCCGCGGGATCGCGGAAGGCGCAGTCGCGCACGCCGTACGGCTGCTCGGTCGGCTCCTGGACGACCTCGGCGTCGCGGGCCTGCACTTGGTCGAAGGTGCCGTCGAGGTCCTTGGTGGCCAGCAGGATCCAGCCGTAGGTGCCCTTGGCCATCATATCGGCGATGGTGCGGCGCTCGTCGTCGGTGATGCCCGGGTCGGCGGCGGGCGGCGCCAGGAGGATGGACGTGCCGGGCTGGTCGGCGGGGCCGACGGTGATCCAGCGCATCTTGCCGCTGCCGACGTCGCTGCGGACCTCGAAGCCGAGGATGTCGCGGTAGAAGGCGAGGGATGCCTCCGGGTCGTCGTGCGGGAGGAAGGTGACGTGAATGGTGATGTCCATGGCAGTCACGCTGGCTGCGGCTGCGTGACCGGCGCTTCTCGATTCCTGATCGGTCTGGTCACCTGTTTCGCCACGCACGGCGGCAACCCCGCCGTCGCGCGCGCCGCCTGACGCCGGTAGGTGCTGGGCGGCATACCCACCAGTTCGGTGAAGCGACTGCTGAAGGTGCCCAGCGACGAGCAGCCGACCGTGAAACAGACCTCGGTGACGCTGAGGTCGCCACGACGCAGCAGCGCCATCGCGCGCTCGATGCGCCGCGTCATGAGATAGCCGTACGGCGACTCGCCGTAGGCGAGCCGGAACTCGCGGCTGAGGTGCCCTGCCGACATGTGCGCGCCGCGGGCGAGCGCCTCGACGTCCAGCGGCTGCGCGTACTCCCGGTCGATCCGGTCGCGGACCCGGCGCAGCCGCGCCAGGTCGCGCAGGTGCTGCGCCGCGGCGGGTCTGCTGGTCACCTGCAAGATCGTGCCACATCGCACGGACCAGCGGTCGAGCGCTGACGCGTGAGCGGTGTCCCGGAACCACGCAACCGCAACACACGTTTCAGGGAGCTACTCGCCCCTGCTGAACACGACCCGTTATCAGTTTCGGAGAGTGCGCCAGAACGCGCCGGCTGTCCCGCGAGCGTCGCGATCAACGATCTGCTAGCCATCAAGATCATGGTCCGAAGAACAGCCAACGTCGCTGGGTGCGGGGCTCCTGATCAACGAGGGCGCACAGCAAGCGAGACCCCATCCCACAGAGTTGGTTGACATAACGCAAGAAGGCGCGGTGCGTGACGGCGGGTCGGGCGGGCGCTAGCGTCGACAGCGCTGGCTGGGGCGCACACGAGGACGGGACGTAAGCGATGGCAACGCAGCAAACCTTCGTGATCCTGGGAGCGAGCCTCGCCGGCGCCAAAGCAGCCGAGGCGCTGCGGACGGAGGGCTTCGACGGGCGGCTCGTGCTCGTCGGGCAAGAAGCCGAGCACCCGTACGAGCGCCCACCGTTGTCGAAGGAGTACCTGCAGGGCAAGGCCGAGCGGGACACGATCTTCGTCCATCCCGCTGCCTGGTATGCCGAGCACGACGTCGAACTGCTGCTGGGCAACCGGGCGGTGACGCTCGATCGGGCCACGCGGGCGGTGACCCTGGCCGACGGCACGCAGCTCGGCTACGACACGCTGCTGTTCACGACGGGATCGTCACCCCGCCGGCTCGACGTTCCCGGCGCGGACGACCCTCGGGTGCACTATCTGCGTACCGTCGGCGACTGCGAGTCGGTGAAGCAGACCCTGCAGGCAGCGACCCGGGTCGCCGTGATCGGCGCCGGGTGGATAGGCCTGGAGGTGACCGCGGCGGCTAGGCTGGCCGGTGTCGAGGTAACGGTCGTGGAGACGCTGGAGTTGCCGCTGCTGCGCGTGCTTGGCCGGGAGGTCGCACAGACCTTCGCCGATCTGCACCGCGAGCATGGCGTGGACCTGCGCTTCGGCGCCCAGCTGTCGGAGATCGTCGCGCGTGAGGCTGCGCCGCTGGTCGTCCGGCTGGCCGACAGCGCCCAGGTCGAAGCCGACGCGGTGATCGTCGGCGTCGGCATCACGCCGAACACGCAGCTCGCCGAGGCGGCCGGGATCACCGTCGACAACGGCATCGTCGTGGACGAGCACCTGCGTTCGTCTGACCCGGACGTCTACGCCGCCGGCGACGTGGCCAACGCCTTCCACCCCGTCCTCGGCAAGCGCATCCGCGTCGAGCACTGGGCGAACGCGCTCAACCAGCCGGCGGTCGCCGCCCGGTCGATGCTGGGCCGCGAGGCCGTCTACGACCGCGTGCCGTACTTCTACACCGACCAATACGACCTGGGCATGGAGTACGCCGGGTACGTCGGACCGGGCGATTATGACCAGGTCGTCTTCCGGGGCGACCGGGACGGGCTGGAGTTCATCGCGTACTGGCTGGCGGACCGCCGCGTAGTGGCCGGCATGAACGTCAATGTCTGGGACGTCACGGACCAGATCCAGGACCTCGTGCGCGCCGGGCGTCAGGTCGACGTTGGGCGGCTCGCCGACCGGGAGGTCCCGCTCAACGAGCTGTGATGCCGAAGCCTCGATCGCGGTTCGCGGGACCCGGTCTATGCGGTGCCCCGGGACGTACGATGCGGCTATGACGACGCGCATCTCGCACTGGATCGACGGCCACGTCGCGCCGGGAACCTCCGGCCGCACCGCCCCCGTCTACAACCCGGCGACCGGCGTGCAGACCGGGGAGGTGGACCTCGCCTCGGCCGCCGAGGTCGATGCGGCGGTCGCCAGCGCGGTCTCCGCCGCCCCTGAATGGCGACTGGCCTCCCTGTCGCGCCGCGCCGAGGTACTGTTCGCCTTCCGCGAGCTGCTGCACACGCACGCTGGCGAGCTCGCCGCGATCATCACCGCCGAGCACGGCAAGGTGCTCTCGGACGCGGCGGGCGAGGTCGCGCGAGCGTTGGAGAACGTCGAGTTCGCGACCGGGGTGCCGCAACTGCTCAAGGGCGGGTACTCCGAACAGGCCTCCGCCGGGGTCGACGTCTACTCCATCCGCCAGCCGCTCGGCGTGGTCGCCGGCATCACGCCCTTCAACTTCCCGGCCATGGTGCCGCTCTGGATGTGCGCAAACGCCATCGCCTGCGGCAACACCTTCGTGCTGAAGCCCAGCGAGAAGGACCCGTCGGCCTCGCTGTTGCTGGCTCGGTTGTGGCAGCAGGCTGGCCTGCCCGACGGCGTGTTCAGCGTCGTGCAGGGCGAGCGGGAAGCCGTCGACGCGCTGCTCGCACATCCCGACGTCGCGGCCGTCAGCTCCGTCGGCTCGACGCCGGTCGCTCAGCACATCTACCAGACCGGGACATCCCACGGCAAGCGCGTGCAGGCGCTCGGAGGCGCGAAGAACCACATGCTGGTGCTGCCGGACGCCGACGTCGAGATGGCCGCGGACGCCGCGGTGTCCGCGGCGTACGGCGCGGCCGGCGAACGGTGCATGGCGATCTCGGTGGCGGTGGCCGTCGGCGATGTCGGAGATCGGCTGGTCGACGCGATCGCCGCGCGGCTACCGAAGCTGCGGATCGGGAGCGGCACGGATCCCGACACCGACATGGGTCCGCTGATCACCCGCGAGCACCGTGACAAGGTTGCGGGCTACATCGGCGCAGGTGCGGATGCGGGCGCGACCGTCGTCGTCGACGGCCGGGAATCCGACGTTCCCGCCGAGGGATTCTTCCTCGGCATGACGCTTCTCGACGAGGTCACGCCGCAGATGGCCGTCTACACCGACGAGATCTTCGGCCCCGTCCTCAGCGTGGTGCGCGCCGACACCTACGCCGAGGCACTCGAGCTGATCAACGCCAATCAGTACGCCAACGGCACGGCGATCTTCACCCGCGACGGCGGCGCGGCGCGCCAGTTCCAGTTCGACGTCGAGGTCGGCATGGTCGGCATCAACGTCCCGATCCCCGTCCCCGTCGGCTACTACTCGTTCGGCGGATGGAAGGCGTCGCTGTTCGGCGATGCGCACATGTACGGACCGGAGGGCGTGAACTTCTACACCCGCGGCAAGGTCGTCACGTCGCGGTGGCCCGACCCCGCGACATCGACCGTCGACCTGGGTTTCCCGAGGACACGATGACTGATCTGCTGAACGGCGCCACCGAGGTCGCGGCGCGCGTCAAAGCGGACGACAAGCGGCATGTGTTCCACTCCTGGTCCGCGCAGGCGCTGATCGACCCGTTGCCGATCGCCCGCGCCGAGGGCAGCTACTTCTGGGACTACGCCGGGACGAGGTACCTGGACTTCTCCTCGCAGCTGGTGAACGTCAACATCGGCTACCAGCACCCGAAACTGGTCGCCGCGATCCAGGAACAGGCGGCCAAGCTCTGCACGATCTCCCCCGTGTTCGCCAACGAGGCGCGCAGCGAAGCCGCCCGGCTGATCGCCGAGCTTGCACCAGGCACCCTCAACCAGGTGTTCTTCACCAACGCCGGCGCCGAGGCGAACGAGAATGCGATCCGGCTGGCCCGGCTGCATACCGGCCGGCACAAGATCCTCGCGGCCTACCGCAGCTATCATGGGGCGACGGCCGGGTCCATCACGCTCACGGGTGATCCACGGCGCTGGCCGAACGAGCCTGGAATCCCCGGCGTGGTCCGGTATTGGGGCCCCTACCTGTACCGCTCCGCGTTCCATGCGACGACCGAAGCCGAGGAATCCGCTCGTGCCCTCGCCCATCTGCGTGACCTGATCATGCTCGAGGGTGCGCACACAATAGCGGCGATCATCCTCGAGCCGGTCGTCGGCACGAATGGCATCCTCGTGCCGCCGGAAGGCTACCTAGCGGGCGTCCGGGAGATCTGCGACGAGTTCGGCATACTGTTCATCGCCGACGAGGTGATGGCCGGCTTCGGCCGCTGCGGCGAATGGTTCGCCGTCGACCGCTGGGGCGTCACGCCGGACCTGATCACGTTCGCCAAGGGCGTCAACTCCGGCTACGTCCCGCTGGGCGGCGTGATCATTGCTGACGAGATCGCCGAGTCGTTCGCTACCACCGCGTTCCCCGGCGGGCTGACCTACTCGGGGCATCCGCTCGGCTGCGCGTCGGCGGTGGCGTCCATCGGCATCTTCCGCGAGGAGGGCATCGTCGAACATGCGCGCGCACTCGGCGCCGACGTGATCGGTCCGGCCTTGCGCGAGCTGGCCGACCGGCACCCGAGCGTGGGCGAGGTCCGCGGGCTGGGCGTGTTCTGGGCCGTGGAACTGGTGCGCGACCGCGCGACCCGCGAGCCGCTCGTCCCGTTCAACGCGTCCGGCGCCGACGCGGCGCCGATGAACGAGTTCGCCGCGGCGTGCAAGCAGCGCGGGCTGTGGCCGTTCGTCCACTTCAACCGCACCCATGTCGTCCCGCCGTGCACGACCAGCGCGGAGGAGATCCGAGAAGGCATGGCGATTCTCGACGACGCGCTCACAATGGCCGACGGATACTACCGAGGGTGACGCGCAGCTGATCACCAAAGCGCTGCGCGACGCCACACCGATCTCCTTCTGGCTGGACAACCCGGGTCGGCCCGTGGCGCGCTCACCGCTGGACGGTGATCTCGAGTGCGAGCTGGCCGTCGTGGGCGGCGGATTCACCGGCCTCTGGACGGCGCTGCTGGCCAAGGAACGTGACCCGGACCGTGACGTCGTGCTGATCGAGGCTGACCGGATCGGGGTCGCCGCATCCGGGCGCAACGGCGGATTCTGTGCCGCCAGCCTGACCCACGGCGCGGCCAACGGTCTGGCCCGCTTCCCTCAGGAGTACGACCGCCTCGAGCAGCTCGGCCAGCAGAATTTGGACGAGATCGGCGCGACGATCGGGCGCCACGGCATCGAGTGCGACTTCGCGCGGGTCGGCGAGCTGACGGTGGCCACCGAGCCTTATCAGGTCGACGAGCTGCGCGCCGAGACCAGCGGCGAGTTCCTCGACCGCGAGGCGGTCTACGCGCAGGTCCACTCCCCCACGTACCTCGCTGGCCGGTGGGAGCGGCGCAACACCGCGCTTGTCGATCCCGCAAGGCTGGCCTGGGGACTGGCTCGCGCCTGCGAGCAGCTCGGCGTACGCATCGTCGAGCACACCCGCGTGCAGCGGATCGACGGCAGCCCGCTGACACTGCAGACCGCTCACGGGACGGTCCGCGCCCGGCGCATCGCCTTGGGTACGAGCGCATTCCCCTCGCTGGTGCGCCGAATCCGCCTGTACACCGTTCCTGTCTATGACTACGTGCTGATGACCGAGCCGCTCTCACCGCAGCAGCTGGCCGCGATCGGCTGGGCAAACAGGCAAGGCATCGGGGACAGCGGCAACCAGTTCCACTATTACCGGCTGTCGGCCGACAACCGCATCCTGTGGGGTGGCTACGACGCGGTCTACTATCTGGGGCGGCGCGTCCGAGCCGCGCACGACCAGCGACCGGCCACGTTCGGCAAGCTTGCCGGGCATTTCTTCCATACCTTCCCGCAGCTGGACGGGCTGCGCTTCACCCACGCCTGGGGCGGCGCGATCGACACCTGCACCCGGTTCTGTGCCTTCTACGGCACCGCGCACCGCGAGCAGGTTGCGTATGCGGCGGGCTACACGGGCCTCGGCGTCGGCGCGTCGCGCTTCGGCGCCCAGGTGATGCTGGACCTGCTCGCCGGTGAGCGCACCGAGCGCACCGAACTGAAGATGGTGCGCTCGAAGCCGGTGCCGTTCCCGCCGGAACCGCTCGCATATCTGGGAGTCCAAGCGACTCGGTGGTCGCTGGATCGCGCAGATCGAGCGGCCGGTCGCCGTAACCTGTGGCTGCGGTCGCTGGACCGGCTGGGCCTCGGCTTCGACACGTAGCCGGAACATCCGATGGCAGAGCTCGGTTGCGGCGGGTGTGACCATCGGGCTCGGCAAGATCGGCGTCTGGCGAAACGCCTCGCGGCTGTCGCCCGACCTGGCGGCGGAGCTGGAGAAGCTCGGCTACGGCGCGGTGTGGATCGGCGGCTCGCCGAGCGGCGACCTCGAGCTTGCTGACCGGCTGCTCGACGCCACGACGACGTTGGTCGTCGCCACCGGAATCGTCAACATCTGGAAGGACGATCCGCAGGCCGCTGCGACGGCCTTTCATCAGATCGAGTCGCGGCACCCCGGCCGGTTTCTACTGGGCATCGGCGCGGGTCACCGCGAGCAGACCGATTCCCGCTTCACCAAGCCGTACGACGCGCTCGTGCGCTACCTGGACGAACTCGACAACGCGCACGTGCCGGCGCAGCGCAGATTGCTGGCGGCCCTCGGCCCGAAGGTGCTGCGGCTGGCGGCCGACCGGACGGCAGGTGCCCACCCGTACCTGACGACGCCAGAGCACACCCGGCAGGCGCGCGAGATCCTCGGCGCTGCGCCGCTGCTTACGCCCGAGCACAAGGTCGTCGTCGAGCCGGACCTCGCCCGAGGCCGTGCGATCGGGCGACAGCGGGTCGCCCCGTACCTGGGTCTGGTCAACTATACGAACAGCCTTCGCCGGTTGGGCTTCACCGATACCGATCTGATTGGCGGTGGCAGCGATCAGTTGATCGACGCGGTTGTCGCGCACGGCGATGCTGCGGCCGTCGCGAAGCGGATCCACGAGCACCTCGACGCGGGAGCCGATCACGTCAGTGTTCAGCTGCTCACCGAGCCGGACGCTGACCCGCTCGACGGCTACCGCCAGCTGGCTGAGGTGCTCCTTGGCTGAGCGCTGGGACGGCGAGGCCGGCTGGTAGACAAGCCCCATGCGGTGGAGCAAACGCCAGCTCGACGTCGGCCTGCCCGACTCCGCCAAGGAAGCCCTGCGCACGCTCGATGAGCGGATAAAGCCGGACTTCCGCAGGGCGATCGGCTATGGGATCGTGCCCATCGTCGCATTGATTGTCGGCAAGACCTACGGCGGCATCTACCACGATTCGATCGCGCGCCGCCTCACGGCGTGGGGATGCGCGCTTGCCGTCCTCGTTTTTGGCGTGCTGGCTACCCGCGCCGCAGCCAACGAACTGCGGCGGATCAGCGAGCCGCGGGCCGGAACCTCGACCGCCTCCGGGCTGCGGGTCGGATTGCTGCTGATCGGCTACATCGTCGTGTTGTTCTGCGTCCTCGATCTGCTCGACGTCCCGTTGGGCAAGGTGCTGGTCGGTGGTGCGGTCACCGGCATCATCCTCGGCATCGCGGCCCAGCAGGTGCTGGGCAACTTGTTCGCCGGACTCGTGCTGCTGTTCGCAAGGCCCTACGTACCAGGCGCTCGGATCAGGATCTACTCCGGCTCGCTGGGCGGACCACACGACGGCATCGTCAGTTCGGTCGGCTTGCTCTATACGTCGCTGCAGACCGACGACGGCCCGCTGATCAACATCCCGAATAGCGGCCTGCTCGCCGCTGCCGTCGGCCCTGCCCCGGAGGACGACGAGGACACGCCGGCAGACGAGGACGGCGGCGATGCAGTCGAGCCTGCTCCGGCGCCAGCTCTTTGAGTTCTGCCGCCGCCGGGAGTTGGGGCCGGTCATGGTGTGGGGATCGTCCGCCACACCATGACCGGCGTTCTTGGGGTCAGCCCGCGGGGATTCCGTTGGCGGGTGCCTCGGGCTGCTTCGTGGTGTACGGGGTGATCGCGCCGGTCCCGTCGTCCGTGACCAGCGGCGTGCCCTGCAGGACGAGCGCACCGGACTTGATCACGCCGATCTGCACTCCGGTGTAACCGGCGTGGGAATCCTTGCTGTACCGGAACGGGACCAGCCCCGGCCCGGTGAGACCGCCCTTCTCGACCGCGTCGATCAGGCTTTGCCGGGTCGGGTTCTTGCCCGCGGCCTGCAGCACCTGCACGAACGTGTAGGCGACGGCCAGCCCGTACTCCACGTTGCCGTCGAACGGCAGCGTCGGTGCGTACTTCTGCTTGACCTGGGTGAACAGCGTATGCCAGCTGTTGCTCGTGTCGCCGAGCGCGGGTACGTACGTGTCCGCGACCAGACCCTCGATCAGTTGGCTGCCCTTGACCGCGGCGCCACCCTGCTTGGCGTACGCCTCCAGGAGCCCGGACACGGTGATCGCGTCGGCGCCCACGTTGCTGACCACCAGCTGTGGGCTGAATCCCAGCTTGAGCGAGTTGAGCCGGAACAGCGCTGTGTAGGCCGGGATGGTGAACAGCACGACAACGTCCGGCTTGGCCCGGGCGATCGCCGATACCTGTGCCGAGATGTCGATGTTGCCCGGCTGGTAGACCTGGCGGGACACCACCTGGGACTTGTCGATCTCGGTGTCCAGGCCCTTGACGCCATCGGCGCCGAAGTCGTCGTCCTGGGAGAAGTACGCGACCTTCTTGCCCGGGAAGTTCTTGGCGACGTACTGGCCGAGGATCTTGCCCTCGACGACGTAGTCGGGCTGCCAGCCGAATGTGTACGGGTACTTCTGCGGCTGGTCCCAGCACTGGCAGCCGGACGAGACGAACAGGTCCGGAACCCGGGAGCCGTTGAGGTAGTCCAACACCTTGGTGTGCGTCGGCGTGCCGAGGCCGCCGACCATGGCGTAGATCTTGTCCTGGAGCACCAGCTGCTTGGTGACGGTCACCGTCTGGGTGGGGTTGTAGGCGTCGTCGAGGTACTTGAAGTTGATCGTGCGGCCGTTGACCCCGCCATGGTCGTTGACCCACTTGAAGTACGCATTCATCGCCGGGGCGATCTCGCTGTAGCCGGGTGCGGCCGGGCCGGTCAGCGGCTGGTGGCTGCCGATCGTGACCGTGGTCGCGGTGACTCCCGGCGCGCTCGCCTTGTTCGGACCGTTGCCGGCGCTGCCGCCACTGCTGCTCTTGGAGCTGCTGCACGCAGCGAGTGCCAGCGCGAGCGCGGCAACCCCCGCGGTCGCTGTCCGAATGCCCGTCCTGTTGCGCATCGTTGCGCCCCCTTCAGGGTCGAGTAGAACTGCGTTCGGCTGAGGGTAAACACTCGACTCACTCCCGGCCAGCTTCGTATCCGTCTCGTGACCCTGGGCCGCGCAAACCGGCGATAGCGCCCGGGACGAGGCGCAGCGCCCCCTGCAATCCGCGCGGAAAGAGCAGCATGACCAGGATGAGCACCAGGCCGTAAACGATCAGCGGCAGGTTCGAGTAGACGTCACGGGACAGGTTGAGCGACTCCGCCAGGCCGCTGGACCAGGTCGGCAGCAGGACGACAAGGACCGAACCGTAGACCGCGCCGGCCAGGCTGCCGAGGCCGCCCAGTACGGCCGCCGTCAGCAGCGAGAGGGAGAGCGACAACGGGAACGCGCCGGGCGCGGCCAGGCTGGTGACGAACGCCAGCAGCGATCCAGCCAACCCAGCGCAGGCCGCACTCACGATGAACGCGACGACCTGCACCCGCGCCACCCTGATACCGGCCAGCGCGGCCGCAACCTCGTCGTCGCGCAGCGCCCGCATGTCCTGGCCGAGCTTGCTGCGCAGCAGATTCGCCAACCCGACGAAGACGATCACCGCGCACAGCGCGCAGATCCACGCCTGCCATCGCTCCAGCGGGAACGTCTCGCCGAGTGAGAGCGGCGGTGGGGTCGGGGCGATCGTCAGGCCGTTCGCGCCGCCCAGGGTGTCGCGCAGGTGACGATAGTTGGCGAGCGACGGCAGGCCGACCGCGAGAGCCAGGGTGGCGCCCGCCAGGTACGGCCCACGCAGCCGCGCGGCGGCCAGTCCGACGATCGCCCCGAAGGCCGCGGTGGCTACCGTGCTGATCACGATGACCCACCCGACATTCCAGCCCTGGTGCTCGAGGACCACCGCAGTCGTGTACGCGCCAACCGCCATGAATGCCCCTTGGCCGAGGGAGATCTGCCCGCTCGTGCCACACAGTACGGTCAGCCCGGCCACCGCGATGGCGGTGTAGCAGATCGTCGCGATCTGCAGGTTCCGGTACTCGTCGACGTGCTCGGTGATCAGGACGAGGGCGCCCAGCGCGACGATCGCGTATCCGAGATGGCGGACCACCGTCAGCCGCCAGAACGCGGTGCGTGGCACTCCGGTGCTAGTCGCGGGTGGCGCCGTCATGGTCATTGGGACTCAGACCCTTCGTCCGGATCGGACACCGAACAGGCCGCTCGGGCGGACCATGAGGACCAGGATGAGGATGACAAGCGCCCCGAACGTCACGACGTCCGAGCCCGCATAGCCGGACAGGTAGCTGAGCGCGAGTCCCAGAAGCACCCCGCCGACGACCGCACCGGGCGGCGAGTCCAGCCCGCCGATCACCGCCGCGGTGAAGCCGAAGATCAGGATCGCGTCGAACGCGTTTGGCCCCACGAACGTGCTCGGCGCCACGAGGATTCCCGCCACGGCACCCACCCCGGCGGCGAGCGCCCAGCCGAGGGTGAGCGTGCGCCCGACCCGCACTCCGAGCATCCGCGCGACCTCCGGTGCGAACGCTGCGGCGCGCATGCGCAGCCCCACCGCGGTCCGCCGGAACAGCAGCGCCAGCAGCACCATCACGCCGATCACGACCAGCACGGTGAACAGGTCGGCGGGCGAGAACAGCACCCGCTTGCCGCCGATGTCATAGCCCTGGATCCCGAATGCCGGCGAGAAGGACTTCGGGGTGCCCCCGAAGGTCGCGCCGGCGATCCCCTGCAGTAGCACCAGCAAGCCGAGCGTGACGATCACCGCGTTGATCGGCGGCTTGGTCTCGACCGGGCGGATGAGCACGGCCTCGGTGACCGCTCCGAGGGCCAGCCCGCAGGCGATCGCGACCACCGCACCGAGCCAATAGGAGCCGCCGGCCTGGACGATCTGGTACGCGACCATGGTCGTCACCATCAGCATGCCGCCCTGCGCGAAGTTGACGATCCGCGTCGCTCGCCAGATAAGCACGAGTGCAAGGCCGATGGCCGCGTAGATCATGCCGTTGGTGACTCCAGAGAGCGTCAGGTCGACGAAGCGCAGCATGCGGCCCTGCCTCCTAGAAGCCCAGATACGCGGCACGGAGCCGGTCGTCCACGGCGAAGGTGTCGGCGCGATCGTCGGCGACCTTACGGCCGAGGTTGAGGACGACGACCCGGTCGGCCACCGACAGCGCCGTCGTCGCGTTCTGTTCGACGAGCAGAACCGTCAGCCCGGTGTCGTCGCGCAGCTGGCGGATTACCCCGATGATCTCGGCGGAGGTTCGCGGGGCGAGCCCGAGCGACGGCTCGTCCAGCAGCAGCAGCTTGGGGTGGGCCATCAACGCCCGGCCGATGGCCAGCATCTGGCGCTCCCCGCCGGACAGGCTCTGCGCCAGCTGCCGGCGGCGCGTCCGAAGCGGTGGGAAGATCTCGTACACCCGCGCCATATCAGCCTGGGCTCGCGCCCGATCGGGCCGCCATAGCCCGCCAAGCCGCAGATTCTCCTCGACGGTCAGCTCGACGACCACTCCCCTGCCTTCGGGCACGTGCGCCATGCCCAGTCGCGCCATGTCCTCCGGACGGCGCCGCGTCACATCGAGGCCGTCCAGCCGGATGCGTCCCTCGCGAGCCCGCAACAGCCCGTTCACCGTGCGCAACAGTGTGGTCTTGCCGGCGCCGTTGGCGCCCAGCACGGCGGTGATGCTGCCTTGCGCGACCCTGATGTCGACGCCGTCCAGCGCCCGCACCGGGCC
Source organism: uncultured Actinomycetota bacterium (assembly GCA_963839175.1). Lineage (GTDB taxonomy): Bacteria > Actinomycetota > Actinomycetes > Mycobacteriales > Jatrophihabitantaceae > CAWIUB01. The sequence goes on from CAWIUB010000030.1 coordinate 242,487, forward strand.
GTATGCGGCGACGACGCCGTCAACTTCGAGCATCCGGTCCACCAGCCGCATCGACCGACTCAGCCACCACTGCGGCGTCGCCGAGATATGCCTCCCTTACCGCGGGATTCTCCCTGATCTGATCCGGGGTACCGGCGGCGATCACCTCGCCGAAGTCCAGGACATACACCTGGTCGCACACCGACATCACCAGGTCCATGTGGTGCTCGACGAGCATCACCGCCGGGCCGCCCGGCAAGGTCCGGACCAGTTCGCCGAGCTCGGCGATCTCGTCGGCTGCCAGGCCTGCCGCGGGTTCGTCCAGCAGCAGCAGCCGGGGCAGCGACAGCAGGGCGCGGGCGAGCGCCACCCGCTTGCGGGTGCCGTAGGGCAGGCTCGCGCACGGCCGGTTCGCGGCGTTGCCGATGCCCAGCGTCTCCAGTTGGTGCAGCGCCGTGTCGCGCAGTAGCGCGAGCTTGCGGTCGTTGCGGGGCAGCCCGAGCAGGGCCGCGGGCAGGCTGGTGCGGGTGTGCCCGGACGCGCCGACCAGCACGTTCTCGAGCGCCGTCTGGTGCTCGAACAACCCGAGGCCCTGCAGCGTCCGTGCCACGCCCATCCGGGTGAGATCGTGCGGACGCAGCCGCCGCAGCGGGCGACCCAGCCACTCGAGCGAGCCCGCATCGGGCCGGACGAATCCACAGACCACGTTGAACAGCGTGGTCTTACCCGCCCCGTTCGGCCCGATCAGGCCGACGGACTGTCCGGGGAGCACGTCCAGGCTGACGTCGTCGAGAATGCCCAGCCCACCAAGGCGCACCCCGACTCCGCGTACGCGAAGCAGCGGCGTCACCCCCGCCTGTGCAGCCACCATCACCGCCCAAGAGCCGCGCACGCCGAATCGTATTCGGATCGTGCAGACAGTACTGAGGATGCCCCGCGGGGAACAGGCTTGACGTCGCGGCGCTCAGCCGTCCGGCCGAGCAATCCGGTCGATCAGCGTGAGCACGTTCTCGGCCAACCGCATCGCCTGCCGGCGGGTCGACTGCATCGCGACCTCGACTCCAGCGGAATGCACCACGCTCGTCAGGACGATCACGAGGGCACCGCCGAGTGAGGAATGGTCGGCACCAAGCACCTCGGCATTCCTGCGCAGCCAGGAGTGGAATCGCTGGCCGCCGATCATCGCGAATCCGGCCGGGCCGCCGCCGATCTGCCAGAGCCGGGTGAGGTCCCGCTCCTCCCAGCAGCCCTGCAGATAGGCCCGCGACCCCGCGACAAAAAGACTCACCTGGTCGGTCTCGCCACGGTCGCGGGCCGCGAGCACCGCCGCTTTTGCGCGCTCCTCCTGGCGAATGTGGTACTCGCCGTAGAGGGCTACGTACAGCTCCGGCTTGCCGCCGAAGTGGTGGTACATGCTCCCGACGCTGGAGCCCGCACGTTTGACGATGTCCAGGACGTTAACCTCGTCGTAGCTGGAGTCTGTGAAGGCCGCCCGTGCCGCCTCGAGCAACGCGGCCCGTGTACGGTCTGCGGCCCGTGGCGATCCGGGCATGCGACCTCCTCCCGCCGCGGAACGTGTGGGAACTGTAGACCCGACAGACGGGGATCGGGCCAGCGCCACTGGGCATCGTCCGTCATGATCGTCGGGTGGCGTTCCTGGAGCTCCCGGCACCAATCGGGTTCGCGCATCGAGGTTTCGCGCTCGACGGAGACGAGAACTCGATGGCGGCGTTCGAGCGGGCCGTCCGCCTCGGCTACGACTACCTCGAGACGGATGTGAGAGCGACGGCGGACGGCGTGTCGGTGGCCCTTCACGACTCCGTGCTCGATCGGGTGACCGACCGTCGCGGCCGGGTCGCCGAGCTGCCGTGGGAGCAGGTCCGCCGAGCGCGTATCGCCGGGCGCGAGCCCATCCCGCTGCTGGTCGACGTCCTCGGTGCTTGGCCCGATATGCGGGTCAATCTCGACGTGAAAGCCGCCCACAGCATCGGGCCGATCATCGACGCGATCCGGCGAACCGGAGCGGTCGACCGGGTCTGCGTTGCGGCCTTCTCCGACGCCCGGATTGCCGCCGTTCGCGCCGCCCTCGGCCCGCGGCTGTGCACGGCGCTCGGCCCGCGCGAGGCACTGCTGCTGCGGCTGCCCCGTGCCCGGCCCCCATCCGGCCTCTGCGCCCAGGTACCGGCCCGCGCCGGACCGTTGCGGCTGTTCGACCAGCGTTACGTCGAGCGGGCCCACGAGCTGGGCATCGCCGTGCACGTCTGGACGGTCAACTCGCGCACCGAGATGCTCCGCTTGCTCGACCTCGGGGTGGACGGCATCATCACCGACCGCGCTGATGTCCTGCGCGATCTGCTGTGCGAGCGGGGACAATGGCCTGCGAGCAGGTAGCGTCGGCGCCCGCGGCCAAGATAATCACTCGACGCAGATCAGCTCAGCCTCGACGTCTGAGCAGGCCGACTGCGCTGAGGGTTCCGGCTGCCGCGGAGACAACCGCCACGCCGGCCATCAGCTGTCCCCGCAGCGGGTCGACGCGCCGCTGCTGCGCTGCCTGCATCAAGACGATTGCGTCGACCACGTCACAGGCCACCCCGGCAAGCAGCCAGCCCGGCTGACCGCGCCGGCGCAGTACGGCGACGATGCTGCCCATCCCGAGCGACGCGTCGCGGGCAGCGGCGGTGCGGGCTAGCCAGCTCATCCGCGCCGCCGAGGCCCGGTCGATACCAAGTAGCTGGATCATCGGGGCCGGATACGCGAGCAGCGACGCGCCGAGCGTGAGCCGTCCGCCGTTGAGGGACAGCGCGAGCGCCTTCGCAGACGGAGCGGTTCGGGTGGTTGGGAATCTCATCTCGAGATGCTCACCTCATGGCTCGTAGGGATTGCGGACGCGCGTCACCTGAGGAATCGTTAAGTCGGTGCGAAGTCGGGGAATCACGTTGCCGGATCATTCGTTGGCGGGGATGAGACATTCGAAGACCTGATGGAGGTGCCCACTATGGCAGATCGCACCCTGCGGGGCAGTCGCCTGGGCGCTGTCAGCTACGAGACCGAACACAACGCCGAGCCAGCTCCGCGCAACATTGCCGCGTACAGCTGCCCGCGTGGCCACGAGTTCACCGTTCCGTTCGCCGAAGAGGCCGAGATCCCGCCGACCTGGGAATGCCGTCTGGACGGCACCGCGGCGGAGCTCGTCGACGGCCCAGCACCGGAGGCCAGGAAGACCAAACCGACCCGCACGCACTGGGACATGCTCATGGAGCGGCGCACCGTCGCTGACCTGGAGGAGGTTCTCGCCGAGCGGCTGGACGTGCTGCGCGCCCGCCGTGGCGCCAAGTCCGCCTGATCTGCATTACAGCCCTCCCGAACCAGCCGAACGACGGCCAGGTTGATTGCAACACCGGAAATGTCGGTCTCTGCCACATTCGCTCCACAGCGATATCGCCTACGAACTCGCCGAGTCCCGCTGGAAGCCTGAACAGCAGCGGACCCGCAAGCGGTCCCGCCTGAGAAGCAGCTGATCCACTGGGTCGAACCACCCACCCGACACCTCAGCCGGAATGGGTGCATCGCCCGACGCGGCCGCCCGTGCAGGCTCCCTAGCGTCCGGTCATGGCAATGCTCAGCCTTCCGACGCTTGCCGGGCTGGTGTCAACGGTGATCTTCGCGGCGAGCACGCTGCCGATGCTGGTCAAGGCCCGCCGGTCCCGTGATCTGGCGTCCTACAGCCTCGGCAACATCGCGCTGGCCAACCTTGGCAACGCGGTGCACTCGATCTACGTGTACAGCCTGCCGCCCGGGCCGATCTGGCTGTTGCACACGTTCTACCTGATCAGCACCGGGTTGATGCTGGGCTGGTACCTGCGCTACGGGCTGCGAAGACCTACTCACCCAGCCACTGCAGGGATGGACGGATCGCCCGACGCGGCGCGTGCCCGCGGGTTCCTAGCCTCCCCTCACCCCAGATGAAGAGCGCCCCGGATAAGGAGCACGCTATGGACACGCAGCACATCGAGACGCTGATCATCGGAGCCGGGCAGGCCGGGCTCTCGACCGGCTACCACCTCAAGCGTCGCAGCCGCCGGTTCCTGATCGTCGACACGAACGCACGCGTCGGCGACAACTGGCGAAGGCAGTGGGACACGCTGCGGCTGTACACCCCGGCGAAGTACGACGGGCTGCCAGGGCTGCCGTTCCCGGCGCCCGCCTGGCACTGCCCGCAGAAGGACGAGGTCGGCGACTACCTGGAACGGTATGCGCTGCGCTTCGACCTTCCGGTGCGTACCAGCACCCGGGTGGAACGCCTCGAGGCGCGGCCGGACGGCGGGTACCTCGCGACGGTCGGCGACGAGACGATCAGCTGCGACAGCGTGGTGGTGGCCACCGGCACCTTCGGGCGCACACCGAACCTGCCCACGTTCGGCGCCGAACTCGACCCGTCGATCCGGCAGCTGCACTCCAGCCAGTACCGGCGGCCCGCCCAGCTACAACCCGGGCCCGTCCTGGTGGTCGGCGCCTCGCACTCGGGGCTGGATATCGCCTACGAACTCGCCGAGTCCCGGCCGACGGTCTTGTGCGGCCCGAGCCGCGGCAACATCCCGTTCCGCCCGGAATCCCGGCGGGCACGCGTGCTCTTTCCTATCGCCGTGTTCGCGTTCAAGCACGTGCTGACCCGGCGAACACCGATGGGCCGCAAGGAGATGCACGAGGTGCGCCTGCACGGCGGACCCGCCTTCCGGATCAAGCACGAGGATCTGGACCGCCGCGGCGTGGTCCGAAACCAGGCCCGGATGACTGCGGTCGCCGATGGGCGGCCCCGGCTCGACGACGGCACGGTCCTCGACGTCGCCAACGTTGTGTGGTGCACCGGCTTCAGGCAGGTCTTCGACTGGATCGGCCTGCCAATCCTGGACGAGCACGGCTGGCCGGTGGAGTACCGCGGCGTCGTCGACGCCGCACCGGGGCTGTACTTCTGCGGCCTGTCGTTCCAGTACGCGTTCAGCTCCATGGTGTTCCCCGGCATCAGCCGGGACGCCGACTACGTAGCCCGCCAAATTGTGGCCCGCTCGGCGCCGGTGAATCAGGTCGCCGCCTGACCGGGCACGCCTACGCTGTTACTCGGGGGTGCGCGATGGGCGTAGTCGAGGAGCTGATCCGGGCCCGGGAGGCTTACGACCGCCGCGAGTGGCTGGCGGCGTACGACGGGTTGTCCGTCGCCGCCCCGGACGAGCTCACCGCTGACGACTTCGTCCAACTCGCCACCGCGGCCTACCTCCTCGGCCGGCGCAACGACTGCGTGCAGGCTCTGCAGCGCGCCTACCAGCTCAACCTCGACGCCGGTGACGTACCGGCTGCGGTGCGCAGCGCGTTGTGGCTGGCCACGGTGCTGCTCACCAGCGGTGAGTCGGCGATCGGCGGCGGCTGGGTGGCCCGGTCGCAACGGCTGCTCGACGAGCTCGACGGCGACGTGGTCGAACGCGGGTACCTGCTCATCCACCTGATGTACCGGCACATCTACGCCGGCGAGTTCGCCGCCGCCTACGAGCTCGCGGCGCAGATCACCGGCTACGGGCACCGCTACCACGACCCGGACCTGATCGCGATGGGGCTGTCCAGCGAGGGCCGGTTGCTGCTGTACGGCGGTCGCGTGCCGGACGGTCTCGCGCTGCTCGACGAGTCGATGGTCGGTGTCGCAGCCGGTGAGGTGTCCACCATCTTCGCCGGCAACATCTACTGCTCGATGATCGAGGGCTGCCAGGAGATCGCCGACTTCGACCGGGCGGCCCGCTGGACCGCGGCACTGACCACCTGGTGCGCCGAACAGCCTGGGCTCGTGGCGTTCACCGGCCAGTGCGCCGTGCACCGGGGGCAGATCATGCGGGCGCACGGCGCCTTCGACGAGGCGCTCACCGAGTTCGACCTATCGGTGCAGCGGTACCTCGCGAACCAGACGCCAGGTCCGGCCGGTCTCGCGATGGCCGAGCGCGGCGACGTGCTCCGGATCCGCGGCGACCTGGCCGGCGCGGATGCAGCTTACGAGCAGGCGATCGCGTTCGGCCACGAACCGCAGCCCGGGCTGGCGCTGCTGTGGCTTGCCCAGGGCCGCACCGAGGCCGCCGTCGCGGCCATCCGGCGGCTGCTCGACGAGGTCGGCGACCCCGTGCACCGCTCGCAGCTGCTCCCAGCCGCGGTGGAGGTGCTGCTCGCCGCCCATCGGCACGACGAGGCCGCCACCCTCGCCACCGAGCTCGAATCCATCGCGGGTTCGTTCGGCTGCCCGTCGGTGCAGGCGCGCGCCGACCACGCCGCCGCACTGGTCGCTCTCGAGTCCGGCGACCTAGCGGCCGCGATGCCGCTGCTGCGCCGGGCCCGAGGCGTCTGGGAACGGCTAGGCGGGCGGTACGAGAGCGCGCGGTGCCGCGTGCTCCTCGGCCGGGTACTGCGCGCCCTCGGCGACGACGACACCGCCGTGACGGAACTCGCGGCCGCGCGGCACAGCTTCGCCGAACTGGGCGCCGTGCCAGCCGAGCGCGAAGCCGCCGCACTGATCACCCCCACCTACCCCGCGGGGCTCACGGCGCGCGAGGTCCAGGTGTTGCGGATTGTCGCAGCGGGCCGGACCAACCCCGAGATCGCCACACTGCTCTTCCTCAGCGAGAAGACCGTCGCGCGGCACCTGAGCAACATCTTCACCAAGCTGGACGTCACCTCGCGTACCGCAGCGGCCGCGTTCGCCTTCGAACACCACCTCGCGTGAACGCGGCCCCAAAGGCCGTGAAGGACACCCGCGGCACCTCCATGCACGGTTCCGCTGATCCGCTACGTAGAACCACCCATCGCACCGACGAGGAGTTGGGGGGTTCTCCCGAAGTCACCATGCCGCTGCCGTCCTAGCGTCGAGGCGGCGCTGATGTCTGATCAGCCCGACATCCAAACGACGCGGATACGAGAGGTACGGCATGCGGGAGGTTGGTGACCAAGCGGTGGTCTCAGAGAATCTCGGGGCCTCGGAGTATTTCGAGACTGTGATCATTGGCGGCGGCCAGGCAGGCCTGTCGGTGGGGTATCACCTGGCCCGGCGAGGTCGGCGATTCGTGATCCTGGACGCCAACGAGCGGATCGGCGACGCCTGGCGCAAGCGATGGGAGTCGCTGCGCCTGGTTACCCCGGCACGCTACAACGGGCTGCCGGGCTGGTCCTTCCCCGCGCCGGCCTGGGCGGTCCTCACCAAGGACGAGGTGGCCGACTACCTGGAGGCGTACGCGGCCCGATTCGAACTGCCCGTTCGGACCGGCGTCCGCGTGGACGGCCTGTCCCGGGAGGCCGACCGGTACGTCGTGACGGCCGGGGACCGCCGGCTGGAATCCGACCAGGTCGTGGTGGCATCGGGCGCCTACCAGAGCCCTAGCATCCCCGCCTTCGCCGGCGAGCTCGACCCGAGCATCGTGCAGCTGCACTCCAGCCAATACCGGGATCCATCCCAGTTGCAGGAGGGCGGCGTTCTTGTGGTCAGCGCGGCCAACTCGGGCGCCGAGATCGCCCTCGAGGTGTCCGGGGAGCACCGGACCTGGTTGTCGGGCAGACATCCGGGCCAAGAACCCGTCCGCCCCGGAAGCCGGTGGGATCGACTACTCGTACCGCTGATCTGGTTCATGGCCTCGCGCGTGGTGACCGTGAACACGCCGATCGGGCGGATCGTTGCGCAGAAGCTCCAGATACGAGGCGCGCACCATCACCACGGCCTGCCGCTGGCCTGGGTCAGGCCGAAGGACATCACCGCCGCCGGGATCCAGCGAGTACCCAGGACGACCGGGGTGCGGGGCGGGCAGCCGGTGCTCGATGATGGACGCGACCTGCAGGTGGCGAACGTGATCTGGTGTACCGGGTTCGTGCCGGACTTCGCCTGGATCGACCTTCCGGTCGTCGCCGCGGACGGCGGCCCGATGCACGACCGCGGCATCGTGCGATCCGAGCCGGGCCTGTATTTCATTGGACTGGTCTTCTTGTATGCCATGGCATCGTCGCTTGTCGGTGGGGTCGGAAGGGACGCCGAGCACATTGCCAAGCACATCGCGTCACGTGAACCCAAGCGCCTGGCCGAGCCCTACGAACGGCATCAGGTTCCGGCGTGTACTCACAAGTGAGCAGGCGGCAGCAGGCGGGCGCGCAGCAAGCCCATTCCGCTGAAGTCCGAGGTGTCTACAAACGCGTGCTGGCCGCAGCGTCGGTGCGTACCCGCTATGTCGAGGTGGGCGTCGGCGGTCGGGTTCACCCTTCTGGAGACGGGCGCCGGGCCGCCCGTCGTGCTTCTCCACGGCACCGGGACCTCGGCGGCCACAGCCGCAACCCCTCGACGGTCGACAGCGCGTCGGCGCGCGTTCACCAACCACACAGCGCCCGTCTCCCCCTCGCTCAAGTGCGGCTCCAGGGCAGCTGCACGCTCGGGCGTCACCTGTCGGGTGGGTAGCGGGGTGGGGTGACGTGGTAGGTGTGGCCGGTGGGGGCGGTCCACTGGTAGCTGCCGTCGGGTTGCCGGCGGCGTTGCCAGCCGGCGTGGTGTTTGGCGCGGTGGTGCCGGCGGCACAGCGAGGCGAGATTGTTGGCGCTGGTGGGCCCGCCGGATTCCCAGGCCAGCTGGTGATCCAGGTCGCAGCGGCGGGCCCGGCGCCGGCAGCCCGGGAAGACGCAGTGCTGGTCGCGGGCGATCACGAACTCGGCCAGATCGGTGGGTGGCCGGTAGGTGCTGCGGCCGCAGTCGAGCAGCGCGCCGGTGGCCGGGTCGGTGACCAGCCGCCGCCAGGTGCCGGTGGCGTCGGCGGCGATCCGCCGGGCGGCCGCCGGGGTGATCGGCCCGTAGCCGGCCAGCTCCGCGGGCAGCTCGTCCAGCCCGAGCAGGGTGGACAACCCGACGGTGACCTGGATGGCCGGGCGGGCGCCGTGCTGCTCGGGCAGTCCCGGGTCGCCCAGTACCCGGGCGAACACGTCGACCAGCGCGTCGGCGCGCCGCTGGTCACAGCTGCGCTCGTCCTGCCCGTCGCGTCACCGAGGCCAGCGAGTCCAGCACGCAACCGATCAGCGCGGCGCCGTCGGCCGGCAGCAACGCCCACAGGCTGGCCATCCCATCCTGCGCCGGGCTGATCTGCACCCGCCGCCGGTCCAGCGCGTCGGCGTGCCGGCGTTCCGCGGTGCGCGGGTCGGCGGCCAGCACCGCCCGCTGCACGCTGGCCGCGAACTGGCCCACCGTCTGCGCCCCGGCCCGGGGCAGCACCCGGGCCTCCACATCTGCGGCGACGTCTGCCTCGAAGTCCTTGACCGCCTCGGCCAACTTGACCGTGTGCAGATAGCTGATCTCCCCGGCGGCCAGCGCCCGCGCGGTGCCCGGCAACCGGTCCGTCAGCTGCCGAGCCACCGCCAACCGGTGATCCGCGGTACTACTTGGCCAGCCGCAACGCCGCCCCCACCTGCTCCCGGGTCCAGCCCTCGTCCGGGTCGGCGCCGACCCCCAGCGGATCGGCCTCCAACGAGGCCAGCACCCGCTGCTGCACCGCATGCAGCCAGGCCAGCTGCCGCTCCACCCCCACCAGCAGGTCCACCCGCTGATCCGAGCCCACCGCCGCCGGATCGAGCATCGACAGCACCTCGACGACATCCGGACCCGGCCGCGCCGCGGCCGCCCACACCGCCACCTCACCCGGCGCGTCCAGCACATCAGACAGGGATGGAGGCGGAGGCAACAATTTGCCGAACACGTGTTCTATTCTACGTACCGACCGCATCGCCCGTCAAGAAGAATCGCCAAGCACTACTGGGATCCCTTTGTTAGGGAGCGCTACGTCTGCCGCCGCAGCGTGCGCACCGCACCGCGCAGCTGGCGGGCCCGGTGCTGGGTCCCCCAGACGGTCACCCGCCATAGCGCCTCCCGCACGATCGAGCCGCTCATCTTGCTCTCGCCGCGCTCGCGCTCGCTGAACGTGATCGGCACCTCGGCTACCCGGCAACCGGCCTGGACCGCGCGCCAGGCCAGGTCGACCTGGAAGCAGTAGCCCTGGGACGCCACCGCCTGGTAGTCGATCTTCTCGAGCACGGCGCGCCGGTACGCGCGATAGCCGCCGGTGGCGTCGTGCAGGCCGACGCCCAGGGCCAGCCGGGTGTACAGGTTGCCGCCACGGGAGAGCAGCTCGCGTGAGGTGGACCAGTTGACGACCCGGCCACCGCGTACCCACCGCGATCCGAGCACGAGGTCGGCGTGGTCGAGGGCGTCGAGCAACCGCGGCAGCTGCTCGGGGGCGTGCGAACCGTCGGCGTCCATCTCGACCAGTACGTCGAAGTTGTGATCTAGCCCCCAGCCGAACCCGGCGATGTACGCGGAGCCGAGCCCCTCCTTCACCACCCGGTGCAGGGCGTGGACGCGTTCGTCGTCGGCCGCGAGGCGATCTGCGATGTCTCCCGTGCCATCGGGGCTGCCGTCGTCGACCACGAGCACGCTGGCAGCCGGCAGCGCGGCCAGCGCGCGCTCGACAATCAGCTCGATGTTGTCGCGCTCGTTGTAGGTGGGGATGACGACGAGCACCCGCCCGAGCCTCGTCTCGGTGCGCGCAGCACTCACGTCGTCACCATCTCCTGTTCGTCGGTGGGCGCGGCGCCGCTCTCGACCCGGCCGCGGCGGTCACGCACACCCACGATCATGCCGGTTGCCGCAGCGGCCACCGCGATCACGGCCAGCACATACTCAGGAATGGCCCCCAGCCGCGTGGCGAGCGTCTCGGACGTCCGCAGCGGAACGGTCGTGACGATGCGGGCCGGGGTGAACAGCGCACCCGACCGCTGGCGGGTCGCCCCGTCCGGGCCGATGACCGCAGACAGACCGCTCGTCGACACCTGCACGGTAGTGCGGCCGTGTTCGACGGCGCGCAGCTGGCTCATGGCCAACTGCTGATAGGTCTCGGCGGTGTGCCCGAATGTGGCGTTGTTGGTTTGCACAACCAGCAGCTGGGCGCCCGCGGCCACCGAGGAGCGGACCAGTCCGTCGTAGGCGACCTCGAAGCAGATGACGTCACCGACCGGGTAGGGCCCGCCGGTGACCAGCCCGTTGCCAGTGCCCTTGACCATGTCGCGCTGCACCAGGTTGACCTTGTCGCTGATGATCTTCGCGATGCCGCGCAGCGGGATGTACTCGGCGAACGGCACCGGGTGCCGCTTGATGTACGTGTCGCCCGGTCCGGTGCTCGGCGACCAGAGAATGCCCGCGTTGCGCGCATGGTTGCCTGGTCCGTCGAGGATGGCGCCCACCAGGATCGGCACGCCGACGGCCGCGACCGCCCGCTCGATCTCCGTGCGGGCATCGGCATTGTGGTACGGATCGAGGTCGGACGAGTTCTCCGGCCAGAGCACCAGATCGGGTCGCGTGACTCGGCCGGCCTTGATGTCGGCCGCCAGCGCCATCGTCTGCTGAACGTGGTTGTCGAGAACCTCTCGGCGGCGCGACTCGAAGTCGAGGCCCCGGTCGGGCACGTTGCCCTGGACGAGGGCGATCGTCGTCGTGTGCTCGTCCCTGTCCGCGGGCGGCGCGAGCGGCCAGCTCAGGAGGGCGCCGAGGGCAGGCACCGCGAGGAGCAGGGCCAGGCCGGCGGCCACCGCCGGCAACCTGGCCCGACCGGCGTTCACGCGCAGCACGGCTTGGGCCAATCCGGCGCCGGCCAGTGCGACGGCGAATGTCACGAGCGGTGCGCCGCCCAGCGCCGCGAACCACCGCATCGGTGACTCGGCCTGGCTGAAAGCCAGGCGTCCCCACGGAAAACCGCCAAACGGCCACCGATCGCGCACCAGCTCCTCGAGCACCCACGTGGCGGCGACCCAGACCGGCGCGCCAGGCAGCCGCTGCACGCGCGGCAGCAAGGCGCCCACTCCCGCGAAGTAGCCCGCCTCCCACACGGCGAGGATCAGCCACGGGACGGGTCCCACGTACACCCCGGTCCAGTGCAGCAGCGGAACGAAGAACGCGAGGCCGTAGAGCAGCCCGAGCCACGCGCCGGTGCGGCTGCGCCGTCCGTCCACGGCCACGCTCAGCCCGGCCACGCTCACGAACGCGAGCGGCCAGATGCCGAAACGCGGGAAGGCGAGGATGCCGACCAGGCCCGACGCAGCACAGAGCACGGCGGCCCACCGCCGCCGCATCAGCGGCCCGCTGCGGACGTGCCCGGCCAGACCCCGCATCCGCTCAGTATCCGTCACCCCGCCAGGAATACGTCCCTGCGCAGACAGTCATCCCCTTCGCTCCAGACTGCGCGGGGCATCGGGTCTGCCCGGCAGCGTTCTCGGACCGCCGGGCAATGGGTTACCGTCTCTGACGGAGTGCCGGGTCGGCCAGCGGTCCGGCGTACGGCAGACCATTGCGGGCGAAGGTCATGACAGCGAGCATCGAGGACGTCGCACGGCGTGCCGGGGTGTCGATCGCGACCGTGTCACGCTCGCTGCGCGGCCTGCCCGACGTCGCCGACGCCACCCGAGACCGGGTGCTCGAGGCCGCCCGTGAACTCAACTACGTCGCATCGCCTTTCGCGGCCGGCCTGGCCAGTGGCCGCACCGCGACGGTTGGCGTTGTGGTGCCGTTCGTCAACCGCTGGTATTTCGCAGAGGTGCTCGGGGCGGTCGAAGCGGTGCTGCATCAGGGCGGATACGGCCTGTTGCTGTACAACCTGGGCGATCCCGCTGGCCGTACCCGCTTCTTCGACGCCATGCCGATGCGCAAACGCGTCGACGCCCTGATCATCGCCAGCCTGGTGCTCTCCGACGACGAGGCCGCGGCGCTGCTCGGGCTGGGCTGCCCGGTTGGATCGCTCGGCGTCGACAGGCCAGGTTTCCATACGACGCGCATCGACGACAAGCAGGGTGCGCGGACCGCGGTGCGGCATCTGCTAGAGATGGGGCACCGTCGGGTCGGGCTCATCGGCGGCGACACCGAGGACCCGATGCGGTTCACCCCCCCGCACCATCGCCGGGTCGGCTTCGTCGACGCGCTGACCGAAGCCGGGATCGCGTTCGATCCGCAACTGGAGGAACTCGGCTACTTCACCGTCGCCGGCGGCGAATCGGCCACCGAGGTGCTGCTGCGCCGGCCCCATCGGCCCACCGCGCTGTTCGCCGAGTCCGACGAGATGGCCTACGGCGCGATCCGGGCGATCCGCCACGCCGGGCTGCGCATCCCGCAGGACCTGGCGATCATCGGCTTCGACGACCACGACAGCGCGTCCCTGCTGGACCTCTCGACGATCCGTCAGCCGGTGGCCGACCAGGCCGCGGATCTCACGGCCCGGGTACTCGCTGCGATCTCGACGCCGGTCGCCGAGCCGGAGCTGGTGATCATGCCGACCGAGCTGGTCGTGCGCGGCTCGACCGATCCGACGCGCAGCGTCTACTGACCGCTGCAGTCCGAATCTCGCCCGATCGTGCAACTTCCGGCTTAGTCCTCGTGTCTCAAGGCTGGCCAGAGCGCGGTCCATCCCCCGATCGGGGCGCGGCAGACGGCGATGGGTTCGCCTTGTTCTTCGTTGTCGACATCCAGACCGTTGTCCAGGCGAGCCTTGGTCACGCACGACTGGAATCGGCCGCGTACATCGCCGAGTTGTCCGCCGACGAAAACGACGACGGTCGCGGATGCCGGGGGACGTCCCTGGTAATAGAGCTGGTTCTGGCCGCTGTACACGGTGGGCAGCAGGTAGCGGTGCCCGTACCGGTCGACCGCGCCGGCCTCGCCGTAGTTGCTGGCGATGATCACCGCGTCGGCACGATCCGCCGGCGAGAGCGTGGCGTAGACCTCGGCGATCTGGCGTACGTAGGTGGGCCAGCCGACCGTATCGCGGGCGACCTGGTTGATCCCCGGTATTGGGGTTGAACCGAGCGTGGACAACGGGACGAGGGGAAGCGCGAGCAGCACGCTGACCGCGGCGTTGAGCGCGACCCCGGCGATCACCAGGTTGCGCCGCCAGCCGGACATCCACTCCGCGGTGGGGACACAGCCCGCCGCATAAAGGACGGCGAGCAGTCCAAACGGGTAATAGAACTGGGCACCCATCGCGAAGACCAGCGCGAGCAGCACCGGGAATGCGGCGGCGAGGAATCGCACCTGCCGCCACTCCGGCCGACGGACGAGGCCCACGATCCCGGCGATCCAAATCGGCACCAGCGGCGGGCCAAGGATCAGCAGCAGGAATGGCCACATCTGCGCGCGGACCTCGCCGGCGTTGTGCTCGGCCAGGGCGCGTCCCATGCTCAGCTGCGGCCAGCTGTGGGTGGCCTGGTAGACGAGGTTGGGTGCGCCGACGACGAGCGCCAGCGTGGCGGCGACCAAGACCCATCTGGACCACAGCGCTCGGCGCGGCCCGAACAGCATCAGCCCGGCAACAACGGCGACCAAGAGGATTGCGACCAGCAGTTTGTTGTACATGCTCAGCCCCACCACCAGGCCAGCGGCCAGCCACCATCGAGGTTGCCTGCGCAGCTGCGCGCGGATGACGAACAGCACAACCGCCGGCCACACCGGCAGGTCGATGGTCGAGGTGAGCAGCGCGTGCCCCATGATCAGCGGGAGGGAAGCGAACGCGTACCCCCATGCACACAGCGCCTGCGCGACGCGCCCTCCGCCGAGTTCGCGGGTGACCAAGGCCACGACGAGCACCGAGGTGACCGCGGCCAGGGTCGCCGGGATGCGCACTGCCCACGGCTGGTCGGCCAGCAGGCGACTCAGACCGCGCGCAAGCAAGGGCGCCAGCGGCGGTTCGTCGACGTAGCCCCAGCCCGGGCGCAGCGTGCGGAAGTACAACTCGTCACGGTGGAAGCCGTAGCCTTGGCTGGTCACGGTGAGCACCGCGGCCTGCGTGGCCATAGCCGACACGACCGCCGAGCGAGCGAACGCGGGCAGCGCGTGAGTCCAGCCTGACCCGTCGGGCTGGAACATCGGGCCGCGCTCAGTCGCAGCGGATGATGAGCCGGCGGGAGGCATTCCACTCCAGTGGCGGGGTCGGTGCGGATGAAACCTCACCCAACCACAGCGCGCGGCGGCGCCGGTGTCAGGTCATTCGGCACTGCGGGCTGGCTGGTCGGCTGTCTGGTCAGGCTGGCGGGTGACTTGGCTTTCTAGGTGGCTGGTGTTTTTCGTCGCGTGGCGGTGCCGCGTCTTGTTGATCATCTCTGGGAGCATGTGCCTATGCCGCAGGGACGTGGTTGCCGGGGTGAGTCGTGACGTTGGGGCTGGCGCCGAGGCAGGCTGATTTGTTCCGGTCCACGGCCGGGTTCTGTGACGGCCGGGTCGGACCGGAGTCGATCTACGGGCTGCTGCACCGGGAGTGT
>CAWIUB010000031.1:0-62022 GCA_963839175.1 uncultured Actinomycetota bacterium
CGACCCGCCCCATATCCTGATTTCCAGTTCCCGCAGACCGTCACCAGGGGGGTTGGCTGCGCCAGGGTGGCGACCTCACTTCTGGGACCACCTCTATCTGGCATTCACCAACGTGGTCGCCTTCAGCCCGACCGACACGATGCCGCTGACCCACCAGGCAAAGGGTCTGATGGCGCTGCAATCGATGATTTCTCTCGGGGTCCTTGTGGTCGTACTTTCACGCGTGATCAATATCCTGCCCGGCTGATCTGGAGCCATCGCCGGCTTCAGGCCTGCTATCCAGCGCGAAGGTGGAGAGCCACCGCGACGGAAACCGGATCGGTGAGCGGGACCGCGACGGGACCGGCCGGGCTCCCGCCCCTTGGATCAGCTGAGCACCTTCGCCTTCTGTGCCGCGAACTCAGCGTCGGTGATCACGCCCTGATCGCGCAGGCGGGACAGCTTCGTCAGTTCTTCTGCGGTGCTGGTAGACGCGCCTGCCGCAGATTGGATATAGCTGCGCGTCGCCGCGTCCATCTCTTGGGCTTCGCGCGCATCTCGTTGTCCCATCGAGCTGCCACGCACGATCAGGTAGACGAACACGCCGAGGAACGGCAAGACGATGACGAAGATCAGCCACAGAGCCCTACCCCAGCCACCGAGATCGTGACTGCGGAAGATGTCAATGATGATGCGGAAGAGCAAAAAGAACCACAGCACCCACAAGAAGAGCCAAAGCATCGTCCAGAACAAGTTCAGCAAGGGGTAGTCCTGTGAGGCTAGTGGCATGGCAGTGGTCACGTTCTCGTCCCTTCTGCAGGATTCGACACTTCACGGCAACCCCGGCGGCCGTGCTGAGGGCGGGCTGACAAGACGCTACTACATACCCCGCGCGAGGGAGCCCGGCACGCGGCGGGATCGGCCTTCGGTGTGCCGAGTGTGGCCGTCTGCGATGGAATGCCGCCGACCTGGCCTCGGGCATCGTGCAGCCGCGGAGTTTGCGCAGTCTCTGCGTCGCGGTCAACTGATCGTGTAGCCGTTGCAGGTTAGCGATGCGCTGGTGCCGCCGACGCGCGCCGATTCTTCCGCGGTCGAGGTTGCCCGGCCGTACACGGCCGTTCCCGCCGGCATCTTTATGGGTGATCAGTGCAGGTGAGCGATGACAATCTTGAGAAGAATCATCAGCAGGCCCAGGGTGCCCGCGGCGGCGGTCATGAGCAGCAGCGCAACGCCGTGCAGGCCTGAGGTACGGCCGGCCGACCATCCGTAGAAGGTCAGCATCACCGCCGTCACAGCGAGTGCGAGGTAGGCGGCGTTTGGTGGCGACGCGCCGAGGAGTCGAGCCGCTACCAATGCCAGCAGCGGAACGTAGGACGCGCTGACCATGGGCCACTTCACCGCGAGCGCCGAACGGATGCTCGGCCAGGTCGGCAAGTGCCCGGCGCTGGCATGCTCTCCGAGCTGCGCGTACTCCTCAGCGAGCCAGTACACCAGGAGCGTGACGAAGACCGCCAACACCAACGCTGCTGTCCGCAGCTGTCCTCCCGCACTTGCGATCACGGCGGCTGTGACGATCAGGCCGTAGATTCCGGCAGCCTGACGGATCTTGGCGGGGGGTGGGCGTCTGGCCGTGTCCGCGGGCGCTGCCGGCTCGGCCTCACCGTCTTGCATGGGTGCACTCATAACGCCTCCTGTCGGTGGCTTCATGCTCGCGATGCGGGGCACCAGACGCAACGGCGGCTCCAAGCGTCCGAGGGGCCTACCCAACACAGAATCGACAACAACGCTGACGGTAGGGGCGGCCCGCAGCTGCTTGTATGCGGTGCTCTGTCCGGCTGCCGAGGTGGTCGTCAACGCGGACGCGGCCAAGGCGGCTGGGATCGGGTCGGGTTGATCTTGTATCGCGAAGTCAGAAGACCATCTCTATGCGGTTGAGGTCGTGCGTGTAGCCGGGCGTCGCTCGACTTCGGTCTAGAGTGATACCCGATCGGCGCATTCCCGCGGCGGCGGGCACTCGGAAGGCGAGCGCAATGTCGAACCGCCATCAGAACAGCATGTCCTTGATGGAGCGCAGCCGCCGCTCGCTCGTCAGCCCCGATGGCTGCGCCGCGGCGGCTGCGCGCAGTGCAGAGACGGCTCGGCTGCTACTTGCCGCCCTCGGGGCTACCGACGTGCAATGCCTCTCGCGCAGCAGCGTGCGCGGTGGCTGCATCGCCGATCTCGTGTCGTTCTATCCCGAGAAGGGTGACGATCACGATTGACGGGGAGAAGCTCGAGCCGGCCCCGGGGCAGCGCGTCATTTCCGACGGCCCCGACGGCAACCTCAGCGTGGATGAAATCGGCGGCATCCAACTTGTAGAAGATGCGGCCGCCGCAGAGGCGTGAGCATGCGCTCGGGATCGCAGCCAGCCGAATCAGCCGAGCCGGCCGCTCATCCGGCGGGCACGCTCATGTCCGTGAACGTCGGCATGCCGAGGGACGTGCCCTGGCAGGGGAAGACGGTCTTCACCGGCGTCTTCAAGGTTCCCGTCACCGGCCCTCGCCGCGTGCGCAAGCTGAACGTCGAAGGTGACGGCCAGGGCGATCTGGCCGGCCACGGCGGCGAGCAGCGGGCCGTGTTCGTCTACCAGGTCGATTCCTACCGGCACTGGGAAGGAGAGCTCGGCCGAAACGACTTCGTCGACGGACAGTTTGGCGAGAACTTCACGATCGAAGGACTGAGTGACGACGAGGTCTGCATCGGCGACCGCTACCAGATCGGCACCGCCGTCTTTGAAGTCACGCAACCCCGCGTCACCTGCTACCGCGTCGGCATCCGCATGAACGACCCACGCATCCCGGCCTTGCTCGTCTCACACCGCCGCCCCGGCTTCTACTTCCGGGTACTCCGCGAGGGCGAGGTCGAGACGGGAGATGAGATCATCAAGCTCGCCTCCGGCCCGGAGCAGATGACGGTCGCCGAGGTCGACGCGCTCCTCTACCTCCCCGGGCACCCGCGCCAGCAACTGCTCCGAGCGCTGCGCATTCCCGCCCTCAGCCCCGGCTGGCAAGCGTCGTTCCGGGCGCTGCTCGCGGGAGAGCCCGGCAGCGGCAACGCGGGCCTCGCCACAACGAGCCCTCCGCCGGCCTGGACCGGGTTCCGCCGACTGAATGCCACCGGAATCGAGCGAGAAAGCACCTCCGTGATCTCCATCAGCCTCAAGGACCCCGACGGCGGGCCGCTCCCGCGCGCTCGCCCCGGCCAGTACCTCACACTACGACTCCAGCCCGACAAACAAGACAGGTCGGTGCTACGCAACTACTCCCTCTCGGGAGAGCCCGGCGCCGACTACTATCGGATCACCGTCAAGCGCGACCACCACGGCGTCGCTAGCAGCTACCTGCACACCCGGATTGCGGTTGGCGACCAGCTCGAGATCGCAGCACCGCGAGGCACCTTCATCCTCGACCAGACCCACACGCCCGTACTGCTGATCAGCGCCGGCATCGGGGCAACCCCGGTCCTCGCCATGCTCCACGCGCTGGCGAAGGAGCACTCCGACCGAGAGATCTGGTGGCTCCACGGCGCACGCAGCAGCCGCGACCACTCCTTCGCGGCCGAGGCCCGCGCGCTCCTCGCTTCGCTCCCAAACGTGCGGACCCACGTCTGCTTCAGCCGCCCAGGCCCAGACGACCTCGAAGGTCGTGACTTCGACAGCGCCGGTCGTCTCACCGCATCGCTGCTCGCCGAACTCGAACCACCGCGAAACGCTGAGGCATACCTCTGCGGGCCACCACCATTCATGGACGAGATCAGCGCCGGCTTGGCCGCGCTCGGCCTCGACGCCAGCCACATCCACACCGAGCCGTTCGGGCCCGCACCCGGCCTGACTCCCGGCATCGCAGCAACACCCGCACGGACACCCCACCCACCCCCGGGGGAACCCGGAAGCGGCCCCACGATCGAGTTCGCGCGCAGCAGCCTCGCGATCCCGTGGAGCGACGACCACGCGAGCCTGCTCGAACTCGCCGAGGCTTGCGACGTACCCGTCCGTTGGTCGTGCCGCACCGGCGTCTGCCACAACTGCGAGACGACGCTGATCGCAGGCAGCGTCGACTACAACCCCGACCCAGTCGAACCCCCCGCCGATGGCAGCGCGCTCATCTGCTGCTCACGGCCGCACGACGACCTGGTGCTCGATCTGTGACTCGCAGCCGCCGGTGCGGCCACGCCGCCGTGGTGGGACCCTGGAGATGGACGTTGGTCGATCCATTGGCCGAGGTGCGTCGCCGTCCGCGGTGCGCCACCCCCCGCTCAAGACGAGCAAAGGGGACCCTCCACCTGCGGCCTGCACAGTGATCCTGGGGTTGTCGTGTCAGGTCAGATGGTCCAGGTGATCGGGTAGTTGATGATCGTCGCATGCTCTGGCGTGAACGTCACGCCGACCGCCGTCATGTCCCCGCGCGCGTCGACGGCCATCTCCTTCAACCGGTCCATCTGTGTCGCATGCTCTTCGGAATCCCAGACGCTCACCTGCACGAACGAGCCCTCCGGCGAGATGCCCGTGAACCAGTGAAGTAGACCCGGCAGTCGCTTGATGGTCGGAATGAGGTACTCCGCGGTCTTCTAGTCCGCGGCGGCGACCTCGTCGAACAGGCCCGGATCGAAGCTGACGCGTGAGACGCGGACAACCGCGGTCGCCGACAACGACCCGGTCATGGTGAGGCCATTCGCGCACTGGCCATCCTCGGCTCACTGCTCGCCGAAGAGGAACGCCACCCCGGGCTGCTGAACCTGTTCAAGACCCGCATCGTCGAGCCGCGACGGGCGCTGCTCCGGCAAGCGCTGGCGGCCAGTGACCTCCCGGACTGCGCCGACCTCGACGGGCTCACCAGCATGCTCATCGGCTCCTTCTTGGAGCATGAGATGGAAACCTGATCCGGCCAGCGAGGTCGCGATCGCCGCGCCCAGCCCGCCCGATGCACCCGTGACGATGGCCACCCTGGCTGGTGGACTCACGCCGCGCCTCTCTTTATCAGGGCGCTTCCGGGTTCTTCGTGGGTCGGGTCTGGGTGTGACGGGCGCTTGGCGGCAGGATCTGTCGCATGCGCGACACCGAGTTGTACCGCCATCTGCTGGGGTTGGTCGCGCCGTGGGAGGTGGGTCGGGTCGAGCTGTCGGCCCCCGGCGGGCGGGTGGACGTGTGGGTCGGGCATCCGGGCCGGACGCGGTTCGCGTGCCCGGACTGTGAGCGGGAGCTGGCGGTCTACGACCACGCCGAGGAGCGGGCTTGGCGGCATCTGGACTCGTGTGCGTTCTTGACGTTCCTGCACGCCCGCCCGCCGCGGGTCGAGTGCCCCGAGCACGGGGTGCGGCAGGTGCGGCTGCCGTGGGCTGAGCCGCACGCACGGTTCACCGTGTTGTTCGAGCGGCTGGCCATCGACGTGCTCGCCGCCTGCGACGTGGCCTCCGCGGCCGGGTTGCTGCGGGTCAGCTGGGATGAGGCGTGGCACCTGATGGACCGCGCGGTGGCCCGGGGCCTGACCGCGAAACCACTGACCGCCCCGGCGCATGTCGGGGTCGATGAGAAGGCGGCCGGGCGGGGACAGGACTACATCACCGTGGTCGCCGACCTGGACACCGGCACCGTGGACTACATCGCCGACGAGCGACGCCAGGCCAGCCTGGACGGCTACTTCGAGAAGTTCACGCCCGAGCAGCTGGCCGGCATCCAGGCGGTCGCGATGGACATGTGGGAGCCGTTCGCCAACTCGGTGCGCGCGCACCTGACCGACCCGGACGACAAGATCGTGTTCGACCGGTACCACCTGATGGGCTACCTCACCGGCGCGGTGGACACCGTCCGCAAGCAAGAGAACCGGGCGCTGGTCGCGGCCGGTGACAAGAGCCTGGCCGGTTCGAAGTACCTCTGGCTGTACTCGGCCGAGAACCTGCCCGACCGTCACGCCGACCGGTTCGCCACGCTGCAGGCCGGCGACCTGCGCACCGCGCGGGCGTGGGCGATCAAGGAGAGCCTGCGGCACTTCTGGTCCTATAAGCGCCGCGGCTGGGCGGCCAAGCACTTCAACCGCTGGTACTTCTGGGCCACCCACTGCCGGCTCAAACCGATCATCGACGCGGCTAAGACACTCAAACGTCACCAGGCGGGGCTGCTGTCCTACTTCGCCCACCGGATCACCAACGCCGGCGCCGAAGGCCTCAACTCCCGCATCCAGGCGATCAGAGTCTCAGCGCGTGGCTACCGCAACCGCGAGCACTTCAAGACCGCGATCTACTTCCACCTCGGTGGCCTACAGCTCTACCCGGCCACACCATGACCCACGGACTTCCCGGAAGCGCCTTTATCAGTTTCCCCGCCGCGGCCTCCGGCCGAAGAGCCTCGAACCACACGTGCACTACCGTCTCCCCACGCCGTTCGGCCATGCCCGCCACTGGCGCCCCCACCGCCAGTGGGATGTCGTTCAGCCTGATCCGTGCGGTGAGCATCGGTCCGGCGTCGAGCGTGATCAGCCCCAGCCCCCATTCGCCGTGTCCCGCTGCCACATCGCGCGCGGTGGTCCAGCTCTCGAAGACGCCGCGCAGTTCGATGCGCGTGTCGGTCAACGTTGCAGACCCGCAACCGAGGCAGCGGTGCAGCCGCGGAGGTGAATGCATTCGACGGCAGTCCGCGCACCTGGTGGCGGCGACGGTGTGCTCCGGTAAAGCCGCTGCGGTGGCCACCGGACCGACGTGCTCGAGATCAGTGATGTGGTTGCCTCCAGGATGTGCACGATGATGGTCGAGCCGGTTCCGCCCATGTTCTGGACGAGGGCTCTCCCGGCGTCGGGAACCTGATTTGCGCCGGCTTCGCCACGAAGCTGGTGGGTGGCCTCGACGAGCTGATACACCCCGGTCGCGCCAACAGGGTGACCGCGCGCCTTGAGACCACCGAAGGTGCTGATGGGCACCGTGCCGTCGACCGCGATGTGGCCCTCGGCCGCGGCGTGCCAGCCTTCCCCCTTTCGGATAAAGCCCCAAGGACTCGAGAATGAGCGCCGTTGTCACGGTAAACGCGTCGTGGATCTCGTAGAGATCTACGTCAGTAACGCTCATCCCAGCCCGTCCCAGGGCACGTTCTGCGGCGATGCTGCTCGCACCGAGATGCAGCAGGTCCGACCGATCGTGGAAGCTCATCGTGTCCGTGGCGATGCCGGCACCCCGCACCCACACCGCGTCGTCGTAGTTGCGGGCAATCTCCTCAGCTTGCGATTAAACCTTGGCCTGGTGGCTCGCGCCTTCCTTCATGATCAGTTCAGTGGCTTTGGCCGCGACCTGACGCATCTCGTCGATGAGAGTGCGTAGGTGGCGGTCGTTGTCGATCCATTGCTGGTAGATGGCGGCCTCGCTCTGGCTGAGTCGGCGTGTGACGGTTTTGCCGTTGATCTTGGCGGTCCATTGCCAGTAGGGCCCGTGCGGCTGGGGCGGGTCGACGTGGCATCGACAGCCTGCGGTGCCGCAGCGGGTGTGGCGGCAGGTGATCGAGCCGGCGGCGATGTAGCCGATCTCGGCGATGCGCGCGGCCAGTGCGCGGTAGCTGCGCTGGTAGGCAGCCAGCCGTGCCTGGGTTGAGCGCGCCATCCTCGGTTCCTTCCGGCGTGTCGTGGCGATTCTTCCTGATCGGTACCAGACAGTATATGTACTGACTGGGTATCGGAGGATGCCATGAATACCGCCACCACGGCGACGAGCGCGGCCCTACAGGGCGCGCGGCTGCAGGCGTTTCGGTCCGGCTTCCATGGCTGCGTGACCGGCTGGCGCGACGCGGCTTTCGAACTGTGCGACTCGATCCTGTGTTCGCCGGCCCCGGTGTCTTCGGTGCCGGCGTTGTCGTTGGAGCCGACCTTCCGCCGTAGTCACGGCAGCCTCTACAAGGCCCTGGACCGCGGCAGCATCGACGCCGACGCGTTGCGTGTGCTGCTGGTGGCCAACCGTCCCGACGGGTGGCCGCTGGTGTTCGCGGTCGACGCGTCCAGCTGGGCGCGCTGCGATGCCGAGACCAGCCCGCAGCGCGGCTTCTACTACTCGGCCTCGCATCACTCGGCTGGACAGCCGATCGTGGCCGGCTGGTGCTATCAGTGGATCTGCCAGCTGGACTGGGCGATGGACTCCTGGACCGCGCCGCTGGACGCCCAACGCATCGCGCCGACCGAGGACGCGACCACCGCAACCCTCGCGCAGGTTCGCCGCCTGGTGCAGCTGATGCCCGCCGACGGCGCGGTGCCGACGTTCGTGTTCGATGCTGGCTACGACCCGGCCGCGCTGACCCACGAGCTGGCCGATGCCCGCGCCGCGATCGTGGTCCGCATCCGCGGCGACCGGGTCTTCTACGGCGAGCCCGAACCGCCACCGCCAGGACGACGCGGCCGACCGCGCCGCCACGGCGCCCGTTTCGGCTGCGCCGACGACCCAGCCCGCTGGCCACAACCGGACCAGCAGCTAAGCGCCGAGGATCCCCGCTACGGGACCGTGCACGTGCAGGCCTGGCGCAACCTGCACCCCAAGCTCGCTCACCGCGGCCGCTGGGCCGGCCCTGACCAGACGCCGATCGTCACCGGCACCGTCGTGCGCGTGCAGGTGCAGCACCTACCCAAACCGACCGCCCGGGCGGTGAAGACCTTGTGGCTGTGGTGCGCCGGCCCGGGGCCGACCGACATCGGCCTAACCTGGCGTGCCTACCTTCGTCGCTTCGACATCGAGCACACCTACCGCTTCGTGAAGAACACCCTCGGCTGGACCGCCCCAGCACTACGCACCCCACAACAGGCAGACCGCTGGACCTGGCTCATCGTCGCCGCGTATACCCAGCTACGCCTGGCCCGCGGCCTGGTCGCCGACGACCGGCTGCCCTGGCAACGAGCACGGCCACCGGACAAACTCAGCCCGGCTCGTGTTCGGCGTGGATTTCGTCGACTTCGCGCACACTTGGGCACACCCGCCAGTCCACCAAAATCCACAACACCCGGACCAGGCCGACCCAAGAACACCCGGCGGCCACCACGGACCCGCCACCCAGCGATCAAGAAAGCCGCCTGACCAGCACCCAAAGGTTTAATCGCAAGCTCAGAGGCGAGCACGACGCTCGCGGCTCCGTCACAGATAGGGCTGCAGTCGTAGAGCCGGATCGGGTCCGCCACGACCGGTGACGCCAGTGCGTCGTCGATGCTGACCGTTCTTTGCATGAGCGCGTGCGGTGAGGTGAGCGCGTTGCGGTGCGCGTTCACGGTGAACCGCATGAGCATCTCAGGGGCGACGCCAAAGTCGTGCAGGTATCGGCGCATCAGCATCGCGTTCAGGCGACGAAGGTGGCCCCCTGCTCGACCTCGTACTCGTAGTCGGCGGCACCGGCGAGAATTCTGCTGGCAACCTCATTGGATACGCCGCTCATCTTCTCCACGCCGGTGACCAGCACCGTGTCGTACATGCCGCTCGCCACGGCCATGTGCGCGACGTGAAAGGCGGCGCTACCCGACGCGCAAGCCGCCTCGACCCGCATCGCCGGTGCCGGTGTGAGGTGGAGTTGGTCGGCCAGCAACGGGCCGAGGTGGTTCTGGCCGGTGAACTCCCCACTCGCCATGGACCCGACCACGACGCCATCCACCTGACTCAGCTCAGCGTCCGCCAGGGCAACCATGCTCGACTGCAGCGCCAACTCCCGCAGGCTCAGCCCCTGTTTCTGCACGGGGGCCGCGCTGGCCCCGATGATCGCTACGTCACGCACAACTGTCCCTCCCGCTGGACGTTTCTGATGGGCCCCGTCGAGCCCCGACCGCCCCTACCAGGGAAGGTGCCCGGCGTTACAGTGTGGTTACGGAGCGTGAAATTTGAGAACAAGGCTGCGCATCGGTGCTGCGGCGAACGAACCCGAAGCCTCGGCTGGATTGGGCCGGTCGAGCGCTGCTCGCCGCGCTGTGCCGGTCTGTTCCGGCCGGGGTGCGCAGCCATCGACCGGTCACCCCGGCACGATTCTGCGCTGGCATCGCCGCCTCGTCGCGAAGAAGTGGCCTACCCGCACCGGAGCGGTCGCCCACCCATCCACGACGCGACCGTCACGCTGATCGTGCAGCTGGCCAGGCAGAACCTCCGCTGGGTTATCAGCGGATCCAGGGCGAGCTGCTCGAGCTCGGCCACCGGGTCAGCGCCGCGACGATCCGTCTAGTAATGGGGCGTTTGCGGATACCACCGGCACCGATCCGAACACCGACACCAGCTGGCGGCAGTTCCTGCGGACCCAGGCATCGACGATGCTGGCGTGCGACTTCCTCCACGTCGACCACGCGATCAGCCCTGGTACGGGATCGAGCGGGCCAGTTCACCGAATCATTCGACATGGTCCTCGCCGATGCCGGCATCGACGTCGTGACGATCCCACCCTGCTGCCCGCGGGCGAACTGCTTCGCCGAACGATTCGTCCGAACCGTCACAGCCGAGCGCACCGAACGAATGCAGATCTTCGGCCAGCGACACCTTCGAATAATCCTCGACGAATATGTCCGCCACCGCAACCGCCCCACCGCGGCCAGCAGCTCCCCACTCCGGTGGCGCTGTCGACAGAACTGCGGGACGGCGCGCGTCGCGGTTAGCGAGAGCGCCACCCGCGAGCGCCTCGTCCGGCATCGATCTAATCAGGAATCAAGAAGCTCTGGCGTGTCGTCTGGTTCTAGCCTTCCTTCAGATGGCCGGCGACACGTCGAGCCCCGAACCTCGAAAGGAAGCCGAGAATGCCCGCTAAGACAGCCGAGACCGAGTCCGGCGGCTTCAGCGCCGAGGAGCGTGCCGCGATGAAGGAGCGCGCCGCCGAGCTGCGCGCGGAAGGCAGGCAGGGCGCCAAGAAGGCCGACGGGCTGCGGGCGGTCCTCGACAGCATAGCGAAGATGGCGCCGGAGGATCGTGCCCTCGCCGAGCGCGTACACGTGATGGTGACCGGCACCGCCCCGGAGTTGTTGCCCAAGACCTGGTACGGCATGCCGGCCTACGCGAACGCGGACGGCAAGGTCGTCGTCTCGTTCAAGAACGCGGGCAAGTTCGGCCAACGCTATTCGACCCTGGAATTCCAGGACTCGGCCAACCTCGACGACGGGGACCTGTGGCCGGTGTCGTACGCGCTCAAGAAGTGGACCCCCGCCTTGGAGAAGAAGGTCATTGAGTTGGTGAAGGCAGCGATCTCTTGACGGTTGCGGCGACCGGATCGAGACACGCCTAGGCCTCGGCTAGCGGCCCCGCCGTTCCGCAACCCCTGCGGGCACGGCCTTTGATGCTCGAGCGCGGCGCTCATCGATCTTGACCGTCCCGGTTGATCTAACGCGCCAGTGCGGACGCGGTGATCGCCGTCTCACCATGGATCGGGAGTGTCCGATCACCACGTTCATGAGCTACGGGCCGCGCCCGGCCAGGCGAGTTCGGCGAAGCTGAATAGCCGCCGCGGGGTCATCCGCAGCCAGGCCGTTGCCCAGTCCAGGCTGCCGCCGCGGTTGCGCAGCTCGGTGATGCTCCGGACGTCCTCCGGAACGCTTGCCAGCACCTCGGCCGGGCCCTCGGTGAGCACCGCGGCGTGGGTGTCATGCTCGCCCTCGATGATGGACAGCGCGAGCCACGGATGGGCCCGGACGTTGTCGAGCCGGGCCGCGCCGCCCAGCGCGGGGAGCCAGAACGCCTCCGCGTATATGCAGAACAGCGTCGGTGCGGCGTGTGCACGGCCGTTGGGGCGGGTGGAGGACGCGAGCGCGTAGGTCCGGCGCGCCAGGTACCCGGCCAGCTGGGGTCCGGTCATCCGCCGCTCCGGCGGGTACGCCTTGCGCACCGCCCGACCGGCCCGGCGGAAAGACGCATCTTGTAGCCAGCCCAGCCAGGCCGCCAGGGCCGGGTCGCCCGCACTCGCCAGGAGCTCGTCTCGGCGGCTACTCCGCATAGGACTAATTCTTTCCCTGGGCGCTGTATCCGATGTCCCAGATGTGTAGCCGTCCGGGTCCGCAAACGAACCGCCGTACCCCACTGCTGCCGCTCAGCCTGCAGCAGTCCTGATCTTGGCGAACGGCAGGAAGGCCAAGCTCCGAAGCTGATGGCGCTCACCGTACGCCGATCCGCTGCGGGCCCCCGCCCGCTGAGGTGCCTTATACGGCACGATCAAGATCGGCGTGGTGTTCGCGGCCGCTAGGGCCACCAGCGCACCCGCTGGCGTTCGGCTATCGGAACAGCGCGAACGTTGCCACCGGTGAAACGTGCGTCGCACTTTGAGGTGAAGGTCGGCGGTGTGGCTATGCCCGCTCCGCGACAAGAAGGCACCCTCGCCGTGGTCGTCTAGCTCGCCGAAGGTCAACCCGTCGAGCGAGAGACACCCGCACCGTGGTGTCGATGTCGACCTGGTCGGGCAACACCGCGTGGACCTGACGCAGCGCCTCGGCACGCTGCTCTCGGGAGAGCTTGAGATGCGCCGAGACGGTGGCAAGTAGTTGAGCTCGGCCGTTTGCCGCTGGAGGTCGGGTAAGGCGCTGATCGCTTTCGCGACCTGCTCTGCGTCCAGCCGTCGCAGGACTTCGTCCTCGGGTGAGCGGACGTCACCCATCTCGGGCGGGTCGTGAGGCCATCTCGAGCGCGCTCTGCGCAGGCATTCGTGGCGGACGGTGCGAGACATCCACGAGGCCAGCGCGGTGGATGATCGCAGTGTGCCGACCTTGCGGTCGAGGGTGATCAGCGCCTCGTGCGCGGCGTCCTCGGCGTCTTGAGAAGGCGAACCACTGCACATGCGGGTGCGCGCCCGTCACCAGCGCGGGCAACGCCTCGACGTTACCGGCTCCGGCCGCTCGTACGAGGTGCGCGCTGGCCCAGTCAGCACCCGCCATGTCGCTTCCTTCCGGCCTTCGTGCCGATGAGCTCCACACCGTTATAGGAGGCATCGCGTGGGTCGAAGGATTCGCGCCAGGGCAACTGGTTTGTCACCTGGTCGCGGTGACGGCCCAGCGGTGGTGTCGGGTAGGGGGTAGGAACCGCCCGAAGACGGCGCCGGCGAAGTGGCCGCCGGCAATGAGCGTGCGGTCGTCGTGGTACCGCTCGAGCAGCGCGACCCGGGTCTGGGTGCCCTTGCCGGCGTCGACGTCGAACAGGAAGTTCCAGTGCGTCTCGCTGACCTGCGCTTGGGTGTGCATGACGTCGCCGAGGATCAGCAGACGCTGATCGCTGGCTGGGTCGGTGACCAGCAGGCTGGTGTGTCCGGGTGTGTGGCCCGGCGTAGGCACCACGCGCACCCCGGGCACGATCTCCTGGTCACGATCGAGGAACTCGATGACGCTGCTGAGCGGTTTCTGCACCGCGTCCGGGTCGGGTCCGGTCAGCTCGGCGGTGCCGTTCCAGTGGTCCCACTCGGCCCGGTCGACCAGGTGCCGGGAGTTGGCGAAGGTCAGCCCGTGCACCGGCCCGCCGCGGGCGTTGGGTGCGGGCGCGACGTTACTCGTCCAGCCGACGTGGTCGTGGTGCAAGTGCGTGTATACGACGGTGTCGATGTCGGTCGGCTGCAAGCCCTCATCGGCGAGGCTGTCGAGCAGCTTGCCGCCGGCAAACGAGGCGAGGTTGGGCACCTCGAAATCCACCGCGCCGAGCCCGAGATCGACCAGGATCCGGTGGGCTTCGGTGCGGATCAGGAATGATCCGACGCTGATCGGCAGGCGACCATCGGCGTCGAGGTAGGGCGCATACACCGACCAGCCGTCCGGCGCGGAGGCCGGGAAGAGGACGGCCGGGTCGAGGTGGACTTCGCCGTCCGGGAGATAGGTGACGGTTGTGGTGCCGACGGACACCTGGCTTCGCGGTGCCGGGTTGAGCATGGCTGTCTCCATTCCTTGCTTCTCGGAGGTAACCCACTAACCGTCGGTGAGCAAGATGCGGGGCACAAGTACGCACTTATAAGTGCGTTGGGTTCGCTGCCTTGAGCCGAATATTTTCTGATGGTTAGCTGTCGAGGTGCCATCTCGAGTTGTTCCGCGGCCGCGGCCGGGCAGCCGGCGACCCGCCCGCGCGCGGCTGGCCGACGGCCATCTGGCCAACGTCTACAGCGCCGCCTGTCCGTCGCGGCAGGCACTGGACCGGCTGGCCGACAAGTGGAGCATGCTGCTCGTCGGGAGCCTGGAACGCGGACCGACTCGGTTCGGTCAGCTGCGCGACGAGATCGACGGCGTCAGCGAGAAGATGCTCACCCAGACCCTGCGCAGCCTCGAACGCGACGGCCTCGTCAGCCGTAATGTCCACGAGGACCGCGTCCGCGCGGTCACCTATCAACTCACACCGCTGGGCCGCACCCTGTGCGAGCCGATGGCCGCGGTGCGCGCCTGGGCCGAGCTCTACATCAACGACGTCGAACGAGCGCGCGAGGCCGCGGACCTCGACTGAGGCGCCGCGCGCTACAGCCACGACCTCACCCGCCCGAACTGGATCAGCTCGCCGTAGCCGTCGGGTCGGTTCGGGCCCAGCGCGAGTTCGAGCAGCGGCTCGGCCGCCTCGCGCAGAGTCTGGGCGGTCCGCCGCTAGCGAGTTGCTCGGCCGCGGCTGGGGACTCATGAAGGTGTGCGTAGTCCGGCGACCGTCACCGTGACGAGGCGCCGGATTGCGGCCTGGTTGGCTAGGCCGCCGGCCGCGGTGAGCGCGTGCAGGCAGAACGCGGCGAGTTCCGTGGGAGGGACGTCGTCGCGCAGCTCGCCGTCGCGCGCGCCTTCGGCGATCAGGTCCGCGACGAGCTTGCGCAGGTGCCGCTGGGCGCGGTCGACGTGCTCGCCGCGGTGCAGCAGGGTGGCGAGCTCGGTGTCGTGATGCCGGCGGGAGAGCCCGCCGAAGGCCACCAAGACGGCCTCGAGCTTGTCGACTGCCGTGCCGGTCGTGCCGTCGCGGACTGCCGCGAGCTGGCTCAGGTGGTTGCTGATCTGCCGTTCGTGCCAGGCGATCATGATCGCCTCGACGTCGGGGAAGTACTTGTAGAGGGTCGCGCGCCCGATCCCGGTCTGCTTCGCGATCTCCGACATGGTCACCGCGGCCAGCCCGTGCTCAGCTACGAGCGCCGCGGTGGCGTCCAGCGTCGCGTCGCGGACTGCGCTGCGGTGCGTCTCGATGGTCTGGCTCCAGAGCTTCGGCACGTCGACCAGTATGACATTGTGACTGGATCAAATACGTACTGTCTTGACGGAGACAACTTGTATCGTTCATGCTTGAGGTACAGCGCAGCCCCACGAAGGAGCGAACCGTGCCCGATATCCCGCATCCACCCCGGCGAGGAAGCCGACAACCATGGCGGCGTGGTCGACGGTGAAGCGTCGTCGACGGCGCGCTCGCGACGGGTGTGGGCGTGGTGGGCGGTCGGCATCGCGTTGCTCGGGTTGTTCGTAGTGCCGCACCTGACCGGCGTGGTCGGGCCGGGATCGCACTGATGCGTAGCGCACGGCGGGAGGGTTCGCAGTGATCGAGGCGGTCGGGTTGAGCAAGCGGTACGGCAGCACGCTGGCCGTCGACGATCTGTCGTTCACCATGCCGCCCGGTCAGGTCACCGGGTTCCTTGGCCCGAACGGCACGGGTAAGTCCACGACGATGCGCCTGATCCTCGGGCTGGACGTGCCGAGCGCCGGATCGGTGACCGTCGACGGGCGTCCGTACGCCGCCCACCCGCGACCGCTGTTCCAGGTCGGCGCGCTGCCCGAGGCCAAGGCCGCGCACCCCGGACGCAGCGCGTACAACCACCTGCGCTGCCTGGCGCGTAGCAACGGCATCGAGCGGGCCCGGGTCGAGGAAGTGCTCGCCCAGGTCGGGCTGACCAAGGTCGCGCACAAGCGCGCCGGCGGCTTCTCCCTCGGCATGGCCCAGCGGCTCGGCATCGCAACCGCGCTGCTCGGCGACCCGCCGGTACTGATCCTCGACGAGCCGGTCAACGGCCTGGACCCGGAGGGCGTGCTGTGGGTGCGGAACCTCGTGAAGGCGCTCGCCGCCCAGGGACGCACGGTATTCCTGTCCAGCCACCTGATGAGCGAGATGGCCATCACCGCCGACCGGCTGATCATCATCGGGCACGGCCGGCCGATCGCCGAGACCACGGTCGACGGCCTGCTCAAGAGCGGCACCGGCAGCTACGTCCAGATCCGCACACCGCACAGCGACTCGCTCGCCACCGCCCTGCAGGCACGCGGCGCCCGCGTGACGAGGGTGTCCGACGACACCCTGCACGCGCACGACGTCGAGCCCGACCTGGTGGGCGAGCTGGCCCGGCTGAACGGGATCAAGCTGCTCGAACTATCCACCCAGCACGCATCTCTCGAACAGCGCTACATGGAACTGACCAGCGACGCGGCCGACTGCCGCACCAGGTCCGGGTCGCATACCGGCCACGAGATCGAGGTGAGCCAGCCATGACCGCCATCGCGGCACCCGTCGATACCGACCGTCCGCTGGCCCGGTTCGCCGACGTCCTCGCCTGGGAGTTCTGCAAGCTCCGCTCCGTCCCATCCACCAGATGGACGCTCATCGCGGCCGCCACCAGCAACGTCGTCCTCGCCGCGCTTGCCGCGATCTTCATCCCGTCGCGACTCAGCGCGCAGGACCGGGCGACCACGGACGCCGTGCGGCTCAGCCTCGCCGGACAGCAGATCTTCATCGCCGTCCAGCACAACGACCCCAGCGCGCTCAGCGCCTGGGCCGGGTTCGGCCTGTTCACCCTCTACGTGGCCGCCGCGCTGATCTCCGGATTCCTCCTCATCAACCGGCGCGACGCCTGACGAAAGCAGCAGCCGTGACCCACCAACACGCTCACTCGCACGCCCCCGACGCACCGCTCGGCCCGTCGGACTGGGACGCCGCCTATCGCGACGCGCCGCGTTGGGACATCGGCGGCCCGCAACCCGCGCTGCGCAGCCTCGCCGAGTCCGGCGCGATCCGCGGCCGGGTCCTCGACGTCGGCTGCGGCACCGGCGAGCACGTGCTCATGTGCGCCGCGCTCGGCCTCGACGCCACCGGCGTCGACCTGTCCACGGTGGCCCTCCAGGTCGCCACCGACAAGGCACGCGCCCGTGGCCTGACCGCCCGGTTCATCGCGCAGGACGTCCGGCAGCTCCCCGACCTCGACGAGACGTTCGACACCGTGACCGACAGCGGGCTGTTCGTGCACGTCTACGACAACGAGGACGACTGCGCGGCCTACCTCGCCGGCCTGCGATCGGTGCTGGCTCCCGGCGGCCGGTACTTCGTGCTCTGCTTCCGCGGCCAGGGCAGCGGCTCCGGACACGACGGGCTGACCCTCGTACAGATCGCCGACACGTTCACCGACGGATGGCGCGTCGACTCGATCGAACCAACCACGCTGCACGGCACCGGCGACCCGGACGGCATCCCAGCATGGCTCGTCGCGCTCACCAGGACCTGAAATGCCCAGCGCCGAAGCCGCCATCGCCACCGAGCGCCCCAGCCGCTACCTCGAACAGCTGTTGTGCAAGCACGCCGCCGCAATGACCAGCCGCCACGCAGGACGCACCCACCTCGGCCACATGCTGGAACGCCGCGAGGTCAGGTGCGCGCCGAATGGACCAAAACCCACGGTGTGCTCGCCTTCACGCCGTGGGGTCAGTGCACCCTCACCGCGGATACGGCCACGCTCAACCTGCGCATCGACGCCGGCGACGAGGACGGCCTACGCAAGATCCAGGACGTCCTCACCCGCGACCTCGACCGGATCGGCCGGCGCGACGGCCTGACCGTCACGTGGGCAACTTCCTGAGCGAGGTCGAGCGATACCCCACCGTGGGCGCGGCCACCGACACCGACGCCCCAGGCACGAACGGCCGGGCGGGGCTTTCCTGGCCCGCCGCGGGAACGGCGGGTTGTCGGCGATCTCGTCCCACAGGTTGCGGAACACGACCGTCTCGCCCTGGCCCGTCGTCGACGGGCAGCCGCGGCACCTTGACGATGCCGCACTCGATCGCGTCGATCAGCGAAAGTCGCTGACCACCCACGGGAATATCACTCCCGTCCCATAGCCGGAAGCCGGTGAGGAAAAACGGCGTCGCCGACAGGTCGTAGACCGTATTGATGCCGAGCTTGGCGTGCAGCCTCTGCAGGCCCTTGAACCAGACCCGTGCCTCCTCCTCCCGTTGCTTGGCCTCGGCCTTCTCGTCCGCGTCAAGATCCTCGGCGATGCGGTCGTCGGGCTTATCGCGGTAGCAGTGGTGCGCCTTGTCGTTGAGGACCACGATCTCGCCGGCCTTGAGCCCGAACTCGCGCGCGACCCGAGTGGCGACTTGGGCCGGCTCTCGACGAACGGGTCGGGCGCGTCGTCGCGGTCGCCGAGCAGCAGGTCCTTGGTGGCCTTCGCCAGGCCGGCGCCCTCCTTCGTCACCTTGGGCAGGAAGGCGTGGTAGTTCGTGATGACGATCTGCGCCTGGCTCAGCTGCGGGACGAGGTCGGCCGGGACGAGGTCGCGTTCGCGGTAGTAGTTGCCGGGGTGTTCCGGGCGCAGCACGCGGAGCCGGTCGCGAATGGTGACGCCGGGCGTGATGACGAGGAAGCGGCGGGTGAAACGCTTGTCCTGCCGGGCTGGCGACCTTGTTCAGGATCTGCCAGGCAATAAGCATACTCATCACGACCGTGTTGCCGGAGCCAGTGGCCATCTTCAGCGCGACGCGAGGTAGCCCGGCGTTGAACTCGGCGGCGTACTCGTCCAGCGTGTTGCCGATCCAGACCTGGCCGTCCTTCTGCGCCACCTCGGTTAGGTAGATCGCGATCTCGGCCGCCTCTCGCTGGCAGCACAGCACGCCCGCGCAGCGCGCCGGCCGTGAGTGGATACGTGCGAGCGGGCGACGGGCGATCGTCCTGGCCGTTCACGTGGGCAGCGTACGAGCCGACCACGACAGAACGGGGCTGTGCCGGCCGAATGAGCCCCATCGACGACCGGCCAGGTCCAAAAGGCGGCGGTAGGAGGGGCGATGCGAATGCTGTGATTAGAACTCGCGTAGTAATTAGCTGGCCGGAGTGGGATCACCGCGGTGGCCGCGGCCAGTGCCGCCCACCCGGACACCGTGGCGCAGGGAATGCGCGAGTTGGACTACCCGCAGCCGATCCCGGGTCGGGTGCGACGCCCGGGTGCGGGACGACCGCCGGTGGCCGTCACCGACCTGGCGGTGCTGGAGGCGTTGGACGCGCTGGTCGATCCGGGCTCTCGCGGTGATCCGGAATCGCCATTGCGGTGGACGACGAAGTCGACCGCGACGCTGGCCGCGGCTGGGCATCGGGTGTCGGCGCGGACGGTGGCCAAGCTGCTCAAAGCCGCCGTTACAGCCTGCAAGCCAACGCGAAGACCGTGGAAGGCGCCCAGCACGCAGATCAGGATGTGCAGTTCGCCAATATCAACGACCGGGCGACGCAGTTCTAGGCGGCCGGGGATCCGGTGATCAGCGTGGACACCAAGAAGAAGGAACTCATCGGCAACTACGCCGCCGCCGGCCGGGAATCGGAACCGCGCCAGGTCAACACCCACGACTTCGCCGACAAGGTGCTGGGGAAAGTCGCCCCTACGGGGTCTATGACATCACCACCAACACCGGCTGGGTCAACGTCGGAACCGACGCCGACACCGGCCAGTTCGCCGTGGAGT
Organism: uncultured Actinomycetota bacterium; assembly: GCA_963839175.1. Taxonomy (GTDB): domain Bacteria; phylum Actinomycetota; class Actinomycetes; order Mycobacteriales; family Jatrophihabitantaceae; genus CAWIUB01. The sequence goes on from CAWIUB010000031.1 coordinate 19,626, forward strand.
GCATCCGCCGCTGGTGGACCACCCTGGGCCTCGCCGGCTACCCGGGCGCCCGCCGGCTGCTGATCACCGCCGACTCCGGAGGGTCCAATGGCTCCCGGCTGCGACTGTGGAAGACCGAACTCGCCGGCCTCGCCGCACAGACCGGCCTGGACATCACCGTGTGCCACCTACCGCCGGGCACCTCCAAGTGGAACAAGATCGAACACCGACTGTTCTCCGCGATCAGCCGCAACCGGCGCGGACGACGAGTGGAATCCCACGAAGTCGTCATCGAAACCATCCGCGCGGTGACTACGACGACCGGGCTCAGGGTGCACGCCGACCTCGACCTCGGCACCTACCCTCGCAGCATCAAAGTCTCCGACCAGGACATGAAAACCCTAGAAACCGCCGGAATCCTGACCCGCCACAAGTTCCACGGCGACTGGAACTACACGATCAACGCCAACCCCGCGACACGCCCGACCGCACTCGTTATCTCCAGCGTTCCGAACGGTGTCCACGATGTCGACCGCGGGCCCTTCGAGCGCCGTCGTAGACACGTTGGCTGAAGCGGTGTCGCCGACGTGCGCACCGCGATTCTCCTTTCCCCGCTGCGCTTTGAACCGTGCGAGCTGGAGCAGGAGTACCTGCGTAGACATGTCTACGACGCGGAACCCCTGCCACGTAAGGGATCCTCGATCAGGGCTACGGACAGCCGATACGTGCGCTCGCAGTCGAACAGGTGGGTTGCACAAATGAATCGGGTGCGGCTCCTGCAGAGGGTCGTTGAGTGTGGTGATCGGTCTCGAGATGTCCGGAGTTTGATAGGTGGGACGGGGTCAGGTCGCTGCGATTCGGTCGCGGCGCGTGGTTATCGAGCGCGTCGACGGGTCTGTCGGCCGGGTGTGGGTGGAGGTCCTTCAGCTGCCTCGAACGCGTGTAGTGAGGCGATCTCCAGCTTGGCGAGCAGGTCCTTGATCCGTCGGGCGTTGTCGAACCAAGGTTGGTAACGGGCGAGCTGGTCCGGGCTGAGGTATCGGGTGACGGTCTTGCCGTGCACGGCGCGGGTCCACTGGATGTAGGGGCCGTGCAGCCGGGGCGGGTCGGCTCGGCATGCGCAGCCGGGTTTGCCGCAGCGCATCTGTCGCACGATGACGCTTCCGGGTAGTAGTCCGTCGATCTCGGCGAGCGCGTCGGCGAGGGCCCGGCGGGTCTGGGCGAATGGTGGCCGTCGGGATGGCTTGCTCATCTGGTTGTCCTCGCGTGTCGGGGCGGGCTTCCACCACCGACGATCCTACAGCTTACATGCTGTAGGCGAGTCCGTTGTCGAGGAGGTTCCCATGCCCACCCCCAGCGTCACCGAGCCGTTCGCCGCCAGCCGTGCCCGCTTCGATCAGCTGTGCGCGCAGCTGGCCGGTGAGCAGGCCCAGGCCCTCACCCATGCAGAGCTGGAGCAGCGCATCGGCCAGGACGGCCGGGAGTTACTGCGCCAGCTGTATCAAGACCATCTCGACCTGCGGGCCGCGCGCGAGCCGCGCCTGGATCAGGTTCGCGATGCCCAGGGCAACAACCGCCGGATGGTGGAGAGCGGGCATGCCCGGCCGCTGGCCACCATCTTCGGCCCGGTGCGGGTCAACCGGCTGGCCTACCGCCGCAAGGGCGAACTCAACCTCTACCCCGCGGACGCGGCGTTGAACCTGCCGACCGAGGTCCACTCCCACGGCCTACGGGAACTGGCGGCGATCGAGTCGAGCCGGGGCAGTTTCGAGGAGGCCACCGCGGCGGTGCGCCGCGCGTGCGGGGTCGACGTCGGCAAGCGCCAGGTCGAGCAACTCGCGGTGCGCGCCGCAGCCGACTTCGGCGCCTACTACCAGCAGCGCCCACGTGTCCCCGCCGACCCGTGCGACGTGCTGGTGCTGTCCGCGGACGGCAAGGGGATCGTGATGCGGCCCGACGCGCTGCGACCGGCCACCGCGAAGGCCGCGGCGAACGCCGCCGGCAAACTCAAAACCCGGCTGTCCAAAGGGGAGAAGCGCAACCGCAAACGGATCGCGGAAGTGGCCGCGGTCTACGACGCCACCCCGGCCGTGCGCGCCCCCACCGACATCATCGGCGGCCAGCACGACACCGCGAAGACGCCGGCACCGAAGGCGAAGAACAAGTGGCTGACCGCCAGCGTCGTCGACGACGCGGCGACCACCATCTGCTCGATGTTCGACGAGGCCGCACGCCGCGACCCCGACCACCGCCGCGACTGGGTCGCCCTGGTCGACGGCGCGACCCACCAGATCGACCGGATCAACGCCGAGGCGAAAAGCCGTGACGTCACCGTGCACGTGCTCTGCGACTTCGTCCACGTGCTCGAGTACATCTGGGCCGCGGCCTGGTCATTCTTCGGCGAGGGCGACCCCGCCGCCGAGCAGTGGGTCGCGGAGAAGGCGCTCGCCGTGCTCAACGGCAACGCATCCACGGTCGCCGCCGCGATCCGCCGCAAGGCCACCCGCCTCGGCCTCGACGCCCCCGCCCGGCGCAACGCCGACAGCTGCGCGGGCTACCTGCTCGCCAAACGCCAGCATCTCGACTACAAGCATGCGCTCGCCAACGGCTGGCCGATCGCCACCGGCGTGATCGAAGGCGCATGCCGCCACCTGGTCAAAGATCGGCTCGACCTGACCGGGTCTCGGTGGGGCCTCGACGGAGCAGAAGCCATCCTCAAGCTCCGCGCCATCCGTAGTAACGGCGACTGGCAGCAGTACTGGGCCTCACACCTCACCAACGAGCGCCAGCGAACGCACGAAGCCCGCTACGCCAACGCGACCATCCCGACCGCCGCCTGACGCCCCTCCGCGGGAGCCGCACCCAAATGAATCTGTCAGGTGCGACCGGATCTGTCGTCGGTCGCCGTCTCGCGCAGCCGTCGCCGGAGGAAGCGTCGTTCGCTGTCGGTATTGGCCTGGCTCAGCGCTTCGCGGTAGTACACGGCGGCTTCATCGAGCCTGTGCAGGCGACGAAGTAGGTCCGCACGAACCGCGGGAAGCAGGTGGTAGTTCGGTAGGGAACGCGACTGCGCAAGTGAGTCGACGACGGCAAGGCCCGCCGCCGGGCCGTCGGCCATGGCGACGGCGACGGCCCTGTTCAGCTCCACTACGGGCGATGGGGCGAGGTCGGCAAGTCGCTCGTACAGTGCGGCAATCTGAGTCCAGTCGGTGTCTGCCGCGTCGCTGGCGGTTGCGTGACAGGCAACGATGGCAGCCTGGATCTGGTACGGCCCGGGGCGCGCTCGCTGCATGGCGTCCTTCAGAATCACGATCGCTTCAGCGATCTTGGCGGAGTCCCAGCGAGTGCGGTCCTGGTCCTCCAATGTGATGAGGTCGCCCACCCCGTTCAGGCGGGCATCCCGTCGCGCGTCGTGCATCAGCATCAACGCGAGCAGGCCGGCGACCTCGCCGTCCTCAGGCATCAGGGTAGTGAGCAACCGGGCCAGCCGGATTGCCTCGTCCGTCAGTCCGTGGCGGACGAGGTGGGCGCCGCTGGTGGCGGAGTAGCCCTCGTTGAAGAGCAGATAGAGCACACCCAGCACAGCCTTGGTGCGTTGCGGCAGGAGATCGGCAGGCGGGACGCGATACGGAATGCCGGCGTTGCGGATCTTGCGTTTGGCTCGGACCAGGCGCTGGGCCATCGTCGGCGCTGGCACGAGGAACGCTCGCGCGATCTCGGCGGTACTCAGGCCGGCAAGGGTTCGCAGGGTCAGGGCCACCTGGGCGTCAAGCGGCAGCGCCGGATGGCAGCACGTGAAGATCAACCGGAGCCGGTCGTCTGGCACTCCGCTCACCGCGACCTCGTCGATGTCGGCCGGCTCTGTGAGCTCGACGTCCTTGTTGCGTTCACTCACCGCCATCTCCCTCAGCTTCGCCGCGCCCAGCGCTCGGCGTCGCAGGACGTCGGTGGCGCGGTTGCGCGCCACCGACGTGAGCCACGCGCCCGGACGGTCCGGGACACCGTGCCGGGGCCAGGTCTCCAACGCGGCCGTGAAGGCGTCTTGGGCAGACTCCTCGGCTAGGTCCCAGTCGCCGGTCGCCCCGATCAGCGTCGCGACGATCTGACCCCAACTCTCGCGGAACGCCGCTGCGACCGCCTGCTCGACAGTGCGGCTCATTCGTCCCAGACCGGCCGAACCTCGACCACTCCGTGCGCGGCAAACGGATGCCGTGCCGCGGCCTCGATGGCGTCGTCGAGGTGAACGCACTCGATCATTGCGAGCCCACCGATCTGTTCCTTGGTCTCCACGAACGGTCCGTCGCTGACGAAGGTCTCGCCGTTTCGTGACCGCACCTTCGTGGCATCGGTGCTGGGTCGAAGACGAACACCGTCCAGCAGCGTGATGCCTCGACGGTCCAGATAGTCGATCCAAGCCACGTGGTCCGGGTCGCGCACCAGTTCGAGCGGACCACGGCCGTCCGCTTCGTCATCGCAGATCATCAACATGTATCGCACTTGTCCCTCCGGACGGGTCAGCCTTCGCGGGTCAGTATGAACACTGGGATCGTTCGTGTGGTCATGCTCTGGAACTCACCCGCTGCCGGCGCCTGCTCGACGATCGTCGGCCACAGCGCGGAACGTGCCGCGGTGTCCAGCTCCTCCGCCACGACCCGGAACGTCTCAGCACCCACGTCGACCGTGATCTTCGGGTTGGCCTTGAGGTTGTGGTACCAGGCCGGATGCCTCGGCGATCCGCCGTGGGACGCGATGATCAGGAACCGGGCATCCGGCTGCGGCAGATACGCCAGCGGTACGACCCGCTCGATGCCCGAGCGCGCGCCAGTGTGGTGGACCAGTATGAGCGGTGTGTCCGCGAGCGGCCCGCTCACGTGCCCGCCCCTGGCGCGGAACTCCTCGACGATCTCGGCGTTGAACTCGGCCGGACTCGGGCTGTCCATGAGCGCGTGTCACGCGATGCCGTAGACCAGCCTCACCCGGCCGTCTGACAGGCTCGCGACGTCGCGCAGCTCGAGCCGGTGACGCTCTGGCGCCGTGAACAGCGCCGTGCCCGCGCCCGCAATCAACGGGTAGACGATCAACCGGAACTCGTCCACCAGACCCGCCTTGAGACAGGCCCGCGTGATCTCCGCACCACCCATCAGGTAGATGTCCTTGCCAGGCTGCTGCTTGAGGGCAGTGACCTCGTCCAGGCCGCGCAGAAAGCCCGTCAGCGGCCACTTGGCCGAGGTGAGCGTGCGCGACAGCACGTAGTGCGGCGTCGTCGCGGCAAAGCGGGCCCACTCCACCTCAGCCGCCGTGGGAACGCCGCCCCCCATCGGATTCGGCTCGTCCGGCGCGTCCTGGATCGCGGTCCAGTACTGCTCGTAGTTGCGATACATGCGGCCACCGAGAACACAGGTATCCACCTGCGGCGTCAGCCCATAGTCCTCCGACCACGCACCCACCCAGTCCGCGTAGCCCTCAGGGCCTTCGGTCTTGCCGTCGATCGAGATCTTCATCGCTGCGATCATCGTGCGCATGGCTGCCTCCCTGGCAGAGCCCGTCAACCGACTCCGTGGCGAGTCCCCCCTGGGCCGGCCGCGCCGGTCCAGAAGGGTGGTTCGCCGTACTGACGAACGGATTCACGCCTATCGACATCCAGTCAGAAGATTTCTTCGACAAACCCTGCACGCGGTCGATCCGGTCCTGATTCGGCCCAGGCGCATCAACGACGGACGGTCGTCAAACCGCGGTCGGCCAGCGGCGTCCCGTAATCGGCGTACCCGAGCGGAGCGGGCGTTGCGCCGGCGTGGGTTGACCTCGATCATGCCCGCGGTGCGTAGCCGGAAGCGATCGGGTCGATTTTGAGCGACGTCAGGATCCCTCGCCGGCGCCCCGGCCGATTGGTTGGCCCGCCGGCTGCGCTCTGGCGCCGGCACCTCGCAGCGGGCACCATGAGCGCCGTCGCATCGTCGACCCCACGGGCGGAGGAACGTCATGTACGCAGTCATCGGACGCGTGAAGATCAAACCCGGCCACGAGGAGGACACGCGAGCGCTGATCGCGAACCAGGGCATCGCGATGGTGCACGGCATGGTCGGCTCATCCGATGGCTATTGGGCGAGAAGCCTGGACGGCGCTGACCTCATTCAGCACTCCTTCTGGTTCTTCGACACTGAGGACAACGCGCGCAGCGCAGAGGCAACATTCGACACGCTGCGCGACATGCCCGAGGCGCCCGCGACGTTCGTCAGCGTCGAGGTGTGCGAGGTCATTGGTCAGGCTTGACGCCAGTGCAGTCTCCGTAGCTCTTCACTGTTGGGGTCGCCGCGATACGCGCATCGACGCGCGCAGAACGACTCCACGAACCATTCACCGGCGCCCCATGTGGCGGCAATATTCGGCGATCCTTCGGACGGCTTGGTCACGGCGGGTGATCGCGTTCGCCACGTCGTCAAACGCAGGTTTCGCGGGCCCAGCGAGCCGGATAGCTCGATGATCTCGGGCTGCGGGTGCTGGCTCGATGTCAGCGTTCCGGGTCGCGGTGACAGAGTGGAGTTATGTCCAGCGAGCAGCGTTCTCCGGTGGCTCCGGTTCCCGGCCACCTGCACTCCGTCACGCCGCGCCTTGTGGTCCGGGACGCAGCGCGCGCGATCGACTTCTACCGCGCCGCGTTCGGCGCCGAGGAACTCGGCGAACGGTTTACCGACCCGCACGGCGAGGTGGTGCACGCCGAGGTACGCATCGGTGACTCGGTCATCATGCTCAGCGACGAGACCGACAACGGCGCGCCGGTCAAGTCTCCACGGTCGCTGGGCAACGCAGTAACCACGATCATGGCCACCTACTGGAAAGACGTCGACGCGGCGTGGCAGCAGGCGTTGGCCGCCGGCGCCGAGGTGGTATTTCCGTTGGCCGACCAGTTTACGGCGACCGGGCCGGGCGGTTGCGCGATCCGCGCCCTGCGCCGCGCTGGAATGCGGGTGCGGCCGGCCCGGGCCCAACGCCGCCAACTTCAGGTCCCCGTTGACAATCTGCCTTCTCTCGCGCGACCAGACTGTTCCGCTCCGCCTCGGCCTGCGGCAGGTACAGGACGGTCCACATCGCCAGGGCACGATGTCATGCGTGTTATTCCATGTGCGTTCGCGCTCGATGCGGGACAGGCTGCTGATGGGCGACCGGCGTCCAGGCGCCGCTCCCGTGGCCGTCCGCGACTCATGTGCCGATCAAATAGCCGCCCACGTCGGCGGGGCGTCGAGCCGGTCGACTCGCTGGACGATCGTGGTCCCAGACCTGTAGAACTCCGGCGAGATAACCGTTCTGAGACGCCCAGACATCGGCGAGCACGCGCGTGTTATCGCGCAGATCAAGCGTTCGGGCGCCGCCGGAAGCAGAGCATTAGGCCCCACCGTGATCGGGCATTCCATCAGGAGGGGTCTTACGGGCTCGACGCCAAGGCGCAACAGCTGATGAGCCGGCGGCACCGCTGTGGGCGAGGCCATCCGGTGCCACCCGTGGCTGGCCGAGCAGGCCGGCTACGTGACGGTCATCGGCGACGACACCGACCTGTGATTGGTCAATGTGCTCGCCACGTCCCTGCCAGTGCAGGCCACCCGCTCGCTCGCCGGGGTGACCACAGCTCGCCCGCAACGGCGTCCCGCGCACGCGCTCGTTCCGCCGCTATCTCCTCCTCGCCTACGCCGCGGGGAACCAGTGAGCCGCTGCGCGAACACGTCCCGTCCCTGGTCCTCAAGGACATCGCAATCGGGAACGACGCCGGGTGGGTCGCCGGCCGCGCCGCCGCCGATCTCGCCCTGTTCGACGTCACGACCGCGCTCGGCACAGCACGCGAGGAAGCAAGCTGACTCACCGGGCTACCCTCGTCCCTCATGCCGATGCGACGGATGAACCGCGAGCAGTTCTTCGGCAGGCTGGCGGGGCTCGACGAGGAGCGGCTGAAGAAGGGCCTCTGGAACCTCTACTGGCGTGGTTCAGCCGCGGTGCGGGAACGCATCGAAGCGGAACTCGACCCTGACCAGCCAAGTCGTCGTCAGCGAGCCGCCGAGAAGCCCGTCGATTCAGAATGGGTGCTCAGCGCGGTGCGCGACTTCGTCGCGCTGGCGCGCTCGGGTGCGTACCTGGCCGGCGACCGGCGGGTGTCGCCGCGAGAACGGACTCGCTGGCGATTCACCTTCCAGCGCCTGGCCACTGATGCGCAGGCTGCCCTTCGCGGCGACGATGTCGATGCCGGAGCTGCGGCCGTGGAGCAGCTGATCGATCTGGCCTGCGAGTTGCGTGACTACGAGTACTTCCGCTCCGACGATCCAGTGGAGGCGGCGCGGTTCGTGGTGTCGGACGCGGCAGCGCAGCTGTGGGAAAGGCTGCACGACCAGTACGGGTTCGTGGCCTTCTCCGAACGCGCCGCGCCGCAGCTGATCAGGTGGGAGTCCCGGTACGGCTGGACACGCAGCGGATACGGCCGGATCAGCGAGAAGGAGACGCCGCTCGCGCGTGTGCTCGCGCACATGCTGCGGGTGCCGGACACGTGGACCGGTTTCGCCGACCGCTACCTGGACGCGCTCGACCAGATCGCCCGCGGCACCGCAACGAGTCCGAATCGCATCCGGCGACCCAGCGGGTGGAACCGTGACCAGCGCACCGCGGCTCTGGCCGAATGGCATCTCCTGCTCCTCGACAAGCTCGCGGGCTCCGAGGCCGAAGATCGCCTCGACCGGCTGGCGCGACATCCCGCTCTTGGTGGTCCTGAGCTCGGGTTCCTGCAGGCGCAGCTGGCGCATCGGCGCGGCGATGTCGACCATGCCCGCACCGTGGTAACCAACAGCTTGCAGAAGCTGCCCGGTCACCGAGACTTCCTCGCCTTCGCCACGGAGATCGGCGCGCCCCTCCCCCCGATCGCCCGGAAGATCGTCAACCAGCGCTCGCCCTGACCAATGGCTCGGATCAAGGCGGTGCCGGGGCGCCGACTTCGCCTTCCACGAAGAGGGCGGCGCTGGACGTGGTGATCACCGATCCGGGCTGAGCGCCACTTCCGGCAGGAGCCGAGTGGATTACGGGAGCTGCTGGATCCGGTGGATGGCAAAGGCCAGGTTCGCATGCAGGTGCGATTCCTCGCCGGCCGGGAGTACGACCTCGCTTGCTGTAGCGAAGGCTGCCCGGAGCCGTGTAGCCGCCTCTGCCAACGCGACCGGTTCGAGATCCGTGGTGTTATCGTCGTGCAACGATCCGAGCATGCGCGAGAGTGCGGACGTCACCATGATCTCGGCGGGAATGGGCCCGCGCACGGTATCGAACAGAGCAAAGAGCAGGCCGTGACCGTCGTCGTCACCGGGGTAAGCGAACCCCACCAGCAGGGCGACACCTTCCCGCGGACCGAACCCATGCACCATCCAGGCACCCTGAGGCGTCACGTGACCCAGGCGGGCGACCCACGTCGGCTCGTCACGACCCGGCGCTCCCAGTCGACGACTCGCCTCGGCGCGCAACGCCACTGGACCGATGACGGAGAAGGCGCGCAGGAACGTGCGAGCTCCTGGGCTCCTGGCGTGGTGGAGAACCCGCAGCAGATCGCGGAGCGCGGCGCCGTGGCCCAGCGCATGCGGCGCCGCGGTGCGTAGCTCGCCCAGCTGCGTCGAGACCCAGATCTCCGCATGCAGGGCGTCCGGTTGACAGAGCAGATCCGCCGCAGACTCCACGTACGTGCGATAGACGGGCTTGAGGCCGGGCAGCTCGAGCTCGGGCCCGCGCGCGGCTGCAGCCGCAGCCTTCACACGTCGCTGGCGCGAGCGACTCCTGGGACTCATCGATTCACTAACGTATAGCCCGGACCTCGTGCGGACGGCCTGTTCCTGCTCGATCGGGACCGCGAGATGCCGGTCGCCGAGCAACGTGCACTGCGCGTTGCGATCGCCCGCGATCATGGCTGTCACCGCCGGATCGGCGCACTCGACGATCCGCACCAACCAGCCCGCCAGTCCACCTCATCGAGCAACGACGTGACCGGGGTGGGCAACTCGGACCGTGCGCGGCCGCCCAGAAACCGGCGCAACTCATCAAGCGTACGGCTCGCCGAGAGCGCGGCCAGCACAGCGGCGGCCCTCATCGTCCAACGCGATCGGACCCACCCTCCGCATCGGCGTCCAACGCCAGCAGATCCGTCGCTGAGATCTCCCCGCCACGACTTCGAGGGTTAGCAGCGCCGGCAGGGTGCGTTCGGCGCCGGGACGACTCCCGGGCGAACCGGGGACCGACGACCTGGACGCGCTCGGCCGGTAGAAGTCGCCCTCGGCACTAGTTCCAACGTCGCCGTGTCTTCTCGCTGCACCGCGGCGTGCCTGCCGCCGCCCACAGCCGCGGCACGGCCGCAGGTCGACCTGCGCCTGCCGCTCGGTCCCCGCATCACCCCCGTCGTCGCCGGTGTCCTGGGTAGGCGTGGCCCACTCATGCGCCTACCCTCACCGGATGGAGTCCATCGAAACGACACGACTCGACGCGATGGCCGAGGAGGCCACCCTCGACGCGTACGACGAGGCCGAGCAGATCACCGGCTGGCACACCATGATCGCCGACAACCTCACGCTGCCCTTTCAAACCCAGGTCCTCGGCGTCACGGTCACCGTGGAGAGCATCGAACTGGCGACCGGCGACGAGATCGTCGCCTTCTGCGCCCGCGACCAGATCCGGCAGCCGATAGGAATCCTCGACCTCCCCCTGCCGACACCGCCGCCGGACGGTGCGGAATGGATCCAGGCCTACCGTCACTGGCTGCGCTGAGCGGACAGCACGATGACAACATCCAATCCGCGGCAGCTTCAGGTCTGGATCGACGCCCGCAGACGCCACCACCTCTCGCACGCACACGTCCAAATGGCCCGCGAACTCAAATTGAACCCGAACAAGCTCGGCAAGATCGACAATCACGCCCAGCAACCGTGGAAGCGGCCACTCGCGCAGTACATCGAGCAGCTGTATCTCAAGAGATTCGGCCGACATCAACCCGAGGTCGTCGTACCGCTCGAGCAGCGGGCACGACAGCGAGCGCAGAAGAAGACCCGCACGAAGGCGGTACGAACACCGTCCGCGGACGACGGCCACGGCCGGGCAGGCACGTGAGGACCCAGCGCGAATCGCTGTGCGCCTTCCGAGGGCGAGCGCGTTCACCGAGACGAGCACCGCGGCGGACCGCGGGGCGACCCGGAAGGCGCGGCGGTGGGGGCGTGGTCCACGTATCGGCTATGCGGCTGTTCCGGACGGGCGCGGTAACTGGTGGGCGGTGGGTTTCTCTCGGCGATGCGCCTCCGGGATCATGACCGGGTGACGAGCGGAGCCGGTGAGGACCGCGAGATGGCCGGCCTGCAGGCTCAGCTCACGCAGTTGCGAACCGAGAACGCGCGGCTGCTTCGGCTGCTGCAGTTGACGCCGGCGCAGGCGCGTCCGCCGGGCCCGGCGCAGACCGGAATTTTCGAGCAGGCGCCTGGTGCGGTCGACGCGTCGTCGTCGCCGACGGCGAAGGTGGCGTTCTTCCGCGCGCTGTTCAGGGCGCGCGACGACGTGTACGCGCACCGGTGGGAGAACCGCCGCGACGGCCGCAGTGGGTGGATGCCGGCGGTGCGGGGCGGCCGGCTCAAGGGCATCCCCGCCGCGCAACGGGAGTACTTGCCGCTCACCGACACGGTTGTGCACGACCATTTGGCGGGCACGGTCGACCTTGGCCTGTACCCGCTGCTGGACGGCGACCGCTGCTGCTGGCTGGCCGCTGACTTCGACGGGCCCGCCGCCATGCTGGACGCGCTGGCCTACCTCAAGGCGGCCCGCGCGGCGCTGGCGCCGGCGGCGCTGGAAGTCTCCCGGTCCGGACTCGGAGCGCACGTGTGGATCTTCTTCACGGCACCAGTTCCTGCCGTCACAGCCCGCCAGCTCGGCACCGGGCTGCTTCGCGAAGCCATCGCGCTACGCGGGCGGATGGACCTGCGCAGCTACGATCGGCTGTTCCCGTCCCAGGACGTCTTGACCGCTGGTGGGCTGGGCAACCTGATCGCGGCGCCGTTGCAAGGCCGGTGCCGCCGCAACCAAACAACGGTGTTCCTCGACCTGGCCACGCTCGAACCGCACGCGGACCAGTTCGCGTTTCTGTCCAGCCTCGGCCGCATGTCCCCGCGCGAGGTCACCCGACTCGCCCAGCGGCTCGGCAAGGTCAGCGTCGGCACTGAAGTCGACAGGCTGCGCCCCGCGTCCGCGACGCGCATCACCATCCCGGCTCCGGCGGTCGTGCATGCCCGGCTCGGCGCGCGGATTACCGTCGCCGCCGCCGACCTGCCGCCAGCTCTGATGGCGACGCTCAAGCACGCCGCCACGATGGCCAACCCTGCGTTCCATGAACGGCAACGCCGCCGCGCGTCGACGTGGGGAATACCGCGATTCCTTCTCAACTACGACGAGACGATCAGCGGTGACCTACTCCTGCCCCGAGGCCTACGCGAGCGGCTGACCCAACTTGTCGAGCAGTCTGAAAGCCGGCTCGAACTGGTCGACGACCGCGCGAGCGGGCAGCGGCACACCTTCACCTTCGCCGGCACACTCGACCTCGACCAGCAGGCCGCACACCACGCACTGTCGACAGCCGAACTCGCTGTACTCGAAGCCCCACCCGGCGCAGGCAAGACCGTCATCGCCTGCTCCCTGATCGCGACGCACGGCGTGTCCACCCTCGTCCTGGTCAACCGCAAGACCCTTGCCGACCAATGGCGCGCGCGCATCCACGCGCTGCTCGGCGTCAAACCCGGCCAGCGCGGCGGGGGACGCGCCAAGACCACGGGCACCATCGACATTGCAACCCTGCAGAGCCTGTCCCGCGCCCGGGACATTGCGAGCCTCACCGCCGGCTACGGCTTCGTTGTCGTCGACGAATGCCACCACGTCCCGGCCGCCGCGTACGAGCACGCCATCGCGCAAATCCCGGCACGGCGATGGCTCGGCCTCACCGCCACGCCATACCGCCGCGACCAGCTCGATGAGCTGATCGCGCTCCAAGTGGGGCCAGTCCGACACAGCATGCGGCAACAGCCCGCCGGGACATTGCCCGCCGACCCGGTCCGCGCCGGCACACCGCAGCCGGTCCTGCACCTCCACACCACCGGCTTCGCCTACGCCGGAGACGCCGACCCGCAGGCGCCGGGCGGTATGGCCGAGATCAACCGCGCGTGCTTCGAAGACGACGCACGCAACCGCCAGATCATCAACGACGTGCTGGCCGCACTCAGCCGCGGCCGGCATTGCCTTGTGTTGACCCGGCACGTCAAGCACCTCCAGCTGCTCAGCGCAGCATTGGCTGCCTACGACCCGGTCGTCCTGCGCGGCGGCATGGGCGCCAAGGCCCGTGCCGAGGCACTGGCCTGTCTCTCGCCGCCAACGAGTGGGGCTCGGCTACTCGCCGTGGCCACCGGCTCCTACATCGGCGAAGGCTTCGACTGCCCGATCCTCGACACCCTGTTCCTCACCGCACCGATAGCCCAGAAAGGAGACCTCGTCCAATACGTCGGACGGATCCTGCGTCCGCACCCAGGCAAGACAAGCGCTGAAGTACACGACTACCACGACCCCGCCACCGGAGTGCTCGCCTCCTCACTGGCCAAACGCGTCCCCGGCTACACGAGCCTGGGCTTCCCGGACCCACGGCACCTGACCACGTAGGCGCCTTGGTCACGGGGTCATGCCCGTACCGCGTCGGACGACGGCACCGAGCCCGGCCACCCGCTTCGTCCCGGGCTCCGTCGAGGGGTGGTGGGGTGGAACCCGGTGCTTGCGATGGCCGGTGCGTATCCGAGGTCGTGAACCCATGCCGCGGGACGAGAACACGGCGACTGCGCAGCTGCTCGGCGAGATCGAGCGCGGCCATCACCAGCCCGGATACAACGGCCAGTCGGTCGATCTCGTCAGCCGACAGGTGAGCGCCCGGAACCGCCGGATCGTCCCACTACCGAGCCGACTCAGGTGGCTGCCCGAGCGAGGGAGCGCGCGTCGGCTTCGAGGCCGTCATCTGCCCTCGGTCCAGAAGCGGTTGAGGCGCTCGATCGCCTCAGTCTTGGTCATGACGGCGATCTGCTCGCGCGTTAGTCCGACGCGGTTGACGAGAAGGAAGGCAAGCTCGGTCGGCAAGGTTTCAGCGCGCGTAGCCGCCGCACCGCGGGAGGGTTTCACGCCGTCGCGCACTGCAGCCCAGAACGTGGCTTCGTCGACGTCGAGCTGATCACGCAGGATGTGCGCCCACAGCCCGGTGCCGTAGCTCGTCCGGTTCGGCGGGTGGGAGATCCGCGTGCGCAGGATCCGCCCGTCCGGTAATGCGAGTTCGTAGGTGACGTGGTGGGTGCCGGTTCGGCCGGCGGCGTCGCGCACCGGCGTCCAGCCCTCGATGCGGCAGAACTTGTCGTGATCAGCGCGGGTCGGGGCCGGCCAGCTCATGCCTGGGCGGCGAGCTGCCCCGCGCTGAGCCGGTCAGCAAGTTCCTCGTCGCTGGAGAGCACGACCAGCTGCACGAGTCCCCAGTTGTCGGCATGCTTCGGCGCGGTCGACAGGTGGTCGATCCAGTCGGCGGCGTACTCGCGCAGCGCGTCCACCATCTCCGCGACTGCCTCGGTGAGCGTCGCGCCGTCAGCGGCGATCGGCGTACCGGGGATGAACACCGACCAGCCATCCGCCTCCGCAACAACCTCGGCGCTCCGCGAGAGACTGGACAGGAAGCGACGCAACCGTGCGGCATCGACGACAGCGAATACTTCGCGGTCCCGGCGCAAACCGGCCGGGATGCCACGGGCCGCAGCGTCGAGCAGTTCCTTCAGATGAGCACGGCCTTCCGCGACGCTCTCGAACTGAACCTTGCTGGTCATGTACATAATGTACATGAACGTCTCGGCGCGCGCCACTCAGCACTATTGGCAATAACCAGGGCCGAGCCAGCCCCACCACCGTCACACAGCGTGACGAACTGGAGGGACGCACCCACCCAGGACCGTTATGCGCGGCCAGCGCGCGGGGAACGGACGCTTTCCATCTGAGCCCAACGAAGAGGGCCAAGGGTACGTCGTCAAGGCGCCTCGTGACGACAAATCGGGTCGTGCTGGCGCGAACCCGCACCTACGCTCGACGTGTGAAAGCGCGAGCCCTCAGCGACATCCTTGGTATCTCGCCGAAGGACAGAATCCCGGTGCTCATTGAGGGACTTCGCGCGCGCGGGAACGAAGGAACAAGCCCGCCGGAAGCGGACGGTGCAGGACTTCTATGACCACGTCGCACGCGGCATCTACGCCGAGGTAGCGATGATGCGGCCCGCCGACTACACCGAGATCAAGGAGATCGTTGAGTACCTCCGCCCCGGGCTCTACCGCGATGACCGAACGGCTTCGAATGGGAGTTCCGCAACCGAATCGAAGCTCAGCTCGAGGAAAAGATCTACGTAGACTTCGTGCACGACGACGACGGCACCCGGTGGGTCACACCGGTAAGCGGTGACAGCTTCCCGCTCTGGAATCCGTCACCGGTAACGGACCTCGTGGTGGCTCTGCGTCGCGCCGGCGTGTTCACAGCAGTAGGGCTCCAAGCCACCGCAGCTGCATGGACGCTGGCGGCGATGTCGGCCGCCGTGACGTGATCGTCCTGGCCGAGCGCGACAACCGATGTCGCTGGCACTCGCGTGCGAGCAGGGTTGGAAACGACGCCTACGCTGAGCGCCACGCCGCCGGAGCTCTGCCGGAGTCGATCAATCAAGAAGAGTCAGTGAAAGGTCAGTGGCAAGTCAGTCAACCGACTCTCGGCGACCACATCGGCCGCAACCGCGAAAAGCGCCCGCAGGCCCGGTAATTGCTGGGCTGCAGCGCCGACGACGGCCACGACCGAATGCAGGGACGCTTCGTCACCGGGCGAGAGGTCCGGGAATCGCCCGCTGCCCGAAAGCCTTATACCTGCTGTGTTTGCTGGGTCGGGGTGGCGGGATTTGAACCCACGGCCTCTTCGTCCCGAAAACCACGCGCGCGGTCTCACGTGGTCCGGATCGTCTCGCAGGGGCGCATCTGAAGGGGTCGCGTGTCTCGCATTGATCGCGAGGACGCACGAGTTGCGTAGCGTCTCACGCCGTCTCGTTTGCAGTTTGGTTTGGGTGCGGCTCTTCTGGAGTGACGGTCAGGCGGCCTGTGGGATGAGGTTGTCGGCGTAGCGCGACTGGTGCACGCGGCGGTGTTCCTGGGCCAGGTGGTGGGTCCAGTAGTCGTCGAAGTCGCCGTTGCTGCGCAGGGCGCGGAGTTTGAGGATGGCTTCGGCGCCGTCGAGTCCCCAGCGGGCGCCGGTGAGGTCCATTCTGTCCTTCACGAGGTGTCGGCAGGCGCCTTCGATGACGCCGGTGGCGATGGGCCAGCCGGCCCTCAGGGCGGTGGGGTAGTCCAGGTGTCGGGCCTTGTTGGTCAGGTAGGTCGCGCAGGTGTCGGCGCCGGCGCGGTGGGCGGGGTCCAGGCCGGCGCGGGTGGCTTGGCGGCGGATGGCACCGGCGACCCGGCGGGCTTTGCCGGCGAGGATGGCGCGGGCCTTGTCGGCGACCCATGCCTCGGTGGCGGGGTCGGCTTCGTGGTGGAAGCACCAGGCCGCTTTCCACAGGTATTCGAGGACGTGGATGAGGTCGATGAGGATGGTGACCGGCACGCCACGGTCGTGTGCTTCGGCGGCGATGCGGTTGATCTGGTGGTTGTTGCCGTCGACGAGCGCGATCCAGGTGCGGGCGTGGTCGGGGTCTCGGCGGTCGGCCTCGTCGAAGATCTGGGAGACCACGGCCGCGGCGTCGTGCACGACGCTGGCGGTGAGCCACTTGCCGCTGATGGCCGGGCCGGGCGCGGCCTGGGCACGTTGGGCATCGGTGGCGGGCAGGATGTCGGCCGGGCTGCGCGCGGCCGGTGTGGCGTCGTAGACGACGCCGAGTTCGGCGAGGCGTTTGCGGTTGCGTTTCTCGCCCTTGGACAGCCGGGTCGCCAGCTTGGGGCTGGTGTTCGCGGCCGCTTTCGCGGTGGCCGGGCGCAGCGCGTCGGGGCGCATGACGATGCCCTTGCCGTCGCAGGAGAGCACCAGCAGGTCCTCGCTGGCGCCGGGCGGTGGCCGCCGGGTGGTGTAGAAGGCGTCGATGTCGCACGCGGCGCGGGCAGCCAGGCCCTCGACCTGGCGTTTGCCTAGCCGCTGTCCGCTGGCGCGTTCGATCGCGTCGACGGTGTCCTCGTAGGAGCCGCGGCTGGCTTCGATCGCGGCCAGCCGGCGCAGCCCGTGGGAGTGCCGTTCGGCCGGCAGGTTGAGTGCGGCGTCGGCGGGATACAGGTTTTCGGCTGCGCGGGCGCGGTAGGCCAGCCGGGTCACGTCCAGCTCGCCGAAGATGGTGTGAAGCCCGCGGTGGTGCCCGGCCTCGACCGCCGTGTGCGCCACCTCGTGCACGTCGCGTACCTCGGACAGGCGCTGTTCCCGCGCGGCGCGCAGGTCCAGGTGGTCTTGCATCAGCTGACGCAACAACTCCCGACCCTGGGCGTCCAGGCGGGTCTCCAGCTCGGCGTGCTCGAGTGCCCCGGCCTGCTCGGCGTGCAGGAACGACACCATCTCATCGAACCGCTCCCGCGAGGCGGCGAACACGTCACCCTCGGCAGCGTCTGCCACCGCATCACCCCCGGCCGCGACGTTGCCGGGCACCGGCGCGGGCCCGCTCATCGCCGTCGGCGGCCACCGCGTTGCGCCGCCCCGGCGCGCAGCGCCGCCACCCCGGCGTCGGCGGCGGCATCGAGCTCGCCGCGGGCCCGGGTGTAACGCTCCAGCGCGGCCCGAACCGGCGCCACCTCGTCCGCGGCCAGGGTCAGCGTCTTCGTCCTGCCGGCCTCCGGGTAGGCCAGCGCCGGGCTCTCGTGCGCGTCGCCGCTGGCACAGCGACAGGTCGGCTTGCCGCACCGGCGGCGCAACGTGAACAGGGTCCCCCGCACCATCAGCGGCTGCGGACGTGCTCGGCGTGCGGTCATCATCTCTCCTATCTGTTGGTAGTTTACTAACAGATAGGCAAGCACGATCTTGACCGAATGTGTGGGAACCAATGGCTCAGAGCCGCCCGCGTCGGCGATCTCAAGTCAGCGGATCACGCCGCTACCGTGTCCCTCCAGAAGAGCCGCACCGTTTGGTTTGCAGCCTCGGCGGCCGATCAGCTTGGTCGGGCCTCGTGTTGGGCAGTCCACAGTGCGGAGATCGGCAGCGCACGCAGACGGTCGCCGAACGAGAGTGGCTCCGGGCCGGTGTAGAGAACGATCCCGGCGATGAGGTCGTCACCGACGCGTCGCACGAGACGCTCGATTCCGCGAAAGTCGTCGCGTCGGACGGTCTCGGCGGCCTTGACCTCGATCGCCACGAGTTCGCCCGAGGCCCGTTCGAGGAGTGCGTCGACCTCGTATCCGTCGCGGTCGCGGTAGTGGTAGAGCCGGACTGGCTCGTGCGACCAGGAAAGTTGGCGTCCGAGTTCGCCGAGCACGAAGTTCTCCAGCAGCGGGCCGACCGGGGCGGTTGGGTGTCGTGCCCGCTTCAGGCTCATGCCGATCAGGTACCCCGCCAGGCCTGGGTCGACGAGCGTGGTCTTCGGCGTCGCCACCGCGCGAGTGGTCAGGTTGCTCGACCAGGCGGGAACGCGGCGGATCACGAACAGCAACTCGAGGAGGTCGAGATATCGCTTGACCGTGCTCGCCGGAAGGCCGGTGCGGTTGCTGATGCCGTGCACGACGGTGAGCCCGGCCATCGAGGCCGCGGCGACGTTCAGCAGTCTGCGCATGTCGGTGGGACGCTCGATCGCCGACACCTGACGCACGTCCCGATTGATCAGATCCGCGATGTAGGACTCGAAGAACCGAGACCGCCGGCCGGGGTCGGTGCGGCGCACCGCCTCCGGGTAGCCGCCGCGCAGCGCGCGGGCGACGTAGTCATCGCGTCGCAGGTCCGAACTGGCCACGATCAGATCGGCGCCTTGGTCGAACACGGCATCGACCAGAACGTCCCCGGCTCGGCCGATCTCACCCTGTGAGAGCGGCCAGAGTTCGACGGTCTCGGAGCGGCCGGGAAGCAGGTCGGGAATCGCGTGCAGCGCGAACAACCGAGCCGAGCCGGTCAGCAGGAATCGACCCGGTCGCGGATCCCGGTCCACGCTATCCTTGATCGAGAGCAGGAGCTCCGGGACGCGTTGCACCTCATCGATGACGAGTAGCCCGTCGTGACGTACGAACCGCGTCGGGTCGGACTCGGCGGCCGCACGGGTGGCGGCGTCGTCGAGGTAGCGCATTTCGGCGCCGGAGTGGTCGCCGACGACCAGGCTCGCCAGGGTGCTCTTGCCCGCTTGCCGCGCACCGTTCAAGACCACGACCCGGGTGTCCGCCAGGGCTGCCTGCACGTTGCGACGGGCGGATCGAGGGTAAAGCTCGCCTCCGGCCGTCATGGCGCAACCATAGCGGGGCATGTGGTGGATCTGCCGAGGCACACGTGACGGATCTGCCGAGCTTGATGTGGTGGATCTGTCGGGGCGTATGTGGGGCGGGCCCGGTAACCGCTCTCGGTAAGATTCCGCGGGCCGCGCCCCGCGTTCGTTGTCAGCGCAGAGAGATCGTGCCGAACGGCCGTCGAGCTTGATCAATGTAACTGTCTTGCCGATGAGACGCGTGTTGCTGTCGATCTTCCTGCGCTTGGTAGACCCACGAGCTGTTACAAAATGGGGCGCTTCCGGGTTCTTCGTGGGTCGGGTCTGGGTGTGACGGGCGCTTGGCGGCAGGATCTGTCGCATGCGCGACACCGAGTTGTACCGCCATCTGCTGGGGTTGGTCGCGCCGTGGGAGGTTGATCGCGTCGAGCTGTCGGCCCCCGGCGGGCGGGTGGACGTGTGGGTCGGGCATCCGGGCCGGACGCGGTTCGCGTGCCCGGACTGCGAGCGGGAGCTGGCGGTCTACGACCACGCCGAGGAGCGGGCTTGGCGGCATCTGGACTCGTGTGCGTTCTTGACGTTCCTGCACGCCCGCCCGCCGCGGGTCGAGTGCCCCGAGCACGGGGTGCGGCAGGTGCGGCTGCCGTGGGCTGAGCCGCACGCACGGTTCACCGTGTTGTTCGAGCGGCTGGCCATCGACGTGCTCGCCGCCTGCGACGTGGCCTCCGCGGCCGGGTTGCTGCGGGTCAGCTGGGATGAGGCGTGGCACCTGATGGACCGCGCGGTGGCCCGGGGCCTGACCGCGAAACCACTGACCGCCCCGGCGCATGTCGGGGTCGATGAGAAGGCGGCCGGGCGGGGACAGGACTACATCACCGTGGTCGCCGACCTGGACACCGGCACCGTGGACTACATCGCCGACGAGCGACGCCAGGCCAGCCTGGACGGCTACTTCGAGAAGTTCACGCCCGAGCAGCTGGCCGGCATCCAGGCGGTCGCGATGGACATGTGGGAGCCGTTCGCCAACTCGGTGCGCGCGCACCTGACCGACCCGGACGACAAGATCGTGTTCGACCGGTACCACCTGATGGGCTACCTCACCGGCGCGGTGGACACCGTCCGCAAGCAAGAGAACCGGGCGCTGGTCGCGGCCGGTGACAAGAGCCTGGCCGGTTCGAAGTACCTCTGGCTGTACTCGGCCGAGAACCTGCCCGACCGTCACGCCGACCGGTTCGCCACGCTGCAGGCCGGCGACCTGCGCACCGCGCGGGCGTGGGCGATCAAGGAGAGCCTGCGGCACTTCTGGTCCTATAAGCGCCGCGGCTGGGCGGCCAAGCACTTCAACCGCTGGTACTTCTGGGCCACCCACTGCCGGCTCAAACCGATCATCGACGCGGCTAAGACACTCAAACGTCACCAGGCGGGGCTGCTGTCCTACTTCGCCCACCGGATCACCAACGCCGGCGCCGAAGGCCTCAACTCCCGCATCCAGGCGATCAGAGTCTCAGCGCGTGGCTACCGCAACCGCGAGCACTTCAAGACCGCGATCTACTTCCACCTCGGTGGCCTACAGCTCTACCCGGCCACACCATGACCCACGGACTTCCCGGAAGCGCCCAAAATGGCCGAACGCCGACTGCGGGACCGAGAGTTCGCCGTTGGGGCGAGGCAGATTTGGTCGGTCGTATCGTATTCGGTCGGCTGCGACGACTTGGGAGCTTCACGCTCAGCAGACGGCCCGGCCGCGCGTCGATTACGCAACAGGCTCCCACGTACCGCAGGCGCAGCAAGATCCGCCGTCAATTGGTTGACCGTGCTCGAGGCCGCAGGTGTTCAGCCAGCGCACGATCACGCCGCCGTCGCGTGCGTTCAGCTGGTGTGCCACGTAGGCAGAGAGGAGCTGATCGTGTAGGCGTAGCTCTTTGATGCCGTGTCGTGCGAGAGATGGAGGTGTGGCCCTCTGGAGCCGCCCTGCGGGGGGGCTTCAAACCGCCGTCTGCTGCGTTGGCTGAAGACCGTCGTGGTGAGCGAGACGGAAAAGGCGCACGTGATGCGTCAGGTGGGGATCGGGAAGACGGTGCGCAGCCTCGTTCGCGGGGTCGCTGTTGAAGTGTCGTTACGCGGAAGTGACATCAAAACCGGGGCCAAACATGTTGGGCTCCGGGATGAGCCCGGCGGGTGCCCGCTGATTGGCCGGGTGGTGTCCGGCATGTAGGCGACGTGAGCCCGGTCTGCTGCTCTCGTACGGAACGTGGGAAGGCGTGTGCCGGTACTGCCTGCCAGTTGTGGGGCGAGAGGGAGCGTGCCAAGCGGGTTGAGCCCATGAGGGACTGAGTACCGATCCGGGGCGCGCCGGCGGATCGGCTCGTAGTAGCGGTGAATCTCCTGCTGGGCGCGGTGGGGGTGGAGCGAAGGGGCGTGCGCCGGGATGAACCGGCATGGAGGAGGAGATGAGAACGCTCTACATCGAAGGTGTAGCGAACCACGATGGCCCCGAGTCATGCGTCGGCGTCCGTGAGGGCGTAGGCGAAGCGTTGACAGGGGTACATGCAGGCAGGGCTATTGAGCCGCGAAATGTCTCCTTGGTTTGGGGTGCCGACGCAGTTCCCCTTTGCGGAAGGCAATATCGCTGGCCGCGTTATCGCGAGCTGCTGGCGGACCCCGCGCGGTCGAAGAACCCGAGCATGTGTGGAGCCTCCATGCGCGAGAACCGGGAGATCCCATGTCCGCCCGTCTGGTTGATCACCGGGCGGGCCGCTCAGGGAAGGCCGAGGCCGTACGCCTGAGATGAACGGACATGGGAAGTCAGATGGGCGAGTAGTACCCGCGAAGCCGCCGAACAACGCCGCGCGAGCGGTCGCGGAGGCGGTGGAGGGAAGGCGCCCAGCCGAGGGGAACACGGACAGGCCGACACGTCCCGGACGCAGTGCCGGGCCAGGCGTGCCAAGCGGGTTGGACCGTGTGCGTGAAGTGGCACGAAGGGACAAGGACGCGCGGTTCACGGCGCTGCTGCACCATGTCGACGTCGACCGGCTCCGGGCGGCCTACCGAGCGATACGCCCGCAGGCCGCGCCGGGGGTGGACGGGGTGACGTGGGTGGCCTACGGGCAGGACCTGGAGTCGAATCTCCACGACCTGCACCGGCGGCTGCACGCGGGCAGCTACCGGGCGAGTCCGTCGCGGCGGGCGTACATCCCGAAGGCGGACGGGCGGTTGCGACCGCTCGGCATTGCCACGCTGGAGGACAAGATCGTCCAGCGGGCCGTCGTCGAGGTGCTCAACGCCGTCTACGAGGTGGACTTCGCTGGCTTCTCTTACGGGTTCCGGCCGGGACGCAGCCCGCATGATGCGTTGGATGCGTTGGCGGCCGGGGTGACCCGGCACTGGTGCGCGGCTCTGCGGAACCGCAGCCAGCGCCACCGCCTGACCTGGGACCGGATGAACCGCCTGGCGACGCGGTGGCTCCCGCCAGCCCGCATCCTGCATCCCTACCCCGACATGCGCTTCGACGCCAGAACCCGAGGCAGGAGCCCAGTGCGGTAGTTCCGCACGCTGGGATCTGTGCGGGGGGCCGCCCGCGACGGCGGTCCCTACCGCGATCAGGTCGTCGGTGGTTTCGTTCGTCGGTCAACCGGCGTGGTCCGGGAGGAACTGGATGGGCGAGCTGAAGTTGGCAGAGAAGTCTGCGGGGAAGTCGTTCGACATTTCCAAGCAGGAGGTGTGGGAGGCCTATCGACAGGTGAGGGCGAATCGGGGCGCACCGGGGGTGGATGGGGTGACGCTGGCGGCGTTCGAGACCGATCTGAGGGACAACTTGTATCGGATCTGGAATGTGCGCCGCGAATGCGGAGAGCAGGTGATCGGTAGGTAGTCACTTGGTCGAGGCAATGCTCTGCGGAAGATGGAGGATCGCTGGCCCTCCGGGATCGTCCTATGGGGGATGGTTTCAAACCACCACATGCTGCGTTGGCTGAAGACCGTCGTGGTGAGCGATGTGGAAAAGGCGCACTGGATGCGTCAGGTGGGGACGAGGGAGACGACAGGCTGTTGACGCGTCGAGAACTTAAGGCGCTTCCGGGAAGTCCGTGGGTCATGGTGTGGCCGGGTAGAGCTGTAGGCCACCGAGGTGGAAGTAGATCGCGGTCTTGAAGTGCTCGCGGTTGCGGTAGCCACGCGCTGAGACTCTGATCGCCTGGATGCGGGAGTTGAGGCCTTCGGCGCCGGCGTTGGTGATCCGGTGGGCGAAGTAGGACAGCAGCCCGCCTGGTGACGTTTGAGTGTCTTAGCCGCGTCGATGATCGGTTTGAGCCGGCAGTGGGTGGCCCAGAAGTACCAGCGGTTGAAGTGCTTGGCCGCCCAGCCGCGGCGCTTATAGGACCAGAAGTGCCGCAGGCTCTCCTTGATCGCCCACGCCCGCGCGGTGCGCAGGTCGCCGGCCTGCAGCGTGGCGAACCGGTCGGCGTGACGGTCGGGCAGGTTCTCGGCCGAGTACAGCCAGAGGTACTTCGAACCGGCCAGGCTCTTGTCACCGGCCGCGACCAGCGCCCGGTTCTCTTGCTTGCGGACGGTGTCCACCGCGCCGGTGAGGTAGCCCATCAGGTGGTACCGGTCGAACACGATCTTGTCGTCCGGGTCGGTCAGGTGCGCGCGCACCGAGTTGGCGAACGGCTCCCACATGTCCATCGCGACCGCCTGGATGCCGGCCAGCTGCTCGGGCGTGAACTTCTCGAAGTAGCCGTCCAGGCTGGCCTGGCGTCGCTCGTCGGCGATGTAGTCCACGGTGCCGGTGTCCAGGTCGGCGACCACGGTGATGTAGTCCTGTCCCCGCCCGGCCGCCTTCTCATCGACCCCGACATGCGCCGGGGCGGTCAGTGGTTTCGCGGTCAGGCCCCGGGCCACCGCGCGGTCCATCAGGTGCCACGCCTCATCCCAGCTGACCCGCAGCAACCCGGCCGCGGAGGCCACGTCGCAGGCGGCGAGCACGTCGATGGCCAGCCGCTCGAACAACACGGTGAACCGTGCGTGCGGCTCAGCCCACGGCAGCCGCACCTGCCGCACCCCGTGCTCGGGGCACTCGACCCGCGGCGGGCGGGCGTGCAGGAACGTCAAGAACGCACACGAGTCCAGATGCCGCCAAGCCCGCTCCTCGGCGTGGTCGTAGACCGCCAGCTCCCGCTCGCAGTCCGGGCACGCGAACCGCGTCCGGCCCGGATGCCCGACCCACACGTCCACCCGCCCGCCGGGGGCCGACAGCTCGACGCGATCAACCTCCCACGGCGCGACCAACCCCAGCAGATGGCGGTACAACTCGGTGTCGCGCATGCGACAGATCCTGCCGCCAAGCGCCCGTCACACCCAGACCCGACCCACGAAGAACCCGGAAGCGCCGAACTTAAAGATGACATCGAAACCGGGTTGGGTTCCAGAATCCGGGATGAGTCTGGCGGGTGCCCATGTATTGGCCAGGCGGTGTCCGGCGTAGAGGCGGCGTGAACCTCGTCTGCGGCTTTCGTGGGGAACGCGGGAAGGCGAGTGCGGACACGACCCAGGCGACATGACTGGGTGAGAGGGAGCGCTCCAAGCGGCGGAAACCGTGCGGGGTTGAGTACCGTCGCCGTGCTCGCTGGCGGACCGTCTCGTAGTAGCTGGGAAGCCTCTGTAATGGGGGTGGAGCCAAGGGGGCGGCTCGTCCGAGGAAGGTTTCTGGATCAACTGGCCGGAAGGCCGGGAGGAGTTCAGTGAATCAGCCAAGGTCGACAGGCAAGCCGTTTGCGATCCCGAAGCAGGCGGTGGTGGAAGCGTTCAGGAAAGTGAGGGCGAACCAGGGTGGACCGGGGGTGGATGGGTGCACGATCGAGGAGTACGAAGCCGATCTGCGGAACAACTTGTATGTGACGTGGAACAGGCTTTCCTCAGGGTCGTATTTCCCTCCTCCGGTCAAGGCTGTCGAGGTGCCGAAGCCGCACGGCGGTGGGGTCAGATTGTTGGGGGTGCCGACGGTCGCGGATCGGGTCGCCCAGACGGTGGTGGCCATGGAGTTGGAGAAGGTCGTGGAACCGAAGTTCCACCCCAGCTCCTATGGGTATCGCCCGGGGCGGTCCGCATTGGATGCGGTCGCGGCATGCCGGGAACGGTGTTTCACACATCCGTGGGTACTGGATTGTGATATCGCTGGATTCTTCGACAACGTTCCGCATGATCTCATCGTCAAAGCGGTCGAGGCGAATACCAACCTGAAATGGGTCGTGCTGTATGTGAGACGGTGGCTCAAAGCACCGATACAGCGCGAGGACGGAACCCTGGAGCAGCGGGATCGGGGAACCCCGCAAGGGTCGGCGATTTCACCGTTGCTCGCTAATCTCTTTCTCCACTATGCGTTCGACGGGTGGATGGCTCGGGAGTTCCCGAGTCTGCCGTTCGAGCGGTACTGCGATGACATCGTGGTGCATTGTTTCAGTGAGAAGCAGACCCGGCATGTGGGTCGGCGGATCGCTGCCAGGCTGGGCGGACTCGGGCTGCAACTGCATCCTGACAAGACGCGGATCGTCTACTGCCAGCAGGACGGGCGAGAAGACTCCTACGAGCACACCTCGTTCACGTTCCTGGGCTACACGTTCCGTAAACGCACGGCACAGGGTGCGGGCGGGCATCTGTTCAATGGATTCCTGCCTGCCGTCAGCAAAGACGCGACGAGGAAGATGAGTCGCGCGTTACGCAGCTGGCGGCTGCACCGGTGGACCACGCTGTCACTGGACGAACTCGCGGCATGGGTCAATAGGGTCGTGCCCGGGTGGCTCAATTATTACGGCCGGTTCTACGGGTCGGCGTTGGAGCCTCTTCTATACCGGATCAATGCCTACATTCTGCGGTGGGCACGCAAGAAATACAAACGGCTACGGTCGTTCAAGAAAGCCCTTGCGTGGTGGACAGGAGTCACGAAACGTGACCCCGCACTATTCACGCACTGGAAATGGACGACCACGTTCTGGATGACTGGATGAGAAGAGCCGTGTGAGCCCAGGGCCTCGGCAAAGTCGTGATCTTGGGCGTGTCGTGGGGTGACACGCCGGTGAGGGTGTAGAAGCGGTGCGGCAC
Source organism: uncultured Actinomycetota bacterium (assembly GCA_963839175.1). Taxonomy (GTDB): domain Bacteria; phylum Actinomycetota; class Actinomycetes; order Mycobacteriales; family Jatrophihabitantaceae; genus CAWIUB01. The sequence goes on from CAWIUB010000031.1 coordinate 46,156, forward strand.
GGCGCGCGCTGGTGATCATGAAGGTTCTCGACGCCATCGTGATGACCGGAGCGTGTGCCGTGCCTGCGTGTGTATCTTCGCTGATCCCGTCCGTTGTTGGCCAGCCCGTTCAGCGTGTCCTGGGTGCTGGTGATGTCCCGGCGGATCTGCTGATGGCACTGTCCGGCGTTGTCGATCCGCGGGCCCGGCGCGGGGTTCGCCACCGGCTCGCGGTGATCTTGGGGATCGGGGTGTGCGCGGTGCTGGCGGGGGCTCGCTCGTTCACCGCGATCTCCGAGTGGGCCCGTGAGCTCAGCCCGGCGGTCCGGGTCCGGCTCGGTATCGGGCGGGTGGCGCCGAGCGAGAGCGCGATCCGCCGCACGCTTCAGCGGGTCGATCCCGCCATCCTGGACCGGGCGGTGTCGGGTTGGCTTGCTGCCACGGTCGCCGAGCCTGGCCCGAGGTGGCGGGCGATCGCGGTGGACGGCAAGACCGCCCGTGGTGCGCGCACCGGTGAGGGGCGGGCGGTGCACCTGCTCGCCGCCCTCGAGCACGGTGACGGGACGGTGCTCGGGCAGTGCGTGGTGGACGGGAAGACCAACGAGATCACCGCGTTCGCGCCGTTGCTGGACAGTGTCGACATCACCGCAGCGGTCGTGACCGCGGATGCGATGCACACCCAGCGCGAGCACGCCGAGTACCTGCACGGGCGTGGCGCGCACTACGTGTTCATCGTGAAGGGCAACCAGCCCAGCCTGTATCAGCAGCTCGAGACCCTGCCCTGGCGTGACATCCCGGCCGTGGACCTCACCGCAGGCAAGGGCCACGGGCGGGTCGAGTCCCGCACCGTCAAGATCACCGCAGTCGGCGTCGGGATCGGCTTCCCGCACGCCCGCCTCGCGATCCAGATCACCCGCCGCCGCCGCCCGCTGACCGCACGCCGATGGCACAGCGAGATCGTCTACGCGATCACCGACCTCGACCAGGACCAGATCCGGCCCGACGAACTAGCCGACATCATCCGCGGGCACTGGAGCATCGAGAACAGGCTGCACTGGATCCGTGACGTCACCTTCGCCGAGGACCTGTCTCAGATCCGCGTCGGCCACGGCCCCGCCGTGATGGCAGTCTTGCGCAACCTGGCCATCAGCATCCACCGCCGTCACGGCGCCACCAACATCGCCGCCGCCACCCGCCGAGTCGCACGACATCCCAGCCGAGTGCTACCCCTGCTGCTATAAGCCGGGATCAACACGACTCAGATAACGACCAGATCAACTTTGCCGAGGCCCTGCGTGTGAGCCGAGAGGTTCACGCACGGATCTGTGGGAGCCGGCGGGTGAGATCCCCGTCGGCTACCCGACCGGATGTCGGCAGGCAGTTACTTCCCGCCACCGGTGCAGGCGGTGCAGATAGCCAAGCCGCACGGCACGGGCACCAGAATGCTCGGGGTGCCGACGGAAGCGGCATAGTGCCGCGTCGTCCAGGGATCCTTTGGGATCGCTGGAGGTCACGCATCCGTTCCATCCGCTGTTCGGGCAGCGTCTGGAGGTCTTGTATGTCAAGCGCCGCGGCGATGCGGTGGTGTTTATCTGCTCCGGTGGGGTGAGCGGGCAGATCACCCTGCCGGAGGCGTGGACGGACCGTGGTGAGGCGCCGGCGAGGTATCGGCTTTCGGCTGAGGGGCTGGGTGCGCTCGACACGCTGACCCGCGCGATTCAGGGTCGTTGATCACGATGACTGGCATAATCTTGTGTGATGGGAAAACACAAGAACGACGATCTGACGGTGGTGTCGACGCGGCGGTTGTTGGCCCGCCGGCGCGCGGTCGCGGCCGGTCTCGGCGACGTGGAGCGGGTGCTGGCCGGGTCGCTGGTGGAGCAGACCCGGCGCTGCGGCAAGCGCGACTGCCGGTGCGCCGACGGGCAGCCGCACGGCCCGTACTCCTACTTCAGCCCGCGCCCGCACGGCCGCGGCCGGCTGCGGTACGTGCCGCCGGCGTTGGCCGACGTGGTGAGCCGCTACCTGCACCGGCACGGCGAGATCGACACCGCGCTGGCGGAGATCTCGGCGATCAACGCCGAGTTGCTGGCCCGGCGAGAGCTGAGCTGAATGGCCAGCGCCGTGGTGCTGGCCGGCCCGGCGCGGGTCGAGGCGGTGGCGGTGCTGGCCAACATGACGGTCGCGGCGCTCGGAGGTGCCCGTGAACAGCGAACACAAGATCACCAGCAGTCACCGGGACCGAACCGCGGTGATCTACCTGCGGCAGTCCTCGATGGCCCAGGTCCGCGAACACACCGAGTCCACTGCCCGCCAGTACGGGCTGGCCGAGGAGGCGGTGCGGCTGGGCTGGGCCCGGGCCGACGTGCTGGTGATCGACACCGACCTGGGTGTCTCGGGCCGGTGGGGCGTGGCCCGGGCCGGGTTCACCGAGCTGGTGGGCAGGGTGTGCTCGGGCGAGGTCGGCGCGATCTTCGGGATGGAGATCTCCCGGCTGGCCCGATCCAACGCCGAGGTGGCCCGGCTGATGGAGTTCGCGTCGATCACCCAGACGCTGCTGATCGACGCCGACGGCGTCTACGACCCCCGCGATGTCAACGACCGGATGCTGCTGGGGATGAAGTCCACCCTCGGCGAGGTGGAACTGCACGTGATGGCGCAGCGGCTGCAGGCCAGCAAGAAGGCCGCCGCCGCCCGCGGCGAGCTGCGCACCCCGCTGCCGGTCGGCTACCTGCACGACGACGCCGGCGAGGTCGTGATCGACCCCGACGCCGAGGTCCAGGCCGCGATTGGTGACCTGTTCACCGCGTTCGCATCCTGCGGCTCGGCCTACGGCGTGGTCGCCGCGTTCACCGGCCGCCGCTTCCCGCTGCGCGCCTACGGCGGCGCCTGGGCCGGACAACTGCGCTGGGGCGCGCTCACCCACGCCCGCGTGCTCGGCGTGCTGCGCAACCCGTGCTACGCCGGGGCCTACGTGCACGGCCGTTACGCCTCGCGCCGCCGGGTCGAGCCCGACGGCACCGTGCGCACCGGGCTGGTCGAGCGGCCGCGCACCGAGTGGCCTGTGCTGCTCACCGAGCATCACGAGGGCTACCTCAGCTGGGCCGACTACCTGGCCAACGAGGCGAAGCTCGCCGCGAACCGGACCAACGCCGGTGCCCGCCCGCCACGGGAAGGGTCAGCCCTGTGTCAGGGAATCATCGGCTGCGGCAGCTGCGGCAAACCGATGCGCACCAACTACCACACCGATCAACGCCCGTCTTATGAATGCAGCTCCCGCGCCGACCGGCTGACCACGCCGACCTGCCGCAGCGTCGTCGCGGCCACCGTCGACGACGCGGTCGCGGCCGCGCTGCTCGAGGTCCTCACCCCCGAGCAGATCGCCCTGGCCCTGTCGGCCGCTGACCAGGTCGCCGACCGGCACCAGCGGGTCAGCCGCGCCGCGGAACTCGCCGTTGACCGCGCCCGCCACGAGGCCGACCGGGCCGAACGTGCCTTCCACGCGGTCGAGCCGGAGAACCGGATGGTGGCCCGCAGTCTGGAGTCCCGGTGGGAGGCCCGGCTCGTCGCGGTAGCCGAGGCCGAGCAGGCGCTGGCCGCCGCGCACGACAGCCTGCCGCCGCTGCCCAGCCGCACTGATCTGGAACGGCTCGCCGCGGACCTGCCCGAGCTCTGGCACGCGCCCACCACCAGCAACAAGGACCGCAAACGGCTGCTGCGCACCCTGATCGCCGACATCACCCTGCGCCCGCAGACCAGCCCGAACCAGGTCCGGATAGGGATCCGCTGGCACACCGGCGCCACCGACGAACTCTGCGCGGACCGCGTCATGCACCCCGGCACGGCCAAGCGGACCGTGCCCCAAGCCGTGCACGTCATCGCGCAACTCGGCCCCACCATGACCAACCACGAACTGGTCGAGCACCTCAACACCGCCAGGCTGCGCACCGGCATGGGCCGTGCCTTCGACGTCGCCGCGGTGCAGTGGGTCCGCTACGCCTACAAGATCCCATCCCCGGACTGCTACGCCGCCGGGGAGATCGGCGTCGCCGACGCCGCAACCCGGCTCGGCTGCAGCACCGGCATCGTCTACTACTGGATCGAGACCGCACAACTCGACGCTCGCCGCGGCTCGGGAAACCGGCTGTGCATCACCTGGACTCCGACCATCGAGGCAGCCTGCCGACGACGGATCGCCGAGTCGGCCCACCTCAAGACCGCGGCCCGTCGCGCCCTCGCCACCGCCACCAGTTGATCTCACCAGAAACCGTCGGTGCCGTGCCCCATCCTGACGGCGACCGAGTCACGCGCTCGCAAATGCCAGCACCACGTCGCACATCCCTAAACGCGTCAGCAGGAGGAGCAGTATGAAACCACCATCCCGAACACGGCCGACCGGGTGGCGCAGACTGCGGCGGCGATGATGCTGGAAGAACGGCTGGAGCCGATCTTCCATCCCGACAGTTACGGCTACCGTCTGCGGCGAAGTGCCCACGACGCGGTGGCCGTGACTCGCAAGCGGTGTTGGGACAAGGACTGGGGAGCGCCGGGATAAACCGGCTTAGAGAAGGGACATGGAAACGTCCTACATCGAAGGACTAGCGATCCACGGTGACCTCGAGTCATGCGTCGGCGCCCGTGAGGACGCAGGCGAAGCGTTGACAGAGGAAGACGTAGGCCGGGTCATTGAGCCGCGAAATCAACTCTCCGGGGTGCCGACGCCGTCCCAGTGGTCGGAAGGCAACATCGCAGGGCCGCGGTATCGCGAGCTGCCAGCGGACCCCGCGCGGTCAGAGAGCCTGCGCATGCGTTGAGTCTCTAAGCACGAGAACCGGGAGATCCCACGGTTGCCCGCCACGCGGTGATGGCAGGGCGGGCCGCTCGGGGAAGGCGAAAGCCGCACGCCCGAGATGAACGACCGTGGGAAGTCTGACAGCCGTGTAGTACCTGTGAAGCGGGCGAACAACACCGGGCGACCGGTGGCGGAGCCGGTGGAGGAAAGACGGCTGGCCAAGGGGAACACGGACCAGCAAAACGCGTCGCGGACCCTGAGCCGTGATGTCGACGCGTCAAGTGCGCTGGAACGTGTGCGCCAAGCTGCACGAAAGGACAGGAACGCGCGGTTCACCGCGCTGCTGCACCACGTCACCGTCGACCGGCTCCGCAGGGCCTACCGGGCGATCAACCCGAAGGCCGCGACGGGGGTGGACGGGGTGACGTGGGGAGCCTACGGGCAGGACCTGGAGGCCAACCTTCAGGACCTGCACGCCAGGGTCCATCGCGGCGCCTACCGGGCGAAGCCATCGCGGAGGGCGTACATCGCCAAGGCGGACGGGCGGGCTCGCCCGCTCGGCATCGCCGCCGTGGAGGACAAGATCCTCCAGCGGGCGGTCGTCGAGGTGCTGAACGCAATCTACGAGGTGGACTTCGTCGGCTTCTCTTATGGGTTCCGGCCAGGGCGTAGCCCGCACCAGGCGCTCGATGCGCTGGCGGTCGGGATCGACAAGAAGAAGGTGAACTGGATACTCGACGCGGACATCCGTGGCTTCTACGACGCCATCGACCACGGGTGGATGCGCACGTTCGTCGAGCATCGGATCGCGGACAAGCGGGTCCTGCGGCTCATCCAGAAATGGCTGAACGCGGGAGTGATCGAGGACGGGTCGTGGTCGGCAAGCGAGGAGGGAGCCCCGCAAGGGGCCACAGTGACTCCTCCAACGCAGTTGGCAACTTCTGTTTCGACGTATCGCTGAGCTACCGCCGACTTGAACTGCCGCGGCGCGTTACTGAGGCCGGTTGACATGTCGAGTAGTACTTTAGTGACATGTCTCGGGGTGGGTCTGCTGGCCGTGCTCGCGCGCCTGGTGATGTGCTCGCCGAGCGTGTCAATGCAGCTGCGGATCTGCTGGATGTGGGTGTGTCGGCGGCGGATGCCGCGCGGGAGCTGGCCAGTCGGTTCGGCTGTTCGCCCCGGCAGGCGCACCGTTACGTGCAGCGCGCTGGCCGGTCCGGTCATGTGCAGGTGCCAGCCCCGGCCGCGGTGTTCACTGTCAAGCTGCCGATGCCACTTATCGCGCGGGTCCGGACGCATGCCGCCGCGTCGGGCCGCACACTGTCCGCGGTGGTCGGCCAGGCGTTGGAGGAGTTCCTGGCGCGGGCGCGCAGAGACCATCCGCGCCGGTGAGTGGGCGGGTGGTCGAGACCGAGTTCGTCTTCGATCGCCTGCAGGCCGCGGAATTGTCGGCGGCCTACCGCATCCTTGTCCCCGAACGACCGTCGCGCTGCGTGCGCGTTGGTCAGGAAGTGAGCCGTGCCGATGAGCAACGCAGCGATCTATGCCCGGGTCTCCTCGGCCCGGCAGAAGGAGGCCGAGACGATCGGATCGCAGACCGCGGCGCTGCGCGCGCACGCCGAACAACTGGGTCTGGACGTGCCTGAGCAGTGGGTGTTCGAGGACGACGGGCATTCCGGGGCGAGCCTGGTCCGCCCGGCGCTGGAACGGCTGCGCGACCTGGTCTGCCAGGTCCCGGTGGACGTGCTGCTGGTGTATTCCCCGGACCGGCTGGCACGCAAGTACGCCTACCAGGCGCTGCTGATCGAGGAGTTCGCCAAGGCCGGCACCAGCGTGGTGTTCGTCAAGGGCCCGCGCGGCGACAGCCCGGAAGACGCGCTGCTGGTGCAGTTCCAAGGCATGATCGCCGAGTACGAACGCGCTCAGATCCTGGAGCGCACCCGCCGCGGCAAGACTCACCGCGCCAAGGCGGGCACGATCAACGTGCTTTCCGGTGCACCTTTCGGCTACCGATATATCCGCAAGAGCGATCACGCCGACGCCCGCTACGAGATCGTCGCGCACGAAGCGGCGATCGTCGCTGAATTGTTCGCTCGTTACGCCGACGGCGGGGCCGCGATCGCCGAGTTGACCCGCTGGACCAGCGGGTTGGGCGTGCCCAGCCGAACCGGCAAGAGCCGCTGGGACCGCTCGGTGATCTGGGGCATGCTGCGCAACCCCGCCTACGCGGGCCGGGCTTGCTTTGGCAAGACGATGCGCACCGAACAGCGCGCCGGGCTCAACCGCACCGCCCGCCTGGCCGGGCGCGCCACACCCCGGCACTACACCGTCACCGACCGGCCCCGCGAGGACTGGCTGGAGATCCCCGTGCCGGCACTGGTCGCCGAGGACACCTGGCAGCGAGCGCAGCGGCGACTGGCCGACAACAAGCGTTTCGCCACCCGCAACAGCCGCAATCCCTCGCTGCTGCAAGGCATCTGTGCCTGCAGCGGCTGCGGATACGCCTACTACCGCACCTCGACGCGAACGACGAACAAGAAGATCTACTACTACCGCTGCCTCGGCTCGGATGACTACCGCTACGAGCACGGCCGGGTCTGCGGCAACAAGCCGGTCCGCGCCGACTACCTCGACACCGTCGTCTGGGACCACATCACCGACCTGCTCGCCGACCCGGCGCTGATCCGCACCGAGATCACCAAGCGACTCGAGCAGGTTCGCACCGCCGACCCGGCCACCGTGCAGCGCAAGCGTCTCGACGCCGGCCTGGCCAAGACCACCACAGCGATCACCCGACTCATCGGCGCCTTTCAGGAAGAGTTGATCTCCCTCGACGAACTGCGCGAGCGCATGCCCGAGCTGCGCGCACGCGAAACCAGCCTGCGCCACCAGCGCGACGCCCTCGACGCGCAGCTCGCCGACCGGGAGGTCTACCTCCAACTCGCCGACAACCTCGAAGACTTCCTCACCGGCCTGCGCGACAGAGCCGCCAGCACGACCATCACCGAACGCCAGCGCGTCCTGCGCCTGCTCGTCAAAGACGTCCTCGTCGGCCCCGACAAGATCACCATCCGGCACTCCATCCCGACCCGCAGCAACACCGGCGGCCGAGCCGATGACAGCACCGAGGCCGACTCGGAGGGCGAAACACGGCCTGATTGCCAACTGCGTTGGAGGAGTCGCATCGCCCCTGCTCGCCAACGTCTACCTGCACCACGTCTTCGATCTGTGGGCCCAGCACTGGCGGAAGCGGCAGGCGCATGGTGACGTGATCATCGTGCGTTTCGCCGACGACATCGTTGTTGGCTTTCAGCATCGCGCTGATGCCGAACGGTTCCAAGCGGACCTGGTGCAACGCTTTGCCAGGTTCAACCTGGAGCTGAACACCGAGAAGACACGCCTGATCGAGTTCGGGCGGTTCGCCGCCGAGAACCGCAGGCGGCGGGGCCTCGGTAGGCCCGAGACGTTCGCGTTCCTCGGCTTCACGCACGCCTTGTTTTTCAGGGACTTCTGCGGCGTAGACATGTCAACGCCGTAACCGCCGATGCTAGGTCTCGTACATACTTGCGCGGTTGTTCGGAAGGGGCCCAGGGACTGGCCGGCGCGTTGGCGCAAAGGAGATCTCGGTTGAGGCGCCATGAAACGCTGCCATCGGCAGGCTATGACGAGACGAACGCTCGCCTGGCTGGCCATCGATGTCGACCCGCTTATCGCCGGGGTCATTGAAGAACGCAGCGAAGAGGAAGGTGTAGGACCTGTCCCGGTCGTGTCCTGCGGTTACCGCGACGGCGGCAACACCCAATAGATAAGGGTGCGGCTCCTGCAGAGGGTCGTTGAGTGTGGTGATCGGTCTCGAGATGTCCGGAGTTTGATAGGTGGGACGGGGTCAGGTCGCTGCGATTCGGTCGCGGCGCGTGGTTATCGAGCGCGTCGACGGGTCTGTCGGCCGGGTGTGGGTGGAGGTCCTTCAGCTGCCTCGAACGCGTGTAGTGAGGCGATCTCCAGCTTGGCGAGCAGGTCCTTGATCCGTCGGGCGTTGTCGAACCAAGGTTGGTAACGGGCGAGCTGGTCCGGGCTGAGGTATCGGGTGACGGTCTTGCCGTGCACGGCGCGGGTCCACTGGATGTAGGGGCCGTGCAGCCGGGGCGGGTCGGCTCGGCATGCGCAGCCGGGTTTGCCGCAGCGCATCTGTCGCACGATGACGCTTCCGGGTAGTAGTCCGTCGATCTCGGCGAGCGCGTCGGCGAGGGCCCGGCGGGTCTGGGCGAATGGTGGCCGTCGGGATGGCTTGCTCATCTGGTTGTCCTCGCGTGTCGGGGCGGGCTTCCACCTTCCTCGGGAAGCTACCGCCCGCTCTGGTCGACGAGCTGCTGGGGGCGGGGGATCGCACCGAGTACCGGGCGGGTAGCACGATCTACTGGGAGGGTTCGACTGCCCGGACGTGGCTGGTCGTGCGTGGCCTGCTGCGCGTCTACATGAGCTCGCCCGAGGGCCGGCAGGTGACGGTCCGGTACGCGCGCGACTGCGACGTGCTCGGGATCGCCGTCATGGTCGGGGGACCGGCTGACGTCGGTGCTCAGACGCTGGCGGAGTCGACCCTGTTCCGGATCGACGCCGCGGCGTTGATGGCCGCGGCGCGTGCCGACGGCCGGGTCGCGTGGGCGCTGGCGGAGGAGCTGAACCGCCGGCTTTATGGGCGCTTCCGGGAAGTCCGTGGGTCATGGTGTGGCCGGGTAGAGCTGTAGGCCACCGAGGTGGAAGTAGATCGCGGTCTTGAAGTGCTCGCGGTTGCGGTAGCCACGCGCTGAGACTCTGATCGCCTGGATGCGGGAGTTGAGGCCTTCGGCGCCGGCGTTGGTGATCCGGTGGGCGAAGTAGGACAGCAGCCCCGCCTGGTGACGTTTGAGTGTCTTAGCCGCGTCGATGATCGGTTTGAGCCGGCAGTGGGTGGCCCAGAAGTACCAGCGGTTGAAGTGCTTGGCCGCCCAGCCGCGGCGCTTATAGGACCAGAAGTGCCGCAGGCTCTCCTTGATCGCCCACGCCCGCGCGGTGCGCAGGTCGCCGGCCTGCAGCGTGGCGAACCGGTCGGCGTGACGGTCGGGCAGGTTCTCGGCCGAGTACAGCCAGAGGTACTTCGAACCGGCCAGGCTCTTGTCACCGGCCGCGACCAGCGCCCGGTTCTCTTGCTTGCGGACGGTGTCCACCGCGCCGGTGAGGTAGCCCATCAGGTGGTACCGGTCGAACACGATCTTGTCGTCCGGGTCGGTCAGGTGCGCGCGCACCGAGTTGGCGAACGGCTCCCACATGTCCATCGCGACCGCCTGGATGCCGGCCAGCTGCTCGGGCGTGAACTTCTCGAAGTAGCCGTCCAGGCTGGCCTGGCGTCGCTCGTCGGCGATGTAGTCCACGGTGCCGGTGTCCAGGTCGGCGACCACGGTGATGTAGTCCTGTCCCCGCCCGGCCGCCTTCTCATCGACCCCGACATGCGCCGGGGCGGTCAGTGGTTTCGCGGTCAGGCCCCGGGCCACCGCGCGGTCCATCAGGTGCCACGCCTCATCCCAGCTGACCCGCAGCAACCCGGCCGCGGAGGCCACGTCGCAGGCGGCGAGCACGTCGATGGCCAGCCGCTCGAACAACACGGTGAACCGTGCGTGCGGCTCAGCCCACGGCAGCCGCACCTGCCGCACCCCGTGCTCGGGGCACTCGACCCGCGGCGGGCGGGCGTGCAGGAACGTCAAGAACGCACACGAGTCCAGATGCCGCCAAGCCCGCTCCTCGGCGTGGTCGTAGACCGCCAGCTCCCGCTCGCAGTCCGGGCACGCGAACCGCGTCCGGCCCGGATGCCCGACCCACACGTCCACCCGCCCGCCGGGGGCCGACAGCTCGACGCGATCAACCTCCCACGGCGCGACCAACCCCAGCAGATGGCGGTACAACTCGGTGTCGCGCATGCGACAGATCCTGCCGCCAAGCGCCCGTCACACCCAGACCCGACCCACGAAGAACCCGGAAGCGCCGCTTTATGAGAACCTGCAGCAGACCGCGATCAACGCCTTCGGCTCGGTGCGGCAGCGGATCGCTGGGCACCTGCTGGATCTGGCCTCCGCCCAGCAGCGTCCGCAAGGCCCCCTCGTCGCCCGCGTGTCGCAGCAAGAACTCGCCGATGCCGCCGGCTCGGTGCGCGAGGTGGTGGCTCGAGTGCTGCGGGATCTGCGCCTGGCGCGGCTGGTCGCGACCTCGCCGAACAGCGTCCAGATCCTCGACCCGGCCGGGTTGCACGACCAGACCTGGAATCCGACCGCCGGGTGACTTCGGTTACGCAGACCCGCTACCCAAGTCACAGACACGCAGCGACAACGCGCGAAGGCTGATGTCGACGGCCCGAATCGATCGGCTCGTCGGGATCAGAGGAGGCCCACATGTCCAGCGCAGCTACCACGGTGCCGGCGCACAGCGCAACAGCAGACCCGGTCACCGCGGTATCGGTCATCAGCACCGGCAGCGTCGAGATCCATCCCGAACATGCCCTCGGCACCAGCACGCCGCTCTACTGGTGGTTGCTGACCTCACGCAGATGGTTGCCGCCACGGCCGATCAACGTCTACGTGATCGAACACGCCAAGGGGTTGCTGCTGTTCGACACCGGGCAGGACCGTGCCTCGGTGACCGACGACGCGTACTTCCCCGGCGGGTTGCCCGGGATCGTCTACGACCGCCTGGCCCGGTTCCAGATCGGCGAGGACGACACGCTCGACGCCCAGCTTGCCAGCCTCGGGTACTCCCCCACCGAGGTCGACACCGCGATCGTCTCCCACCTGCACCAGGACCACATCGGCGGGATCCCCCAGCTGAGCAACGCAGACCTGCTGGTCACCGCCGCGGAATGTGCGCAGCTAACAGGATTGTCCCCCGAAGCCCGCGGCTTCCTCCGCGAGCACATCGACATTCCCGGCGCGAGGTGGCGGCACGTCAGCTTCGACCCGACCACCGACGCGACCCTAGGCCCGTTCACCGAATCACTCGACGTCATGGGCGACGGCTCAGTCATCCTGCTCCCCGCACCAGGGCACACGCCCGGCTCGATCTCGCTGCTCGTCCGGCGGCGTGCGTTGCCGCCGCTGCTACTGGTCGGCGACCTCACCTACCAGGCCGCGCTGCTCGAGCGGCGCCAGCTTCCCGGCGTCGGCGACCGCAGCCAACTCGCCAGGACAACCGACAAAGTGCTCGCCCTCGCCGAACGAATGCCCGGTCTGGTCATCCTGCCGGCACACGATCCAACCGCAGCGCGGCGTCTACTCGACAGCGCACGATAAGAACGGCAGCTCAGATGAGATTCACCAACACGATCACGATCGACCGTCAACCGGCTGCGGTATTCGCCTACCTGGCCGACCTGGAAAACCTACCCGGTGGAACTACGCGATCCGCGAGACCCGGAAGATCACCACCGGTCCGGTGCACGTCGGCGCGCGATACCAGCAGACCCGCACCATCCCCGTCCACAGCGAGGAAACCCTCAAGGTGACCGAGTTCGAGCCCGACCGCCGGCTCACCATCCGCGGCTCGCTCAACTCCTTCCCCGCGAAGCTCAGCTACACGCTCCACCCACAGGGCAACGCCACCACCATCACCAACACCGTCGACCTCCAGCCGCCGCGCCCGCTGAACCTGCTGGCACCCATAGCGACGCACCGGAACAAGACCGCGGTAGCCGCCAACCTCGACGTACTAAAGCAAACCCTCGAACGAACATGACCCCCACCGAGCACACTCACGTAGCGATAGCGAGGAGCCGCTCCATGACGACGCAGACCGTGACCGCGCCACGCACGCCCATCTGGTCGCGTCGTCGCGTGCTGATCAGCGTGCCCGCGGCGGCGGGCATCGGCTACGTAGCGGCCTGGGCGATCGGCCTTGCGCTGTGGCCGGCGAATCCGGCGGTGGATGACGCCGAGGCGGCCGGGATGATCGTGCGGCAGGTCCGTGACGTGCCGCTGGTGAAGGTCCGCGTCGTCGAGCACCGGATGCACAGGCGGGCCTGCACGTGGCCCGCACCGACCTGCTCACCGCCTACCACCTGCACGTCAGCCGCGGCCGGGTCGCGGTCGACTCCTTCGGGGTGCTGCCCGACTACGCGGGAACCGCGGTGCACGACGCGCTGTCCGTGTACGACTGCTACCCGGCCCGGCACGCCTTGTGCGGAGCGCACCTGCTCCGCGAGCTCACCGCGGTCGCCGAGCAGCACCCCGAGCAGATCTGGCCCGGCCAGGCCCGCTCCGCGCTGGCCCAGCTGGCCAGCGCCGCCCGCACCGCCCGAGATGACGGACTGAACCTCATCCCCCCGAACGGGCCGCCGAAGCGCTGATGCTGTACCGGCACGCCGTGCTCGTCGGACTGGCCCAACACCGACGAACCGACGGGCGCAAGCAGACCAAGGCCCGCAACCTCCTCGAACGCCTCCGCGACCGCGCGGACGAGATCCTGCGCTTCACCGGCGACCTCGCCGTGCCATTCACCAACAACGGCTCCGAACGCGACCTGCGCCCGGTCAAGACCCAGATCAAAATCTCCGGCTGTCACCGCGCCGCCACCGGCGCCACCAACTGGCTACGCGCGCGGATACATCTCCACCGTCCGCAAACACGGCGACGACGTCCTCACCGCACTACACGACGCCATCACCGGAAACCCCTGGACACCACCGATACCAGCGACCTGAATGGTTACGCATGTGGCCGGTTCACACCAAACCGAGTCTCCGGAAAAACCGGGGCGGTCTAAGGCCCCCCGACCGGACCTCGGAGCACCCGGCAGACCAGCACGCCGGGCGATCACCCACGCGCTGACCCGAACCTAAACCACGAGAAGATCAACAACACACTCAAAGATCGCTGGTGCGGCCCACCTGAATAGGCTGGGCTCAGCTATTCGCTTCGCGAGCTCCCCGAGTGTAGGCGATAGCTCCCGAAGCCGGCAGCTCAGCGTGCGTTCGCGTGCCTCGCGCTCCGCGTCGGCGGCAACTCGATCGAGGAAACCTTCGCGTCGTCGAGTGCGTCAAAGAGGCGCTCAGTGAGCGCCTCGACGGCATCGGCGCGTTCGAAGAGCAGCGCCGTCTCCGGGTTGCGGATTGCGATCGCCGCGGGAAGCGTAAAAATTCCGTCGGCGATATCCTTCTCGCTGCCGCCGCCGAGGGCGGCGGTTCCCGCACGTCTGCGACGTCGTCCACCCGTGGTAGAGGAGGCCAAGAAGTTTGCCGAACCTCGCCAGGCGATCGTCGCGGGTGCCGAGGCGAGCGCAGATCTCAAACATCGAGCCTGTATCCTCGCCCGCGATCGCGCGCCAGTCCTCGATGCCGAGTGGGCGGCGACGGAGGCGCCACTGGGCGCACTCCGCGACGCCGAGACGCTGCATCAGCTCGGCAAGCAGACGGACGCTGTACGGATCGTCCGCGACTAGCGTCGACGCCGAGAAACCGATGTAGCCCGACGTCATCATCGCCTGCAGGAAACCGAACCTGCAGTGCAGCGAGAGAACCCCGCGCCGGTAACGCGAACGGTCGAGGATGTCGTCGACGATCAGTGAGACGTTGTGCGGCAGCTCGATCGCCGCCGCCTAACGGACGACCGTGTCCGGCGGTTTCCCAGTTGCGGACGCTGGATAGCACGAGAAAACAGTCGCCGGCCGGTAGCGCTTCGCGCGGCCGCCTAGCTGGCGCTCGACCATTGGACGGACCTCGTCGTCGACGGTCTGTGCCCACGCTGCTATGACGTCGTCGAGCCGGCGGATGTCCGCGGTGAGGCCGAGGCGGCCGGGAAGTTGCCAGACCGCGCCGTCGGTGGGAGCCAATGCGGTCGCTGAGATCACGGGACCACCACCTATGGCTTTGCGCGGGCCCGCCGGGTACGTGCCGCTTGTTGGTTCCTTCGCAATCTGCTCGTTGAAGAGCTTGACCACCTTCGCTGGCAGATCAGTCAGCTCACGGAGATAGGTGCTGGCCGCGTTGGCGAATCGCGTCGCGGCCTCCTCTGAAGGCGCTCGGCCCTCGAAAGAAGATCGCAGATCTCGGTTCCGAGAACCTGCGCGTATTCGTCGGCGCTCTGAGCCCAACTCGACAAGAACCGGCTCGTCGCCGTCATAGCGGCGACCTGCACGTGACCAGCCCGAAGCATCAGATCTACCACGGCGGCCTGCCTTGTTGTTCGTCCTCCGCACCCTCGGACTCGGGTTGACTCCTCTTTGGGCTGCGTCGCCCTGTGGCCATGTCTTCGCCTTCGCATGCGAAAGATCTGGCCTTTGATTGTTCCTGTCGCGAGCACATGCGTCAAACAGACACCCGGATAACGGTCATGTTCCACCGGCGGCGATCGCGTCGCGGACGGCGTCGGCGCGGTGCCCGGCAGAGCAGGAACATCGTTGATCCTGGGCCAGCCCTCTCGTCGATCACCCAGACCGAGCCGAGCAGTTCGCCACCGGCGCGGATCGGCACGGCCAGCCGCGGGTAGTCACAGTTGCTGGCGGAAAACCCGACGACGCCTGAGGCGCCATGGACGGCGGGGTACTCGACGTCGGTAGCTGGTCTGGAAGGAACGCGAAGTCCCAGGATGCTCTTCGACGCGTCTCGTCGATCGGCTGCCCCTCGACTGTGGAGTAGGCGATGACGCTCTGCCGCGAGTCGACGATCGCGGTGGCCCCACCGACCGTGGTCGCAACGGCGTTCGCCAGGGCGAACAGGTCGCCGAGACGCGTGTTCCCCAGTGCCGCCTCGGAGAAGTAGCTGTGCCGCATCGCCGACGAGGCCAGCGTGACGAGGTGTTCCCAGGAGATCTCGTCCGCGAGCGAAAGCACCGCAAGCTCACTGTCAGCAGCGCTGTCGCGAACTGCTGTGGACACGCCAGAGGGCTTCACCGCGACGCAGACATATCCGCGCGCGCTCGCCGTCTTGAGCAGTTCCCGCCACGCGTCGCCCGTCGGCAATACGCCTATCGCCAACAGGAAACCCACCCGCCACCCGGCGTATCTCGGTCAGCGGATCGTGCAGGATCACCGTCGACACCGCGCGATCGATGCCCTCGTCGCCACCCACGAGATGAGCGACG
>CAWIUB010000032.1:0-28250 GCA_963839175.1 uncultured Actinomycetota bacterium
GCCGCCGAGCCCTGCGGCGCGGTGATCGCGGCATCCGAGCAGTCGGTGATCGTCGTGCCGCCGAGCGCGGCTGCGCTGAGCGTGCCGTGCACACCGAGCTGCCCGGTGGCGCCCGGGGGGATCGACCCGGTGTACGTGACGGTGATCGAAGTGGGCGGGCTGCCGGCCGGGCAGCCGGTGGGCAGGTTGCCGGTCGCCGTCGCGGTGAACGGCACCGTCGTGCCGTTGCCGCAGGTGACCGAGCCGGAGGCGGCGGTGGCGCCGGCCGGGAAGACCAGCCGGAGCTGCGTGGCGTCCACGTCGCTGAAGTTGCTCGGCGTGGTGGCCGACGGGTCGGTGATCGTCAGGCTGATGACGTTGAAGGCCGATCGGTTCTCAACCTTTGTCAGCGCGGTCACGCCCGAGCCCTGCCCGCTGACCGCGTAACCGTTGTTGGTGTACGAGCCGGCGGCGTCCGGGAAGAAGCTCTTGCTGGCCCGGATCAACGGTGTGCCGGGCTGGATGGTGAAGGCCGCGCACGCGTTCGCGCCGGTGGTCGGTCCAGCCACGGCGTCCACCGCTGATGGCGACGCGCAGTTCTGCTGGGTCAGTGCCGAGCCCGGATTCAGCGGCAGGCCGGTCGACCGGACCGTGTCCCGCAGTATCAGCCCGATCGGCACCACCCCACCGGTCGAGCTCGGCGGAAGCACCGTGCCGTTCGCGTTGCGGAACACGAACTGGATGCCGGTGACCGTCGCCGGGTCGACACCGCTGGGCAGCGCGATGTCGGGCCCGGACACGAACGGCCCGGCGACGAAGACGCTGCACGGTGCAGGGCTGGTACAGTACTGCATTCGAGACCTGGTCTGCGCCTTCCGGGAAGCTCGAGACGGGGCCGAGCGTGGTCAGGTTGAAGTCATCCCAGGTGTTCACGCTCGTGTCGGCCACCGACAGCTGCGTGACCTGCGCGGTTGCGCTCGAGGCGTTGCGGACCGAAACCGTGGCGATCGTCGTGGCACCGGACTGGGCAACGAACGAGGCCGGGTTCATCGCCTTCGTCGCGATCGGCGTCACGGTGCGTGGCACCGACACCGTGATGTCCGCCGAGTCGGTCACCGTGTCGGCGTTGTCGGCGGTGGTGGTGGCCGTGTTGGTGATCGTCGAGCCGTCCGGAGCCGTCGTCGCCGGGTTCAGTGTGACGTGCACGACCGCGGTGCGGGTCGAACCGGCCGGCATACCGATCGACCCGGGCGGATTGGGCGGCGCCGGGAGCACATCCGCGTAGGTGACGGTGAGGGTGCGGGTCGCCGCGACGAACGAACAGGTGAACAGTGGAGACGGGGCGCAGCCATTGAAGATGATGTCCGGCGGCAGTACGTCCACGGTCTTGGCGCTGATGCAGCCTTGCGTCAGCCCGGAACACGACGCCGACAGCTGATAGTCGAACCCCCCGCCGGGGGTGACCGGGCTGGTGAGTGGGTCGTTGGTGCCGGAGGCGAAGGCCTGCTTGGACAATCCCAGTGTCGCCGTGGGGGCCGCGTTCGCAGCCCCGGGCACGATCACCAGGGAGACGAGGGTCGCCAGGACCGCAGTGAGCACAATCGCCGCGCGGCGGATCAGCCGCTTGCTCCCCGTGAACCGCACGATGTGCTGGCCTCCGAGCGCCCCGAGTCCGGATTGTGGTCCTTTGTGAGCGCGCTGAGGCTAGCAGACGCATATGTCCTTGTCGTCACCGCGGAACTACGAGTGACGATCTTGCCGAAGGCGCATCCGCGTGC
Source organism: uncultured Actinomycetota bacterium (assembly GCA_963839175.1). Taxonomy (GTDB): domain Bacteria; phylum Actinomycetota; class Actinomycetes; order Mycobacteriales; family Jatrophihabitantaceae; genus CAWIUB01. The sequence continues at coordinate 1,758 of CAWIUB010000032.1, forward strand.
CGTCCCGGAACCACCGCAGCGCGTCGGTAGGGTGCCGGCTCGAAGACCTAGCGCACTCACACGCTGCCGGTTACCCGAAGGAGAGTCATGACGCAGCAGGTTCGGGAAGCCCTGGCCGAGTTCGTAGGCACGTTGGTCCTGGTGTTCTTCGCCGTCGGGTCGGCCGTCGCCGGCATCGACCGGCTCGGCCCGGTCGGCGTGGCGTTCGCCTTCGGGCTGGTGCTGCTCGCTTTGGCCTACTCGATCGGTCCGACGTCTGGATGCCACGTCAATCCGGCCGTCACCCTCGGCGTCCTGCTGCATGGCGGGATGACCCTGCAGCGTGCCGTCATCTATTGGGTGGCACAGTTCCTCGGGGCTATCGCCGGCGCCGCGCTGCTGAAGATGATGGTGGACGGCTTCGGCCGGGTGAAGGACCAGACCGGCGCCCTTGGCACGAATGATTGGGGCAAGACGATCAGTGGGCCGGGCGCATTCGTCCTCGAGATCATCATGACCTTCCTGTTGGTCTTCGTCGTACTGCTCGTCACCGGACGGGCCGCGTCGCCGGGATTCGCGGGGCTCGCCATCGGCCTGGTGCTGACCGGGATCCACATGCTCGGCATCCCGCTCGACGGCACGTCGGTGAACCCGGCCCGTTCGCTGGGCCCGGCGCTGTTTAACGGGGGTGAGCCGCTCGCACACGTGTGGCTGTTCATCGTGGCCCCCTTGTTGGGTGGGCTGCTCGCGGCGCTGCTCGAGCCGATGCTGGTTGCGTTGCCGAGCGCCGCCCGGGCCGCCGATCCGACCGGGGCCGACGTGCCGACGGATCCACCCACCCACCGCCGCGGGCGTTAGCGCGGATTTCCGCGCAACTGGTCGACGCAACGGTTGGGGCGAGTGATCGTCGGCGTGCGGACGTGGATGTCCATGTTTGACGGGTGGTTCGGCCGGTGGCGGGTTGAACCGCTGTCGCTGGTGTGCTGCGGTCTGGTTGTTAAATCACAAATCATGTAGTTCTGGTATCGACTGATCAGCTGCGGCGCGAGGGGCCACGCACTTGAGATAAGCCCTGTAAACACTGACGAATCGCGCCGACACGCCACTAGGACGGAGGTCGAACCACCAGGGCATCAGCCATGCTAGAAACGACATATGGCAGCCGGATCACCACAAGACGAAGGTGCGGAGTGGTTCACCGCGCCGGAGCAGGTGAACCAGCGCCGCTACGAGGCGCTGCGGGCCTTCTACGTCGACGGGCTGACCCACGCCCAGGCCGGGCAGCGGTTCGGCTACACCCGCTGGGCGATGGTCAACCTGGTGCGTGAGCACCGGGCCGGGCGGCTGCACCTGTTCGCCGCGGCACGCAGGCCCGGCCCGCCGCCCGGGGTCGCGCCGGCCAAGGACCGGGCCCGCGGCCGGGTGATCGAGTTGCGCCGCCAAGGGTTGTCCACCTACGAGATCTCCCGCCAGCTGGCCACCGAAGGCAGGCCGCTGAACCGGACCAGCGTGGCCGAGATCCTCACCGAGGAAGGCTTCGGCCGGCTGCTACGCCACCCCGAGCCGGCCGCCAGCATCAGCGCGGCCACCCCCGGGCGTGACACCCGCCTGCCCCGCACCACCCGACTCGACTTCGCCACCTGGCCGGCCAGCGTGGAGACCGGCAAGGCCGGGCTGCTGCTGCTCGTGCCCGACCTGGTCGCCCTCGACCTACCCGGGCTGGTCCGCCGAGCCGGCTACCCCGGCACCCGAATCGTGCCCGCCGCCTCGTGGCTGCTGTCGCTGCTGGCGCTGAAGCTGACCCGCACCCGGCGGGTGTCCCACGTCGATGACCTACTGCTCGCCGACCCGGCCGCGGCCCTGTTCGCCGGACTGACCACATTGCCGAAGAAGACCGCGCTCACCGACTACTCCTACCGCACCAGCCACGAGCATCAACGCCGCTTCCTCGCCGCCCTGGACACCAACATGATCAAAGGTGGGCTCGTCACCGGACAGGACGCGATCTTCGACCTGGACTTCCACGCCGTCATGCACTGGGGCCAGGACCCGGTGCTCGAGAAACACTACGTGCCCACCCGCTCGCAACGCGCCCGCTCGGTGTTGACCTTCTTCGCCCAAGACAGCGGCACCCACAACCTGCTCTACGCCAACGCCGAGGTGTCCAAGGCCAGCCAGGCCCGCGAGGTCATCGCGTTCTGCGACCACTGGAACAGCGTGTCCGGCGCCGACCCGCACATGCTGATCATGGACCAGAAGGTCACCACCCAGCCCGTGCTCGCCGAACTCGACGCCCGCGGCGTCAAATTCCTCACCCTGCGGATGCGCTCACCCGCCCTGGTCAAACAGATCAACGCCCTGACCGGCGCCGAGTTCACCACCGTCACCCTGAACCGGCCCGGACGCTACAACCGCCCCCGGGTCCACCAATCGCGGGTACAGCTGTCGAACTACCCCGGCACCGTGCGCCAACTCATCGTCACCGGACTCGGCCGCGAAGCCCCCACCGTCATCATCACCAACAACGAGCAGCTACCCGTCAAGGCACTCATCGAGCACTACGCCCGGCGGATGACCATCGAACAACGCCTAGCCGAGATCATCCAAGCCTTCCACGCCGACGCCCTGTCCTCGACCGTCAACCTCAACGTCGACCTCGACATCATGCTCTGCGTGCTCGCCCAAGCCCTCACCGCCGCGCTGCGCGGCCGCCTGCCCGGCTACGCCGGGGTCACCCCCGACGTCCTGCAACGCCGCTTCCTGGAAACCCCCGGCACCATCACCACCACCGCCGACACGGTCACCGTCCGCCTCGACCGGCGCGCCTACTCACCCACACTCCGCACAGCCGCACTCCCCAACGACACCACCGTGCCCTGGTGGGGAAACCGCACCCTGCGCTACGAAATCAGCTGACCCCTTGCCCCGAACCAGTTGCGCGGAAATCCGCGTTAGCGGCAGCCGCAGCCAGCGAGGGTCGCGGCTACCGCGTCCAGGGCAGTTTCCGCAGCATCCGTGTCGCCCTGGCTCGGCCCGACCTGGTCGGCGACAAGGGAAAACGCGAGTAACCGGCCGTCGCGGTCCTGCACTACGCCGGCCAGCGTCGACACCCCGGTCAGTGTGCCCGTCTTGGCCTGCACGAAGCCGGCCCCGGCTGAGCCCCGGTAGCGGTCGGCGAGCGTCCCCTCCCATCCGGCGACCGGCAGTCCGGCGATGACGTCGCGCAACTCGGCGCGTGGGCCGTACGCGGCGAGATCGAGCAGGTCCACGAGCGATGCCGGGGCCAGCCGGTCGCTGGCCGCCAGGCCGCTGCCGTCGAACATGGTCGAGCCGATGCTCACCCCCGCCTCGTGCAGCACCGTCCGAATCGCGGTGACCGCGCCCGCAAACGTGGCCGGCAGGCCCTCCGCGATGGCCACCTGCCGGGCCAGGCATTCGGCGATCACGTTGTCGGACTGCTGCAGCATCTGCTCGACCAGCTCACTCATCGGAGCAGACGCAACGGAGGCCAGCACCCGGGCGCCGACCGGAGCTCGCCCAGTGGTGACCGACGTGCCGGGCAGCCCGAGTGCGCTCGCCAGGGCGCGGCCGGCCGCCCCCGCCGGGTCGGCGCTGCGCTGCTCGGCGCCCGGTTCGTCGCGGGCGCCGTCGACCATGACGGCGGTGATCGGCCCGGCGAAGGTGGACGGAGCGTCGCCCGGCGCCCAGCCGGGCGCGACGTCCGGGCCGCCGAAAAGCGATGCATCGACCAGCACGCGGGTGACCGCCACCCCGGACTTCTGCAGCTGCGCCGCCAGCTCGCTGATGCGGGCCGCGTCGGCGTACGCGCCGTCTTGACCGGGCGCGGCTGCGGTCAGCGTCGGGTCACCGCCGCCGACCAGCACGACCGTCCCGGCGTCGGCGCCCGCCACCACCCGCGTGATGATCCGGTCCGTGGGTTTGCGCACCTCGAGCAGAGCGGCAGCGGTGGCTATCTTCGCGGTCGAGGCCGGTGGCGCAGCGGTCGAGCCCCCGCGGTCGAGCAAAACCGCACCGGTCGCCGCGTCGCTCACGTCGGCGAGCACCCGGCCGCCCAGTCGGTGATCGGCCAGCACGCCAGCCAGGGCCGTTCGCACCGCGGCCGGCACCGGTGCCGCGGCGGGGCTCGAAGCGGCCGAGGAGGGCGCAACGCTCGCCGCGACCGCAGCGGAGGGCAGGGCTGATGCGGGCGAGCCAGCCGTATCGCGATGGAGCTGAAGCTGGGTTGCCGCGACGTAACCGCCGATCGCGACGGCGAGGGTGAGCACGAAGGCGAGCAGCCCGCCCAATCCGGTATGTATCCCGGAGCGGCCCACGGTGCGCCACACTAGTGCCACCGCAATTGCCGGACAGGAGGCACAGCCGTGGAGTTCGACGTCCTGATCGAGATCCCCAGGGGAAGCCGCAACAAGTACGAGGTCGACCACGAGAGCGGGCGCATCAGGCTGGACCGCACGCTGTTCACCTCGACGCAGTACCCGGCCGACTACGGCTACATTGAGGGGACGCTGGGCCTCGACGGCGACCCCCTAGACGCCCTGGTGATGTTGCCCGGCGACCCGCTGTTCCCGGGCGTGCTGGTGCGCTGCCGGGCGATCGGCATGTTCCGGATGACCGACGAGAAGGGCCCGGATGACAAGGTGCTGTCCGTCCCCGTCAAGGACCCGCGGCTGGACCACCTGCGCGACATCTACCACCTACCGCAGTTCGACCGGCTGGAGATCCAGCACTTTTTCGAGGTCTACAAGGAGCTCGAGCCCGGCAAGAGCGTCGAAGGCGCCACCTGGGTAGGACGCGCCGAAGCCGAGCAGGAGATCGCGGCCTCCCGCCAACGGCTCAAGGACAACCCGGAGGCGATCGCTCACTAGACGCCGGCGGTGCCTGTCACTCCACGGCTACCACGCTCACCGGGCGGTAACGCAGGTAGGCGTTCGGGCGCGGATTCGCGCAGGTGAGGCCGTCAGCCGCCACCTTCTCGACCCGGACGGTGACGTCGACTGGTTGGTGCGGCGTGGCCACCCGCACCACGCCCTGGCCATCCTCGATCAGACCGACATGCACTACCCGCAGAGCGTCGGCACGACGCAAGGCGAGGTGCTCATACGCGTACGCCAACGCCGCCTGGGCAATCGACGGCAGGCCCACCCGTCCACGCAGCAACGCGCCGACCACCTCGCGGTTGTCGCTGGCCTCGGCGAACTCGGCGGCCGCGAAAGGGAGCACCCGTCCGTACATCAAGCCCAGTGGCAAGACCAACACATTCGCGGCGAAGCGTTCACCGCCCACGTGGCTGCACTCCCACACTCGTCCCGGCCGTTGCTCGCTGAGCGCCGCTGCGACCGGCCGGCCACGCAGCGCGCAGCAGGTGTCGTGCTTGCTGTGCGCACAGACCAGGTAGGTCGGCCGGTCGTCCAGCCTTCCGGCCGATCCGTCGAGCGGGAACTCGAGCAGCTCCGCGTCGTTGCCGAATCGCCCCCAGCGCAGGGATTCCTGCCCCGGTGCGCAGTCCGCGATCGCCCAGCGACGGACCGCATTGCGGGGGGTCCGTCCGGGCCGGCGAATCGCCAGAACGCGCAGACCCGCGCCGTTGGCCCGACGCTCCAGCACCGCGGCAACCTCGTGATCGTAACGGGATTCGCGCAGCCCGGCCCGTCCCCACGGTCCCGGCTGTTCGACCAGCAGCAGTCGCCGCGCCGGGAACGCCGTGCCGAGCAGTGGGTCCCCGCGCAGCTGGGCGCGCAGCGCGCACCGGTCGAGCGACTCCTTCGGGCGAGGGTGGCCGGCATGGCTCATGCCGGGACGAGCACACCCTCGCGCAGCAGCCGGCGGGCGAGCACGAGCTGCTCGTCGGCCGTCAGGTCGGACAGCTCGCTCGGGGCGAACACCTCGCCGCTGAGCGCGATCTTCAGGGCCGGCGCACAGTCCAACGGCAGGGTTACGGTCTTGTCGATCAGCTTGAGGGCAATGTGCGCGTCGTCCCGTGATGTCCGCCACCGCAGCCCCGGTCGCAGCCGCAGCCGAACGGTTGGGTCCACCTCATCGGCGGCAGCGAGCTGGGCCAGCGGGCCGAGAGGTTCCGGTCTGGTGGCACTGATCAGCTCGTCGGCCATCGCGGCGGCGATCTGCTCGGCCGGGACGGTGTCGAGGGCGCGGCTGAGGGCCTCGATGGTCGGACGCAGTTGGGCGGCAAGCACGACCGGGTCAGCGAGGTCGACGCCCATTGGCAACGACGCGCGCAGCGCCGGGTGCCGCCGCACGGCGCGGACCAGATGGTCGACGAGATGGGCTCGGGTGCGGGGATGGATCCCCACAGTCAGGTGGATCGACGTCTCACCAAGCGCCGTGGCCGAGTGCAGATACCCGCGGGGCAGGTAGAGGGCGTCGCCGGCCTCGAGCACCGTGTCGATCAACGGCGGCTCGGCGGCGCGGGCGGCGACCTCGGCCTTGTGCTGGTCCCATGGCTGGTCGGCCATCGGGTCGACGATCACCGGCTCGTGGATGTGCCAGTGCTTGCGTCCGGCCACTTGGAGCACGAACACGTCGTGGACGTCGTAGTGCGCGGCGAATCCCTGGCTCTGCGGCGGGGTGACGTAGGCGTTCACCTGGACCGGATGGCCGATTTCGGTGGCCAGCCGGGCGCCGAAGGTCACCAGCGGCGGCCAGGTGCGGTGCAGACCCTGCAGGACGAGCGTGGCCCCGTCGCTCAGCAGACCCAGCACCCGATCGTCGGCGACCTGGTCGGAGATGGTGGCCCCCGCGCCACCGCCCCGGGTGAACCCGGCTGAGGCGATCACGCCGCCGTCGCGTGCCATCCGGACGAACGGGGCGCGCAGGCCACGCCGGGAGACCAGCTCATCGACGGCCGCAGCGTCGAGCAGATCGGCGAAGTCGCGCGGCAGCTGTGCCCGCCGCGACAGCAAGGGCCGCCGGCCCCAGTACTCGGTCGCGAACGCGCGGGCGTCCACAGCCGAACACCGCGCGAACGCCGCAGCGCTGCCGGAGTCTCCCCCGGCCGCGCCGAGGACACCCGAATCGGTCACGCGTTTCGCTCAGGCAGTCGCCGCGCCGTCGGCCCCGCCGTCGCCGCCGTCAGCGGCTCCACCATCAGCACCGCCGTCACCGGCGCTGCCGTCGCCGCCATCGGCCGGACCACCATCGGCGCCGCTGTCAGCGGGACCGCCGTCCGCGCCACCGTCGGCGCCGCCGTCGCCCGCACCGCCGTCGACCGGTCCGCCATCCGAGCCGCCGTCAGCACCGCCGTCGCCCGCGATGGTCGATTCGTCGGTGGTGATGTCGTCGTCGCTCAAGCTCATCTCGCACTACCTCTCGCCGTTGACGGATGCGGCCCGGCCGGCCGCCGGCACCACGCTAGCGAGCCCCGGGCCCGGGTGGCTATGGCGATCGGGAGTCGCTCAGCGGACGGCGCGGTGCAGCACGACGATGCCGCCCGTCAGGCCGCGCCAGTGCGGGTCCGACCAGCCGGCCGAGGCGATGTGACGCGCCAGGTCCTGCTGCCCCGGCCAGTTGCGAATCGACTCGGCCAGGTAGCCGTACGCCGCGGCGTTGGACGACACCGCGCGGGCGACCAGCGGCAGCGTGCGCAGCACCACGTTCAGGTACAGGTAACGAAAGGGCGCGAACGTGGGCGTGCCGAACTCGCAGACCACCAGCCGTCCGCCCGGCCGCACCACGCGAGCCAGCTCGCGTAAAGCCGCCTGGACATCGGCGACGTTCCGCAGGCCGAAAGAGATCGTCGCCGCGTCGAAAGACGCGGCGGCGAAGGGCAGATGCAGCGCGTCGCCCGCGACCATCGGGATCGCCCGACGCTTTGGGTGGCCGGCGCGCAGCATGCCCAACGAGAAGTCGCAGGCCACCACGCTGGCTCCCGAACGGGCCAGCTCGACCGTCGAGACACCGGTGCCCGCCGCCAGGTCGAGCACCCGCTCCCCCGGCTTCAGATCGAGGGATTCGCGGGTGCGCCGCCGCCAGCTGTGATCCAAACCGAGGGTGAGCAGGCTGTTGGTGAGGTCGTAGCGACGCGCCACGCCGTCGAACATCGTGGCCACGTCACGGGGCTTCTTCTCCAACGTCGCGCGCATCATTGCGGGCCATTGTGCCCGAGCCACGACCTGTGGATGACCGCGGGCGTGGCATCGTATTAGATCATCGACCCGGACGCGCCGTCGATGACCGGATACGACCTAATCGACGGCCATTACGTCGAGGTGGCCGCCGCAGTCGGCGACGAAGTCGCCCGGCCCACCCGACCGTTCCCGGTCGAGGTCATCCCGTCAAGGTTGATCTGATCGGCGCCCGCTCGCGGGCCAACCGGATCGTGCCGGCGACCACGAGCGCGAGGCACGCGACGTACCCGAGCAGGTAGAACACCGAAACCGGCACCTGCTCGTGCAGCAGCACCGCCCCGAGCAGCACCGCCACGACCGGCGCCGTCGACTCGTTCGCCGGGAAGCTCGCGCTCAGTGCACCGACCTGGAAGGAAATCTGCGTCAGCGCAACCGCGAGGCCGCCGACGGCCAGGACGCCGATCAGCGGCACGAGTCCCTTCGGATGCACGAATCCGCCCAGGCCGTCAGCGCTAAACGTCTCGGCGACGGCGTTGAGCAGTACGCCCACCATGCCGAAGAATCCCCCGGCGACGCAGCCGAATCCAATGGCGCGGACGGCTGGACGTCGGCCACGGACCGCGAAGCAGATCAGCCCGCCAATGGCGAGCGTCACCAGAATCGCGATGAATGCAGCGCGGGCCTGCAGCGGATCACCTTCGCCCGGATCGCCGACCAGGACGAAGAAGGTGCCTAGTCCGGCGATGATGCCCACGGTCGCCAGATGGTCGCCGAGCGCCGGACGGGGGCCGCCCAGCAGCGAGCCGACGAACAGTGCGACCGGGACGGCCAGCACGAGCAGCGGCTGGATGAGCACGACCGGGCCCGTCGACAGTGCGATGACCTGCAGGAGCAGACCGACACCGTCACCGGCCGTCGCGAGCAGCCAGCGGGGGTTGCCCAGCAGCGCCACCAAGCCGTGCGCATCGACCTGCCCGGTCCCGGTGTGCGCTTCGGCGTGCTGGGCTGCCGTCGCCGTCCCATAGGCAGCCGCTGCCGCGATGCCGCAGGGCACCGCAACCGCGAGTGACATGGCTCAGCTGGCGGGCAGCAGGGTCAGCGCCGTTGAGGAGAAGTGCGAGTGGACGCGTGCGTCGACCGGGTCGTTCGCCGGATCGTCGTGCACGACCAGATGGCGGTACAGCGTGTCGCGTTGGGCAGGGACGCGCCCGGCGCCGCGGATCAGCTCGATCAGTTCGGTGCGGTTGGAGCGGTGCCGCGCGCCGGCCGAGGAGACGACGTTCTCCTCCAGCATCACCGAGCCGAGATCGTCCGCGCCGTAGTGCAGCGTCAGCTGGCCGATGTCCTTGCCTGTGGTCAGCCACGATCCCTGCAGGTGGTTGATGTTGTCGAAGAACAGCCGGGATGTGGCGATCATCCGCAGGTACTCGAGGGACGTGGCCTGCGTCCTGCCGCGCAGGTGGTTGTTCTCCGGCTGATACGTCCACGGGATGAACGACCGGAAGCCGCCGGTGCGATCCTGCACGTCGCGGATCATGCGCAGGTGCTCGATGCGCTCGGCGTTCGTCTCGCCGGTGCCCATCATGAACGTCGCGGTGGATTCCACGCCCTGGTGGTGTGCGGTCTCCATGACCTCGAGCCAGGTCTCGCCGGACTCCTTCAACGGCGCGATCGCGGTGCGTGGGCGCTTGACGAGAATCTCCGCGCCGGCACCCGCGAAGGAGTCGAGACCCGCCTCGTGCAGCCGACGGATCACGGTCGCGAAGCCCAGTCCGGACGTTCGGCTGATATGCACGACTTCGGAACCGCCCAGCGAGTGCAGCACCAGCTGAGGGAACTCCCGTTTGATCGCGGCAAAGATCCGCTCGTACCACTCGATCCCAAGCTCCGGCGAATGGCCCCCCTGCAGCATGATCTGCGTAGCGCCGAGCTCGACAGCCTCGCTGCAGCGGCGCAGGATCTCCTCGTCGGAGTGCGTCCAGCCCTCCTCGTGGCGCGGGGCGCGATAGAACGCGCAGAACTTGCAGGCCGTCACACACACATTGGTGTAGTTGATGTTGCGATCGATGATGTAGGTGGCGATGTTGTCGGGATACCTTCGCCGGCGCACCGTATCGGCGGCCTCGCCCAGCGCGTGCAACGGTGCCTCGGTGTAGAGCAGCAGCGCCTCGTCCGGGCTGAGGCGCCCGCCGTCGGCTGAGTGCTGGAGCAGGTCGCCGATCGTCATTGCCCCAGAGTAGTAGTCGTCGCCGCCGACGGCGTCCACACGTAGGGGGTGGTGGTCGTGACGGCGACGAAGCCGAGACGTTCGAGGATGGGCCGGCTGTTGTCCGATGCGTCCACCTGCAGGTACTTGACGCCCCGTGCGACCGCGAGCTGTGCTCGGCGGGCGACCAGCGCACGGTAGATGCCGCGCCCGCGCCAGTCGGCCAGGGTCGAGCCGCCCCACAGGCCGGCGAAGTCGGTGCCCGGCTTGCACACCAGCCACGCCGCGCTCACCACGATGTCGTCGGCCTCGGCGACCAGGATCTCGATCTGGTCCGGCGCGGCCGCGATCCGCTCGCGCAGGTCGGCGGCCAGCCAGCTCCAGTCGGCTGCCCAGACGGCGGAATCCAGCTCGGCGATCCGGCGCAGGTCGGCGTCGCCGGTGACCGCCCGTAGGCTCACGCCGTCGGGCAGCACCGGGTCCGTCGCTATCTCGGCGGCGACGCCGATCAGCACGGTTTCCCGGTCCTCGGGCACGAAGCCGGCCGCCCGTAGCCGTTGGGGCAGGTCGACCGGCTTGTCGTGCCCGCGCGTCTTCCACTCAAACGCCTCGCCACGGGCCGCGAAGTGCGCGATCTGCCGGGCGATCAGCTCGTCCAGTTCGGCGGCGTCAAGCCCTTCGAGACTGCGGTAGGAGACGAAGCCCCGGCGCGCGTAGTGGACTCGTACCAACGGCCCGTCCCGGTCGCTCGGCGCACCCGCGTCGCCCTCGGCGCTTCCGCGCAGCTGGGCGTCGTAGGCAGTGAGTAGGTTCGCGGCATCGGACATCCGGGAAGCCTCGCCTATCGCAGCCGGCAGCGAAAGCGGGTTTCCGATCAGCCCCACTATCCCCGGGGGTGACGCCGACGCCGGCGTGAAAACATGCGGCTGGGTTGCCTGCCGACGCCGTCGCTCTTCTGGTCCGTGAGGCCGTCGAGTCAGCCTGGCGCTGGGGCTTCGACCTGAAGGGTCACGCACTGTTGCTTCGAGCACGCGGGTCAGAATTTCGGTTCCCGACCGAGGCCCCCGGGCATCCCGCGGAAATGGCGCAACTGCAAGGTGAGAAGGGGATGCTGAGGGAGCCTGAGAGAGATCGAGGACGGGGAGTACGAGCAGGTCGTGGCGCGGGTGGCCGCGGTCGACGTTGCCAAGGGCAGCGGGAAGGTGTGCAGCCGGGTGCCGCACGCAGCGTCTCGGGCCGGGGCGGCGTACCAGGGTGTGGGAGGTGGACGTCGACCACGAATGCCATCCTGGAACTCGGCGAGCACCTGGCGGGTGAGGGGATCGAGAGGGTCGTGATGGAGTCGACGTCGGATTACGTGCGAAGTGAGGGTGCATGAGATCAAGTAGGAGGCGCTGCTGGAGGTTCGGCTGATGCCGACGGTGTAGTACTCGGGCCAGTGCGTATGGCCCGTCTCCACCTCGACGTGCGTCGCGGGTAACTGCGGGGTGCGAAGCTCGGGGGAAAAGCCCAAGGTCTGCCGTTCCACCCGGCAGGCACAGGCGAGGAGAAGATCGGTGGGGGCTGGCAGGTTCTCAGTCCTGGGCGGTGATCTGCTTGGGGCGATGGGCGAACGTGAGTGAACCCTCGATGACGCTTCGTGAAGGTGACCCCCGGTGGTGGAAGTTCGAACGGGGCCGTAGGGACTGGCCGCTGGAAAGCGGCAGGTGCCGGCCGGAGGATAGTCGCCGGTCGGGAGCGCACCACCGTCCCCGGAGTAAAGAGGGCGCCCTGCCCGATCGCGTCTTGCTCATGCGCAACACGACAACCCCGATGGGGTCCGGTGAACCGTAGGTGATCCGGTCGGCCGACCGCGAGGAAGGCTCAACTCCCCAGCGGGCGCAGGATGACCCAAGAAGCGAAGGCCGATGGCCGAAAGGCAGCAGGAAACCGGGACGACGAGCTGGCACCTCCGCCGGTGGTTCCCGCATAACTGGTCGGATACGGGTTGTTGCCCGGGCCCGAAAGGGCGCTGACGTGGGTCAGGTGAGCCCGTGAAGACTGGATGGAACGGAGACACCGGAACCGATGGGCAAGTTGGACGCCGTCCCTGCGACGGTGAACGGACCTGAGGGCGACCTGCCGAATTGGGACGCCGTGGTATGGCGTCAGGTTGGGCAGGACGTACGGCGGCTACGACAGCGGATCTTCACGGCGTCGCAGGCAGGGGACCTGAAGAAGGTTCGCAGTTTGCAGAAGCTGATGCTCCGGTCCCGGGCGAACGCGCTGCTGAGTGTGCGGCGGGTCACGGAGCAGAACGCTGGCCGCAAGACGGCCGGGGTCGACGGCGAGGTCGTCCTCACCAGCCAGGGCAAGGCCGAGATGGCAGACTGGCTGCAACAGGGTGCGACAGCGTGGAAACCCTGGCCCGTCAAGCGAGTGTTCATCCCGAAGGCCCACGGAAAATTGCGCGGGCTCGGTATTCCCGTGATCGCCGACAGATGTCTTCAAGCGCTGACGGTCAATGCGCTGGAACCCGAGTGGGAGGCCCGGTTCGAATCCCGATCGTATGGGTTTCGGCCCGGCCGCAGCTGCCAGGATGCGATGCAAGCCATCTTCGTGACCGCCCGTGGGCAAACCTGCCGGCGGCAGTGGGTGCTTGACGCGGATCTGGCGGCCGCGTTCGACCAACTCGATCATGATCGTCTTCTTGGTCGGCTCGGCCAGTTCCCCGCCAGGGAACGGGTCAGGCAGTGGCTCAAGGCGGGTGTGATCGAGCGTGGTCGGCTCGCTCCGACCGAGCGGGGTAGCCCGCAAGGCGGGGTGATCAGCCCCGCGTTGATGAACGTGGCCTTGCATGGGATGGAACAGGCCGCCGGAGTCCGCTACATCCGCACCGGTAGCAATGCCGGGACGGCGAAACCGGGCTCGCCGGTCCTGGTCAGGTACGCCGACGATCTGATCGCCCTGTGTCACTCGCGTGAGCAGGCCGAACAGGTTAAGGCGCGGCTGGCGTCGTGGTTGGCGCCCAGGGGTCTCGCCTTCAACGAGGACAAGACGCGCGTCGTCCACCTCGATGAGGGCGTGGACTTCCTGGGGTTCAACATCCGCCGATACCGAGGCAAGCTGCTGATCAAGCCGAGCAAGGCGGCGGTGAAACGGATCCGGGAACGGCTGACGGCCGAGATGACGGCACTGCGTGGGTGCAACGCGCAGCTGGTGCTCATCCGGCTCAACCCGATCATTCGGGGATGGTCGGCTTACTACCGGCATGCGGTGTCCAGCAAGGTCTTCAACTCGCTGGACAATCACGTGTGGAAGCTCACCTACAAGTGGGCGAAGTTCACCCATCCGCACAAGCCGAAGCGCTGGATCATCACCCGGTACTTCGGCGCGTTCAACTCCGCCCGGAAGGATCGGTGGGTGTTCGGCGACCGCGACAGCGGCGCCTACCTGCTCAAGTTCGCCTGGACGAAGATCACCCGGCACACGCTGATCAAGGGCTGGGCGTCGCCAGACGACCCAGCCCTGGCCGGCTACTGGGTGGCCCGTCGTCGTCGCGGGAGACCCCCGCTCGGCCGGGCCACGCTGCGGCTGCTGCAAGCACAGCACGGGCGCTGCCCGCTCTGCGGTGACCTGCTACTGCACGCCGAACACGAACCACGACACCCCGACGAGTGGGAACAGTGGATCACAGCCACCCGCAAGGCGATCCGCCGTCAGGCGCTCGTCATCACGGGACCCGGCATGCCGGATGAACGCACCGCGTTCCGCCTCACGCACACCCGCTGTCGGGGTCGCCAGCCAGACGACAGCGACAGTGCGCCAGCAACAACGCTTCCCGCCCGGACGCCTTCAAGGCTTGCTTGAGCCGGTTGCCTGGAAATCGGGCATGGCCGGTTCTGAGGGGGCCGGGGCGCAGCAATGCGCCCCGGCTACCCGACTGGCGGATCTGGTTCTACCTGCTGGAAGCGGCCGACCTGGACGTGCAGCTGGTGAATGCCCGCGACATCAAGAACGCGCCGGGTAGGCCGAAGACCGACAAGCTAGACAGTGTCTGGCAGGCGAAGATGACCGAGCGGGGCATGCTGCGCCCGAGCTTCGTGCCCCGGTGCAGATCCGGCAGCTGCGTGATTACACCCGGCTGCGGTGCGACCTGACGCGAGAGCGCACCCGGTACTGGCAACGGCTGGAGAAGCTGCTGGAAGACTCGCTGATCAAGGTCTCCAGCGTTGCCAGCACGTTGGATACCCGCTCGGCCCGGGACATGCTCGAAGCGCTGATCGCCGGGGAACGCGACCCGAAGGTGCTCGCCGACCTGGCCCGTGGCCGGATGAAGGCCAAGCGCGCCGCGCTGATCGAGGCGCTCACCGGCCGCTTCGACGACCACCACGCCGAGCTGGCGCGGATGCTGCTGGACCAGATCGACGCCCTGGCCGCCCAGATCGGCAGGCTCACCGCCCGCATCGAGGAACTGATCGCAGCCATCCCCACCGCCCAGGGCGCAGACGCCGACGGCACCACCGGCCCCAGCGCCGGGCGGGGCACGGACGCCGCGATACTGCCCGCCGTCGATCGCCTGGACCAGATCACCGGGATCGGGCGCGAGGGCGCCCAGGCCATCATCGCCGAGATCGGCCTGAACATGACCCAGTTCCCCACCGCCGGGCACCTGGTGTCCTGGGCCAAGCTCAGCCCGCGCACCATCCAGTCCGGGGCCACCAGCCGCTCCGGGCGCACCGGCAAGGGAAACCCCTACCTGAAAGGCATCCTGGGTGAAGCCGCCGCCGCGGCCGCCCGCACCGACACCTTCCTCGGCGAACGCTACCGGCGCATCGTCAAACGCCGCGGCAAGCTCAAGGCCCTCGTCGCCGTCGCCCGCTCCATCCTGGTCATCGTCTGGCACCTGCTCGCTCACCCAGCCGCCCGCTACCACGACCTCGGCTCGGGCTACTACGCCAGCCGCACCGACAAGGACCGCAGAGCGCGCAGCCACATTCGACAGCTCGAAGCGCTCGGATTCACCGTCACCCTCACCCAGGCCGCCTGACACACCGACCCCACCAACCCGGTTCAGGTCACGCTTCTTTTCCGGTTAGCGTGGCTTGCGTGATCGTCGGCACGAGGCGCTGGCGACCTCCTCCGTGGTCGGCGTCGCATCCCGCCTGGGCCCGCCGTGGCTGACCGTCGGGTCATCGCCCTCGTCGGACCAACCGCGACCGGCAAGTCCGACCTGGCCGTGGCACTAGCCCAGCGACAGGACGCCGAGATCGTCAACGCCGACTCGATGCAGCTCTACGCCGGAATGGACATCGGCACGGCGAAGCTGACGCCGGGGCAGCGCGGCGGCATCGCGCATCACCTGCTCGACATCTGGCCGATCGACAAGTCCGCGGCCGTTGCCGAGTACCAGCAGCTGGCCCGGGCTTCGATCTCGGCGATCCACGGCCGGGGCAAGCTGCCGATTCTGGTCGGCGGGTCCGGTCTGTACCTGCGCGGCGCATTGGACCGGCTGGAGTTCCCCGGTGAGTCGCCGCCGATCCGCCGCCGCCTCGATGCCGAGCTGGCGCATATCGGCGCCCCCGCGCTGCACTCCCGGCTGCACAGCGTCGACCCCGAGGCGGCCAAGTCGATCCTGCCGACCAACGGCCGGCGTATCGTCCGGGCACTCGAGGTGATCGAGCTGACCGGTCGGCCGTTCGCGGCCACCATGCCCGCGTTCGAGTCGGTGTATGACTGCGTGCAGCTCGGCCTGGATCGTGACGACCTGGACGACCGGGTGGCCGCACGGGTGCACGGGATGATGGACCGCGGCCTGCTGGACGAGGTCAGGCGGCTGCTTCCGAAGGGCCTGCGGACGAGCCCGACGGCGGGCAAAGCCCTGGGCTACGCGCAGCTGCTGGGCTGCGTGGGCGACGACGGCATCGTGGTCGGCGACCTGAGCGAGGCCGTCGCGATCACCATCCGGGCCACCCGCCGGTTCGTGCGCCGACAGCGGTCCTGGTTCCGCCGAGACCCGCGGGTGCGCTGGTTCGACGCCGCGTCGCCGAACCTTCTCGACGACGTCACGCATACCGTGCATACCCTGAGCAGGTGAGCGGTGTGCGGGTGGTGAAGGGCCACGGCACGGGGAACGACTTCGTCGTGCTGCCCGATCTGGACGGCCGCATTGATCTGTCGCCTGCTCTGGTCCGTGCGCTGTGCGATCGGCACGCCGGCGTCGGCGCGGATGGCGTACTGCGCGTCGTCCGCAGCGAGAACGACCCGGATGCCAAGGAGTTCGCACCGGGTGCCCCGTTCTTCATGGACTACCGCAATGCCGACGGATCCGTCGCCGAAATGTGCGGAAACGGGGTGCGCGTCTTCGTCAGGTACCTGCGGCGAGAAGGCCTCGTCGGCGAGAGGACGGCGGTCGCGACCCGCGGCGGGGTGCGGACTGCGGAATTGACCCGAGAGGGTCAGATCAGGGTCGAGATGGGCGCTGCCACGATCCTGGACGTCCGCCCACGGGTAAGCGTCTCCGCGCAGATTGTCGACACGCCCGGTGTCGCCGTCCGGGTGCCCAACCCGCATGTGGTGGTCACGCTTGCCGATGGGCAGACGCTGGGCACGCTCGACCTCGCGAGCCCGCCGCAAGTCGATCCGCCCTTTCCTGAAGGGCAGAACGTCGAGTTCGTGGTACGGGCCGGTGAGCGGCATCTGGTCATGCGGGTGCACGAGCGGGGCGTCGGCGAGACACGATCGTGCGGAACGGGGATCTGCGCCGCAGTGGCCGCTGCGGGCGCGACCTCCGGCAGCGGTTGGCGGGTCGACGTGCCCGGCGGTACCACGCAGGTCGAGCGATTTCGGGACGGCACGATGTCCCTGACCGGCCCGGCCGTGCTGGTCGGTGATATCGAACTGGACCCGGCCTGGCTGGCTGCGGCTGGAGGGTAATCGCCTCGCCCTGGTCGGCACACCATGTAACGATGGATACCGATGACCGAATCATTTGACGA
This sequence comes from uncultured Actinomycetota bacterium, assembly GCA_963839175.1. Lineage (GTDB taxonomy): Bacteria > Actinomycetota > Actinomycetes > Mycobacteriales > Jatrophihabitantaceae > CAWIUB01. Next base: position 19,022 of record CAWIUB010000032.1, read on the forward strand.
CCAGGGCGGCTACGAACTCGAAGAGCGCCAGGCGCTGCGCCGCGTGGCGGGCCTGTCGACGGAGCTCGCCGATATCAGCGAGGTTGAGTACCGCCAGTTGCGCCTCGAGCGTGTGGTGCTCGTCGGTGTCTGGACGGCGGGCTCCCTGGACGAGGCCGAGAACTCGCTCATCGAGCTGGCCCGGCTCGCTGAAACGGCCGGTTCGCAGGTGCTGGACGGCCTCATCCAACGGCGTGGCAAGCCCGATCCAGCGACCTATATCGGATCCGGCAAGGCCAAGCAGCTGCGCGACATCGTGAACGGCGCCGGGGCTGACACGGTGATCTGCGACGGCGAGCTGACACCCGGTCAGCTGCGCCAGCTGGAGGACGTGGTTAAGGTCAAGGTCGTCGACCGCACCGCGCTGATCCTGGACATCTTCGCCCAGCACGCCCGCTCCAAGGAGGGCAAGGCGCAGGTGGAGCTCGCCCAGATGCAGTATCTGCTGCCACGCCTGCGCGGTTGGGGCGAGTCGCTGTCCCGTCAGGTAGGCGGCCGGGCCGCCGGCGGCGCAGGTATCGGCGGCCGGGGCCCGGGCGAGACCAAGATCGAGATCGACCGGCGCAGGATCAAGTCGCGGATGGCGAAGCTGCGCAAGCAGATCGCGCACATGAAGACAGCCCGAGACGTCAAGCGCGCGCAGCGGGTCGACCGCCAAGTGCCGAGCGTGGTGATCGCCGGCTACACGAACGCCGGCAAGTCTTCGCTGCTCAACCTCCTCACTGACGCCGGTGTCCTGGTCGACAACACGCTGTTCGCAACGCTGGACCCCACCGTGCGCCGTTGCCAGGCGTCTGACGGACGTCCGTACACGCTCGCGGACACGGTCGGCTTCGTCAGGCACCTGCCGACCCAGCTCGTCGAGGCGTTCCGCTCAACGCTCGAGGAAGTAGCCGACGCCGACCTGATCCTGCACGTGGTCGATGCCTCCGACGCCGATCCGCAGGTGCAGATCCGCGCGGTGCGGGAGGTCTTTGCCGACCTCGGAGCGCTGGACGTGCCGGAGCAGCTGGTGTTCAACAAGATCGATACCGCGAACCCGGACATGCTGCTCCGGTTGCGGCGGTTGGCCCCGGCGGCGCTGTACGTCTCGGCCACGACTGGCGACGGGATCGACAAGCTGCAGGCGGTGCTCGAGGAGCAGTTGCCCAGCCCACACGTCGAGCTGACCGTACTCGTGCCCTACACCCGGGGCGACCTGGTTGCGCTAATCCATGGTAACGGCGAGGTGCTCTCGACCGAGCACACCGGCGAGGGCACGCTGGTCAATGCCCGGGTGAACGACGAGCTCGCCGCCGCGCTCGCCCCCTACGACACGGCTCTTGGCGTAGGCTCCTAGCAGTATCCGCGCAGCCGAAGCCGAAAGGGAGCTCGCCGTGGACTTGTTCGCTCCTGGGCACCTGATCCCCTTGCTAATCGTGTTCGCCGTGCTGTTCTTCGGCTGGAAGCAGCTGCCGGACATGGCGCGCTCGGTGGGTCGCTCGCTGCGCATCTTCAAGACCGAGATGAAGGGGATGGGTGACGACGACGCGACGCGCGACGGGCCGAAGGGCGCCCAGTCCGAGCAGACCGCCGTCGCGCCGCCCCCAACGGCAAGTGAGTCGCAGCCCGTTACGGCGCGGACCCCGAAGCCCGACCAGCAGCCCCCGGCCGCCGGCTGACTCAGACCTTCCGCAGGACCGCGACTACTCGGCCGAGGACGGTCGCGTCGTCGCCGGGGATCGGCGAGTACGCGGCGTTGTGCGGTAGCAGCCAGACATGACCGTCGCGGCGCCGCCACGTCTTCACGGTGGCCTCGCCGTCGATCATCGCCGCCACGATGTCGCCGTTCTCCGCGACCGGCTGCTGGCGGACCACCACCCAGTCGCCGTCCGAGATCGCCGCGTCGATCATCGAGTCGCCGGCGACCCGCAGCATGAACAGTGTCCCCTCACCGACGAGCGTGCGGGGCAGCGGGAGGACGTCCTCGACCATTTCCTCCGCGAGGATGGGGCCGCCGGCGGCGATCCGGCCGACCATGGGGACGTACACCGGTGCCGAGGCGTGCTCTGGGGCAGCTTGGGCCTTGCGGCGCCCCGGTCGGCTCTTGGCTGGCTGTGCGTGGGATGCCTGCACGGTGACGGCCCGGGGCTGGCCGGCGTGGCGCCGCAGGTAGCCCTTGGCCTCCAGGGCCGCGAGCTGATGCGCCACGCTGGAGGTGGAGGACAGGCCCGCCGCCTCACAGATCTCCCGGATGCTCGGCGGATAGCCGCGCCGCTCGACCGCGTCGCGGATGACGTCGAGGATGACGCGCTGACGGGCCGTGAGCCCGTCGCCGGGGCTTCCAACGGGCAATGGCGTGACGGCGGCGCCGGGGGATCGCGGCCTTCCGGCGGCGCCGGTAGGTCGGGCCGTCGATGCGGCCTTACGGCGCGAGACGGTCGGCTGCGGCTTTCGAGGCACGGGGGATCTCCTGTTCTTGTCGTTGGTCCGTGTTCTTGTCGTTGATCCGCCGGGCCGACTGGGACTGGGCCGACGCGGCAGACCCGCTGACTCGAACGGTAATCCGATCTGCCCATAATCTCAAACATCTGTTCGAACGACACACCGAGGGGCGATGGTTCTTGTCGGTGGCCGGTGGTACACCTGACCGCACAGGCGTTCGATAGAACGATTGTTCGACTAGCGGATCGCCTGCGTCGTCCCATCGTCTGTTCCGCGAATGTCAGCGAGGTAGATCGAGATGTCCCACCTATTCGCAGCCACCGAATTCCCGCCCGCCGTAGTGATTCCGCCGGTAGCCCGGGGCGGTGTTCCTGTGCGTCCGGTCGCGCAGCAGGGCGCGACAATCCTGGCGTTCCGCCCGCGACCCGAGCGATTGGCGATACCGCGCGCGGTCCGGCCTGTGTCGTCGCGGTTATCCGAGGAGACAGCGGTACGGCCCGATCTGCGTGCCATCGCGGGCGCTCTGGATGCGGCTCCTGACGCGGCTACACCAGCGCCATTGCGGTTGACCCGGCGGGGGGTCGGCGCCCTCGCCGGACTCACCGCGCTGCTGGCGGGCGCGCTGCTGTGGATCGCCCACCTCTCGGCACCGGCCGTGAGCGCGGTTGACGGGCGTCCGGACTCGATCACGGTGCGCAGCGGGGACACCCTCTGGTCGATCGCGGCGACCGTCGCACCCGAGCGCGATCCCCGACAGGTCGTTGCTGACCTCGAGCGGATCAACCAGCTCAGGTCGCCGGTGCTTGTCCCCGGTCAGCTACTGCGGACCGGTTGACTGATGGGTCGTGAGCGCGGCGACACGCCCGAAACATGTCTTGCGCAAAGACGGACGTCGTTCTACTGTCAACCCCTACATCTAGTAGTTACACTGGTGTAAGTTCGCCACAGATTGGGTTTAGCGGTCCACAGAGCGGAAGAGATACCCACAGGACCGTCCCGAGCCGGCGAACCGTGACGGGCACCTCGACCAGAGGCACCGCGACACTCGCGAAGGAGGCGAATCCGATGCGCTGCCCGTATTGCCGTCATCCCGACTCGCGCGTTGTCGACTCCCGCGAGCAAGACGAAGGCCAGGTAATCCGCCGCCGTCGCAGCTGCCCGCAGTGCGGGCGGCGGTTCACCACGGTCGAGGAGGCCACCCTCGCGGTCATCAAGCGCAGCGGGGTGACCGAACCGTTCAGCCGGGGCAAGGTGGTCAACGGGGTACGCCGGGCCTGTCAAGGACGGCCGGTCGACGAGGATGCGCTCGCGCAGCTCGCGCAGGCCGTCGAAGACAGCGTGCGTGCCGCCGGCGTCGCCGAGGTGCCGAGCGACGAGGTGGGACTCGCCATCCTCGGCCCGCTCCGCGAACTCGACGAGGTCGCCTATCTGCGGTTCGCGAGCGTCTACCAGAGCTTCAGCTCGACCGACGACTTCGAGAAGGCGATCACCGAGTTGCGTAACGACCACCGAAAGAACCAGCCATCCAGGGAGAGGGAGAACACACGATGACCGAGGCCGTCGAGACGGGTGCCCACGAACCGCAGCAGCGGGTGCCCGAGCCACACTTTCCGGCGGACGGGTTGCAGGTGCGCCGCCTCTTTACGACCCCGGATGTGCATCCCTACGACGAGGTGACCTGGGAGCGCCGCGACGTCGTCATGACGAACTGGCGTGACGGCTCGATCAACTTCGAGCAGCGCGGCGTGGAGTTCCCGGGCTTCTGGTCGGTGAACGCGGCCAACATCGTCACCACGAAGTACTTCCGCGGGGCGGTGGGCAGCGACACCAGGGAATGGTCGCTGCGTCAGCTCATCGACCGGGTCGTCCACCAATACCGGGCGGCCGGGGAGCTGAACGGCTACTTCGCATCAGCCGCGGACGCCGAGCTGTTCGAGCGGGAGCTGACCTGGATGCTGCTGCACCAGGTGTTCAGCTTCAACTCGCCGGTGTGGTTCAACGTCGGAACCAGCTCCCCGCAGCAAGTCTCGGCGTGCCAGCCGTACGACTCTTTGGTCAGCACGTCGGCCGGACTCGTCCCGATCGGGCAACTCGTCGAGCACGACGCCGTCGGCACCAAGGTTTTCGACGCACACGGCGTCACGACAGTGCGCGCGACGAAGCGCAACGGCATCAAGCCGGTCCTGCGCATCACCACGAAGGCGGGTCATACGCTCGACGTCACGGCGGACCACCTCGTGTGGAGAAGTTCCGGTGCGGGCACCGGATCGTTCTTGCCCGCGGGACAGCTGGCCATCGGCGACCAGCTCGAATGGCATCGCCGCCCGGCATTCGGCGAGGCCGAGATCGATGCGCGCGAGGTGGCCGAGGCGGCGCTGGCCGGCTGGTTGCAGGCTGACGGTTTCGTCCGCCAGTACACCGGCACGAATAAGTCGCTCACGATCGAGGCGATGACGGTCAATGACGCCGAGTTGGCTTGGGTGACGTCCGCCCTGGACGTCGTGCTACCCGATGTGCACCGCCACGAGCGGCGGGTGGCGACGCAACGCGCTGACCTGGACTGCCGGCGCACACGCTTGTACGGCCAGTTGCTGGAGCCGTTTGTCGACAAGTGGAGTCTGCGTCTGCGCGGAGTGGCGCAGACCGTGCCGGCACAGCTGTACGCCGCACCACTGCCGGTGGTTGCCGCCTACCTGCGCAGCCTGTTCCAGGCCGAGGGCTACGTGTCGCGACGGGATCGATCGACGCTCGTCGGGCTCGACATGATCGGTGAGGAGCTGGTGCGCGGCGTGCAAGCCTTGCTGAGCCGCTTCGGCGTCTTCGCCCGGGTAGGGCGCAAGCCCGAGAAGCGTGCCAACCGGCACGATCTGTGGGGGGTTCGCATCCAGAGCGCGGGCGACCGACGGATCTTCGCCGACGAGATCGGCTTCGTCGACGAGATCAAGACCGCGAAGCTCGAGCGGTCGTTCGATCTGCCCGGTCTGGCAGCCCGGCCGGTGAAGCGCCTGGAGATCGCAGACATCGAGTCGCGGGGCGAGATGGACGTCTACGACATCCAGACCGAGAGCGGGGAGTATCTGTCCGCGGGCGGCCTGCGTGTGCACAACTGCTTCATCCTGAGCGTCGACGACACTATGGATTCGATACTTAATTGGTATCGCGAGGAAGGTCTGATCTTCAAGGGTGGCTCGGGTGCCGGGCTGAACCTGTCGCGGATTCGCTCGTCTAAGGAGCTGCTCTCCTCCGGCGGCACGGCGTCCGGCCCGGTCAGCTTCATGCGCGGCGCCGACGCGTCGGCCGGCACGATCAAGTCCGGCGGTGCCACCCGGCGGGCCGCGAAGATGGTCGTTCTCGACATCGACCACCCCGATATCGAGGAGTTCATAGAGACCAAGGCGCGTGAAGAGGACAAGATCCGGGTCCTGCGCGACGCCGGTTTCGACATGGACCTCGGGGGGCACGACATCACCTCGGTCCAGTACCAGAACGCCAACAACTCGGTGCGGGTGACCGACGAGTTCATGCGGGCGGTCGAGGAGGGCGGACAGTTCGGGCTGCGGGCCCGCAAGACGCACGAGGTCATCGACACCGTCGATGCCAAGGCGCTGTTCCGCAACGTCGCCCAGGCGGCATGGGAGTGCGCCGACCCCGGTATCCAGTACGACGACACGATTAACGACTGGCACACGAATCCGGAAACCGGACGAATCACCGCATCTAACCCATGCTCGGAGTACCTGAGCCTCGACAACACGTCATGCAACCTGGCGTCGCTCAACCTGCTGAAATTCCTGCGGGACGACGACACCTTCGACGTGCAGAAGTTCGTGGGAGCGGTCGAGCTGATCATTACCGCAATGGACATCTCGATCTGCTTCGCCGATTTCCCGACCCAGGCGATCGGGGTGAACACCCGGGCCTACCGTCAGCTGGGCATCGGCTACGCGAACTTGGGCGCACTGCTGATGACGTCGGGTCACGCCTACGACTCCGACGGCGGTCGGGCTCTCGCCGGGGCGATCACGTCGCTGATGACGGCCACCTCCTACCGTCGCTCGGCGGAGCTGGCTGGGATCGTCGGCCCGTACGAGGGGTATGCCCGCAACGCCACCGCGCACGCACGGATCATGCGCAAGCACGCCGCGGCCAACGACGCTGCCCGGCGGATGGACGACATGGATCGCGACATCTTCGCCGCTGCCACGGACGAGTGGGCGAAGGTCAACCAGCTCGGTGGGCGCAACGGCTGGCGCAACGCGCAGGCTTCCGTGCTCGCGCCAACGGGATGCCTCGTCGGCGACACCCTGGTGACGACTGACCGCGGCCTGCTGCGGCTCCGGGAACTCGGTGACGTGTACGGCGACACGTGGCAGGACCTCGACATCCAGGTCTCCACCGACGAGGGCGCACGTTCCGCGACGAAGTTCTTCATCAACGGCGAGGAGCCCACGCGCCGCATCGTGACCAAGGGCGGATACCGCATCCAGGGCACGCTGGCGCACCGCATCAAGGTCGTCGACCCGACTTCGGGCCAGTGGACCTGGAAGCGGCTCACCGACATCGCCCGTGGAGACCTGGTGCCCATGCAGCTCGGTGGGACAGTCGGCGACGCTCGGCGGGTCGCCCTCCCGGTGCTCGATCAGGCCTACTACACGGGCGACCGCGACATCCAGGTGCCAGACAGCGTCGACGCCGTGCTGAGTGAGCTGGTCGGGTACTTCATGGGCGATGGAAGCCTGCACGCCAAGGGGATCCGGCTGTGCGTAGCTGACACGGACCCGGACGTGGTTGACCGGATACGCGTGTTGAGCAAGGAACTGTTCGCGGTCGAGCCCGTCGTGACTCAGCAGCAGGGCTATCAGGAGGTGACGCTGCAATCCGTGCGGCTGGCCCGCTGGTGGGCGGCGGCCGGATTCGCCAAGCTGCTGCCCGGCATGGACGACTCGGGCAAGGGCTGGACTCCGCGCGTGCCCACCGCGATCCGGGAGACCAACGACCCCACCGTCTACGCCGCGTTCCTGCGCGGCCTGTTCGAGGCGGATGGCTCGGTCGGCGCCGGCGTGCCGAGCGTGTCGACCGCGTCCCGACCCTCGCCGACGATGTTCGGGCACTGCTGCTTGCTGTGGGCCTACCGTCGACGACGAGGGAGACGGTCAGCGGCTGGGGCGGCGCGCAGTTCCACGTGCGCATCCGCAACGTGCGGCACGCGCAGACCTTCGCCGATCGCATCGACTTCATCGGAGGCCGGAAAGCGCGGATTGCTCGACGCGGTGCACTCGACGCAGTCAGGGAATCGCGACCGGATCGCGCTACCCGACCAGGTGTTGCTCGAGCTGGCTCCGATCGGCCACGAACTGCGCGGACTTGTTCAGCAGGCCGTGGCCCGCGGAAGAGGTGTCAGCCGCGATCTCGCCACGCGCCGCTCGCCCTACCGGCGACCCCAACTCGAGAACGCGCTCGGCTACATCTACGAGCCCGTCGCCGAGAACGCCGACGGCGGAGTGCAGCCCACCTACGACCTGTCCGTACCGTCGAACGTCACCTACGTCGCGGCCGGCTTCGTCAGCCACAACACGATCGGGCTGATGATTATTGCGACACGACGGCGTTGAGCCCGATCTGGCGCTGGTGAAGTTCGAAGCTGGTCGGCGGCGGGTCGATGCAGATCGTCAACCAGACGGTGCCCGCGCGCTGCGGCTCTGGGCGACCAGGACGAGCAGGTCGAGGCGATCGTCGAGTACATCGCCGATCACGGCCACGTCATCGACTCGCCAGGGCTGCGGCAGGAGCACTACGAGGTCTTCGACTGCGCCATGGGGCAGCGGGCGATCAAGCCGATGGGCCACGTGCGGATGATGGCCGCGGTGCAGCCGTTCCTGTCCGGGGCGAATTCCAAGACGGTGAACCTGCGAGACGGGCACCGTCGAGGATATCGAGGACGTCTACCTGCAGGCTGGAAGCTCGGCCTCAAGGCGCTGGCCGTGTACCGCGACAACTGCAAGGTAGGTCGCCACTCTCGGCCGGCAGGGGTGACAACAACGGCGCCGAGCCTGCGAAGGCCGTCGAGAAGGTGATCGAGTACCGGGCGACCCAAAGCGGCTGCCAAGTCGCGACTTCGCTGACGACATCGTTCACAGTGGGCGGTGCCGGGGCTACATGACCGCCGGCTCCTACCCGGACGACGGGCTCGGCGAGGTGTTCCTCAAGTTGGGCAACAGGGCTCGACGCTTGCCGGGGTGATGGATGCCTTCTCGATCGCCATCTCGATCGCGCTCCAGCACGGTGTGCCGTTGGAGACCTACGTCAGCAAGTTCACCAACATGCGCTTCGACCCGGCCGGGCTCACCGACGACCCGGACATCCGGATGGCCCAGTCCGTCCTGGACTACATCTTCCGCCGGCTGGCCCTGGACTACCTGCCGTTCGAGACGCGCTCGGCGTTGGGCATCCACACCGCGGCCGAGCGGACGCGGCAGCTCGAGACCGGCTCCTACCAGCCGGTCGACGACGATGAGGACGACGTCGACGTCATCTCGTTGGCGCAGTCCGCCCCGGTGAACCTGGCACGGCCAGCCCCGGTCGCCGACGAGGTGGTGGCCCACACTGGGCACGAGGCGCCGCCACGGGTGCACAGCACGGCGGAGCTCGCCGAGACGTTGATAGGCACGTCGGCCGACGCTCCACTATGTATGAACTGCGGTACCAAGATGCGTCAGGCCGGCAGTTGCTTCGTCTGCGAAGGGTGCGGCAGCACGAGCGGCTGCAG
>CAWIUB010000033.1:0-133280 GCA_963839175.1 uncultured Actinomycetota bacterium
GTCGGGGTGGCGGGATTTGAACCCACGGCCTCTTCGTCCCGAACGAAGCGCGCTACCAAGCTGCGCCACACCCCGGCGCCCCACGTACGGGGCAACCGAGCCAGCATAGCCGAGGCGCGTTCGGCGGTTCCAAAATCAGCGGCCGACCAAGGTGAGCAGCGATGCCTCAGGGCGACACGCGATCCGGACAGGCGCGTAAGGGTTGGTGCCGAGCCCAGCGCAGACATGGAACCACATCCGCTCGTCCCACTGGTGCAGCCACCGCGCGCGTCGCACGTCGATGCCGCAATTCGTGACGATCGCCGGCCCGAATGGCACCCGGATCTGACCACCATGCGTGTGGCCGGCGAGCACCAGGTCATACCCATCGGCGGCAAACGAGCGCAGCAACCAGGGCTCCGGCGAGTGGATGGCGCCGATGCGCACCACCGCTGAAGGGTCGGCCACACCCGCGATCAGCGAGTATCGGGCCCGCCGCAGATGCGGGTCGTCGGTGCCCGCCAAAGCGATCTCGACGTCACCGATCTTGGCTAGCGCGCGGACGTGAGTGAGATCCAGCCAACCCTCGCCGGCCATCGCCACGGCGAGCTCCGGCCATGGCAAGGGGTCGCCGAGCACGCGTCCACCGTCCGGGAAGAAGTACTTCAGCGGGTTCTTGAGCATGGGTGCGTGATAGTCGTTGTTGCCCGGGACGAACGCACCGGGGAACTCGAACAGCGGTTCCAGCGCCTGCATGATCGCCGGGATCGCGTTCGGATCCGAGATCGTGTCGCCGGTGTTGACGACGAAGTCCGGGCGCAGTCGGGCGAGGTCACTGATCCACGCGAGCTTGCGCTTCTGCGTGGGACTGATGTGCAGGTCCGAGACGTGGAGCAGCCGAATCGGTGCCGAACCGGGCGCCAGCACCGGTACGTCAAAGCGTCGTAACGTGAACGCGTTGCGCTCGATCAGCCCGCCGTACGCCAGTGCCACCGCGCCGAGCCCGGCTGTCGCCGCAGCGGTTTGTACGAGTCGAGGCATGCCACGAGGGTACGTGGCTGGCAGATAACGTAGCGGCATGTCCGACCTCAAGGCCCGACTGCAGAGCGACCTGAACGCCTCGATGAAGGCCCGGGACGAGTTGACGACGGCGACCCTGCGGATGACTCTCACGGCGATCACGAACGCAGAGGTCGCCGGCAACACGGCGCGCGAGCTCGCCGATGACGAGATTCTGCGGGTCATCGGCCGGGAGGCGAAGAAACGGCGTGAGGCTGCCGAGGCGTTCGAGCAAGCGGGACGTGACGAGCTAGCGCGTCGGGAGCGGGCCGAAGGCGAGGTGCTAGACCGCTACCTGCCCGCTCAGCTCGGCGACGAGGAGCTCGCCGAACTGGTACGCGCCGCGATCACCGAGGCGGGGGCCACCGAGCCCCGCCAGATGGGCGCTGTGATGAAGATCGTCCAGCCGGCCGTCGCCGGTCGCGCCGACGGCAAGCGAGTGAGCGACGAGGTGCGCCGCCAGCTTGGCGGTTGAGCCCGGCTCAGCGACCCGGCCGCCGACGGGTCGGGCTTGGGGCGGCCGGCGCGGCGGACGTGCGGGGCGAGGTCGGCCTGGTCACGACCGGCGGCGGGGGCGGGGTGTAGACGAACGGGGCATTGCCGTTGCTCAAGCAAATTGTCACCGTGTCGCCGGGTGCGGCCACAACCGGTTGCTCGTACGCGACGGAGGAGTACGGCTGCGAGCTGCCGCAGTACGGTTGGCCGTTTCCGGAGACCGCGACCTTGAAACCCTGCTGCGTCAGCACGGTCTTGGCGGTAGGGAGGTCCATGCCGATGACCGACGTGACCGGTACGGCGTTCGGGACGTCGTTCGGCCCCGGCCAGGTCCAGCGCTGCTGCGAGAGCAGAACCGGGCCAAGCGCGCTTTCCCACATCTGCGCGGCGTAAGCGCCGTAGACAGGAGTCCCGTCCGCCACACCCGGCAGGCCGGTGATGCTGCTCGACGGGTGAGCGAAGTTGATCAGCGCTGTGGTGCCGACGATGGTCGGCGTGACGCCGACGAACCACAGCGACGAGCTCTTGCCGTTGTCGTTGCCTCGCGCGTCGGTGGCATTGTTCGTGCCGGTCTTGCCGGCGATCGTCAGCGCCGCCCTGTCCGTAGTAGTTGCCGAACGACGCGGCGCTGGTGCCGCTCTGAGTGTCCGGTACCAGTAGCTGCAAGGCGGTGCGGGCAACCTGCGGCGACAGCTTCGCAGCGCACGGAGTGCGGTTGACCTGGACCGCCTTGCCGGACGAGTCGGTGATCGACATGACCGGCGCTGGCGGGCAGAACACCCCGTCGTGCGCCAGCGCGCTGTACGCCCCGGCGAGTTCCAGCGGGCTGGTGCCCGCTTGGCCCAGGGTGAAGGTGGCACGGCTCTGGTCGATGTTCGCCTGTGCGACCGTCTTCGGGCTGCTGCCCTCCGTCTCGTTGAGCGACGTCATGCCCAGGTTTAGCGCCATCTGCACGGCGGGCTTCAGGTCGCACTGGTTGAAGAACTCGTCCTCGAGCGCGACGAAGTACGTGTTGGACGACTTGGCGATCGCGGACGCCAGCGTCTCGTTGATCGTGTAGTTCTGCGCCTCGCTGTTTTGCGCGTGGTAGGAACCGCCGCTGCAGAAGCGGGTGTTGTACTTGGTGTAATTGGACGCCACATCGTTGTTGCCGAGCTGGAGCGACGCGGTGGCGCCGGCGTTGAGCGCGGCCAGCATGGTGAACAGCTTGTAGGTCGAGGCGCCGCCGGTAACGGGGTCGGTGAACACCGGCAGCACGGTGTGGGTGTTGTCGGCTGGCGACGTCGGGTTGCCGTACTTCTTGCTGGTTGCCATCGCGAGCACGTCGCCGCTTTGCGGATCTACCTCGGGCATCACCGCGGTCGTCGGCGACGTGGCAGGCATCTGCGACCAAAGCGAATCCTGGGTGGCGTTCTGCAGGCCTGGGCTGAGCGTAGTGACGATCTTCAGTCCACCCTCCGTCAGCTGCTTGGACGTGATGGTCTTGCTGTCCTGCAGCCACTGCACCGCATAGTCGCAGAAGAACTGCACGTTGCGGATGCCCCCGAGCGGCGCCGCGCATCCCTGCTGAACCTCGGGCGGGGCCGTGGTGGCGAGGTTGATCGGCTCGGCCTTCGCCCGGCTGCCTTCCGCTGCACTGATGTAATTCTGGTCGACGAGATTCTGGATCACCAGGTTGCGACGAGCCTGCGCCACCTTCCGGTCATTGAACGGGTCGTACTCACTGGGAGCCCGCAGGACTCCGACCAGCATCGCTGATTCGGCGAGGTCCAGCTGGCTGGTGTTCTTGCCGAAGTAGGTCTGCGCCGCTGTCTGGATTCCGTAGGAATTCTCGCCGAAGAACGCGATGTTCAGGTAATTCGCCAGGATCTGTTGCTTCGACTCCCGCTTCTCGATCGCGATCGCGCACTTGGCGTCCTCGATCTTGCGGTCGATGTTCTGATCGACGGCTGCCGCCTGCGCGGCGGCGTCTCCGGTCGCCTGGTAGTAGCGCTCCTGCTTGACGTACTGCATGGTCAGCGTCGACCCACCCTGCGTGTCGCCGCCGGTCGTTTGCAGCGCAGATCGGATCAAGCCGCGCATGTCGACGCCCTGATGCTGGTAGAACCGCTTGTCCTCTGTGGCCACCAGCGCCTCCTGCAGGACCTTCGGCATGCTGGCCAACGGGATCGGCTGGCGGTCCTGCGTGAAGAGGCTGGCGATCGCGGTCTTGCCGTCGCGAGCGTAGATCGTGGTCTTCAGCGGTGGCGGCGTTTCGGTCAGCGCGCATGGCTGGTCTAAGAACTTCGAGCCCTCGCTCTTCGCCACCAGGCCGAGCCCGCCGACGTAGGGAAGGAGCAGCCCCGCAAAGAGCAGGCCGACGACTGCCAGGATGCCGACCAGTTTCAGGATCGTGATTGCCGGATCGGGTCGAGAAGAGCCTGCCACGGGGAATCAGGGTACGGGAGACGCTTCAGCTGGCTGTGCAGCCCGCCGCCATGAGGTCGCCGATCCGACGCAGTCCGGCCAGGTCGTGGATGTCCGTAGGCAGGGCAGCGACCGTGACGAGCGGCACGCCGGGGTGTGCCGCGGCGAACCGTCGCGTCATCCGCTCGTCGTGGTGGGCGAGTTGGGCGATCTCGGCGTGTACGCGCAGCGCCGCCTCCGCGAGGTCCCGGGCCTGGTCGGCCGGCCGGTCGATGAGCCGGTCCGCGGCGTCCTGCGCGTGGGCGGCGGTGAGCCTGCCCGCGCCCTTCGGAGGCGATGCGGCGGCGTGCACCCGGTTGACGATCGCTCCAGCGAGCGGCATTTGATCATCCGACAGGCGTTCGACGAAGTAGGACGCCTCGCGCAGCGCGTCGGGCTCCGGCGCCGCGACCACTACGAAGGCCGTGCCAGGAGCCTTGAGCAGCTGATAGGTGTGCTCGGCGCGCTGCCGGAACCCGCCGAACATCGTTTCCAGGGCGCTGACGAACTCCGAGACGTCGCCGAGCAGCTCGCCGCCCAGGATCTTCGACATCACTCTGGCGAAGACCGAAAAGCCCGCCGTCACGACTCTGAGGTATGCCTTGCCGCCTGCCCGGGCCGGCATGGTGAGCAGCTTGATCATCCGCCCGTCCAGGAAGCGGCCAAGCCGCTGCGGAGCGTCCAGGAAGTCCAGCGCCGAACGCGACGGCGGGGTGTCGACGACGATCAGGTCCCATTCGCTCTGCTGCGCCAGATGGGACAGCTTTTCCATGGCCATGTACTCCTGGGTCCCGGCGAACGAGGAGGACAGCGCCTGGTAGAAGGGGTTGGCAAAGATCTGCTCGGCTCGCTCAGGCGTCGAGTGGGCCGAGACGACCTCGTCGAACGTCCGTTTCATGTCGAGCATCATCGCGAACAGGTCCCCTTTCGCGTTGGCGACCGGGCGTGGGGTGTTGTCCAGCACGGTGAGTCCCATCGACTGGGCCAGTCGCCGGGCCGGGTCGATCGTCAGTACGACCGTCCGCCGGCCGCTCTCGGCGGCGCGCAAGCCCAATGCAGCCGCGGTCGTCGTCTTGCCGACGCCGCCGCTGCCGCAGGTAACGATGATCCGAGTCGACTGGTCGGCGAGGATCGCGTCCATATTCAGGCGGGCAGTCATCAGGCGCTGCCGAGTAGGTAGTCCGACAGCTCGTTGAGCTCGCCGCGGTCGACCGGCGGGTTCAGGTCCGGCAACTCGATCCGCGGCGCGGCGATGGCGTCGAGCAAAGCGCCGTTGCGGGTCTGCACGCGCTGCCGGTGCGCGTACTCGGTCATCTGGCGGGCGAGCGGCGCGGCGTACACGGGGGCGATAGCGGCCGCGCTCAGGCCCTCCGCGAGCGCGGTGCGGTCGACCAGGCCGCGGGCGCTGACCTGCCGCCGGCCGACCAGTGTCGGGCGGACCCGGTTGACGATCACCGCGCCGATTCGGAAGCCGGCGTCGACGAGTTGTGCGCCGGCATCCAACGTCTCCTGAACCGGCATCTCCTCGAGCAACGTCACGAGGTGGACGGCCGTGCGCGGACTGTGCAGCAGCTCGATGACGCCGGTGCTCTGCCGGTTGATCGGGCCCACCTTGGTCAGGTTGACCACCTCCCGGGTGGCGTCCAGGAACAGGCGGATGCGTCCAGTGGGGGGAGCGTCGAGCACGACCGCGTCGTATATCGGCCGGCCATTCTTGGCCCGGCGGGTCACGGATTCCTTGATCTTGCCGGTGAGCAGCACATCGCGCAGTCCAGGCGCGAGCGTCGTGACGAAGTCGATCGCACCCATCCGGCGCAGCATCCGCCCGGACCGTTTCAGGCCGTAGAACAGCTCGAGGTACTCCAGCAGCGCATCTTCGGGATCGACGGCGAGGCCGAAAACCTCGCCGCCACCTTCGGCGATCGCGAGTCGCTGCTCGGCGTAGGGCAGGGCTGGGACGTCGAACAGCTGGGCCAGCGCCTGCCGTCCCTCGACCTCGATGAGCAGCGTGTGGTGGCCGTCGCGAGCGAGGCCGAGAGCGAGCGCCGCGGCCACCGTGGTCTTGCCGGTGCCGCCCTTGCCGGTGACGATATGCAGCCGCACGTCCGTCGGTACGCCCTGGCCCTGCGGCATCACCGCAGCCGAGCGGGCACTCGACGCGGCCACCATCAGGCCAGGGTAGGACGACGCGCCGTGGGTCTCGTTCGCCGGGGCCGTAGGGTTCGTCAGGTGACGTCTCCGCTTGCTCGACTGGCGGAACTCGGGGTCGAGATGCCGGCTGTGGCCGCACCGCTGGCCGCCTACCTGCCGGCCGTACGCAGCGGGTCGCTCGTGTTTACCTCCGGCCAGCTGCCGATGGTGGGCGGCGCGCTGCTGGTCACCGGCAAGGTCGGCGGGGACGTCAGCCCGGACGCGGCGACGGGGCTGGCCCGGATTTGCGCGTTGAACGGGCTCGCTGCCGTGCACGCGCTGGTGGGCTTGGACGCGGTGTCGCGCGTCGTCAAGGTCGTCGGCTACGTCGCGTCCACGCCGGACTTCACCGGCCAGCCGTTGGTGATAGACGGGGCGTCGGAGTTTCTCGGCGACGTATTCGGCGACGCCGGCGCGCACGCGCGTTCGGCGGTGGGCGTGGCTGCGCTGCCGCTGGATGCACCCGTCGAGGTCGAGCTGGTCGTCGAGGTGCGATGACTGCCGAGCCAGTGCGCGATGCGGCGACTGTCGTGCTGCTGCGCGATGGCGGGGCCGGCATGGAGGTGTGGCTGCTCACCAGGGTGCGCCAGATGGTGTTCGCCGCCGGCATGAGCGTATTTCCCGGCGGGCGGGTCGACGAGCACGACGGCGACCTGCCGTGGATTGGCCCGGCTCCGGCGCAATTCGCGGCTCGCTTCGGATGCGACGAGCGGCTGGCCCGCTCCCTGGTCGGGGCCGCGGTGCGCGAGACGTTCGAGGAGACCGGCGTGCTGCTGACTGTCCCGGCCGCCTCGTTGGCCGCTGCCCGAGCCGACGTCGAGGCCGGCCGGGTGCCATTCGGCACGCTGCTGCACGAACACGGCCTGGCGATCGACGCCGCGGCCGTGCGGCCGTGGGCGCGCTGGATCACGCCGCAGGGCGAGGTGCGCCGCTACGACACCCGGTTCTTCGTCGCCGCGCTGCCTCCGCACGCGCGGGCCGAGGACGTGACGACAGAGTCGTCCGTGGCGACCTGGGTGCCGGTGCACGTCGCGCTGGCCGGCCAGCTGCGCGGCGAGCGGGCCATGCTGCCGCCGACAGCCGCGACGCTGCGGTCGGTCGCCGAGTACCCGACGGTCGCGCAGGTGCTGGCGGCGGCGGAATCGCGCAGCCTCGACCCGATCGCGCCGGTGCTGCACCGCCGTCCGGACGGGCTGCACGTCGAGCTCCCGGATGGGACGTTCGTGCCATTACCGCGGGCTGAGCTGTGAGCAACCGCTCGCGTCGGTGTGGGAGTCCCGCATGACGACCCATCCCGCGTACGGTCAGCTGCGCCAGGTCACCTCGCAGGCTGCGGTCCTGCTGGCCGCAAATCCCGGCCCGATGACGCTCGACGGCACGAACACCTGGCTGCTGCGGGCACCGGGTTCGGCTGCGGTCGTCGTGGTCGACCCGGGCCCGGACGATCCGGCTCACCTGTCAGCGATCGCCGCGGCGGGTGAGGTGATCACGATCCTGCTCACTCACGGACACCCCGACCACAGCGCCGGCGCGGGCCGGCTGCACGAGCTCACGGGAGCGCCGGTGCGGGCACTCGACCCGGCCTACCTGCTGGGCTCCGAAGGCTTGGGTGAGGGCGACGTGGTGGACGCGGCCGGCGTCGTGCTGCGAGTCTGGGCCACCCCAGGGCACACCGCTGACTCGCTGTCGTTCGTGCTCGAGCGCTCCGCGGTGCTCACCGGTGACACGGTTCTCGGCCGGGGGACGACGGTGGTGGCTCACCCGGACGGCAATCTGGGCGACTACCTGGCCTCGCTGCGCCGGCTGCGGGAGCTAGGCGACGCGACGGTGCTCCCCGGCCACGGTCCCGAGCTGGCCATGGCCGGCGCGGCCGCCGACCACTACCTGGCGCACCGCGAGATGCGGCTGGCGCAGGTCGCCGACGCGGTCGGGTCCCTCGGCCCGGACGTGACCGCGCGCACCGTCGTCGAGGTGGTGTACGCGGACGTCGATCAGGCTCTGTGGCCGGCCGCGGAGCTGTCGGTCCGCGCCCAGCTCGCCTACCTGCACGAGCGCGACCGCTAGTGTAGTGTCTCGCAATTAGGAGACGATTGCGGTAGAGTGCCTGTATGCGCCCACCGACAGCTGCCTTGGTGATGACCGACGGTCAACGCGAAATCCTGGAAGACCTGGCGAGTTCGCGTACGGCGCCGCATCGGGAGGTGGTCCGGGCGAAGGCGTTGCTGCTGGCCGGTCAGGGTGTGGCGACCACCGCGATCGCGTCACGGCTGGGGGTGTCCGCGGCCAGCGTGACCAGCTGGCGGACCCGGTTCGGCACCGACGGGTTGGCGAAGTTCGGTCGGGTACGCGAGGGGCGGGGCCGCAAGCCGTCGATCTCGGCGGAGCAGGTGGAAGCGATCGTGCATGCCACCTTGCACGACAAGCCGCCCGGGGAGACGCACTGGAGCTGCCGGTCGATGGCGAAAGCGCAGGGGGTGAGCAAGGCGACCGTGCAGCGAATCTGGAAGGCGCGGGGACTGCAGCCGCACCGGGTGGAGACCTTCAAGCTGTCCAACGACAAGCGGTTCGAGGACAAGCTCGTCGACGTCGTCGGGCTGTATCTGAATCCGCCGGAGAAGGCGGTGGTGTTGTGCATGGACGAGAAAAGCCAGATCCAGGCGCTGGACCGCACCCAGCCGTCGCTGCCGATGAAGAAGGGCCGGCCCGGCACGATGACGCATGACTACAAGCGCAACGGCACCACCACACTGTTCGCCGCGCTGAACGTGCTCACCGGAGTGGTCATCGGCCGGTGCCTGCCCAGGCATCGGCACACCGAGTTCCTCAAGTTCCTCCGGGTGATCGACCGGGAGGTCCCCAAGGGACTGCAGGTCCACCTGATCCTCGACAACTACGGCACCCACAAGCACGCGAACGTCGTCGCCTGGCTGGCCAAGCACCCTCGCTTCCACCTGCACTTCACGCCCACCTCCAGCTCGTGGCTGAACCTGGTCGAGCGCTGGTTCCGCAACCTCACCGACAAGGCCATCCGTCGCGGCGTGTTCCACTCCGTCCCCGACCTCATCGCCGCCATCGAGGCCTACCTCCAAGCCAACAACGATGAGCCCAAGCCGTTCGTGTGGACCGCGACCGCGGACGAAATCCTGGAGAAGGTGCGCCGTGGGCGGGTGGCCCTCCAACCGATCGCCAGTTAAAACCGAGACACTGCACTAGCGGGCCCGGCGGGCCAGCCGTTCGCGGTCGAGGATCACGACGCTCTTGCCCTCGAGGCGTAGCCACCCGCGTTGCGCGAAGTCGGCGAGGGCCTTGTTCACCGTCTCCCGCGAGGCGCCGACGAGCTGCGCCAACTCCTCCTGCGTCAGGTCATGCGTGACACGCAGCTGGCCGCCATCGACCGACCCGAACCGCTGGGCGAGCTGCAGCAGTTGCTTGGCGACCCGCCCCGGTACGTCCACGAAGATCAGGTCGGCGAGCATGGTGTTCGTGCGCCGCAACCGCCGGGCGATCACCCGCAGCAGCTGGACCGCGATCTGCGGACGGTCCTGAACCCACTTGTGCAAGGCCTGCTTCGGCAGGCGAGCGATTCGTGCGTCGGTGACGATGACAGCCGTCGAGGTCCGCGGCCCCGGATCGAACAGCGACAGCTCGCCGAACTGGTCGGCCGGGCCCATAACTGCGACCAGATTCTCGCGGCCGTCCGACGAGCGCCGTCCGAGTTTCACCTTGCCCGACAGGACAATGTAGAGGCTGTCGCCCGGCTCGCCCTCGTGGAACAGCGTGGTGCCGCGTGGCGCCTCGAAGACCTCGAACTGGCTGCCCAGCGCCTCGGCGTCGTCGGGGTCGACCCCTTGGAACAGCCCGGCTTTCCGCAGGACCTCGTCCACGTCAGCTCCTCCTCGCCCAACCCGATGTGCGAGCTTGGTCACAGTCGAGCGGGATTCTACGGCTAACGGTGGAGCGCGCCGCTACCCGGACGAGCGGCGCCGCGCCGACGAACGGAGCAGTCGCCGTGGATGCAGCCGCTGGCGGAAGCGGCGCAGCGCCGAGTCGGTGCCCTCCCGGACGAACGTGGCTAGCTCGTCGGGGTTCGCGTCGTCGAGGAACTGCTCGAGCTCGCGTTCGGGTGCCTGGCGGTTGAGCGGTTCCTCGACCCGCCCCATCAGCAGCATGAAGCCGAGCAGCAGCGCCGGGAACAACAACACCAGAAGTCCAGCCATGGTGCGTCCATTCTGCCGCGCGATCCGAAGACGTGTCAGCGGCGCTCGTAGGCTGGCCACCGTGCCCGCCGCCGCTGCGACCGAATCCCCGCTCGCGCTGACCCGGCGGGCCCGTCGGATCGACCGGGAACTGGCCGCCCTCTATCCGGACGCCCACATCGAGCTGAACTTCACTACTCCGCTCGAACTGGCGGTAGCCACGATCTTGTCCGCACAGTGCACCGACAAGCGCGTCAACGAGGTGACGCAGGTCCTGTTCCGGCGCTACCGCAGCGCGGCCGACTACGCCGCAGCCGATCGATCCGAGCTCGAAGAGCTGATCCGGACGACTGGTTTCTTCCGCAACAAGACCAGCTCGCTGATCAAGCTCGGCCAGATGCTGGTCGAGCGCTTCGACGGCGAGGTTCCCAATCGGCTCGAGGACCTGGTCACCCTGCCGGGCTTCGGGCGCAAGACGGCCAACGTGGTGCTGGGCAACGCCTTCGGCGTCCCCGGCATCACCGTCGACACGCATCTAGGCCGGCTCGCCCGCCGCTGGCGGTGGACGAGCGAGACCGACCCGGTCAAGGTCGAGTTCGCGGTCGCCGCGCTGATCCCGAAGAAGGACTGGACGATGATGTCCCACCGAGCGATCTGGCACGGCCGCCGGGTGTGCCACGCGCGCAAGCCGGCATGCGGCGCCTGCGCCATCGCCCGGCTCTGCCCATCGTTCGGGGACGGGCCCACAGACCCGAGCGAGGCGGCGAAGCTGGTCAAGACGCCGCAGCAGGTCGCGGAGAGCATGTGAGCGGGCAGGTCGTAGTGCCCCGGCCGGAGTGGCTGGATCCGCTGATCGCCGCCGTTCGCGAGGTGCGCGTCGAGCAGCTGTCCCGGCAGCTGCCGCCCCCGGACGACGGTGCCCGCGAATCCGCGGTGCTGATGGCGCTGCGCGACGATGGCGCTGGCCCGGCGGTTCTGCTTATCGAGCGTGCGCCGACCATGCGTACGCACGCCGGCCAGGTGGCCTTTCCCGGCGGCGGCGTCGATCCCAGCGACGCTGATGCGGCGGCCACCGCGCTGCGCGAGGCCACCGAAGAGGTCGGCCTGGACCCGACGTCCGTCGAAATCGTGGCCACGCTGCCCCAGTTGTTCCTGCCGCCGTCGCGATTCGTGGTCACGCCCGTGCTCGGCTGGTGGGCGCGTCCCCACCTGGTGGGTGTGGTCGACGCGAACGAGGTGGCGAGTGTGGCCGTCGTGCCCATCGGCGAGCTGGCCGAGCCGGCCAACCGGTTCCAGGTCCGCCATCCGTCCGGCTTCGTGGGGCCGGGCTTCCAGGCTGGCGGGCTGTTCGTCTGGGGTTTCACCGCCCTGCTGCTGGACGGCCTGCTGCGGCTCGGTGGCTGGGAGCGAGAATGGGACGCCGGGCGCACCCGCCCGCTCCCACCGGCGCTGGGCGGCGGCACAGCTGCGCTAGGTACCTTCGCCCCATGATGCGTGGCGCGGTCGCGCTCGCGACGATCGCCGTCGTCGCGGTCGGCTGCTCCAACACCCAGTCGGCGATCAACCGCAACCCGCAGGTGGGCGCGACGACCGCCACGGTCGTCAACGGCGTCCAGCGGGTCACCGTCACGGTCGACGACAGGTACCGGTTCGAGCCGTCCCGGATCACTGTGCACCCCGGAACGGTGACGATCACCTTGGTACACAAGGGCCATGGCGCGCCGCATGACTTCCAGGTGGTCGGCTTTCCTGCCGACTCCGTGCCGCTGACTGCGCACGGCGAGACAAAGTCCGCCACGTTCGTGGCGCCCTCGCCGGGCAGCTATCGGTTCGTCTGCACGATCCACGAGAAGCAGGGGCAGACGGGCACGCTCGTCGTCCTGCCGAGCTGATCGTGAACCTCGTCGACCTGATCATCCTGCTGGCCGTGATCGGCTATGCCCTGGGCGGCTACCGCAACGGGGCGGTCGTCGGGGCGTTCTCCCTGGTGGGGTTCTTCGGCGGGGCGGTCGTGGGCGCACAGCTGGCCCGCCCGCTCGGCTCGCGGCTGGCCGGCGGCCAGGCGCAGGTGCCGATCGCGATCGTCTGCGTGCTCGTGATCGCCATCATCGGGCAGGTGGCTGGCGTCTGGGTCGGTGCGCGGCTGCGGCGATACATCACCTGGCGGCACCTTCGCGTGCTCGACTCGGTAGTCGGAGCGGCGCTAGGCGCGGTATCGGTGCTGCTGGTGGCCTGGATGGTGGCGCTGCCGCTGGCGTCCTCGCCGTACCCGGGCGTGGTCTCCGCAGTGCACGAGTCCAAGATCGTCCGCGGCGTCGACGATGCCATGCCCAACTCGGTGCGCAACGTGTACTCCTCGTTGCGCCGGTTCATCGACCGAAGTGGATTCCCTCCGCTGTTCGGCGATCTGTCCTCCCCGCACATTGTCGACGTCCTGCCTCCGGATACCGCGCTGCTGCACAGTCCCGCGGTGTCGGCCGCGCAGCCATCGGTGCTGAAGATCCTCTCGCAGGCGCAGTCCTGCGACCGGGGCATCGAGGGCAGCGGATTCGTCTACGCGCCGCAACGGGTCCTGACGAATGCACACGTGGTGGCCGGCTCCGACTCGGTTCAGGTGCAGCAGGGCGACCAGTCGCTGCGGGCGAAGGTGGTGCTGTTCGATCCGTCCCGGGACGTCGCGGTGCTCGATGTACCGGGGCTGGCCGCGCGGCCCCTCTCGTTCACCCGCGCGACCGCGCAGACGAACGACAACGCGATCGTGGTGGGCTATCCGGAGAACGGCGGCTTCGACGTGCGGGCCGCGCGGGTGCGCGGCCGGGAGTCGGTCATCGGCCATGACATCTACGGCAACGGGTCGGTCGAGAGGGAGATCTACGCGATCCGGTCGCTAGTGCGCAGTGGGAACTCGGGGGGCCCGCTGTTGGCGACCGACGGGACGGTGCTGGGCATGGTGTTCGCGACGGCGCTCGACTCGTCGGACACCGGTTTCGTGCTCACCGACAGCGAGATCGCGTCGGACGCCACCGCCGGACGACTCGCCGCCGCGCCGGTGCAGACCGGCAGCTGCACGCCGTGACGCGTCAGCCGAGCTTGGCCCACTGGGTCAGTTCGCCGCTAACCAGCTCCGGTGCCTCGTTCTGCGGGAAGTGCCCGACCCGGTCGAGCAGCCGCCACTCGTACTCGCCTGTCACGTACCGGCCGGAACCCTGCGCGGTGCGCGGCAGCACGCAGCTGTCGAGATCGCCGTGCAGGTGCAGCACCGGGGCCTCGATGGGGCGACGCATCGCCTTGGCGTAACGGCGTCCGTCAGGGCGCGGGATCGAGCGGACCAGCCAGCGGAAATGTTCCAGCGCCAGGTGCGCAACCGGATGGATGCGCAGCGCCTGCGCGTAGCGCTCCACGTCGGCGAGGTAGCCCGACGTACCCCGCCAGCGAGGGCCCGTCCATCTGCCGAACAAAGCCCGGACGTACTGCGTGTCCCGGGTCAGCCGGGCCTCGGGGCGGCGGGGCAGCTGGAATCCGCCCAGCGCGTAGGACGACGCACGTCCTTGGCCGCGCGGATCGGCGACAATCGCATGCCGCAGCCGCAGCGGATGCGCCGCCCCCAGCACGACGATTCGGCGGACCACCTCAGGATGCGTGGCGGCCACCGTCCAGGCGAGCAGGCCGCCCAGGTCGTTGCCGACGACGACGGCGTCGCGTTCGCCGAGCGCGGTGACAAGCCGAGCGACGTCGGCCGCCAGGTTCGGTACGTCGTAGCCGCGCGGCGGCTTGTCGCTCGCGCCGTAGCCGCGCAGATCGACCGCCACGGCGCGGAATCCGGCGTCGGCCAGGTCGAGCAGCTGTTGGCGCCACGTCCACCAGAACTGCGGAAAGCCGTGCAGCATGAGCACCATCGGCCCGCTGCCGATCTCGGCCACGTGCAGGACGATGCCGTTGGCGCCGATCATCCGATGCGTCCAGGGCCCGTCGACGAGAACGATCGAATCGTCCGGCGTTTCGGTCATCCGGCGGCCCGTTGAGTGGGCCGCTTCAGCAGCGCCATGGTCTGCTTGCCCTCTTCGATGGTGCGCTCCGGGGCCCTGACTCGTTTGACGTGCCGGATGCCGAGCAGCACGAGAACGCTGGCGATCAAGACCAGCAGTCCGAACACCATCAGATACGCCGCCCAGCGCCAGATGCCCAGCGCGACGAGCCCTTCCGCCAGCGCGATCAGTCCGAACGTCAAGGAGAACACGAGCAGCACCGCTGCACCGGCGAACAGTCCCGCACCTGCGCCGCCGTTCTTCACCGTCGAGCGCACCTCGAGCTTGGCGAGCTCGATCTCGCCGTGCAGCATCGCGGAGAAGTGGCCGGATGCCTCCTGGACGAGCTGGCCGATCGTCTGCTGATCCGACACGCTTGTCATGGCGACATCATGGCAGGAGCTCATCCGATGGTGCGCGCGGCAACGCCGCATACCCTTCTGAAGTTGTGGCCTACCCTCGTCCGCCCTTCGCCGCTGCGCGGCGAGTCCGCGCTCCGGCGCGGATGGGGCGGACCTAGTGGCCGACGCACTCGCTCCGCTACTTGATCTACCCGGCGTGGCCGACGCGGTCGTGTCCACCCGCCGGGCTGTTGACGGGCTGCTGACCGACCGGGTGCTCCGCCGCCGTTCCGCTGACGTGTCGGCCGAGTCGGCGCTGCGCGGGGCCTGGGCATCGGCCTGGCTCGCGGGCGCCGAGCTGGAACTTGCCGATGTGCGCGCGGGTAGGGCGGCGCACGACGCGGTGCTGCAGGGGGCGCTGCGTGCCCAGTCGGCGGTCGGCATCCTCGCGGATGCCTGGGCACGGGCCCCGCGGCAGGCGCTCGCCCGGTTGCACACCCTCGCCGCCGCGGACCTGGTCGCCGACCCGTCCCAGCTCGGTCGGCCTCGGCAGGCACCCGGCGTGGTCGACCGGCTGGACGCCCTGGCCGACGTACTCGTGACCACCGCCGCGCCGGCCGTTGTCGTCGCCGCCGTCGTGCACGGCGAGCTGCTCTCGCTGGACGCGTTCGCGCCGGCGTCGGGGGTCGTGGCTCGCGTCGCGGTCCGGTTGACGCTGATCGACCGCGGGCTGGACCCGAAGTCGCTCGTTGTGGTCGAGGCGGGCCATCGGGAGCTCCGCGCGGACTATGACGCCGCGCTGGCCGCCTATCGCATCGGGACGCCGGACGGCGTCGCGGTGTGGCTGCGGCATTGCGCTGAGGCGATCGTGGCCGGCGCTCGCGAGGCCCGGGCGATCTGTGCGGCGATGGCGCGCGGCTGATCGGGTGCCAGCTGCGCTCCGTTGCCCCACACGGTCAACCGGGTTACCAGGCGTGTCGCTTTTCGCATGTCAGGCGCGGGCCGATCGTTGGTCCGCGTCGACTCACCTGTTGCGTGGTGGGACCGCCGCGTGGGTACCCGGTTGACCGTGCCGGTCGGGGATCGCTGGGGGCTAGACCGCCATCGACGAACCTCGTCCGTATCTCCATTTCACGCTAGTGACCGCGCCCACACAAGTGCTGCATGGGTTGTAATTCGTCAGACGCCGCGTCGGCGGGCGGCATACCAGGCGAGACCGGCCGCGGCCACCCCGGCTCCCGCGAGGCTCAGCGTGGCGGCGGTGTGTGGTGTGCGCAGGCCCGCCAGCCGTTCGCGCAGTGGCACCGCGTTGCTGAACTCGAGCACCGGCCAGCCGTTCTCGGCCGCGGCCTTGCGCAGGCCCCGGTCGGGATTGACCACGAACGGGTGGCCGACCGTCTCGAGCATGGGCAGGTCGGTGACCGAGTCCGAATACGCATAGCAGTCGGCGAGGTCGTAGCCGTTGCGTTCGGCGAGCTCGCGCACGGCCTCCGCCTTACCCGGTCCGTAGATGTAGCGGGCGATCTCGCCGGTGTACTTACCGTCCGCGACAATCATCTCGGTGGCGATGATGCGGTCGGCGCCCACCATGTCCGCGATCGGGGCGACCACTTCCGCCCCGGAGGCCGAAACGACCACCACCTCGTGGCCCTCAGCCTTGTGCTGTGCGATCAGTTCGACCGCCTCGTCGTAGACGATCGGATCGATGATGTCGTGCAGAGTCTCGGCGACGATCTCCCGCACTTGTGCGACGTCCCATCCGGTGCACATCTCGGTGAGGTAGTTGCGCATGCGCTCCATCTGATCGTCGTCCGCGCCGGCGAGGGCGAAGACGAACTGTGCGTATGCGCTGCGCAGGACGCTTCGCCGGTTGAGCAGTCCGCTTTGATAGAACGGCTTACCGAACGCGAGCGTGCTCGACTTGGCGATGATCGTCTTGTCCAGGTCGAAGAATGCGGCGATCTGCGACACGGCGTCGAGCATACGGATAGGTGCTCGGCGCAGGTTGTCAATTCCGCCGTCCACAGGCGGCGGGTCTGTCCACAGATCGCTGTCTGCCGCGTCGCTGATCGGCAGTGTCGGCTTGGCTGAGCGATGTGGACGCGTATCCCGGGCCGGTCATTGGAGTGGTCGGCGGCAGCGGCGGAGCCGGGGCGAGCACGTTCGTGGCCGTGCTCGCCGCCAGCGCTGCGGGCGTGCGCGACAGCGTGCTGGTTGATCTCGATGCAACCTCGGGCGGGATCGACGTTCTCCTCGGCGCCGAAGACGTCGCCGGTCCGCGGTGGTCGGGCCTGCGGCTGGGCGGCGGCGAGCTGGATCCGCGCGTGCTCGCCGAAGCGTTGCCGCGCTGGTCCTCGGTTGCGTTCCTCGCGGCCGACACGCTTCCCCCACCCTCTGTGGTGGCGCAGCTTGTCGGCGTGGCGCGGCTGGTGGGCCCGGTGGTGGTCGACCTCGGCCGGTCGCCCACCGCGGCGCGGCAGGCGGCGGTCGAGTCCTGCAACCTCATCGTCCTGCTGGCCCGCGCAGACGTCGCTGCGATCACCGCGGCGCGAACGGTGGTCGCTTCTCTCGGCGGCGCCCCGGTCGGCGCCGTCGTGCGGTCGAGCCGCGGGATCGGCCGGCCCGAGCGGATTGCCGCATTGCTCGGGGTGCCGTTGATCGGCACGCTGCCGCCGGTCGGCAGGGTGATTGACGAGCCATTGGACAGCGACTCGCTGCCACGCGCGAGCGTGCGGGTGGCGCGCGGGGTGCTGGACGCAGCGCTGGCGCCCAGCGTGCGTGTCGCATGACTGACACCGACCTGGTCGAACGAGTGCGCCGCCGGCTGACCCATGCGCCGCAGCCGCTGGCCGCGGCAGTACGGGCGGAGATTTCGGTCCTCGCCGACGACGCCGTGCTGGCCGACGTCGCTCGTGAGGTGTCGGCCGAGTTGGCTGGCGCCGGCCCGCTGGAGCCGCTGCTTGCCTTGCCCGGGGTGACCGACGTGCTGGTCAACGCTCCCGACGAAGTGTGGCTCGATAGGGGCCGCGGCCTCGAGCCGGCCAACGTCCGTTTCGCCGACGAGTCGGCGGTGCGCCGGCTGGCCCAGCGGCTGGCCGCGGTGGCCGGGCGCCGGCTGGATGACGCAGCGCCATTCGTCGATGCGGCGCTTCCCGATGGCACGCGGCTGCACGCGATATTGCCACCCCTCGCCGCCCGCACGACGGTCTGCCTGCGAGTCTTGGCCCGCCGCCGCTTCGCGCTCGCCGAGCTCGTTCCTCCGGACGTCGCCGAACTGCTGCGAGCGATCGTCTCGGCACGCCTGGCTTTCCTCGTCAGCGGTGGCACCGGCACCGGCAAGACCACGCTGCTCGGGGCGCTGTTGGGATGTACGCCGTCCGCAGAGCGCGTGGTCGTCATCGAGGACGCACCCGAGCTGGTGATCGCCCACCCGCACGTCGTGCGTCTCATCGCGCGCCCGCCCAACATTGAAGGCGCTGGAGCGATCGAGGCCCGCGAGCTCGTCCGGCAGGCACTGCGGATGCGGCCGGATCGGCTGGTCGTCGGGGAGTTTCGTGGCGCCGAGTTCGTCGACCTGATCGTCGCGCTGAACACCGGGCACGAGGGCGGCGCGGCCACCGTGCACGCCAACACGGCGGCCGATGTCCCGTCCCGGCTCGTGGCTCTCGGCTCACTCGGCGGTCTCACCGTCGAGGCGGTCGTCAGTCAGGTCGCCAGTGCCGTGGACGTCGTCATTCAGGTCTGCCGCACTCGCTCAGGCTGGCGGTCGGTGGCCGAAGTCGGGCTGATCAGCGCGGACCGGGCGGGGCTGCGCGTGCTGCCGGTTTGGTCCGCGCGCGACGGAGTGCTGAGCGCGGCAGCGAATCTCGACGCGATCCTTGCGGGCCGGGGCGCCGCAGTGCCCGGTTTGCTGCGATGACGACCTGCTGGCTGGCGGTCTGCGGTGCGCTGCTGTGCTGGCCGGCGCCGCGGTTGGCTGAACGCCGGCTGCGTTCGCTGGCCGCCGCCGACCGGCTCGCCACCAGCCAGCCCTCGCCCGGGCGGCGCTGGCAAGTACCCACGCCGTCGCCGCACGTGCTGACCGCATGCGCCGGCGCGGCAGGGGCCGTCGTGGGCGTGGCCGTTGGCCTGCCGGTGGGCGTCGCGCTTGGCCTTGTCGTTGCGACCGCGGCCCGGCTCGTGGCCCGGATCGCTGTCCGGCGACGGATCGCCGCCCGGGCGGCGGCGCTTGCCGCGGCGCTGCGTCTGCTCTGCGCCGAACTCGAGGCAGGCAGTTCGCCCGCGTCGGCACTGGCTGCGGCCGCTCAGATACCGGGCGAATCGAGGGTCGCATTCGTCGCAGCCGCCGACGCGATCGCTCGCGGCGACGATCCGCTGCCACTGTTGCGCCTGCATGCGCCGCCGGACGATGCCGGCTTCGCTGCACTGGTCGCCGCCTGGCAGGTCGCTGCGGACACCGGAACGCCCCTCGCCGCCGTGCTGTCGCGGGTCGACGCCGACGTTGCCGCGCAGCGAGCCCAGGCACGTGCGGTCGCGATCTCGGTGGCTGGCCCGCGATCGTCCGCGGCCATGCTCGCCGGCCTCCCGCTACTGGGAATAGGCCTGGGCACCGCGATGGGTGCCCGTCCGCTGGACCTGCTGCTCGGCACCCCGGTGGGCCAGATGGTGCTCTGTGCGGGTGTGCTGCTCGACGTCCTCGGACTGCTGTGGACCAAGCGCGTGATCGACACCGCGGAGCGAGCATGAGTATGGCGTTGCTGTGGCTCGCGGGTGCCATCTGGCTTGCCGGTGCGCGGCGGATGCGGCCGCCGTCTCACAGGACGGGCCCAACGGCACGTCGGGTATCCGATCGCTGGCTGCGCTGGCTGGCGTGCCTCGCGGCCGCAGCCGTACCCGTCGCGACCCTCCGCCCCGCTGCCGGCGCTGCCGTGGCGGTCTTCGCCGTCCCCGTGACACACACGGTGATGGCCCGGCTGCAGGCTCGCGATCGACGGCAGGTGGACCCGGTGACGATGCGCGCCATCCCGCTGATGCTGGATCTGCTGGCCGCTGTGCTGCGCAGCGGGCAGCCCGTCCCAGCGGCGCTCGGCGCCGTCGCCCCGGTGCTCGACGGCGCGGTCGGACGCGAGCTCGGTCAGGTCGCAGGCATGCTGCGGCTCGGGGCCGACCCCTCGAGTGCATGGCGTGAGCTGGCGAGGCACCCGGTGCTCGCGCCGGTCGCCCGTACCGCCTCGCGTAGCGCGCAGAGCGGTATCCGGCTGGCACACGGCTTCGAACAGCTGGCCGCCGAAATGCGAGAGGAGTACCGAGCAACCGCGCTGGCTCGCGCACACCGGGCTGGGGTCTGGACCATGGCTCCGCTTGGACTGTGCTTCCTCCCCGCCTTCATCTGCCTCGGGGTGATTCCAGTCGTCGCGGGTATCGCGCGCGACGTCTATCCCGGGGTGACCTCATGACGGCCGAGTTCGCCGCCGGCACGGTCGCCGCCGTCGCGTCGATTGCTCGGCTGTGCGCTTGTTGGTCCTGATCACGACTCAGTATGGACGTACGCCGACTCGGTAATGGCCAGTCTTCGATTTGCAGCGGTGCGGCCGGAGGACCGACCGCGTGCCAGCACTCGGTGGGCCTGGCCGCGCCCAATCCGAGAAGGGGCATGTTCCCGTAGCGGGATTCGATCCCGTCCCGGGGAACGAGGTACGTCTCGTGGGCGATGCCGACGTCCCCAGTAGCCGCAACCCGCTTGTTGAACGCTGCCCACGTCGTCGCATGCGACAGGATGCATCGCGCGTGCCCGGCCTGACCTGTTCGACCATCGGCGGGCTCCCGTATGCCCTGAGTCGAACAACTCGCCAAGTTCGTCGTCCACAGGCCTCGCGTTCGTCCACAGATCTGTCCGCGCGGCCCCGCCGTCGCACCAGGTGGGGTGGGGTTGGGGATGTGAGCGAGCGTGCATCCAGGCAACAGGCCAGTGAGCCTCGGGTGCGTGCCGTGACGTGTCCCCGTCCCATGTCGAAGGAATCTGATGATCAAGAAACTTGCCTCCAGAATCCGGCGGTGCGCCGATGCCGGGATGACCACGGCCGAGTACGCCGTCGGCACCGTCGCCGCCGTCGCGTTTGCCGCGGTGCTCTACAAGGTCGTGCGCAGTTCGGCGGTGCAGTCGGCGCTCAGTTCGATCATCTCCTCTGCGCTGCACGCGCTCTAGCCCGCGGCGACCGAGGGATGGTCACTGCAGAGATGGCAGCCGCACTGCCCGTTCTCGTGCTGCTCGTGGCTGTGGCGCTGGCTGCGGTATCGGTGTCTGCCCAGCGGGTCCGCGCGCAGGACGCCGCCCGGGAGGCGGTACGCGCCGCGGCCCGCGGCGATCTGGCGAGTGCCCGACGGTTTGGCCAGCTCACGGCGCCGTCCGCGTCGATCAGCATCGCGCAGTCGGGCGATCGGGTCAGCGCCCAGGCTCGGCTCGTGGTGCATCCGCTCGCCGGCTGGTTGCCGGGCGTCACGATCGTCGAGCGGGCAGTCGCTGCGGCGGAGCCGGAGCTAGACGCGGTGCCACCGTGAGAACGGGCCTGCAGAAGGCGGGTGATCGCGGATCGGCGAGTATCTGGCTGCTGGCAGGCGCGTCGCTTGTGCTGGTCGTCGCGATGGCGGTGACGGTACGGACAACGGCCGTGGTGGCTCGGCACCGGGCCGAGTCTGCCGCCGACCTCGCGGCGCTGGCCGCAGCGGCCGCCATCGGAGTCGCCGACGACAGCGCGGCCGTCTGCGCCGCGGCCGGCCCGATCGCTGAGGCCAATGGCGCCAGTCTCGCCAGCTGTACGCTGGCGATCAACGCGGACGGCCGCACCGGAAGCGTGACGATCCGGGTCACTGTGCTGGCGCACCTGCCGGGGTGGGGGGCCGTCCATACCAGCGCAACGGCTCGAGCCGGGCGCCTGCCGGCCGCGTCCCGGGGGTTCGAACAGCAGCGCCGCAAAGCCCGCCTGGCAACCATATTCGCGACAGCGAGTTCGAGCACCGTCGGCGGGCGAGCGTCAGCCAGCCTCGTGGAGTGAGCGGCGGCGGAGCCGGCTGGAGAGCGGCTGACTGTCCGCGCCGCAGCCTGGTATGACCCGCGCCACCGTACATCGGGCCGAGTGGTTACACTGCGTCGCATCTGAGGCGGCCGCCGGCGCGACGTCGACGGCGGGCTCGACTGCCACGAGACGTATATGGCAAGCCGCCTGGCGCTGACGAAGGAGTCCGCATGTCTGCCGTTGGATCATCCGACCTGATCGCCGCGCCGGCGATATCCGGTGGTGAGAAGGGCTTGGTCGTGGTGATCGGCGTAATCGCGATCGCCGCATTGTGCTTTGCGTATGTCCTGGTTCGAGAGGTTCTCAAAGCCGACCAGGGCACGCCGAAGATGCAGGAGATCGCAACAGCAGTCCAGGAAGGCGCGCGCGCCTACCTGAACCGTCAGTTCCGCACCCTGGCGATCTTCTCCGTGATCGTCTTCGTGTTGTTGCTGCTGCTGCCGGTGAACCACGGCGGCTTCTCGGTGCAGTTCGGACGCGCGGTCTTCTTCATCGTCGGCGCGGTGTTCTCGGCGAGTGTCGGCTACATCGGCATGACGCTCGCGACGCGTGCCAACGTGCGCGTCGCCGCGGCCGCCCGTGGCGGAGGCCGCGAGCGTGGGTTCCACGTCGCGTTCCGTACCGGCGGCATCGTCGGCCTGCTCACCGTCGGCCTCGGCCTGCTCGGCGCGAGCGTCGTGCTCGTCTGCTACAACCAAAACGCCCCGACTGTGCTCGAGGGCTTCGGCTTCGGCGGCGCGCTGCTCGCGATGTTCATGCGTGTCGGTGGCGGTATCTTCACGAAGGCCGCCGACGTCGGCGCCGACCTGGTCGGAAAGGTCGAGGCGGGCATCCCCGAGGACGACCCGCGCAACGCGGCCACGATCGCCGACAACGTGGGCGACAACGTGGGCGACTGTGCCGGCATGGCGGCCGACCTGTTCGAGTCCTATGCGGTGACACTGGTCGCCGCGCTGATCCTCGGCCAGACGGCGTTCGGCGCCAAGGGGCTGGTGCTGCCTCTGCTTATCGGAGCCATCGGTATCCTCAGCTCGTTCGTCGGCATCCTCACCACCAAGCTCCGGGCAGCTGACCGCAACGGCCTCGTGGCGATAAACCGGGGCTTCTTCCTCACCGCGATCACCTCTCTGGTTCTCGTCGCCATCGCCGCGTTCACCTTCTTGCCCAGCACCTTCAGCAAGCTCGCCGACCACGAGGCGGGAGCCACCGGCAACCCGGGCGTCATCGCGTTCGTCGCCGTGCTCATCGGCGTCGTGCTGGCCGTGTTGATCCAGCAGCTGACGGGGTACTTCACCGGCACCGTCCGTCGCCCGGTCAAGGACGTCGCCAAGACGTCGCTCACCGGACCGGCCACCGTCATCCTCGCCGGGGTCTCGCTCGGCCTCGAGTCGGCCGTGTACTCCGCGGTACTGATCGCGCTCGCGGTGTTCGGTGCGTTCGTTCTCGGCGGTGGGTCGACATTCGTCGCGCTGTATGCGGTCGCGCTCGCCGGCTGCGGCCTGCTGACGACCGCCGGGGTCATCGTCGCCATGGACACCTTCGGGCCGGTCAGCGACAACGCGCAGGGCATCGCCGAGATGAGCGGTGACATCGACGAGCAGGGTGCCCAGATCCTCACCGACCTGGACGCCGTCGGCAACACCACCAAGGCGATCACCAAGGGCATCGCGATCGCGACCGCCGTGCTGGCGGCCACCGCGCTATTCGGCTCGTTCAACAGGGCCTTCGCGGAGGCGCTCGCCAATGCCAAGGGGGCGCTCGACTCGTCGGGCAACGTCGTGGGGAGCAAGCTGACGCAGCTGTCCTTCAGCCTCGACCTCTCGCACCCGAACAACCTGGTCGGCGTGATCATCGGCGCCTCGGTGGTCTTCCTGTTCAGCGGTCTGGCCATCAGCGCGGTAGGACGGGCCGCCGGCCGGGTGGTTTTCGAGGTGCGTGACCAGTTCCGAACGCACCCGGGAATCATGGACTACAGCGAGAAGCCGGACTACGCGCGTGTCGTCGACATCTGCACCAAGGACTCGCTGCGTGAGCTGGCCACGCCCGGCCTGTTGGCGATCTTCGCCCCCATCACGATCGGGTTCGCGCTTGGCATCGGTCCGCTTGCGGGCTACCTCGCCGGGGCGATCGGCGCGGGCGTGCTGATGGCGATCTTCCTGGCGAACTCCGGCGGTGCGTGGGACAACGCGAAGAAGATGGTCGAGGACGGCCTCTACGGCGGCAAGGGCAGCGAGTCGCACTCCGCCACCGTGATTGGCGACACCGTGGGTGACCCGTTCAAGGACACCGCCGGCCCGGCCATCAACCCGCTGCTCAAGGTGATGAACCTGGTCTCGGTGCTGGTCGCGCCCGCGGTGGTGAAGCTGACCGTGGGCGAGAACTCCTCCACCGGGCTGCGCATCCTGGCGGCCGTTGTCGGGTTCGGCATCATCGCCGCCGCGGTGATCGTGTCCAAGCGCCGCCGGGTCTCGTTGGCCGCCGTCCCAGCAGCGGACGAGGTGCCGGTGGCGCCGGTCAACACCTCGACCTCCTGAGCCGCCGCAGGTCACGGATCCCGGCGCGGCCGCCTGCGGGCAGCGGCTGCGTCTGCCACGCTTTGCCGGTGCAGTTCTCGCTGTTCGGCGCCGCGGCGGTCGAGTTGTCCCTGGCCGACCTGGACGGGGTGCTGCTCGCCGGAGGGCACTGGGCGCAGGCTGGGGCAAGCGCACGGTTGTCGGTGTTGGTCGACCTTCGGTGGCGAGCCGAGGCGCTCAGCGCGGTGTTCGGGCAGGTCGGCGTCGGTGCGGACGACGCGGGCGTGGTGGCCGCCGAGGACGGACTCGCCGTGCGCACCGCGTTCAGCCCGCAGCTCACCCCCGCGGCCATGCGCTGGACGCGCGGGGCCAGCGCAGCGCCGCCGCAGGATTTCGCGCTCAGCCCTGGTGGGCTGCGGTTGTGGGCGATCGCCGCGGGGCACCGCGACGATGTCGGCTTCTTGCTGGGCGCCGACGAGCGGGATGACGCGATCTACCAGCTGGCCGGCGCGCAGCTGGCCCAGCTGGGCCTGGCCGCGGTCTCGTTGACGCGGCGCGGTGGTGGGCCCGGCTGGCGGATCACGTCGGCCAAGCGGCTGCGCCGGCTGGCCGAATTGCTCGGAGAGCCGCCGCCCGGCGCGGCATCCGACTGGCCGTCCTGAGCCTGCCGCGTCGTATCACGTCGCGGCGAGCAATCACCATCGGCTGGGTGGTGCTCGTCACTGTAGCCAGCATGCTCCTGGACAAGTTCGTCTACCGGGTGCAGCTGCCGGCCACGAAATGGTTGGCCGCGGGTGCCGTGCTGGCGTTGCTGGTGCATCTGTTCACCGGCACGGCAGACGAGCAGATCTGAGCGCGAGCACGCCGCCGAGCGACGTGCGTGCACCGGGCGGTTACGGATGTGAGGTACCGTCCGCGCTGCTGGTCGGAATCGGCCACCGGCCGAAGCGGAAACGGAGCAGACGTGGCGAGCCGTACATCGACCCACAAGGCGGGCAGTGGCACCAAGCTCGTCATCGTCGAGTCGCCGGCGAAGGCGAAGACGATCGGCGGGTATCTCGGCAACGGGTACACCGTCGAGGCCTCGATCGGCCACATCCGAGACCTGCCTCGTAACGCCGCGGACGTCCCGGCCAAGTACAAGGGCGAGCCCTGGGCGCGCCTCGGCGTCGACACCGACCACGACTTCGAGCCCCTCTACGTCGTGAGCCCCGACCGCAAGCAGCAGGTCAGCAAGCTCAAGGCGCTGGTCAAGAACGCCGACGAGCTCTACCTCGCGACCGACGAGGACCGCGAGGGCGAAGCCATCGCGTGGCATCTTGTGCAGGCGCTCGACCCCAAGGTGCCCGTTCGGCGCATGGTGTTCCACGAGATCACCCCGCAGGCCATCGCCCACGCCGTGGCATCCCCCCGCGACATCGACGACAAGCTCGTCGACGCGCAGGAGACCCGCCGGATCCTGGATCGGCTGTACGGCTATGAGGTCAGCCCGGTGCTGTGGAAGAAGGTGCTGCCTCGGCTGTCCGCCGGGCGGGTGCAGTCGGTGGCCACCCGGATCGTCGTCGAACGCGAGCGAGCCCGGATGCGGTTCAAAACTGCCGAATACTGGGACGTCGAGGGGACCTTTGCCCCAGTCGAGGGCAAGGACGGGGACCCGGCCACCTTCACCGCCACGCTTGTCTCGCTCGACGACCTGCGCATCGCCACCGGGCGCGACTTCGACCCGTCGACCGGGCGCGCCGGGTCGGACGTCCTGCACCTGGACGAGGCCGGCGCACGGGGCCTCGCGGCCCGCCTCGACGGCCGGCCGTTCGAAGTCGTCCGGGTCGAGGAGAAGCCCTACCGGCGACGGCCCTACCCGCCGTTCATGACCTCGACGCTGCAGCAGGAAGCCGGCCGCAAGCTGCGCTGGTCCTCAGCGATCACCATGCGGGTGGCCCAGCGGCTCTACGAGAACGGCCTGATCACCTACATGCGCACCGACTCGACCAGCCTGTCGGAGACCGCGCTGGTGGCCGCGCGCACCCAGGCGCGCCAGCTCTACGGCGACGCATACGTCCCGGCAGAGGCGCGCACGCACAGCCGCAAGGTGAAGAACGCCCAGGAGGCCCACGAGGCGATCCGGCCGGCAGGCGACACGTTCCGCACGCCCGGTGAGCTGGCGGCCCGGCTGTCGAGTGACGAGTTCCGGCTCTACGAGCTGATCTGGCAGCGCACCCTGGCCTCGCAGATGGCCGACGCGGTGGGCACGACGGTCTCTATCCGCATCGCCGGAACGTCGGCATCGGGGGAGTCCGCGGTGTTTGCGACGTCCGGTCGCACGATCACGTTCCCGGGCTTTCTGCGCGCGTACGTCGAGGACACCGACGAGGCAGCCGAGAAGGACGATGCGGAGAAGCGGCTGCCGCACCTCGAGCGGGGCCAGCCGCTGGATCCGCGCGGCTTCGAGCCGGAAGGCCATTCGACGAGTCCGCCCGCGCGGTACACCGAGGCGTCGCTGGTCAAGGCGCTCGAGGAGCTCGGCATCGGCCGCCCGTCCACGTACGCGTCGATCCTGCAGACCATCCAGGACCGCGGCTACGTCTGGAAGAAGGGGCCGGCGCTCGTCCCGTCCTGGACCGCGTTCGCGGTTACCGGGCTGCTGGAGTCCCACTTCAACAGGCTTGTCGACTACGGCTTCACCGCCTCCGTCGAAAACGACTTGGACTCCATCGCCAACGGCGACACGTCGCGCGTCGAGTGGCTGCGGCGGTTCTACTTCGGGTCGAACGGCGTGAACGCCGATCCGGCCCGGATCTCGGCGCAGGGTGGGCTGAAGCGGCTGATTGCCGAGCGGCTCGAGGCCATCGACGCTCGCGGCGTCAACTCGATCCCGTTGGACGGGACCAACGCGGTGGTGCGGGTCGGCCGCTACGGCCCGTACCTGGAGCGTGATGGCGAGCGGGCGTCGATTCCGGAGGACCTCGCCCCCGACGAGCTGACACCGGAGAAGGTCGACGAGCTGCTGGCGGCACCGTCCGGCGACCGGGTTCTGGGCGTGACTGCGGATGGCCGGGAGATCACCGCCAAGTCCGGCCGGTATGGCCCCTACGTCACCGACGGGGAGCAGACCGCGTCGCTGTTCGGGTCGATGTCCCTCGACACGGTGGCGCTGGCCGACGCGCAGCGGCTGCTGACGTTGCCGCGGACGCTGGGCGAGATCGACGGCGAGCAGGTCACCGCGCAAAACGGCCGATACGGCCCCTACGTCAAACGTGGCAGCGACTCGCGGTCGCTCGACAGCGAAGAACAGCTGTTCACGGTGACCCTGGACGATGCGAAGGCGCTGTTCGCGCAACCGAAGCTGCGTGGCCGCCGGACCGCCGCCGCACCGCCGCTGCGCGAGCTCGGTCTGGATCCGGTCTCCGGCAGGCCAATGGTGGTCAAAGACGGCCGGTTCGGGCCCTACATCACCGACGGTGAAACGAACGCGTCGCTGCGCCGCGGCGACTCCGTCGAGGAGCTCACCGACGAGCGGGCCGTCGAACTGCTGGCAGAACGGCGTACTCGCGGGCCCGCCAAGAAAGCCACCCGCAAGGCACCCGCCAAGAAAGCGCCCGCCAAGAAGACGCCCGCCAAGAAGACGCCCGCGAAGAAGGCCACCTGACGGGTTTCTCTCGTAGCTTGCGGTCCGACCGGGTAGAACGAATACATGGGATCTGCACCGCTCGTCGTGGCGTCCAACCGTGGCCCGCTGTCCATCGAGGCCCAGCAGGACGGTGAGGACGACATCCAGCGTGGTGGAGGCGGCGGGCTCGTCAACGGCATGCAGGCCGCGCTGCGGGCCGTCCCCGAGGCTCTGTGGATCTGCTGCGCTCTCAACGACCGGGAGCGGTCGCTCAGCCGGCGAACGTGGCCGGGACACCTATCGCAGCTGCCGAGCGTCGCGAAGGCGCTGGCCGGGGAGTACGAGCTGCGGATGCTCCCGATCGACGCAAAGACCTTCCGGCTCGCATACCAGGGCGTGGCCAATTCCACGCTCTGGTTCGTGTTGCATCTGCTCTACGAGCCGGCCCGCACCCCGGTCTTCGACGCGGAGTGGCGGCGGGAGTGGGACGCCTACCGCCGATACAACGTCGCATTCGCCGACGCCATCGCGGCCGAGACGGCACCGGGCGCGACGGTGATGGTGCAGGACTATCACCTGTTTCTGGTGCCGAGATTGCTGCGCCAGCAACGCCCGGACCTGCGCATCGGGCATTTCACCCATACCCCGTGGGTGCCGCCCGACTACTTCCGGATGTTGCCCGATGACATCGGCCGCGAGCTGCTCGACGGAATGCTCGGCGCCGACCTGCTCGGCTTCCATTGCACCCGCTGGCGGGACTTCTTCGCGGCCTGCTGTCTGGACGTTCTGGGCGTTCGCCCGACTAATCAGCTGGATGTCTTCCCGCTGTGCACCGATGCCGAGGAGCTTGCCAAACGCGCCCACCGTCGCGACGTCGACGCGGCGATGGGCGGCTTGACCGAGCTGGTCGGCGACCGGCTCGTCATCGGCCGGGTCGATCGCACCGAGCTGTCCAAGAACGTGTGGCGTGGCCTGCTCGCCTATCGGGAGCTGCTGCGCACACACCCGGAATGGCGGGACCGCGTCGTGCACGTCATCTGTGACTACCCGTCGCGCGAGGAACTGCCCGCGTATCGCGAGTACGT
The DNA here is from genome assembly GCA_963839175.1 of uncultured Actinomycetota bacterium. Lineage (GTDB taxonomy): Bacteria > Actinomycetota > Actinomycetes > Mycobacteriales > Jatrophihabitantaceae > CAWIUB01. The sequence continues at coordinate 29,009 of CAWIUB010000033.1, forward strand.
GGCCACCGTGGAGCGCCTGGCCGCCGACATCGACGCGGAGTTCGCCACCGACGACTGGGCGCCGGTGATCCTCGAGATCAGCAACGACTACCCCTCTTCGCTGGCGACCTTGCGGTGCTCGGATGTCGTGTTCGTCAACCCCGTCCGAGACGGTATGAATCTCGTTGTGCTGGAAGGGATCGTGCTGTCGGAGCGGGATCCTGTGGTCGTCCTCTCGCGCAACGCGGGTTCCGCGGACCTGCTCGGTGACGACGCCCTGCTCGTCAATCCGTTCGATGTGTCCGAGACGGCCCGCGCGCTGCATCAGGCGCTCGTCATGCCGCCGGAGGAACGGCTGGCGCGGGCCACCCGGCTGCGCGAAGCTGCGGGGCGGCTGCCGCCGGTGGCGTGGTTCCAGGCCCAGATCGACGCCGTGGGCGCCGCCGGATCTTCAGTTACGGCCGCCCGCTCATCGGGTGATCGCACTGCGTAGCGCTTCGGCTTGTTGCAACTCCAGCCGGTTGCGCGTGATCACGACTTGTGGCCAACGCAGAAGATCCGCCGGAACGGGAAGATCGTCCCGTGCGGCGTCGCCGGATAGGCCTCCCGCAGCATCGCCGCGTACGTCGCTTCGAACTCCGCGGCGTCCTCGGGCGAGAGCGCTCCGAGCACTGGACGCAGCCCGGTGCCGCGCACCCACTCCAGCACCGGGTCCGGGCCCGGCAGCAGGTGCAGATACGTCGTCTCCCAGGCGTCCGCGCTCAGCCCGGCGTCGAGCAGCAGCGTGGCGTATTCCTCGGGCGACGAAACCGCGTCCCGGTGGCGGAGCACGCCCGCCAGTACGTCTGACCAACGGGGGGAATCGGCCAGCAGGCGCATCAACATGTGCGACGGCGAGGTGAAGTTGCCGGGCACCTGCCAGGCCAGCCACGCACCGCGGGCCAGCGAGCCCGCCCACGAGCGGAGCAGGTCCATGTGCCCCGGCACCCATTGCAGTGTCGCGTTGCTGACCACGACGCTGGTGTCGGGCGTGGGCTGCCAGGACGCCACATCGCCGACCCGGAACGAGACGCCCTCGATGGACTCGGCCGCCGAGATCATCTCCGGCGATGAGTCGATGCCCTCGACCACCGCATCCGGCCACCGGGCCGCCAGCAGCGCCGTGAGGTTGCCCGGCCCGCACCCGAGATCCACGACACGCCGCGGCGAGTCGGCGGTAATGCGGGCGATCAGGTCGACGAACGGGCGCGCCCGGTCGTCCCGGTATTGGCCGTACTTGGCAGGATCCCAGTCCATCTGAAGACCTCTCGACATCGAGGGACAATATCTCGATGTCAACAGAGATATCATCATGGACGTGGGAGACGAGGTCGACGAGATCGTCGACGCCTGGCGCCGCGAGCGCCCGGACCTCGACGTGGAGCCGCTGCTGATCCTGTCGCGGATCGGGCGGCTGGCCGACGTCCTGGACGAGCGGCGTTCGGCCGCGTTCGTCGAGCACGGCCTGCAGCTGCACGAATTCGACGTGCTGGCAGCCCTCCGGCGCAGTGGCGCACCGTTCGAGATGACGGCGGGTGCACTGTGCCAGGCCACCCACGTCACGTCTGGCACGATGACCAGCCGGCTGGACCGGCTGGTGTCCCGCAGATTGGTGGTACGCCGCCCGGACGAGATCGACGGCCGCCTCGTGCGGGTGCGGCTCACCGGAGCGGGCCGGCGGCGCGTCGACGCGGCTCTCGCGACGCTGCTGGAATCCGAACGCGAGCTGCTGGCCCAGGTACCGGACTCGCGGCGCGAGCGGCTCGCCGGCGCCCTGCGCGACCTGCTCGCCGCGGCCACAGGCAGCTGAGAAATCAGCCAGCCTGTGTCCGACTCGCGGATAGGCTGGGACTTGCCTAAGACTTCAGATGCCGCAGGAGTCGTCATCAGCGCCGAGCAGGTGACCACGTCCGGCCGTCCCGATGTGGACGTCCGGTCGGCTGCCGTGCTCGATCAGGCACCTTCAGCCCCCCGGGCCGGTCCGCCGGGTGGAGCCTCTTCGGTGCGGGCGCTTCGCGGGGTGCTGCGCACGACCCCGTTCCGGCGACTCTGGTATGCCACGGGCCTATCCAGTCTCGGCGACTGGCTCGGCCTGCTCGCCACCACTGCACTCGCCACCTCGCTGGCGCACGGCTACCAGGCGCAGAACTATGCGCTGGGCGGCGTGCTGGTGATCCGGCTGCTGCCGGCGATCGTGCTCGGCCCGGTGGCCGGCGCATTCGCCGACAAGTTCGACCGGCGCGTCACCATGGTGGTCTCCGACCTGGTCCGGTTTGCGCTGTTCCTGACCATCCCGCTGGCTCATCTGGTCGTCGACTCGCGGCAGACCCTCTGGTGGCTGTTCATCGCGACCTTCCTGATCGAGTGCGTCAGCTTGTTCTGGCTGCCGGCCAAGGACGCCGCGGTGCCGAACCTGGTGCGGCGCGATCAGATCGAGGCCGCCAACCAGTTGAGCCTGATCACCACCTACGGCCTCACGCCGGTCCTGGGCGCGGCGCTGTTCTCGGTCATGTCGCTGATTACGAACGTGCTGGCCCGGCACCTGTCATTCTTCAAGACCAATCCCACCAACCTGGCCCTGTACCTGAACGCGGCAACGTTCCTGGTCGCAGCCCTGGTCGTCTGGTTCATCCGCGAGATCAGCGGGCCATGCGGACCGCCGGCCGAAGGGCATAGCCTCTTCGGCCTGATCCGTGAGGGAGCCAGCTTCGTTCGCGGGTCCAGGTTGGTCGGTGGCCTGATTCTCGGGCTGATCGGCGCGTTCGCCGCGGGCGGCGCCGTGATCGGCGCGGGCCGGATCTTCGTGACCAGCCTGGGCGGCGGCAACGCTGCGTACGGCGTGCTGTTCGGCTCGGTATTCGTGGGCCTAGGCGCCGGCATGGCGCTGGGCCCGCGCGTGGCGCGCGAGCTGTCGCGCCGTCGGCTGTTCGGCCTGTCGATTGTGTTCGGCGGTGTCAGCCTGGCGCTCGCTGCGGTGATGCCACAGGTCGCCCTCGCGATGATCTTCGTCCTCGGGGTCGGCTTTGGTGCCGGCATCGCCTACCTGTGTGGCGTCACGCTGATGGGCACCGACGTCGCCGACGAGATACGCGGGCGGGTGTTCGCCTTGCTGCAGTCGCTCATCCGGATCGTCCTCATCCTGGGCCTGGCGGCGGTGCCATTCGTGGTGGCCCAGGTGGGGCGGCACACGTTCCACGTCGGCAGCGCCACCGTGACGGTCGACGGCACCCGGTTCGTCCTGGTCGCGGGCGGGCTCGTCGCGATCGCCGCAGGCGTGCTGGCCTACCGCCGGATGGACGACGAGCAGCACGTCGGGCTCTGGACGGACGTCAAGAGTGCGCTGTGGGGTGATCCGGCGCTGCGCCGACGGATGCGCGACGGCGGGGTGCTCATCGCGTTCGAAGGCGGCGAGGGTGCGGGCAAGTCGACGCAGATTCAGCTGCTGGCTGCCGCGCTGCGGGCCGACGGTCGTAGGGTTTCGGTGACCCACGAGCCCGGAGCCACCGGGGTCGGCCGGCAGATCCGTGAACTCGTGCTGCACCGGGACGAGACGCTGTCACCGCGAGCCGAGGCGCTGCTGTTCGCCGCCGACCGGGCCCATCATGTCGCCACTGTGATCGGCCCGGCGCTCGCCGAAGGACAGGTTGTGCTGACCGACCGCTACGTCGACTCATCACTCGCCTATCAGGGGGCCGGGCGCGAGCTCACCTTCGGGGACGTCCGCCGCATTTCGCAATGGGCCACGTCCGGGCTGGTGCCCGACCTCACCGTGCTGCTCGACATCCCGCCGCAGGTTGGTCTCGCCCGGGCGCAGGGGGACGGTGGCACCGAGCAGCGTCGTGGCGCCGACAAGCTGGAGGGTGAGTCGATCGACTTCCACGAGCGGGTGCGTCAAGCGTTCCGCGGACTGGCCGAGGCGCATCCGCGACGCTATCTGGTGCAGGACGCCACCCGCCCGACGGGTGAACTCGCGGCCGAGATCCGGGCCGCGGTCGAGCCGCTGCTGGCGGCTCGCCCCACGTTGCTCGACCGGCTGCGTGTGCGGACGCGCCCGGAGGCGGCCATTCGGCGAGCCGGCACGTGACGGTCTGGGATTCCCTGGTCGGCCAGCAGGACACGGTGCTGACGCTGCGGGCCGCCGCGACCGCGGCGTCGGACCTGGTCGCCGGTCGATCGGTCGGGCCCGCGGCGATGACCCACGCGTGGCTGTTCACCGGGCCGGCGGGGTCGGGCCGGTCGGTCGCGGCGCGCGCCCTGGCTGCGGCGCTGCAGTGCGAGCGTCTGGACGCCCTCGGATGCGGCGAATGCGCCGCCTGCCACACAGTGCTGGCCGGCACGCACCCCGACGTGCACCCCGTCGTCCCCGAGGGGCTGTCGATCTCGGTGACAGAGATGCGGGGGGTGGTGGCGACCGCCGCCCGCCGGCCCGCTCTGGGACGGTGGCAGGTCGTGGTGATCGAGAACGCCGACCGGTTGACAGAAGCGGCGTCCAACGCGCTGCTCAAGGCGATCGAGGAGCCGCCTGAGCGCACCGTGTTCCTGCTCTGCGCGCCGTCGCTGCACCCCGACGACGTCTCGGTGACCGTCCGGTCGCGGTGTCGGCTGGTCGTCTTGCGCACACCGGCCGCGCCTGCGGTGGCCGATGTGCTGAGGCGAGAGGGCGTCGACCCGGCTACTGCGGTGTGGGCCGCCCAGGCCGGGCAAGGGCACGTCGGCCGGTCGCGCCGGCTTGCCCGCGATGCCGACGCGCGCCAGCGCCGCGAGGCTGTGCTCGCCATCCCGGCGTCGTTGACATCCTTGCAGGCCTGCCTCGACGCTGCGGACCATCTGGTGGGGACCGCGGAAGCCGAGGCGGCGGCGATCTCCAGCGAGCTGGACGCCGGCGAGACGGAGGCGCTGCAGATCGCCCTGGGCGCGGGCGGCACGGGCAAGGGCACTACGGCCACGACCCGCGGTACGGTCGGCGCGGTGCGTGAGCTGGAACGGCGGCAGCGGTCGCGGGCCACTCGCACGCAGCGCGATGCGCTTGATCGGGCGCTGGTCGACCTGGCGGCGTTCTACCGGGACGTGCTGCTGACCCAGTCCGGATCGACTGCTTCGCCTGCCCACCCGGACTTCGATGCCGATGTGCGTGCGGTTGCCGGACGTATCACCCCGGCTGGGGCCCTGCAGCGACTGGATGCCGTGCTGGCTGCGCGCGAGGCGGTCGAGCTGAACGTCAAACCCCGCATCGCTGTCGAGGCGCTGACGGCCGCATTGCGTCTGCCGTAGGGTCGCTCGGCGCGTCGGGCACGCACCGCGACGACGCTCGGCTTCGGGCTGGCGCTGCTGGAGGCGCGCATTGCCGCGGCTGTGCGCCGAAGCGAGCCAGGCCGCGCGGGTTAAGCTTCGTCGGTGGGCATGGTGTGCGCCGTCACGTTTCAGCGACACGGCCGCCTGTATTACGCCGACCCGGGATCGCTGTCGCCGCAGATCGGTGCGCAGGTGCTGTACCCGACGGACGAGGGCCCCGAGGTGGCCGAGGTCATGTGGCCGGCGCAGTACGTAGCCGATGACATCGGCGGGCTGCCGGCACTCGTGGGCATGGCGGGCGCCGACGACCTCGACCGGGCCGCCATCGGACGCAAGAAGCGCGCGGCTGCGCGGGTTGCGGCCAAGCGGCTGATTCGCGACCACGATCTGCCGATGAAGGTCAGCGGGGTCGACCACTTCATCGAGCGCAACCACACGACGATCTACTTCACCGCACCGCACCGGGTGGATTTCCGGGCGCTCGTGCGTGATCTGGCGGCAACGCTGCACGCTCGGGTCGAGCTGCGGCAGCTGTCCGCTCGCGACGAGGCGCGACTCACCGGCGGCATCGGCTCGTGCGGCCGCGAGCTGTGCTGTTCAACGTTCCTGGTCGATTTCGAGCCGGTCTCCGTGCGGATGGCCAAGGACCAGGACTTGCCGCTGAACCCGCTGCGGATATCGGGCGCGTGCGGACGGTTGATGTGCTGTCTGAAGTACGAGCACCCGATGTATCAGGAGTTCGCCGAGGCCGCGCCGGCGGTCGGCGCATCCGTGTCGACGCCCGACGGTGACGGCACCGTCGTCGGGCACAGCGTGCCCAACGAGTCGGTGGTCGTGCGGATGAACGCCGACGGCAGCCGCAGCCATTGCGCTCTGGCATCGGTCTGCGCAAGCCGCAAAGCTTACGAGGGGAGCTCGCGACCCGAGTCGGCAATCCCCGGTTGATCGCGCGATGTCTCGCGCGTTGCCCGTGGGTGCGGATGGACGCCGACCGACTGCCTGCGCAGCGCCCAGGCGCGTCTCATTCCAGGTCGATGTCGTGGGCGGTGTTGCGTCTGGGTTTGCGCTGGGGGTCGATGAATGCGGGTGGTATCCAGTGTGGGACGCCGTTGATTGTGGTGCAGTCCCAGCCGCGTTTGCCGAACTCCCGGTGGTGGAACCCGCAGACGAGGGTCAAGTTGTCGAGGTCGGTGGGTCCGCTGTCGATCCAGGGCACGATGTGGTGCACCTGGCACCAGCTAGCCGGTCGGTCGCACGCCGGGAATGGCATCCGCCATCGCGGGCGGCCAGCGCGAGCCGCTGCTGCGCGGAGGCGACCCGGCGGGTGCGGCCGTAGCCGAGGACACCGCCGGTGTCGTTCAGCACGACGGGGATGAGATCGGCTTCGGCGGCCAGCCGCAGTGCCTCCGCGACGGAGATCAGCCCGCCGTGCGCGGTGGTGGCGGTTCCGGTCCGGTCCAGCAGATCCGAGAGCGCGAGGGTGATCAGCACGGTGGTGGGGGTGCCGCCGCAGTCCGGGAGGTCACCGGCGCGCAGTAGCCGGTCGGCCGCTTCCTCGACGGCGTCGTGGAGCCGTTGTCCGGCGGTGCGTGGGTCGGGGGTGCCGTTGGTGGCTGGGCGGGGGGCGGCCAGCGGGTCGAGCACTGCCTGGCATTTGGCCAACGCGGCCGGGGTGAGCCGCACCTGCAGATCCCCGGAGCCGTCCCGGCGGCGGGTCAGGCTGCCGTGCCGGCGCCGGTCGTGGTCCCGCTCGTCGGTGAGCCGACCGTCCGGGTCCAGGCAGGCCAGCACTCGCTGCCCGGCGCGGGCCAGCTGGTCCGCGTCCAGCCGCTGGGCATGCCCGGTGAGCACCTGCTCCACCTCGGCTGCCTGATCGGCGGCGGCGGCCGGCAGGTGGTCGACGGTGTGCCGGATCACCGCGGCATGCCGGTCGCTGATCGACCCGGCGGCCTGCGCCGCGGCGACTGCCGGGAAAATCGGGTCGAGTGGTTCGCCGGTCAGCGTGCGCCGTGGGCCGAGATCCGCCGCGGCCCGTACCCGGGCCTTCGCCTCGGCCGGGGTGACCCGCAGCAGCTGCATCAACAGCGCCGGGGTCGACGCACAGGCCAGCTCACCGGCCACCGCCCGGGCGTCCAGTTCGCCGATCAACCGATGGTCGGCGGCAGGCAACCGCCGCCGCTGCGTTTCCACCGCTCGAGCGAGCGGTAGTAGCTCGTCGCGGGACGCGCCGGTGAGGTCCACCGCGAGCAGCGTGTCGAGGGCGTCGGACAGCTGCTTGACGGCGACCTCGACACTAACCGCAGCCGCTGGACTCTCGAACATGTGTTTGATCGTAGCAGTGCCGTACGACACTGTGCAAGCAAGAATAGCCAACAATATCAGCGAAATCGTGCGAGGGACGAGCTGTCGAGGCGTTGGCCGCTCCACGCCCTGATGGAATCGACAAGGCAGCGGATCCAGCTGACTGCCCGCGCCGCGATGTGACACGGACACGCCCCGGCCGATCCAGCGGCCGCGGGCGGTCCGGCTCTCCCGCGGCGCGCTCGGTCAGGCATCCGCCGCCCAACCAAGCGCCGAGCGCGTTGATCGCGAGCGGTTCGTTGGCCACGACGTGCGACAGCTAGACTTGCGAGTCGCGCCCACGGGCACACGCCGCCTTAGCTCAGTCGGCCAGAGCGTCTCACTCGTAATGAGAAGGTCGTCGGTTCGATTCCGACAGGCGGCTCGACGCAGGCAGCTGTCCAGATGAGGCCCCTCACTCGGTCGAGCACCCGCCAGCGGCGCGCTTTGCCTGTCGCGAACGGCCTGAGCGGCGCGGAGACCACCGCTGCGACAGGCAAAGTGGGCTGACGACTCGGGTTGCGTCCCGTGCCAGCACCCATCGCGGCCCGGTGCGGGACATCGGGCCCAGCGCTTCGCGACAACCGGGCGACGATTCCGACGGAACGGCCTAGCGATCAGGAGCCGATGCCCGCTCGGTTGACGCCCGCAGACATGGGCCGTAGGTTCGGCGTGTCTGTCACCCGGCAGCGAAGTCCGGTGCGAATCCGGCGCTGTCCCGCAACTGTGATCCTCCCTCGGGAGGCAAGTCAGGTCGCCTACCGGGTCGGCGTGACGAACCAGCCTCGAGGACGGGCATCGGTTCGCGCGGCAGGCTCCTCTGCCGTCGAGCGTCCCACTCTCGACGACCGAGGAGGAGCCACGGACCGTGAATCTCAAGCCCGCCGCACTGGTCGCAGCGCTCGCCCTGCTCACCGCCTGCGGAAGCACCATCGCATCGACAGCGGGAAGCTCGAGCACCAGCCCATCGGCGCCAACGCCGCATCGGATCGTCTCGATGTCGCCGACGGCCACCGAGATGCTGTTCGCCATCGGCGCCGGCGGCCAGGTCGTCGCGGTGGACAGTAACTCGAACTATCCCGATGCGGCGCCGAAGACGAATCTGTCTGCATACCAGCCGAATGTCGAGGCCATCGCTCGGTACACGCCGGACCTCGTCATCGTCGCGGACGACACCAAGGACCTCACGGCGCAGCTGCGAACGCTGAAGATCCCAGTGCTGGTGCAGCCCGCGGCGACGACGCTGGACGACTCGTACCGGGAGATCGCCGCCCTGGGCGACAAGACGGGCCATCGCACCGAGGCGGCGCGCCTGGTGGTGTCGATGCGGGCCCGCATCAGCCAGCTGGTGGCAGGCTTGCCCCATCGAACCACGCCGCTGACCTACTACCACGAGCTGGACAACACCCTGTACACGGTGACGTCCAAGACGTTCCTCGGCCAGCTCTATGCGCTTGCCGGCCTGCGTAACATCGCCGATGCGGCGGACCGCAGCGGGGGCGGCTATCCGCAGCTGTCCGCGGAGTATCTGGTCAAGGCGGACCCGGATCTAGTTTTCCTGGCCGATACGAAATGTTGTGAACTGACGGCGGCCAAGTTCGCCGCCCGGCCGGGATTCAGCAAACTGAAGGCGGTCCGCGCCGGCCATGTGGTGCTGCTCGACGACGATGTCGCCAGCCGCTGGGGGCCGCGGGTCGTGGATCTCCTACAGCGAATTGTCGGCGCCGTGAAGGCGATCCCCGCACAGTGACGATCGCACCCGACCGCGAGAGCGGGGCGTACGGCAGTGCCACCCTGCAACCGGGACGGCTGCGGGTGTGGTGGCTGCTCGCCGGCCTGGCCGCCGTGGCGATGGCTGCAATCGCGGGACTCGTCGTCGGTCCGGTCGCTGTCCCACCGGTCGACGCCCTGCGCGATCTGTTCGGGCTGCACTCCCAGCTCAGCGTGCAGCAGACGACGATTGTGGAGCAGATTCGCCTGCCCCGAGTCGTGCTCGGCCTGCTCGTTGGCGGCACGCTGTCGCTGTCCGGGGCGAGCTACCAAGGGGTGTTCCGTAATCCCCTGGCCGACCCTTACCTGCTCGGCGCCGCCGCTGGTGCGGGTCTCGGCGTGACGATCGTGATCGCCGGCACGGCCGAGGGATCGGCAACCCCGGTGGGCGCGCCGCTCGCGGCGTTCGTCGGGGCGCTGGCTGCCGTGGCACTCGCCTACGCGCTCGGCGCCGCAGGCGGCAGCCGCGCGTCGACCGCGTCGTTGATCCTTGCCGGGGTGGCCGTGGCGAGTTTTCTCACCGCCGCGCAGACCTACCTCCAGCAGCGTAACGAGGACACGATTCGCCAGGTCTACTCGTGGATTCTGGGTCGGCTGTCCACGGCCGGATGGCATGACGTCCGGCTGCTGTTGCCGTTCGCGGTGCTCTCCTGGGTCGTCCTGCTCGCGCACCGCCGCGTGCTCGACGTGCTCGCCGTGGGCGACGACGAGGCGACGACGCTGGGGATCCATGCCCGCCGCAGCCGGCTCATCGTGGTCATCGCGGCCTCGTTGGGGACGGCGGCCGCGGTATCGGTGTCCGGGCTGATCGGCTTCGTCGGGATCATCGTCCCGCACACCGTCCGGCTGCTGGCCGGACGCAGTCATCGCGTGGTGCTGCCACTTTCGCTGCTGTTCGGCGGGGCGTTCTTGTGCGCGACTGACCTGCTGGCGCGAACGCTCTCCGCGCCGGCGGAGATCCCGATCGGCGTGGTGACCGCGTTCTTCGGTGCCCCATTCTTCGTGCTGGTGCTCCGCTCCTCGAGGCGCTTCGGAGTCACAGAATGATCGGCTGCTCGGGCGTCGCGGTCTCGCTCGGCAACCACGCCGTGCTGAGCGGGATCGATCTGCAGGTGCAGCGCGGCGAGTGGCTATCCGTCGTCGGCCCGAACGGTGCCGGCAAGTCGACGTTGCTGCGCTTCATCGCCGGATTGGTGCAGGGTACTGGCACGCTGCATCTGAACGGGCGGCCGGCGGGCTCCCTGCCGCGCCGTCAGCGGGCGCAGCTGGTTGCGCTCGTTCCGCAGTCCCCGGTCATCCCGGAGGGCGCACGGGTCGTCGACTACGTGCTGCTCGGCCGCACGCCGCACATCCGCGCGTTGGGTGTCGAGGGCCCGCACGACCTGGCCGCGGTACACGACGCGCTCGCCCACCTCGACCTGCTCGACCTTGCGCAGCGGGTCATCACGACCCTGTCCGGCGGCGAGCGGCAGCGGGTGCTCATCGCCCGCGCCCTGGCGCAGGGTTCACCGATCCTGCTGCTCGACGAGCCCACCACTGCGCTGGACGTCGGGCACCAGCAGCAGGTGCTCGACCTCGTCGACCGGCTGCGGCAGGACCATGGCCTGACCGTCGTCAGCACCATGCACGACCTGACCCTGGCTGGCCACTACGCCGAGCGCCTGGTGCTCCTCGACCGCGGGCGCGTCGTCGTCGACGGCCGTGCGGCTGAGGTGCTGACCGCGGACAACCTCGCGCGCTACTACGGCGCGCACGTGCGCATCATCCACGACGGTGGCCGGCCAGCCGTCCTGCCAATACGGGATCGGCGCGTCCATGACTGAGCTGCGCCGTGCGACATACCGCGACGACGGCAGCGGGCGGCGCCATCCGGTGCTCGTGTGGCACTTCGATTCGCCGGTGCATGCGCTGTCGACAGCGGTGCTGGGTGGCGGTCTCGGGGTGCGCTCATGGGCGATCAACGCCGAGGTCGCCATCGACTACGGTCGGGCGGATCCGGGCGGGCACGCGGCCGCCATCGCCGGCGAACTCGGCCTGCCGTCCGGTGCCGGCGTCGGGATGCTCACCGCGGCACCTGTGCTGGACGTGGCCTCGAACGGGGACGGCGGCGTCCGCTGTGACGCCACGGTCGGCGTCTCGATCCCTACCTGGGCTGCGAGCGAGGACGCCGCGGACGACCCCTGGGTGCCCGGCACGATCAACCTGGTGTGCCAGGTTCCGGCGCCACTGTGTGACGCCGCACTGGTCAACGCCGTGGTGACCGCGACCGAGGCGAAGACGCAGGCGCTGGTCGAGCTCGGCGTCCCGGGGACCGGCACCGCATCGGACGCGGTGCTCGTCTGCTGTCCGCCGGGCGGTGCCGAGCGCTATGGGGGGCCGCGGTCGTCGTGGGGCGCCCGCCTGGCCCGGGCGGTGCGGGCCGCTGTGGCCGAGGGCACCGGGCGTTACCTGGCGGGCCGGACGTGATCACGTTGGTGCTCGGTGGCGCCCGCTCCGGCAAGTCGCGGGTCGCGGAACGGCTGACCGCACGGCTGCCGGCCCCGGTGACCTACCTCGCCACGGCCGTGATCAGCGACGGGGATCACGCCGCGCGGGTGGCGGAGCATCGGGCCCGCCGCGACCCCGCGTGGGAGACGATCGAGACCGGCCGCGATCTGGCCGGCGCGCTGCTCCGGGTCGGTGGTTCGGTCCTAGTCGACTCGCTGGGTGCCTGGGTGGCCGCGTATGACGACTTCGCCGTGGATCTCGGGGCGCTGTGCGCGGCGTTGACCGAGCGCGCTGGCTCGTCGGTGGTGGTTTCCGAGGAGGTCGGCCTCGGTGTGCACCCATCCTCGTCGGCCGGCCGCCGCTTCCGGGATGTTCTCGGGACGGTGAACTGCGCCCTGGCCGACGTCTGTGACGAGGTGCTGCTGGTTGTCGCCGGTCGGGTGCTGCCGTTGGACCGGGCCTGATGCGGCGGGCGATCGCGTTCCTCACGCCGCTCGGTGGCGCTGCGGTGCCCGACCGTCGCACCCTGTCGTGGTTTCCCGTGGTAGGCGCGGGGATCGGTGCCGTCGTCGGCGGGGTGTGGTGGGGCGCGGGCCGCATCTGGCCACCTGCCGTTGCGGCCACCCTGGCCGTCCTGACAGATTTGGCGTTGACCGGCCTACTGCATTTCGACGGGCTGATCGACGCCGCGGACGGGCTGCTGCCCCACCTGCCACCAGACCGGCGGCTTGCGGTGATGGCCGAACCGACGGTCGGCGCGTACGGTGTGGCCCTCGGTGCCGCCGTGCTGCTCGCCCGCTTCGCGGCTCTGGCATCGATGTCGCCGAGCGTGCTGCTGATCGCTGGGGCATGGTGTGCCTCGCGCACCGTGATGGCGGTGACGGCCCGGGCACTGCCGTATGCACATCCGTCGGGGGGCTTGGCGAGCGTCATGCTCGGTGGCGACTGGCGTCCGGTGGCCGCATACGGCTTCGTGGGCGCGGTAGCGCTGGGCGCGGCGGTGGACCACCTGCGGGGCGGGGTCGCCGTCGCGGCGGGCGCCATCGGCGCGTTCGGCGTTGTGCTATTCGCCCGCCATCGGCTCGGTGGCTTCACCGGCGACGTCCTTGGCGCAGCTGGCATCATCGGCGAGACCGTGGCGCTTGTCGTGGCGGCCGCGAAGTGGTGACCCGCCAGATGGGCGCCGCGGTCGGCATCGTCGCCGACCAGCTGTTCGGCGAGCCGCCATTGCGCCCGCACCCCGTCGCCATCCTTGGCTATGCGCTCCAGAGTGTCGAGCGGCGGCTGTATGCCGACCGGCGGTCCGCCGGCATCGCGCACGCCGCTGCCGGGGTGGGCATCGGCGCCGCCTCCGGCGCCGTGATCCGTTCTACCGTCGTTGCCACGTATCTCGCGGCAGCCGGGCGCGCGCTCGGCGAGGCGGCCGGTGCAGTCGACCAGGCGTTGGCAGTCGGTGATCTCGGCCGGGCGCGAGGTCTACTGCCCGCCCTGGTTGGCCGCGACCCCGACCGGCTCGACGAGGCGCAGGTGTGCCGCGCCGTCGTGGAGTCGGTCGCCGAGAACACCGTCGACGCCGTCGTCGCCCCAGCGCTGTGGGCGGCTCTCGCCGGGGCGCCCGGGGTGCTCGCGCATCGGGCCGTCAACACGATGGACGCGATGATCGGCCACCGCGACAGGCGGTACTCGCGGTACGGCTGGGCCGCCGCTCGGCTGGACGACGCGGCAGCCTGGGCCCCCGCTCGGGCGACGGCTGCTCTGGTGGCCGGCTGCCGGCCACGGGCGGCGGCTCGGGTCGTACGCATCGTGCGACGTGATGCGCCGGCTCACCCGTCACCGAACAGCGGTGTCGCGGAGGCGGCCTTCGCCGCCGCGCTCGGGCTGCGCCTTGGCGGCGAGAGTTCGTACCGCGGACGCGTTGAGCGTCGACCCACCCTTGGCGACGGCCGGCCACCCGGCCGAGGCGACATCGCCCGCGCCGTGCGGCTGTCCCGCGACGTGTCCCTTGCCCTGGCAGGGCTGCTGGCCGTGGCAGGCCTCGCCCGCGGACTACTCGAGGAGAGAGCACCATGATCACGACGATCCTGTTCGACATCGGCGACACCCTGGTACATGCCGACCCGCCGGGCACTCCGGTCGAGGAACTCGCCGTCCGACCGGTCGATGGCGCGGTCCGGTCATTGCGGGCCCTCGCACGGCGTTACCGCCTCGGTGCCGTGACCGACACCGCCGTCATGACCGGTGACCAGGTGCGGGCTGCGCTGCGTGGCACCGGCCTCGAGGATCTGCTCGAGGTGATCGTCACGTCCGTGGATGTCGGTGCGGCCAAGCCGGACCCGCGTGGGATCCGACGCGCGCTGGCGCACCTGGGCACGCAGCCCGGTGAGACGCTGTTCGTCGGCGACGCCGCCGTCGACGAACAGGCCGCCCGGGCGGCGGGCGTCGGGTTCGAGCGCACCGGCCCGGACCGTGACCCGGGCGGCGCAGTCCGCGTCGCGCTCACCGAGGAGATCGGTGCGTACGCGGCCGCCATTGCACTTGTCGGCCCGGTCGATCACGCCGCAGCTGACGGTGCCCGCGCCCACCACGATCGGCTGACCAAGCCCCGCGGCTCACTGGGCCGTCTGGAGACCCTGGGCGTCCAACTCGCGGCCATCAGCGGAAGCGACCCGCCACCGATCCCCGACCCGGCCGCGGTCGCGGTGTTCGCCGCTGACCACGGCGTCGTCGCAGCAGGCGTGACGCCGTGGCCACAAGAGGTTACCGGGCAGATGGTCGCCAACTTCGTCGGCGGTGGCGCGGCGATCAACGTCCTGGCCCGACAGGCAGGTGCCACCGTCACCGTCGTCGACGTCGGAGTCGCCACCGACCTGGATTCGCTCGGTCTGGCCGACGCGCCCGGACTGCTGCGACGACGCATCCGCCCGGGCACGGCCAACCTCGCCACCGGGCCGGCGATGTCGCACCGCGAGGCGCGGGCCGCACGTGATGTCGGCGCAGAGGTCGCCGCGGATCTCGTGGCACGGGGTGCCGCCGTGCTCGTCACCGGGGACATGGGCATCGGCAACACCACGGCGGCCGCCGCGGTCATCGCCGCGTTCACCGGACGTCCCGCCAGCGCCGTCACCGGTCGCGGCACCGGCGTCGACGATGAAGCCCTACGCCGGAAGATCGCTATCGTCGAACGGGCGGTGAACCGGCTGCCGTCGAACGCTCAGGGGCACGCTGTACTTGCCGAGGTAGGCGGCCTGGAAATCGCCGCGCTGGCCGGGTTCATCCTCGGCGCCGCAGCGCAGCGAGTGCCGGTCGTCGTCGACGGTGTGATCGCCTGCGCTGCCCTGCTCGCCGCCCACGCCGACTGCCCAGAGATGCTGCCGTATGTGATCGTCGGCCACCGCTCCACCGAGCCCGGCGCGACGGCGGTCCTGGATCACCTTGGCAGCGAGCCGGTGCTCGACCTCGAGCTGCGTCTCGGCGAGGGCACCGGCGCATGCCTGGCCCTGAACATCGTCGAAGCGTCGGCCCGCATCTTGCGAGAGATGGCGACGTTCGACGCCGCCGGGGTCAGTGATAAACACTAGAGCTGGGGCAGGGATCTTGATCGAGTTGCGGCTCGCGTCCGGACCTCAAGGTGCGTCGAGCCGGGCAGGAATGTCAGCGGCCATTCTGAGCGGCCGAGACATGGTCATAGCCCGCATACGAACTTCGCTACGCAGGGTGATCAAGTGTCGCGGGGATCGGCGAAGCGCCCGCCCGGGCGCTCGCGGCGCAGGGGTACCGGATCACGGTTCTCGCCCGACGAGTCGACCGCATCGACGCGCTGGCAGCCGACCTGAACAACGGGTCGACCGCTATGGCCGCTGACGTCACTGAGCGCGACTCCATGGTCGAGGTGAACCTGCTCGGTGCCATGACCGCAACCGAGGTGTTCCTCGACCAGCTCCGCGACAGCGACCGTGCCGACCCGGTTAACATCTCTTCCGTCGCCGGCCGCACCGCCCGCGCCGGAAACGCCGGCTACGCCGCAACCAAGTGGGGCATCAACGGGTGGTCAGAAGCTCTACGGCAGGAACTCCAACCGGGCATCCACGGCATGGTCGTCGAGCCCGGCGCCGTCGCGACCGAGCTCACTGACCACATCAGGCACCCCCAATCGAAGCAGGGCAGCGAGCAGTTCTACGCGCAAGTCGCGATCCGGGCTCAGGACATCGCCGACATCATCGCCTTCGCGATCACCCGCCCCCGCAATGTCAGCATGAACGAAATCCTCGTCAGGCCGACTGCACAGACCGGTTGACCGACCACCCCACCGATCACGACGCCCTCCAAGTAGGACGCTGGTGGGTCGAGATAGCTGTCAACCGGCGCCAATCCCACAGGAGGCGACGCACCACGATCACGGCCGCAGACATCGCGCGGTTGAACTGTCTCGATCTGCGCGTATCTGTTTCGACTAGGTGGCGCGCACAAGGATCGGTCAGATGCGCACGGGCATGCCGATGACGGCGCGGGGGCCTCTGGGGTTACGGCACGGCGCAAACGCGCGGGCTGACCTCAGCACCTGGCTGTTGTTGTCCCGTCAGCTCGGACCTTTTGCGTCCCACGAGGTGAAAGACGCGACTGAGTTGGCGGTAGGGGTCTCGTCGGCTGGCTTCGAGTTCGACGGCGGCGGTCGCCGCTAGCTGCTGTGAATCGCTGGGGTCTAATTCGGCTCCACTGAACTCGAGCCAGTCGACGAACAGCCATACGCCGTACCAGCGCAGTGGCTGCACGCCCTGGTTCTGCATGAGTTCGCTGAGTTCCTCCACCGTGTCGGCCCGGCCCGGCACTCCCAGCACCCCGATCTCGGTTCTGGCGTCGAATGCCGCCAGGGCGTCGTCCCACCGCTGTTCCAAGGCCGGGCGCACCGCCATCGCCTTGGCGTTTCCGGTCATGATCGAGACCACGCCACCGGCAGCGGCGCACCGGCACAGCTGGTTGACCACCGGCTCCGGCTGCTCGAGGTAGCCGAGCACGCCATGGCACATCACGGCGGCGAAGCGTCGGCCATCCACCGCTCGACGGCATTCTCCCCGTCGGCCTGCACGAGCGTCACCCGTCGCTGGGCCTCACCAGGCAGCCGCTGGAGTCGCTGTCGTGCTTTGTCCAGCATCGCCGCCGACGGGTCAAGCAACGTCACGTCGTAACCGGCTTGGGCCAGCGGAAACGATTGATGGCCCGCGCCGCCGCCAACATCGAGCACCGTGCGCTGGTGGCGCGGACAAATGCTCTCGAGCAGCTGCTGGTGCATCACATAGGTGCGCACGTACCCCTTCACCGAGGCATAAGCCTCATCGGCGAATTGATCCGCCAAACCGGCCCAGGTGTCATCGCCCACCACACCAAGGTAAGCAGACCCCCTGTGACGGCCTGGAAGACCGCCTGGCTCGTACGCTTACGTGAACGCACGGACCGGTCGCTTGAGATAACCGATCGGGTACGCGCCTTGCCGCGCGACGACGTGCGCGTTATTCGCGCCGAACGACTGCTACCGCGCGATCAGGGCAGGCGCGTTTCGGCATCACCCCGGTTCGGGCGTCTGCGGCGGCGGCCAGTCGCCAGGCAGCTCGGCCAACCGTCGGGCGTAGTCGGCGGCGTCGAACTCACGGCTCTCGCTGAGCGCGCTGTAGAGGTCGTCGCTGAGCAGCCGGGCGTCCAGCGGCTTTCACGTTGCTGACGAATTGGTCTTTCGGTCCGTTCCGGGAAGCGTCCGAGGCAGCCCGAACCGTGACAGCACGCTCGCGTCGAAGCCGGTGACCGCGGTGATGCGGTCGTCGGCGATCGTGACGACGAGCAGTCCGTGGGCCCGGAAGACACCTGTGTGGGGATCGGCCATATAGGTACCGAGCGCCGGCTGGCCGTTGGCGCGGGTCGGCACCGCCCGGTAGGTCCGGCCGGGCCGGAGGGTGACGGCTGCGAAGAATTGACGGGCCACGTCGATGCCCCGGTACTCCAGCATCGCGGGCGGCATGGAGAGTCGGACGTCCTCGGCGAGTAGCCCTACCAGGGCCTGTAGGTCGGCTCGTTCGAGGGCGTCGGTCAGCTGGGCTACGAGCTGGCGTTCGGCCGTGGTGTCCGGTTGGCGCTCGGGCCTGCTGCTGCCTGAGTCCGCCAGGTGGCTGTCGACCGTGGCTCGTGCTCGTTTGAGGGCGCTTTGAACCGATTCTTGGGTGACGTCGAGCATCGTGGCCACCTCGCCCGCGTGGTATCCGAGCACGTCGCGCAGCACGAGTGCGGCGCGCTGCCGCGGCGGCAGCAGTTGCAAGGCGGTGATGAACGCGAGCGAGATCGCCTCGGTCGTCTCGTAGCGGGTCTCCGGACCGGGCGCCTGGTCGACGAGGTTGTCCAGCAGCACGTCGGGGTATGGTTCCAGCCACGGCGGAGCGTCGCTGACGCCGGTCGGCTCGGGCAGAGTCAGGTCGGGGAGCGGGGTCGCGCTGCGGGGCCGCCTGCTGTCCGCGCGCAGCATGCTCAGGCATCGGTTGGTCGCGACCTGATACAGCCAGGTCCGCAGCGAGGACCGTTCGCCGAAGCCGCCCAGGTTACGCCAGGCGGACACGAGGGTCTCCTGGAGCGCATCCTCGGCGTCCTGCACTGATCCGAGGATGCGGTAGCAGTGCACCTGCAGTTCGTGGGAGTGCACTTCGACCAGTTCGCGGAACGCGTCGTGGTCGCCGGCCCGAGCTCGAGCGATCAGGTCCGTCGTGTCCATCGCCATCGGCATGCATCCTCGCTTTTCTTCTTTCCGCCGGGCGCTTTCGGCTCGTCTGAAAGTACCGACGCCGCCGGACCCGCGAATTGGGCGGTGCCTGCACGCCCAATTTCGCGGTCCTGCTCGCGTCTACCCGAATGGAGGCGGTCCCAGTCCGGGACGCGCCCCAGACACAGAACAGGATCAAGATCATGGACAAGTACGTGTTCTCCTACCGGGTGCCCTCCGACTACGTGCCCGACGCCGAGACGTCGGCCGAGTGGCAGGCCTGGTTCGGCGGGCTGGGCTCGGCCCTGGTGGACGTCGGCAACGCGGTGACCGATTACGCCTCGCTCGGCGAGGTCGGCGGCCGCGGCTCCCGGATGGTCGGCTACTCGGTGGTGTCCGCCGAGGACATGGACTCCGCGGTGGCGCTGGCCAAGGACTGCCCGGCGCTGCGGGTCGGCGGCGGGATCGAGGTCGGCCCCGTGATGGAAGCCGCAGGCTCGTGAACGCCATGACCGCATCGACGGCGCCGCCGGAGGGGTCGTTCCTGGCGACCGGGCGCGGCAAGGCCACGCTGGCGCTGCTGTGCGCGGTGACGTTCCTGGACGTCATGGACGGCGCGATCGTGAACGTCGCGCTGCCGACCATCCGTATGCATCTGGGTTTCTCGGTGCAGAACCTGCAGTGGGCGGTCAGCGGCTATCTGATCACCTACGGCGGGTTCCTGCTGCTGGGCGGTCGGGCCGGGGACCTGCTGGGGCGGCGGCGGCTACTGATCGCCGGGACCGCGCTGTTCGCGGCCTCCTCGCTGGCCTGCGGGTTAGCCGACAACCAGGGGCTGCTGGTCGGCGCCCGGCTCACCCAGGGCTTCGGGGCAGCGATGATGTCCCCGGCCGCGCTCTCCATCCTGACCACCACCTTCCAGAAGTCCGACCGGCACAAGGCGCTGGGCGTGTGGGCCGGGATCAGCGGAATGGCCTCGGCGGTCGGGTTGTTCTTCGGCGGCCTGCTCACCCAGGAACTCGGGTGGCGGTGGGTGTTTTTCGTGAACCTCCCGCTGTGCGCGCTAGTGCTGTTCGGGGCGTTCCGGATCCTCAAAGCCGATCACGGCCGGTCCGTGCCGGGTGGTTTCGACGCGGTCGGCGCGGTACTGGTCACCGCCAGCATGCTGCTGCTGATCTTCACGCTGGTGAAGGCGCCGGACGAGGGCTGGGGTGCGGGCCGCACCATCGGCGGGCTGGCCGCCTCGGCGGTGCTGATGGCCGCGTTCGGGGTCAATGAGCAGCGGCGCGCCCATCCGCTGGTCCCATTGTCGATCTTCCGGATCAAGGGCCTGGCCGCGGCCGATGCCACCCAGGTGATCGCCTGGGCCGGGTTCTACTCGATGTTCTTCTTCGTCACTCTGTATATGCAGAACGTCCTGGGCTACTCCCAGCTGCGGTCCGGGCTCTCGTATCTGCCGGTAAGCGTCGGCATCGGGTTCGGCTCGACCGTGGCGACGAAGATGTTCGCCCGGACCGGTACCCGCCCGATCATCGTCTCCGGCGCACTACTCGCCGCCGGTGGCATCTTGTGGCTGTCCCGCATCCCGGTGGATGGCACCTATCTCGGCAACCTGCTCGCCCCGCTGGTAGTCATGGGGCTCGGGCTGGGGCTGCTGTACGCCGCTGTGCAAACGGCCGCGAACGCGGGCGTACCGGAGGATCAGGCCGGATTGGCAGCGGCCCTGATCACCACCTCTTTCCAGCTCGGGTCAGCGCTCGGCCTGGCGGTGTTCAGCGGGATCGCGACCAGCCGCACCAGCCACCTGCTGGCCGCCCACACCCCGCCCCCGGAGGCACTCACCGCCGGATTCCAGCGGGCCCTGCTCGTCAGCGCCCTCTGCCTCCTGGCAGCCGGAGCCATCGCGCTGCGCGCCTCCAACACCAGCGGCGAACCCGCCGCCACACCAGAACCCCAACAAAACCTGGAACCCTCCTACGAGCCCGCATAACACAACACAACGAAATCGCCGGGTGTGCGGCGCTGACGGGCGACCCCAGCAGCGCCGCACGCTCCCATTTCCGGCTGCTGCTCCGGGGACGGCAGTGGCAGCGGCCCGGGGATTCCGGCGATCCACCCGGGCTGGGCGACCGATGCTGTCACCAGCCCGAGGGTCCGGACCGCTGTCGTCCTCGGCGAAGGCACGGTGTGCGTCGGCCACCCAGCGACGGTGGATCTTCTGCCGTTCGGGGGCGGTCAGCACGGGATGCTGGACCCCACCTCCTGCTGGGGCTACCGGGCGAGCCGGATCCGGGCCAGGTCGGCCTCGTCCAGACGTAGGCCGATCACCGGCCGAGGCTGACCCAGGCCCGAAGGCTCCGTTCCGGATTAGCAGTGGCGCTCATCCTGGAAGCCCCGATGCGGCCGAGATGCGGCGCGAGGCCTGCGGGACCGTACGTTCGTCGCTCGACGGCCCGTCTCTGCATCCCTATGCCGCAAGAGGATCCCTCGTGCGGACGCCTCCGGGCACGCGCATATCTGCGGGCTGGCCTGCCCGCGTACCGAACACCGATCATGTCCCCGATTCGGCGCTCGCGCTGATGTACGCGGTCACGCTGCGTGGCCCCTGTCAGATGGCTCGCCGTACATCGCTGCTACGCGAGATTTGATCAGCTGACTTCAGCCGGAGGTGCCGGGACAGCGCGCCAGCTGCCGTGGAGGAGGAGATGGCCGGGACGTTCGTCGCGATCGGGTTCGTGCCGGGCAAGGCGGCTGAGTTCGCCAGCGCGTTCGGGCTGGGCTACGACCTTGACCGCGGACCGTAGTAGCGTCCGAGATGATGGGCGTGGTCGACCGCCGAGCGAAGAGCAGCATGCCGGGACTGAGAGTGCTGCCGCACTGCTGAGCCTGACGGCTCTAGAGTCGCGTCCCATTGCTGGCGTCCACGCCCACCGCCACCACCTCTTCGGCGTCAATGTCGATCGGGCCGCGGGGTGCGGCTGGACAACAGGATCAGGGATAGACGTTGCCGACCTCGAGGATGTGCCAGGTTGTTCCGCTGCGCGCGAGGCTGATGTTGACCGACCAGCCGGCCTGGGCGATGTTCGAGGCCGCCTTGGGCACCGGGACCGGACCGATGCCGCCGTCGAACCACAGCGCCCCGGGCTCGACCTTCTCGATCGCCAGGTAGTCCTCGACATAGTCCTCGTTACCGATCTCGTCCACGTCCACGTCCACGTCGCCGCTCGGGCCTGATCGAACAGCAGCTGGGCCAGCTTCTCGGCCCTGGGCAGGTCGCGGGCCGCGGCGCGGCCGCGTTCGGCGGCATCGCCGACCCGGGCGGGATCGAGGTAGCCGCGCTCACCAGCCAGCCAGCCAGCCAGCTTGGCGGTCACCGTCCCCGCGGCGCGCAGCAACGCCTGCCCGGCGACGACCTTGCGAATCATGAAGTAGCCCAGGAACTCACCCAGGTTCTCGGTGATCTTCTCCGGCCCGAACAGGTGCACGAAGGCGTCCTCGTCGTCCTCGAACGCCACCTCCCAGCGGCGCCGCTCGTCCGGGTCGAGAGACTCATAGCCGTACCCGTTCAGACAATCCCGCAACAGCCCGACCACATCGGCGAAACTGCGCAGCGTCCGCGCCGCCAACCGGTGCTGCTGATCGACAAGGAACTCCGTGAGCGCCGCATCGATGCTCACGCCGCCGTCCACCACGCCCTGCTCCCCTCGACTCGCGCTGACCGCGAGATCAACTGGCTCACCTGTCACCCCCGCCATCGCAACATATCGACGCCTCGCGAGTCAGCCCCGGGGCGGTGGAACAGCGCCCCGATTCGGCGCTACGGCCCCTGCGCGTGATGACGACGCAGTGAAGCGCACCGCATCGGCGTTCACGATCGGTAGCCGCTGCACGATCGGGTTCGAGCCGTCTCGTTCGACGCGCGACCGCTTGATACCGACCGACGCGTGTTATCGGGCGCGAAGGATCGTTCTTGCGCGAGTACGCCAGGCTCAGGGCGGTGAATTAGCCGAGTCCCGCTTGTCTTTCCACGAACCGCGTCATCAGGTCAACGGCGATGCTTCTGCCCGCACCGCCGAGCCAGCCTGCAGTGGCCTTGAGCTTGGACTTCTGCTCCGCATCCGGCTCGGCGTCGGCGGCGCGATCGAAGGCGTCGGCGATGCTGTCGGTCAAGGCTTCTGCGGTCGGCCACGCGCCCACAGCTCGGTAAGCGCGCTCGGTCACGCCGAGAACATGACCGGGCTCGATTGGGCCCATTGAGCGTGCGATGTTGAGGTACGGCGGTTCAGCGCGTGCCAGGGCGTTCAACGCCCGAGCCATCTGGTCATCGTTCAGGCCGGTCGCCGCTGTGAGGTCGATGGTGCTGGCGTGTGCGTTGGGATCGTCACAGTGCTCCACGTAGGCGCGCAGCACCGGCAGGTCGCGAGTCGTCCAGAAGTCGTCCATGACCCGGAGCGTCTCGCGCCTGTGCGACAGCGGCAATGACGTCGAGCGGGTCGCTTCGCTCGATGTCATCGTCGCCGCGTTGCCCCCGGGCAGGGACGAACGCCCCTATCCGGCTGGCGGAGCGGGAGCACACCTTGGGTATGTGACGACAACAGGCCCCGACCAGGACAGTCGGCCACGGCGCCCGACAAGCCCATCACTGCCGACGCTGCGCTACTCGTGGGCGCTGGCCACCTGGGTCGGGGCGTACGTGGCGATCACTGTCGTCGCTGTCGTCCTCTATCTGCTCCTCGATGCTGCCCGGACCGGCCCGGCGGCGGCCGGCCCGTTGCGGGATCAGGCTTACGTTCTGGAGGAGAAGCTCCTGCCGGTGCTGAACCTCGCGGTCTGGACGCTGTTCGCCTGGGTGTACCTCGCGAAGCCGGCCGGGCGCGTCGGTGCCGAACCCGTCCGCCTCGGGGCGCTGTGGCTGGCGTTGGCGTTACCGGTCGACTTGGTCGGCTTCGTCATCGCCCCGGGGCCGTTGTCGATGAGCGCGCACGACTTCTATGTCGGGCGGTTCCCGTGGATCTACCTCACCTGCCTGGCGGTGCTGGCCAGCCCGACGTGCGCGGCAGTGATCCGGTCACGGGCCCGCTCGCGGTACGGCAGCGGGGACGGACCGTAGGTGCGGTCGGGGCCGCCTGACACCTGCCGAGATGCCCACCGGGTCTTGGAAGCGAGCGGAGTTCGAACACGCCTTCGCCTACTCGATGGCGGTCGACGATGGCCCCTCAGAACCCGGCGCAGGGCCGGCTCAGGGGTCCGCGCAGCCGCGCAGTGGGTTGGACCTCGAGCATGCTCGCAGTGCGTAGCCAGGCCCGACCCGTCGTTCGGCGCGGCTTGCGCTTCAACTGACAAGTCGCGCGTTATCACTCGAGGAGGATCGTTCGCGCGCACCCGGGGATTGCTCTGCACACGTCGCCACCAGACCGCCGCCGACGAATGGATCACCGCAACCGCCGACGGACTGCGTCGGGCAGTGCTGGCTTCCAAGCGAGCTGTCCCTTCGACTCGAGCCGCTTACCTTCCACCGGCTCAGGCCCGTCATCCGCTCGACCCGCGTGCTTACGTCGCGAAACCCAGCCATCCCCGCCCCGAACTCACCGACCACTTCGCCGCACCGCCACCCCGGTACGAGGACAGTCAGGGCTCGGTATTTGATCAGGTGCCGAAAAAGCGCCGGACCTCCTCGACGAAAACGGGATGCAAAGCGGCTTGCCGGCTGATGCGTCCCGGGGGTGGCCCGTCAGGAGCTACGGCTGCGCCGGGCGGGTGCCTCGGGGTCGACGCCCCAGCTCGCGATCCAAGTAGGCGTGATGCGGATGACTTCACGACTCATGAACGGCACCGGTGGATCGACGTCCTCCAGCGCGACCGCAGTGCCGCGGACCTCGATGCCGCGCACGGTCCAGGGGTCTCGCGACACCAGGTCATCGACCACCACGGCTACCTGGCGGTTGGCCCGGACGTTGCGAAACTTGCGGGTGGTGCCCATCGCGGCGCCGCCGACGATGATCTCGCCGCTCTCATCATCGAGGAACACGCCGATCGGGTTGTTCTGGGGTGCACCGTCCGCATCAACGGTGGCCAGTCGCGCCAAGGGCTGACCCTTCAGATAGGCGCGTTCGGCCTCGGTCAAGGTAACGCTCATTCCCGCAGCGTAAGACGTGACGCTGGTCCTGGTCCGCCTTCGACCCACGGCGCCCGGGTGGCGCGCTCCCATAGCCGTCGGCATGACAGCAGGCGGCGCGTTGCCGCGCATAACGAACGCCCGAGGCGGCGGTCCGACCTGTACCCGAATCGGCGTTACCCCCATACCGGTGGTCACCATGGGTGGCCGCGTTCGCCGAGTCGTCCCACGCGCGCTCTACGCAGGTGCGCCATCGAACTATTTAGCTGGCTGTTGATCTGCGGAAGACGAGGCGCTTTCGGGCTTGGGTTCCCTTCGCGAGGATGGGCGCATGACGCGCTGGGCAACCTTCGACTGTTTCGGCACCCTGATCGACTGGCGCCACGGCATCGCGTCCTCGGCCGAGCTGCTGTGGCCCGGCCGCGGCCAGGACGTGCTCGATGCCTACCACCGGCACGAGACCGCCGTGCAGTGCGAGAAGCCGGATCGGCGTTATCGCGATGTGCTGGCCGAGACGCTCCGGCGCAGCGCCGCCGAGCTCAACCTGGACCTGATCCCCGACGACGCCACGGTGCTCGCCGCCACCATCCCGTACTGGCCGGTGCTCCCCGACACCCGCCCGGCGTTGACCGACTTGCGCGCCGCCGGCTGGCGGCTTGCCCTGCTCACGAACTGCGACCGCGACATCATCGCCCACACCCAGCGCCGGCTGCGCGTACCGATCGACGTGGTGATTACCGCCGAGGACGTCGGCGCGTACAAACCGGCACACGACCACTTCATCCGCTTCCGGGACACCTTCGGAGCCGCCAGCCAGCGCTGGGTCCACGTGGCCCAAAGCCACGTCCACGACATCGTCCCGGCCCACGAGCTAGCCATTCCGAGCGTGTGGATAAATCGCCGGGGTGAGGCCGCCGACCCGTCGATCGCCGGCGCCGTGCTCCCCAACCTGACCGAGCTGGCAGCGACGCTGCAGCGCCTTTAGCTGGCACCTGCTCGACCTGGATCGTCTTGCACACGGATCCCCTACGGGAGCGGGCCTGCGCGCAGAACGGCTGACCGACGAGCCTGCTGACACTGACAGACCATGTACCCGAGTCGGCGATCGGCGCGATCCCAGCGATCAGGGCAGTGTGAGGTGGGCGATCGCGGGCTCACCGCGCGTAGTCCTCGAAATCGCGTTCGAGCCCTCGATCGGCACCGATCGAACGGACCGATTCCTCGGATGCGGTACCCAACACCGCGGGAACAATCGGCGCACGGACAAGGACGCGCTGGTGCAATTCGTCCGTGCCCGGGGACTGGCCGTCCTGGCCACCGTCTCCGCTGACTGGCATCCGCAGGCCGCGGTGGTCGGCGTCGCCGCCACCGACGACGGCGACATCGTCTTCGACACCACCCGCACCTCCGCGAGTTCGTCAACCTCACCCGGCAGCCGCGAGTCGCCATGGCGATCGGCTGCGATTGGGCCGACGAGCAGACCGTGCGACTCGAGGGCACCGCGGGCGAGGTCCCCCGCGACGACCGGCGGTAGCGGCCTACTACCAGCAATTCCCCACCGGGCGAGAGCGCGCAGCCTGGCCCGGCATCGTCCACGTCCGGGTCCGCCCCGACTGGGGCCGCTACAGCGACTACCGCCCACAGACCTTCGGCACCCACGAGATCCCGCTAACGCCACCGGCATAAGCAGTGTCGTCGGCGCGCAGAACATCCAGTACTGGAACGTCGACCCCAAGGCACAAACCGCGAAAGTATTCGGCGATCACGTAGCTTTGCTCGGTCACGACAGTGTGAGCGGGGCCGCGGCGGCGTTCACCGCATGTGGTCATCCCAAGATCGGGTCCGGTTGGTCCATTTGCACACTCGACGGCGCCCGCCGGGACCGAGATCGACACAGACTGCCGACTCAGCGGCCGTAGTGGTAGCGGCAGGCCGCGATCCGCACCTCGGTGTCGGTGACCTTGTAGACGAGTCGATGCTCGTCGGTGATTCGCCGTGACCAGTAGCCGGCGAAGTCGTGCTTGAGTGGCTCAGGTTTGCCGATGCCCTCGTTGCCGTTGCGCACCACGTCCTGGACGAGCTGGTTGATGCGCTTGAGGACCTTGCGGTCCTGGGCCTGCCACCACAGGTAGTCCTCCCACGCGTTGATGTCCCAGACCAGCCGCATGCTCAGTCGGTGTCGACCAGCTCGTGGATCTCACCGGAGCCGGCCTCCAGTCGCTCCATCGCGTCGAGGAGACGCCGTGCGTTCGCTGGCGAGCGCATCAGGTATGCCGTCTCTCGCAGCGATTCGAAGTCCTCGAGCGAGACAATGACGACCGAGTCATGTCCGGAGCGCGTGATCACAACCTCTTCGCGGTCGTTGACGACGCTGTCGAGGACTTCCGCGTAGCGGGCCCTGGACTCGGTGTAACTCATGGTCTTCATGACGCCTCCTGTACAGAAAAGCGTACGTGAGCCAGGAGCTGCTGGCAACCTGCGCCCCGCGTCGGCCGCCCAGACGCTCCCGCACCTAACCACCGAGCATGCAACTCTCCAAAGCCCTCTTCGGCGACGCGATATTCGGCGATCACCCAGATCTGAACAGACACGGCGCGTAATCGCACCCGTCCCGTCGTGTCACGCCGGTGCTACGCGCTTGGGCCCGTCGGTGCTGCGCACCGGACGACTCGCCTCCGCGTCGCGCGGACAGGAACGTTTTGCTGGTGGTGATAGGTGCTGCAGCTGGCCCATCGGCATCGCGGCGGACAGCGGAGGCGGTACAGCTGATCAGGTGTGCACGGCGTGGGCGCCGCGCATGATCATGAGAATCGCGAAGACCAGGCCCAGCAAGCGGCGAAACCAGTTGACGCCGTGAACGAGTTCCTCGTACGCCCAGACTGTCATCGCCAGATAGGACACCCGCCAGCAAGTAGAAGCCTGCCGGCCCCTTCACAACGTCAGTTGCCCGGCCAGCGCCGATAGCGGCGAGCAGCGGCAGGTTGGGGAACTGCTCGATCGGGAAGCGCCGCGTCGTCATAGCAAGGACACGCGCCCTGGTGTGGAGCGACATCCCCAATGACCGCATGTTGTGCTGGGACGAGGTCACCGGCGGCGTCGGGGTGTTCCGGTCACCGGCCGGGCACCCCAACGGCAACACGCTCGACCACCTTGGCCGAATGATCACCTGCGAGCAGGGCAACCGGCGCGTCACCCGCACCGAACACGACGGCTCAGTCACCGTCCTCGCCCAGCACTACCAGGGCGCGCGGTTGAACAGCCCGAACGACGCCACGGTCAGGTCAGACGGCACGATCTTCTTCTCCGATCCAGACTGCGGCATCACGAGTGACTACGAGGGATACCGGGCCCAGAGCGAGATCAGCGCCTGCAACGTGTACCGCATCGCGCCCGACACCGGTCAGGTCGCACTGGCTGCCGATGGCTTCTCCGGCCCCAACGGCCGGTTCGTGTTCGCCTTCGACGCCGCCGATCTCTCCGAGAACATCGACCACGGGCTCGCCGTCGGCTCCCTTATCAACGTCGAACCAGAAGACACGATCGAGCAGATCCGCCGGCTGAAGGCGATCGCGGCCGAAGGCGGACATCGGCTGAACCCCGGGCACGACCCACACGTCTGGGCCGCGCTCACCACCGGGCGCGAGGGCCGCTTCCGCGAACGGTAGGCATCAGCTCTCGGCACGACTGCGCTCACCGGCACCGGATCGGCTACCGGGAAGCGCTCGCTTGCTGGAATGGCCCAGTCGATCAGCCGGGTACGGCGGTTATGCGTACGGGTCGAGCTCCACCTCGTCGAGGATCCAGTCCCAGAACAGGGTGAGCGGGCGGCTGATGGGTCGAGTGTTCGGGCGGGTCAGGTAGTAGGCCGCACCCGGGTCGACGGTGACGTCGATTGGCTGTTCGAGTTGACCGGAGCGGAGGTCTTCACGGCTGAGGCCGGTGAAGAACAGCGCGATGCCCTGGCTTTCGAGGGCGATCTTGCGCAGTGCGTGTGAGTCGTCGACGCGGACGGTGCGTGCTTTGGCCGGCAGCCTCGCTCCGGCTGCGGCGAACCAGCGTGTCCAATGTTCTGGGTCGAATTCGTAGAACAGTCTCCATCGCGCGAGGTCGCTCGGCTTCGGTGTCTCGGGCATCGCGCGACGCAGCTTCGGGCTGCACAGTGCGGTCAACTCGCCGGTGAGGACTCGTACGGCGTGCGTGCCGGTCCATCGCCCGTGGCCCCAGGCGATGCCTGCGTCGACTCGGTCGAGGCTGAAGTCGGCCGGCTGGTATGCGTGGTGCAGGCGTAGTTCGATTTCCGGGTGGGCGCTCCAGAAGTTCGCTAGCCGGGGCGTCAGCCAGCGTGCTGAGAAGTATGGCGCGACGCTGACGGTCAGTGTGGCGTCGTGTTCGGTGCGAGTGGCGTCGTGGACTGCCCGGTCGAGCGTGCTGAGTCCGCTAATGCATGCCGCGAGCAACGTCTGCCCGGTTTCGGTCAGGACGATCTGGCGGTGCAGCCTGTGGAACAGCTGCTGTCCGAGCTGATCCTCGAGGTGGCGCACGTGATGGCTCAGCGCGGTCGGGGTGACCGCCAACTCCGTGGCCGCGAGGTTGAAGCTCATGTTCCGTCCCACTGCTTCGAAGGCACGCAGCTTCACCAAGGTGCCAGGGTCGAGCGCCACGGCGATCAGGTTACCTGAGTCTGGCTCAGGTGTCGTGCGCCAGAGACAGTTGACCTCCGCTGCCGCGATGCCTCAATCTGGCGACGGTTTACCGGCCTACCGGGCTCAGCTGGATGGGACTCACATGACTGGTAGTCAGGCATCACGTGCGTCTTTCGAGATAGTCAAGGGCGAGCGGTCGATCCCGCTCCTCAGCGAGGCCGAGGTCGAGCGACACCTCGACCTCGGCCAGCTCCTCGACGGGCTCGAGGAAGGTTTCCGCCAGCTCGAGCGCGGCGCGGTGCAGTCGCCGCCCCGACCCGAGATCACGATTCCGGGCGCTGGCTTCTCGCTGGCGATGTCGGCGTGGGTGCCCGGCATGCAGATCTGCGTCAAGGTGGTCAACGTGTTCGAGGCCAACCCCGACATCTCGCTGCCCAGCCATCTGGCAATGATCACGTTGTACGACCCGACGACGGGTGCAACCTCGTGCGTGATGGATGGCACCTACATCACCGGTATCCGGACTGCGGCCTCGGCCGTTCTGTCGATCCGCTTGCTCAGCCGCACCGACTCGCGGGTGGCAACGATCGTCGGAGCCGGCGTCCAGGCCCGCGAGCACCTTCGATTGCTGCCGATGGTGCGCGACTTCGGGCGAATCAACATCTGCTCTCTCGACTACGAGCACGCCACACGATTGGCCGAACACAGCGAGCTGGCCCGCCCGCGCGCTGATATCCGAGCCGCAGTCACCGAATCGGATGTCGTGTGCCTTGCTACCCACTCTCCACGGCCGGTGATCAACGCGGAGTGGGTGCGCCCCGGCACGCACGTGTCCTCGGTCGGCTACTACCCGCCCCACGGTGAGCTGCCACGCGCGCTGGCGCACAGCAGCCGCCTCGTCGTCGAAACACTCGATGCCTTCCAGCCAGCACCGGTCGGCTGCGCGGACCTGTCCGAAGCCGATCCCGGCCGGGCAGCCACGCTCGGTGCAGTCGCGCTCGACCCGGAGCTCGGCCGCACCTCGCCAGAGCAGATCACGCTCTACAAGGCGATGGGCATCGGCATGCAGGACATGATTGCCGCGAACCTCGCATACACCAGCGCGGTTCAGTCCGCCAGGCCCACCCAGACCATGACGTGGTGATCGAACGGGCAGCATCTCCTCGTGGCCGGCACCCAGCTTGCCGCTCCGACAGGCTCGTCGTGGCATGCGACGTGCGAGCGTGCGACGTGAGCGCAGCAGCTCTGCCCGGCCGGCGTGACGCCGACCTGCTGCGCGCATTGCGCGATCAGCACGCGCATGCCCTGTGGTCCTATGTCGTCGGCCTGACCGGCGGCGACCGTGGCAAAGCCCAGGACGTCGTGCAGGAAACCCTGCTCCGCGCATGGCGCAACCCGGCCGTACTCGACCAGACCGGCGGCTCCGGGCGCGGCTGGTTGTTCACAGTCGCCCGGCGCATCGTCATCGACGAGTGCGCTCGACCCGCCGGCGCCCAGAGGTGGTGACCGATCGGCTGCCGGAGCAGACAGTCGAAGACCCAGCGCAGCGCACGGTAGACCGGCAAGTGGTGCTGACCGCGCTACGGACTCTGTCGACCGAACACCGTCAGGTGCTGCTCGAGTGTTACTTCCGCGGCGCATCCGTGGCCCAGGCCGCCCAGACCCTCGGCGTGCCACCCGGCACCATCAAGTCCCGCACCCACTACGCGCTCAACGCGCTGCGACGGGCCTTCGAGGAGATGGGAAGCGTCGCCTGACCACTCTCCACCCCAATGACGGACTGCCTCTCAGCCTCGGCGGTCGGGAATGGTGAGTCCTGTTCGTTCATCATCCCAGGCCATCGAACCGATCTTCCAGCCCGATGGAGTCCGAATGAACTGTGTACAGATGACTCCCCTCGCCTCGAAAGCCACGTCGTTGGACGTGCCGCGTTTCTCGTAGGTGGTGAAACGGTGACCGACGTTTCGAAAACCTCGGTGACGTCGGCTACCTCGATCTCCTCGAAGCTCGCCAGCTCGCCAGAATCGACTTGCTGCTGCCGTGGCCGAATGAACTCGTCGACCGTCGAGATCTCCGGAATATCAGCGCTGTTCTTGATCAGCTGGGCGCCTTCGCAGAACAATCCGCGCATCGACGGATAGTCAGGCCGAGCCCCAGCGGGAAATGAGACCGCCGCGAGGAAATCGGACAGAACCGCCGCGGTCTGCGCCGTGTCGTCCGCTGCTTGCCCTGTCGCCATCTTCGACGCCCCTTCGATAATCCAGTCTGCGGGCCTGTTGGTTGGTCGGACACGACTCTGCGCCGGGGCTCCGGTTCGGAGGAGTCCCCGGCGCAGAAATCGGTGGGTCAGCGCTGGTCGGTGCCGAGGTCGACGCCGACTGTGATCAGCGCCTGCGCGGCGTCGCTCACCGAGACCTTGTCGTTGCCCGCGCCTGTGCTGAGCTGCAGCTGGTCGCGGGTGTCGGCGCCGGTGACCTGGACGCCGGTGTGCAGACCGTGCACGTCCACGGCCGAGCCGTCCGCAGTCACGTGCACCTGATCGGCCTTGTTGGTGCCATTGACGGTGATCGTGTCGAGCTGGCCGTCCGACGCGCCACCGCGCACCGCGCCCAGGTCGATGGCGGCGCGGTCGAGGTCGGTGCCGGACAGGTCGCCGAGGGTCACGGTGTCGGTGCCGCCGAACGTGGCGAGATCGAGCGCGTCGACGTTGTTCAGGTCCATCCGGATGTTCGCGACGTCACGGGTGAGGATCGCGTGCGATCCGTCGGCGCTCATCACGAACTTCTCGTTGGCGTTGGCGCCGTCGAAGACGAGGGTGTCGTGGCCGGTGCCGCCGTCGATGTTGTCGTTGCCCTCGCCGGGCAGCCACCGTGCGACGTCGCTGCCAGCGCCCAGGATCTCGGTGTCGGTGCCGCGTTGCCCGTCGACGGTGTCGTTGCCGCCGCCGCCGAAGATCAGGTCGTTGCCGTCGCCGCCGAGAATCACGTCGTCGCCACCGCCACCGATGAGCACGTCGTCCGCTGCGCCGCCGGTGATCGTGTCGTTGCCCGCGCCGCCGTCGACGGTCATCGGGATCGTCATTGCGCCGTTCGTGTTGTTCACGGCGAACGTGTCGTCGCCGCGACCCAGGAACGCCGAGATGTTGGTGAATGTGCCGCGATCGAACTGCGCGGTCGCGCCGGCGCCGAAGTCGACGAACAGCTGCGTCGGGTCGCTGGCCAGTCCGAGCGTGATGTTGTCGTCGCGGCCCGTTCCGCTAATGGTGAGTGTTCCGTTCGCGACCGATGCCGACGGCGTGGCAGCCGCGTTCGCCGCTGGCGCGGCAGCGACCAGTCCGAGTGCGAGCAGCGCTGCGGCCGCAAGGCCGAGCTGGCGGGTACCGGTGATGGGGTAGATGTCCACGGGGACCTCCTTCGTCATGAGTTCGCTGACGGCGTGCCAGCGAGCTCCAATACGCCTTCATCCGGCCGCCCGGTTCAGCCGGTCGTCACCGTTGTGAGTTGATGCATCGCGCTGAACCAACAGCGGCATCGTGGCGTACTCGTCCACGACTACTCGCCCGACACCGCGCCGGATCGTGTTCGGTGTCTTCGTGTCTGAGGAGACGGATCGACCGTGGCCGCAAGCGCGGAGGAGAACACAGACAGGGTGCCGCGGCGTTCCTCGCGCTGGGCGAGCTGGTCGTGGCGACCTTGATCGCATCGGTGCGCGGACATCAGCAGGCGATAGTCGGGGGTATCGCCGGCATGGGCGGCGCCCACAGCCAGGCCGGGGCTCCCGGCGAACGAGGTCACCGCCGCCGTGCTCGGCGTGGTTGGCCACGGCGGATCGGTCAGCGCCGCGCAAGACTTCGTGGCCGGGCTGCGAGCGTTCCTGCGCTATTGCTTCCTGGAAGGACTGCTCGACTCCGACCTGTCCGGCGCCGCGCTGGCCGTGACCGGCCGCCGCCGCGCGCCGCTGCCGCGCGGGATCAGCCGGGCTCAGGAACACGCACTGCTGGCCTCCTGCGATCGGCGCACGGCGCTGGGCCGGCGCGACTACGCGATCATCCTCATCCTGCTGTGAGTGGGTTTGCGGCGCGGCGAGCTGGCCGCCGTGAAGCTCGATGACCTGGACTGGCGGGCCGGGAGGTGGTGATCCGCGGCAAAGGAGGCCGAACCGATCGGCTGCCGCTGCCAGCTGACGTCAGAGCCGCGATCGCCGGATACCTCGGTCGTGGACGGCCGCACAGTCAGAGCCGGGAGGTGCTGCTGCGGGCCCGGGCTCCGTTCGACCCCATCGATGCTGGCACGGTGTCCTCCACGGTGCGCCGGGCATGCCGGCGCGCCGGGATCGCGTCGATGGGAGAGCTGGTGCGCGCGAATTGGGCCGAGACCAGCCCGGCGCGCGGCGTCAAAGACGATGTTCGACACCCCATGTCGGGTCAGCCCCACCCGCGGCGCGACGGCCTGCACGAACTCTTCGCGCGCCCCGGTGCGTGGTCGCCCGCGGCGCAGATACCCGGCGATCGCCTCGCCGGCATCGGCAGAAACGGGAAGCTGGTCAACACGCCCTCTCTTGCCGTGCACCGTGACCAGGCCGGCTCGTCAATCGAGGTCCTCCAACCGCAGCGCGGCGACCTCGCTCGCGCGCAGCCCGAGCCGCAGCATCAGTGGTCGGGCGTTGCTGACCGTCCGTGGCCAAGTTCGGCTGGCCGCCAACAGCACAAGACGGCTCGTCGGGTCGGGGCGAAGCCCCAAGAACGGTCTGCGAACAGTCCAACCTCTCACGCTGTGATCTGCCCACCCTTCCGTCGGAACAGGTGCCTCCGACAAGATGGCCGATGAGCGCTCGCGCGAAGAGGTTAGCCAAATGACACATCAACACGAGGAAATCGACTGGGGCGAGCGAGCCGACGAGCTCGAGCGCGAAGGCGAGATCGGCTTGCCGTGGATCGAGCCGGCGGTGCAATGGGTTGTCTCGCACGCGGCGCAGGCTTCGACGGTGATCGACCTGGGGTCTGGTCCCGGAGTGGCCAGCTGCGTGCTCGCCCAGGTGTTGCCGACGGCACGAGTCGTCGCCGTCGATGAGTCACCGGCCTTGCTGGCGCGCGCGTTGCAGCGGACCGAACGGCTGGGGCTGGGCGAGCGTGTGCAGACCCTGAGCGCCGACGTCATCGACGAGCTGGCCACGTTGCCCGCCGCGGACCTTATCTGGGCCAGCCGGGTGCTGCATCACGTACCAGATGCCCAGCGGGCGCTGGGCGGGCTGCGCGAGCGGCTGACGCCAGGGGGCGTCCTGGCGCTGGTCGAGGGCGGCCTGCCCAGCCGCTTCCTGCCCGACGAGTGCGGCGTGGGCCAGCCGGGGTTGCTCTCGCGGCTGGACGCGGAGCCCCCGCACATGCATGCGGCTCGGATGGGCCACCGATACAAGCCGGTGCGCACGTCCCTGGACTGGCCGTTCCTGATGGAGCGCGTCGGTTTGGCCCACCTGGGCAGCCGGGCGTTTCTGCTCGACCTGCCCGCCCCGGTGTCCGACGAGGTTCGGCAGCTCGCGGTGCGTCGGTTGCAGCGCACCCGCGAGCTGGCAGCCGACGCGCTCAGCAGCGACGACCGTGCGGCGGTCGACCGGTTGCTCGACCCGGGTGACGAACTGGGCCTGCTGCGCCGTCCGGACCTGTTCTACCTGAGCGCATTCACGGTGCATGCGGCTGAGAAGTAGCTGCGGGTCACGTCTTCGGGCGACGCCGGCCCAGGCGCTGGTCGCCGTCGACCTCGATGGTGACGGTGTGCGCGACGACCATCTGCACGCCGCCCTCGACGTCCGTCACGCTGTCGACCTTGGCCGTGGAACGCATCACCGACCCGACCCGCACCGGATGGATGAACCGCCCCAGCACTTCGCCGCTACGGCCTTGACGTCGTCGGCACTGCGGAAGACACGCACGGGTGCACCGTATCGTGACCGGCTAGAAGCCAAGATGTGCGAGACCTTGTTGGAGCAGGAGGCCCTGCCCACCGGCCATCTCGTCCAGCAGGCCCGGCGACCGAGCCTCGGCGGGGGTCAGCCAGATCAGTTCAAGCGCGTCCTGCTGCGGCTCGCAGTCGCCCTCGACCGGCACGACGTAGGCAAGCGAGACGGCATGCTGCCGCGGGTCGTGGAACGCCGTCACTCCCGGCGTCGGGAAGTACTCGGCGATCGTGAACGGCTGCGGCGACGGCGGTATGCGCGGCAGGGCAAGCGGACCCAGATCCTTCTCCAGATGCCGCAGCAAGGCGGCACGTACCAGCTCGTGGTAGAGCACCCGTCCGGACACCAGCGCCCGCGTGATCGTGCCATGGGCGGTCGCCCGCAGCAGCAGCCCGATCGAGGTCACTGTGCCGTGGGTGTTGACGCGCACTGGGATGGCATCGACGTACAGGACGGGCGCTCGCTGGCGCAGCTCCTCCAGCTCGTCACGGGTCAACCAGCTGCCTTGCGATTGCGAGGTCGTCTGCGTCATGTGCTCTTTCTAGCGTGCCTCGGTCGTTTACCGTGATCTCATGGACGAGAACAGGGCGCGGCGGGTCGTCGACGCGTTGCGCGAACGGGGTATCGACGGCCGCGTCGCAAAGGAGGGTGTCTACCAGTTCGGCATCCGCATCAGCCTGGGCGATGGACGGGAGGCGGTCTGGGACTCCGACGGCACGGCCGGGCTGGAGGCCCAGGTGATGCGCGACGGGATGCTGGTCGGGTTCGTGCCGTCGATCGACGGGTCGGAGGACTTCGACGAGGCGCACGTCGTCGACGCGATTGCGCGCACCGACTACAACGCGCCGATAGCCCGGCAGCGGCCAACCGCGCCGCCGCCTGCTGCCCCGCTGCGCCCGGCCGGCGGCGTGTTCCGACGTTTCCTGGACGGCTTCCGCGACCGGTGACGACCGAAGCGAGACGATGAGCGGGTGAACCCGCTGAAGCGCCCGGCCTGGATGGATGAGGGCGACGACCCGGACTACCGCTACTCGCTGGCCAACGAGCGCACCTTCCTCGCCTGGATCCGCACCTCGCTCGCCCTGCTCGCCGGCGCGGTGGCTATCGTCCAGCTTGTTCCGCCGTTCCGAGTTCACGGAGCCCGAACGACACTCGGCGCGATCCTGGCCGTTACCGGCCTAGCGCTCAGCGTGCTCGCCTACACCCGCTGGGCGGCGAATGAGCGGGCCATGCGCGGAGGTCGCCCGCTCGCCTTCAGCCCGATGTTGCCGATCGTTGCCGGCGCCCTAAGCGCAGTGGGCATCGGTGTCCTCGTCTTCGCCGTCATCGTGGGCAAATGAGCGAGCCGAATCACCGCGTGACATATGGCCTGGCTGGCCCACGCACCGCCCTGGCGTGGGACCGTACTGCGCTCGCCGCTGCCGCCATGGCCGCGTTGATCGTCAAGGTGGGCATCGCGCAGGATCGCCGGGTCGACCTGGTAGCCGGAGCTGCCTGGTTCGCAAGCGGAGTCGTGACCTTTGTCGTCTCTCGCCGACGGGTGCTGCCAGCGGAGGAGGGGCACGCTCGCCCAGCGACGATCGGGTCCGTCGCGCTCGTGGCGGCGTTCACGGCCGCGGCGGCGCTGCTGACGATCGCGGCGTTGCTCGTCTGATCGCCGGCTACTACCCGAGCTCATGCCGGTGTTTGGCGACCCGGTGGGTCGTCGACGGTGGCGAGCACCTCGCTGCTCTCGAGCTGGTCGACAAGCCGGGACAGCGCAGGGAGTGCCGCGAGCACCGCGCTGCGGTCGGCGGTGTCGAGCCGGTCCATGGCCATTGCGAGGCGCCGTTCGTGGGCTGCCCGCCAGTCTGTGAGCATCTGCAGGCCGTGTGGGGTGAGGTGCAGGCGCACGGCCCGCCGGTCGACCGGGTCGGGTGTGCGGGTGATCAGGTCGGCGGCCACCAGTTGCTGGACGAGCACGCTGACAGTGTTGTTGGCCAGCCGGTGTCGAGCGGCGAGGTCGTTGACCCGCAGTCCTGGCTCATCGCGCAGTCGCTGCAAGATCTCGACCTGCGCCATCGGCAGGGCCTCCCACGGGTACTCGCTGCGGATGCTCGCCCGCAGCACCCGGCGCAGCCGGGTGACGATGTCCGTGAGCAGCCAGGCATCAACCGCAGCACGGCCGCTCTTGCGAGGCTTCTCTGCGCCGGCGCGGATGGCTGAGGGCATGTGGCCATCATATCTCTGTCCTAAGATAGTTCTGTGACCAACTCATTCCGTGTGCGAGTGACCTTGCGGTGACGCTCGGCCTGCAGCGGATCTGGACGGAGCCGGCCCGTCCGGCGTGGGTCCGGTCCTGGCCAGGGGCGCCATGGCTGGCGGTGGCGACGGTGTGCGTCGGCGCGTTCATGGGACAGCTGGACGCGAGCATCGTCACAGTGGCGTTGCCGAACCTGCGGGACAATCTGCACGCCTCGCTGAGCGTAGTGGAGTGGGTATCCCTCAGCTATCTGGTGGTGCTCGTCGGGGCGGTGTCCGCGGTAGGACGGCTGGCGGACGTGGCCGGCCGCAAGTTGCTGTATATCCACGGGTTCGCGGTGTTCACCATGGCTTCGCTGGGATGCGCCCTCGCCCCGAGCCTGGCGGTGCTACTGCTGATGCGGGTCGTGCAGGCGGGCGGGGCGGCTATGCTGCAGGCCAATAGTGTCGCCTTGATGCGCACGACAGTGGGCCCGCAGCAGCTCGGTCGGGCGATCGGCGCGCAAGGAGCGGCGCAGGCGATGGGCCTGGCGCTCGGACCCGTGGTCGGTGGTCTGCTCATCCAAGCCGGCGGGTGGCGCTGGGTGTTCTACGTCAATGTGCCCGCCGGGATACTGGGCATCGCGCTGGGGTGGTGGCTGTTGCCCCGGTCCCGGCATCGCGCGCCGCGGGCCCGGTTCGATTGGGCGGGGTTGCTGACGCTGCCGCCGGGCACCGTGTTGCTGCTGCTTGCGTTGTCCCTGCTCGCTCACCCCGGCCCGACCGCGCCGGTGGGGGTGCTCATGGCGGCGTCGATGTGCCTCTCCATCGCCTTCGTGCGGGTAGAACGCCGGGCCAAGGCTCCACTGGTCGACCTGCGCGTGTTCGGCGACGGCCGGGTTGCCGCCGCGATCGCCAGCGGACTGCTCGGCTACCTCGTGTTATTCGGGCTTCTGCTAGTCAGCCCGCTGTACCTGGAATCGGCCTTCCACGCATCGCCCGGCGCCGCTGGCCTGATCATCACAGTGCTGCCATTAGGGCTGGGCCTAGCCGCGCCGCTCGCCGGCATTGCCGCTGACCACGGGGGCCGGGCGAGGGTGACCGTGCTCGGGATGCTCGTCGTGTGTGCTGCCTTGGGAGCTGCGAGCGTCTTACCATCCGGCCGTTCGACCCTGATCGGCGTGCTCGCCGCTGCCGGTGTCGGCCTGGGCTTGTTCACTCCGTCGAACAACGCCACCGTCGCCGCGGCGGGCCGACTGGATCAAGCGGGAATGGTCAGCGGCGCGCTGAACATGACACGTGGCATCGGCACGTCCCTCGGCATCGCGGTCGTTGGGATCGTCTTCACCGCCACCGGCGCTGCTGGGGCCGGGGTGACCGCAGCCCAGGGCGCCCACGGGTTCCGCGTCACGGTCATCGTGCTGGCTATCGTGGCGGCGGTCGCGGCCCTCGCGTCCGTCCGCAGCGCGAGGTGATGGCCGCGGGACCGGGTCACGCTCGCGTCGTTGCGACTTTGATCATCGGGACGTGCGGGATGCCGTCCTCGACGAATTCCGCTCCGTTGCGGGTGAAACCGAACCCCCCGTACCAGCGTTCGAGGTAGGCCTGCGCATCTAGGACCATGTCGTAGGCCGCAGCCAGCTCGAGTGCCCGGGCCATGAGCACGGCGCCGAGACCGTCGGAGCGAGCGGACCGGGCGGTGACGACGCGCCCGATCCGCCGGCCTGCCGGGTCGGCGACGATGCGCAGCGTCGCGACCACGTCATCCGACCACTCGATCCACAGCTGGACCGCCTCGGGCTCGAGGTCACGCCCGTCCATGTCCGCATAGACGCAGTTCTGTTCGATGACGAACACCTCTGAGCGCAGTTGGAGAATCCGGTACAGCGTCACCGGGTTGATCTGCGCGACGTGGCTCGTGTGGATCTCATTAGTCACGACGGCGACGGTATCGAGTCTGGGTGAGCGTTAGGCGGTCCGGCTGCTAGGCACGCACGAGTGCAGCTCGCCAGAGGCAGAATTCCTTGTCAGAAAAGGGAATTCCCTCTAGACGGACCCCTCTGCCGACCAGTAGAATCGACCATGTGTTCGACTACTCGGCGACCGGAGGCGTGACCGCGCTGGCTGCCGCGCGGCCCGGGCCAGACAGCGTCGCCGCGCTGGCCACGCTCGATCTTGACACGCTGTCCCCCGACGGGCAGCTGGACGCGCTGACGGCGATCGAACGGCAGGTCGCCTGGCTGCAGGGCATGCAGCAGCGGGTGCTGGCCGGCATCGACGCGCGGATCCAGGCGACGACGCCGCGGGCTCGACCGCCGGTGGCGAACCTGGCCCGGGAGGAAGTGGGCTGTGCGTTGCGGCTGGCGCCGGGCACCGCGGCGGACCGGCTGGCCATCGCCGGGGTGTTGTGCGATCGGCTGCCCGCGACGCTGCACGCCCTGGAGTCGGGCGAGATCTCCTACTGGCACGCCCGGGCGCTGGCCGACACGGCGCTTCGAGTGGATCCGGTGACCGCGGCGCGGCTGGAACAGGCGGTGCTGCCCGAGGCCGGTGAGCAGAGTGTAGGGGCATTCCGCACGGCCGTGGCGAAAGCACTGCTGGCGATCGACCCGGCGCCGGCCGAGCAGCGCCACCAGCGCGCCCTGGCCGACCGGTGCGTCCGGCACACCCCGGCCGACGACGGGATGGCGACGCTGTGGGCGCTGCTGCCCGCCGAGGGCGCCGCGGCGCTGATGCAGGCCGTGAACGCGCTGGCCTCGGGCACCTCTGCCGACGACCCACGCACGGTCGATCAGCGCCGCGCCGATGCGCTGGTCGACCTGGGCGTGGCGGCGCTGCACCAGCCGGCGCTGCCCCGGGCGCGGGCGCAGGGGCTGCGGCCGCACGTACAGGTCACCATCTCACTCTCCACCCTGCTCGGCCTGGACGAACACCCCGCCGAACTGGCCGGACACGGCCTGATCCCCGCCGAACTGGCCCGCCGCATCGCCGCCGACCCCACCGGC
The DNA here is from genome assembly GCA_963839175.1 of uncultured Actinomycetota bacterium. Lineage (GTDB taxonomy): Bacteria > Actinomycetota > Actinomycetes > Mycobacteriales > Jatrophihabitantaceae > CAWIUB01. The sequence continues at coordinate 69,584 of CAWIUB010000033.1, forward strand.
AGCTGGCGGCGGCTGGTGCTCGACCCGGTGCACCACCGGCTACTCGACTACGGCAGGCGCACCTACCGGCCACCCGCCGACCTGGCCCGGTTCGTCATCGCCCGCGACCAGCAGTGCGTGTTTCCGCACTGCCAGCGCAACGCCGCCCGCTGCGACCTGGACCACCAAATCCGCTACGCCGACGGCGGTGCCACCAGCGCCAACAACCTCGCCCCGCTGTGCCCCCGGCATCACGCAGTCAAGGACGACGGCGGCTGGCGGGTCACCCGCCAACCCGACGGCGACTACCACTGGACCAGCCCCACCGGCCGCAGCTACACAGCATCGCCACCCCGCTATCCCAACCCGCCGCCGCCCGATGATTCCGTGCCGCGTGCATCCCGGGAACCGGATCCCAACGACCCCACCGATGCCAACGATCCCGACGAGCCGGCGCCGTTTTGATCCAGCGCTCTGCAATCCTGCGGTTGAGGCATTAGCGGCGGCTGTCCAACAGACGCTGTGCGTCGCGCGCGAGCCAATGCGTGATTGCGCCACGCCCACTGCACGATGTTGACCAACGCATGGGACGCTGAGTGTCCCGGCGAGCGTCCGTCCCAGCGACGACTTGCCGGAGCCAGAGCTCCCGACGATCGACACCCGACGCACGCATCGCACGCTATCGCTGGTCCGGCAGCGAGAAATCGGCGAAGTCGAAGCCGGGAGCAACCACGCAAGCCACCAGCGTCGCCCGATCGGTGACCGGTGACGCGCGCTGCCATTCGTCCGCGCGCACCAGGTACTGGCCGCCGGCGCCGAGTTCGCAGGAGAACTCGGCCACTGGGGTCTCGTCGAAGCCGCCGAGCGTAAGCAGCACCGGCCCGCCGCCCTGCCACAGCCACAGCTCGGCGGAGGTCACCCGATGCCAGACGGAGGTCTCACCCGGTAGCAGCAGGAAGGAGACGCAGGTCGCAAGCGACCGGTCGCCCCGCGGCGTCGGAACGGTCAACGCGTGCCGCCATGTCTCGCGAAACCAGCCGCCCTCGGGATGTTGTTTCATGCCCAGCGCTGCCGGATCTGCAACGAACGGCTCCGAGGTCACGCTGGCGGCTGGCATCTCCACGGTGCGACCGTATCGGCGAACACGCCGCCACGGCGAGCCTGCATAGTGCCGGGGGGCGGGCGTCGACCGAGCGGTATTCGGCCTGTCTGGCCAAGCGCCTACACTCGGCACGAAACGGCTCGTGAAAGCGTTCACAAACGGCCCATGACTCAGCGAGACAGGAGCGCGCAATGACCGCGGTGGGCACCCGTGCGGCCGACGGGTCGTCGCGTGCTCAGCCCGCCGGCATCCCGGACGAGCACCGATACGACGCCGACGTGATCGTCGTAGGGGCCGGCCCTGCGGGAAGCAGCGCAGCCTACTGGCTGGCCACCGCCGGGTTTGATGTCCTGCTGCTGGAGAAGTCGGTTTTCCCCCGCGAGAAGGTCTGCGGCGACGGCCTGACGCCGCGCGGCACCCGCGCACTCGTCGACATGGGCATCGACGTGAGCGAGCAGGCCGGCTGGCTGCACAACAAGGGGCTACGGGTCATCGGCGGGGGCCTGCGGCTGCACCTGGACTGGCCGCAGCTCACGAGCTTCCCGTCCTACGGGTTGGTCCGGCCACGGGCTGATCTCGACGCCATGCTGGCGAACCATGCGGTCAAGGCCGGTGCGGTGCTGTACGAGCACACCACCGTCGCCGAGCCTGTCCTCGACCGCACCGGAACCATAGCCGGCGTCAATGCCATCGCCGGTCCCGACAAGAGGCCGGTCACCTATCGCGCGTCCGTCGTACTCGCCTGTGACGGCGTCGCCGGCAAGCTCGCCCAGCGGCTCGGGCTGCACCGCAATGACAAGCGGCCGATGGGCGTGGCGGTGCGCCGTTACTACGAGAGCCCGCGTACCCACGACGACTACCTGGAATCGTGGCTGGAGCTATGGGACGGTCCCGCTGGTGCGGACCACGCCCACCTGCTCCCCGGCTACGGGTGGATTTTCGGAATGGGCGACGGCACCGTCAACGCGGGGCTCGGGGTGCTCAACTCGTCGGCGGTCTTCCAGAAGACCGACTACCGCGTCCTGCTGACGTCGTGGCTGGACGCCACCCCCGAGGAGTGGGGCCTGCGCGAAGCCAACGCGGTAGGGCCCACACGCGGCGCAGGCTTGCCGATGGGCTTCAACCGCACACCGCACTACGCCAACGGGATGTTGCTCGTCGGCGACAGCGGAGGATCGGTGAACCCCTTCAACGGCGAGGGAATCCCGTACGCCATGGAGTCGGGCAAGTTCGCGGCCGAGGCCGTCGGGCAGGCGCTGGCTCGGCCGGCCGGCTCGCAGCGCGAGCGCGCGTTGCGAGCGTATCCGGCCCGGATGGCCGACGAGTGGGGCGCGTATTACCGGCTCGGTGCCGCGTTCGTGAAGCTCATCGGCCACCCGGCGGTCATGCGTGCCTGCACTCGGCACGGCCTGCCGCACCCTGCGCTGATGCGCTTCGTCCTCAAGCTGCTGGCGAACCTGTCCGACCCGCGCGACGGCGATCTCTCCGACCGGGTGATCTCCGTGCTGACGCGCATCACACCGGCGGTGCGTTAGGCATGCCCCACCACGGATCGGCCCCGGCTGACGGACTAGCCTGGCACCGTTTCGCTCGCCCACACCGCGGAGAGAGGGAAGGGCTGTAGATGCTGGCTCCGTATCTCCCGATCGTGCTGCTGTTCGCGTTGGCGTTCGCGTTCGCATTCTTCTCGGTGGCGATCGCGCCGTTCATCGGTCCGCACCGGTACAACCGGGCCAAGCTCGATTTCTACGAGTGCGGGATCGAGCCGACGCCGCAACCCGAGGGGCCGAATCGCTTTCCTATCAAGTACTTTCTGACGGCAATGTTGTTCATCATCTTCGACATCGAGATCATCTTCCTCTACCCCTATGCGGTGGCGAACAACGCCCTCGGACTGCTGGGCCTGGTCGAGATCGTGGTCTTCGTCGCGACGGTGTTCATCGCTTACGCCTACGTCTGGCGTCGCGGCGGCCTGGACTGGGACTGACGTGGGCTTAGAGGAGAAGTTGCCGGACGGTGTCCTGCTGGCCAGCGTCGAGAAGCTGGTCAACTGGACCCGCAAGTCCTCGCTCTGGCCGGCGACATTCGGGCTGGCCTGTTGCGCGATCGAGATGATGACGTTCGGGGCACCCCGCTTCGACTCGGCGCGCTTCGGCATGGAGGTGTTCCGCCCCTCGCCTCGGCAAGCGGACCTGATGATCGTCGCCGGACGGGTGAGCCAGAAGATGGCGCCGGTGCTGCGCCAGATCTACGACCAGATGCCCGACCCCAAATGGGTGCTCGCCATGGGCGTGTGCGCCAGCTCCGGTGGCATGTTCAACAACTACGCGATCGTGCAGGGAGTCGACCATGTCGTGCCGGTCGACATGTACCTGCCGGGCTGTCCACCGCGTCCGGAGATGCTGATCGACGCCGTCCTCAAGCTGCACCACAAGATCATGAACGAACCGCTCGGACCGAAACGGGCCAAGAAGCTGGCCGGCCAGCAGGTGGAGTTGATTCCGTCAAGCCAAAGGTTCGCCCGATGACTGAGCCCGTCAATCCTACCGATCAGCCGTCGGCGGAGGTCGAACCCACCACGGTTGCAGCTGGTCGATCGGTCGATTCGCCGTTCGGCGTCGAGCAACGCGGCATGTTCGGCGTCTCCGACTCCGGCGACACCACCGGCTACGGCGGACTGGTGCGTGAGCCGTGGCTGCCACCGGCTGCGCAGCGACCGTACGGCGGCTACTTCGACGAGGTGGTCGACGCGCTGATGGCGGCTTACCCGCAGTTCGCCCAAGCTGTCGCCAAGATCGTCGTCGACCGTGGCGAGCTGACTCTGTACGTGGAGCGGGAGCATTTGCAGCCGATCGCTCAGGTCCTGCGCGACGACCCCGGGCTGCGTTTCGAGCTGCTGGCGAGCGTGAGCGGCGTCGACTACCTGGGCAGCGAGCGCCGGCTGCACGCCGTCTACCACTTCACGTCCATGACCTACCGCCGGCGGATCAGGCTCGAGACGTCGGTGAGCGCCGACGACCCGCATGTCCCCTCGGTGACCGCCGTCTACCCGACCGCCGACTGGCAGGAGCGGGAAACCTACGACATGTTCGGCATCATCTTCGACGGCCACCCGGCACTGACCCGCATCCTGATGCCGGATGACTGGGACGGCTTCCCGCAGCGCAAGGACTACCCGTTGGGCGGCATTCCCGTGCAATACAAGGGGGCCGAGATCCCCCCGCCCGACGAGCGGAGGGCCTACCGGTGATGAGCGCTCGCGCGAAGAACAATGCCATGTTCGCACCGAAGGTGCGATCGGGGCGGCCGTGCCGTCCGAGCGAAGCGAGCGACGGCCGGGCGAACCGATGAACGACATCTATAGCCCCTCGCGGGAGACGACCGAGGGCCGCGTGTACAACGTCACCGGCGGCGACTGGGACGCGGTGTTCGGCGGCGACCCGATCGCCGACGAGCGGATCGTGCTCAACATGGGCCCCCAGCACCCATCGACGCACGGCGTGCTGCGCCTGGTGCTGGAGCTCGAAGGCGAGACGGTCACCGACTGCCGGCCGATCGTCGGCTACCTGCACACCGGCATCGAGAAGAACGCCGAGTTCCGCACCTGGACCCAGGCGGTCACCTTCCTCACTCGGGCCGACTACGTGGCGCCGCTGTCCAACGAGGCCGTCTACTGCATGGCGGTCGAGAAACTGCTCGGCGTGCAGCTTCCCCAGCGTGCGCAGCTGATCCGGGTGATGCTGCTCGAGATCAACCGCATTGCGTCGCATTGGGTGTGGCTGGCCACCGGTGGCATGGAACTCGGTGCGTTGACCGCCATGACGAACGGCTTCCGGGCCCGCGAGCGCTGCCTGGACGTCTTGGAGCTGATCACCGGGCTGCGCATGAACCACGCGTACTTCCGCCCGGGCGGCGTCGCCCAGGATCTGCCGGACGACGCTGTGGAGAAGATCCGCGAGTGGATGGTGGAGACCGAGGAGGAACTGGACGGCATCGACAGACTGCTGCGCGGACAGCCGATCTGGGTGCGGCGGCTCAAGGATGTCGGCTGGATCGGAGTCGAAGGCTGTCTGGCGCTGGGGGTCACCGGGCCGCTGCTGCGGGCGGCTGGGCTGCCGTGGGACTTGCGCAAGACTGAACCGTACCTGGGATACGAGACCTTCGACTTCGAGGTGCCCACCGACGACCGCGGCGACTGCTGGTCGCGGTTCGTGGTGCGCGTTGCCGAGATGTACGAGTCGCTCAAGATCATCGATCAGGTGCTGGACCGGCTGGAGCCCGGCCCCACGTTCATCGACGACCCGAAGATCGCCTGGCCGGCGAAGCTGTCCCTCGGCCCGGACGGCCTGGGCACCTCGCTGGAGCACGTGCAGAAGATCATGACCGGGTCGATGGAGGCGCTGATTCATCACTTCAAGCTGGTCACTGAGGGCTTCCGGGTGCCGCCGGGTCAGGTGTACGCAGCCGTCGAGGCGCCGCGCGGCGAGTTGGGTGCGCACGTGGTCAGCGACGGCGGCACCCGGCCGTTCCGGGTGCATTTGCGCGAACCCTCGTTCATCAACCTGCAGTCCACCGCCACCCTGGCGATCGGCGGCCTGATCGCCGACCTGATCGCATCGGTGGCCTCGATCGACCCGATCATGGGCGGGGTTGATCGATGACTACCTTCCGCACGTCGGTGCTTCAACTCGACCGGCCCGGCGATCCGTCGGTCTTCGGCGACGAGGTCCGCGACGCCGCGCAGCAGCTCATTGCGCGGTACCCGGCCGGGCAGTCCCGCTCCGCGCTGCTGCCGATGCTGCACCTGGTGCAGTCCGAACAGGGCTACGTCACGCCGGACGGAATCGCCTTCTGCGCCGAGACTCTCGACCTCACCAAGGCCCAAGTGGCCGCCGTGGTGACGTTCTACACGATGTACAAACGCCAGCCGACCGGCGAGTACCTGGTCAGCGTCTGCACCAACACGCTGTGCGGAATGCTCGGCGGCGACGAGATCTACCGGTCGCTGTCCGAAGCGCTCGGCGTCGGCATGAACGAAACCACGGCCGACGGCATGATCACGCTGGAACATACCGAGTGCCTGGCCGCCTGCGACTACGCACCGGTCGTCACGGTGAACTACGAGTTCTTCGACAACCAGACGGTCGCCTCGGCGAACGCGCTGGCCGGCAAGCTACGGGCCGGCGAACGGCCGCTGCCCAGCCGGGGCGCGCCGCTGTGCACGTTCCGGGAGATCGAGCGGCAGATCGCCGGGTTCCCGGATGAACGGCCGGAGGCGCTCGAGGCCGAGGCCACCGGCGCGCCCACCGAAGTCGGCGTCAAGCTCGCCGTCGCGCGCGGTGACTCCGCGCCGTCCTACTCGACGTCTGCACCGGTCGCGGAATCCACGCCGCCGGACGGGGCCGCGAAGCCGCGTCAGCCGACGCTGGACGATGCGCAGAAGGGCGACTGACGCATGGCCGGTACGTCCCCCGCGCTTCGACCACTGCGCTCCTGCCGTGTGCTCACGACCACCCCACGAAATCGCTGCACGATTTCGCGGGGGCCCCGGGCGATCGGAGCGCGCTCATGAGCCTGACTCCCGTCCTCACCAAGCGGTTCGGCACCAACCAGCCGTGGAAGATCGACAACTACGAGGCACTGGACGGTTACACCGGTCTGCGCAAGGCACTGACCCAGAACCCGGCCCAGGTCATCGACACGATCGACACCCTCCGAAACTCCAACCTGCGTGGACGTGGCGGGGCGGGCTTCCCCGCCGGCATGAAGTGGGCGTTCATCCCGCAGGCCAAGCCCGGCGAGCCCAGCAAGCCGCACTACGTGGTCGTCAACGCCGACGAGGGGGAGCCCGGCACCTGTCGCGACCTGCCACTGATGATGAACGATCCGCACTCGATGATCGAGGGGACGATCATCGCCTGCTTTGCGGTGCGCGCAGAGCACGCGTTCATCTACATCCGCGGCGAGGCGGCGCACGCGATCCGGCGGGTCACCGCAGCGGTACAGGAGGCGTACCGGAAAGGCTATCTGGGCAAGGACATTCTCGGCAGCGGCTTCGACTGCGAGATTACGGTCCATGCCGGCGCCGGCGCCTACATCTGCGGCGAGGAGACAGCGCTGCTCGACTCGCTCGAGGGCAAGCGCGGCCAGCCGCGGCTCAAGCCGCCGTTCCCGGCCACGAACGGCCTCTATGACGCGCCGACAGTGGTCAACAACGTCGGCAGCCTTGCCAGCGTGCCCTACATCGTGCTGGGCGGCGCGGACTGGTTCAAGTCGATGGGACCGGAAGGATCGCCCGGGCCGTGCATCTACTCGCTGTCCGGTCGGGTGAAGAATCCCGGCCAGTACGAGGCGCCGATGGGCACGACGCTGCGCGAGCTGCTGGACTTGGCGGAGGGGATGAGCCGTGGCAAGCAGCTCAAGTTCTGGACGCCCGGCGGCTCGTCCACCCCGCTGTTCACCCGCGAACACCTGGACGTCCCGCTGGACTTCGACTCGGTAGCGAAGGCCGGCTCGATGAACGGCACGTCGGCATTGATGATCTTCGACGAGGACGACAGCGTGGTCCGCGCGGTGTACAAGTGGGTCAAGTTCTACGAGCACGAGTCCTGCGGCAAGTGCACGCCGTGCCGCGAGGGCACGTACTGGTACGCGGGCATCTACGAGCGGCTGCTGGACGGTCACGGGACGATGGAGGACCTCGACACGCTGCTTGACGTGTCCGACAACATCCTCGGCCGCGCCTTCTGCGCACTGGGCGACGGTGCGGTCAGCCCGGTGGTGTCGTCGATCCAGTATTTCCGTGACGAGTACGAAGCACTGATCCGCGAACCCGTCTTCGCCGCGGCCGCCTCATGACCGCGGTCGAAAGCGCACCCGGCAAGCAGGATCTCGTCTCGGTCACGATCGACGGCTTCGAGATCTCAGTGCCAAAGGGCACCTTGGTCATCCGCGCTGCCGAGCAGCTCGGCATCCAGATCCCGCGGTTCTGTGACCACCCGCTGCTCGAGCCGGCGGGCGCCTGTCGGCAATGCCTAGTCGAGGTCACCGATATGGGTAACGGACGCGGAATGCCCAAGCCCGCTGCGTCCTGCACGACCACCGTCATGCCCGGCATGGTGGTCAAGTCGCAGCTCACCTCGCCGCTGGCCGACAAGGCGCAGCAGGGCATCATGGAGCTGCTGCTGATCAACCATCCGCTCGACTGCCCCGTCTGCGACAAGGGCGGGGAGTGCCCGCTACAGAACCAGGCGATGAGCAACGGGCGGGCCGACTCGCGCTTCGTCGACGTCAAGCGCACGTTCCCCAAGCCGATCGCGATCTCGTCCAACGTGCTGCTGGATCGCGAGCGGTGCGTGCTGTGCCAGCGCTGCACTCGGTTCTCCGAGCAGATCGCGGCCGATCCGTTCATCGACCTGCTCGAACGCGGAGCCCGGCAGCAAATCGGCACAGCTGTCGACGTCCCGTTCCAGTCGTACTTCTCGGGCAACACCGTGCAGATCTGCCCAGTGGGCGCGCTGACCGGTGCCTCCTACCGCTTCCGCGCGCGCCCGTTCGACTTGATGAGCACCCCGACGGTGTGCGAGCACTGCTCCTCCGGATGCGCGATGCGCTCGGACTGGCGTCGTGGCACCATCACCCGTCGGCTCGCCGCCGCCGACCCGGACGTCAACGAGGAGTGGAACTGCGACAAGGGCCGCTGGGCCTTCCACTACGCGACGCAGCCGGACAGGCTGCTCACCCCGATGGTGCGCGACGAGTCCGGAGTGCTCGTCGAAGCCAGCTGGCCCGATGCGCTGGAACGGGCAGCGGCGGGGTTGTCCGAGGCGCGTGACCGCGGCGGCGTCGGCGTGCTGCCGGGTGGCCGGCTCACCGAGGAAGACGCCTACGCCTATTCGAAGTTCGCCCGGGTCGCGCTCGGCACGAACGACATCGACTTCCGCGCCCGGCCCGCCAGCGACGAGGAGCTCGCGTTCCTCGGGTCGCAGGTGGCCGGCACGACGCCGGAACACGTGTCCTTCGCGTCGCTCGAGGCCGCCCCAGCCGTGCTACTCGCCGGGCTGGAGCCGGAGGAAGAGTCGCCGATCGTCTTCCTCCGGCTGCGCAAGTCAACTCGGCTGGGCCGCGGTCACGTCTACTCGATCGCACCGTTGGCGTCTCACGGCCTGGAGAAACTGGGCGGCACGTTGATTCCTGCCGTGCCCGGCGCTGAGGGCGCGGCCCTGGCCGGGCTCGATTCGGCGGTTATGGACTCGCTGGGGCAGGACGGCTCATTGATCCTCGTCGGTGAACGGCTCGCCTCAGCGGTGGGCGCCCTCACTGCCGCCGTCAGGCTGGCGGCATCGACCGGCGCCCGGCTCGCCTGGGTTCCCCGGCGGGCCGGTGAGCGCGGAGCCGTCGATGCGGGCGCGCTCCCGACGCTCCTGCCAGGCGGCCACCCGGTGGCGGACGACGCCGCGCGGGTCGAGGTCGAACGGTCGTGGAATGCCGCGCTGCCGACCCTGCCGGGACGTGACGTCACCGGCATCCTGACCGCTGCGAGCGACGGCGCACTGGCCGCCCTGGTCGTCGGCGGCCTCGATCCGGCAGACCTGCCCGACCCCGCACTGGCGGCGACGGCGCTCGAACGGGCCGGGTTTATCGTCAGCCTGGAGATCCGGCGCAGCGCCGTCACCGAACACGCCGATGTCGTCCTGCCGGTGGCGCCGGCAGCAGAGAAGGCTGGCCGCTATGTCACCTGGGAGGGTCGGCGCCGGCCGTTTGACCTCACGCTGACCAACACTGGCGCGCTCACCGACGGGCAGGTCCTGCACGCGCTCGCCGACGAGTTGGACGTCGCCCTCGGACTGCCCACGATCGCGGCCGCGCGGGCTGACCTGCACCGCATCGGCCTCACGCCCTGCCGGGTGGGTGCCCCCACGATCGCCACCCAGACGCCAGCTCCATCGGCGTCAGGCACCGTCGTGCTGGCCAGCTGGCACGAGCTCATCGACGCCGGCCGGCTCAGCGACGGCGACGAGAACCTGGCGGGCACCGCCAAGCCGGCGCGAGCGCTGTTGTCCGCTGCGACGGCGGCCGCCGCCGGCCTGGCCGACGGTGCCGAGGTCACGGTCGGCACCAACCGCGGCTCGATCACCGTCCCGGCCGTCGTCGCCGACGTGGTCGACGGGGTCGTATGGCTGCCCACCAACGCGCGGGGCTGCGCGGTCCGCACCACCCTGGCAGCGGTGGCCGGCGACCACGTCACGTTGAGCGCGGGAGGACCTACATGACCCCCGACGTGCCGGGCTTCGGCGGCGAACCACTTTGGATCATCCTGATCAAAGTCGTCGGGGTCTTCGCGTTCCTGGTCGTCATGACCCTGTTCGCGATCGTCTTCGAGCGCAAGGTCGTGGGCCGGATGCAGAACCGGATCGGCCCCAACCGCACCGGGCCATGGGGCACGCTGCAATCCCTGGCCGACGGCATCAAGCTGGCGTTCAAGGAAGAGGTCATCCCGCTGCTGGCTGACAAGCCGGTCTACTTTCTCGCACCCATTCTCTCGGCCGTGCCCGCCTTCCTGGCTTTCGCAGTCATCCCGTTCGGCCCGCAGGTCTCGATGTTCGGCCACAAGACGATGCTGCAGCTGACCGACTTGCCCGTCGGCGTGCTGCTCGTCTTCGCCTGCTCCTCGCTCGGCGTGTACGGCATCGTGCTGTCGGGCTGGGCGTCCGGCTCGACGTACCCGCTGCTCGGCAGCCTGCGCTCCGCGGCGCAGATGATCTCGTACGAGGTCGTGATGGGACTCTCCTTCGTCGCGGTGTTCCTGTTCGCCGGGACGATGTCCACCTCCCGGATCGTGGCGGCCCAGCAGGGCACGTGGTTCGTGCTGCCCCTGTTCGTGTCGTTCTGCATCTACGCCGTTGCCGTGGTCGGCGAGACCAACCGGGCGCCGTTCGACTTGCCGGAGGCCGAATCTGAGCTCGTCGGCGGCTTCCACACCGAGTACTCGTCGTTCAAGTTCGCGATCTTCTTCCTGGCCGAATACATCAACATGGTCACGGTCTCCGCGCTGGCCACGACGCTCTTCCTCGGTGGCTGGCGCGCCCCGTGGCCGCTCTCGCTGTGGCACGGCGCAAACTCCGGTTGGTGGCCGTTGCTGTGGTTCGTCGCCAAGGTGGTCGCTGGCATCTTCGTGTTCGTCTGGCTGCGCGGCACCCTGCCTCGGCTGCGATACGACCAGTTCATGCAATTGGGCTGGAAGACGCTCCTGCCGCTGAACCTGGGCTGGATCCTGGCGATCTCGACCGGACGGGTGCTGTGGGAACGCGGCCGGCCGTTCTGGGCAGCGCTGGTCATCGTCGTGGCGCTGATGTCGGTCGTCGCCTTGATCGCGTACACCGTCTCGGACATGGAGAAAGAGAAGCGCCGCATCCAGGTCGCGGACGAGGAGGACGCCGAGGCGCGCCTCGGGCCGGTCTTCCCGACCCCGCCTGCGGATCTGATCGTGCCCCGGCAGCCGAAGCTGGTGCATGCGGGGCCGCCCGCTCGGGCGCTCGCCCAGGGAAGGGATTCGGATGGCTGATCAGCGCGAACCGACCGTCCCGGACGAGTCGATGGGCAGCGCCCTGGGCTTCGCCAAAGGTTTCGGGCTGACTTTCTCGACGATGTTCAAGAAGGTCTACACCCAGCAGTACCCGTTCGATGTCTACCCGACGGCGCCGCGCTACCACGGGCGGCACGTGCTCAACCGGCACCCGGACGGGCTGGAGAAATGCGTCGGCTGCGAGCTGTGCGCGTGGGCCTGCCCTGCCGACGCGATCTACGTCGAGGGCGGCGACAACACCGACGAGGAGCGGTACTCCCCGGGTGAGCGGTACGGCAAGGTCTACCAGATCAACTATTTGCGCTGCATCTTCTGCGGTCTGTGCATCGAGGCCTGCCCGACTCGTTCGCTGACGATGAGTAACGAGTACGAGCTAGCCCTCGACGACCGCCAGCAGCTCATCTACACGAAAGAGCAGCTGATGGCCCCGCTGCTGCCCGGAATGGAGGCACCACCGCACCCGATGCGTCTCGGCGATGACGAGAAGGTCTACTACACCGTCGAGGTGCAGGCACCGCTACAGCAGGGCGAGCCGCAGAGCACCGCGAACGTGGCCGGGCGGCCAATCACGGGCACCGCCCTCGAAGTTGGCCACCATGCTTAGTGCGCCCGAGGCGTCCCTCCGTTTCCGCCGCTCGCTGCGCTCGGGCGGATCCGTCGGGCTACGCGCAAGCCTTCGGCGCGTGGGCGCAGCACTTGCACCCCACGAAATTGCTGCGCGATTTCGCGGGGACCCCGCGGTTCGCGCAAGCGCTCATCGCCCGGCGGTCATTGCGCCCGAGGCGTCCCTCCGTTTCCGCCGCTCGCTACGCTCGGGCGGATCCGTCGGGCCACGCGCAAGCCTTCGGCGCGCGGGCGCAGCACTTGCACCCCACGAAATTGCTGCGCGATTTCGCGGGGACCCCGCGGTTCGCGCAAGCGCTCATCGCCCGGGGGTCATCGTATGAGCGCGTTACTTCTCTCATCCCCGCTGATGCGCGGGCAGGTGCCGCTCGGCGAGGCGATCGCCTTCTGGATTCTCGGCCCGATCTCGCTGGCCGGTGCGATCGGGATGGTGCTGCTGCGCAACGCCGTCCACTCTGCTCTCTCGCTGGTCGCCACGATGGGCTGCCTGGGCATGATGTACCTGATCCAGCAGGGACCGTTCCTTGGGCTGGTGCAGATCATCGTCTACACCGGCGCAATCATGATCTTGTTCCTGTTCGTGCTGATGCTCGTCGGCCGCGACGCCTCGGACTCGCTGGTCGAGACCCTGCGTGGCCAACGGTGGGCCGCCGCGCTGGCGGGCCTGGCGTTCGCGCTGCTCGTCGCGTTGTCTCTGGGTCGCGCCTTCACCGGCTTCAAGCCAGCCAATCTGACTTCGGCCAACGCCGGCGGAACGAACGTCAACAGCATCGCGCAGTTGATGTTCACGAAGTACCTGTTCGCGTTCGAGCTCACCTCGGCGTTGCTGATCGTCGCCGCGGTGGCCGCAATGGTCCTGGCCCACATCGAGCGTGACGGTCCCAAGCGGACGCAGAAGGCCGTGGCCCGCGAGCGGATCCGGTCTGGTCGCCCGCAGCCGCTACCCGGCCCGGGCGTGCTCTCGTCCGGCGACGCGATAGGCACGCCGGCGTTGCTGCCGGACGGTTCGGTTTCGCGGGAATCCATCCTCGCGTCGACGCCCGGCGTCCGTGAGCTTCCAGCGCTACCGGAAGGAGGGCAGGGCCGATGACCCCTACCTACTACCTCGTTCTCTCGGCCGCCCTGTTCGCGATCGGCTCCGTCGGCGTGCTGGTCCGCCGTAACGCCATCGTCGTGTTCATGTGCATCGAGCTCATGTTCAACGCCGTCAACCTCACGCTCGTCACGTTCGCGCGGATGAACGGCTCCCTCGACGGGCAGGTCATCGCGTTCTTCGTCATGGTCGTGGCCGCCGCCGAGGTCGTTGTCGGGCTTGCCATCATCATGTCCATCTTCCGGACCCGGCGGTCGGCATCCGTCGACGATGCCAACTTGCTCAAGTACTAGGAGCCGTCACCTGTGACCACCGCACACGGCATCCAGTCGGCTGCCTGGTTGCTCGTCGTCCTGCCGGCCCTGTCGGCGGCCGTGCTGTTGCTTGCCGGCAAACGGGCGGACAAGTGGGCGCCTCTGGTAGGCGCGCTGGTCCCGGTCGTGCTGTTCGTCTACGCGGTCATGCTGTTCTTCTCGGTGAAGGGCGAGGGCGAGGGCAACCGGCAGATCGACCTGCACCTGTTCACCTGGATACCGGTGAACAGTTTCCAGGTCGATGTCGGCTTCCTGCTCGATCCGCTGGCGGTGGTGTTTGTTCTGCTCATCACCGGGGTCGGTGGGCTGATCCATATCTATTCGATCGGCTACATGGCGCACGACGAGGGGCGCCGGCGGTTCTTCGGCCAGTTCAACCTTTTCATGGCGGCGATGCTGCTGCTGGTGCTGGCCGACAACTACCTGGTGCTCTACGTCGGCTGGGAAGGTGTCGGCCTCGCGTCCTACCTGCTCATCGGCTACTACTACAACCGGCCCTCAGCGGCCACTGCAGCGAAAAAGGCGTTCATCGCCAACCGGGTCGGCGATGCCGGCTTCTCCATCGCGATCATGATCATGTTCGCATACTTCGGGTCGACCTCCTTCGCCGGCGTGTTCCCGCAGATGACCGCAGCCAACAAAGGCGTGGCCACCGCGATCGGGCTGCTGTTGCTGCTCGGTGCGTGCGGCAAGTCCGGCCAGTTCCCGCTGCAGACCTGGCTGCCCGACGCGATGGAAGGCCCGACGCCGGTCTCCGCGCTCATCCACGCCGCGACTATGGTGACGGCGGGCGTCTATCTCATCGCACGATCGGCCCCGATCTACGACCAGTCGCCCGCGGCGCGCACGGTCGTGGTCATCGTCGGCGCGATCACTCTGATCTACGGGTGCATCTGCGCGTTCGGCCAGGACGATCTGAAGCGGGTGCTGGCATATTCGACCGTGAGCCAGATCGGCTATATGTTCGTGGCGGTCGGCCTGGGCCAGGGCGCTTACGCGATCGGCATCATGCATCTGCTCGGTCACGGCTTCTTCAAGGCGGCTTTGTTCTTGTCAGCCGGCTCGGTTATGCACGCAATGAACGATCGCATCGACATGCGCCGTTTCGGCGGGCTTGCCAAGGTCATGCCGATCACTTATGGCGTCTTCCTGTGCGGATACCTCGCGATCATCGGCTTCCCATTTGCTACCGGTTTCTGGACCAAAGACAAGGTCATCGAGTCGGCGCTGGACAAGGGCGGCACGTCCGGCTGGATCGTCGGCATCACCGCTCTGCTCGGTGCGGGGCTCACCTCGTTCTACATGACCCGCGCGCTCGTCATGACGTTCCACGGCGCGCGCCGCTGGGAGGATGACGTGCATCCGCACGAGTCCCCGCGGATCATGACCTGGCCGATGGTCGTGCTCGCCGCGGCGTCCTTGGTCGGCGGGTATCTGCTCATCTTCGGCGGTGCCGAACAGCACTGGCTGACACCATCGGTCGGTCCAAGCGGCGAAGAAGGTGTGCACACCGTGTCGCCCGTGATCCTGAGCATCCTGACACTCCTCGTGGTCGCGCTCGGTGTGGTTGGCGCCTGGGTCGCGTTCGGCCGGCGTCCGGTCCCGATAAGCCAGCCCGTCGGCGTCTCGCCGATCACCACGGCCGCGCGCAACAAGCTCTACGCCGACGCATTCAACGAGTCGGTGCTGATGCGCCCCGGTCAGTGGATCACCCGCGCTCTGGTGTATTTCGACAACCGGGGGGTGGACGGGGCGGTCAACGGGCTGGCGGCAGCCTTCGGCGGTGGGTCGGGACGAATGCGCCGCCTGCAAACCGGATTCGTCCGCAGCTACGCGTTGTCCATGCTCGGCGGGAGCGTCGTGGTGGTCGCCGTTCTGCTGGCCGTGAGGTTCGCATGAGCACCCCACGAAATTGCTTCACAATTTCGCGGGTGTGCCGCTCCTGCAGGTTGCGCCTCGTGCGGACGGTGCGCTGATGCATAACATCACGCTGGTCGTGCTCGTCCTGATCCCGCTCTTCGGCTCGTTGATCGTGTTTGCGCTGCCCAAGCACAACGCCCTGCTGGCCAAGCAGGTCGCGCTGGTCGTGTCGCTGATCATCGTCGGCTACACCATGGTCGTGGGCGTTCGGTTCGACACTGGCCCGGGCGCGGCCCGCTTCCAGTTCGTGGGCAGCTGGACGTGGATCAAGGCGATCGGAGCGCACCTCGCATTCGGTGTCGACGGCATCGCGTTGGTCCTCGTGGGCATGGCCGTCGTCCTCGTGCCCACGGTCATCCTCGCGTCGTGGAACTCGTTCGACACGGTTACCGACGCCGAAGAGACCGGCGTGCCGACCCGCAGCGTGCGCGGCTACTTCGGGCTGATCCTGCTGCTCGAGTTCTTCATGATCGGCGTCTTCACGGCCACCGACGTCTTTCTCTTCTACGTGTTCTTCGAGGCCATGCTCGTACCGATGTACTTCATCATCGGCAGCTTCGGCGGCCCGCGGCGGCAGTACGCTGCGATGAAGTTCTTCCTCTATTCGCTGGCCGGTGGGCTGCTCATGCTGGCCGCCGTCATCGGCTTGTACGTCACGTCCGGCACCGGCAGTTTCGCGATCACCGACCTGATCGGGCACGTGCCGGGTGGCGCCACGCAAAAGTGGCTGTTCCTGGGCTTCTTCATCGCCTTCGCTATCAAGGCGCCGCTCGTGCCGTTCCACACCTGGCTGCCGGACGCGGGTGCGGAGGCCCCGGCAGGCGGAGCCGCGCTGCTGGTCGGCGTGCTCGACAAGGTGGGCACCTTCGGCTTCCTCCGCTACTGCCTGCCGCTGTTCCCCGAGGCGTCGCGATATTACGCGCCGATGGTGCTGATTCTCGCAGTGATCGGAATCCTCTACGCCGCGTTCCTCGCGATCGGCCAACGCGACATGAAGCGCCTCGTCGCCTACACGTCGGTCGCCCATTTCGGTTTCATCGGCCTCGGCATCTTCGCGTTCACCACGCAGGGCGGGACCGGCGCAGTGCTGTACATGGTCAACCACGGCCTGTCGACGGGGGTGCTGTTCCTGATAGTTGGGCTGTTGATCGCCCGCGGCAAGAGCCGGCTCGTCAGCGACTATGGTGGCACGGCTAGAGTCACGCCGCTGCTGTCCGGAGTCTTCCTGATCGCTGGCCTGTCGGCTCTCGCCCTGCCGGGGCTGAGCACCTTCGTCAGCGAATTCCTTGTGCTGGTGGGGACGTTCACCCGGCACAAAGGGCTGGCCGTTCTCGGCACCGCCGGCATCATCCTCGCCGCGCTCTACGTGCTGATCCTCTATCAGCGCACGATGCAGGGCGTCGTCAGCGAGAAGGTCAAGAAGTTCCGTGATCTGAACGTGCGGGAGGCCTTCGCCGTCGCGCCGCTGATCATCCTGATCGTTTTCCTCGGCGTGTATCCCAAGCCGGTCATCGACGTGATCAATCCGGCGATCAACGCCACCATGCACGACATAGGCGAGACCGATCCCGCACCCGCGGGCACCGCCGTCGGAGGACACAAGTGAGCGAGCATCGCTTGCGCGCGACGAGCGCGTTGGGAGCACCGAGCGCAGCGAACGGCCCGATGAGCGCTTGCGCGAAGACCGAGGTGGGTCAGTGACCCTGCTAGCGGCGAGCAACAGCGTCACGGCTCCATCCATCGCCTACCACGCGCTGTGGCCGATCCTGATCGTGCTGGGAGTCGCGTGTCTGGGCGTGCTGGTCGAGGCGTTCGTCCCGCGTGCCGAGCGGTTCGTCACTCAGGTGGGGCTCAGCATCCTCGGGCTGCTGGCCGCGTTTGTCGCCGTCGTGCTCAACCGCAAGACGAACCTGACCACGATCGCGGGCGCCCTCGCGGTCGACAAGGCGGGACTGTTCATCCAGGGCACGATCCTGCTGCTGGCGGTCGCCTCCGTGCTGCTGATCGCCGAACGCAGCGTCGAGACGGGCAGCGCCATCGTCGCGCAGGCTGCGGTCGTTGCTGGCTCACCGCGGGACCGCCAGCTCGCCCGCACCGACCGGGTGCAGACCGAGGTCTTCCCGCTCGCCATGTTCGCGGTTGGTGGCATGCTGATCTTCCCGCTCGCCAACAATCTCCTGCTGATGTTCGTCGCCCTCGAGGTGCTGTCACTGCCGCTGTACCTGATGGCGGGGTTGAGCCGTCGGCGCCGGTTGCTGTCGCAGGAAGCCGCCATGAAGTACTTTCTGCTCGGCGCGTTCGCCTCGGCCTTCTTCCTGTATGGGCTTGCCCTGCTGTACGGCTACGCCAACTCCGTCGATTTGGCCGACATCCTGCGTGCGTCGAACACGTCGTCCAAGCCCGACGTGCTGCTGTACCTGGGACTGGCGATGCTGATCGTGGGGCTGCTCTTCAAGGCCGGCGTCGCGCCGTTCCACAGTTGGACGCCCGATGTGTACCAGGGGGCGCCCACACCGGTCACCGCCTTCATGGCCTCGTGCACCAAGGTTGCCGCGTTCGGCGCGATCATGCGCGTGCTGTTTGTGGGATTCTCCACCACGCAATGGGACTGGCGGCCGATCATCTGGGCGGTGTCGATCGCCTCGATGGCCGTGGGCGCGATCTTCGGGCTCACCCAGACCGACGTCAAACGCATCCTCGCCTACTCGTCGATCGCGCACGCCGGGTTCATCCTGGTGGCGCTGGTCGCTGTGACCGCAGATGCCATCTCCAGCACGCTGTTCTACCTGGTCGCCTACGGCTTCGCCACCGTCGCCGCCTTTGGGCTGGTGACGCTCGTCCGCGACGCCGACGGCGAGGCAACCCATCTGTCGCAATGGTCGGGGCTGGCCAAGAAGAGCCCGTTCGTCGCGGCGATCATGACGCTGCTCCTGCTGTCGATGGCGGGCATCCCGCCCACTGCCGGATTCGTCGCTAAGTTCGTGGTTTTCCGCGCTGGATGGGACACCGCGGGGCCCCTGGTCGTGATCGCGCTGCTCTTCTCAGCGGTGGCTGCGTTCTTCTATCTGCGTATCGTCGTGCTCATGTACTTCGCCGAGGCTCCGGAGAACGGCCCGACGGTTGCCATCCCGTCGCCGGCGACGGCTGTCGCGGTCACGCTGGGCGTGGCTGTCACCGTCTTTCTCGGCGTGTTCCCGCAGCCGATCCTGGATCTGGCGGCCAAAGCCGCGTTCCTGCACGGGTGAGTCCGTCACCGATCGGCGTCGAGTTTGCCGACCCCGCGCTGGAGGCGTCGGTCCGCTCCATGTTGGCCGAGGTCGAGGACGCGCTGCGCTTGGCGGTGCACTCGGACGACGAGTTCCTCGCCGTTGCCGGTCGGTACCTGGTCGATGCTGGTGGCAAGCGGTTCCGGCCATTGGTCACCACGCTGGCCGCGCACTTCGGCGATCCGTCCGTGCCGTCGATCGTCTCGGCTGCCGTCGTCGTCGAGCTGACGCACCTCGCGACCCTCTACCACGACGACGTGATGGACGACGCTCACGTGCGGCGCGGCGCCGAGTCGGCCAACGCGCGGTGGGACAACACGGTGGCCATTCTGACCGGTGATTTCCTGTTCGCACGCGCGTCCGACATGCTCGCCGACCTGGGTCCCTGGGCGGTGCGTGTCCAGGCCCGGACGTTCGAGCGGCTGGTGGCCGGCCAGATCCACGAGACGCGCGGACCTGCCGACGGCGTCGACCCCATCGGCCACTACCTGAACGTGCTGGCCGACAAGACCGGGTCGCTGATCGCGACTGCGGCCGAATTCGGCGCGCGTTTCGCGGGGGGCGACGAGGCGATGATCGGCGTGCTGCGCAGTTATGGCGAGCAGATCGGAGTTGCCTTTCAGCTCTCAGACGACATCTTGGATATTGCCGCTGAGCCTTCCGAATCCGGTAAGACGCCGGGCACGGATCTGCGCGAAGGCGTCGCCACCCTGCCGGCGCTGTATGCGCTGCGTTCGGCTGATCCGGGTTCGGCCAGGCTGCGCTCGCTCGTCGGACGCCCGCTGGTCGACGACGCCGAGCACGCCGAGGCGCTCGATCTGTTGCGGCGGTCGAGTGGGCTGATCGAGGCGCGCCAGACACTGCGCGACTACGCCGACGCCGCCAGGGCCGAGCTCGCTGGGCTGCCTGACACCCCCGCCCGCGCGGGATTCGCAGCACTCACCCACGTCGTGGTCGAACGCACCGGCTGAGCGCGCCGTTTATCACGCCGTGGATCACAGCCACGGCGTGACCTCAGGAAGTGCGCTCAGTGTGTTCGCGGCCGCGGACTGCCGGCCGAGCAGCCACGCCAGCACCGCCCAATCGGGGCCGGTGACCTCCACCGGGTCGCCGGTGCCGGCCGCCCACGTTCGGCCGATGAGCTCGGCACTCACCGACCCGTCCGCCAACACCGTGACGCGCACCGGTTCGCTAACGCGCTTCGCCAGCCTGGCGGCGACCTCAGGCAGCAGGTAGTCGACGAACTCGCTGGGCCATTGGCTGGCGGAGTACCCGCGCGCCACATCGACACGGTGGATTTCCACCTCGCGCCAGCGTCGCGGCAACCAGCCGGCCACGCTGACATGTCGGTCGCCCGTCGGCAGCGCCCAGCCGCCCGTGTCGGCCGCCTGGGTCAAGATCTGGTCGAGGCGATCGGCCGAGTCCCGGACGTCGGCAAGCAGCTCGACCGCTGAGCGGTCGGCACCCGCCTCGATGTCCGCGGCCCGGCCGGCCGGACCGCCGGGGTAACGCGCGACCCGCTCGCCGCGCAACGCCCCGGACACCGTGCGGGTGATGCCGTCGGCGTTGCGCGCGATGTGGGTCAGCACATGGCCGCGCGTCCAGTCGGGCAGCAGCGACGGTTGCCGCAGGTCGGCGTCCGACCAGCGCTCGGCGTCCAGCCCGGCGAGCAGCCCAGCAGTCGATGCCCGCACGGCTTCCCATCGGGCGGTCACCGGATCCGTCACGCCTCGGACGATAGCTCAGACGGGCGTGCACTCCGCGGCGCGTTCCAGCTGTATCGCCCGCCGTTGGGACCGCAAGTCGTCCACGGTCAGCACCACGAGGGCGACCCACACCAGCGCTGCTGCCGGTCGGCGACGACGGCCTGCACCGACGCCCAGCCACGGGTGCGCCAGGGGATCACGGCGATCACGGCAAGCTCGGCGCGCCCATGAGCGGGGCTCAAGCGAGCAGCCCGCGAACGCGACGGGCGGTCAGGCGATCGTCCACGTGTCGTTGCCGTGCAGCAGTGCGGTCAGCGCGTCGTCGTCCCCCGCGGTGGTGGCCCGGCTGCGATCGAGTTGTCCGCTCATCAGGGCGTCGTAGGTCGGCCGGACCACGTCGCGGAACACTCCCATCGGCGCGTAGCGGTCGTCGATCGACGAGAGCCGGGACAGCGCGAACGCGTATGCCGGATCCTCGGTGTGCGCGTCGTGGACCACCACGCGCGGGTCGTCCTCCGCGACGCCGTCCTCGACGGTGACCGCTCCGGCGCCGGACCGGACGACGGCCTTCGAGCCGTCGGCCCCGAAGCGCAGCGGCTCGCCGTGCTCGAGGCGGATCGTCCAGTCGTCGCGAGTCTCGGCGTCTTTGAGCACGTCGAAAGCGCCGTCGTTGAAGATGTTGCAGTTCTGGTAGATCTCGACCAGCGCGGTGCCCTGGTGGTCGGCGGCTGCGCGGAGCACCGAGGTGAGGTGCTTGCGGTCGGAGTCCAACGTCCGCGCGACGAAGCTGGCCTCGGCGCCGAGCGCAAGCGACACCGGGTTGAACGGGTGGTCCAACGAGCCCATCGGGGTGGACTTGGTGATCTTGCCGAGCTCGGACGTGGGGGAGTACTGGCCCTTGGTCAGCCCGTAGATCCGGTTGTTGAACAGCAGGATCTTGAGGTTGACGTTGCGGCGCAGGGCGTGGATCAGGTGGTTGCCGCCGATTGACAGCGCGTCGCCGTCACCGGTGACGACCCACACCGACAGGTCAGGACGCGACGTCGACAGGCCGGTGGCGATCGCCGGCGCGCGTCCGTGGATCGAGTGCATGCCGTAAGTGTTCATGTAGTACGGGAACCGGCTGGAGCAGCCGATACCGGAGATGAACACGATCTTCTCGCGGGGGATCCCCAGCTCGGGCATGAAGCCCTGGACGGCGGCGAGGATGGCATAGTCGCCGCAGCCGGGGCACCAGCGCACCTCTTGGTCGGTCTTGAAGTCCTTTGCCTTCAGGGCACTGGAAGCACTGTCAGCCATGGGTGATCACTCCCTGCAACATGTCCGCCAGCTCGGCCGCCCGGAACGGCAGGCCTCGCACCTGGGTGACGCTGATCGCGTCGACGAGGAACCTGGAGCGGATCAGCGTCGCCAACTGACCCAGGTTCATCTCCGGGATGACGACCTTGTCGTAGGACGCCAGTACCTGGCCCAGATTGGCCGGGAACGGGTTGAGGTGCCGCAGGTGCGCCTGGGCGATGGAGTATCCGGCTGCGCGCACCTGGCGGGCCGCCGCCCCGATCGGGCCGTACGTCGAGCCCCAGCCGAGCACCAGAACTCGAGCTGACTCGCCGACTGCGCTTTCGGGGTCATCGACCGCTAATGGCGGGATGGTGCGGGCGATGCCGTCGACCTTCGCCTGCCGGGTGCGGACCATGAAGTCGTGGTTGTCCGGGTCGTAGGAGATATTGCCGGTGCGGTCGGCCTTCTCGATGCCGCCGATGCGGTGCTCCAGCCCCGGGGTGCCCGGCGGTGCCCAGGGTCGGGCCAGCGTCTCGGGGTTGCGCAGGAACGGCAGGAACTCGCCGTCTGCCTCACCCGTGCCGTTCGGTGCGGTGGCGAAAGCCGGATCGATAACGGGAAGCTCGTCGACTCGGGGGATTCGCCACGGCTCGGACCCGTTGGCCAGATACCCGTCCGAGAGCAGGAACACCGGGGTTCGGTAGGTGATCGCGATCCGGGCCGCCTCGATCGCCGCCGCGAAGCAGTCGCCTGGCGACTGCGGTGCGACGATCGGCACCGGGGCCTCACCGTTGCGTCCGAACATCGCCTGCAGCAGGTCCGACTGCTCGGTCTTGGTCGGCAAGCCGGTGGACGGGCCGCCGCGCTGGATGTCGCAGATGACGAGTGGGATCTCCAGCGACACGGCCAGGCCGATCGATTCGCCCTTGAGCGCGATGCCCGGACCGGACGATGTGGTTACCCCCAGCGACCCGCCGAACGCCGCGCCGATCACCGCGCCAATGCCGGCGATCTCGTCCTCGGCCTGGAAGGTGCGTACGCCGAATCGCTTGTACTTGGACAGCTCATGCAGGATGTCCGACGCCGGCGTGATCGGGTACGCCCCGAGAAACAACGGCAACCCGGCCCGTCGCGACGCGGTGAGCAGCCCGTACGACAACGCGGTGTTCCCGGTTATGTTGCGATACGTACCCGGCGGCAACGGCGCAGGCTTGACCTCGTACGCAATCGCGAACGCCTCGGTGGTCTCCCCGAAGTTCCAGCCCGCGCGGAATGCCGCGATGTTCGCCTCGGCGATCGCCGGCTTGGCCGAGAACTTCTGCCGCAGGAACGCCAGCGTGCCCTCGACGGGGCGGGAGTACATCCACGACAACAAGCCGAGCGCGAACATGTTCTTGCTGCGGCCGGCGTCTTTCCGCGACAACTGCGTATCGGCCAGCGCGTCGAGCGTCAGCTGCGTGAGGTCGACTGCGTGCACGGTGAACCCGTCTAGCGTGCCGTCGTCGATGGGGTTGGCCTTCCAGCCCACCCGAGCCAGCGCACGCTCGGTGAAGTCGTGCGTGTCGACGATGATCGTGCCGCCCGCAGGTAGATCGGCCAGGTTGGCCTTCAGCGCGGCCGGGTTCATCGCCACCAGCACGTCCGGACGATCGCCTGGCGTGAGGATGTCGTGGTCGGCGAAATGCACCTGGAAGGACGACACACCCGGCAGCGTCCCCGCCGGCGCCCGAATCTCAGCGGGGAAATTCGGCAGCGTCGAAAGGTCGTTGCCGAACGTCGCCGTCTCTTGGGTGAACCGGTCACCGGTCAGCTGCATGCCGTCGCCGGAGTCCCCCGCGATGCGAATGACGACGCGATCAAGTTGCTTAACGTTCTTGGTCATGCGAAGCGGCCGCCTCCGGGGCTCTTAGCTCGCCCCGGGCTGACCCGAGGCCTGCGCCCATCGTACGGAGCCTGGTGGATAAAACGGCGGTGGCGTGCCTCACGGGGCCGGTACTCATTGCGCTGGCCCAGTCGAGTTTCTCTACGGTTGAAGTAGGCAATTGGCATGCGGCGTACTCGTGGGCGAGGTGTTGACCGAGCACCGGACCCCCGCCGAGGGGCGGGCTGCTCGAGGTGTTCTGGAGTTCGACCAGGGGTGTCGCCGCGGCTAGCCAATGCCGCACACCTCCTCATCCCTGGAGATCATGGCATGACCGCTGTCTTGCGCCGCACGGCTGCGCCCGCACCGCGTGCACGCCTACTCCCGCCCGCTCACCTCCATGACGTATTACGAGGTCGAAGACGGGGTACTGGTCGCGCGTGCCAACCGTGGCGACCACCGATCCGGAGGCCGAGTTCGATCCGCGGCCGCGCCGATGACGCCGGCGATCGGTCGGGCAACTGCGTCAGTGGGCCGCTGACCCAGGACCGTCTACCTCAGACAGTCTGGCGGTCGACACCTCGAAAATGAAGCCACGCACATTGTCACGGTGCGGCAGCCACCTGCACGAGCGCACCCGGGCGATCGACTCCCGCACGTCGGCAGAGAGGTCGGTGAAGCCCGCAACCCGCCATGGCGGCGCGTCGCCCGTCTCGGCGGTCAGTTCGGCGCGGAACTGGTCGTCGTCGAAGCCGAACATGCCGCAGTCGGTGTGGTGGATGACCACGACCTCACGGGTGCCGATCCGACGCTGACTGATCGCAAGCGACCGCAGGACGTCGTCGGTGACGATGCCGCCGCCGTTGCGGATCAGGTGGGCGTCGCCGATGTCCAGTCCTAACGCGCCGAACAGGTCCAGCCGGGAGTCCATACACGCCACGATGGCCAGCCGAAGTCGCGGGCGCAGCGGACGTGGGCCCGGGAAGGTCTGGACATAGCGCTCGTTGTCGTGGACGAGGTGGTCGATGGCCGACATGCGCCGAAGTCAACCAGGCGCGGGATCTGGGGGCCTAGCAGACCCACAACCTGGCCGGGGAACGCGCGCCGTCCTATCGTTCGTTATGTGGGCGTGAGCGGCATTACCAACAGTTTGAAGACGGCGGCGCTGCTCGGCTTGTTGTCGGCCGCGCTGATCCTCATTGGCGGGGCGGTCGGCGGGCAACGCGGCCTGCTCATCGGCCTGATTCTCGCGGTCGTCATGAACGGCGCGAGCTACTTCTTCTCTGACCGCATTGCGCTGGCGTCGATGCACGCGCGGCCGGTCAGCGAGGCCGAGCAGCCTGCCATGTACGCGATTGTGCGCGAACTCGCGACAACCGCCCACCAGCCCATGCCCCGGCTCTACGTGTCGCCGACCGCCGCCCCCAATGCGTTCGCTACCGGGCGTAGCCCCCGGCACGCGGCGGTCTGCGCCACCGAGGGGATCCTGCAGATCCTGGATCGCCGGGAATTGCGCGCGGTCCTCGGGCACGAGCTCAGCCACGTCTACAACCGTGACATCCTCATCTCGTCCGTCGCCGCGACGCTCGCGGCCGCGATCACGTACATCGCGCAGTTCGCGCTGTTCTTCGGCGGCGGCAACGACCGCGACCGCAACCCGTTCGCGGGCCTGCTCATGCTCATCCTGGGCCCGCTCGCCGCCGGCTTGATCCAGATGGCGATTAGCCGCTCGCGCGAGTACCAGGCCGACGCGTCCGGGGCCAAACTGTCGAGCGATCCGCTGGCGCTGGCGAGCGCGCTGCGCAAGTTGCAGGCCGGGACACAGGCCGCGCCGCTGCCGCAGCAGCCGGGGCTGGTGACCACCAGCCATCTGATGATCGCGAACCCGTTCCGCGGGCAGGGCATCGCCAACATGTTCTCCACCCACCCGCCCATGGAGCAGCGCATCGCCCGCCTGCAGCAGATGGCGCAGTCGAACCCCGAGTTCTGGCGCTAGAACGTCCCGCCAGCAGCGCGAGCCACCTCCAGGACGTACTGCCCGTAGCCGGACTTGGCGAGCGCCATTCCGAGCCGGTAGGCCTGGTCGGCGTCGATGAACCCCTGGCGCAGCGCGATCTCCTCCAGGCAGGCGATCCGTACACCTTGCCGGTGCTCGAGCACCTGGACGAATTGGCTCGCCTCTAGCAGCGAGTCATGCGTGCCGGTGTCCAGCCATGCGGTACCTCGGCCGAGATCGACCAGCCGGGCCATCCCCCGCTCGACGTAGATGTTGTTGAGGTCCGTGATTTCGAGCTCACCCCGCGCGGACGGCTTGAGCTCGGCGGCGATGTCGACGACCTTGTTGTCGTAGAAGTACAGCCCTGTCACGGCCAGGTTCGACTTGGGCTGTGCCGGTTTCTCCTCGATCGAGATCAGCCGACCGTCGGCGCCGGCCTCAGCCACGCCGTATCGCTCGGGGTCGCGCACCTGGTAGCCGAACAGCACACAGCCGGTCTGGAGCCGCGCCGCCCCCTGCAAGGTGCCACCCAGGCCGTGGCCGTAGAAGATGTTGTCGCCGAGGACGAGCGCGGACGTGTCGGCGCCGACGTGCTCGCGCCCGATCAGGAAGGCCTCGGCCAGCCCGTTGGGTTCAGGCTGCACGGCATAGCGGAGGTTCAATCCCAGGTCGCTGCCGTCACGGAGCAGCCGGACGAACTGCTCCTGATCATGCGGTGTGGTGATCACGAGGATGTCACTGATGCCGGCCAGCATGAGCGCCGAGAGCGGGTAGTAGATCATCGGCTTGTCGTAGACGGGCAGCAGCTGTTTGCTTACCGACCGGGTGATCGGATGCAGCCGGGTGCCGGCTCCGCCTGCCAGAATGATGCCCTTCACCGGGGCCACCAGGAAATCGTGGGCGCAGCGAGCGATCCGGGGTCCCCGCGGAGTCGCGTAGCAACTTCGTGGGGAGGTCTCATGGGGTGGTTCACCGGTAGTTGACGAACTGGAGCGAGACGTCCAGGTCGGCGCCCTTGAGCAACGCGATCACCGACTGCAGGTCGTCTTTCTTCTTGCCGCTCACTCGGAGCTGTTCGCCTTGGATCTGCGCCTGCACACCTTTCGGACCCTCGTCCCGGATCAGCTTTGCGATCTTCTTCGCCCGGTCGGCGTCGATGCCCTGACGCAACGAACTGCTGATCACGTACTGCTTGCCCGACGCCTTCGGCTCGCCCGCGTCCAGGGCCTTGAGCGAGATCGACCGCCTGACCAGCTTCTCCTTGAACACGTCGAGAGCCGCCTTCGCCCGTTCCTCGGTGTCTGCTTTGATCGTGACGCCGAGTTCGCCCGACCACTCGATGTGCGCATTCGTGCCGCGGAAGTCGAAGCGCTGCGCGAGCTCCTTGGCGGCTTGGTTGAGGGCGTTGTCGACCTCCTGACGGTCGACCTTGCTCACCACGTCGAAGGACGCGTCTGCCACGGCTGGCCACCTCTTTCCTGTGCGTTGCGGTACCGCCGGAGCGTTACCGGCTCCCGACCGTAGTAGACGACCGCCGTCGAGGGATCGGCAGGGAGCCGGGGACGAATCGGCGTGTAGGCTTTCGATCCGTCGCCGAACCCTACGGCGACGTTCCCGGCGGGTTGCCCGAGTGGCCAAAGGGAGCGGTCTGTAAAACCGTCGGCTCAGCCTACGTTGGTTCGAACCCAACACCCGCCACAACCGCCTCTAGGCCTCGGATTCCGGGGCCTACAGCGCTTCCGCGGAGATCGTCTCCAGGCCGCTCGCGTGCAGCCAGATGCCGCCAAATGCAGCCGATTTCCAGACCTCGCGGGAAATGCGCGGGATTGATCTTGGTCTCGGGACGACCTAGAAACGTGGTGATCTGGTTCCGAAGCGGTCTCGGAGATGGCCTCTCGACTCCGATCGCGTCGGCATCTGGGGAGCCTTGGCTTCGAAGACGCGGCCCAGTTCCGGTCATGGTGAGCTGAGATGCCCGAGCGGGGCGCACCCTGGAGAGTGAGCTGGCGTTGGCCGCCGGCATCAGGGCTGAACCAGAGCGTCTTCAATGTGGCGGTTGGCGGCGGTCTCCCCGCCGTGGATGCATCCGGCGTAGACGCGGAGCAGGATTTCGACGCTGTGGCCGGCGCGGTCGGCAACTTCCGTTGCAGGCACTCCGGCGTTGAGCCAGAGGGAGACGGCGGCGTGCCGTAGCGCGTAGGGCCTATTGGCGAGCGGTGAGAGTACCTGGTCAGGGGTAAGTGCCAGCGTTCGCGCGCCGGCCCATACGTCGGTGTAGCCCGAGCCGAGCACTCCGCCGCGGCGAGTTTGGAACAAGCGCCCGTCCGGGGCGGTGCCGAACTCGTCGCTGTGTTCTCGCAGGATGGCGACCAGTTGGGGTGGGATCGGCACCCGTCGCGTGGCGGTGGTTGCGCGGTGCTTGAGGCCGCGTTGTTCGTGAGTGGTGCCGGTGTCGGTCCAGCGCCGGTTCGTCTGAGGCCGTGACGCAGCGAGGGTGAGGTGCCCCCAGCCGCGGTCGGGGAGCTCGCAGTCGCGCAGGCGCAGCGCCTGTGCTTCGGCTGGGCGGAGGCCGGCGTAGTACATGACCGCGAAGAAGGCGCGCAGGTGGCGGCCGCGGTCGAGTGGACCGAGGTAGGTGACCGCGTTGAGCAGCTCGCGGGCCTGCTGAGGATTGATGACGACGCGGCGGTCGACGACCTCGGAGATTTTCGGAGGGCGCCAACCAACCCGGCCCAAGTTGTTGGCCGACAGATGCTCGATCTCGCCGGCGTATTGCAGTGCGCTGTTGAGAACGGCGCGCTTTCGGCGCACGGTCGTGGGCGCTGCCGCCGAGCCGTCGAGTCTGACCGCAAGCGCGTCCAGTGCTTGGCGCAGGTGGCGGGGTTTGGCGAGTTCGGCGACCGGCAGCGAGTGGCGGGCCAGCCAGCGGACGGCCTTCTCTATCTCCGCTGGTCGTTCGACGTGCCGCGCTGCTGGAGGGAGGAGGTATTGCCGCAGGGCGACGCGCAGTACCGAAGCGTCGGGTCGACTGTCGCCCTCTTTCACGAGCGCTGCCGTCACGGTGGCGAGTGCGTCGGTGAGACTGTCCCGCGACTTGGCCGCCGCATGCGGCCACTTCATGTCGATGTAGCCCAGGGTGAACTCCAGCCAGCTCGGGCCAATGGTCTGCATCATGGACGTGGGCAGGCCAGTGGCGAGGTCGAATGGTTCGCCTCGCCTCGCTGCCAGCCGTAGGTCAGACAGGAAGGACTCCGCAAGTTCCTTTGTCCGGCGACTGCGTGATCGCTGCCGTCCGGCGATGACCCAGCGCACCTCGTACGCCACGACGTTTCGTGATCGCTTTCGCCGAAGGTCCCAGAAGCGGACGTCGGTTGTGGTGGTCACGCAGTCCGTTCTTGAAGGAGTCGCAGCCAGGCCCTTAGCTCGCTGCGCCAGACGCGTAACTCGCCGTTGGGCAGCTTGACGCACTGCGGAGCGCGGCCGAGCTCACGCCAGCGGAAGAAGGTTCTACGTGACACACCGCCGAGTTCGTCGAGCACCTGATCGACGGTGAGCAGCTCGTCTCTGGCCGTGCTCACATCCGGCGAACCCCCAAGGCGGGGTCGAGATGGATCACGTCGATGTCGGTCCGGGGGCGGCACGCCGACACGACGTTGAAGAGCATGTCGGAGTGAATGCCAGCGCGAGCAGCGGCGATGGTGCACGCGGCGCCGGCGGCATCGGGGAGCAGCGCGGCGGCGTTGCCGTTGAGGTGACGGCCGATCTCTTGCGCGATATGCACCTTGGTCTCCGGCCATTCGGGGTTGGCGCGTTGGTGCCAGGTGTCGATGATCTGTTCGGCGACGGCGGTGGCCAGGAGGGTGGCGGTGCCAGCGGGGCGGGCGCGGAAAGGCGCGAGGTCGCCGGCTACGGCGAGGTGTTCGGCGGGGTCGAGCCCGGCGGGCAGGGTTGCGATGTGAGTGTGCAGGCCGTGGTCGCGTAGCAGTTCGCCGGCGCGGATGGCGGCGGCGCGGCCGGGTGGGTCGGCGTCGTAGGCGATGACGGGGTTGACGCGGTGCTGATGGCACCAGCCTGCGACCTGTTCGGCGTGCTGCGCGGTGAGGGCGGTGCCGCTGGTGGCGATGGGGAGTAGGTCCCGGGTGCGGGTGACGCGGCAGGTGGCGGCGAGGGCGAGGGCGTCGAGGGGGCCTTCGACGAGGATGGGCCGGAATCCGCCGGCCCGGTCGGCTTCGTGCAGCCCGTATAGCAGGCTGGATTTGTTGAAGGTTTCGCTGGCTGCGGTGTTCAGGTACTTGGGTGTGTCGGAGCCGGTGGAGAGGCTGCGGCCGATGAATCCGGCGATAGGCCCGGCGGGTTCGCGGATGGGGAAGATGACGCGGTCGCGGAACCGGTCGATGAGTCGTCCGTCCTTGGTGTGCACGATGATTCCGGCGGCTAGCGCAGCGGTCCGCTGCGCGGGGTCGATGTGGTTGACGAGGTTGGTCCAGCCGGGCCGGGCGTACCCGACCCGATACGGCTCGGGCAGAGATGCGACGTCGATGCCGCGGCGGCGCAGGTAGCTGGTGGCGGCGTGACCGTTAGCGCCGGACGCCCAATATTCCAGGGCTTCCTCGTTGGCTCTGTAGATGTCATCGCGCGCGTTCACGTTCCTCTACAGGGGACGGCCCGGTGCCAGCGGCGCCGTGGCGAGGGCCGGTTGCTCTCGCGGCTCGGCGGCCGCAAGGCGGCTGCTGGGGTCGCGGCGGCGGGTGATGCGGAGATAGTTCTCCAGGCCAGCGGTTAGTCCGAGAGTGGTGGTCGCGGCTTCGGCGATGGCGACCATGACGGGGCCCAGTTCGCGCCGCCCGGCGGGGATGAGGCCTTCGAGGCGGTGGCCGGTGAGGTATTCGGTGGGGTGACTAGGTCCGGCGTCGATGTCACAGGCATAAACGAGCAGCGTGTTCGTCTCCGACCAGCGCCGAACCGCGGCGATCAGGTTGCGGCCGATCGCCGGCACGTGGTGCAGCGTGTCGCGCAGCGCCCGCACATCCTGGATGATTGGCCGCTCGCCCGGGCGGGGCAGTGCGCGGTACAGGTCGAGAGCGAAGTCGACCAGCGGCGGTGCGGCGAGTTGCCGCCGGCGGGTTCCGTCGTTGAAGGGGCGCAGTCTGCGTTGCGCGGCGCGCCACGCATTGGCCGCGCGCCGGTCGGGCGGGCGTCCTTCGAGCGTCGCCGTGAGACGGGCGGCGGTCTCGCTCAGCGATTCCAGAGCGATGGTGACGGCGAGAAGTTCACACAGGGCCAGGTGCTGCCCAGGGCGGGTGTGGTGGACGATCCCGGCGGCCGCGTTCGCCAGGTGCTGCCCTGTGTGCGAATGCCGCTCGGTGGGGTTGCTCGCGGGGATGGGCCGGTCGAGGATGGCCGCCGCCTGGCTGGTGGGCGGGTGTGCGGCGGCCAGGCGCTGCGTGTCCTGGATTCGACGGCTCAGCTGGCGCAGCCCGGTGCTGGCGGCCAGGTGTCCCAGCGTGTCGGCGCCGGCGACGAGGGACACCAGGTCGTCTGCGGCATCGACGATCGACACGGTGGCGGCCCAACGTGCGGGTGCGGCCATTTCTGGCTGCAGGATCGCGATCGTGTCCGCGGTCGCGCCGGCGAGATCGCCGAGCCGTTGGCGCCGCTGGTGGGTGCTGGCGGCGAGTCGGCCGCACGCGGCGGCGAGGTCTTCGGCGCAGCCGTGGCCGGGGTGCGAACGGTCGGCGATGCTGCACCGAGCCAACGCGGTGCCGTAGTAACGCAGCGCGCTGGCCAAATCGGCGCACGTGTCGGCGGTCGGGGTAAGGCCGCGCGCGTGGTCAGTGGCGAGGTCGAGCAGGTCAGCCAGCGACGTGGCCATCGGGTGTGCCCGGTTCGCGCAGGGCCCGGCGGGCGTGGACGGTGGCGGCGCGTACGTCGTCGGTGAATTGTTCGGCGGGCAGAGAGGCGAGGATGCGCAACGCGGCGCGGATGAGCTCGGCCGGGTCGGGCGTGGCGGTCTTTGTTGGGGCGAGGCCGGTTCGCGGGTCGAGGTGGTCGGCGGCGTGTAGGCAGCGCAGCCGGGCGCCGTTGCTGCCTTGCTGGCCTCGGGCAGCGGCGCGCAGCAGCAGTGCCGCGCGGCTGTGCGGGGTGGCGTGCTGACCGGTCATGCCATGGCCCGGTCTCGGGTGGGCGTGCGGGCGCGGTCGACGACGCGGCGACACGCCGGGCACAGGCCGCGGGCGATCAGCGCGGCGCGTCCGGCCCGCTCACCGGCCGGGGTTGTGCGTAGGTTGCGGCGTTGCCGGTGTCCGCAGCGGAATCTGATCAGCCACACGAGCGGGTGCGGATCCGTCGATGTCACAGGCCGATCCCGCTCGGTGACGGTGCTGGCTCGAGACCGCCAGGCAGCGGGACGATGTGCCCGTTCGGGTCGAGTCGCCGGACCCGGTCGCCGTAGACTACGACCGACCCGACGGCCGGGGTGGCGGTGATTGTGACGCGGTCGTAGGCGCTGAGATGGGCGTGATCGCGGCCGGCGATCGTCGCGGTGCCGTGCGCCTCGATGCGGGCTTGGTCGTGCGTGGCGGCGCGGACCCGGTCGCGCACATATCCTTGCGATTCGCCTCGCAGCACAACGCTGCTTTCGTCGTGCGCCTCGACGTAGGCGTGATCGAAGGCCTCGACGGTGGCGAAGTCGACCGCGATTACCCGGGTGTCGTCGTCGGCGTGGACCTCGGCGAACTGGCTGGCGAATACCGCCGCCCGGTCGTGCACCTCGGCGTGCGCATGGCCGGTCACGTGCACGTGCGACCGGCCCTGGATCGACACGGCGACCGCTCCGGAGGCGGTCAGTCGCAGCGTGCCGGTTCCGGGCGTCGCGTCGATGACGATGTGGTCGACCTCGCCAAAGCGGGCTTCGCGCAGCGCGTCGACCAGCTCCATCTGCGTGTGCACCCGGCTGGTGCGCGGCTCGTGCCGTATCGCCGACGTCATCTCACACCGCCGTCATCGTCAGTCCTGCTCTCGGCGCGGCGGGCGACGTCGTCGCGTAGATGCCGCTCCCACTGCTCGCGGTGTTCCGGATACTGCTGCGCCACATCCGGGCGATGCTCACTCGGCGTGCAGCCCGTGCGGGCGGCCCACTCCCGCAGCCGAGGCTCGAGCTGCGCGAACACCCGATGCCACTCCGATGCCGCGGTAGGGGAGTTGAGCGGGTCGTAAGCGGCCAGCCAGTGATCACGCAGCGCGGAGAGCACCTCGACCAGCGCAGCGTGCCGGTACCAGCACGGCGGCACCACCCGGTGGTCGAACGCGAATGTGGTGCGAAACCACGACACCCACGCCCGCAACATGCGCCACTGCTCAGCCGCGCGGTCCGGGGGAAGTGCTCGCCAATTCACCGGACCGGCAGCCCGACCCAACAGCGCGTCCAGCCGGTCCTCGATTAGCGCCGTGGCTGAGCTGTCGAAGTTGTCGCCGTCGGAGATACCCACACCGACGTCAAGGGACGCCCCGGTGCCAACGACGGCCCCATCACGCCGGCCCAGGATCCGTGGCCCACGCCGCTGACGTTGACCACACCGCGGGCAACCTTCGGTTGAATCGCGTCGAACACCGGATGCACCGTCTGCGTAGCGGCTCAGCACTGACGGTCACCCAGCGTCACCGATGGCTAGGGGAGGCCAGCAATTAGCTTGCGCCTATCAGCACGCTCGTGCCGATCTGCGGACGTTTCAGGAGCGCAGGTTTATGCACTGACTGACAACAATGTCCGTGTCCAGCCTGCCGGGAGCCACGGCGACGGAGCACACATGATCGCCGACTATGTGCGACCAGGCGAGCGAGTACTGGCTGGCGATATGCGCGCTGTCCGCGGCACATCCGTGCACGCTTCGCGGCAGACATCCCAGGAATTAGATTGTCAAGCGGCGGCGGTGTTTCGGTCGCGCCAGGCGGTGTTTTCGTCGTAGAGGGTGCGGGTTTTCAGGCAGCGTGCAGGATGCCGACATGGCGGTTGTCACCGTCGTCGCTGGCCTCGGCCTCGACAACCGCGACGCGGACCAGGCGGCGAGATGGTGATCGTGGCCTGACTAGCTGCAAGGATGAGCTGCCGCCGCAGGCTTTGACCTGCTGGCCCGCAATTCGGCCCGCAGACTCGTGCCCACTCATGCCGCTGGTGCCTGATTCGGCGCCAGGGATGCGCAGTGCTGGCACCGATGCCGTGTGTTCCCACGGCAGATCCCGCACTGGCAGTGTGGGGTGAGACAACCGCACCCGATCGCGTCCATGGAAGGTAGGTGCAGGCGACGATCAGTAGCCCGAACGAGATGAGCCGCGTGTCCCGGTGGTGTCCCCTTGGGCGGGAAGGCTGGTCGTGGCCGTCGCCGGCGTAAGGGCGCGTCTGGCGCGGATGGCGCGCATGGCGCGTGCTGTCGCTGATGCAGATGCAGCCAAGATCGAGTTAGCTGCTCGGCAGTTCGGGGAGTCGAGGCGCTACCTCGCGCCGGTTGCCTGGGCGGCCGGGGCAATCGTGCTGGTGATCCGCGGGATCAAGCTGCTCGTGTTGAATTGGCGGCTTTCGCTGGTCCAGTTGGTGCCGGCTGTGTGGGTGTGGTTGGTCATGTGGGATCTCAAGCAGCACACGCTGCGTGGCGCGGCGTTTCGAGAGTTCACGGTCAGCGGCGCGATCTTGCTCGGTGTCGCGGCGGTGGGCTTGAGCGTTGCGGCATTCTGGTGCAACACCGTCTTCGCGTTCGCGATTGATCGCCCAAGGCCGTCGATCGTGCCGGCGGTGCGGCAGGCGAACGCGCATCTGGCGCGGATCGTGACCGCGGGATGTTTCGTGGGTCTGCTCTTGGTGGTTGCCGCTGTGGTGGTACCGCGAATCGGGTCAAAATGGGTCTACGTCGTGGCACTCGGTGGGGTGTTGGGTCTGATGCTGATCAGCTTCGTCGCAATCCCGGCTGGCATCATCGGCGCGAAACGGGAGAGGTTGCCGCCGAAGCAGGCCGTCGGCAGGTGGGCTGCTGGTGGGGCGTTGAGCGCGGTTGCTATGACACCGGGTTTCGTGCTCGATCGAATCGGGCTGATTCTGCTTGGGGTGCCGGGCCTGCACATCGTCGGCTTCCTGCTCTTGTCGGCCGGGACCGCCCTATACGCCGCCGGAATGTCCTCGGTGCGTGCGGTGAAGCTGAGTATGAAGCTAGGTGGATCCGCGTAGCACCCCGACGCGTTGTTGCAGACCGGCTTCCATCCGATCGACGGTGCGGATTTCCTTGTGAGGCTGGGAGCACCGTATCGCGGAACTGGCGAGATTCCGACGTGAGGAGGGGCCGGTCACCGACGCACTGGCGTACGCCGACGTGACCGCGGGCCCGGACGGTACTCCGATGAGCGTGCCGGACCGGCTTGCTGACATCGCGGCCCGGCACGCCCAGGAGGATCCGGAGCTGGTGGCCGCCCGACGTGCCCGGGTTCCACGACTGCTGGCCGCCAGCCAACGGGTTCACCTGCACGCCTCGGAGACCGCGCCGGCAAGAGGATGACGCTTCGATCAGCCAGCCCACTGGCACCCATGACGGGTGCGCCGGCGCCGTCGCTACGAACTGGTCGTCAGCATGGCCGTCGTCCACGCCATGCCGGCCTTCGTGCTAATCGTTTTCCCAATGGGGCTGCTGTTGGACCGGGTCATCCGGCGTGGGCGATGCGCGCCGGCACCGGGAGCGGAAGGGTTCCGAGGATGAGCGCGCCGGGTCCCGAAGAGCGGGGTCCGGACGCCGTGACGGACGTCGACGGGCGCGCGCCGGTGACTCCGGCGCAGCGGTGGCTGGCCCGGCTGGCGGTTCTCGCTGCGCTCGCGGCGATAGCGGTGCTGCTCGTCGGCGGCGCCAAGAGCATCGGCATCCTGATCTCCGGCGTGGCCGGCGCCGCCCTCAGCCTCGCCGGCGGGTGGTTGTTCCTGAGCAACCGCGGCCTGGTCCGCTGGCTGGCCGCAGCGGTGGCCGTCGCCGCACCGGTCTTCGTCCTGGTGCTCTACCTCTCCCGGCAATTGCTGTGGGCGGTCCTGCTCGTCGTCGTGCTGAGCGCGATTTCGGCCGCCGCCGGGCGAGCCGCGATCATCCGCGCCCGGCCCTCGGCCGGCATGCCCGAACGACCGACCCGTCCACCACGCCGGCCCTTCGTGATCATGAATCCCCGCTCCGGCGGAGGGAAGGTCGGCAAGTTCGCACTCGACACGAAGGCCGCCGCCCTCGGTGCCGAGGTCGGACTGATCACCGGCCCGGGCCAGGTCGACGTCGCCGGGTTGGCTCGCCAAGCCGTGGCCGATGGCGCCGACCTGCTCGGTGTCGCCGGCGGCGACGGAACCCAGGCACTCGTCGCCGGGATCGCCGCCGAGTACGGGCT
Source organism: uncultured Actinomycetota bacterium (assembly GCA_963839175.1). Lineage (GTDB taxonomy): Bacteria > Actinomycetota > Actinomycetes > Mycobacteriales > Jatrophihabitantaceae > CAWIUB01. The sequence continues at coordinate 105,709 of CAWIUB010000033.1, forward strand.
GCCGTTCCTGGTCATCTGCGCGGGTACGCGCAACCACTTCGCGATGGACCTCGGCCTGGACCGCGAACGGCCCGACACAGGTCTGGACGCACTGACCGACGGTGTCGAGCTGTGCCTCGACCTTGGCCTGATCGGTGGGCGAACCTTCGTGAACAACGCGTCGTTCGGCGCCTACGCGCAGGTCGTGCAGAGTCCGGCCTATCGCGAGGACAAGCGTGGCACGACTCTGCAGATGCTGCCTGAGCTGCTCTCCGGGCAACGCGGGCCGCGACTCGTGGTTCGGATCGACGACGGCGTGACGATCGAGGCGCCGAAGGCCCTATTGGTCAGCAACAACCCTTACGAACTGGGGGATCTGGCCGGACTGGGTCGCCGGGCCCGCCTGGACACCGGAGCGCTCGGTGTCATCGCGGTCACTGTCGACAGTGTGGCCCAGGCCGTGGAGCTGCTCCGCGGCCGCCGCGCAAGCGGCATTCGGCGCTTCGTCGCACACAAGGTCGTCGTCGAAGCGGACGCCGACCAGATCCCGGTCGGCATCGACGGTGAGGCGGTGATGATGACCACGCCGGTGCGCTGTTCGATCCGGCCGCTCGCCCTGCGCGTGCGCGTACCGCGACAGCGGCCCGGCACGCCCACGCCCGCCCCCCAGATGGATCGCACCCTGCTGCTACGCCAGGCGCTGTCCATGCCCCACCACGCCCACGCGGGGGAACGGGCGGAAGGTCAGCGTCCCCGACGGTAGCGGTCGAGGGTCTGCGTGGTGAGCTGCGCCAGGACGGTACCGAGGATCGAGCCGACCACGACATCGCCGGGGTAGTGGACGCCGGTGTGCACCCGCGAGTAGGCGACCATTCCCGCAGCGGCGTGCAGCGGCACCGCGACGACCGGCAAGCCGCTCCCCACGCCGGTCGAAAAGGCAAAGGCGACCGCCGAATGGCCCGACGGAAACGACAGCGAGGTCGGCATCCGGACCTGCCGCGCCGGGACGTTCCGGCCTCGCCCGGCGCCCCACCCGCTTGACCACGTTGACGAACGCGCTGGTCACCGCGATCGAGGTGAGGCCCTGTGCGGCGGACAGCCGGCCCGGGCGTCCGCCGACGAGCGCCAGCACGCTCGCCACCCCCACCCACAAGCGCGAATAGTTGGCGGCATGCGACAGCATCCGCATCCCCCGGTCCAGCGTGGGCGTGGGCGTGGACGCGATCGCGGTGTACACGGCCTGGTCCACCTTCTTCGGGTCCGCCAACCAGTTCCGCGAGGACGGGCGATGCAGGTCCGGCAGCTCGCCGGACGTAGATCCAGCCACTCGAGCACCCCGCCGGCGACCCGTTCGATGGCGCCAGCACATACGAGGCTGTCGCACAAAGCCTTTGGAGATCAACATGACCACAACATCTAGATCCTCGGCCTGCCGCAGTGACAGATGTGGTGTTGCCGCCATGGTCCGAACCGTTTGTGCGACAGCCTCATACGTGTGGCATTTCGACACGGCTTATCTGCCGCCGGTGAACGCGTTCTGGTCCTCACCCTCCACGGCGCCGCGGGCGTCCAGATCGCCGGCTTGACCGTGCGGAAGGCCGACGGGTCAATGAGCCGGAGGGCTGCAAGCGTCACAATAATGACCACTGCCATCCCACTGAACCGGCGGAACCGAAAGAGCGGTTTCTGGCGTGGTGCGCGAGGGCGCGCGTTCCCCGGCACCTCTACCGACCGTGCCGGATGGATGGGCGGTCGCGAACGCGCCACATCACGTTGAGGAGGCCATGCTTCTGCGCGCGCCGGCTGGTCGTCTTCCGCGCCGGTCGAACACTGCCCACGTCGTTGTGAGTGCATGAGATTGACCCATTCCCTCGCGAACTCTTCCACGGGCCTTTTCGGATGCGACGTCGCCCGGGACGTCGAGGCCAGCACGTCGTCGGCCTCGAGACCGCGCGATCTTGTCGTCCCTCTTACCCGGTTCGGGTGATGCGCCGGCGGAAGTTCGCGCCTATCAAGGTGGGTGTGGACCTGCACGTCCGCAGAGGGGGTCACAGGATGAAGACGGTGATTGTTGGGGGAGTTGCGGCTGGTGCGTCAACGGGGGCGCGCCTGAGGCGGCTCGACGAGTCAGCCGAGATCGTGGTGCTTGAGCGTGATCACTACGTCTCGTTCGCGAACTGCGGTTTGCCGTATCACATCGGTGGTGCTATCCCGGATCGGGACAGCCTGCTGCTGCAGACGCCGGAAAGTCTGGCCAAGAGTCTGGCGCTTGATGTGCGGACCGGGCAGGACGTGATCCGCATCGACCGTGACGCCAAGGAAGTGGAAGTGCGCGACATCGAGCAGGGGCGCACGTACCGGGAGTCGTACGACAAGCTCGTGTTGTGCCTGGGGGCCGAGCCGGTTCGGCCACCGATCCCGGGTGCCGACGACCCGCGTGTCGATGTGCTGCGCAACATCCCTGACATGGACCGCATCATCGCCCAGCTCGACAAGGGCGCCTCGAGCGCCGTCATCGTCGGCGGTAGCTACATCGGGCTGGAGCTCACGGAAGCCTTCCGGTCACGAGGGCTGCAGACCACCGTGGTCGAGCGGACCGAGCGGCTCATGCCGTGGCTCGACCCCGAGATGACACGGATCTTGGACTACCACGTCCGCACCCACGATGTGGACCTTCGACTCGGCACGTCTGCCGAGGCTGTTCGCCGGTCGAAGGACGACAGGCTGGTGCTCGATCTTTCCGACGGCACGTCCGTTGAGGCTGACGTCGTCGCCATGGCTGCCGGGGCTCGCCCGAATGTGGCGCTCGCCCGTGCCGCCGGTATCGAGATCGGACCTCGCGGGGGCATCGTCGTCGACGCGCACATGCGCACCTCGGCGCCTGACATCCTCGCTGCCGGTGACGCCGTGGAGACCGCTCACTTCCTCACCGGCGAGCCCACCCTGTCGATGCTGGCCGGCCCTGCGAACCGTGGAGGCCGGATCGCCGCCGACACCATCGGTGGTCGCGACAGTGCGTACCGGGGTACCCAGGGCACAGCCGTGGTCAAGGTGTTCGACATGACGGCGGGCGGCACCGGTATGACCGAGACCGAACTGCGTGCCGCCGGCATGGACTACCGCAAGGTCTACACCCACCAGAACGGCCACGCGGCCTACTACCCCGGCACCGCGCCGCTGTTCGTCAAGGTGCTGTTCTCCCCGGGCGACGGTAAGCTGCTCGGTGCCCAGGTGCTCGGCTGGGACGGTGTCGACAAGCGCATCGACGTGCTCGCGGTCGCGCTGCGCGCCGGGATGACGATCTACGACCTGGAGCACCTGGAGCTCGCCTACGCCCCGCCCTACGGGGCCGCGAAAGACCCGGTCAACATGGCCGGCTTCCTGGGCGCGAACCTGCTGCGCGGGGACATCGACCTCTGGTATCCGGAGGACTACCCGGACTGTGCCGAGCGGGTGACGATCCTTGATGTGCGTACGCCGGCGGAGTACGCGGCGTGGCACATCCCCGAGGCGATCCTCATGCCGTACACCGAGCTGCGTCAAAGGCTGGATGAGGTACCTCGCGACAAGCCCGTGTACACCTACTGCCGGTCGGGCTTTCGCAGCTACATCGCCTACTGCACGCTGAAGCAGAACGGGTGGGACGAGGTGGCGTTCCTCGCCGGGGGGATGATGACCTATCACGGCTACCACAGGACGCCGCTCACGGTCGGCAAGGGCGGCATGCCAATGGTGGCCCACGCCGAGGACGAGCTGGCCCAGCGCCCCGGTGCACTCGAACACGTCTGATCTGCGTCATGGGTGACACTCCGGTCGAGGTTGCGTTGGACATACGGCCTCAGCATGCAGAAGGCCCGCTCTGGGACGCTGGGACGGCGCGCCTGTGGTGGGTGGACATCACCGGAGAACGGGTGCACTGCTTCGACCCGGAGTCGAGCAACGACAGCTCCTGGAGCACCTCCGGACAGCCGGGTGGCGTCGTGCTCGACGCGACCGGAGCGCCGGTCGTGGCGAGCCCCGAGGGCCTGGCCGTGCTCGACCGGACTACCGGCGCGATGAAGCTCCGCGTCCCGATCGAACCGGACAGAACCGAGAACCGTGCGAACGACGTCAAAGTCGACCACCGAGGACGGGTCTGGGTCGGGTCGATGGCCTTCGACAAGCGGCCACGGAACGCAGCTTTGTACCGGGTCGATGGCGACACGGTGACTTGCGTGGTCGACGGCCTCACGATCGCCAACGGACCCGCCTTCGACGAGTCGCACGGGCGCCTCTACCTAGCCGACACCGGCATCTGTGTCGTCGACGTATTCGACATGGACCCCGAGACCGGCGCCCTGACTGGTCGTCGGCGTTTCCTCGATTTCAACGAAGCACAGATCTGGCCGGACGGCATGACCGCCGACGACGAGGGCATGCTGTGGGTCGCGCTGGGACGAGCCAGCGCCGTGCACCGCTACCGCGCCGACGGCACCCTCGACGGCCTCGTCGAGATACCGACAACGAACCCCACCTCGGTGGCCTTCGGCGGCATCGACGGCGGCGACCTTTACATCACCACCTCATGGTTCGACTGCGAACCAGACACCCGCGCCACCCAACCGCTGGCCGGCGCGATCTTCCGATGCCGCCCCGGGGTGACGGGGCGCCCCTCACCGCGGTGGATGGGCGTCCCCCCTCAGCGGCGCACTTGACCGAGCGCGACCCCGACCTACCACGACCCGAGAAAGGGGCCACCCGATGATCGGGCGAATGATCCTCTTCGGAGCCTCCGGCGATCTGACCAGCCGCCTGCTGATGCCAGCAGTTGCCCAGCTGGCCCAGGCCGACCTCCTGCCAGCCGGGTTCGCGATCGTGGGCTCAGCCAACACCGACTGGTCAACCGACGATTTCCGCCAGCACATCGCCAGCGGGCTGGAGAAATACTCGACCGTCAGTCCGACCACACGCGACGCCGTCGTGAACATGCTCAGCTTCCAGCCGTCCGACGTCACCCGGCCCGCGGACGTGAGCAAGCTGATCGGCGACGGTCGTCCGGACACGTTGGTCTACCTCGCGCTGCCGCCGAGCCTGCTCCAGTCGGTGCTGCCGGCGTTGGCGACAGCCAAGCTGCGCGCCTCGGACGCGGTAGCGATCGAGAAACCCTTCGGAACCGACCTGGCGTCGGCCCACCATCTCAACGAGATCCTCCGCCTCCAGCTGCCCCAGCCGACGATCTTCCGGAACGACCACTTCCTGTCCAACGAGCTCGTCCGCCGAGTCGTCACCCTTCGGTTCCTCAACCGCGTCTTCGAGCCGATCTGGAACGCCGTGCACGTGGAGCGGGTCGACATCAGCTGGCTGGAGAGCCTGACCCTGGAAGGCCGGGCCTCCTACTACGACCGTGCCGGCGCACTCAAGGACATGCTGCAGAACCACCTCATGGAGGCGATGGCGCTGATCCTCATGGAACAACCGGCCCGTATCGACGCTGACTCGTTCCGCGATGTCCGGGTCGAGGCGCTGCGGTCAGTGGCCACGCCGACGGCCGAGCGGATGCGCAGCGCCACCGTCCGCGCCCGATACACCGCAGGCACGATCGGGACGCGGCAGGTTCCCTCCTACGTCGCCGAGCCCGGGGTCGATCCCCGCCGCAACACCGAGACCTACGCATCACTGAGGGTCGACGTGAACAGCCCCCGATGGGCCGGCGTCCCCTTCACCATGCGTTCGGGCAAGGCCCTGCCAGCGGACTCCGCCGAGATCGCCATCCACTTCCGGCCCCTGCCCCGTTACCTGCTCGACCAGTGGCCGGGCGTCGAGGCGAACGTGCTCAGGCTGGGTCTCACCGACCCATACGTGCGCCTGGCCGCCACGCTCAACGGTCCCGAGCGAACCGCCGAGACCCGACAGCTCGAAGCACGCTCCACACCGCCGCGGTTCACCGCATATGCCCACCTGATCCTCGAGATGCTCAACAACAACCCGATGCTGTTCATCCGCGGCGACGAAGCCGAGGAGGCCTGGCGCATCATCGACCCCGTCATGAACGCCTGGTCGGCTGGAGACGTCCCGATGCAGGAATACGCCGCCGGCGAAGCGCCTCCAGTGCCACGCCCTTGACGTCATCGAGGCATCCCGCCGCGGGCCGTTTGGAAGAGCTTCTCGATAACCCAGGACCTCAATCCTTGCGCAGCGGGACCTTACCCGGCCGTGGATCCGACGCTTCCTTCCGAGATCAAGAGGTCGACGGATCCCCAGGTCTCTTCCTCGCAGACCGGCACGGGAGCCGGGAGTTATCTCTTCTCGTCGCGCGTCGCTCGGCGCCTCGGGTTAGCCGGAGCTGATCGTGTAAGCGACCGCGGGCGCCGCCTGCGCGGCGGCGGGCGCCTGGACCGGGATGGATCACTGTCGCGCGGGCGCGCTGGCCGTCGTGAGGTCGAGATGACGGTCCAGCGTGATCGCTGCGTCGATCAGAGCGAGATGGGTGAAGGCCTGGGGGAAGTTGCCGATCTGCTCGCCGGTAACTGCGATCTCCTCCGAGTAGAGCCCGAGGTGGTTAGCGTAGGTCAGCATCTTCTCGAAGATGATGCGCGCTTTGCGGACCTGGCCGGCGCGCGCCAGTGAGTCGACGTAGCCGAACGTGCACAGCGAGAACGTCCCTTCCGAGCCGCGTAGGCCATCGGGTGAAGCTGCGGGGTCGTAGCGGTACATCAGGCTGTCGGTGACGAGCTCGCCGTCCATGGCCTGCAGGGTCGAGACCCACCTCGGGTCGGCGGCGGTGATGAAACCGACGCTGGACATCCGCAGCAGTGATGAGTCCAGCACGTCTGTCTTGTAGTGCTGCACGAAGGCGTTGCGGGTTGGGTTCCATCCGCGGTGCATGATCTGGTTGTAGATGGCGTCTCGTTCCCGGCGCCAACTGTCCAGCGGCGCCGGTCGCGCGTGGCTCGTCGCCAGGCGGATGCCACGGTCTAGCGCGACCCAGCTCATCAGGCGGCCGTAAGTGAAGTCCTGTCGCCCGCCTCGAGTCTCCCAGATGCCTTCCTCGGGCTGGTCCCAGTTCTCAGTGAGCCAGTTCAGCAGGTCGCAGATCCTCAGCCACCCCTCGTGGCCGGCCTGGAGCCCGCGCTGATCGCCGAAGTAGATGCTATCCATCGCCTCCCCATAGATGTCGAGCTGCAGCTGGCCCGCCGCTCCGTTTCCGATGCGCACCGGGCTTGATCCCCGGTAGCCCTCCCAGTGCTCGAGGACCTCCTCGGTCAGGTCGCTGGAGCCGTCGACGCGATACATGATGTTGAGCGGGGCGCCGCCCTTCCCGTCGGCCTGCTCATGTACCCGGTCGCGCAGCCAGCCCCCAAAGGCCGCCGCCTCCTCCCGGAAGCCCATTCCAAGCAGGGCGAATACGGAGAAGGAGGCGTCGCGGACCCACGTGTAGCGGTAGTCCCAATTCCGCTCACCGCCGATCTGCTCGGGCAGTGCGGCGGTCGGCGCCGCCACCAGCCCGCCGCTAGGCGCGTACGTCATAAGCTTCAACGTGATGGCGGAGCGGTTAAGCGCCTCGCGCCAGCGTCCGGAGTACGTCGACTGCGCGAGCCAAGACGACCAGAAGTCCACCGTCTCGTCGAAGAGTCGCTGGGCCTCCGCGACGCGGTATTCCCGTACCGGACCCGCAGTGTTGGTCTCCGCCACCAGGCCACGCATTTGACCCGCCTTCAGCGTGACCTCGGCGTGCAAATCGCCGCGGGCGTCCACACGCGTCTGGGCGAGCCGCTCATCATCCGGCTCGCGGACCAGGCTGACCGTCATCGAGGTGCGGCTGCCCTCGAAGACAGCGCCGTCCTTCGTCACGTGGGTCTCGTGGGACTCGCGCCCATAGTCGAACCGCGGTGCGATATCCAGCGCGAAAGTCATCTGACCTCGCACACACCTCACCAGGCGGACGATCCGGTGACTACTCGTCTCGGCCCCGCCACTCGTGACCGGCATGAAATCGACGACCTCCCCGACACCCGCCTCGGTCATGAACCGGGTGACCAGGATCGCCGTATCCGGAACATAGAGCTGCTTGCTGGTGAAAACATCCACGGTCGGACGCGCCCGGAAATGCCCACCACGACCATGGTCCAGCAGTGCCCCGAAGACGCTGGGCGAGTCAAATCGGGGCGCGCAGAACCAGTCAATGGACCCGTCGGTAGCAACCAGTGCCGCCGTCTGGAGGTCTCCGATCAGGCCGTGATCGGCGATGAGCGGGTAGTCATGCATTGGGCTCAGGTCCTTTTCTTCTCGGCGATTGGGGCGGACGGTTGTCTCGGCTGTTGCGCGTCCAGTGAAGCTGCTGAGCCCGACGCGCGTTACTGCGGGTGCGGCTCGCCTGCGCGGGCCACCTGCGCAAATCAGGTCAGCCGAACCGGTCTCCAAACCGGCCTCGCACACCTCCTCCACGGTCGTCTTGTCGGTCGTCTCGCCGGTCTCCGCGGTCGTCTTGACGATCTCCGCGGTCGTCCCGGCGGTCTCTGCGCCGGTGCATCCCGTGGGCCACGACCACAACGCCGCCTACCGCGGCCACGGTCCGGCGCCTGCGTCGGTTTCCGAATGGCATGTCAGGCTCCTTCGTCGGCGTCGGCGTCGGCCTCGATCCGACCGCTATCGACGGCCATCCGGAGCGCCGCGTGATCACGATCGTTTTGATCGGCGTAGGTGGCGGCGAAGTCGGCGATGGCCTGGTCGAAGGTGTCGTGGCGGCCCAGGTAGGAGGCGATGGCGACGCGGTCGCCGGACCTGGCGTGCGCTCGAGCAAGGGTCCAGCCGCATATGCGTGCGTAGATGGTCATGCCCGTAGGGGTCGATCCCTCGACCTCCGCTGACCCCTTCCAGTCACGCAACTGCCGCAGGTAGTAGTCGCGGTCTACGCCGTCCAAGCCATTGGTGCGCTGCCAACCGAGGAAGATGTCGCTGGCAGCCTGCAGCAGCCACTGGCCGGATACGACGCGCTGCCCGTGGTTGGTGTACTCGCTGACTCCGAGGTACTGCTCGAGCACGGAGGACTGGGCTTCCTTGGCCTGCAGGAACAGCGGATCTCCGGAGTTCAGGCCTTCAAAGAGCAGGATCCAGGCGCGGGTGCCGACGCTGCCGACACCGACCACCTTGCGGGCCATGTGCACGAGCCGGTACTCGTCGAACAGGTGCTGGCGGTCGGCGGCCAGGCTGTCGCGATAGGCGCGGAGCAGTTCCTGCATCTGGTCGTAGAAGGAGGTGACGTCCTGGTCGGGGAACAGGTCCTCTACTGGCACGATCAGCGGCGGGTCGGAAACGATGGTGACCTTTCCGTCTTGGACCTGGGTGAGCTTGTCGAACGCCTGCATACTGTCACGGCTGCGGGCCTTGGTCAGCATCCCTTCCACGCGACGCAGTTGCTTGGCCGACAAGGTCGCCCGCAGCTCGGCCAGGAGTTGGTCAGCATCCAGACGCGCATACCAGACCTCCAGGTTGGGCCGGCCCGCGAACCCCCGCATCGTCTCCCGGTAGCACCGGCCCGCGGTGAGCACGATCCCTCGGCGCTCCTTGGTCCGGAAGGACTGGCTACGCGCCGCAATCTCCAGGCTCGCGGCAAGTCGCTTGACGTCCCACTCAAACGGGCCGGGCAAGGTCTCGTCGAAGTCGTTCAGATCGAACAACAGATGCCGATCAGGGGAGGCGTAGAACCCGAAGTTGCTCAGGTGCGCGTCCCCGCAGAGCTGGACCCGCAGCCCGGAGTGCGTAGTGGTCGCCAGGTCCGCAGCCATCACCAGAGCCGCCCCACGGTACAACGCGAACGGCGAGGCGACCATCCGGCCGTACCGCACCGGCAGGAGCTCGGGGACACGGGAGGCCGCCTGCCGCTGCAGCAGCTCGACCGGGTCGGCGCGTAGCGAGGTCGGGTCAAACACTGCGTGGTCGGCCAGCGGCACCTTGGCTCGGGCCTGCTTGCCACGGGCACGCCGCTCCTCGATCGACCCCGGCTGCGCGACAGTGGCCGCCAGTCGGCGGGCCGGGCGACGGCCCTCGACGCTGCTGATGCTGCCCTTGCCGGCCATGCCAAACCACCCCTTCGCGCGGATCGACTTGCTGAGTGGCGCCGCGCCTCGGGTTCGAGGAGCCGCCCCGGTTCCTCATTCGCCCCGGACTCCCGGCCCGAACTCAGCGGCGATCGCGCCTGTCGTCTCGGCGGTCACCTCGGTCGTCGCGGCGGTCATCGCGGCGGTCGTGACGTCGGCCGACACCGTGGGCGACGACCGCCGTTGTGCCCACGACGGCGGCGGTACGAGCGACCGGGGCGCCGATGACGCCGCGGCGCGCAGCGCGGGCGGGTCGAAGCATGTCAGGTCCTTTCCTCGGCAGCCATTTCGGCCTCGATCGATGCGGCGATCGCCTGGATCGGAATCCGGCCGGTTGCGATCAGCTGGCCCCCTGATCGGCGTGCAGCGCTGGCGAACGGCGCTGCCCAGGTGTTCTCCCAGACCAAAACGCCGGCCACACTGCCGGGCTCCATCGCCGCGGCCAGGTGTTCGACATCGTCGGCGGCCAGGATCTCGGACACATGGGTCTCCAGCGCCCTGATCTCGTCCGCGGCCTCGGTCTCGTCGATCTCGTACGCGTCGACGGACCCGTCGGCCGCCTTCTGTAGGATCAGCAGGTCCAGCACGCGGATCGTTCCCGCGTTCGATAGGCGGAGCAGCTCGGCCGCCATCTCGCCGTCGAAGTTCTGAGCTCCGGGTGGAAACTCCACCACTAGGTAGTCGACAGGACCGAGTTCGTCGATCTCTGTCTTCTCTGTGCTGCCCATTGATGGTCTCCTCGATTCGGCTGGACCGAGCGTAGAAGTGCCCACCGCCCGCACACATCACCCGCAGCGGGTACCAATTTGGAGGAGCCGAGATCCCGGACTGGGAGTTATGGGATGAGCCCGAGCTCACGTCCCCGCCGGACTGCTTCGCGCCGGCTGGGCACGCCCAGCTTGCGGTACATGTGCTTCAGGTGCGCCTTGACGGTGTTCTGGGAGACGTAGAACTCCGCTGCAATCTCGGCGTTGCTCTTCATCGTCGGGAGTTCGGCGAGGATGGCAAGTTCGCGCTCGGTGAGCTGCTCGATCAGGGGCTCAGGCTCCCGTACGGTCGGGTCCGGTCGGCTCGACCGCGCCAGGATGCGGCGGACGAACTCGTCGGCATAGGCCGCACCTGTCAGCAACCGCTGGAGCAGAACCATGGTGCGATCAGACCCGGTGACGAGGAACGGCCGCACGAGCCGCTCGGCCCGCGCAAGCTCCACCGCCGCTTGGATGGCTTCGATGGCCTCGCGCGGATGCCCGTGTTGATCGGCAACCAAGGCGAGCACCAGCCACGCCTCCACGCCTGCGAGTAGGTCGACCAGGTCGTCGGAGTCAGGGGGCCGTGGCACCCGGCTGGCAGCTTTCTGCGCGGCCGCGAGATCGCCGCGCGCGATCGCGATGCGAGCTCGGCCGGACCAGGACGTCGCTGACCTCCGGCTCGCTCTTAACCCGTCCTCCTCCTCCGCCCGGGGAGCCGCCAGGTCTCCGGTGAGTACGGCGAAATCGGTCTGCGCACGGAGAAGGATGTCGGCGAGCGCAGGTGCCCGCGGCCGTTCGTGCTCGGAGGCACACGCCTTCGTCAGCGCCGCGGCCGCTGCCCGCGGACGGTTCCGCGACACCGCGATCGAGCTCTGGGTGAGCTGCAGGGCGATGGTGGGCCACCACTCGACCCCGCCGACGTCGGCCGCGAGACCGGCAGCCATAGCGCGGTCGGCGGTCTCGGCGTCTGCCCGCAACAGGCTGCTGGTCGCGAGGGCGACGTACGCCGGGCGGAGTTGCAGCAACGATGTCCACCCCAGTGCTGACGCGTCCTCGATCACGTCTCGCGCCCGTGCCTCGGCCTGGTCCAGGCTGCCGGCCAGCAGGTCGCACCACGCCAGGTACGCTCGGGCGCCGATTACGGTCAGGGCGACGTCCCCCGGCTGGGGGTCCTTCACCGTCGCGAGGAAGACGTCTCGCGCCGCTGGGGTGTCGCCGCTCCACAGCAGGCCGACGGCACGCTGAGTGACGGAAATCGTGCGAAGGCCCACCGTCGCGTGCCCGGGGGACGCGTCGGCCAAGTGCGTCAGCGCAGCCTTCGCGGAGGCGATCACGGCCTGGCTATCCCCATCGACCCGCGCTGCTACGCACGCAAGATTCTCCAGCAGCGCCGCGCCCATGGGGGGCAGGTCATCCGCGCCTGCCCCGTGGTGACGGGCCTGCTCGACGTGGACGCCGATGGCATCTAGGTGACCAGAGACGAGCTCCACGCCCGCGGCGCACAGCTCGAGTGCGGCCGTGGACGGGAGCGTCTCGAAAGGGATGGCCTGAAGCGCGGTGCGCACGGCGAAGCGCTGCGCACCCACCAGGGAGGCCGACGATTCGAAGAAGACCTGCGTCGTCAGAGCCCAATCTTCGGCCGCGGCGGCATGGCTCAAGGCGCTGACTGGATCACCGTGGCTGACCAGCCATCCGGCGGCCGCCCGATGCGCAGCTCGGTAGCCCTCCGGGTCGTCGCGGCGCAGCGTGTGCAGCAGAAGATCCCGCAGCAGCGGGTGGTACCGGAAGGAGGTTCGCTCCGCGTCGACGGCGACGACGAACTGGTTTGTGCGTTCGAGCTTCTCCAGACGGGCGAGTCCGTTCCCGCCCGAGACGACGGCATCGGCCAGGTCGCCGCTGAGCCGCTCCGCGACGCTGGTGCGCATCAGAAAGTCCTGCATGCTGACGTCGTGCCGCTCGAGGATCTCGGCCACGAGGTACTCCGCCACGGATCTTTCGGTGCCGGCGAAGTCCGCCAGACCTCTGTCTGCCCCCGAACGTGACAGGTGGAGTGTCGCGAGGCGCACGCCAGCGGGCCAGCCCTCGGTCCGGTTCAGGACGTGCTCCACCTGAGCCGGCAGCAAATCGAGAGACTCCGCGCCGCGGGCCAGGCCAATCACCGCGGCGCCGTCGAAGGCGAGTTCGGCGGCCCTGACCTCGGCCAGGTTGCCGCCGAGCCGCAACCGGTGCAGTGGAAGCGCCGGGTCATGCCGGGTCAGCAGCATGAGCCGCACCGGCGTTTCGTGGCTCACCAGGTCGCCCAGGGCCGTCAGGATGTCCGCGTGCTCGATCAGGTGGAAGTCCTCCAGCACGATCAGCGACGGCTTCGGAAGGCTTCCCAGACCGCGGAACAGGGTCAGCAGTACCTCCTCGCTGACGCCGGCCGAGGCCGAGACCATCGACAGTGGGTGGCCGTCCGGGACGACGCCGGCCGTCGCTAACGCGTACAGGACGGCATCCCAGAAAGCCGCTGGACTGTCATCGGCCGCCTCCAGGGTGAGCCAGGCCGTGGCTTGCCCCGCACGCGTCCGCCTCTCTCGGACCCAACGCGCCACCGCGGTGGTCTTGCCCCAGCCGGGGCCAGCAGAGACGATCGTGAGCCGGTGCGTGGCGGCCGCATCGAGAAGACCATCGAGCCCGGGCCGGTCCACCTCCACAGCGAGCGCGGGCGGGACGGTGATACGCCCCGCCAGTGACCAAGACCGAAGCGGCCGTCCCGAGGAATCCACCAAGCTCGGCCCCGGTGACGGTCCTGACCGGGACGAAGTAGCGGCGCTCGGCACGCCCGGATCCTAGTCCGGCGGGGACTACCCACTGTGGGTGATCCGCTCCGCCCCGGCGACCGGCAAGCTGACTGCAAACGGCTGGGATCCAGAGGTGGACGTGACCGCGCAGCGTATCGACATCCGTGGACGACTGCCGGCTGGGGCCGCCGACGCGGTCGTGAAACTGGATGCCGGGATCCGGTTGCGGACCGTGCTGGGCGGTTCGCTGCGCGATCAGGCGGCGCTGCACGGCCTGTTGCGTCGCCTGGAGGATCTCGGGATCGACCTGGTCGAGTTGCGCCAGAGACCGGACGAGATGGCTCGAAGGCGCGACGAGAAGGGGCGACGCCATGGGACGGGCTCCGCGGCACTCGACGTCGAAATCATCGTCGAGGGACCGGTCGGCGACCTGGCTCTCTCCTCCCTGGCCGAGGCAGACGTGACCGCAGTACGAACCACCATGGAACTGGCCGACGCGACGACCCTGGGACTACTGCTGGTCCGCCTCGTCGATGCAGGCGCAGAGATACAGCAGGTCTCCGACCCGGCAGGGTGGGACGGCGTTGACGCACCGACCGGAGCCGCAGACGCGGACAGCCCGGCCGAGTGAAGGGCATACGGAGACCAAGATGAAGAAGTGGTGGCCGCTGGTCGCGTTGGCGACAGCCCCGTGGACGCCTCGGGCCGAGGCGAGGCCGTCAGGCTCCAATACACCGGGCAGCAACTCGGCTCATCGCTCGCCGTCGCCCTGATCGGCGCCATCGTCCTCGCCGGACCCACCGGCGCGTTCGTCTCCAAGATCCAGTCCGACCCGCGCATCAGCACCGAGATCTCGACGCAAGTCGGCGTGGCCGCCCAATCCGGCCTGGACTTCGTCAACTCCGACCAGATCGCAGCCGCCGCACAACAAGCCGGCCTCGATCAAGCCACCACGACAGCTCTCGTCGACGACCCCAGCCAGGATCGCTGGCAGGCCACGCCAGTAGCTGGCATCCGATCTCAGTGGTTGGCTTCGTTCATGAACCTTCCACGCAACATCCCTGGGGCAGGCTTGAGTCTCGAGTTCCCGATATCGCTGGGTGTGTATGACGGGGCCAGCCACACCCGTTCGCCGGCCGGAGTTGGTGCGTCGAATGCGATCAACTAATGACCAGACACCATTGGTTCGCGGAGGGTCGTGAAGCTGGCCTGGGGCTGCTGCTGGGCGGTCGGATCCGTCGAGCTTGCGGGCGGCTTTGTCTCACGGCGTTGATCAGGATGGCAGCCAGCTCGGCTTTTTCGCGGGTCTGCGACAGCAGGTAGGGCGACGACGGTCGGGTCATTTCGGGCCGATGGTGGCTCTGCCGGGCTGGCGGGTATTTTTGTGGTGTGGCCGGATCGGCGGACGCTGTTACCGAAATTCCGTTGGAGACTCGGCATTTCGAGGATCTCGGCGGCTACCTGTCCGAGCCGATGATCGAGCGGGTGCGTGTGGCGCAGCGACACGCCGGTGAGCTGCTGGGTGGGCGGACGGTGTGGATGGTGAACTCCACCGCTGTCGGTGGTGGAGTTGCGCAGCTGCTTCGTACGCTGCTGCCGTACTGGAGAGGCGCCGGGATCGACGTGCGGTGGGTAGTGGTCCGCGGTTCTGGCGAGTTCTTCCGGGTGACTAAGCGCTTCCATAACCATCTGCAAGGCCAGCCAGGCTCTGGAGACGTGCTCGGGATCGACGAGCTTCGGACGCTTGACCGAGCTGCCCACGAGCACGCCGGGGCGCTGGCGTCCCTGCTGGCCCGGGGGACGTGGTGGTGCTGAACGACCCGCAGACGGCTGCCATGTCGGTGCCGCTGGAGCGGGTTGGCGCGACGGTCATTTGGTGCTGCCACGTGGGCATCGATCTCGGACAACGAGTTTTCGCGGAACGCGTGGACGGGCCTGAGGCCTCGGCTGGCCGGTGTGCGCGGCTTCGTGTTCAGCCGCTACACCTTCCTGCCGGAGTGGTTGGGCGGGGCGGAGACGGCAATCGTGACGCCGGGCATCGACCCCGGGTCGACGAAGAGTCTGCCGATGTCGGATGAGGCCGCTCGGGCGATTTTGCAGCACCTTGGGCTGGCCGCCGGAGTCTCGCCGGTCACTGCGCGCTACCAGTGCACGGGTGGGTCGACGGCGACGCTGGCCGCTGGTCCCACGGTGCTGGACTCGGACGGGGCGCCGGACTGGGGCCGGGACCCGGTCGTGGTCTCGCTGGCTCGGTGGGACCGCATCAAGGACCCGCTGGGGATCCTGGACGGCTTCCTCGACCGGGTGTTCGCAGCCACCGACGCGCACCTGCTTCTCGCCGGCCCGGACGCGCGGCAGGTCGCCGATGACCCGGAAGCCGAAGCCGTGCTCGGCGAGGTTCGCGAACGCTGGCGGCGGCTGCCACCCCCGGCGCGGGCCCGGATTCATGTCGCCTGCCTTCCGCTCACCTCGCCCGAGGAGAACGCCGCGATGGTCAACGCGATCCAGTCTCTGGCCGCGGTGGTGGTCAAGAAGAGCTTGCAGGAGGGGTTCGGCCTGGGAGTGACCGAGGCGATGTGGAAGGCCCGTCCGGTCGTCGCCAGCGCGGTCGGGGGTCATCTCGAGCAGGTCCAGCATCTGCACAGTGGGCTGCTGGTCGCAGACCCTGCCGACGTTGCCGCGTTCGGCGACGCGGTCGTCGAGCTTCTGCGGGAACCGCCGCTGGCCGCCCGGCTCGGCCGGACCGCACGCGAACGGGTTCGTGCCCTGTTTCTCAACGACCGGCACTTCCTGCGCTGGGTCGAGGTCTTCGACTCGGCGCTCGACCAGCCTGACCGGTGCCACCAGCTCAGCGGGCCTCACCACGGGCCTGCCGGCGCAAGCCTCGCACGGCGGCGGAACGCGCCGTCTTGCCGACCACGACGACCTGACCGGCCTGTGGAACCGTCGGCGCTTCGAGAAGGAACTCGACCGCGTCACGACAAAACGCCGAGCGCCTAGCGCTTCTGTCCATCGACGTGGACCGATACAACCAGGTGATCCAGCGGCACGGTGCCGTCGCCGCGGAGGAAGTGATCCGGAGCATCTCGCACATCCTCGCGAAGTGCCTTCGACCCAACGACACGCTGGCTCGAATGGGAGGCGACGAGTTCGCCGCCGTGCTCCGCGACACGACCCCTCAGCTCGTCCAGAGCCTCGCCGACGGGCTGTGCACGGCCGTGCGCGAGCAGCCACACCCCACCGGCTCCAGCCAGGTACACGCCACCATCAGCATCGGTGCCGCCTTCTTCGACGCCGGCACCCAGACCCACCACGACGCGCTGATCGCCGCCGACGCGGCCCTCTACCAGGCCAAGGTCGCCGGCGGCGACCGCGCCATCATGCAGCAGCCCTCGCACGGCGCCTAGTGCAGCGCCCCGGTGATCCAGCGGAGGCTCAGATCCAGGCGCTGGGGACACAGTCGCCGGTCACCGCATGTACAGCCATCGAACAGCAAACATCACAGCAACGCCGCCGCACATCCAGCCGCCGCGGCACGCGGCAGCCCAGTGGAACAGGACGGCTTTTGGCTACCCCGGTCGCGGCGCGGGGCTGAACGGCGGGTACCGGTCCGTGATCAGGACCAACGCGTAGCCGCTCACCCGTTGTGCCAGCAGATGACCCCTTCCACGACATCAAAGATGCCCCGCGAACACCGGCCGGGTGAACAGGATGGTGAACCACGCGACAATTGACCACGACCATCGCGGCGATGTCGGGGAACCGCAGCACCATGTAGTGCGGGATAGCCACAAAACCATTCCACCGGCGGCAGCCACCGGTCCAGTCGCGTCCCGCATCAGGGGTAGCGGTAGCCGGCGTACCCGCGTCGCTCGTGCACAACGAGAAGGTCCTCGGATGAGCCTCCACAGGCGCAAGTCACACATCCTGACATCGACATGAGCGATAGTTGGCAGCAAGCTCCGCCGCGTGGAACTGCTCTCACAGAAGCTTTCATATGGGCGGCTCGAATGCGCGGGTCACCGTATAGGAGAGCGTCCAGATCGACGGCTCGGGTGCGCTGGCGGCAGGCTTCGCGGCGATGGTCGAAGGCGGCGTCACCTGACCCTTTCTGCATACCTATGCAGCGCTTGCCAGTTCATCCAACGCCCGCTATTGCCGCTAGCGGGCGACGATGGCGCCGCCGCCATTGTTGATCTTGTACTGGTAGGGGTCGCAGGGTCGCTCCGGCGAGGGGTGCCGGTCACCAGCTCAGCTCCCAGCCGGTAGAGCTGTTCGTCTCCGGCCGAGAGCCAACCCGCGCATCGCATTGGCTGGCTTCGACGAACCGCCGCGGATGCATGGCTCACACTCCGACCGGCGTGCAAGTTCACATGTCTCAGCGAACATTTCGCGAACTCGCGCGCTTCGGGGAAGAGCGACGACGGACCAGGGGAGTGGATGCCGCCCGACAAGCGCTACCGGTGCAGGTACGACGAACGCTCCGCCACCATCCTCGCCACAACCACATCGACGTGACCGCCGCCGACAAAGCCACCATGACCGCTGTGCTGACCCGCTGCCGAGCGCGTCCGCGCCCTCCGCGAGCCCGGAAGTCCGGGCTCGCTGTCGTTTCCGGCCGCATCGAAGGCACTTGTGCCGAGTGAAGCCCTGTCACTCGAGCCACGGAGAGCCGCATGAGTCGCCGACGCAGTCGCCTGCCGAAAGGCGCGCGCACCGCCGCCCGGATCCTGAGGTTCCTTGGCGCCGGCGGCACCGGCACCCTGCTCATCGTCTGCCTCGTCGTGGCTTTCACCGCCATTGGCAGCAAATATGTGTCCACCGCCTCCGGTCAGACCGCATGCGAGCTGCCCGATCGCACCGGCGTTCCCGGGGTCGAAGTATTCGGCGATTCGACTCTGCTCGGACTCGCGCATGCCCTGCCGGACACCCTCGCCGGTGGGAAGCTCGTCGAGGATGTCAAGCCGGGCCGCACCGCGCAGCAGGGCGAGAACGTCCTCAACGACCTACCCGACTCGGTCCCGGGCGTCTTCGTCATCTCCCTGGCCGAGGACGACGCCAGCAGCAACACCGCCTATACCGCCCGGATCGACGAACTGAGGCTGCTGCTGTCCGGTCGCACCGTCTACTGGATCACTGCCCCCGGCAAAGACGCCTACACCGCGATCGTCAACGCCGAGAACAGCGCCGACCCCGGCAACCCTGAGTTAGCCGGCGGATGGCACATCGTCGACTTCGCCGGCTCGGTCAAGCAGCACCCGGATTGGTGGAGCGGCAGACCGACTGCGGCGGGCCTGAAGAACCTCGCCCAGACCCTCAGCAGCCAAATCACACCGGCTACCACCGGTGGCTCCGCAGGCCCGGGCAGCGCCAATGGCATCACCGTCACCTCGACCGTCGACGCCGGCGACAGGTTCACGCTCACCGGCGAGCGCTTGACCAATGCGCAGACGATCGTCTCGGTCGGCGTCGGGATGGGCGTGCCCGCGCGAGGCGAGATCATCGCAATCGCCACCGCAATCTTGGAAAGCAGGCTAGTCAACCTCGGCGGCGGCGACCGAGACTCGGTCGGGCTATTCCAGCAACGCCCCTCCCAAGGATGGGGCACACCGGAGCAACTTCACACCCCGACATACGCAGCCGACGGCCTTCTACACCCGCCTACTGCAGGTGCCGGGCTGGCAGGACATGGCGCTGACCGACGCCGCCCAGGCGGTGCAGCGTTCTGCCTACCCCGACGCCTACGTGCAGTGGGAGCAGTCCGCCACCGTGATCGTGGCCGCCCTGCGCGGCCAGCACGCGACCGGCTGCGGGCCACAGGTCACCGTGCCCGGCAACCCGAAAGCGCAGGTCGCCGTCGACGCCGCGCTGTCCCAGCTCGGCGTCCCGTACTCCTACGCCGGTGGCGACTTGCAAGGCCCGACTCTCGGCGTGTGCGAGCCGGACACCGACGGATGGAATGACTGCCACATCGTCGGTTTCGATTGTTCCGGGCTCATGCTCTACGCCTGGGGCAGGGCCGAGGTCACCGTCCCGCACTACACGGTCGCTATGTGGAACGATCCCGCCTTCGTCCACATCACCGACACGAGCCAGCTCCAGCCCGGCGACATGATGATGTTCGAGGGGTCCCCGCCCGGTCACACCGGCATGTTCATCGGCAATGGGCAGCTCGTCGACGCGCCTCACTCCGGCTCGGTCGTCAAGATCGAGTCGGTCAACGACCGCTGGTACGCGCAGAACTACACCGGCGCCCTGCGCCCGAAGGTGTGACCGGCGATGACCACGCCTCGACAGCGCATGCTTGTGGCCAGCGCCGCGCTCGCTGGCCTGCTCGTCGCTGGCTGCAGCACCCACCAGCACCACCCCGCCAGCCGCACCACGACCCCGGTGCGGCCCGGCCGGCCGGCCGGGCCGCCAACCGGCGCCCGGCCGCCAGTGATTCCGACGGAATTACCCGGCGTCACGCGCGGGGGCCGCACCCTCGACCCCGCCCCCGCCACGGCGGTCATCCCACCGGCTGCCGGGGCAAGCGCGAACGCCGTCGGCACGGCCCGAGCCTGGTCCATCGCAGCTAACTCCAGCTCCTACCTCGACCCGAATCCCGGGTCCTGGACCGTGCGCGCCCAGCCCTTCGTCACCAGCGCCGAGGCGCGCGCCGAGAGGGCGCAGCATGCCGGCAGCGGAGGGAGCATCTGGGCACAGATCCAGGCGGGAAAATGCGTCACCGGCCTGCGCGACCTGGCGGCGTTCATCCCCAGCGACGCTCCCTCTGGGCCCGACCTGCACATCGTCTACATCTCGGCGACGGTCGCGCTCACCTGCGCCAGCGGCGCCGTCCACCTCTCCAAGTTCGCCGCCCAACTCACCGTCGAGCGGGTGACCGGCCGTTGGTTCGTCGCCCTCGTCCGCCACTGAAGCAAGGCACCCCCGGAAAGGAACCACCCTGATGGCCGCACTCGTCGTCAACATCGTCCTGATCCTCGCCGTGCTCGTGCTGCTCGTGACCTGGGCTGTCGGCGGCACCCGGCGCCGCCGACAGGACCGCCGACAGCACGCCGAGGAGCGCAAGCTAATCCTGCAGGCCTTCCTCGGCGCCGCGTCGGCCGCGCCCGCCGCCACCCCGGAACCCACCGCTCCTGCGGCGACCGCGGCCACGGCCAGCGGGCAACAGCTCGACACCGCCTCGACCGCCGCGCTGCTCGACCTGCTCGAGGACCGCCGCCCGGCCCACCGCGGACTGTTCGCCGGCCTCGTCAACGGCCCCCGCGCCATCTGGACGGCCGCCGCTCAAGCCGGGCAGAGCGTCGGTCGCCGCACGACGGGGCAGACCCCCGCCGTCGAGGAGGTCGGACCGGAGCTCTACCGCGAGGCCGCCGCCGAGCTGGTCGACATACACGCCCACGATCCCCGCGACGCCCACAGCCAGTACCGCTGCTACGCGCACGCCGTGGGCGACCCCACGCTCGCCGCGCTCTACGTCCGCTCAACGGCCTACAGCACCTACGCCGAGCACGACCAGGTCCGCCAGGTCGTCGAGCAGATCACCGGCACCGCTCAGCCCCCGGAAGTGTCAGATGACGCTGCGACCATCGCCACGTGATCGGGGTCGACCTGCCGCCCAAGGTCGAGGCCTTCGCCGTCCGCACCCCGACCGCCTGGTAGTGGATCGGATCACTGTCCGACGAGGTACCTGATCACGCAGCTGGGCGGCGGTCCAAGCTGCGCACCGTCCGGGTGCACCGTTACGTGTGCGAACTGTAGTGGGGGAAGCTCGGCGCAGTGGAGAAGGCGCTGCACACCTGCGAGGAGACCTCCTGCGTGGGGCGGACCCACCTCTACCCGGGAAGCCAGGCGGCCAACCTCGCGCAGATGGCGGCACGGCCGCTGTGCCGGCCGCTACCACCGCGGGCTGGCCGACGCGAGGGGAGCAGGCGGCCGGGCCCGGGCGATCCGTGCCGCCCTCTGCGACGGGTACAACCCCGGTGCGCTGCAGGCGGCGCTGGCCGCCGGCGACCGCACCGGCTGCAACTCGTCCTCTTCTAGCCGCGACTCGCTGGCATCGAAGCTTGACCACCCGCGCCTGCCCCGGACACGGATCGCAGCCATGTCCCACGCCGACGACCGCTACGACTCCATGACCGGCAGCACCGACGCGACCGAGCTGGCGACCCCGGTGGAGACCGCCGAGTTGCGCGGCGAGGCACTCGTGTGGCAGATGATGCTGCACCAGGCCTGCGCCCAGATCAGCAACCTCGCTGCCCACCCTCACGGTCGCCTACGTCGCCGCGCGCTCGACGTCGTCGCCGAGCACTTGCGCTCGGCCGAGAAGCACACCCCCAGCCGCAAGGAGCGACATCATGACCACCGCCTGTGCCACCACTGACCCGTACATCGCCGCTCTGCGGGCCGGCGACCTGTTCGCCGATCCCGCCTACCAGCGCGACCTCGACGCGACCCGCGTGGAGCGCATGAGCAGCGAACTCGACCGCACGCTGCTCGGCTTGCTCGAGGTGTCCGCCCGCGACGACGGCCGATACGCGATCATCGACGGCCAGCACCGGTGGGCCGTGGTCCGGTTCGCCGGCGGCGACGACGCCCACCTCGTCTGCCAGGTCCACACACCGGCTTGAGCATCGAGGACGAGGCCCGGCTGTTCTACGAGATCGACACCGGCCGGAAGACGCTGAGCTGGTGGGACCGCTGGCGTGCCCGCCGCGCGTGCGCCGAGGTCGCTTTGACTGCTTGCTCAGCCCGAGCCCTGCGGGTCAGTCGTACCGCGCCGTCACGCCGTGGTGCATCCACATGTGAGCACAGCAGGGTCAAGGAGGTCACAGGGCGCCGACGGATACGAAAAGCCCGTTCAGCGATCGACCGGCTCGAAGCCGTCGCTGGTCTCGTCGACAGCGGCGCCGCAGTTTGGGCAGTGATCCAGGGCGGCGTCTTCGCGCATCCGTCCGCAGTTCTGGCAGACGAAGCGAAGCCAGCACACCGGGTCGCCGGCGTCGGGCGGGAGATCGTCGTCCATGTCTTCATTGTGGCACCTCTCGTTGGCGGGCGACCCGATCGATGCTGTGTGGCTGGGCGCAGCAGACCCCCGCGGGTGCCTCGACGATGACCGTCGTGGGTGAGTAGAGCGTGTCGACGGGCCTTCTGTCGGCGCTGGTCGCTCAGGCTTTGGCGGGTGGCCCGATCGCTTCGGTGACGCAACCTACGCGCGGTACCTACCGGAAACCGCGGAGATCGCGGCCCCGGATTCTGGCTCGACCTTGCCGCTGCGCAGCCGCGCGGGAGTGGGCACCGGCGGCAGGACATGCGGTGAACACCGAACCCGGCGAACGGATCAGCGGGCCAGGGTGAGGAAGGCCGCGATGATCGTGCCATAGGCGACGTGCGCGACCAGGCTGACCACGGGCGTTTGCAAGCCATAGTTGCGGGCCATGAATCCGGGTGGCTCGAGCAGCGCGACCGTTCCCGCGTCGGAGAACGGTGTGCCCATACGGGGGTGCACCAGCGGGAGCAGCACGTTGATCAGGACCGTGCCGGCGAACAGTCCTTGACCCAGTCCGAACAGCGCTCCGAGCCACCAGTCGTGCCGGCCGAGCACGATGAACAACGCGTAGTAGCCCAGCGCGAAGATCTGTCCCATGACGAAGTGGGCCAGGTAGCCGATAGCCTTCGCCCGTGCCCGGTCCGCCGTGATCGCGGTGCCGAGCAGGAACGGCAGGTCTATGCGGGTCAGGTGGAACTCACTAGCCGTGCGCAGCACGGTGGTCAGCACCAGGGTGCCGGCGAAGCCACCGGCGAGCGCCGGCCACACGCTCACCGGCGCACCTCATCGGCGATCGTTACTGCCGCGCTGATCAGCGACAGGTGGCTCAACGCCTGCGGGAGGTTGCCGAGGAAGGCGTCGGTAGCGGGTTCGATCTCCTCGGCGTACAGACCGACGTCGTTGCCGAGGGCGACCAGCCGATCCATCAGCACCGTCGCATCGTCGACGCGACCGGTGCGGGCCAACGCCTCGGCGAGCCAGAAGGAGCAGCTGATGAACGCGCCTTCCCCGCCGGACAGCCCATCCGCACCGCTGTAGCGACGGACGTAGGGCCCGTGGACCAGTTCGCGACGAATCGCGGCGACCGTGTGCGCCCAGCGTGGAGAGCGAGCCTCGCCGTAGCCGGACAGCAGGCCCAGCAGCACGCTCGCGTCCAGCTCGTCGCCACCAGCGAAGCGCACGTAGCTCTCCCGCTGGCGCGAGTAGCACTCTTGCTCGATGAAGTCCCGGACTGCGATGGCCTGCTCGGCCCATCGCGCCCGGTGACGTGTCGGGAGCAGACCTCGCTCGGCCAGGCGCTGGGCGCGGCCCAGCGCGACCCAGCACATCATCTTGGAATGGGTGAAGTGCGCCGGTTCGCTGCGCACCTCCCAGATCCCTGCATCAGGACGGCGCCACAACTCGCAGACCAGATCCGCGACCTCTGCGAGGCGCCGGCCGATGTCGGCGTCCACGCGGTTGCCTGCCTCCGCATAGAGCCACGCTGCTTGCAGCAGCTCACCATAGGTGTCCAGCTGAAGCTGGGCAGCCGCGGCGTTGCCGGCCCGCACGGGGCGTGACCCGCGGTAGCCGTCAAGCGGCAGGGCACGCTCGCGGGCGTTGGCTCCGCCGTCGAGCCGGTACAGCGGCTGCAGTCGCGGATGGGTCAGCTGCGAGGCGTGCATCAGCCACCAGAAGTACGCCTGAGCCTCTGGCGCGCAGCCCAGGCGCAGCAATGCGTCGAGGGTGAATGCGGCATCGCGCACCCAGCAGAACCGGTAGTCCCAGTTGCGCAGCCCGCCGATCTCCTCGGGCAGCGATGTGGTCGCGGCCGCCGCCAACGCCCCCGAGGGGGCGTGCACCAGTAGCTTGAGCGCCAGCGCGCTGCGAGCCACCGGACCTTGCCAGGGACCGTTGTATGTCCGGGAACTCGCCCACGCCCGCCAGGTCGCCAGCGTCGCCGTGAACCGTCCGTCGAGTTCACTGCGGGAGGGAAACACCAGAGGTTCCTGATGCGCCGTGCAGACCGCGATCACCGCCCGGGATCCGGCCGCCGCTTCAAAGCTGCCAGTGACTGTCTCGCTTTCCACCTCGACCGTCCCGGCGTCGAATGCGCAGACGGCGAGCGCGTCACCGCCTGAGGTGGCGATCGCAACCGCGTTGCGCCAGCCGAGCTGGGTGCGTCCTTCGCCGTAGCCGAACCGCGGCTGCATGCGCCAGCTCATCTCCACCCGGCCAGCCACTCCCTCGACCCGGCGCTGCAACTCACGCGACGGGCCCAATCCGGCGCCGGTCACGCTCATCGCATCCTGCACCCGCACCACCCCGGTCGCGGTCGTGAAGGTGGTTTCCAGCACGTTCGTGCCCGGCAGGTAGCGCCGGGCCATCGCGAACTTAGCCGTCGGCGCCAGCTCGAAGGACCCGCCACGTTCGGTGTCGAGCAGAGCGGCGAACACGCTCGGCGAATCCAGGTTCGGCAAGGTGAGCCAGTCGATCGTCCCATCCTCGGCGACCAGCGCGACCGTGCGCCCGTCCCCGATTGCCGCATACGACCGCAGCGGTGCGTAGCCGTCGTGAGCTCGGATCATCTGCGCAGATACCACCTCGGACCGTGGGCTGGTTCGCCGGGTGGCGAGGGCTGCCGCGTCCCCAGCCGTGTTCGTGCTGGCACACGGAGCCGGGCTCGCCTTGAGCCGCGTCCGCGTTCCGCAGAGCCGCCGCTGGGTGTGGTCATTTCAAGGATGGGGCAGTAGGTCCGGGTAGGAGATCGTCGGGTCGGTGAGCTGCGCGGGATCGATCACGGTTCCGCTGATGATTAGGGGCTTGATCTGCTCGATGACGTCCCAGACGTTGACGTTCATCGCCGCCTTGATGCGGTTCGTATCGTCCAGCCAGAAGGCCACGAATTCGCGTGCCGCGAGGTCGCCTCGGACCACTACACGATCGTAGGAGCCGTTGGGGGCGTGGCCGATGTATTCCATGCCCAGGTCGTACTGGTCGCTGAAGAAGTAGGGCAGGTCGGTGTAGATCGCGTCACTACCGGTGGAGCCGAGCATCGCGGCGGCGGCGGCCGCCGGCTGGTTCAGCGCGGTGGCCCAGTGCTCGACACGCACTCGGGTGCCGAGGGTCGGGTGGTCCTGGTTGGCGATGTCGCCGACCGCGTAGACGTCCGGATCACTGGTGCGCAGGGAAGCATCGACCAGCACCCCGTTGTCCAGCTTGAGCCCGGCCGCCTCGGCCAAAGCGACGTCCGGAGCGACACCGATCCCGACGACCACCGCATCGGCGGCGATGAAGGCACCGTCTCCCAGCCGGACGCCGGTCGCCCGATCGCCATCCACGGTGATTTCTGCCAGTGTCGAGCCGAGTCGCAGCTGCACCCCGTTGGCGGTGTGCAGGTCGGCGAACACCTGCGCCAACTCCCGTCCGAGCACGCTCAACAGCGGCAGGTCGGCCATTTCGACGATGCTCACCTCGGTGCCCGCGCCGCGCGCCGCGGCACCGACCTCGAGCCCGATCCAGCCGGCGCCGATGATCACCAGGCGGCGTCCCCTACCGAATGTGGCGCGGATGGCGTCGGAGTCGGCGTGGCTGCGCAGGTAGAGCACGTTCTCGGCGTCCGCGCCGGGTACCGGCAGCCGGCGGGGCAGCGCCCCGGTGGCGAGCAGCAGCTTGCCGTAGGGCAGCGTGGTGCCGTCGGCGAGCGTCACGGTGTGAGCGGCCGTGTCCAGCGATGTCGCCGTCGTCTGCAGGCGCAGGTCGATGCCGTGCTCGGCATACCACGGCGCAGGATGCACGAGCGCCTCATCGAAGCCCACCTGTCCGGCGAGGTAGGCCTTGGACAGTGGTGGGCGTTCGTATGGTGCGTCGGCTTCGTTGCTGATCAGCGTGACCGGGCCGGTGAATCCTTTGCCGCGGAGGGCTTCGGCGCCCTTTGCTCCGGCAAGGCCGCCGCCGATGATGACCACGCTCGCGGGTGCTTGGGTCATGACTGTCTCCGTCCGATCTGGCGCTGGTGCGCGCCGTCAGGCTGTGTGGCCGGTGAGTGAGAAGAATTCCTGGCGCGATCGCGGGTCCTCGCGCAGCGTGCCCAGCAGCGTGGAGGTCACCGTGGAACAGCCACGGGCGCTCACCCCGCGCAGCGTCATGCAGGTGTGCTCGGCGTCGATGACGACACCGACGCCGGTTGGCGCGAGATGGTCGGCTAGCCAGCTGGCGACCTGCTTGGTCAACCGCTCCTGGACCTGGGGGCGAGAGGCGAAGTGCGTGACGAGGCGGGCCAGCTTCGACAGCCCGAGGATGCGGTCACGAGGCAGGTAACCGACATGCGCGACGCCGACGAAGGGCAGCAGGTGGTGCTCGCAGACCGAGCGCACGGGGATGTCGCGGGCGAGCACCAGCTCGTCGTAACCTTCCTCGTTCGGAAAGGTAGTCATGTCGAATGCCGGCGGCGTGAACAATTCGGCGTACGAGCGGGCCATCCTCCGCGGAGTGCCGCGCAGGCTCTCGCTGTCGGTTCCGATCCCGAGGGCATGCAACAGGTCGGCGGCAGCCCGCTCCGCGGCGTCCAGGTCGACCGCGCCATCGGGAGCCGCGACGTGCAGCGGTTGAACGGCCGCGAGCATGCCCGCGGTCGTCGCTGCCAGCAGCCTCGTCATCGACCGATCGCCTCCCTCTCGCCCTTTCTCACACGGCGTCGGTCGAGCGTGACGCAACACCGACCCGGTGCAGGGTCGAGCCGGGCATGCAATCCGCTACCGCCGCACGCCTCGAGCAGCCCGCGGATCAGGTCGAGGTTCATGCCACACACCAGGTCGGGATGCTCGCGGGCAAGCGAGTGGAACGGGCAGTTGACCAGCGTGATGACGTCATCGGTGAGGCGCGGCTCGTAGCCGTGCTCGGCGAGCGCGTCGCTGACCACGCGGCTGCGCGTGGCTGGGTTGACGTCTTCACC
>CAWIUB010000034.1:0-12401 GCA_963839175.1 uncultured Actinomycetota bacterium
GTGTTGTGGTCGATCAATGGCGTTTCGGTCACCGCCGCCGATCTTGTGAAGCGGGCCCGCGCCATGCAGCGGGTGTTCGAGGATCCCGAGCGCGAGGTCTTCGATAGTGCGGAAGCCCCCGGAAGGGTCGCCGTCGCGTTTCGGCTCCGTGGCCGGCAGGTTGGCCCTCTCTCGACGGCGGCCGGAGTGTTGGCCCCGTCCGGGCAGGTCGTGGACCTTCGGGTCATCGACATCCTGACCCTCACCGACGGGCTGATCAGCTGCATCTGGATGGTCGCCGACGAACTCGGTGCGCTCGCCGCGATCAACGCAGTCGCTGTGACGTCGGGACCACGTCAGTAAGGATCAACTTTGGCAACGGCCTCACGCTACGCGCGAGCCCGGGCCGGAGGAAGGAGCGAGATCCGTCCGGCGCCGATTGTTCCGACCTCGTGATTGTTCCGACCTGACGACTGGATCGCCTGTGGCATAAGGGGTTTCCGGATAAGAGGTCGGAACAATCTGCGCTCGTCGGGCTGATGCTTCCCGCCGCAGATTTCGGAAGGGAGCAGCAAATGCCGGCGGGGCGAACACGGTCCCGACGGATCACGTGGCGGTCGGTTCGACGAGCACATAGGCGATTCCGATGTCGAGGCTGACCCACGCATGCTCGCCGCCCGTGGATCTACGGCTGGCGGCCACCAGCCGCCCGACGCCCTCATGACCCTCGTTGATGGGTCGTGATTGTTCCGACCTGCTCACCGCCGATCCCTTGCCAGGCAAGCCCATCCACGTCCGCGTCGGAACAATCGTGAGGTCGGAACAATCGGCGATCCGGCAGGGACTGGAGATGATCGACCTCGTCGCTCATCGCGGAGCTGACCTGCCGGAGGAGCGCCCGCAGCTGCGGGAGGTCCCAGGTGTAGGACGCGACAGCCTCGGTGGCGTCGAACAGTCGGCTGGACAGCCGCTCCCGCGTTGCCTGGTAACGCGCCAGCGCCACCGCCTCGGGCACCACCCCGGTGAGGGTCTCCAGGATTTCGTTGGTGAGCAGTTCGGCGTCCCGCAGTGCGTCGGTCATGCCGTGTGTGGTGAGCGGGTCCTTGAAGTAGCCGGCGTCTCCGACCAACGCCCGACCCGGCCCCCACGAACGACGCATGAAGCCGGGGATGCCCGCCCAGCCGTGCATCCGGCTGGCCGGCTCGGCCGAAGCGATCCGGTCTGCCAGGCGGGGGGCGGTTTTGGCGAGCAGTGTGGCGAAGGCGTGCTCCGGTCCCGTCGCGGCGGAGCGCTCGCAGACGGACCGGGGTGGTGCCGACGAACACGCAGGTGAGCCCGCCGTTGGTGGGGATGAAGCCGGCCCCGCCACCGACGCCGTAGCCCCACTCGTACCCTGTCGCCCGAGCGTCGGCGTAGTAGCGGTAGAGGATCGCGCTGCGTGATCTGCCCTGCCGTACGACGGGCGCGCCCGCTTGTTCCGCGACGGTGGATCGAACGCCGTCGGCACCGATCGTGATCGCGGCCCGCAGGTCGGCGGTCTTCCCCGAACGGTCCAGCACGCGGACGCCACTCACGCGCCCTTGGTCGTCTCGGAGAAGTGCGGTCACCGCGGTGTCATGCCGCGCGTGCGCCCCCGCCTCGGCGGCCGCGTCCACGAGGATCCGGTCGAGGAGGTGGCGGCGTGGCGCGTAGAGGGCATCGACGCCGGCACCCGGCCGGATAGAGACCTGCACGGACTCGCCGTCGGCGTAATGGAACATCGTTCGCCGGATCGGAGGTGTGCTCGGGGCGATCACCTCGCCGAGCAGCCCCCATCGGGACAGCTGAAGGACGCCCGCCCGCATGAGGCCGTGGGTCGAGACAGTGTCGGTGCCGTAGGCGGCCCGGTCGAGCAGGGCGACGCGAGCACCTGCGCGTGCTAGGAGCATCGCTGTCGAGGCTCCTGCGACCCGGCCCCCGACGACGACCACGTCGTAGCCGGTGCTCATGCTGCTGGCTCCTCGCTGAGCTCGCCCGGTGCGATGTCGGTCGAACCTGTCACCAGGTGCCGGGCGACGGTCTGCGCGTCGCGGCGTGCGCCGTGGATGAACCCCGAGTCGCGCCGGTGCTGGAAGCGCTGGCCGACGATGTACACACCGGGTGCGGGGGTGACGCCTTGGTCCTGCTTGATGCTGCCGTCCGGGGCGATGATGGGGAGCCGAAGCCACGGGTAGTCGGGGCGGTAGCCAGCGGCGACCAACACGGTGCCGATGCGTTCTTGGGAGAGATCCACGGACGGGGATGGGCGCCGGTACGTCGAGCAGCCGTGGCCGGACCGCTGGCCAGACCTCGGCGGTGAGGCCGGTGGCCGCGACGTAGTCGTCCACCACGTCGAGCATCCGGTGCATCTGTTCGTCGGCGGCGGCTGCCTTGTCGGCGAGATCGGACCGGAACCGTGCTCGGGCTCCTTCCATCCGGTCGAAGCGGCCGACCAGCCGGACTCCGTCGCTCTGCAGAGTCACCAGGTCGAGATCCCGCGCGTGACCCTCCGGTCCGTGGCCGATCAGCTGCATCGACGGCTCGCGGCGGGCAGCCGCCGGGTCGGGGACCTCGTGGATGGTGCGGGCGAGCCGGCCGGTGACGTGCAGCCACCAGAAGATGTCCATGCCTCGATACCGGCGTGGCATCCTGGTGTGTCGACCGACCGCGAGAATCACCTCGCGCCCCGCGCGATTGATCTCGTCGGCGATCTGCACGCCCGAGGACGAGGCGCCGACTACGAGCACGCCACCTGGCGTGAGCTGAGCAGGGTTGCGGTAGCGGTTGGCAGTGAGCACCTCGGCTGTGTCCAGGCCGGCGGGCAGGTGCGGCACACCGTGCGGGCCGGTCGCGATGACCACCTGGCGCGCATGCCATGTGCCGCGGTCGGTGACGACCCGATATCCCCCGGGAGGATGCCTGGCTGAGCTCCCGCACGGTGGTACCGCTGATAACGGGGGAGCCGAAGGACTCCGCATAGCGTTCCAGGTACCGGACGAACCGGCTCGCGCTCATGAACCCGTCCGAGTCGGCACCGTCGTCGCGCCACCCCGGCAGCCGGGTCATCCAGTTGGGCGTGAGCAGGCGCAGGGAGTCCCAGCGCTCGGTTCGCCAACGCTCGGCGACACGGCCGCGGTCGAGCACGACATGGTCGCGGCCGGCCTCGGTGAGCAGCCTGCTTACGGCGAGACCGGCATGGCCGGCGCCGATCACGACGGTGTCAACGGTGTTCATGACGATCCTCTCGACGCGCGGCCGGCCGGAGTGCGAGATCGCGTCCGGCCGGCCCGGGCGGGTGTGTGGTCGGCGGTCAGCCGGTGACCACGTCGATGACGACGGGCGTCGGGTTGGTGAGCGCGTCGTACACGGCGGAGCGACGGCGGGACTGCTCGACGAGGCCGCGCAGCGTCGCGTCGTCGGCGTCGCCCTCGATGTGGAAGCTGACCCGGATCTGCTCGTAGCCGTTGCGCACCGATCCGTCGGACAGGCCGAGGATCCCGAGCAGGTCGATGTCGCCCTCGACCGTGGAGGTGACCTTGGTCAGCTCGACGCCGCGTGCGGCGGCGATGTTGGCGATGCCGGCGGTCAGGCAGGCGGCGATGGCGTGCAGCAGGTACTCCACGGGCGTCGGGGCGTTGTCGGCGCCGACGAGAACCGCGGGGTGGTCGAAGTCGAGCACGGTGTCGGTGTTGTGCTGCATCTCCTGCATGGCGCCGTAGAACCCGGATGCGGTGGAGCGGCTGTGCGTTCCGGTCAACCAGGTGTTGCTGGCGCGGAACTGGAACTTGGCGATCTCGTTCTGGCCCTTGACGGCGTCGAGGGTGGCGAACAGCGTCGCCACGTCCACTCCGTTGCGGTGCGGGCTCTCGGTGGTGCTGGTCATGGATCCTCCATGGTCGGGCCGGTCTCCCGGCGTGGTGTGTTGTGGTGCGGGACGCTAGGAGGCGCGGCTTCCCGCGGCCTTCCCTGCGCCTTCCGCCGAGATCTGCTCGGCGACGGTGGGGTCGCGCCAGACGACTGCCGTGCCGTCCAGGACGGTGACACCGTCCTGGTTCGAGATGTGCGTCGCGAGAGTCGTGACCGGTTTGTCTGCCCGGGTGCCCGTGACCGTCGCCTCCGCGGTGATCACGTCACCGGGACGGACCGGCGCGAGGAAACGCCAGGCCACTTCGAGAAAGACGCTGCCCGGCCCGGGAAGCTGCTCGGCGACGAGCGCATTGAGCAGGCCGGTGGTGACGCCGCCTTGCACGACGATCCCGCCGAAGCGGCTGGTTTTGGCCACCTCGTCGTCGTAGTGGATCGGGTTGCGGTCGCCGGTGATCTCGGTGAACAGCTCGATGTCCCGATGCGTGACGGTGCGGGTGCGGCGCGCGACGGTGCCGATCTGTGGACTGGTCATGCCGCTGAACGATGCTCGGCGCACCTTCCGCGGGCCTTCCCCCGGGTCATTGCCGCAGGAAGGCCGAGGGACGTCGGCATCAGCACGGTGGGATCCGACGACGTCGTCGTGTGCCGATCGCGATGCAGTCACGGAAGTGCCTTTCGCCCTGGTGGATTGCGGTGCAGCCGTGACTATGCGCCGGCACTGAATCGCTGAACTTGGAGATCCTGTGGAGGTTCGCTGGAGATGGACAGCCGGAATGACTCAAGAAATCGCCACCCGGTCGTCATGACCCGGCGCGCCGTTGCGGCGAGGCTCGATGCCGTGACCACCACCGATCAGCAGATCCGGCCGGATACCGCCCGAAAACGTGCCGGCACGACGCGCGGCGCCAACAGCGCGCGCAACGATGCCGTGCGTGACGTGCTCACCGTCGCGCCGGGCATATTGCCGTTCGGCCTGGCGCTCGGCATCGTCATCGCGTCGACGTCCATGGGCGACGCCGCAGGGTTCCTCGGCGCTCCGCTGGTGTACGGCGGCAGCGCCCAGCTGACGGCGACCACGATGTTCCAGCAAGGCGCCGGCCTGCTCGCGGTGGTCGGCTCAGCGGTGACGGTGAACGCGCGACTGTTGCTGTACAGCGCGTCGCTTGCGCCCCGATTCAGCGCGCAACCGAGGTGGTTCCGCCTGACGGCCCCGCACTTCATCATCGACCAGACGTATCTGTCGGCGCTCGGCCGGCCGGGCCATGCCGGGCGGCGGTTCCGCACGTACTGGTTGTGGCTGGGGTTGGGTGTGATGGCCGTATGGTCGGCTGCCGTCGGCACGGGAGTGCTCATCGGGCCGCGGCTGCCGTCTCTGCCGCATCTCGCTCTGGCGGGTACGGCCTTGTTCGTCGGGATGCTGATGCCGCGCGTGTGCGATCGGCCCAGTGTCGCTGCGGCGATCACCGCCGGAGCGGTGGCGCCGCTCGCTGCGCAGGTCGCCCCCTCCATCGCCGTCGTTGCCGGGACGGCCGCCGGAATGGTCGCGGGTATGGCCGCCAGAAGGGAACCATCGAGATGATCGGGTTCATGCCCCTGCTGCTGCTCGCCGCCGCGTGCTGGTTGGTACGAGTGACGTTCATCGTGTTCGTGCCGGCGGAACGGCTGCCTGGTCGCATCACCGCGGCCCTGAGTCAGGTGGCCCCGGCGGTGCTGGCCTCGCTGGTCTCGGTCGAGACGGTCGGCGTGGTTCGCGACGGCGCCCCGGTCGCCGGGCTGGCGTCGCTGGGTTGCGTGGCCGCAATCGCCGTGGTGGCGTACGTGCGTCCGAGCCTGACCGTCAGCGCCGGTCTCGGCCTCGCAGCTGTGCTGCTGATCGACCTGGTCCTCGTGTCGTGACACATCCAGCTGGTCGCATGACCGAGGCACAGGCCACGGACCTGATGCGGTTCGCCGAGAAAGCCGGACCGGCGCTCAGGGGCCTCGACGCGGCGCAATGGCGTGAACGCCTGGACAGCCGTTACGGCGAGTGCGAGTCGGCACTGCGCTGGTTCCTCGACCATGGATGGGCCGACGAAGGGCTCCGGCTTGCGCTCGCGCTGGCCGACTTCTGGCAGTACACGGACCGGGTCAGCGAGGGTCGCGGGTGGCTTGATCAGATACTGCTCGCTCGGACGACCGAAGACACCCTTGGGGCGGAGGCGTTGTTCCAGGCCGGCCTGCTCGCCTTTTGGCAGGGTGACAACGAGGCGGCTTTGGCCCTGCATCGTCGCAGCCTCGGCCTTGCCCGGCGGCTGGGCGAGCCGACCGCGATCGCGGTCGCGCTCACCGGTCTGGCCAGGGTGGAGTTGCGGAGGGACATCGACCGCGCCCGGACGTTATGCCTAGAGGCTCTGGCCGTCGTCGACGGGACCGCCGACCGGCGTGGACGCGCCAACTCGCTGCATGTGCTCGGCGTCGCCGCTCAGATGAGCGGTCATTACCCGGAGGCGCGCGACTGGATGTCGCGACGGCTCGAACTCGCCCGGGAGATGGGCGATCTTCGCGGGGTGGCAGCAGAAGCCGGAAATCTGAGCGTGGTCCAGCAGCGACTGGGCAACCTGCCCAGGGCCCAGGACCTGGCCGAAGAAAGCCTGCGCGTCGCGGACCGGCTCGGTGATACGTGGCTCATCCCGTACTGCCTCAACAGCCTGGCCGCAATCGCTGTCGCGAGTCATGACTTCGAGCGGGCCGCGACGCTGCTGTCGGCGGCTGACCGGATGGTGACAGAGCAGGGCGCCGCTTGGCCGCCGGACGAAGGGCCGCACTTCGAGCACAGCCGGGCCGCCGCTGCGCAGGCACTCGACCCCGCCGCGTTCCAGCAGGTCTGGTCGACCGGACGGTTGCTGTCCGTCGACGAAGCCGTCAGCTACGCGCTCGGATCGGCGTAGCGAAGGGCCAATACCTGGTGCGCCGTGCGACTATCGTGACGTGGGGTTGGCGTTCGACGAAGGCCTTGTGCTTGACACGGCCCTGTTCGAGCTGCGTCGAAACGGCCGGGCCGTGCGCATGGAGCCGCAGACCTTCGACGTGCTGACCTACCTTGTGTCCCATCGGGACCGGGTGGTGCCCAAGGAAGAGCTCATGGACGCCGTGTGGGGCGGGCGGTTCGTCACCGAAGCAGCCGTGACGAGCCGCATCAAGCAGGCACGTCGGGCGATGGGTGACGACGGGCGCGGCCAGCGGCTCATTCGCACGGTGCACGGTCGCGGATACCGGTTCGTCGCCGACGTGACCGTCGAGGCGCCCGGCCAGGCGACCGCCGCCGCGCCCGACCGGAGTCCCGCCGGCATGGCTGCACCGATCCGCTACACCGATCAGCGACGGTCTGCACATCGCCTATCAGGTCACCGGCGGCGGCGACGTCGACATCGTCCTGATTTCGGGGTTCGTCTCCCATCTCGAGCTCGACTGGGCGGACCCCCGGCATGCACACTTCCTCGACCGACTGGGATCGATGGGCCGGTTGATCCGGTTCGACAAGCGGGGAACCGGCATGTCTGACCGGCCGGAGGGGTTGCCCGACCTCGAGAAGCGCATGCACGACGTCCTCGCTGTGATGGACGCCGTGGACTCGCGGCGCGCCGTCCTTTGTGGTTATTCCGAGGGTGGTCCGATGGCGATCTTGCTAGCGGCCACCCACCCGGAGCGGGTGTCGGCGCTCGTGCTGTACGGCAGTTATGCCAAGCGGACCCGGGGTGAGGGATACCCGTGGGCGCAGTCCGAAGAGGAGCGGCGCAGCTACACGAACCGGTTGATCGACAGCTGGGACTGGGAGGCCGATCTACGGATGCGTTGCCCATCGGGCGATCCGCAGATGCAACGGTGGTGGGCGCAACGCATGCGGGCAGCCGCGACGCCGTCCACGATCCGCGCCCTGATGGACATGAACTCCGCTGTTGACGTCCGCGACGTGGTCGGCGCGGTTCGCGTGCCGACGCTGGTCCTGCATCGCACCGGCGATGCGCTGTTCAAGGTCGAGGAGGCGCGCTACCTCGCCGACCACATCCCGTCGGCAACGCTGCGACTGCTCGACGGTGCCGACCACCTCGTGTGCGGCGACCCTGACCAGATACTCGATCAGATCGAGGCGTTTCTGCAGACCGTGCGAATGCCGGCCCCGCAGCCGCTCGCCCTTGCGGCCGTCGTCGCGGTTGCCGGTGACTCGGAGGCGCAGATCATCGAGGACCTGGTGGCGACCGGCGGTCGCGCCCGTGCGACGCCGTCGGGTCGGCGGGTCGCGCTCTTCGACGGTCCGGCCACGGCCGTGCGGTGTGGACTCGCGAGCCTGCGGGACCGCGCCCGCCTCGGTGTGTCGATCGCGGAGGTGGCGCGGGACTCGATGTCGGTGGACGGTCCGGGCGTGCGCTACGCAGAGCAAATCGCCGATGTTGCGAGTGCGGGCGAACTATGGGTATCTCCGGCAGCGGGAATGCTGCTCGCCGGCAGCGCGGTGCAGCTGTTGCCGGTGTCTTCCCAGGACGACGTCGCCGGGCACCCACTGCTCCGCGCCGTCAGGTGATGCTCAGGCGGCTGCACGACGTGAGCGGTCGCCCTACCTGTCGTATCACCAGCGTCATTTGTCGCCGCGATGACTCACGAGCCAGTCATCGCGACACCCCGGTCAACACCGGCGGCACGGGTCGGGAGTTCAGCGGTCGCACCGACGGCGTGAACTGGTCGGCGACCGCCCGCGTTCCGATCGATCCGGTCACCAGCACCGTCGATCACTTCCTCCCCGGACTCGCGGTCGACCCGAAAACCTCCGGCGGCAGCACACACCTCGCGCTGACCTATCTACTTCTACCCGAACGCCGCATGCGGCGGGGCGTGCCGGCTGCAGGTCGGCTACATCTCCTCGCCCGACCGCGGCGCGCACTGGGGCGCGGCCACCCAGCCCGCCGGGCCGATGGCGCTGAGCGAGATCGCCGCCACCTCGCAAAGGCCCGATGGTCGGCGACTACATCTCCACGTCCTTCTCCGGCGGTAAGCCGACTACCGTGTTCGCGGTGGGACGCCAGCAGCCCACGGCGACGTCGTTCGACGAGGCCATGTATGCACCGACGACACCGCTAGGTGTGGCGTCCGCGGCCGAGGCAACTCAGCCCGCCACCACCACCGGCGTGCTCGTGCCGGTGACAGGCGTCGGCTCAGGTACCGCCCGCCAGGAACAAAGACGGGAGTAGCAGACTCGCCGCGGCGGCGAGCGACGGACGTGGTCAGGTGCCAACGACGCCGTGAATAAGGGGTGGCGTACGCGCTGACGGGGAAGGCCGTCGGCCATTCACGACCGCGTCGAAGCCCGCACGCTTGCGGGCCGCCGGTCGAGGTCCGATCGGGGCTACCGTCGGGTGGGCGGCGGTTGGTTTCGCCACCGTCGCGGTGAGCGGACTGCCGGTCCCGGGTCGGTCCGGGCCTGGCTCTCTGCGAGTCGTTGCGTGCCCGAGTAGGAGAGAGAGAAGAAGTGGCATGCGCGTCGATCGATTCACCTTCGGTTTCATCCGCATCGATGACGTGACCTACGAGCAGGACGTGGTGATCGACCGCGGGAAGATCCGCACCCGCAGGAAGAAGCCGTCGAAGCGCTTCCGCGACACCTTCGGTCACACCCCGCTCTCCGGCGAGGACAAGATTCCGTGGAAGTGCCGCCGGCTGGTGGTGGGCACCGGCGCGCATGGCGCCCTGCCCGTGATGGACGAAGTCAGACCGGAGGCCGCCCACCGCAACGTTGAGCTGCTGATCCTGCCGACCGCATCCGCGATCGAGGCACTGCGGACAGAACCCGAAGACACCAACGCAATCCTGCACGTGACCTGCTGACGCGAACCAGTAGACCTCCGCTCCGATGCGCGCACATCGGCAGATACGGAAATTGCTCCGACTCAGGCGACGACAGATTTCTGCATCTGCGCGTGATCCCTTTCCCGCCACCGCGAACGAATTGCCGTCCATATCGACGGATCCCGCGTGGGCCTCGCTGCTTCGTTGGTCGCGCTGGGTGACGACGCGGTTCAGTTCGGCCTGTGTCGTTTTCGGATGGTGGCGAGGGCGGTGAGTGCGGTGTCGTCGGTTTCGGCGAGGGTGTGGAGGTATTTCTCGGTAGTGATGATGCTGCCGTGTCCGAGTCGTTCTTTGACGGTTTGGAGGTCGGCGCCGCCGGCGAGTAGCCAGGAGGCGTGTGCATGGCGCAGGTCGTGGGTGCGCACAGCAATCCCGATCCCTGCCTCTAGCAACGCTGGTTTCCAGATGCGTTCGCGGTACCAGGAGCGGGGGATGTGCCCGTCGGTGGTGATCGTTCTCGGCGTCCGTGGGTCGTCCTTCCCGGCTGCGCGGCGTTCGGCCCGGTAGCGGGCGTAGGCGCCGCGGCAGTGCGCGCATTTGCAGCCGCCGCCGGAGTAGCCGCTGATGGTGCCGTGCCAGTACTGCCGGCCCGCGCTGTTCGGCTCCGTCAATCCCAGGTCCGGCTCGTCGGCCGCCGGCTGAGCTTTGACGACCTGCAGATGAGACGGGCGCGACTGGGGGAGGAGCAGGGTCGGCGTGAAGAGCAGGTCGCTGCCGGCCAGCTCGTGCTCGGCTATGTGGGTCTGACCCGAATCCACGATTAGCGGCGTCGGCTACGGCGTGTGAGATGGAGAAAGTGCCTGCCTTGTAAGGAGAATCGAGGTTGTCAAGGCCTTGGATTCACCGAGCAAGGAGGCACCTTCTTGGTTGCCAAGATACGCAAGCCGAAGCGGTTGGCCAAGCGGGTGCACATCGGCGCGCCGGATCCATCGCTGACCGCGGTCGCGGGCCTGGTCGCGGTGCGGGAGTTGACCGATCGGCTGGGTGTGATCGACGCGCTCGATGCGGCGGTGGGGCCGGTCAAGACCCGCGCCAGGGGATGCGGCGCCGGGGCTCTGCTGGTCGGGATCGCGTCGGCGCAGCTGGCCGGTGAGGATTTCTTGGTCGGGCTGGACCGCCGACGTGCCGACGCCGCGGGACAGGCATTGAGTCCGGTGCCGGGGCTGGCGACGAGCACCGCGTGCGGGCTGGCGAGGCGTATCGAGGACCCAGCCTGGCGACGGGTCGAGGCTGGGATCGGTGCGGTGAACGAGCGGATGCTCGCGCTGCTGCCCGCGGCCCGGCGCCAGGCGTTGTGTCAGGGCGCGACGATCGATCTGGATGCCACCGACGTGGAGGTCTACGGCCGTCGCAAGCGTGGGGTGGCCTATAACTACCAGGGTCAGCGGTGCGGGCGCCCGCACGTGGCGGGCTGGGCCGAGACCGGCACGGTGCTGGCCGCGGATCTGCTCGCCGGCGATCAAGACCCGCGTTCGCGCGCGAGCGCGCTGTTACGGCGGGCGGTAGCCGTCCTGCCTGCCGCGGTACGGCAAGCACCGCTATCGATGCGCGCCGACGCCGGCTACTTCGCCGGCGATCTGGCCCGTACCGCCCGCGAGCTGGACGTCCGGTTCGCGATCGGCGCCAAACGCATCACCACCGTGTGGCGCGCCCTGGACGGGATCGGCGAATGCGACTGGACCGACGCGAGAGACATGCCCGGCGCGCAGGTCGCCGTGTCGAACTACAAACCTGCCGACTGGCCCGAGGGCACGTCGATGCTGATCCGCAGGGTCGCGCTGGACGCCGCCGACATCTCGACCGATCCACGGGCACGGCGCCGGCGTACCATCCCCAAAGATCAACTGCAACTGGCCCTGGACGGGCAAGTCAGCACCGTCTACGGCTACAGCTTCATCCTCACCGATCTCGACGTGTCCACCGGCACGAAGGCTGTTTCGGTCGAGTACTGGTACCGGCACCGCACCGAGATCGAGGACCGTTTCCGCGACAGCAAACACGGCGCCGCGCTGCGCCACCTGCCCTCCGGCCACCCCGAGATCAACACCGCATGGATGTGGGGCGCGCTACTAGCCACGAGCCTGGCCGGCTGGCTGCACCAACTCACCGCCACCAGCGACGGCCACGGCCAGCTGGCCGGCTGGGGGACCCGCGGCGGCAAAGCCATGATCGCCACCCTGCGGCGCCGGCTGATCCGCGTCCCTGCCCGGCTGGTCACCCACGCTGGCGGACTCCTCCTGCGCCCGCCGCCCGGATACAGCCTGCTCGCCGAGATCCTCGCCCGCCTGCGCGCCCTACCCACCCTGACCTGATCACCCCGGCCCCGCGCCGCCGACCACCCGGAGACCCGCCACCCGAGGCGCCACTCGGGCCACCAACCTGCCCAGAACCCGAAACACCACCCAGAAAGATCAACAACCAGCACGGAAGATCAACTCAGCGGCCTATCCGTGGAATCGGGTCTGAACCTGGTTGGCGATGTGGGGGGCGAGCTTGATGCGGCGGTGTTCGCGATCTTTCGGGTAGTCCTTGATCAGGAACCGGCCGCCGGTCGGGTGGAAGCGGGCGACCAGTTCTACGGCGGTGCGGCTGACGGTGAGCATGCGCTGCCGCGGGTTGAGGTCGGCCGGTCGAAGTTCGATGAGTTCGGCCCAGCGCAG
>CAWIUB010000035.1:0-151963 GCA_963839175.1 uncultured Actinomycetota bacterium
ATCTCATACATGGGGGGGCCTTGCCCTATCTTGCCCGCCTGTCGTGAACGATCCGGTACCGACACGCGCCCTGGGGGCGAAGAGTAGCGGACAGGTAGATGATCGTCGGGCCCGTGCGTAGCTCGCCCGGTAGCTTGGATCCGACCGCTGCAAGCCGACCGTCGACGCAAAGGCCCAGACGACATATGGCACAGACCGATCCGCCCGAGCAGCTCGTCACGACCCCGCCCGGTTCAGCTGCCGATGTTGGGTCGGAGCGTGCCGAGCGGCCTGCGTTCGCGCATCGCTGGTGGACGCTCGCCGCGGTATGTCTGGGCACCTTCATGCTTCTGCTCGACATCACGATCGTGAACGTCGCGCTGCCGGACATCCAGCAGGATCTGCACAGCAGCTTCGCCGATCTGCAGTGGGTGGTCGATGCATACGCGCTGACCTTGGCGGCGACGCTGCTGACCAGTGGCTCGCTCGCCGACCTGTTCGGGCGCCGCCGGCTCTATCTCATCGGGTTGGGCCTGTTCACGCTGGCCTCGCTGCTGTGCGGCGTGGCCACGACCACCTTGTTCCTGCAGTTGGCCCGCGGCGCTCAAGGCGTCGGCGGCGCCATCATGTTCGCCGTATCGCTGGCGCTGCTGGCCGACGCGTTCCGCGGAAAGGACCGCGGGGTCGCGTTCGGGGTGTGGGGTGCCATCACCGGTCTCGCCGTCGCCGTCGGCCCGGTCGTCGGAGGCGTGCTGACCTCCGGGCTGTCCTGGCGGTGGATCTTCTTCGTCAACCTGCCCATCGGGCTCGCCGCGATCCTGTTGACCTTCATGCGGGTACACGAGTCGCGCGATCCGCGCCCACGCCGACCTGACTGGCTGGGCTTCGTCACGTTCACGGCTGCGCTGTCGTTCCTGGTGTTCGCGCTGATCAAGTCCACCGACCGCGGCTTCACCGATGGTCTCGTCCTGGGGTGCTTCGCCGCGGCGGCGGTCCTGCTCGTGGCCTTCCTCGCCGTCGAGTTCACCGGCCGGCATCCGATGTTCGACCTCAGCCTGTTCCGCAAGCCCACCTTCGCGGGCGGCTCGATCGCCGCCTTCGGCCTGTCCGCATCGATCTTCTCGATGCTGCTGTACCTGACTTTGTACCTGCAGGACGTCCTCGACTTCTCTGCCCTGCAGACAGGTCTGCGGCTGCTCACGGCGTCCGGCAGCATCCTGGTCGCCGCGACCCTCGCCGGCTGGCTCTCCTCGCGCGTACCGGTCCGGCTGCTGATCGGCCCAGGGCTGATCGTCGTCGGGGTCGGACTGTTGCTGATGCGCGGACTCGATGCGCAATCCGAGTGGACCCACTTGGTGCCGGGCCTCGTCGTCGCGGGCGTCGGTGTCGGGTTGATCAACCCGCCGCTGGCTTCGACTGCGATCGGTGTCGTCGAGCCGCGTCGCGCCGGGATGGCGTCGGGCATCAACTCCACCTTCCGGCAAGTCGGCATCGCCACCGGGATCGCCCTGCTGGGCTCGCTGTTCGCCAGTCAGGCGCACAACGCCATCACCGCTCGGCTGGCCGCCCTCCCCGACGTGGCCAACCAGACTCGGCAGATCGCCACGGCGTTGACCAATGGGCAACTGGCCCACGCGCTCACAGGCCTGCCGCCGACCGCCCGAGCTCCGGTCGCCGCTGCGGCCCGATCCGCGTTCACCACCGCCCTCAACCACATTCTGCTCGTCGCCGCGTTCATCGCCATCGTCGCCGGCGTGCTCTCGCTGCTGCTCATCCGCACCCGAGACTTCGCGCCGCACGAGCCGCACGAGACCGCCGCCTGATCGGGCCGGGTTCTCAGTCCGCTCGCCCGGCTAGCAGCTTGCGAATCGTTGCGGCGGTCTCCCTCAGCCGCTGCGCGGGGATCGCGGGGAAATCCGTGCTGTAGAAGGCGGTCGCACCCGACGGAAGCTGCCTCTGTTCGAACTCGCCGCGCAGCAACGAGTCGTTCAGCGCGTCGCCGGGCACGTGCGGTGCCAAATGGACGTGCAGGTGCGGGATGCTGCCGCCGAAGATATACACGTAGACCGACTCAGCGTCCGTCGCTTCCTGCAGCGTTGCGGTGCAGCGGGCGAGGACGTCTCCGAAGGTGGCCGCCTCGGCACCGGCGAGGTCGGTCACGTGCGGGATGTGGCGCTTCGGCTCCAGGTAGGAGAAGCCAGATGTGGGATCGCCCGGGCCGACGCTCGTGGTCAAGCGCCATAGCTCGTCTTCCCACACCTGCTCGCGGTACATGTCGGCATCGCCGGCCGGGCCGGCACACAGCGGACAGCCCTTGTAGGGACTGGCATCGTCGGACACGCCCCACCGTAGCCCGTCCCTCAGAAGGGTGCTGGGTCGACGTCTTCGGTCTGGGCGGGTTGCGGCGGTGGTGGGTTGGGATGGCTGGGGGTGTGGCTGTGGTAGGTGTGGCCGGTGGGGCTGGTCCAGGTGTAGCCGCCGGTCGGGTCGCGCTGCACCTGCCAGCCGTGTTCGTCCTTGACCGCGTGATGCCGCGGGCACAGGGGTGCGATGTTCTGCTGGCTGGTCGGCCCGCCGTCGACGTGGCGGATCCGGTGGTCGAGGTCGCAGTGGGGCGCGGGCCGCTGGCAGTGCGGGAATCCACATGTCTTGTCCCGGGCGATGACGAACCGGCGTAGGTCCGCGGGCGGGCGGTAGGTGTGTTGCCCGTAGTCGATGAGGTCCCCGGTCACCGGGTCGAGCACCAGCCGCCGCCAGGTGCCGGTCTGATCG
Source organism: uncultured Actinomycetota bacterium (assembly GCA_963839175.1). Classification (GTDB taxonomy): domain Bacteria; phylum Actinomycetota; class Actinomycetes; order Mycobacteriales; family Jatrophihabitantaceae; genus CAWIUB01. The sequence continues at coordinate 2,752 of CAWIUB010000035.1, forward strand.
GCTGCCATGCGCCGGGCCAGCTCAGCGGTGATCGGGCCGTGCCCACCGAGTTCGGCGGGATGCTCATCCAGACCGAGCAACGTGGACAGCGCGATGGTGACCTGCACGTTCGGCCGCAGCCCCTGCGACCGGGGCAGCAGCGGGTCGTGCAACGCGGCCACCCCCAGGTCGACCAGCGCGTCGGCGCGGCGCTGCTCCGCGGTGCGCGGGTCGTCCTCGGAGGTGACCGAGGCCAGCGCGTCGACCGCGGCCATCAGCCCGGCCGCCCCCTCGGCCGGCAGCAGCGCCCAGATGCTGGCCATGCCGTCCTCGGCCGGGGTATGCCGCACACACCGGTCACCCAACGCCCGCTGATGCCGCTGCTCGGCCGACGCCGGGTCGGCGGCCAGCACCGCCCGGCGCACGCTGGCCCGGAACTCACCCACGCTCTGCCGCCCGGCCCGGGGCAGCACCCGGGCCTCTACCACCGCCGCCGCCGTCTCGTCCAGGACCGCGACCGCCTCGGCCAGCGCCCGGGCGTGCCAGTACGTGATCTCCCCGGCCTCCAACATCGCCAGGGTGTCCGGCAGCCGGTCCCGTAACGCGCTGGCGACCGCCAGCCGCGCCTGCGCGGTCAGACCCGCCAGGCGCAGCGCGCAGCCCACGCTCTCCCGAGCCAGATTCCGGTCCTGCTGCTGCCCCGGCCGGCCACCACACGGTGTCTGCCTGTCGATATCGGCCAGCACCCGCTGCTGCAGGCCCTGCAACCAGCCGATCTGCCGCTCCAACGCGGCCAGCACATCAACCCGCCCGGCATCGTCCAACCGGGCGAGGTCCACCGCGGCCAGCGCCGCCACCACCCCGGCACCCGCTTGGGTGAGCGCCAGTGCAGCCGCGGCGTCGTTGGGGCGGGTGACCGCATCGAACCCGGTCACCCCGGCCGGCTCGTCCAGCCAGGCCGGCGGCTCCCGGCCGACCCACCCGTCATCGAACATACGTACGAGTCTACCCGACCTGAACAGGTCCTGTCGAGAGAGAATCAGCCTATTCTTGCCGGATTTCTCAGCGCGCCGCTGCGGAATCGGCCACGTGCGGACGCGCCTGACGAACCTCGGCGGAGCCAGCGCTCGAGGTGACGGAACCGAACAGGCGATCACCCGAGCAAAGCAGCGCAGACGTTCTCAGGACAGGGCTACGACCTCGTCACGACGTTTCGACTGCCTGCACGGTTCGACCGCCTGCACGACATGGGCGACCCACACGGCGCGGCCACATCCGGCAGGCGCTGGCGCCGCACGGCACCTGGCTGATCGTCGAGCCGTTTGCAGGTGACACGCTCGCCGAGAACCTCAACCGTTCAACCTCGTCATCGAAGCCAGGCCATGGCGATCGACGCCCCGTAGCCGCCGTTCGCTCGGCGTGTCTTCTGCTGCGGGGCCCAGACGGACGGCTGCGTGAACTTCGATCGTTTGCGATCCCGTGCCCTCGCCGCAACACGGTCGAATTGTCTGTGCCCGACGCTTCCACTTTGACTTCCGTGAGCAAACTCGCCAGCCGAGTGTATTCCCGGGCCGGGTGGCGTGTTCTTCACCTAGGGGGGTGCCAGATGCACATTGTTGACCACGTTCACTCCGATTCGCGTACTCGGGTGGATCTCCGCAGTGGAGAGGCCATCGTGTACGTGAACGGGCTGAGGGTCGCCGAACTGAACCATGACGAGGCGACCGTCCTGTCCAACCAGTTGTATGAGGCTGGCTGGGAGCTGGCGATGCGGGACGCGCCGACGGCTGACCTGCCGCCCAAGTTGTATGCAACGCAAGAACGGTTCCACCCGCATCTGCTCGACCCGAAACATTCGGGCCAACGTCGCGGATGGCGGGGACCGGAGGGGCACTCCGGCGGCTGAGCGGCTCGAGCACATGTCTCTGCGATGCCGACATTCGGGTGCAGGATGATCGGGTGCCTGCTCGCGACCTGCTGCGTAATGCCGTCGAGGAGCTCTATTCGTGCGACCCGGACGAGTTCATGGCGCGTCGCACGAGTCTTGCGGCTGAGGCGCGGCAGTCAGGGGACGCGTCGGTGGCAAAGCAGATCGCCGGGCTGCGGAAGCCGACCCGGTCGGCGTGGATCGTCAACCAGCTCGTTCGCTCCAGATCCGGTGTGCCGGCCGAGCTGGCCGACCTGGGCGACGAGTTGCGCGCCGCGGAAAGGGCGCTGGACGGCGGGAGGATCCGCGCGCTGTCCGTTCGGAGACGTCAGCTGATCGACGCCTTGGTCCGTCAGGCCTTCCAGGTCAGCACTCAGCGGTCACCATCGGCAACGCTCCGGGACGAGGTGATCGCTACTCTCGGTGCCGCGATAGCCGACCCGCAGGTCGCCGAGCAGCTGCAAGCGGGAACGTTGCTTCGACCCGCCCGCTGGGACGGTTTCGGCGCCGACGCGACACCTGCACTGACTCTCGTTCCTGCACCCACGGGTGGGCCTCGCACCTCGGCGGGGAAGTCGGCGGAGAAGCCGGCGCGCGCCAAGACCCCCGGGAGGACGACAGCCGTCGAGGCTGCCGCTGCAGCGAAAGCCGAACAGGAACGCCGTCGACACGAAGTCATCACCGAGGCCGAGCAGGCGGTGGCCGCTGCCGACAACGCTGCGCAGGTAGCCATGGAAGCTGAGCAAGAGCAGCAACAAGCCGTCCGATTAGTGGAGGAGCAGCTGGCCGACGCCCGTCGGCACCTCGACGGTGCCAGCCGCGAGGCGCGCCGGGCAAGAGTGGAGCAGCGCAAGGCGCACCAGGCACTCGGGCGGTTACGAAGGTAGCGCCTCATCACGGGTGGGAGGCTGGCGTCCGTGGGTGCTGTCGCGGCGCGGCCGTCACGATGAGCGGCGGGCTGTACGCGGCGATGCTGGCCGGACGTCTGCTGGCGAGCCGGCTCGCGCGGCAGGTCTCGCCCGAGCGGCTGCTCACCGGTGCTCTGGCGATCACCTTGGCGGGCCTGCTCACGCTGCTCGGCGCCCGCGGCGCGGTAGCGGCCGCCGTTGCCGTGGCCATCGTCGGGGTTGGGCTCGGCCCGACCTTTCCGCTGACCGGTGCGCTGGACGTGGCGGCAAACTCCGCCCGGTCGACCTCGGCCATGTCCCACATGCTGGTGACAGCGTCGCTGGGCCAGATCCCGGGTCCATTGATCATCGGCGTGATCGCGTCGGCGACCACTCTGCGCGCGGGCCTGCTTGTCACGTTTCCGCTGGCCGCGGTCGCCGCCGTGGCCCTATCCCGCCACGCTCGCCGATAACGACGATTCGATGCCCTTGCGCCGGGCGGCCGCGGCTCCCATGGTGTGCCTATGACTCTCTCGCTGCGCAGCCCGGCGTTCGACGAAGGCGGAACGATTCCGGCGCGGTTCAGTCACGCCGAGGGAGATCTGTCCCCGCACTTGAGCTGGGACGGCGTGCCCGAGGGCACCGTCGAGTTGGTGCTGCTCGTCGACGACCCGGATGCCCCGATCGAGGGCAGCTTCGTGCATTGGGTCGTCAGCGGCCTCGATCCGGCTCGGGCCGAGCTCGCAGAAGGCGAGACGCCTTCCGAGGCCACGCTCGCAGCCAACGGCTTCGGGAAGCTGGGTTACCTCGGTCCCGCGCCGCCACCCGGCCACGGCCCACACCGCTACGTGTTCCGGCTGCTCGCCGTCGACCGGCCGGTGACGCTGCCCGAAGGATCCAGCTATCAGCAGGTCGAGGCCGCCACGGCTGGTCACGTCCTGGCCGAGGCCCGGCTGATCGGCAGCTACCAGCAGTGAGATCAGTCCGGGACGCGCGGCGTTCCGGCGTCGTCGGGTAGTGCGGTGCGCGACGCCGGGTGCTCGATGAGGGCGAGTACCCGGTTGGCCATGAAACGGGCGGTACGCACCGCGGTCGCGCCACGTGTCAGTTCGGTTACCTCGACGATGCCGCGGCCATGGGTGACCTCGACGCGTCGGCCTGCGCGGGTGGCCTGGATCTCGTAGGTGCGGGTCGTCCCACCGGCGTCGATCACGATCTCGACGCGGTCGCCCTTCATCCCAGCCCCCTCATCGGAGTCTCGGTGCCACGCAGCCATTGTTTCAGGTCCGAACGCAGTTCCTGTTGTGGATCTTCCTGCACCCCGTGCGTCATCGGAGCCTGTTGCATAATCGACGCGCGGCCGGGCCGTCTGCTGAGCGTGAAGCTCCCAAGTCGTCGCAGCCGACCGAATGCGATACGACCGACCAAATCTGCCTCGCCCCAACTGCGAACTCTCGGTCCCGCAGTCGGCGTTCGGCCATTTTGCAACAGGCTCCATCGAGTGCCCGGCGCAGAGAAGATCCACGCTGCCCTTCCGTGCACAGGGCTTCAGCAACGCGAGGCGCGGCTGGCCATTCGTCCAGGCCAGTAGTTCCTAAAGCCGGTCGCTCGCCATCACTTCGGGGTCGCACTGGAAGATGGACGACGTAATGGGCAAGGATTATGGGAATGGACCACACCATCACCATCGTCGAGACCGGCGAGGGCCGCGCTCACGCGGTGTGCTCGTGTGGCTGGCGCAGCCCCGTGTTCGGCGCTGACAAGTCGGAGGGAACGATGGACGCGCTGCAGCAGGCAGTCGACGCCGGCGACCTGCATGTGTGGGAGGCGTCGCTCCAGTAGTCCGCGAACCACCTGTTCGTCCGGCTGCGGGCCGCGCCGAGGGCGACCAGCCGACCGACGAGCGCCGCGATAGTGCGATGCCGGCTGGGCCGGGCGCCACGGACCAGGTCGTTCCAGTACAGCGCCCAGGCTCCGGCCAAGGCACTGCGCAGCGGCGGAGTGGTGAGCGCCCGCCCGGTGATGGAGACCGCCCGCGGGTGGTGCACGATGCCGGACTGGACGGCTGCGTTGATCCGGTGGTGGTCGGTGGACGCCTGCAGCGAGGCTCGGTAGTGGCCGGCTGCGCGGGCGGGGCCGGCGTCGAGAATCGCGGACGCCGCGGCCATGCCGCTGGCAATCGCCTGGGCGATCCCCTCACCTTGCAACGGATTGATCAATCCCGCGGCGTCGCCGACGAGCAGCACGTTGCCTCGAGCGGGGACGGTGCCGACGAGCCCCATCTTCAGCCAGCCGCCCAGCCGGTCCGCCGGGGCCGTACCGAGCTTCCCCGGCAGCAACCCGAGCCGGGCGAGATGCTCGAGGAAGGCGGGCAGCCGCTCTCCCGCCTGGCGAACGGCCGTGCGGTCTGCGCCGACCGCGAGCCCTAGCCCGACGTTCGCCCTGCCGTCAGGGGTGGGGAAGATCCACCCGTAGCCGGGGAAGACCTGCCAGCTCGCGGGCTCCCAGAGCAGGATCTGGGGCAGCTGAACCAGCGCGTCAATGTAGCAGCGCAGCGCGAAGCCCCACAGCGCCCGTCGCGGATCGATCAGCCCGGCCGCCTCAGCCACCGCGCTCGTGGCGCCGTCCGCCCCAATCACCACGTCCGCAGACAACTCACCATGGGCGGCCAGCCGCACACCGGTCGGCGTTGGTGGTTGGCCGACCAGCCCGGTGACCCGATCCTGGAACGCGCACGCCCCCGCGCCGACAGCAGCCTCGAATAGCCGGGCGTCGAAGGTGTGCCGAGGGATGGCCAGCCCGTGATCCGGGTAGTCGACCCCGGCCCGCGCCGGCAGCAGCGCCCGGCGACCGGACGGGCCGACGAGCACCATGTCGCCGACCGGCTGCCCGTCCGGCATCGGCAGGCCGAGGTCGGCGAGCAGCTGGACGCCACGCGGCCCGACCAGGTCGCCACAGGCCTTGTCACGCGGGAACGCACGGCGATCCACCAGGGCTATACGCGCCCCGGCCCGAGCCAGCCGCAGAGCCGCCGTGCTGCCCGCCGGCCCGGCGCCTACGATGACGGCGTCGAACCGGGGCACGGTGGGCTGCCCTGCAGCGAGCGGGCGGAGATCGAGATGCGTGCGCTGACCCGGTCCCGAGCCGAACCGAACGTCTTCGCCCGGCGGCTGTTCGACGGGCTGCCGCAGCGGTACGACCTGCTGGCCGAGGTGCTGTCGTTCGGGCAAAACCGGCGCTGGCGCTCGGCGCTGGTCGACGCGATCGCGTGGATGGACCCGCCCCCGCGGCGGGTACTGGACGTAGCCACCGGTACCGCCGGCGTGGCCCTCATGCTGGCCGAGCGTACCGGCGCGAGCATCACCGGCCTGGACCTCACCGAACAGATGCTGCGCCGCGGTAAGCAGCGGGTTGCCGAGCAGGGTCGCAGCGACCGGATCCGGCTGCTGGTCGGCCGCGCCGAGCAGCTGCCGTTTCCCGACGCGACGTTCGACGCGCTGACGTTCACCTACCTGCTGCGCTACGTCGCCGATCCGCTGGCGACCCTACGGGAGCTCGCCCGGGTGGTCCGCCCAGGCGGAATGGTGGCGAGCCTGGACTTCGCCGTGCCGACGGGCCGGCTGTGGCGGCCGGCCTGGCTCGGCTACACCCGACTCGTACTTCCCCTAGCGGGCTTGGTGACCGGAGGGCGCGAGTGGTACGAGGTCGGGCGGTTCCTCGGCCCGTCGATCAGTGAGCAGGACCGGCGCTACCCAACCTGGTGGCTGCAGGACGCCTGGCGGGCCGCCGGGATGGAAGCCCTCACGGTCCGGCCGATGAGCCTGGGCGGCGGGCTGGTCATGTGTGGACGCAGGCGCAATGACTAACCGGCAGGCCGCCTTCTACGCCCGGCGGGGCGGGCGGTGGGCGGACTGGTGGACGCTGCTGCACCCGCCCTACACGGCCTGGCACGTGAGCTATGCCGTTCTCGGCGCGGCCCTCGCGCCGCAGCTGAGCTGGGCGCTGCTCGGCGCAACCGTCCTCGCGTTCTTCCTTGCCGTCGGGCTTGCCGCACATGCGCTCGACGAATTGCGCGGACGGCCGCTGGCGACGGCGATCGGGGCGCAGACCCTGTGGCTGGTGTCCTTCGGTGGTGTGCTCGGCGCGGTCGTCATCGGCGCACTGGCCGTGCCGTACACCGGACCTGCCCTGGTGCCCTGCATCGCGCTCGGCGTCCTGCTCGTCTTCGGCTACAACCTCGAGCTGTTCGGGGGCAGGCTGCACACCGACCTCGGCTTCGCGGCCGCCTGGGGTGGCTTTCCGGTCGCCGTCGGCTTCCTGGCGCAGAGCCCACCGCTGACCCGTCCGGTCACTGCCAGTGCCGCCCTCGCGGTGCTCGCAGCGACTGCGCTCTCATACGCGCAGCGGCAGCTCAGCACCCCGGCCCGCACCCTGCGGCGGCGTGTCGCCGACGTCGACGCCGTCGTCGCCTATCACAACGGGACGCGGCAGGCACTCGACCGGACGGCCCTGCTCGCTCCGTTGGAACGGGCGCTGCGGGCAATGTCAGTGGCCGTCCCGCTGATCGCCTGCGCGGTCCTGTTCACGCACCTGCCGGACTGACCAGGAAAGGGGATCGATGACCGAGGCGCCGACCCGTTACGACGACCTGCGTGCGCTGTTCATCAACGGCACGCTGAAACGCTCACCCGAACGCAGCCACACGCAAGGACTGATCGACGTCAGCGCGGCGATCATGCGCAAACATGGCGTCGCCGTCGACGTGCTTCGAGCGATTGACCACGACATCGCCACCGGCGTATGGCCGGACATGACCGAGCACGGCTGGGAACGCGACGAATGGCCGGCTATCTACCGCCAGGTGCAGGCCGCCGACATCCTCGTGCTGGCGGGGCCGATCTGGCTCGGCGACAACAGCTCGGTCACCAAGCAGGTCATCGAACGGCTGTATGCCTGCTCGCATCTGCTCAACGACGCGGGGCAGTATGCCTACTACGGCCGGGTCGGCGGCTGCCTGATCACCGGCAACGAGGACGGCGTCAAACACTGTGCAATGAACGTCCTCTACAGCCTGCAGCATCTGGGCTACACGATCCCGCCCCAGGCCGACGCGGGCTGGATCGGCGAGGCCGGGCCAGGACCGTCTTACCTCGACCCGGGCTCGGGTGGGCCGGAGAACGACTTCACCAACCGCAACACCACGTTCATGACCTGGAACCTGCTGCACCTGGCCCGGATGCTCAAGGACGCGGGCGGTATCCCGGCCCACGGCAACCAGCGCTCGGAGTGGGACGCCGGCTGCCGATTCGACTTCGACAACCCGGACTATCGGTGACGCCCGGCGGCGATCGATAGTTACGGCGGCCTGCGCGCGTCGTCCGACCGCATCGAGGCCCTCGACGCCTGGGGCCTGGACACCACCCGCCGGCTGCTGGCTAATCCGCCTCCGCCGACGCCGTTCGCCCAAGCCCTGCTCGATCCGGACGAGATCATGCGGCGACGCGTCTGAGCGACCGATCTGATCAACGTACGACTGCCGGGAACGCTCAACCGGTACGAACCGGAAGGCCGAGTTGGGACGCGGCGGTCGCCAGGCGATCATCGAACGTGGCGACACCAGCGCTGGCGGACTCGGCGGCCAGCAGCACGCAGCAGTCCGGCATCTTCAGCCCGGTGGTGACCCGTAATATGGCCAGCCGCTGCGGCGCTTCGTCGGTCAGCGCGACGGTGGCGATGTCGAGCTGGCGCAATGCTGTGGTGGCACGCGATAGCTGATTGGCCTTCGCCGGCCCGACCAGCGCCTCGGCAAGCGTGAGCGGGCTCGCGGCCAGCGGCTGATCAGCGACAGCGAACAGCAACTCACTCGCCCGATTGTGGTGTGCATCGGTGGACTCCAGGTGCGCGACGAGAACGCCGGCGTCCAGAACGATCACTTCGGCCAATCCTCGTGCAGCCGCGTCAAGTAGTTCTGGTCATACACTCCAGTGAACGTCCCGCTCGTCCGTGCCACCGCCGCACGCCGAGCCGCCACCCGATCGGCCTGCTCCTCCAGCACGGCCCGGTGGCCCTCTTCGACAAGATGCAGCAGCAGTTTCGCGCGACGATCGCGATCCTCCGGCCATCGCGCGGCGGCATCATCAAGCGCACGCGCGACCTGCTCGGTCTCTGTGATCAGATGGCGCGGTCGGGTCGTCGGCACGGGATAAGTGTAACACCTGTGTCCAGGTGATTCACCTCAGGCGTTCGAAGCTGAGGCAGTTGGCACTCTCGGGTCGAGAGTGCTAATAATGGAGGTGCGCAGCTGTTCCGGTGCCCGTCAGGGTGGCGGGTACCCCAGGTTGTAGGAGGTGGCTGCTGTGCCCATCAATTTCGATCCCTTCCGTGAAATCGATCGGCTGACCGAGCAGCTGCTCGGCACGCCCGCGGGTACCGCCCGGGCGCCCCGGTTCATGCCGATGGATCTGTACCGCTCCGGTGACCACTATGTGCTGCACGCGGATCTCCCCGGAGTCGATCCGGGCTCGGTGGACGTCAGCGTCGACAGCGGCGTCCTGACGATCAAGGCGCAGCGCAGCGGGCGCACCGAAGAAGGCGTGCAATGGATCGCCAGTGAGCGGTTCACCGGCACGTTCCAGCGCCAGTTGTCGCTGGGCGATGGCCTCGATGCCGACAAGATCGCCGCCACGTACGAAAACGGTGTGCTGACGGTGACGATCCCGGTGGCCGAGCAGGCCAAGCCTCGCCGCATCCAAGTCACCCCGGGCGCCCAGCCGAACGTGATCGAGGGACAACCGGTGCAGACGCCGGAGAAGTCCGAGGACTCGGCCGGCGCCTGACCCGCTCGTCGATCGACGTCAGCGCGGGGGCAAGACCGTAGGGTCCTGCCCCCGCGGGCTGCCGTGACGCCCGTCCACCATGATGAGCGGCACGAGTCGCACCGACCACGAGGACGGGCAGCCGATGGCGGGAAGACGTTCGTCCAAGCCGGATCTGTCTGAATACCGGAAGAAGCGCGATCCGCGGCGCACACCCGAGCCGATGCCCGGACGGTCTCGCGGTGCGGGCGGCAACACGTTCGTCGTGCAGGAGCACCATGCCCGCTCGCTGCACTGGGACTTCCGGCTCGAACGCGACGGCGTGCTGGTGTCCTGGGCCGTCCCGAAGGGCATCCCGCCGGACACTCGACGCAATCACCTGGCCGTGCATACCGAGGACCACCCGCTGGAGTACGCGACATTCGAGGGGACGATCGCCGAGGGCGAGTACGGCGGCGGCAAGGTCACCATCTGGGACCACGGCACCTACCGGACCGAGAAATGGACCGACACCGAAGTCAAGGTCGTCCTTTCCGGCGAGCGCACCCACGGCCGCTTCGCGCTGATCCACACCGACGGCAAGAACTGGATCATGCACCGGATGGACTCAGCGGCGCGTTCGGATTGGCTGCCGCCACCGGCGCACATCGCGCCCATGCTCGCTACCCCGGGCACGCTGCCGGCGTCCGCGACCGACAGGGAATGGGCGTACGAGATGAAGTGGGACGGCGTACGCGCGATCTGCCAGGTGGACGGTGGCCGGATCACCCTGCGATCCCGCAACGACAAGGACGTGACGGCCAGCTATCCCGAGGTGCGCGGACTCGGCGAACAGCTGGGCACGGCACAGGCCGTGCTCGACGGTGAGATCGTCGTCTTCGACGAGCATGGCCGGTCCAGCTTCAGCCGCCTGCAGCGCCGAATGCACGTCACCGGCCCTGGCCAGGTGCGCCGGTTGGCGGACGAGAATCCCGTCGTATATCTGCTGTTCGACCTGCTCCACCTGGACGGACGGGCGCTGCTGGACCTGCCGTACACCGCCCGTCGCGAGTTCCTCGAGGGCCTGGCGCTGTCCGGCCCGGCCTGGCAGACACCGCCCGCCTTCGAGAGTGGCGGTGCGGACGCCGTCCGGACCAGCCGCGACAACGGCCTTGAGGGCGTCATCGCCAAGCGCAAGTCATCGCGCTATCTGCCGGGCCGGCGCTCGGCCGACTGGATCAAGATCAAGAACATCCGCACCCAGGAGGTCGTCGTCGGCGGCTGGCGACCTGGCCAGGGGCGCCGGTCCGGCACGATCGGCTCGCTGCTGCTGGGCGTGCACACCGACCGGGGGCTCACGTACGCGGGAAACGTCGGCACCGGCTTCACCGACGAGATACTCGACGATCTGGACCGGCGGGTGCGCCGAATCGCCCGCAAGACCTCGCCGTTCGCCGATGACGTGCCTCGCCCGATCGCGCGCGAGGCGCGATGGGTGAGCCCTCGCCTGGTCGGCGAGGTCACGTTCACCGAATGGACGCCGGACCGTCGGCTACGCCACCCATCCTGGCGTGGCCTGCGGCCGGACAAGGAACCCGACTCGGTGCATCCCGAAAGCTGATCAGGACTCGCGGTACTCGTCGTCGTCCTGCGGCACGGGCTGTTGCTGTTCGAGCACATCGGCGGGCTCGGCCTCGATCGGCATCGGCTCAGCGAGCGCCGCGATATCCGGGCTTGCGTCGTCGCGGGGCTCGTCTGCCGGACCGGATGCCATCAGGTCCTCTAGTTCGCTCATAGTGCCTTCCCCGCATCCGCGAAGCCGTTACGGCGCCTACCAAGCCACCGTACGACACCGGCCCGCCGAGATCGTTGCCGAGAGCTATCCGGCGACTAGCGCCGCCACTGCAGCCTCGAACAACTGCGCGTGCGTGTCCACCTCGTCCGGACTGGTTGGCGGGCTCATCAGCGCCATGTTGTGGAACGGTGTCATGAGGATGCCCCGGTTGAGCATGAACAGGTGAAGGTACTCGTCGAGGTCGCTGTCCGCGGCCGCGGCCGACTCGCCGCCGTTGCGCGGCGCAGGCAACGTGAAGCGGTACTCCGCCCGGGCGCCCAGCTGGGTGATCGACCATGGCATGCCGTGACGTTCGATCGTCGCGCGCACACCGGCGGTGTACCGGTCGGCTAGCTCGATCATGCGGCCGAACGCCTGGTCGGTGAGCACGTCACCGAGCGTGGCGCGCATCGCGGCAAGCGACATCATGTTCCCGGCGAGCGTGCCGCCGACGCCGCCGACGTCGACCAGGTCCGCCCCGCTGGCCTCCACCCGGCGGTACACGCCGGACCTGACCGCCTCGCTCAGACCGTACGCACCGGATGGGACGCCGCCCCCGATCGCCTTGCCGATGACGAACACGTCCGGCTCGAGGCCGTCGCGCATCGTCATGCCGCCCGGGCCGGCCGAGAACGTGTGCGTCTCGTCGATGATCAGCAGGCTGCCGTAACGGGTGGCCAGCTCACGAAGGCCGGCGAGAAATCCGGGCTCCGGCAGCACGATTCCGATATTCGTCAGCGCCGGCTCAGTGAGGATCGCCGCCACGTCGCCCGCCGCGAGTTCCCGTTCGACGGCGGCCAGGTCGTTCCACTCGACGACCCGGGTGGTCACCCTGGGGTCGACGGGAGGCCCGACGTTGCCCATCCGGCTGGCCGGGTGGCCGTCGGGCCCGACCACGATGAACGTCTCGTCCACCGAGCCGTGGTAGCAGTAGGAGAACACGAGGATCTTGGGCTTGCCGGTGACCAGCCGCACCAGCCGGATGGCCCAGCGATTGGCGTCGGTGGCCGAGAGAGTGAACGACCAGGTGGGCAGGCCGAACCGCCGTTCGAGCTCGGCGCCGACCCACTCGGCGTCCTCCGTCGGCAGCATGGTGGTGATGCCACCGGCATCGGCAATACGACGGGTGACCGCAGCGACCGTTGCGGCTGGCGAATGTCCGGCCATCGCGCCGGTGTCGCCCAATGCGAAGTCGAGGTAGCTGTGACCATCGACGTCGGTGACCCGGTTGCCGCTCGCTGACCTCACCGCGACGGGGAATCCGCCGGCCCACATGCTCATCCAGGTCATCGGCACGCCGCCGAGCAGATGGCCGGCCTGCTCGTGCAGTCGTAGCGAGCCCGGGTGTTCGCCGCGGTAGCGCGCCCGTTCACGGTCGAGCAGCTCACCGAGACGGCGGCGATCCACCTCGGCCATGCCGCACAGTACTAGGTTCATCCGATGCCCCTCGTCGTCTTCCGCAACGGCGCGGTATGGACCGGCCGAGAGGATGTCTCGGCCCTGGCGATCCACGACGGCCGCATCGTCGCGCTGGGCGGGGAGGCGCTGGCGTTGAGCTGGGACGCCGCCCAGGTGATCGACCTGGCCGGCGGCTTCGTGATGCCCGCCTTTGGCGATGGGCACTGCCATCCGGACCAGGCAGGCTTCGAGGCACTCGGCCCGCAGATCAGGCCGTGCCGCAGCGTCGCCGCCATCGTGGCCGAGGTTGCTCGGTTCGCAGCAGAGCACCCGGAGCAGGAATGGATCCGAGGCGGCAGCTACGACTCGACGCTGGCGCCGGACGGTCTGTTCGACGCCCACTGGCTGGACGTCGTGGTGCCGGATCGTCCCGTGGCACTGCGGGCCTGGGACTACCACACGCTGTGGTGCAATACCGAGGCGATGCGCCGCGCCGGCTTGGACGGGCGGGTGCCCGACACGGCGCGCGGCAGGTTCGTCCGGCGGGCCGACGGCAGCCTTCTCGGCACTATGCCGGAGTGGGATGCGATCAACGCGGTGCTCGACGCCTTCCCGCCGCGCACTCCCGGCGAGAAGGTCGAGGCGCTGCGCATCGCGACTGCCGAGTACGCCCGCTGCGGGGTCACCTGGATCCAGGACGCCTGGGTCGAGCATGACATGGTCGAGGCGTACGTCGCCGCGGCCGTGGGGAATCAGCTGGCTACCCGGGTGAATATGGCCTTCCGCGCCGACCCAACCCGATGGCGCGAGCAGCTGGCTCAATTCGCGCACGATCGTCGACGGGTCGCCGGACACGCCCGGCTCGCCGCGCGCACAGTGAAGTTCTTCCTCGACGGCATCATCGAGAATCGGACGGCAGCGATGCTCGCGCCATACGCCGACGATCCCGGCGCTCGAGGCATGGCCAACTGGGATTCAACCGAGCTGCGGGCAGCCCTTGTCGAAGTCGACCGGATGAACCTACAAGTCCACCTGCATGTGATCGGTGATGCGGCGGTGCGCAGTGCGCTGGACGCCATCGAGTTCGTTCGGCAACGTAACGGGATCCGCGATCGGCGGCCGATATTGGCGCACTCGCATGTGGTCGATCCGGCGGACCTCCCGCGGTTCGCACAGCTCGGTGTGGTGGCCAACTTCCAGCCGCTCTGGGCGCAGACCGACGCGGCAATGGAGCTGCTAACGGTGCCTCGGCTGGGCCCTCGGCGTTCAGCCCACCAGTACCCCATCGGCTCTCTGCTCCGAAGTGGGGCCCGCATCGGTTTCGGCAGCGACTGGCCCGTCACCGACCACCGGCCGCTGGCCGGCCTCGCGGTCGCCGTCACGCGGCAGACCCCGGACCGCCTGCCGGTGGGCGGTTGGTTGCCCGAGGAGTGCATCGACGTCGAGCCGGCGCTGCGCGCGTACACCGCCGGCGTCGCGTACCAGGCCTACGCGGAGCGGCAGCGCGGGCTGCTGGCGCCGGGCATGAGCGCCGATCTGGCCTGGCTGGCGCGAGATCCGCGAAGCGGCGATCCACACGAGATCCCACGAATCGCCGTGCTCGGGACATGGCTGGCCGGCGACGCAACGTTCTTGGCGACGCGCGACGATAGACCGGTTGCCGGTCACTGTCCCTCCCGATGACGGTGACCGGGCCCGGCTTCGTTTTCGGACACTGGTGGCCCTGTGCGTACGCGGCAGCCCCCCGGGCGGCCACCAGTCTCCGTCTATACGGGGGTGACGTAGGCCCCGCTGATACCTCCGTCGACCAGAAAAGTTGACGCGGTGATGAACGAGGCGTCGTCGCTGGCCAGAAAGGTCACCGCCGCGGCGATCTCGGAGACCTCCGCAAATCTGCCCATCGGGATGTGCACCATGCGCCGCTCCGCCTGTTCGGGATGCTTGGCGAACAGCTCCTGCAACAGCGGAGTGTTCACCGGGCCGGGGCACAGGGCGTTGACTCGCACCCGGTCGCGGGCAAACTGCACGCCCAGCTCCCGGCTCAGGGCAAGCACGCCGCCCTTGCTCGCGGTGTAGGAGATCTGCGAGGTTGCCGAGCCCATGACCGCGACGAACGAGGCGGTGTTGATGATCGAGCCGCCGCCGCTCTCGCGCATGTGCCCGATCGCGTGCTTGCAGCACAGGTAGACGCTGGTGAGGTTGACCTCCTGGACTCGCCGCCAGGCGTCCAGATCCGTGTCGAGGATCGACTCGTCGTCGGCCGGCGAGATGCCTGCGTTGTTGAAGACAACGTCCAGGCCGCCGTGCGTGCCGACGGCCGACTGGAACAGCGCCCGCACCTGTTCTTCGTCCGTCACGTCGACCTGGACGAAGCCGGCGCCGATGTCCGCAGCGGTCTGGGCCCCCGCGTCGGGGTCGATGTCGGCGCAGAGCACCTTCGCGCCCTCGTCGGCGAAGCGCTGCGCGGTGGCCCGGCCGATGCCGCCGGCCGAGCCGGTGACGACGGCGACCTTGCCGGCCAGACGATCCCCCATGGTCACTCCTTCGTCGAGAGGAAGACGTTCTTGGTCTGGGTGAACGCGAGCGGCGCGTCAGGGCCCAGCTCGCGGCCGAGACCCGAGGACTTGAACCCGCCGAACGGCGTCCAGTACCGCACGGAGGAGTTCGAATTCACCGACAGGTTTCCTGCCTCGATCCCACGGCTGACCCGGATCGCCCGTGCGACGTCGCGGGTCCAGATCGAGCCCGACAGCCCGAACTCGCTGTCGTTGGCGATGCGGATCGCATCGGCCTCGTCGTCGAACGCGACCACCGCCACCACCGGCCCGAAGATCTCCTCGCGAAGCGTGCGGTCGGCCGGATCGGCTGGTGTCAGGACGGTGGGCGGGAACCAGAAGCCGGGGCCGTCCGGCGCGGTGCCGGTGAACGCGACCGGAGCGTCGTCCGGCACGTAGCCGGCCACCCGCTCGCGCTGCTCGGCACTGATCAGCGGGCCCATCTCGCTCTTCTCGTCGGCCGGGTCGGCGACCACGACCCCCTTGACGGCAGGCTCGAACAGCTCCATGAACCGGTCGAAGGCAGTGCGCTGGACGAGGATTCTCGATCGGGCGCAGCAGTCCTGGCCGGCATTGTCGAAAACCGCGTACGGCGCAGCGGCGGCCGCCGCCTCTAGGTCGGCATCCGCGAAGATCACGTTCGCGCTCTTGCCACCGAGTTCGAGGGTGACCGGTTTGGTGTGCCTGGCGGCCGCCGCCAGGACGGCGCAGCCGACCTCGGTCGACCCGGTGAAGACGATCTTGGCGACGTCCTGGTGGTCGACGAGCCGCTGGCCGACGAACCGGCCCTTGCCGGGCAGCACCTGGAAGACGTCCGGCGGGATGCCGGCATCGCGCGCCAGCTCGGCCAGCCGCAGCGCGGTGAGCGGAGTCAGCTCCGCGGGCTTGAGCACGACGCAGTTTCCCGCCGCGAGCGCAGGAGCGAACCCCCAGGCGGCGATCGGCATCGGGAAGTTCCACGGCACGATCACCCCGGCGACCCCGAGCGGTTCGTGGAACGTCACGTCGATGCCGTCGGCCACCGGGATCTGCTGTCCGATCAGCCGTTCGGGTGCGCCCGCGTAGTAGGCGATCACGTCCCGGGCGTTGCCGGCCTCGAAGCGTGCGTTGCTGATCGTGTGCCCGGCGTTGGCCACCTCCAGCTGGGCAAGGTGTTCCTGGTCGGCGTCGACGGCCTCCGCAAACCGGCGCAGTAGCCGGGCGCGGTCCTCCGGCGGGACGTCCCGCCAGCCGGCGAATGCGGCGCGGGCCCGGGTGATCGCCTCGTCCGTCTGCTCGACGTCGAACGGTTCGATGCTGGTCACCACCTGCTCGGTCGCGGGGTTGATCACCTCATGCGTGGTCACCGGTCACCCTCCCCTCAGCCCCCTGTCCCGAGTTGTTCGACCGTCCGCGGGCAGGGACGCCGCGGGGGTCGAACAACTCGGGACAGGGGGCTGATCACAGCCGCTCGAATCCGCGGATCCGCTCCCAGTCGGTGACCGCGGCGTCGAATGCGGACAGCTCGACTCGGGCGTTGTTCGCGTAGTGGTCGACGACCTCGTCGCCGAAGGCGGAGCGGGCGATCGGGCTGTCCTGCCAGAGGCGCGCTGCCTCGGCCAGTGTGGCCGGCACCGTCTCGGCATCCGATTCGTAGGCGTTGCCGGCGAACGGATCCTCTAGCGGCAGCTCGTTCTCTACGCCGTGCAAACCCGCTGCGATCAGTCCTGCCACGGCCAGGTAGGGGTTGACGTCGCCGCCCGGCACGCGGTTCTCGAAGCGCAGGCTCTCGCCGTGGCCGATCACCCGCAGCGCACAGGTGCGATTGTCGTGCCCCCACTTGACCGCGGTCGGCGCGAAGGAACCCGGCTGGTAGCGCTTGTAGGAATTGATGTTGGGGGCGAACAGGTAGGTGAATTCGCGCAGGGCGGCGAGCTGCCCGGCCAGGAAGTGCTCGAACAGTTTGGAAACCCCGCCGTCGCGGTCCCCGACGAACACCGGGTCACCGTCGGGGCTTCGCAGGGACAGGTGGATATGGCAGGAATTTCCTTCGCGCTCGTCGTACTTGGCCATGAACGTCAGCGCACTGCCGTGCTGCGCGGCGATCTCCTTGGCGCCGTTCTTGTAGACGACGTGGTTATCGCAGGTGGTCAGGGCATCGGTGTAGCGGAACGCGATCTCGTGCTG
This sequence comes from uncultured Actinomycetota bacterium, assembly GCA_963839175.1. Taxonomy (GTDB): domain Bacteria; phylum Actinomycetota; class Actinomycetes; order Mycobacteriales; family Jatrophihabitantaceae; genus CAWIUB01. The sequence goes on from CAWIUB010000035.1 coordinate 20,292, forward strand.
GCCAAGGTTGCATTCGCCCTTGGCGGACTCGACCCGCAATCCCGCGTCCCGCATGCCGAGACGGATCGCGCGCAGCAATGGCTCGACCCGGGCGGTGCCCAGCATCGAGTAGTCGACGTTGTACTGGTTGGCGTGCGTCAAGCCGACGTAGCGTCTCTCCCAAGCCTGCTCGTAGGTGTCGGTGAAGACGATGAATTCGAGTTCGGTGCCGACGAACGCCTGCCAGCCGTATTCGGCCAGCCGGTCCACCTGCCGCTTGAGGACCTGACGCGGTGACTGCAGCACCGGCGAGCCGTCGCTCCACTGCACGTCGGCGAGCACCAGAGCGGTGCCGTCCTGCCATGGCGTGCGGCGCAGCGTCGTGAGGTCCGGCAGCATCTCGAAGTCGCCGTACCCGCGGGCCCAGCTCGAGATCTCGTATCCGTCGACCGTGTTCATCTCGACGTCGACGGCCATCAGATAGTTGCAGCCCTCAGCGCCGTGCGCCACCACCTCGTCGAGGAAGTGGTGCGCGTCGAAACGCTTGCCCTGCAGGCGCCCCTGCATGTCAGTGATGGCCAGCACGACGGTGTCGATCGAGCCGTGATCCACTCCGGCGCGCAAGGCGTCTACGGACAGCGGTGCGCTACTCATCCGATGGGGTCCCCTCTGCTAATGAAGGTCTCCTGACCGTACCTTCTTCGTGTCATACGCGGAACCGGTCAACGTAGGAAGCCACGCAGCAACGCCGCCGTGCCGTCCACGTGCTCTTCCATCGTGGTCCTGGCCTGATCCGGCTCGCCAGAGAGGACGGCCTCGACGATCGCCACGTGCTGGCGGTTCGAATGAGCGATGTTGGCCGGGATCACCGGGATGGCCCGCAGCAGTTCGTCCAGCCGCAACTGGACATCTGCCACCGCGGCAACCAAGGTGGCGCTGCCCGCGGCTGCAGCAATCGCCATATGCAGCCGCGAGTCGGCGAGCCGGCGGTGGCCCGGGCCGGACTGGGTCGCGGCCTCCAGGCACCGGTGCAGGGTGGCTCGGTCGGCCGCCGTCAGTGTGCGGGTGGCGGCGAGAGCGGCGGCGCCCGGCTCGACGACGCGCCGCGTATCAAGCGCATCGTCGATCGCGACGCCCATCGAGCGACCGATCTGTTCGACCCGTCGCGGACGCGCCGAGTTGGGCGACATGACGAACGTGCCGCCACCCCGCCCCCGCCGGGACTCGACCATGCCGACGTCGCGCAACGCCTTGATGGCTTCGCGCAGGGTCACCCGGCTGACCCCGAACGTCGCCGCCAGCTGCCGCTCGGCCGGCAGCCGGTCGCCCTGCACCAGCACGCCGAGTTTGATTCCCTGGGCGAGGCGCTCGACGGTCACCTCGAAGGCATTGCGCACGGGCACCGGGCAGAACACCGACCGCGCCCACAGCGCCTCGACCGATCCGGTCATTGGACTGTTATCGAGGTATTGCACGCTCCGACAAAGCCCGCGAACAGCTCCCCGGCCCCGGACACCTCCGGATGCCACTGCACGGCAACGACCCACCGCGCGCTCGGCAGCTCGATTGCTTCCACGGTCCCGTCATCTGACCAGGCCGTCGCCGCCAGTCCGGTACCGAGGCGATCGACGGCTTGCCCGTGGGATACGGCGACCTCGACCCGATCGCCGACCAGACCGGCGAGCCTCGTGCCCGCTACGATCGTCACCACCTCGGTGCCGTGGTCGCCCACCGCCGGTCGATGCCCGTAGTGGCCCACCACCTCGGGCAGGTGCTGGATCAGCGTGCCGCCGAGCGCGACGTTGAGCAGCTGCATGCCGCGGCAGATGCCCAGAACCGGAACGTCGCTCTCCAGTGCCGTCCGAACGAGGGCCAGCTCCCAGCCGTCACGGTCAGTGCGTACCGGGCCGGTGCGCGGATGCGCCGCTGCCCCGTAACGGTCGGGATCGACGTCCGCGCCGCCGGTGAGCACGAGCCCGTGCACGCCCAGAAGCGCTGCCTCGGCATCGCCTGGGTCGCCGGGTGGCAACAGCATGGGCACGCCGCCTGCGTCGCGTACCCGGTCGGCGTACGCGGCTGGCAGCAGATCAGCGGCGCGCTCCCACGCGCCCCACCGCGCGTGCTCGCGATAGGTCGTCAGGCCGATCCGGGGCCGCATGCTGCAAATGGTAAGGGCACCAGCCCCATTGGGCTCGGGCCAGGCTCACTCGTGGTGGCGGCGGCGCAGTCCGCGGATGAATACGATCACGACGAGAGCCCCGGCAGCAGCGAGGACTGCCTTCCCCTGCGGGGTCTGCGCCCGGGCGACCAGGCGCTGCTTGGCATTGCTGGCGATCCGCCTGGGACTCGTCCGGTCAGCCAGCTGATCCACTGTCGCCGCCAGGGACGCCCGCGCCTGCTCGATCTCGCGCTGGACATCCGCCGCCGTCCGCTCGGCCACCCCGGGCCCCTCTCGTCGCGATGCCGTGTTGGCTGCAGCCTAATGTCTACCGCATGCCACGTCTCTCCCCCGGCGATCCTGCGCCAGCGTTCACCCTGCCCGATGCGGACGAGAAGCCCGTCTCGTTGAAAGACTTTCGCGGCCGCAAGGTCGTCGTCTACTTCTACCCGGCGGCCTCGACACCCGGCTGCACCACGGAGGCGTGCGACTTCCGCGACAACCTTGCCGAGCTGAACGACGCCGGGTTCGCCGTCCTGGGCATCTCCCCCGACAAGCCCGCGAAGCTCGCCAAGTTCCGCGACGCCGAGCGGCTGACGTTCCCGCTGCTGTCGGACCCCGACCGTTCGGTGCTCACTTCGTACGGGGCCTATGGGGAGAAGACGATGTACGGCAAGAAGGTCACCGGCGTCATCCGCTCGACGTTCGTCGTGGACGAGCAGGGCACAATCGCCGAGGCGCACTACAACGTCCGCGCCACCGGCCACGTCGCCAAGCTGCGCAAGGACCTCGGCGTTTGACGCGTGCTGCCGCCGTGGCCCGACCCTGGCCTCGCTGCAGGTGACCATGCGGCGCGTCGTCTCCGCATCGCGCCGACGTAAGGTATCCCCTAGGTCGGGGCCGTAGCCCAAAGGCAGAGGCGCACGGTTTAGGTCCGTGACAGTAAGGGTTCGACTCCCTTCGGCCCCACGTTCGGGCCCAGCTTGTGGCTGTCGACCTAAGCCGCTACGGCTCGCGTTGTTGCTTGCGCGCTGCTAGCATATTGCAACATGAGGACGTTGTATCTGAGAAATGTTCCCGACGACGTCGTGCGGCGGCTGGAGCGGCTCGCGGCGCGCGATGGCACGTCCGTCGGCGCAGTTGCCGTCCGCGAGCTCGCTGATGTCTCGCGCCGTGCGGACAACCCGGAACTCCTGGGTGCGCTGCCGGACCTGCAAGTCGACGTCAGCCAAATCGTTGACGACCTGAACAGCGCGCGCGCTGCACGGTGATCGTGGTCGACGCATCGGCCGCATTGTCTGCGCTGCTCAACGACGGGCCCGCCCGTCAAGCGCTGGCCGAGGATCAACTACACGCGCCGCATCTTGTCGATTCTGAGGTCGCGAGTGGACTTCGCCGCCGAGTTGCAGCCCGTCAGATCACGGCGGATGACGGGTGGACTGCACTCGGCACGTGGCGCCGCCTCGGCCTCACGCGATACGCCGTCCACCCGCTTCTCGATCGCGTGTGGCAGCTCCGCGACACCTTCTCGGCGTACGACGCGGGATACGTCGCCCTCGCCGAGTTACTGAACTGTGCACTGATCACTGCCGACGTCCGCCTGAGTAACGCGACCGGAATTCGCTGTCCTATCACCGTCGTGCCCCGATAAGGAACCCGCGGCGACGGGCGTGCCGTCGACAGACGTTTCGCGACCGACTGCTCTTGATCTCCCGCAAGGCGCCCACTCCGCGGTGCTATCTGTGGCACACCGACCGAAGACAGCGCTGAGCACGGTTACCCGGTCGGGGTGCGCTCGGAGGCTTGAGCGCCTTCCGCGGCCCGCGTGCTGCGGATGTCGTGGCCAACCGACGTGAGGCACTTGCCGTCGGTGAGCCGCCACTTCCAGCCGTGCATCTGGCAGGTCAGCACATCGCCGTCGACGTGCCCGAAGCGGGTCAGATCCGCCTTGAGGTGCGCGCAGCGACGCTGGACTTCCCAGCCGTCCAGCCGCACCATTTCGGCAGCCTCGGCGGCGTTCTGCTCGGTGAACCAGCCCTCGGCGTAGTTCAGCCGCTCCTCGGACAGGCACTTGAAGAAGACGTAGATGAACTCGTTGTACGGCCCGATGCGCTGCGCCGAGAACCGGCAGGACAGGAACAGGCTGTTGACCCAGTCGATCTCGTGCTCCGCGATCAGCTGCTCGAGATACGCGCGTCGGGTGCGGAACCGGTAGCGCACCTTCTCCCCCGCGTATTCGCGGACCTCGCGGGAGACGAAGTCGATGACGAAGTCGACGTCGCCCCGGTCGTCGTCCTCGGCCGTGAACCGAATACCGCCGTCGATGCCGCGGGCCATGTGCTCCGCTTCCTCCAGCAGCGGGGTGAACCACTTGGTGAGCTCGGCCAGCACGTCGATCTCGGGGTGCGCCCACCCTGCCTTGACCGCCTCGACGGCGGGCATGCGCCGGGCCTGGTACTCGCGCAGGTACTGCTCCTTATGCTCGAACACCAGCGCCGCGTCGTACGGGTGGATCACCGGGCAGTCCGGCTGATCCACTTCGGCGATCGTCCCGGGCAGCAGCAGCCGTCCCTCGTCGTGGCCGCGTTCGGCTAGCCAGGACAGGTACACACTCTGGTCCGGGAAGATGTTCGCCTCGTCGCCGAAGATGTCGTTGAACCCCCACAGCTCCTCGTCCAGGAAGCACGGCGGCCCGGCCGTCGGGAACACGAACCGCGCGCCGCATTCGTCGATGTACCGCAGCGTCCGGTCGAACTGCCGGTCCCGCTTCTGGAACCCGAGCGCCTGCTTGGCCCGCTTGGGCAGCTCGTACACCATCGGGTACCAGATCGCCCCGGAGAACTGCACCAGGTACGCGTCGATCGGTCCCAGCTCGGTGAAGATCGACAGCTCGGACGGCCGGGCGTCGTTCTGGTTGAGCAGCCGCTGCTGGCCGTCGTAGATCCACAGCGACGAATCGCCGATCGGCCCATCGGTGGGCGAGACCAGCGACTGGATCATGATCTGCAATCCGTCGATCTCCACCACTTCTTCGGATGCCGGCGCGACGAAGTTGTGGAATCCCAGCTCGCGCAGGGAGTCCTCCAGCTCGCTCGTCGGGAACTCTGGCAGCAGGACGGTGATGTCTTTACGGACGTGCCGGCGCAGGTGCTCGGGGTCGAAGTGGTCGTGGTGCAGGTGGCTGACGAACAGGTAGTCGGCCTGCCCGAGCGCGTCCCAGTCCAGCTGGGCGTTGTCGGGGAACGGGAACCACGAGCCGAAGTACGCGGGGTTGACCCAGGGGTCTGTGAGGATGCTGCCGTGCGCGGTCTCGATGAGGACGCTGGCGTGCCCCAGCCCGGTCAGTCGCATCCGTGCTCCCTGTCGTTGGCGTCCCGACAACGGTATCCGGGTGCTACCCGGCGAGCGGGTTGACCCACCTGACCTCGGTGAAGCGCGCGAAGTCGGTGTCGGCTGACGCGATTGCCAAGCCATGCTCGATTGCCAACGCGGCCAGGTGCGTATCCGAGACGAGATTGCCGGTGACCGAGTACTTCGCGATGAGCCCGCCGAGAACGCTCGCGTGCCCCTCCGTCGGCGCCGGGATCCAGGCCGTGTCGGCAGTGAGCCACGCCTCCACGAGGGCCCAGGCCTGTTCTGCGCGCAAGGGATGATCCGACGCACGCGGGCTCGTCGCGATCCGAAGAAACGCGGTCAGTGACTGCCAGGGCAAGCCAACCCGCTCTTGCCCATTTAGCTGGTCGACGAGCCAGTCCCTCGCCGGTTCATGCTGGCGCGCGGCGGCATCAACGGCATACAGGAGCAGGTTGGCGTCGACGATCACGGCGCGCGAGGGCCGTCGAGCTGCTCGAGCGCCTCCGCCACGTTGGTCACATCGACGGTGAGCCCGATACGCGCCGTCGACTGTCGGAACGGCGTGCGCTCTGCGGCGGGCGCCACCAAGCCTCGACGAACCAGCCGGTTGACGGCCTCACTCACCCCCACGTCGTCCTTCCGACGCAGCTGTTCGACCGCGGCGGCCACGTCGTCGGCCAGCGTGATCGTCGTCCTCATGCAGCCATCCTAGCATCATGATGCACTACTGATCGCATCGAGACGAGGCTATCAACTGAGCGTTCGATGCAAGGAGCAGTTCACATGTTGAGCTAATTCCGTTGCGGCGATCGCAACGTCGTTGCCGTCAGGCAGCACCGAACGCGACGAATGCGCGTGCGGTCACGTAATCCACCGGGCTTGACGAACTCATTCGGGCATCGCGCAAGGCATCCGCCGTTGATAGTCCGGCGCCTAGCCGATCATGGATAGAAACGGAGAAGGAGACCGCAGCTTCGTCGTCGATCGGCGCAACCGGAGCCAACATTGCGGCCATACCGAGTGGGCCTAGGGCGGTGAAGAGCCCCAGCATTTCGTCCGCACCAGTCACAGCACTAGAACCTGAGTCGCAGCTGGACAGGACCAGCCGATACGGAGCACGACGCACGCCTTGCAAATCCAGCATGGTCAGCGGGCCATCGTGCATTTGCAACGATGAGAACAGTGGGTTGTCGCTGCGGAAACTACCGTGTGCAGCCACATGTGCCAGCCAGCATCCGTCCAGCAGTCTCATCACGCTAGCCACGCTCGCAGCTTGGCCGGTCAAGATGCTGGTACCCGGGTATCGATCGGCCAAAGCCGCGACCTCGGCGCCCTGACTGCGCAGAGCCGGTCCAACGATCAGCCCAACTGAGTGTTCAGCCGGTTCATTGATGGTGGACGCGCGCAGCCAGGCCGCAGCGGACGGACTCACGGTCACCGATTGGTCCGCCAAAGACGGCAAGGCACCCCAAGGCAGCGGATGGAGCGCAGCCGGAGGTGCGACTACGAGGGCTCCATTCCCTAAATCGCGCACGCTCGGCCCAAGAACCGTGCGTTCCAGGAATGCTCCGACCGTGGCGAGAACTTCCAGGTCGGCCTTAGAGCGCCCCTTGCGCGCCAACCGTCGTAGAGCAAATCGCGCGCTCTCCGCGGCGCCTAAAGCCTTCGCCCACGAACCCGCGACGTAGTGCTTGATGCCCGACCGGGACGCGACAAGTACGTGGAGCGTGTCGTCGACTCGAACGATTTCCACGAGCTGAACGCCCCCTAGTGCGTTCAGTAGTTCGTCGAGGCTCGGCCGTTCGAGCGCAGCCTTGGCCGAACCCGGCTCGCGTAGGGTACGTTCACGGATCTCACGCTCTAGCCGTCGCCAACGCCGGTCCAGCGCGGTCGTAGCCGTCCCGTCGACAATCGCTTGATCAAGCTTGAGCTTGACACGGCGTAGCTCTTCGAGGTCGTTCGCTAGCTGGAGATCCGCGGGAGCGCGAACTGGAGGGAGCGTGCTTGTTGTTGCCCGCCAGCGCTCACTCCACTGCAGCAATGATCGCGCATCATCGGAGGCAACGGCGGTGCGGAGTGCAAGCAGCGCCAGGGATGCGCCATGCGCGGTTGCGGCGGCCCTAGTCTCGAGCGCGCCGAAAGTCAATTGATGAGCATCGAGAATTTGCAGACCGCGTTCACAGCAGTCGTAGAGTGCCCGCCGCCGGCCCGATGCATCGGCCCGCAACGCTGCCGCGTGCCATCCCATCACCCGGTTGAGAGCAGAGCCATGCAACCGTCCCTTGCTGGCGAGGGTCAGGTGCTTTCGAGCCACCGGCTCCTGGGCGAGGGTCAAAGCAACCTGGCCAGCCAACAAGTGGGCCTCGACGACGTCAAGGAGGCCGTGTCTTTGCACCAAACCTGCGACCTCCGTCGCATCTCGAAGCAGTCGAGGAGTTCGATCGCCCGCCGCGTACCTCGCTCGCACAACTCGCAGCCGCGCGAGCACCCGGCCTCGCTCTCTCCTCTGGTGGGCGAACAGCCGCGTCGCGTCTCGCGCGTACCGCAGTGCCAAGTCCGGGTCGTCCGAAGCAAGGGCGGCATCCGCAACCCGGATGAGCGCGTTTGCGCGCAAGGCGGCAGCGGCACCCCGTTGACGCAGCAGCTCGATGGCTTGCTGGCCGGACTTCAATGCATCGGACGGCAGTCCGGCCGCAAGCAGCACCGCGCACCGGACCTCTGACAACTCCGGTGGCCGGGCACCCGCCAGCGCGTACATCTTCTCGGCCTGGTCGAAGTGGGCCAGCGCCTGGGGAAGTTCCCCACGCAAGGACGCCACGAGGCCGCGATTTTCCCGCGCGACCGCCGACTCGAACGGCGCGCCTACGGCCGCGAGTAACGCCTCTGCGCTCGTCAGCGCGGCGTCCGCCGCTTCTGCCTGGCCACAGTCGATCAGTGCTTGCGCGAGGTTGACTTCGGCGCGTGCCTCCCAGAGGTGATCGCCGACTTGTGCAAGTGCGTGGGCAGCCTCCTCAAGGTCACGTATGGCTTCGACTGGGCGGCCCGCGATTTGCAAGACGACGCCGCGCCGCACAAGAACCCGTGCGGCCTCTGCGTCCGTTACCGCGGTACGCGCCTTGTCCAAGTGGCGCAAACCCTCACTGACGTGCCCTGCGAATGCGAGTGTTAACCCAAGGCTCGACTCGACGTCCGCGAGGCGCTGCGGACCAACCAACGCTGCATCGGCAAGCGCGGCACGAAGTTGCCGCACCGCGCCGACGGCATCTCCGAGCTCACGGGTCGCAATGCCAGCAGCTTGCCGCGCAAGTGAGCGCACCGCCGGATCGGTCGAACCATCGAGAAACCGCTTCGCGACCTTCAGCGCGTAAGCGGGGCGCGACAGCGCGATGATCGGCAGGTCATCGACGTCCACGGAATGGCCGGATGAAGACGAAGTTTCCATAGCGAGTAACACCGTAACGTGACCGCCATCGTGGACAATGGCGTAGCAGCTGTCATCGTTGGTGATCCATGGAGGGGGAGCATATGTCGCCTGAGGAGCTTGAGGCTGCGGGCCGTGAGGCCCTCACTCAGCGGTTCATCCCAGAGATTCGCACCGCACTCGCCGCAGCTCCAGACGTGCGGGTCTGGCCGCCAAACTGGGCTGACATTGGCAGCATCGACTACTTCTACCGGACGAGTTCCCTCCTCGTCCGCGATGCGGACCTAGCCCGCGTCGGTACGGCGTTGGCTGCTCTTGGCGCGACGCCGCCGTCTGACGACAACGCGAACGAGGCGACACCTGAGCTTGCGCTGGTTGATGGTCTGACACGTATGCGAGCTCGGGTACGCGAGAGCCAGCACACCGCTGATCTCGTCATGGATCTTGACGGCCGCCTGGGCATCGGGGTCGCAACCCACGAGCACGCGTTCACCGTGAGCTACTGGGCCGGATGCCCGGCTACTGAACCCGAGCCCGTTCTGACTCCGCAGGCGGCAACGTCGCCTGTCGCCGTGAATGATGCGCTATGGCCGCCGGTCGGTGAACCTCTCGCAGGTGGCGGTGTCAAGATCTCGGTGATCGACACCGGTTTCGTCGCCGGCGCCCCGGGGTGGGCCCCGTGGTTGGAGGGCGTACAGGCCGATCCCGCGGACCTTGAGAACCCCGATCAGCTTCACATCAGCCCGTCGGGAATCACTTGGGAACCCGATGGGTACGCGGATCCCTACGCCGGTCACGGCACTTTCATTTCAGGTGTGATCCGATGCGTCGCACCAGGTGCGTCGGTATCCGTCCAACGATACGCGGGCACGGCTGGCTTCGTGATCGAGTCCAGCCTGGTGACCCAGATCTACCAGGGTCTGGCGAGTGCTGCGGACATCTTCAGCATGTCGGCGGGCGGGTACACCCGCAATAATCTTCCGCCGCTGTCGTTCCAGACGCTGTGGGACAAGCGGCTCAGCAGGCTTGGCGGCATTGCCTTCGTCGCTGCGGCGGGAAATGACAGTGTCAGTGATCCGTTCTGGCCGGCGGCTTTCCCCTGGTGTGTCGGCGTGGGCTCCATGAGCCGGGATGGCCAGCGGCGTTCGTGGTTCAGCAACCATGGCTCTTGGGTCGATGTCTACGCTCCCGGAGAAGACATCGTAAACGCCTATCCCCGGCTCAAGTACAAGACGATCGCCACGCAGACCGTCCGCGATACCTCCGCTGGAATCGTCACGTGGAGCGGAACGTCCTTCGCTGCTCCGATCGTCGCTGGCTTGATCGCTGGCCGGATGTCCCGCACGGGCGAGAACGCGAGGCAGGCGGCAGACAGCCTTCTGGTGGCAGCCCGCGGCCAGTTCCGCCCTTCTGTCGGCCCTCGGCTGTTCCCCTAGCGGCATGCCCGCTGCGCCGACGGTCGGCGAGTTGCCCAATCGCCCCGTGAAGCGGTAGACAGGGTTATCTAGCCGATACCCGGCGAAATCCCAGTGTCTTCCTCATCAGGGTGTATTTGCTTCAGCATGCGACCCTCCGTGGTTATGTATAGGGTGCAGTGCGACTACGCCGGGAGAGGAACGCGGGGTGTGTCACGATGCGCGACGACCCGACGGTGATCGCGCTGGTTCGCCGCGCCCAGGACGGCGAACAGCGGGCCTGGGACGAGATCGTCGAGCGGTTCGCGCCGCTGCTGTGGGGGATCTGCCGTCGCTTCCGGCTGTCGGACGCGGACGCGCACGACGTGGGCCAGAACGTCTGGCTGCGCCTTGTCGAGCACCTGGCGAAGCTGCGCGAGCCGGCGGCGCTGCCCGGCTGGATCGCGACCACGACGAGGCGCGAGTGCATCCGCGCGCAGCGCTCGAGTTGGGACCACGAACGGGAGCAGATCGAGCCCGATGTGGAGCTGCCCGCCGACGAGGAGGCGACGCAAGTGGACCAGTGGCTGCTCGCCGACGAACGCGACTCGGTGATTCGCGCCGCGTTCGCCCAACTGCAGCCGCGCTGCCAGCAGCTGCTCACCCTGCTAATGAAGGACCCGCCACCGGCGTATGCGCAGATCAGTACCTCACTTCATATGCCGATCGGCGCTATCGGGCCGAACCGGGCCCGCTGCTTGGACAAGTTACGGCGCAGTCCATTGCTCGCGGAGTTCATCGAGAGCCGCACCCCCGCGGCGGGAATGGGTGGCTGACATGACCGCAGCATGGTGGCTGGACGACGAGGAGTTGGTGGCGATCGTCCGCACGGCGTTGGAGCCGGTGCCGGAGAGCTTTATCACCGCGGGCAAGGCCGCGTTCGCCTGGCACAACATCGATGCCGAGCTTGCCGCGCTGACGTACGACTCGGCACGGGACGCGCTGGCCGGCGCCGGCATCCGAGCCGAGCCCGCGTCGCTGCGGTCACTCACCTTCGACGCGGAGAACCTGACGATCGAGCTGGAGATCATCGAGGACGTGCTGCACGGCCAGCTGGTCCCGGCGCATGCGGGGACGGTCGAGGTGCGTCATCCCAGCGGGGAAGCTCAGTCGGTCGAGGTGAATGACGTCGGCTACTTCACCGTCTCGCCGTTGCCGGCCGGACGATTCCGGCTCTACTGCGCGCCGGCGGAGGGCGAGTCGGTGCTGACCGATTGGATCACCCTGTAGCTTGGTACCAAGCATGGTACCGTCGTTGGTATAGCCACGAACCTGCGCCTGAACCCCGAGGCGGAGCGGGCGCTCCGGGCCGAGGCTGCGCGCACCGGCGAGTCCCAGCAGAACCTGATCCGCAGAGCCGTTGATCAGTACCTCGGGCTCGACAAGGCGCCGGCAGCGCAGTCCGACGCGGAAGCGCTCGTCGCTGCCGGCGTCGCCCGACCGGCGCGGTCGCAGTTCCGCAAAGCCGACCAGCTGATCTCGCTGCCGGACGGCATCACGACCCTCGATCTGCTCGACCGAAACGACCGCGTCTGACGTGCGGATCTACGTCGACAGCAGCGCCCTGCTCAAACGCGTCGTCCGGGAGGCCGACTCTGCCGAGTTGGTCGCCAGCCTTAGTTCCCGTGCCGGCGAAGGTGACGCCCTGATCTCCTCGTCGCTTGCCTGGGTGGAGGTAACCCGAGCCCTGCGAGCCCGGATCTCCGATGTCGAGTCGGCCCTCGCCTTGAGTGACGTCGCACTCTCCGGGATCCTCGAGCTGCCGATCGACGGCGGGGTGGTGGCACTCGCCCGGCGGCTGACGCCCCGCGTGCTACGAAGCCTCGACGCTATCCACCTGGCGTCCGCGGCACTCGCCGACGCCGAGGTGGTGGTGGCCTATGACGAGTGGCTGCTGGCTGCGGCGCGCGAGCACGGGTTCAGGCCGTCCTCGCCCTAGCTGACGTCCATCACTAGCGGCACGCCCGCGGTTCGGCATGCCTGTGCAAGCTGCTGGTCGAGCGTGGCCAGCGGCAGTGCCGAGCGTTCGCAGAGCACGAGATAGGCAGCATCGTAGGCACTGAGTGTGTGCGCTCGACCCGTTCGCACGACGGCACCGACGTTGATCGTCGCGAGATCGACCTGAATCGGGAGCTCGTCGAGCAGCTGTACGAACCGCATGCTCTGCGCTTCGCTGATCCGCCGCCGACGTTCAGCCGCCAGCAGCATGTTGGCGACCTCCAGCCGCCACACCGCAGGCACGACCGCCACGTCGCCACCACCCAGACGGTCAAGCACAGCCTCCGTGGCCTCGGTGGCCTCGTCCTCGAAGCACCACGCCATCGTCACCGATGTGTCGATGACGAAGGCCACTATCTGCGACCCTCTTCGATCATCCGGCGCACCGAGAAGCGTCCTCGTCGCACACCGCGCCTCGCCCGGCGAAGCTCCGCAACGACATCCGCGGGTTGCCCGTGATGCGGGGCCACGGGAACCAGTCGGGCAACTTCGCGGCCGTGCTTGGTTATTGTCACGATGTTGCCACGCTCGACCTCGTCGAGCAGGCGAGGTAGATGGGTCTTGGCCTCGTAGGCGCCCACGGTGGTCACTCGTTCAGACTAGTCGGAAACTAGTCTGAACACCCCTTCACCTTCTTACCCGCTCGCCCTCGGGGTCGTAGAGCGGCTCCTGCGTGACGACGCCGCGCACCCATTCGCCGAACAGATCGACCTCGACCGCAATGCCGGGCGTCGCATCGGACACCGGCAGGTAGGCATACGCGATCGAGGCCCCCACCGTGTAGCCGTAGCCCCCGGACGTCACACGCCCGGCGACCCGCGAGCCGACCCGCACCGGCTCGTTGCCGTGCGCCAGGTTACGCGGGTCGTCGAGCACGATGCAGCACAGGCGGCGACCGACGTCCGCGGTCAGCGCATCTCGGCCGACGAACCCACCCGGCTTGTCGAGCTTGACGCAGAAGCCGAGTCCCGCCTCGTAGGGCGTCGTCTCCGGCGTGACATCGGTGCTCCAAACGCGGTAGCCCTTCTCCAGCCGCAGACTCTCGATCGCCCGGTAGCCGCACGCCATCACGCCGTACTCGGCTCCTGCGCCCCACAACGTCTGCCATAGCGTCACGCCGTACTCGGCTGATGCGTACAGCTCCCAGCCCAGTTCACCGGTGTACGTCACGCGGAGCGCGTGCACCGGGACCGAGCCCACCGTGATCACCTGCGCGGTCATGAACGGGAACGCCTCGCTCGACAGGTCGGCGGGCGTCAGCGGTGCGAGGATGTCCCGCGCATGCGGCCCCCACAGGGCGTAGCAGCAGAATTGCCCAGTGATATCGGCGATTCGCACGTCGGCGGCAGCGAGCCGCGCCTGACGGCGCAGCCAGGCCAGGTCGTGCGAGCCGTATGCGGTGCCGGTGACGATCAGGAACTCGTCGTCGGCAAGACGGGTGACGGTGAAGTCCGACTCGATGCCGCCACGATCGTTCAGCGCCTGCGTGTACGTCACCGCCCCGATTCGGCGGGCCACCCGGTTGTCGCAGACCCAGTCGAGAAGGGCGCCCGCACCGGCTCCACTCACCGCGATCTTCGCGAACGACGACTCGTCGAACAGGCCCGCGCGCTCGCGGGTAGCGCGGTGCTCGGCCTCGATCGCCGGCGACCAGTTGCGCTCGGCCCAGCCAGTCGGCCGCGTGGACGCATCCCCGGCCATCGCGTTCGCGGCGTAGTAGTTCACCCGCTCCCAGCCGGACTTCTCCCCGAAGGCCGCGCCGTGCTCGGCGTGCCAGCCGTAGGCGGGCGGCAGCCGCAACGGCCGCCCGGCGAGCCGCTCGTCGCCGGGGTAGCGGATGTCGTAGTACGTCTGGTAGCTCTCGACGGTGCGCGCCAACGTATACCCAGGCGAACGGAACTGCTGGCCGAAGCGGCTGACGTCCATGTGCCAGACGTCCATACCCGGACGCCCATCGACGATCCACTGCGCCATCAGCCGACCGATCCCTCCCGCGCCCGCAATGCCGTGCGCGCAGAAGCCAGCCGCGACGAAGAACCCGCCGACGGCCGTCTCGCCAAGACAGAACTCGTTGTCGGGGGTGAACGCTTCGGGCCCGTTGATCAGCTTGCGCACGCCGACGTCGGCCACCGCCGGGACGCGAATCTGTGCGTTGGCAGCGATCTGCTCGAACCGCGGCCAATCTTCGGCAAGCAGCTTGCCGTTGAAGTCGGACGGTATCGCGTCGTAGGACGACGCGCTCATCATCCACGGCTGAGAGCTGCGTTCGTAGCCGCCCATGACCAGACCGTCGACCTCTTGCCGGAGGTAGACGAGCAGGTCAGGATCGCGCAGCGTCGGCAGCACAGGGTCGCCTGGCGAGCGAAAGCCGGCCGTCACCAGATACTGGTGCGACATCGGAACGATCGGCACGCGCACTCCGGTCATCCGGGCGACCTGCGCGGCGAACATTCCGCCGCAGTCGACGACCACCTCGCAGTCGACATCGCCGCGATCCGTTCGTACCCGAGACACCCGGCCGTCTCGGACGTCGATCCCGATGACCCTGGTGCGCGACTCGATGCGCACGCCGCCTGCGCGAGCCAATCCGGCCAGCGTGTAACACAGCTGCGACGGTTCGAGGTAGCCGTCCGATGGCAGGTACGCGGCGCCGACGACCCCGTCGGTCGACATCAACGGGAACAGCTCCTGAGCCTCGCGCGGCGAAATCTCCTGCAGCGGCAGGCCGAACGTGCGTGCCCAGCTGATCTGCTGGCGGATCTCGGCCAGCCGGTCGGGACTGGACGCCAGCCGGATGCCACCGCACTCGGTCCAGCCGACCGCCTCGCCGAGCCGCCGGTACAACTCGACCGAGTGGATGTTCATCCGGGTCAGCGTCGGGTCGGCGCGCAGCTGGCCCACCAGGCCCGCCGAATGGAACGTCGAGCCACTCGTCAACTCGGAGCGCTCGACGAGCAGCACGTCACGTTCACCCAGTTCGGTTAGGTGGTAGGCGATACTCGTCCCGCCGACTCCCCCGCCGATGATGACGATCCGCGACGAGGTGGGCAGATCTGCTGGCATCACATCTCCCCCGGTGGCCGCGATCCGGACTCGGCGACGCTAGCAGCCCGCGACGCGCCGAACCCAAAGGAGTGGGGACTAGCCCATTTCCCTTTGGCGGGCCTAGCATCCGTGAAGTCCACGGTGTCTGCCCACGGCGCCCCGCGGGAGAGGAGTGCGCGTGCCGATCGCCTGCGACGACGTCGGCGCGTCCACCCCAGCCATGGACGAGGAACTCACAGCCATTCTCGACGCGATACCCGTGCTCGCTGGCCCGCGCCGGATCAAGCGGCTGCCCGGGGGCCTGACGAACCACAACTACCAGGTCACGAAAGGGCGCCGCCGTTACGTAGCACGGCTCTCGTCGGCCAGCAGCGAACTGCTCGCGATCGACCGCGACGCCGAGTACAGCAACTCGCTGATCGCCGCCACGGTCGGGGCCGGGCCGGGCGTGGTCGAGTACGTACCCAGTGGCGGTCTCCTGGTCATCGACTGGGTTGACGGCCGCACCCTGGGGTCCGCCGATCTGGCCAACGACGGCGTCCTGTCCCGAGTAATCGCCGCGGTCGGGCGGCTGCACGCCGCGCCGCGTTTCGCTGACGATTTCGACATGTTCGCCGTCCAGCGCCGATATCTTGCCCTGGTGCAAGAGCACGGCTTTCGGCTACCTGCCCGATACCTGGACTTCATGCCGCTCGTCGCGCAGATCGAGGCGGCCCTCGCGGTCCACGTCCAGCCGATGGTCCCCTGCCACAACGATCTGCTTGCCAGCAACTTGATTGACGACGGCACGCGAGTCTGGATCATCGACTACGAGTACGCCGGCAACAACGACCCGTACTTCGAGCTGGGGAACATGTGGAGCGAGGCCAGCCTGCCGATCGGCCGCCTGGACGACATCGTCGGGCTCTATCACGGCTCACCCGAGCCGTCCCTGGTGGCGCGTGCCCGGCTCTACGGGCTGATGTCCAAATACGGCTGGACGCTCTGGGCGTCCATTCAAGACGCCATCAGCGACATCGAGTTCGACTTCTGGTCATGGGGCATGGAGAAATACGACCGTGCAACGGCTGAGTTCGACGGGCCGGACCTGGCCCGGCTGTTGGCAGACGTGACGAGCTGAAGGAGAACAGGTGCCCGAGGGAATCGTGCTGGATGAGCTTAGCGAGGACGAACACCGACTCGCCGAGCTCGGCTACAAGCAGGAACTGCATCGATCGTGGTCGGGATTCTCGAACTTCGCCATCTCGTTCTCGATCATCTCAATCCTGGCCGGCTGCTTCACGACGTTCGGCGTCGGCTGGAACAACGGCGGCCCGGCCGCGATCGCCTGGGGCTGGCCGATCGTCTCGTGCTTCATCCTGGTGATCGGACTGTGCATGTCCGAGCTGGTCTCGGCATTCCCCACCTCCGGCGGCATCTATTGGTGGGCGTCCAAGCTCGGGGGCGCGAAGGCGGGCTACTACACCGGCTGGCTGAACCTGATCGGGCTGCTCGCCATCGACGCCTCGGTGGCCTACGGCTGCGCGACGTTCTTCGACCTGACTCTCGACACCCTCAGCGACTCGTGGGCGGCGCACTACAGCCTTAAGCGTGTCTTCGTCATCTTCATGGTCGTGCTCGTGCTGGTCGCACTCGTCAACATCTTCTCCAGCCACCTGCTCGCCATTCTCAACAATATCTCCGTGTGGTGGCACGTGCTCGGCGCGGCGACGGTCGTAGGGATCTTGCTGTTCGTGCCGAAGCATCACGCCAGCGCCGGATCGGTGTTCACGCATACCGTCAACAACACCGGACTGTTCGGCGGGCAGACCCACGGACTCGGCTTCATCCTCTACGTCCTCCCGTTGTCGGCCATCCTGACGCAGTACACGATCACCGGCTACGACGCCTCGGCGCACCTGTCGGAGGAGACGCACAGTGCGGCGAACTCGGCGGCCAAGGGCATGTGGCGCTCGATCTTCTACTCCGCGATCGGCGGCTGGATCCTGCTGCTGACCTTCCTGTTCGCCGTTCAGGACGAGAACGGCGTGACCAAGGGCGGCGGGGCCGTCGCGGTGATCTTCAGCCAGGCGCTGTCGTCGAACTGGGCCGGCACCATCCTGCTGATCTCCACGGCCGGGCAGTTCTTCTGCACCGTGGCCTGCATGACCAGCACGACCCGCATGCTCTACGCGTTCAGCCGCGACGGCGCGGTCCCGGGCGCGCAGTACTGGGCGCGGCTGAACCACAACAAGGTCCCGGTGTATGGCGTGATCGTGTCGGCCGTGATCGCGGTGCTGCTCACGCTTCCGGCGCTTGTCGAGGTCGACATCAACGGCGCCCCGGTGCCTGTTGCCTTCTTCGCGGTTGTCTCGATCGGGGTCATCGGCTTGTACGTGGCGTTCGCGGTGCCGATCTTCCTCCGCTGGCGGGCTGGATCGAGATTCCAGCCGGGCAACTGGACGCTCGGCGCGACGTACAAGTGGATGTGCATCGTGGCCGTCGTCGAGATCGTGATCACCTCGATCGTCGCGCTGCTGCCGACGTCCAGCGGCGGTCTGCCGTGGAATAGCGGCTTCGCCTGGCGCTACGTCAACTACACGATCCTGGTCGTGCCCGGAGCGTTGCTGCTGCTGTGGATCGCCTGGCACGTGTCGGTGAAGAATTGGTTCAAGGGGCCACGAACGACGATCGACCTGCCGGAGGGCATGACCGGGGCAGACGAGATCGCCTTGGAGCACCAGCATCCGCACGGCGCACCCACGCCTCGGTCGGGCACCCCGTAGCCCGCCCCCTCCCGACTTGTTCGACGCTCGGCAAGCGCAGGCACGCTCTCGGTCGAACAAGTGACGATGATGTGCGGCGAGGGCACGCCCTAGGCCGGCTGTCGCGCCGACCACTCGGAGTCGAGCACCGACATGAGCACCTCGTCGTACCAATGGCCGTCGTGCAACACCATCGCGCGGCGACGGCCCTCCTCGACGAAGCCCGCCTTGGCGTAGGCGCGGACTGCCCCGCGATTGAAGGCATAGACCTCGAGCTGGACGCGGTGCAGCCCCATCTCGCGGAACGCGTAGTCGGTGAGCACCCGAACGGCGTCCGAGCCGTAACCCCGATTGGTGTGCTCCAGGCCGAGTCCGATGCCGATGGTCGCGCACTTGTCCTTGGGCCGGGCGCCGAACAGTCCGACGTGCCCGACGAGGACGGGCGGGTCGTCGAGCGTCTCAATCGCGAAGCCCAGATCGTCACGTTGGTTGGCGCTCCACTCCGCGAACCGGGCCTTGACCGCCGCCTCCGACTGCGGGACCACCCACGATGAGTTCGTGACGGTGAACGCGGGGTCGGTGTACCACCGGGTCAGCGCCGGCAGGTCGTCGTCGCGCAGGCCACGTAACCGAACCAGCTCGCCTGTCAGCACCTCCCGTGCGTAGACACGCGCGTCGTCGGGCTCGCGAAACTCAGTCACCTCGGCTCACGGCCGCGATGATATGCGGGCCCAGCGCCCGCAACGCTTTGCCGCGGTGGCTGATCACGTCCTTCTCCCCCGGCGGCAACTCGCCGTTGGTGAGCGTCTTGCCATCGGCAACGAAGATCGGGTCGTAGCCGAAGCCGTTGGTGCCGCGGGGCTTGCGAACCAGCCGGCCGGCCATCCGGCCTTCGGTCACCATCTCGCGACCATCGGGCGTGACCAGCGCAGCGGCGCAGACGAACGCCGCACCCAGCCGGTCGTCTCGGGTGTCGGCCAGCTGATCCAGGATGAGCCGGAGGTTTGCCTCGTCGTCGCCATGCCCGCCGGCCCAACGTGCCGACAGCACGCCCGGCATGCCGTTCAGCGCGTCCACCGTCAGCCCTGAATCGTCGGCCACCGTCGGCAGCCCCGTTTGCTCGACACCGCGCCGCGCCTTGATCAGAGCGTTCTCGGCGAAGGTCGCGCCGGTCTCCGGCAGCTCGTCGTACGGCTCTACGTCAGCCAGGCCGATGACCTCAACACCGAAGGCGGAGCCCAGAATCCGTCGCAGTTCCTCGAGTTTCTTCCGATTGCGTGTCGCGAGCAGCAGCCGTGCCATCAGCCGAGCGCTTCGGCCTGCAGCTTCGCAAGCGTCGCGCAGCCGGCCAGGGCGAGGTCGAGCATCGCGTCCAGCTCCAGGCGGTCGAACGGAGCTGCCTCAGCGGTGCCCTGCACCTCCACGAACGCGCCATCGCCGGTCACGACGACGTTCATGTCCGTGTCGGCGCGCACGTCCTCCTCGTACATCAGGTCCAGCCGGGGCTCGCCGTCGATGACGCCGACCGAAACCGCGGATACCGAGTTGACGATCGGGTTGGCCTTGCCGAGCGCCTGCTGAGCATCCAGCCATCGGACGGCGTCGGCCAGCGCGACGTAGGCGCCGGTGATCGCCGCCGTGCGGGTGCCGCCGTCGGCCTGCAGCACGTCGCAGTCGATCGAGATCGAGTTCTCACCCAGCGCCGACAGGTCGACGGCGGCGCGCAGCGACCGTCCGATCAGCCGCGATATCTCATGGGTCCGTCCGCCGATCCGCCCCCTGACCGACTCGCGGTCGTTGCGGGTGAGCGTGGCGCGCGGCAGCATCGCGTACTCGGCCGTCACCCAGCCCAGGCCACTGCCCTTGCGCCACCGCGGCACGCCCTTGACCACCGACGCCGCGCACAGCACCTTCGTCTCGCCGAACTCGATCAACGCCGACCCCTCGGCGTACCTCTGCCAGTCTCGGGTGATCGTTACCGGACGCAGCTGATCAGGAGCACGGTCATCAGGACGGGACATACTGGCCAGCCTATCCGGGGTGCGTCCCGTACCAGTCGATGCCAGCGGGATGTGCGGGCCGTGTCAGCGACGCCGCCCACGATCGTGGTCATGAGCTACGCAATCGAGGCCGAGGGCCTCACCAAACGCTTCGGCGCCACCCAGGCGCTGGCGGGTATCGACCTGGCGGCACGCGAGGGCACGGTGCTCGGCGTCCTGGGCCCGAACGGCGCTGGCAAGACGACGGCGGTCCGCATCCTGGCGACGTTGATCGCCGCGGATTCGGGCACCGCCCGGGTCGGCGGCGTCGACGTGGCCCGCGACCCGCGCCAGGTGCGCCAGACGATCGGCCTCACCGGCCAGTACGCGTCCGTCGACGAGGACCTGACCGGGGCGACTGCAGCGCGTTGGCCGCGTCGGACGGCGGATCGTCGCCCCATACCGCGTCGGCCAAGACTCCGGCGCTCACCGGGCGATCGGCGTCGAGGGCCAGGCGGATCAGCAGGCGGCGCAGCCGCGAACCCGCGACGTCGACTCGGACGTCGCCGTACTGGAGCTCTAATGGGCCGAGGATCGCGACCTGCATGCCTCCACTGTCCCAAATCCCGGCGGGCAGGATGGACGTCATGCGCAGCGAGACGATCACCATCGACACCGGCCGGCAGCCGGCCGTGGCCGACATCACGGACGCGTGCGCCCGATTCGCCCGCGACGGCGGGGACGGGCTGCTCAGCGTCTTCGTGCCGCACGCCACCGCCGGCGTGGCGATCATGGAGACCGGCGCGAGAAGCGAGGAGGACCTGCTGGCGACCCTGGACGCGCTGCTGCCGCGCGACGATCGCTGGCGGCATCGCCACGGCTCGCCAGGTCACGGCCGTGACCACGTGCTGCCCGCACTCGTCGCGCCGTCGATCGTCGTGCCGGTGGTGGGCGGACGGTTACAGCTGGGTACCTGGCAGTCGATCTGCCTGGTCGACACCAACGTCGACAACACCCGGCGCAGCGTCCGGCTCAGCTTCCTGGCCGGTTGAGGTCACCTCGTGCTGAACACGTCGTTCAGGGTCACCATGTGCAGATTGCGCTCGCGGATGATGTCAGCGAGCTGACCGTACAGGTGGGTGACCGGCGGCTGGTTGGCGTGGCCGATCACGATCCGCTGTGCCTGCAGCCATTTCCGAGCATTGTTCAGCAGCTGCGCCTCGGTGATCGTCGGGTCCGAGTCACCGAGCGAGCCGTACCAGATCGTGGTGACCCAGTACCCGTGCTCGGTGGCGATACGCCGAGTCCGGTCGTCGTAGTTGCCGTATGGCGGCCGCAGGAACGGGCGTCCGCTCATCCCGTACATCCGTTGCAGGAACTGGTCGTTGGAGTCGATTTCCGTCGCGACCGTGCGGTCGGAGAGGGACGGCAGGCTGCGATGCGACCAGGTGTGGTTGGCCAGCTGGATCTGCCCACTGTCGACCAGCGGCCGTAGTGCCGGTGCGTTGACGGTCCACGACGGGCGCATGCCGTTGACGAAGAACGTCAGTCTCGCGCCGGTGTCTTTGGCGAACTGGATGTAGGCGGCGACGACGTCGCTGCTGACGCCGTCGTCGATCGTCAGCGCCAGCTGCCGGTAGGCACCAGGGAGCCGGTCGATGACCGAGGCTGGTACGTAGCTCTCGGCGCCAGGTGCCCCGGCGAGCCCCAGTTTGCCGCGCCCCGGGTCGCCCGATGGCGAGCTGGGCGACGTAGCCGGCTGACTCGGTGGGGTGTCGGCATGCCGTCCGAGCGCAGCCAGGCCGCCGACCGTCCCGGCGGCCGCCAGCAACAGGAACCCGCGCCTGTTCACGTCCCAAAAGGTAGGGCTGCACCGGGGCCGACTCCGGGAGGCGCGGCGAAGCGCTATGCGGCGTCGGGGTGGCGCAGTTCGCCGCGACGCCCTGACGCGATGCGCCGCTCGCACTCATCGGCGATTTCGTCGATCAGGTCGTCCCGGCCGCGTGCCACCAGCCAGTTCACCTTGGAAACGTACTCGTCGAGCTCTGTTCCGGTCACGATTCCCCACCCGAGTTGGCTATTCGGACGCCCTCCACCGTGCCGGGCAGATCTTTCAGCCGGGTTTACAACGGGTGAACGCCGTATCGGGTAGGGGTGGCATCGGTCACCTTCAGATCCAGTACTCGGCGCCAGGCTGGGCTGCCTCGACCGAGCCGGCAAACGCCGCGGACGCCTCGGCTACCGCAGTCGCCCGCGATCCCCATGGTGGGACGTGGGTCACGATCAGCCGGTCGACCCCGGCCCGCGCCGCGTGCTCACCGGCCTGGCGTCCCGTCAGGTGCAGGTTCGGCACGTACGGCTCCTCGGGTCCGAACGTGGCGTCACACAGCAGGACGTCGGCGCCGTGGGCCAGCGAGGTCAGCGCATCGCTCTCACCGGTGTCGCCGGAGTAGACGAATGTCCGCTCGCCGTCGGTGACTCGGATCGCGTACGCGGGCACCGGATGGTTGACCTCGGCGAAGGAAACCACGAACGGTCCCAGCTCGCCGCTGCGCGGCGTGGAGAACTCGAACAGCTCGTGCAGGCCGTGCTTGCGGGCCAGCGGGTCGATGATTGCCTCGATGCGTCCGCGGGTGCCGGACGGAGCGATGACGGGGATACGGGCCGGCGCCTTGACCGGGCCGTAGCGCAGCGCCACGTGGAACGCGGCGAGGTCGACACAGTGGTCGGGATGCAGGTGCGAGAGCACGATCGCGTCGACCTCGGGTGGTGCCACGTGCTGCTGCAGCGTCCCCATCACCCCGCTGCCCAGGTCGAGCACGAGACGGAAGCCCTCGGCTTCGAGGAGGTACCCGGACGCGGGCGAGTCAGGTCCCGGCAGACTGCCCGAGCAACCCAGCACGATTACCTTCACCTGGGGCCCCCGCGAAATCGTGCAGCGCCAGCGGAGCGATCCGGGGTCCCTGCGAAATCGCGAAGCGATTTCGTGGGGTGGTTTTGTGGGGCGTGGTTCATGCGGCGCCACCCACAGCTGGGCTGACGAAGTCGACGCCGCCCGGGCCGAGGAACCGACGGGCCAGCCGGTCGAATCGGACGGCTTCCCCGGTCGCCTCGAACCGATGCGCCGGTGCCGGGGCGTCGTCCGGGCGGAGCAGGTCGGCCCGCATCAACAGCCGGTACACGTCCTTCGCCGTCTCCTCGGCGCTCGACACCAGCGTGACGGAGTCGCCCATGACCACGGAGATCAGGCCGGTGAGCAGCGGATAATGTGTGCAACCGAGAACCAGCGTGTCGACGCCCGCCTGGTTCAGCGGGGCGAGGTAGGACTCGGCCAGGCCGAGCAGCTGGCGCCCGCTGGTAATCCCGCGTTCGACGAAGTCGACCAGCCGCGGGCAGGCGGCGCTGTAGACCTCGACCCCGGCAGCCGCGGCGAACGCGTCCTCGTACGCGCCACTGGTGATCGTGGCGACCGTCCCGATGACGCCCACCCGGCCGTTGCGCGTCGCGGCGACGGCGCGCCGTACCGCGGGCACGATCACCTCGACGACCGGCACGTCATAGCGCTCGCGGGCGTCCCGCAGGCAGGCAGCGGAAGCGGCGTTGCAGGCGATGACGAGGGCCTTGACGCCCGACTCGACGAGCTGATCCAGCAACGCCAGCGCGTACCGGCGCACGTCGGCGAGCGGTTTCGGGCCGTACGGGCTGTGTGCGGTGTCGCCGACATAGTGCAGCGCTTCGTGCGGCAGCTGGTCGAGGACGGCGCGTGCGACGGTAAGGCCGCCGACGCCGGAGTCGACCATGCCAATCGGTGCCAGCCGACCGCCGGCCAGGGGATGGGGCACTGCGTCAGGATACGGAGCTGCTGCTGGCCGTGCGCCGAGGCGTGCGCGGATGCAGTAACCACCCGGCCCCCACGCCGGCGGCGAACCCGCAAACGTGCGCCTGCCAGCTGACGTTGGAGCTGATCGACGGCAACAGCCCGGCGAACAGCCCGCTGAAGAAGAACGCGACGAAGACGGCGATGACGATCCACAGCAACCGGCGCGCGAAGAACGCCCGGGCGATCAGGTACCCCATCCAGCCGAAGACGACCCCGCTGGATCCGACGATCAACCCCGCAGGCGCGATCAGCCAGGTGGCGATGGCGCCGCCGAACATCACGATCGCCGTCACGGCAAGCCAGGTGCGCAGACCAGACAACAGCACGACCCAGCCGAGTAGGACGAACGGTGCCATGTTCGAGATCAGATGCCACCAGCTGGCGTGCAGAAATGGAGACGCGAGCACGCCCCAGAGCCCGTCGACCTCACGCGGCTTGAGCCCGAATCGGTCCAGCCGGTGGTTACTCGCCGCGTCGAAAGCCTCCACGACGAACAGCAGCGCCGCGATGACAGCCATCAAGGCGAGCGCGCCGCCCCAGGTGCCGGTGTCGAGGCGCCGCCTGCGTTCGGGCTCCTCGGCGGCAGTGCTCGGCGAGGGCAGTGCCAGCCGGCGGCGTGGCGAGTCGCTGTCCGGGGTGGTCACCCATCCAGGGTAGGTCTTCGCAACTTCAGGTGGCCCGGACCGTGATGCGGTGCAGGCCAGTGGCACCTGACGGGAACGGATCGCGCCGGGTCTCGTCCTGGCCGCGGCCGGCCGCGTCGAACGCCCGCACCTGCAGGGTGTGCTTACCCGGCCGTTCGACCGTCCACGGATAGACCCATTGCCGCCAGGTGTCGATCGACGGCACCGGTGCCAGGCGGGCGTCCTGCCAGGCGCCGTCGTCCACCTGGACCTGGACCTTGCTGACTCCGACGTGCTGGTCCCAGGCGACACCGGCCACGGTCACCATCTCACCCACCCGCACCGCGTGGGATGCGGTCGGCCGGTCGATGCGGGATGCGAGCCGCACCGGCCCCTCGCGCGCCCACCCGCCCTGCACCCAGTACGCCTCCACCGCGTCGAACGTCGTCGCCTCCAGGCTGACGATCCATTTGCATGCGGATACGTAGCCGAACAGCCCCGGGACGATCATCCGCACCGGGAAGCCGTGCGCGGTCGGCAATGGCGCCCCGTCCAGGCCGACCGCGAGCATCGCGTCGCGCCCGTCCATGACCACGGCCGTCGGCGTGCCGATCGTGATGCCGTCCGCGCCGCTGGCCACGAGCTGGTCGGCCTCGGGGCTCACACCCGCCTCGCGCAGGATGTCGGCCAACGGCGCGCCGAGGAATCGCCCGTTGCTGATGAGATTCCCGCCGACCTCGTTGGAGACGCAGTTCAGCGTGAGGTAGCCCTCGATCAGCGGCCGGGCCAGGACGTCGTCGTAGGTCAGTGTCAGCTCGTGGTCGACCATCCCGTGAACGCGCAGCTTCCAGGCCGCCGGATCGAGTTGCGGCACCGTCAGCGCGATGTCGACCCGGTAGAAGTCGCTCGCCGGGGTAACGAACGGCACCCCGCTCTTGCCGAGGTCGGTGCCGGTGGCCAGCACGGGCGCGACCGATCCCGGCGCGGGCAGCCGCACCGCGGCGCGGGCCTTCGAGACGTCTGCCCGGCGGGCCTGCAGGAACCGTCCGCCGAAACCGGCGACGAGGGCCAGCCCCGCGGTCGTGGCGCTGAGCAGCAGGAACCGGCGGCGGTCGGAGGCTGACTCGCCGTGCGTCTCGTCCCCCAGCCGGGTCAGCCGCACCAGCACCGCGATGCCTACGACGGTGGCCACGACTGCCGGGACGACGTCGGAGCCGCGGTGCGCCTTCGCCGTCAGCGCGCAGTAGCAGCCGACGGCGCCGAACACGGCAAGCCCGAGGACACCGAACAAGCGCCGGTAGCCGGCCAGGATGCCGACCACGATGGCCAGCACGGCGATCGCCAGGTAGATCCCGCTCAGCAGCACGAGCTTGTCGTTGCCGCCGAAGTCGCGGATCGCCCAGCGCCTGACCGACTCTGGGGTGAGGTCGATCAGCCGGTTGCCGACGGCCACGATCGGCGAAGCGGCCGGACGGAAGAACGCCGCGGCCAGTTCCCCGGCGCCGACCGCCGCCCCGGCCGCGAGCACGCCGACGAGGCCCGCGGCTGCGCGTCCGGTCCGCACCGGTCCATCTTGACCCTGCGGGAAGGCCCAACTCCTTAGGAGTTAGGAACGCTTCGAAGGAACTTGGCCCCATTGCAGGGTTCCGCTCGGCGTGTCGGCGCTGCAATGGGGCCAAGATGGCTTACGCCCAGAGCTGGCCCTCCAGCTGCTCCGCGGCGTGCTGCAGGGATCCCTCGTAGGCGCCGGTCGACAGGTACTTCCAGCCGCCGTCGGCCACGATGAACGCGATGTCTGCCCGCTCGTCCCCTGCCGCCGCCCGATCACCGATGGCCAAGGCCGCGTGCAGGATGGCGCCGGTGGATATACCGGCGAAGATCCCCTCGTGCTCGATCAGGTCGCGGGTGCGTCGCAGTGCGTCGTAGGACGTCACCGAGAACCGCGTCGTCAACACCGAATCGTCGTAGAGCTCGGGCACGAACCCCTCTTCGATGTTCCGCAATCCATAGACGAGCTCTCCGTAGCGGGGTTCGGCGGCGACGATCGCGACGTCGGGAACCTTCTCCCGCAGATACCGCCCGATGCCCATCAGCGTGCCGCTGGTGCCCAGGCCCGCCACGAAGTGGGTGATCGTCGGCAGGTCGCGCAGGATCTCCGGACCGGTCGTCTCGTAGTGCGCTTGCGCGTTGGCCGGGTTGCCGTACTGGTAGAGCATCACCCACTCGGGGTTCTCGGCCGCGATCTGCTTGGCCAGCGCGACGGCCTGATTCGAGCCGCCTGCCGCCGGAGAGAAGACGATGCGCGCGCCGAACATTTCCAGCAGTTGCCGGCGTTCGCTCGAGGTGTTCTCCGGCATCACGCAGACCAGGCCATAGCCGCGCACCTTGGCGACCATGGCCAGCGAGATGCCGGTATTGCCGGAGGTCGGTTCGAGGATCGTGCTGCCGGGCGTCAGCCGACCGTCGTCCTCGGCGGCCCTGACCATCGCCAGCGCGGCGCGGTCCTTGATCGATCCCGTTGGGTTGCGATCTTCGAGCTTCGCCCATAGCCGCACGGGATTGTCGCCATCCCATCGCGGCGACAGCCGCGGCAGGCCGACCAGTGGAGTGTCGCCGACCGCCTCGGTCAGCGAGTCGTAGCGCATTCTCAGCCGCCAGCGACCGCCGGCAGGATCGTCACCGCGTCGCCGTCCTGCAGCTTGGTGTCGAGCGAGCCGGTGAAGCGGACGTCCTCGTCGTTGACGTACACGTTGACGAAGCGGTGCAGCCCCCCGTCTTGGGTGACCAGCCGGCCCTTCAGACCCGGATGATCGGCGTCGAGCGAGTCGAGCAGCGCCGCAAGCGTGTCGCCGGACGCCTCGACGGATTTCGCACCTCCCGTGTAGGTGCGGAGTATTGTCGGGATCTTAACCTCGATGGCCATTGTCGGTCGTGCTCCTGTCACGCGGATTCTGGGTTGATCAGGGGAAACGCGGTGCCCTACTGGGAATCGTCCCACCGCGGGCCGCGGGTGGTGGAGATCACCGACAGTCGTACTCCACGTCCGCCGGGGTGTGACCCAGCAGAACCCGCTCGATCAGGACGCTATGCACAGCGCTCGACCACCTCGACCGGCTCCTCGGTGACCGCGCCGTCCAGGATCCGGAACGACCGGAACTCGGTGGCATCGGGTTGCCAGGTCGAAACCAGCACATAGTGCGCAGTCGGCTCCTGGGCGTACGAGATATCGGTGCGCGACGGGTACGCCTCGGTGGCCGAGTGCGAGTGATAGATGACCACCGGCTCCTCGTCGCCCTCGTCCATCTCCCGCCAGACCTTCAGCTGCTCGACGGAATCGAATCGATAGAACGTCGGCGACCGCTCCGCGTTGACCATCTCGACCAGCCGGGTCGGCCGGTCGCTCCCCACCGCCCCAGCGACGATGCCGCACGCCTCGTCCGGATGGTCCCGGCGAGCATGGGCCACGATCGCGTCGCGCGTCGCCCGGTCGATGGTCAGCACGACCGTCAAGGTTAGCCGAGGCTGGCGAATCGGGCTCGTGCCCGTCCACAGGCCGGTGCTGGATCCACAGATCGCAGGCGCGGGCTATGCGCGGTCACACCCCTGGCCAGGCTGACTCGATGTGGTCAGACTGGATGTGCGAAGGGGGTGGTGTTCGTGTCCGCCAGCTCGGCGACGGTTCCACTGCAGCAGACGTGGACCTTCGAGGACCTGCAGGCGCTGCCCGAGGACGTGGACTGGCGACGCTACGAGATCGTCGACGGAGCGCTGGTCGTGAGCCCCGGGCCAGCACTGGACCACGAGTTCGTCAGCGCGGAGGTCCGAGCAGTAATCAGGTCGGCGCTGCCGGCCGGATTCAAGGTCGTCGGACCGATAACACTCGACCTGCGTCCGTCCTACCGCGTCCCCGACCTGGTCGTGCTGCCGCTGGAGGCTTTCCGCACTGGCGGCAAGCTCGCGCATGCTGACGACGTGTTGCTCGTGGTCGAGGTGGTCTCGCCGGGGTCAGTGACGACGGACCGGATTACCAAGCCAGCGCAATACGCGGCTGCTGGCATCGGCGCCTATTGGCGAGTGGAGACACACCCCGAGGTGAGCCTCGCTGCCTACGTCCTGCGCGGTGGGGAATCGGTCTACACCGAGCTCGGGGCGTGGGTGCCCGGCCAGACCGCGCACATCGGGGAACCGTTCCATGTCGAGATCACGATCAGCGATCTCGTCCCGCCGTCCTGACGTCGCTGCCCGACAGCGCCGGCTGGATCAGCCGAGACGCATGGCCACACGGACGAGCGAGTCCTGCAGTGCGGTGAGCCACTGGTACACGGCACGTGTCTGCGCATCGGGGTCGGCCGGGTCGATCACCGGATCGTCGTCCTCGTGCACGTCCAGCCGGGTGCCGATCCCGAGCCGCAGGTCGTTGAGGACGCTCAGCCATCGCTCGCTCGCTTCGGCGTCCAGCTCCACCGTCCCACCGTCGCCGGGCAGCTGTGCTCGGCAGATGCCGATCCGCTCCGATCGCCCATCGCGCAGCGCCGCCTCGGTCAGCGACCGAAACTCCATCGCCGCCTGCTCGTCGTCCCGGTATCCGGACGGGAACAGCCGTTGGTGCACCGGATCGTCGTCAGGTAACGAGTCGAGCGCCGCATCGAGGTCGTCCATGAGCCCGCCAAGCACCTGCGACTCGATGGGCTCCAGCTGCAGGCGAATGACACCGCGGCGGCGGGTAACCCTCACTGGTTCACGCTGCTCTTCGCGCGCTGACGCTCGCTCATTCGTCGTGCTGCAGGGTGGCCCACAGACCGTGGCCGTGCAAGGTGGCGACATGGAGCTCCATCCGCTCGCGGGGGCCGGTGGACACGACGGCCTTGCCCTTCTGGTGCACGTCGAGCATCAGCTTCTCCGCCTTGGCCTTTGGATAGCCGAACACGGTCATGAACACGTGCGTCACATAGCTCATCAGGTTGATCGGGTCGTTCCAGACGATCGTCACCCATGGGCGATCGGGGTCCGACCGCGATTCCACGCCGGCCTGTTCTTCGCGTTGCGGGGCGAGTGTGCCAGGCATGCCTTCCATGGTGGCATGACACGATCAGGAGATGAGCACAGGTCTGCTGACTGATCGCTATGAGCTAACCATGCTCGAGTCGGCGCTGCGCGACGGCACGGCCGACCGACCCTGCGTGTTCGAGGCCTTCGCCCGGCGACTGCCGGACGGCCGGCGCTACGGCGTGGTCGCCGGGACCGCCCGGGTGCTCGACGCGATCGCCGACTTCACCTTCGACGACGACGTGATCGCCGCGCTGCTGGCCGACGGCGTCGTCGGCCAGCGAGGAGCCGAATACCTGGCGGCGTACCGGTTCCGCGGCGACGTCGACGGCTACCCCGAGGGTGAGCTCTACTTCCCGTACTCGCCGCTGCTGACCGTGTCGGGCACGTTCGCCGAGGCCGTCGTGCTGGAGACGGTCGTCCTCTCGATCCTCAACCATGACGTGGCAGTCGCGTCCGCGGCGGCGCGCATGGTGAGCGCCGCCGAGGGGCGCTCGATCATCGAGATGGGCTCGCGGCGCACGCACGAGCAGGCGGCCGTGGCCGCGGCCCGCGCCGCGTACCTGGCGGGCTTCGCCTCGACCTCGAATCTGGCCGCACAGCAACGATTCGGCATCCCAACGGCGGGGACCGCGGCTCACGCGTTCATCCTGCTGCACGAGGACGAGGCGTCCGCGTTCCGCGCCCAGCTCACCTCGATGGGCGCGGGCACGACGCTGCTGGTCGACACCTACGACATCACCCGCGGGATCGCGACCGCGATCGAGGTGGCCGGCCCGCAGCTCGGCGCGGTCCGCATCGACTCCGGCGATCTCGGCGTGCTGGCCCGACAGGCTCGCGCCCAGCTCGACGAGCTCGGCGCGAAGGAGACCCGCATCGTGGTCAGCGGCGACCTGGACGAGTACTCGATCGCCGCCCTGGCCGCTGCGCCCGTCGACAGCTACGGCGCGGGGACGGCCGTCGTGACCGGGTCGGGCGCGCCAACCGCCGGGCTGGTCTACAAACTGGTCGAGGTCGACGGACGCGCGGTGGCGAAGCGGTCGCAGGACAAGGCCAGCCACGGCGGCCGCAAGACCGCGCACCGCGAGCACAAGCCCAGCGGAACGGCGCTGGAGGAGGTCGTCGTCAGTGGGCCCGTCGCCGAGCTGGGCGAGCACGACCGGCTGCTGCAACGTCCATTCCTGCGCGGCGGCAAGGTCGTCGTCGACGACCTGCCGGACCTGGACGAATCGCGTGCACACCTGCGTGCCGCGATGGTGACCCTGCCCTGGGACGGGCTGAAGCTGTCGCACGGGGAGCCGGCGATCGCCACCCGGGTCGTCTGACCCCTCCGCGATTGTGCAACTTCTGGCGGTCCCAGGCGGCCAGAAGTTGCACAATCGTGAGGTGACCCGGGCCCTCATCGTCGCGGACGTGCAGAACGACTTCTGCGAAGGAGGCTCGCTAGCTGTCGCGGGCGGTAGTGCGGTAGCCCGTGCGGTCAGCCAGCGACTCCGCGCGGGCGGCTTCGACCGCGCCGTCGCGACACGCGACCACCACATCCAACCGGGGGCACATTTCTCCGCAACGCCCGACTACGTGGACTCCTGGCCCCCGCATTGCGTCGTCGGCACGGGCGGAGCCGAATTGCACTCCGACCTAGACACGTCCCGAATCGAGGCGATATTCGACAAGGGCGAGTACCGGGCCGCCTACTCGGGCTT
The DNA here is from genome assembly GCA_963839175.1 of uncultured Actinomycetota bacterium. Classification (GTDB taxonomy): domain Bacteria; phylum Actinomycetota; class Actinomycetes; order Mycobacteriales; family Jatrophihabitantaceae; genus CAWIUB01. The sequence goes on from CAWIUB010000035.1 coordinate 51,676, forward strand.
CGAAGGAGCGTGCGACGGCGTGCCGTTGGCTGACTGGCTGCGCCAGCGGTCAGTCGACGAGGTCGAGGTGGTCGGCATCGCGACTGATCACTGCGTGCGGGCCACCGCCCTGGACGCCGCACGTAACGGGTTCGCTACCACGGTTCGGCTGGATCTCACCGCTGGTGTCGCGGCGGCCACGGTCGAGAACGCGCTGGCCCAGCTTCGCGACGCCGGCGTGACGTTGCTCGGCGAACCCGTCGTCCGGACCTAGCCGGCGGTTACGACCCGGGGTCGGTGTGCCGACCGGCTTGCTCCCCGGTCAGCACGCTCGTCGGAGTCGCCTCGTGCCGCCTGCCGGTGTGCGCCTCGGCCTCGAGCCGTTCGAGCAGGTGTGGGTAGTGGTACTCGAACGCCGGCCGCTCGGAACGAATACGCGGGATGGACGTGAAGTTGTGCCGCGGCGGCGGGCACGAGGTGGCCCACTCCAGCGAGTTCCCGTGGCCCCACGGGTCCTCGGACGTCACGACCTCGCCGTACCGGTAGGACCGGTAGAGGTTGTAGACGAACGGCAGGACCGATGCGCCCAGCACGAATGAGCTGATCGTCGAGATCGTGTTCAAGGTGGTGAAGCCGTCGGTCGGCAGGTAGTCGGCGTAGCGGCGCGGCATGCCCTGGACGCCGAGCCAGTGCTGCACCAGGAACGTCCCGTGGAAGCCGAAGAACGTCAGCCAGAAGTGCAGCTTGCCGAGCCGCTCGTCCAGGTAGCGGCCGGTGTACTTCGGGAACCAGAAGTAGATGCCGGAGTACACGGCGAACACGATCGTGCCGAAGAGCACGTAGTGGAAGTGGGCGACGACGAAATATGTGTCGGACACGTGGAAGTCGAGGGGCGGGCTGGCGAGCAGCACCCCGGTCAGGCCACCGAACAGGAAGGTCACGAGGAAGCCGACCGCGAACAGCATCGGCGTCTCGAACGTGATCGACCCGCGCCACATTGTGCCGATCCAGTTGAAGAACTTGATGCCGGTCGGGACGGCGATCAGGAACGTCATGATCGAGAAGAACGGCAGCAGGACGGCGCCCGTGGTGAACATGTGGTGCGCCCAGACCGCGCTGGACAGCGCCGCGATGGCCAGGGTGGCCATGATCATGCCCTTGTAGCCGAACAGCGGCTTGCGGCTGAACACCGGGATGACTTCGGTGATGATGCCGAAGAACGGCAGCGCCACGATGTAGACCTCGGGATGGCCGAAGAACCAGAACAAGTGCTGGTACAGGATTGCGCCGCCATTGGACGGGTCATACACCAGCGCATGCATGTGCCGGTCGACCCACAGGACGAGTAAGGCTGCGGTCAGGATCGGGAAGACCAGCAGCGCGAGCACGCTAGTAACCAGGATGTTCCAGGTGAAGATCGGCATCCGGAACATCGTCATGCCGGGCGCCCGCAGCGTGATCACCGTGGTGATCATGTTGACGGCGCCGAGGATCGTGCCCAGTCCGGACAGCGCCACCCCGACGATCCACAGGTCGGCGCCGACGCCGGGGGCGTTGAAACCGTCGTTCAGGGGGAGATAGAACGTCCACCCGCCGTCGGCGGCCCCGCCGGGGGTGAGGAAGCCCGAACTCGCCGTGAGCGCCCCGAACAGGTACAGCCAGTAGGACAGGGCATTCAGCCGCGGGAACGCGACGTCAGGGGCGCCGATCTGCAGCGGCAACACCAGGTTGGCAAACGCGAACAGGATCGGCGTCGCGAAGAACAGCAGCATGATCGTGCCGTGCATGGTGAACAGCTGGTTGTACTGCTCGGGCGACAGGAACTGCATGCCGGGACGCGCCAGCTCCGCGCGCATCAGCAGCGCGAGGATGCCGCCAAACATGAAGAACGCCAAGGATGTGGCGAGGTACATCTTGCCGATCATCTTGTGATCGGTGGTGCGCAGTAGCTGCCCGAACAACGAGCCCTTGGCGGCCTGGTGGACCGGGAACGGCCGGCTCACGATCGGTCGAGGGACCGGCTCGGCTTCCACCGTGGTCGGTTCGACAGTCGTGGTCACGGTGCCTCCGCTCCAGGTGCGCTAGCCATCGCGCTGTGCCGCCTGACACCGCTCGCCGCGCGGTGTCACCTGCAGAATAGACACTCGATGGGCCGATGGAGTACCCGGGCCGCGGTTCGTGCGCGCCGCGTCGGCGACACCCGCCAGTGGGCTAGATTTCATCGGCCCGCCGCGTCACGATCGCCGTCCCGTCGCGCGATCCGCGCATCGTCGGAGCGTGCGGGTTGCCCTGGTGGCCGAGACGTTCTCGCCGGCGGTGAACGGTCTGGTCAACTCCGTGCTGCGCATCGCCGACCAGCTCGTCGAGCGGAGCCACGAGCCCGTCGTGATCGCGCCCACCGGGCAGGCGTTTCGCGCCGGATCTGGGCCACGTGTTGACGTCGTGCGCGACCGGTCGATTGCCGTGCCCGGGTACCCGGGATTACGGATAACCGGGCCAAGCGCCGACCTGCCCGATCCTGGCCGACATCGCGCCGGACGTCGCGCACCTGGGCTCACCGGTTCTGCTCGGCTGGGCCGCCCGTGCGCGCGGCGAACGTACACGGCATCCCGACTGTGGCCATCTTCCAGACCGACCGCCTACACAATAGGCCGATCTGACCCTGGCGGCGTCGACCGCGACCGCCTACCAGCTGCGCAGGAGAGCCTGTGTGCGGGTGTGCCGGTGGTCGCGGCTGCGTCGGGGTGGGCCGCTCGACCTCGTCCGGCACGGCGAGAACGGCTGGTTGTGGGCTGGCGGTGACCCCGAAGGTGCTGGGTCGAGCACTACCGCTGGGTGGTGGCCGCCCGTTCCCGGGCGGGTGTGGTTGTGCCGATCGCGGCGCCGGCCGCCCCGGGCCAGCCGTCGATCGGCATCCTGAGGCGGCTCGAATGCAGATGGTCCAGCTCGCGAACTTCTACTCCGCCACCTCCGGCGGTCTGCGCGTGGCGGTGGATCACTTGCGGGCGGGCTACCGGGCCGTAGGACACGAGTGCGCGCTCGTCGTGCCGGGCGCTGCGGACGTCGCGCCACGGTCTCGGGCATGCTAGCCGTCCACGAATCCGCTCGGCACGCTGTCGCGGGTGGAGGATCGTCGTATGACCCGGACGTCCAGACCAGACCAGCAGCGCGATAGGGACCCCGCAGGACGGCCGCGCAACGCCCGCCCGCGCGATGGCCTGGGACGGCCGCTGCCGTACGACGCAGTCGGTGTCGAGCGAGCCCCCGAAGGAGTTCGCCGCTCACCGGCCCAGACCATCCGGCAGGCCCAGCAACTATTGGACGACGGCAAGCCCTTCCACGCCCATGAGGTATTCGAGGACGCGTGGAAGTCAGCCGCCGGGGACGAACGCGCCCTCTGGCGGGGTCTCGCGCAGCTCGCGGTAGGAATCACTCACGCGGCCCGCGGCAACGCAACCGGCGGGGCGGCATTGCTGCGGCGCGGCGCACAGGCGATCCACCCCTACCTCGGCGACGATCCGTATGGAATCGACGTCGCGGCCGTGACCCGCTGGGCCGTCCAGTCTGCCGATGACCTGGATGCGGGTCACGGCAGGATCCCTACGCCGTCGCTCCTCGGCTCGTCCTGAGTTACTACTGCGCAGTCGGGTCCGTTTGCATGAGCCCGAGGATGTTCCCGTCTGGGTCCTTGACGTAGGCCAGCCAGCCGATACCCGGCGTGGCGGTAGGAGGAACCACGACCGAACCGCCAGCGGCGACTACCCGATCGACGTACTCCTGGCAGTCGGGAACGTCGACCGTGACAACGAATGCGTTCACCGGCTGCCCCTCGACTGGTTGCTCCTCCTCCTGCCGTGGGACCAGCCCGCCGTCGATACCGGGCTGGGAGTGCGGTAGCCCGGACATGGGGTCGCCGTCGCCCGTGATGACGAGCCAGTACGGCTTGTCGCCCCACCGCTGGAAGCGCCAGCCAAAGACCGTCTCGTAGAAGGCCCGCGCCGCCTGCGGATCGAGGGCATGGATCTCGAAGTGAACCGGGCGCGCCACAGCTGTGACCATAGCCGCGCTTTCGCGGAAGACCCCTGGTGATCCGCGCATCCGAGCGTCGCCAAGTGATCCGAGCGTCGCTGCGGGTGCCCGGCCCTGGCTATGGCGGGGCGCAATGCGGCGGGCGTCAGGCCAGGTCGATGACGTGGGCGGTGTTTCGTCTGGGTCGCTGATCGCGGTCGAGCCAGGCTGGGGGTATCCAGTGGGGGACGCCGTCGGTGATGCGGCAGGCCCAGCCGCGTCTGGCGAACTCCCGGTGGTGGAACCCGCAGACGAGTGTCAGGTTGTCCAGGTCGGTGGGTCCGCCATCATGCCACGGGATGACGTGGTGGGTCTTGCGACCAGGCCGCGGGCCGGTCGCAGCCCGGGAAGGAGCATCCGCTGTCGCGGGCGGCCAGAGCCAGACGCTGTCCAGATGAGGCGACCCGGCGGGCTCGGCCGTAGCCGAGCACGCCGCCGGTGTCGGTGAGCACGACCGGGATGAGGTCGGCTTCGCCGGCCAGCCGCAGCGCCTCGGGGACGGTGATCGGCCCGCCGTGGCTGGTGGTGGCGAGCCCGGTCCGGGACTCCAGCTGGTCGAGGGTGAGGGTGATCAGGACGGTGGCCGGGGTGCCGCCGGCGTCGGGCAGCTCGCCGGCGCGCAGCAGCCGGCGGCCATGTCTTCCACGCGTCGTGCGGCGTTGCCCGGCGGTGCGCGGGTCGCGGGTGCCGTCGGCGGCCGGGCGCCGGGGCGGCCAGCGGGTCGAGCACGGCGTGGTGACTGGCGGCGCAGCCGGGGTGAGGTAGCACGGTGCAGCCGGGCCGGAGCCGTCCGGCGGCCGGGTCAGCGTGCAGTCCGGCGCCGGGCGTGGTCCGCTCGTCGGGCCAGCCGGCCGTCGGGGTCCAGGCAGGCCAGCAGCCGGCGGGCGGCCTGGCCCAGCTGGTCCGGGTCCAGCCGGCGGGCGTGCCCGGTCAGCGCCGCCTCCACCTGCCCGGCCTGGTCGGCCGCGGCGGCGGGCAGCGCGTGCACCGTGGACCGGATCACCGCGGCGTGCCGGTCGCCGATGGCGCCCTCGGCCTGCGCCGCGGCGACCGCCGGGAACACCGGCGGCAGCAGGTCGCCGGTCAGCGCCCGCCGCGCGCCCAGGTCCCCGGCGGCCCGCACCCGGGCCCGCGCCTCCCCCGGGGTGACCGGCGCAGCAGACTGCGCCAGCAGCGCCGCGGTCGACGGCGCAGGCCAGCTCCCCAGCCACGGCCCGGGCGTCGAGTTCGCCGATCAGCCGCGTGGTCCGCGGCCGGCAGCCGCCGCCGCTGCGCCTCCAGCCCGCGGGCCAGCTCCAGCAGCTCGTCCCGCGACGCCGAGGTCAGGTCCAGATCGAGCAGCGTGTCCAGGGCGTCGGCCAGCTGCTTCACCGCCACCTCGACGGTCACCGGACCGCCTGATTCCCCGAACATGTGTTTGAGGCTAGCAGTGGGGTACGACAAGAACCCGACGAGAATCGCCAGCAATACCCGTGGAATCTCGCTCTCAGCGAACCGCGATGTTTGACCTCTACCCGACCCAGGTTGATCTTCTGCGCGAGCCTCCCAGGTGATGTCCCCGGGTAGATCTGGGCCGAGGTGACGCCGAGCCGGTCAGAGCCAGACACCCTCGCGGATGAAGCAACGAACCGGCCTTCGGCTGCGCACGAATGGCGACGATCGCCGAGCAATCGAGCAGCCGGTGGCCAACGCGCGGAAGCCGCATAGATCCTGCAGGTGGAGGGCGGCGTACGGCTTTGTCAACGGCAGGCGATACGTCTGGCCTGCTGGCGGTGACCGTTACGCACCGCTTGATTCGTGGGACGAGCTCCGTCGATTCCCGGTACGACCCTTCGATTGCAGTCACCCGCAACGATCGAGCAGGAATGCGCCAAGGTCAAGTGATCCGATAGGTAAAGGGGTACGGCATGGCCTCATCGAATCAACTGATAGGTGAGGTCATGCCATACCCAATAGGGCAATGGGGCAGAGTGACAGGCTATACAAGATCAAGTGATACAGGAGCATTAATGTGATTACTTAAGTAATCGACCCTGATCAGTCCTCTGTAGCGTGTGAACGTCTGTCGGAGCAATGGCACGTTTCGTTGTCAGAGTCAGATTATTTCGTCAATGCGCTTAGCGTCATCAACTCCAGGGTGATGACTGACATTCCCGCTATCTCTCGCTCGGCTGCGATGTCGGCGTCGACACTGGGCACGCCCGTCGGTGAATTGGTGGCCAATGTGACGATATCGGTCGCCAGTGGGAGCGGCGGGTCATCGGGCAGCGGACGAAGGACGCGCTAGCTGAGAAAAGAGCCGCAGGCGTGCGATTTGGGGCGTTCTCGAGTCGTAGACAAGGGGGACCGTGGATTTGCATCAGCCTGTTGTGCGGAGGATGGGCTGAGCCTGCGAGCTATCGCGGCCGAGCTGGAGATGGCCAGAGTACCAACGCCCCGGGGGCGGCAGGGTGTGGCACGCCGAGACGTACGGCAGAGTCTCCGGCGGAGTGGGGCGGCTTAGGTGTCAAAAATCGTGCCGTGCGTTTCCGCCAACGTCAGCACATTGCGCAGTGAGTAGACGCGCACAGTCACCAAGTGGGCGTCTTTGGACTTGTCTTCGTCTGGAGAGACGACATTCTCCACTTGAGCGGCGTAGGGCTTGCCGTCGTCGTCGAGAATGATGCAGGGCATACCAGGGACGAACGGGATTTCATCGAGTTTCATGCGGCCAGGATATCACACCAATTTTCGACAATTCAAGACTTTTCGAGCCAGCAATCTTCGAGAGCCCAGAAAGGCCCTCCATCTCGACCCCTTGGCCAGAACGATCGGGTCATTCATCAATTGCTACGTGATCAGCGTCGGCTCACGCACCGCGGGGCGCCCCGTCGTGCTGCCGTAGCCACGTTCGGCACCGTATCGGTGGCCCCCGGCTACGTCCCCAAAAAGATCTTGTCTGTGCGTCGATCCTAGACAGCTGATGATCGGGCGCTACAGTCGAGGACCGCCATGAACTGCCCGATCAGCACCACAGCGAGGATCGCCCGGGAGCGGGCAGCCGCCGGGCGAGGTGGCGTCACGACTGACGGCGAGGCAGTGACGGTCATGCCTTCCACCGTGGGCCACCAACGGAGCCGGGATGAGAGACCCGTGGTCGTGGTGTTGTAAATACCTGGCAGATGCGTTGTCGGTGGCGGAGGCTCTACTCGTGAGCGTGATTGACGGCACCTTGGACAAGGCCCGACGAGAAGAGCTCGCCTCGTTCCTGCGCAGCCGGCGGGCGCGGGTCACCCCTGTCGAGGTGGGCCTCGCACCCGGCCCGCGCCGCCGCACCCCTGGGTTGCGGCGCGAGGAAGTTGCTCAGCTCGCCGGCGTCGGAGTGACCTGGTTCACCTGGCTCGAGCAGGGCCGGCCGATCAACGCCAGCGTCCAGGTTCTAGACGCGATCGCCCGGGTGCTCAAGCTGCGCCCGTCCGAACGCTGGCATCTGTACCGGCTGGCCGAGGTTCCGGGGATTCCCCGGCCGCTGGCGAACGAGACGCTGCCGTGCGACCTGGTGTCCGTGCTCGACGCGCTGGATCCAGCGCCCGCGGCTGCCTACAACGGCAGGTACGACCTGCTGGCGTCCAACGAGTCCTACGCGGCGCTGTTTCCGGGACTGGTCACCGCGACGGGTATCGAGCGCAACGCCCTCTGGCAGATCTACGCAAACCCCAACGGCAATTCGCCGGTGACCGACGAGGACGTGTGCGCGTCCATGGTGGCCAGGCTGCGCGTGAACTACGCCAACCACCTCGGCGACGTGTCCTGGACCGATTTCATCGAAACCCTGTGCGCCGCCAATCCGAATTTCGCACGGATGTGGGACACACACCCGATCCCAGATCCGGTCGGCCTGCCGGTCACCAAGGCGTTTAAGTGCTTCGGGCTGGGCACCGTGCGCGTTCGCGCGTCCGGCTTCCCGATCCCGGGCACGCTCGACTGCCGCATGGTCGTCTACCTACCCGACTCCGCCGCCGACGCGGCGCTGATCGAACAGCTTCGCTCGCGCGTGCAGCGGCGCCTAAGACCCGCCTGACGCGCCCGAGATCGCGCATCCTCGTGTCGTCTGAGACGGTTAGAGGTTGCATGATCGAGGACGGAGCGGGTGCATGAACCACGACGAGCTCGACCAGCGGGTGCGGACGGCCCTGGCCGCGCTGAAGCCCGCCGCGAGCCCGCCCCCCGAAGCCCTGCTCGCGCTCTTCGACGCGATGGCCGGCAGCCGCCAGCTCGATATTCACGCGCGACGGATGCGCGAGCGCGGCCAGGGGTTCTACACGATCAGCTCGGCGGGTCACGAGTCCAATGCGATCGTCGCAACCGCCCTACGGGTGAGCGACCCCGCACTGCTGCACTACCGCTCGGGCGCCTTCTATCTGGCCAGGTCGCTGGCCGCCGGCCGCAAACTCGAGGACGGTTTGCGCGACGTGCTGCTCGGCATGGTCGGCGCGGTGGCCGATCCGGCGAGCGGCGGGCGGCACAAAGTCTTCGGCCACCCCGACCTGGCGGTGATCCCGCAGACCTCGACGATCGCCTCGCACCTGCCGCGCGCGGTCGGTGTGGCGTTCGCCATCGACCGGGCCCGTCGATTCGGCGTGCCAACGCGATGGCCACGTGACGCGATCACCGTGTGCAGCTTCGGGGACGCGTCGCTAAACCACTCGACCGCAGTCGGTGCGCTGAACACCGCCGGCTACTGCATCCAGCTCGGCCTGGGCCTGCCGCTGCTGCTGGTCTGCGAAGACAACGGGCTGGGCATCTCGGTATCGACGCCGCGCGGCTGGGTCGCCGAGATCGCCAGGCGGCCCGGCATCCAGTACCTGGCCGTCGACGGCGAAGACACCGAGCTCGTCCAGCTCGCCGTCAAGGAGACCGCGGAGACCATCCGGTCGACCCGACAGCCCGCGCTGCTGCACCTGCGCACGGTGCGCTACCTCGGTCACGCCGGGAGCGACGTGGAGAGCGGCTATCGGACGACCGGGGCGATCAGCGCCGACCTGGCCCGGGATCCGCTGCTTGCGCTCGCGCGGCGCATCGGCACGGCAGACCTGGCCACCCGATACGACGAGATCGGCCAGCTCGTCGCCGTCATCGCCGACGCGCTGCTGAACACGCCGACGCTCGAGTCGGTTCAGCAGATCGTCGAACCGCTCGCGCCGAGCCGTCCCGATGAGATCGCAGCGGAGGCCCGCCGCACGGCCGCCCCCGAGGTTCGCGCGCGCGTCTTCGGCAGACAGCTGCCGGAGCTGGCCGGTCCACTGACCCTTGCGCAGAGCATCAACGCCGCGCTCGTCGACGCGATGGCTGCCCGGAACGAGATGCTCGTCTTCGGTGAGGACGTCGGGCGCAAGGGCGGCGTGTACGGGATCACCCGCGGCCTGCAGCAGACGTTCCGCGCATCCCGGGTGTTCGACACGCTGCTCGACGAGCAGGCCGTCTTGGGCCTGGGGCTCGGCTGCGGGGTGAGCGGGCTGCTGCCGGTTCCGGAGATCCAATACCTCGCCTACCTGCACAACGCGGAGGACCAGCTGCGCGGTGAGGCTGCCAGCCTGCGGTTCTTCGCCAACGGCACGTTCAGCAACCCGATGGTCGTGCGCATCGCCGGGCTTGCCTACCAGAAGGGCTTCGGCGGTCACTTCCACAACGACAACGCGGTCGCCGTGCTCCGCGACGTCCCCGGCCTGGTCGTCGCCGTGCCGTCCCGCCCCGAGGACGCCGGCCCGATGCTGCGCACCCTGCTGGCAGCCGCGGTCACCGACGGCCAGGTCAGCGTCTTCCTGGAGCCGATCGCCCTGTACCACGAGCGCGATCTGTACTACCCGGGCGACCGGGGCTGGCTGGGCAGCTACCCCTCCGCCGACGTCCACCTCCCGATCGGCCGCGCCCGCACCTACGGGGACGGCGGTGACCTCACCATCCTCACATTCGGCAACGGCCTGCGGATGAGCCTGCGCGTTGGCGCCCGGCTCGCGGCCACCGGAATTGCCGCGCGGGTCGTCGATCTGCGCTGGATAGCGCCGTTGCCGGTCGAGGACATGCTGCGCGAGGCCGCTGCGACGGGCCAGGTTGTGATCGCCGATGAGACACGGCACAACGCCGGTGTCGGCGAGGGCGTGATCGCGGTGCTGGTCGAGAACGGGTTCGGCGGCCGAATCGCCCGGGTGTCGAGCGTCGACAGCTACGTCCCGTTGGGCGACGCCGCAAACCTGGTCCTGCTCAGCGAGAACGACATCGAACAGGCCGCTCGCCGCATGGTCAGCCGATGAAGTCCATCAGCAACCGGTTCAGCGAATCGCCGGCGTGCACCGGCACCCAGTGGTCGCAGGCGACCCGCTCGTAACGCCAGGGACCGTCGACGTAGTCGCCCGAGCGCGCCATCTGCGGTTCGCCAAGGAACTGGTCGGCCGACGACCAGACGCCCATCGTCGGGCAGCGGACCGGACGCCCCGGCGGCGGATCGGCCAGCACGTACCGCTCGGCGCGGATGTTCGCCCGATACCAGTTGAGGGCCGCGGTCAGCGCGCCCGGTCGGGACAGCTCGTCGATCTGCCGTTCGCAGTCGGCGTTCTCGCCTCGCTCGGCGCCGCCCCAGGCCCACTCGCGGAAGAACGTCCAGTCGTCCCGCGGCAGGACGTCCTCGGCCACGCCGGGGAACAGGAACCACAGCATGTACCAGGACATCCGGTGTTGCTGCATGCCAGCGCGGACGTTCGCGTCGGGATGGCCCACCGACACGGCCACGAGTCGCTCGACCCGCTCGGGCCGGCGCAGTGCCACCTGCCAGGCCAAGCCCGCTCCCCAGTCGTGCCCGACCACGGCGGCACGCTCGATGCCAGCTTCGTCCAGCACGGCGAGGACGTCCCCGACGAGCAGCGGCATGCGATACGCCTCGACATCGACCGGCCGGTCCGACGCCCCGAAGCCGCGTAGGTCCGGTGCCAGCACCCGATGACCCGCCGCGGCGAGGGCCCCGACCTGATGCCGCCACAGCCGCCACGAGTCGGGGAAACCGTGCAGCAGGATCACCGGCGGACCGTCGCCGGCCTGCGCCAGATTGAGCCGTACGTCGCCGGAGCGGACTTCGCGTTCGACGACGGCTATCACGGGGATCAGTTGGCCTGTGTGGTGGGACGAATCAGCACCTCGTTGATCGCGACCTCGCGACTGCGGGTGACGATGTAGCCGACGGCGTCCGCGATGTCCTCGGCCCGCAGCCGCACGGTGTCGGCGAACCGGGCCTGGCTCTGCTCGCGGATCTCGGGGCGCAGATGTGTCGTGAGTTCCGTGTCGACCGCGCCCGGCTCGACCAGCGAGACCCGCACGTAACGCTGGGTGATCTCCTGGCGCAGCGACTCGGAGAATGCGCCGACGCCCCACTTGGTCGCGTTGTACACGCCGCTGCCGAGCCGAACCTGCCGGCCGGCGATCGAGCTGATGTTGACCAGATCGGCCACCCGACGCGGCGAGTCCTGCGCCGCCGCGAGCAGGTGCGGCACGGCGGCGTGTGTGACGTAAAGCAACGCGCGCAGGTTGATCGCGATCATCCGGTCCCACTCGTCAGTGGGCGCGTCGAGGATGGGACCGAGCAGCATCACCCCGGCGTTGTTGACGACGGTGTCCAGCCGGCCGAACTCCGTCACCGTCTCCTCGACCGCAGCCCCCGCGAGATCCTGGTCGGTGATGTCGGCCTGAATGGTGAGCACCCGCACCCCGCCGCGACCCAGCTGGTCGGCCAGCTCCTCCAGCCGGTCCTTGCGCCGGGCGACCACCGCGACCGACGCACCGTGCCCGGCCAGCACCCGCGCCGTCGCTTCGCCGATGCCGCTGCTCGCCCCGGTGACCAGCGCGACCGTCCCGTCCAACCGCTCTGTCACGTCCGGGCTCCCTCTGTCGTCCGCGCCCGTCAGACGGTACGGGCAGCTCGCTTGAAACGATCCGGTTATCGTCATAGTAAGGATGGTGTCGGCGCGGTGCCGCCGGACGCGCAATCCGTGGAGAGGCGGTAACCGATGCTCACGTTCTTCCTCTTTCTCATCCTCGCCTGGTTTGTCCTGGGTCTGATCGGTTTCGTGGTCAAGGGCCTGTTCTGGCTATTCCTCATCGCCTGCGTGCTATTCGTGCTCACCCTCATCTTCGGTGGTTCACGTTCCCGCTCCGGCAGCTAGCCGGACTCACCGCAGCCCGCCACGGCTGCGGTACGGCGCCAGCCACTCGTCGATGTCGCGCAACGGCTCGAGACGCAAGCGGTAGATGCGCCGCTGCGCGTTCGTGCGGACCTCGACGAGACCGGCGTCCCGGAGCATGCGCAGGTCAAGCGATATGCCGTTAGATCTCGTAGATCGGCACCAGCATCGCCCGGGCGAGCGTGTGGGAGAACAGGTTGAAGCCGAGAACGGCCGGCCGGGCATCCTCGGGCAGGCCGAGGCTTGGCACGTCCACCGCATGTACCACCGTGAAGTACCGGTGCGGGCCGTGGCCAGGCGGTGGTGCGGCGCCCACATACTGGCGTACACCGGCGTCACCGGCCAGCATGATCGCACCTGCCGGCAGGCCGCTGCCGCCCGGCGCACCAGCCCCGGACGGGAGTTCGGTCGTCGAGGCCGGGATGTCGGCGACCGCCCAGTGCCAGAACCCGCTGGCGGTCGGGGCGTCCGGGTCGAATACGGTCACCGCGAAGCTCTGCGTCTGCGGCGGGAACCCGCTCCAGGCGAGGTGCGGCGACCGATCCTCCCCGCCCGCCCCCATAATGCCGCTCACCTGCGGCTTCGACAGCGTTACGCCGTCGGCGATGTCGTCGCTGCGCAGCTCGAACGACGGGACTTCGGGCAGCGCCTCGTAGGGGTTGGTAGCGACCGATCCGGGCATACGGAGGCCTCCTCGTCCAGCGATGTCCGCCACCGTAGCGTGCGCCGCGGCGCTACGTCGATCTTGAGGCGCACATCGAGTCCCAGAGCCTGTTGCAAAATGGCCGAACGCCGACTGCGGGACCGAGAGTTCGGCGTTGGGGCGAGGCAGATTTGGTCGGTCGTATCGCATTCGGTCGGCTGCGACGACTTGGGAGCTTCACGCTCAGCAGACGGCCCGGCCGCGCGTCGATTACGCAACAGGCTCCCCAGCTCGACGCGCGCCTCAAGATCACCAGGATGGAGCCGGCGGGACGCTCAGACTCGGTACTCCCGCATCAGGCCGCGGCTGATGATCGTCTTCTGGATCTCGGACGTGCCCTCACCGATGAGCAGGAACGGGGCCTCGCGCATGAGCCGCTCGATCTCGTACTCCTTCGAGTAGCCGTAGCCGCCGTGGATCCGGAAAGAGTCCAGCGTCACCTCGGCGCAGTACTCGCTCGCGAGCAGCTTCGCCATCCCGGCCTCGACGTCGTTGCGGTCGCCGGCGTCCTTGAGCCGCGCCGCGTTCACCATCAGCGCGTGGGCGGCCTCGACCTTGGTGGCCATCTCGGCCAACTTGAACGCGATCGCCTGGTGCTCGGCGATCTGCTTGCCGAACGTGACGCGCTGTTGGGCATACGCGATGGCCAGCTCGAACGCGCGGATCGAGATGCCGCAGGCCCGGGCCGCGACGTTGACGCGGCCGACCTCGATGCCGTCCATCATCTGGTAGAAGCCCTGGCCCCGGCCGTCCGGCCCGCCGAGGACTGACGAAGCCGGTACTCGGACGTTGTCGAGCACCATCTCGGTGGTCTCGACGCCCTTGTAGCCCATCTTGTCGATCTTGCCGGGGATGGTGAGCCCCGGCCGCGTCTCGCCGAATCCGGGCTCCTTCTCGATCAGGAACGTCGTCATGTTCTTGTACACCGAGTCGGCGCCGAGTTCATCGCGCACCAAGGTGGCGACCACACCGGCCCGCGCGCCGTTGGTCAGCCACATCTTCTGGCCGGTGAGCGTGAACTCGTCGCCGTCCGGGACGGCCCGCGACTTGATCGCCGCGACGTCCGAGCCGCAGGCGGGCTCGCTCATCGAGAACGCGCCGCGCAACTCGCCCGTCGCCATCCGGGGCAGCAGCCGCTGCTTCTGCTCGTCCGTGCCGTGCTGCGCGACCATGTACGCGACGATGAAATGGGTGTTGATCACGCCGGACACCGACATCCAGCCGCGGGCTATCTGCTCGACCACCAGCGCGTAGGTGAGCAGCGACTCCCCCAGCCCGCCGTACTCCTCCGCGATGGTCAGGCCGAACAGACCCATCTGCCTCATCCCGTCGACGATCGCGTCGGGAAACTCGTCCTTGTGCTCGAGTTCCGTGGCGTACGGCAAGATCTCCTTGTCCACGAACGAGCGGACGGTTGCCAGGATCTCGGCCTGCACCTCGGTCAGGCCGGGGGTCTGTGCCAGGCGGGCCATCAGGTCCCCTCCTCCGGCGGGGTGAACGTCGACCCGCGGGTCAGGCCGGCCGCCCGCCCCTTGCCGGCGATCACCAGTGCCATCTTGCGTGAGGCTTCGTCGATCATCTCATCGCCGAGCATCGCCGAGCCCCTCTTGCCGCCAGCCTCGGACGTGGCCCACTCGTAGGCGTCCAGGATGAGCTCGGCGTGGTCGTAGTCCTCCTGGGAGGGCGCGTAGATCTCGTTGGCGGCGTCGATCTGGCCGGGATGCAGCACCCATTTGCCGTCGAAGCCCAACGCGGCGGACCGGGACGCGACCCGGCGAAACCCGTCAACGTTGCGGATCTGCAGGTACGGCCCGTCGATCGCCTGCATGCCGTTGGCCCGGGCCGCCATCAAGATCGACATCAGGATGTGGTGGTAGGCGTCGCCCACGTCGTAGCCGGGAGGCTGCTCGCCCACCACGAGCGACTTCATGTTGATCGACGCCATAAAGTCGGCCGGCCCGAAGATGATCGTCTCGACCCGGGGGGAAGCCTGGGCAATCTCGTTGACGGCGACCAGCCCTCGGGCGTTCTCGATCTGCGCCTCGATGCCGATGCGGCCGACCTCGAAGCCCATAGTGGTCTCGATCTGGGTGAGCGTGACGTCCAGCCACTGCACCTGGGCGGCGCTTTGCACCTTGGGCAGCATGAGGCAGTCGAGGTTCGGGCCGGCCCCCTCGACCACTTCGATCACGTCGCGGTACGTCCAGTGCGTGGTCAGGTCATTCACCCGCACGACCCTGATCTTGTCGCCCCAGCCGCCCTCGTTCAGCGCCGCCACGACGTTCTTGCGCGCCTCGGGCTTGACCAGCGGGGCGCAGGCGTCCTCCAGGTCGAGGAACACCTGGTCGGCGGGCAAGCCCTTCGCCTTCTCGAGAAAGCGCGGGTTGGATCCCGGCACGGCGAGACAGGAGCGACGAGGACGTAATTGACCAGCCATGACAGGAGCATGCCGACTCGGGAGCGCTTCCGCAAAGCGCAATGTCGGAGCACTCACATTTCGGCTCGGCCCGCTATCGCCGCTTTGCTACAGCTGTGACCGGCTGGACGGCCGCGAGATGGTCACAGCTATAGCGAAGCGGGGATGGAGGGGGCCGGGTCGTGCACCTGGGCGACGACCACCTCGCGAGTCGCGCGTCCCGCAGCCGCGCCGGCGAGAGCCGACATCATCGGTCCGTCCGGCGCGATCTTGGGGCGGTGCGCCTGGGCGACCACTGGTGAGTCAAGCGTCCCGCAGCCGCGCCGGCGAGAGTCGGCCCGATCGCTCCATCCGGCGCGATCTTGGGGCGGTGCACCTGGGCGACCACCTGGTGAGTCAAGCGTCCCGCAGCCGCGCCGGCGAGAGTCGGCCCGATCGCTCCATCCGGCGCGATCTTGGGGCGGTGCACCTGGGCGACCACCTGGTGAGTCAAGCGTCCCGCAGCCGCGCCGGCGAGAGTCGGCCCGATCGCTCCATCCGGCGCGATCGAGTCGCTCTACTCTGTGGCCTCAACCGGGATCCCCCGGCCGCGACTACGCGCCACCAGAAGCAGCCCGACGAGCAGGAGCGCGAGGCCAGGCAGCGCTGACGCGGGCGGCCGTTGATGCAACCAGACGAGCGCGACCAGAGCGGCGCCGGGCACTTCGAGCAGGATCACCATGCTGACCACGGTCGGGCTGGTAGAGCGCAGCACCACATTGATCAGGGTGTGGCCCAGCAGCTGGGCGCAGACGGTAACGAGGGCGATCTTCAGCCAGGCGTCGGCGGGGTATCCGCCCAGCCGTACCCCGCTCACCAGGCAGACCCCGAGCAGCAGCAACGCGCAGGTCGTGTAGCAGATCGCCGTGTAGGACGAGGTGGTCACCTGAGCACGGGCGGCCGATCCGATCGTTACGTAGACGGCCGCGCAGAGCCCGCCGACAACGGCGAGCAGGTCGCCGGCGACCGATCGCGCCGACAGGCCCACATCGACACCCGTGATCAGGGCGACGGCCACCGTGGCCGTGACGATCCCGATCCATGCGAGGCGCGGAAGCCGTCGTCCGAGCAGGTGGGCGATCAGCGCCGCGAACACCGTCTGCGTTGAGACGAGCGCGACCGATGACGCGACCGACGTCATCGTGACGCTCGGAACCCAGGTGCCGAAATGCGCCGCCAAGGCGACCCCGGCGAGCGCCGACAGCCGCCATGAGCTCGCCGACAGGCGGCGTAACCGACGGCCTTCGCGCACCGCCGCGGCCACGGTGGTAACCGTCGCGCCCATCGCGTTGCGCCAGTAGGCGATGGCGAGCGCTGGGGCGGCGGTAGCCGCTATGAGCGGGCCGGAGAACGACACCCCGGTCACCGCGATGATCAGCAAGAGGCCGTCGACCCCTGTCGGAGCCGCGAGCGACTCCTCGACGCGGCTCATGCTGTTTGATCCTGCCAGCGGGCCCGAAACTATTAGGCTGCGTGCGTGAGTGGGGCATCGCGGGTATTCATCGCCCGGCTGAGCGGGATCGGCGTGTTCGATCCGCAGGGCGACCAGCTCGGCCGCGTCCGCGAAGCCGCCGCCACCCTCCGGATCGGACGCCAGCCACCGCGGGTGCTGGGACTGGTCGTCGAGCTGCCACACCGGCATCGGATCTTCGTCCCGATGGGACGGGTGACCCGCATCGAGCCCGACGCGGTCGTCCTGTCGTCCGGCACGGTAAACATGAAGCGCTTCGAGAAGCGGCCGAACGAACTGCTCGTGCTCGCCGAGGTCCTCGACCGCACGGTGACGCTGACCGACGACGGATCACCGGTGAGCATCGTCGACGCGGCTATGGAGCAGAACCGGTCGAAGGACTGGGTGATCACCCGGCTCGCCGTGCGTAAGGGCGGCCGGCTCCCGCGCCGTCGCGGTGAGCTGCTGCAGGTCGAATGGGACGAGGTTGACGGGCTGTCGCTGTCGGAGTCGGCGCAGGGCACCGACACGCTGCTCTCCGTGCTCGCGGGCATGCGCCCCGCCGACGTCGCGGCCGCGCTGCAGGACATGCCCGACAAGCGGCGGCGTGAGGTCGCAGCGGCGCTGGATGACGAGCGGCTTGCCGACATCCTCGAAGAGCTGCCCGAGGACGACCAGGTCAGTTTGCTCACCTCGTTGGCGGACGAACGGGCGGCCGACGTTCTCGAGGCAATGAACGACGACGATGCGGCGGACCTGCTCGGCGAGATGCCCGCCGACGAGCAGGAGCGGTTGCTGCGGCTGATGGAGCCGGAGGAAGCGGCGCCGGTGCGACGGCTGATGCGATATGGCGATTACACCGCCGGCGGCATGATGACCAGCGAGCCGGTGATTCTGCTGCCGGATGCCACAGTTGCCGAAGCCCTCGCCCTCGTCCGCACCCCGGATCTGTCCCCGGCCCTCGCCGCGCAGGTCTTCGTGGTCCGCCCACCGCAGGCGACACCGACCGGGCGGTTCCTCGGCACGGCACATCTGCAGGCTCTGCTTCGCGAACCGCCCTCGGCGCTGGTGAGCGGTGTCGCCGAAAAGGACACCGCGTCGCTGCGCCCGGACAGCCCGATCACCGAGGTGACCCGGCACCTGGCCACCTACAACCTGGTCGCCGTGCCGGTGGTCGACGATAACGAGCGGTTGCTCGGCGCGGTGTCAGTCGACGACGTCCTCGACCACCTGCTGCCCGAGGACTGGCGCGAGATCGACAGCCAGCAGCCGATCGAGGAGACTCGCCGTGGCTAACCGCCGCTCGCGCAGCGAGCGCCGTGACCGCCTCGACCTCCCACTCGAGGCGCGCCGGGCGATCGGGCCACGCTACGACCCGGAGGCGTTCGGCCGGCTGACCGAGCGGATCGCGCGATTCCTCGGCACCGGCCGGTACCTCATCGTGCAGACGGTGGTGATCATCCTGTGGGTCTCGTGGAATGCGATTCCCGCACTGCCGCACTGGGACCCGTACGCGTTCTTGTTCCTGACGCTGATCCTCTCGCTGCAGGCTGCTTACTCGGCGCCGCTGATCCTGCTTGCCCAGAACCGCCAGGACGACCGCGACCGGATCAACCTGGATGAGGATCGCGACCAGACCCGCCAGGCCCGCGCCGACCTCGAGTACCTCGCTCGGGAGCTCGCGTCCGTGCGGATCGCCCTGGGCGAGGTGGTGACCCGCGATTTCCTGCGCTCCGAACTGTCCCGGATGGAGCGCCCAGACGAGCTGGACGAGGAGCCCCGGCGGGTCAAGCCAGCCGGATGAGCGCCGCGGTCAGCGCAGCGGCAAGGACGACGACCAGGAACGGCGCCCGGCGCCAGACGGCCACGGCCGCGACGGCGAAGCCCGCCAGCCGCGGCCCGTCCAGGTCGAGGTGCCGCCCGTCGGCCAGCAGCTCGACCACCACCAGGGCAGCGAGCAGCGCGACGGGCAACAGGTCGACCAGCGGCCGGATCCGGGGCGCGGCCAGCACTCGCGCCGGCACCAGGTAGCCCACAAGTTTGAGCAGGTAGCAGCCGACCACGGTGCCACCGACCAGCACCCACAGCATCATGCCGGTCGCCAGCGAACCGTCCCGGACAGCAGCACGGCCGCGGCCGCGGCCAGCACCGGCACGCCCGGCGGTGTCACCGGGATCAAGACGACCGCGATCACCGCCGCGGTGATCGCGACCCGCCGCTCGATCCAGCCGTTGCGCAACCTGGGGGCCAGCAGCGCGAGGAACGCCGCCGGGATCACCGCGTCCAGGCCGAACTTCGTCGGGTCGCCCAACGCGCTGGCGCCCACGGCGCCGATCAGAGTCGAAAGGTTCCAGAACGTGTAGACGCCGGCGAACGTCCACCAGAAGGCCAGCCGCGAGAGAGGCGGCTCGGCCTGGCCGACCGCCATCGCCGTCGACTCGTCGATGGTGCCCAACGCGGCCACCAGCCGCCGCGGGCCGCGGACGCGCAGCAGCGGGGCCAGGCGCATTGCGTACAGCGTGTTGCGGGCGCCGAGCAGCAAGCCGCTGCCGAGCGCCGCGCCCACGGTCCCCCCACCGCCGACGACGCCGACCACCGCGAACTGCGTCCCGCCGGTGAACGCCAGCGCCGAGAGCAGGACGGTCTGCACGACCGAGAGGCCTGCCGCGACCGAAGCCAAGCCGAACGCCACGCCGTACGACCCGACCGCGATGCCTACGCCGAGCGAGTCGCGGACCACCGCACGACGGCGGGCGCCGTCGTCACGGCTCATGCGCCGCGAGGCGAGTCGGCACCGTCGGCGAGGCAGGCGCCGCTCTCCAGCCGGTCGAGCAGCCGCTGAAGTTCGCGCAGGCTGTCGTCGTCGAGCTTCGACAACCAGTACTCCTCGACCCCTGCCAGGTGGACGGGCGCCGCAGCTCGCATCCGGTCGAGACCCTCGGTGGTGAGCACGGTGTACGTCCCGCGGGCGTCGCCCGGGTACGGCTCGCGCGCCACCAGGCCCTCGGCTTGGAGTCGATCGACCAGGCGAGTCAGCCCAGACCGCGACAGCAGCACGCGGTCGGCGAGATCGGCCATCCGCAGCCGGCGTTCGGGCGCCTCGGCGAGTTGCAGCAGCAGGTCGTACCAGGCGAGCGGCATCCCCGCCTCGCTGGCCAGGTCACGCTCGAGCCTGCGCACCACTGCGCTGTGCGTGCGCAGAAAGGCCCGCCACACTGCCAGCCGCCAGTCGTTCGGGCGAATCGACGTGCTCGAGCGGGCCATGTGCGTCGAGTGTAAGTGGTCCGCGACGTACCATCGAAGCCGTGAGCGTCCCCTCCAACGAAACCGTCACGACCGCGCTGGCGTCCGTGCTCGACCCCGAGATCCGCAAACCGATCACGGATCTGGGCATGGTGTCGTCCGTCTCGGTGTCCGATACCGGCGCGGTCCGGGTGGGGGTGCTGCTAACCGTCGCTGGCTGCCCGATGAAGGCTCAGCTGACGCGGGACGTCACGGCCGCGGTCGCGCGTGTCGAGGGTGTGACAGGTGTCGAGGTCGAGCTCGGCGTGATGACCGATGCGCAGCGCACCGCGTTGCGCCAGCAGCTGCGCGGCGACGCGGCGGAGAACGAGATTCCGTTCGCCCAGCCCGGTTCACGTACCCGGGTGTACGCGGTGGCTTCCGGCAAGGGCGGGGTCGGCAAGTCGTCGGTGACGGTCAATGTGGCCGCCGCGCTGGCGGCGCGCGGGCTGTCGGTTGGCGTGCTCGACGCCGACATCTACGGCTTCTCGGTGCCTCGCATGCTCGGCGTCGAGGGCCGGCCTACCCAGGTCGAGCAGATGATCATGCCGCCGGTCGCGCATGACGTGAAGGTGATCTCGATCGGGATGTTCACCCACGGCAACACCGCCGTCGTCTGGCGCGGGCCGATGCTGCACCGCGCGCTGCAGCAGTTCCTTGCCGACGTGTTCTGGGGGGACCTGGACGTGCTGCTGATGGACCTGCCTCCCGGGACGGGCGACATCGCGATATCCGTGGCCCAGCTCGTCCCGTCCGCGGAGCTGCTCCTCGTCACGACACCGCAGCTAGCCGCCCGTGAGGTAGCCGAACGAGCCGGATCAATCGCCCTGCAGACCCACCAGCAGATCGTCGGCGTCGTCGAGAACATGTCCTGGCTGGGCATGCCCGACGGATCGCGGATGGAGCTGTTCGGTTCAGGGGGCGGTCAGTCGGTGGCCGACTCGCTCGCCGCCTCGACGGGCACCCGGGTGCCGTTACTCGGCCAGATCCCGATCGACCAGCGGGTCCGCGAGGGCGGCGATGACGGCGTACCGGTGGTGCTCAGCGACCCGAGATCCCTGGCGGCGTCGGCATTGCGAGGAGTGGCCGACGCCCTGGCCCAGCGGCAACACAGCCTGGTCGGCCGGTCGCTTGGACTAGCGCCGGCGCGCTGACCGCCTCCTGACCGGGCGGCTGGTGGCAGCAGCGTAAGCGCCGGTGTCGCTCGACATGTTTCGTCTTCGCGGGAACACTTTGCGGTGAGTAGCGAGGCGGTGGCTGCCGCGGAGGCGAGAACGAGTGGCTGCTCCGAGAGATCTGACGGGCGCCTTGCGCGATCTGCACGACGACTATGTCTGGCAGGTGAATGCGGCGATCGAGGAGGGCCGGGAGGATCTCGTCGACAAGCTGGTCGAGCAATACCTGGACGACGCGATGCACACGATGACCCAGGCGTATCCGGACCCGTGTGACCGACCCGGCTGTCCCGCCTGCACGGGACCGGAGAGCGCCAGGCAGCCGCGACGCGGTTGGCTGCGCAGGTTCTTCGGGTGATGCGGTTCGACGGGGAGGCTCGGGATGGGTGACGACGTTGCCGCGACCACGTTCAGCCATCAGGACCGGCAGCTATACCGCGCCAAGGTGCGCCGTTGCCTGGACGTCTTCGCCCGCATGCTGACGGAGTCCCGATTCGACTTCGAGCGCCCGATGACGGGCCTGGAGATCGAGTTCAACCTGATCGACGAAACGCAATATCCGCTCATGCGCAACGCCGAGGTGCTGCAAGCGATCGCCAACGACGACTTCCAGACCGAGCTCGGTCAGTTCAACATCGAGATCAACGTGCGGCCTCGCTCGTTGGCCGGTGCGGCGGCGACGGAGCTCGAGGCCGCGTTGCGAGCCAGCCTGAATGACGCCGAGGAACGCTCACATGGGGTCGGCGCGCACATCGTCATGATCGGCATCCTGCCGACCCTGACCGCCGACAAGCTGCAGCTCGAGACACTCAGCGCCAACCCGCGTTACGCATTGCTCAACGAGCAGATCTTCGCCGCACGCGGTGAGGACCTGCACATCGTGATCGACGGACCGGAACGGCTGTCGACGTATGCCGACACGATCGCTCCGGAAGCGGCCTGCACCAGCGTGCAGTTCCACCTGCAGGTCAGCCCGAAGCAGTACGCCGACAACTGGAACGCGGCGCAAAGCATTGCGGGCGTCCAGCTCGCGCTCGGCGCCAACTCTCCCTTCCTGTTCGGCAAGCAACTGTGGCGCGAGACGCGCATCGCGCTGTTTGAGCAGAGCACCGACACCCGCCCGGAGGAGCTGCGCGCACAAGGGGTTCGGCCGCGGGTATGGTTCGGCGAACGATGGATCACCTCGATCTTCGATCAGTTCGAAGAGAACGTCCGCTACTTCCCGGCGCTGCTGCCCGTCTGCGATGCGGAAGACCCCGTCGAGGTCCTGGAACGGGGCGATACCCCGGCACTGCAGGAACTGCGGCTGCACAACGGCACCATCTACCGCTGGAACCGGCCCGTGTACGACGTCTTCAGGGGGATGCCGCACCTGCGGGTGGAGAACCGGGTACTGCCCGCCGGCCCCACCGTCGTCGACATCCTGGCCAACGGCGCCTTCTACTACGGGATGCTGCGAGCGCTCGCCGAGGAGGAGCGCCCGGTCTGGACGCGGATGTCCTTCCAGGCCGCGCAGGACAACTTCTACCAGGGCGCCAAGCGCGGCATCGACGCCCAGATCTATTGGCCGGGTCTGGGTGAGGTGCCCGCCACCGAACTGGTCTTGCGGCGGCTGTTGCCCATGGCCCACGAAGGCCTGCAGCGTTGGGGTGTGGACGCTGACGTGCGGGACCGGTTGTTGGGCATCATCGAGCAACGCTGCCTCCGGCAGGTCAACGGAGCCGAGTGGCAGGCGGCGATGTTCCATCACATCGACGACACGTTGCAGCCGCACGACCGCCGCGATGCGTTGCGTGAGATGGTCCGCCGCTACGTCGAGCTGATGCACACGAACGAGCCCGTCCACACCTGGCCGCTGCGCTAACGACGTCGGGAGTACTTGGTCGCCTGCCGCTCCAGATACTCCCGAAGTGTGGAGGGGCTAACGCGCCGGCAGGCGCGAACGCTCGTCACTCGCCCAGGCACCCAGCAGGCCGCGGTAGTGGGCGATGAACTGGTCGTGCTCGTGCGGGGGAAACGTCGAGCGCACGGTGTCGACGAGCAGGCCGTCGAACTCGGCTGATTCGACCCACTCCAGGACAGCATCGTCCAGGTGCGGCAGCCGGCTCGCGCAGAAGTCGTTGTATCGCTCCACGTCGAAGTAGTCGTCGGCCAGCCGACGATAGGCCGTCAGCTTGTCGGCGTAAGACAGATCGGTCCGGTCGCCGATATCGAAGTACCGACGGGTGTCCAGGTCGTAGCGCGGCGCGCGCCCGGTGGCGGTGCAGAAGACGGACCACTTGACCAGCGCCTTCATCGCCCACGGGAAGTAGTAGTGCAGGCTGGTGATCGCGACGTCCGGGCAGGCGTTGGCGTAGTCGATGGGATACACGTCCGAGCCCTTGACGAGCGTCTCGCAGGAGTTGAACTCCCACCGGAAGAAGGCATTGACGAGCCGCCCGATCGTGACCACCTCGTCGCCGACTCCAGCGTCCAGGAAGCTGTGGTCGACCGAGTAGCGGGCATGCATCGGCTGGTCGGGGCCGAACTTCATCACCATCGTCTCGGCGCCGATCGACAGGCTGCGAGCGAACACGTCGTAGCCCGAGATCGCCTGCTGCAGGTGCATGAGGCGCTGCCCGGAGCCGTCATACGCGCGGTGCAGCTCGTCGCGGTTGCGGATCTGGCTGACGCCGACCCAGGCCCCGCCGTCGTAGGGCTTCATGAACAGCGGGTAGCCGATCCGTTCGGCGATCTCGTCGAGGTCGAAGGGCCTGTTGTACTTGGCGGCGGTGTAGGCGTATTTGGCGTTCTCCGGTGGATGCTTGTACGGGACCAGGACCGTCTCGGGCACCTTGAGGCCGAGCCGCATCATCGCGCAGTACGCCGCGTGCTTCTCCATGCTCTGGAACGTGAACGGGCTGTTGAGCAGATAGAGGTCGTCCATCAGGGCGACCTTCTTCAGCCACTCCCGTGGGTGGTAGTACCAGTACGCGAGGCGATCGATGACCAGGGCGTAGCGCGGCCGGTAACGCAGATCGAACGGCTCGACGGTGATGCGCTCGACCTGGTATTCGTGCACCTTGCCGGTGCCGTCGCTGACCCCGCCCAGCCGCCGGACGATGGACTCGAAGGCGGTCGGCCAGTCCTCCTCGGTGCCGAGCAGCAGTCCGATCAAGTGGGTGTGGGTCATGAGCCGGCCTCCGATCGCCGGGGCCCCCGCGAAATCGTGCAGCGATTTCGTGGGGTGGGAACACACAACAGGAGCGCAGAGCGGAGGCCGGCGGGGTGCACGGTCACTGGTCTCCGTTCAGCAGAATCTTGGCAGGTGA
This sequence comes from uncultured Actinomycetota bacterium, assembly GCA_963839175.1. Classification (GTDB taxonomy): domain Bacteria; phylum Actinomycetota; class Actinomycetes; order Mycobacteriales; family Jatrophihabitantaceae; genus CAWIUB01. The sequence goes on from CAWIUB010000035.1 coordinate 76,306, forward strand.
TGGGCCAGTTGGCGTTGCCAGGATGACCAGTCGTGCGGCACGTCGTAACCCCAGACGTCCAGCTCGTGGCGGATGCCCTTGTCGGCGAGCCGGCGGGCGAACTCGCGGGTACTCGGCAACGCTCCGGTTGGGTCTACCTCCCAGGCGCCTTGGCCGACGACGAGCAGCAGCGAGACTCGGTGCCGCAGCCAGTCGAGGTGGTCGCCGTGCAAGTTGGGCACGTAGTCCATCGGGTTGTTGAAATAGGTGGCGTCGCCGCGTTCACCCCAGGCATGCCAGGCCGCCGGGTCGTAGTTGCCGGAGAAGCACATGGCGAGCGGAAACAGGTCGGCACGCTTGAGGGCGAAGTTCGCGGCGTGGTAGGCGCCCAGGCTGCAGCCGAGGGTGATGATCTCGCTGACGCCGCCGGTGTCGTGGCTGATCCACGGGACGACATGCTCGACGATCCACGCCTCGTAACCGCCGTGCCGCCGGGCGCGTTCTTCGATGGGCACGGTGCGGTTCGCCCAACTTCCCGCGTCGAAGCTGTCGACGCAGTACAGCTTGACCCGGCCGGCGTCGATCAGACCGGCCACGGAGCCGACCATGCCGTTGTTCTCGAAGTCCCAGGCACGACCCTGCTCGGACGGGAAGACGAGCGCCGGCCGGCCGTAATGGCCGTACGCGATTACGGTCCCACGCAGCTCGGGCCAGCCGAGCTCGACCTGCTCACGCCTCACCGACAGCCACCAGCTGGGTGAGATACGGGTCGAGGGCGTCGCGCCAGGCGGTGTAGTTATGCACGTCGCGCACCTCCCGCATCTGCACCGGATAGCCCAATCGGCGCAGGGTCCGCGCCATCAGCCGATTGTTGGCCAGGTTCTCCTCGATTCGGCCGCAGGTGAGGACGACTGGCACCGGGTCATCATCACTGGCGGCCCGCATCAGGCCCAGCACGAAGCGGGTGACCGGGCCGAAGCGGGAGAACCGCCGCTCCTGGGGATCAAGATCGGGGTGGAAGAAGCTGCCCGACTGCAGGAACAGGGCGTCGAACACGCCGGGGAACATCCGATGCGCATGCAACATCGCCAGCCCGCCCAGACTGGCGCCGACGCCGATTCGCTCGCTAGCCGGAGCAATCTCCTCGAGCAGCGGCAGCACGTCGCGCACTAACGCCCGCGCATACGCCGGGTTGACCGCGTACCACCGGTTGCGGTCGCCGGGCGCGAGCAACGCCACCCGGAGCGGGGGGAGCCGGCCAGCCGCCACCTGGGTGGCCGCGTATTGGAGGAACGACGCCAGGGCCGCATACTCCGGCCCGTCATGCACGATCAGCAGTGGCGCCGGCTCACCCGGCCCGAGGGCTTCGGCAGCCCACAACTGCGCGTGCACCGTTGCCCCGAGCTGCCGGCTGACGATCGTCACCTCCGCCCGCGTCGACGGACTGGCCGGCCAGTCCAGCCACGCCGGCCGCAGGTAGCCCGGAAACTCGATCAGCGACTTGTCTCCGAACGCCCCTGGGACGCGGTCGGGGTTATCGGGATCGGTGATCGTCTGCCGTCCGCCGTCGTGGTGCACCAGTTCGAGCAAGTACTCCATCCGATCGACTGCGGGGCGAGGCAGCCGCAACCGCCAGGCGCCCCGGCGGTAGCCGAAGTCGAGCTGATCGTCTAGGGCGCGAACGTCCTGGACAAGCCGCACGCCGCATAGCCGCCGGTGTGCATCCGGCAGCCGGAACGTCACCCCGGCAGCGTCGACAATTGGGCCCGCAGCCGTGGCGATGGGGACCATCTGCCAGACCCTAGTGGTCAGTCATGCAGCCAGCAGAAGCCGCAGCGCCAGCAGGAGGATGACCGCGCTCGACACGAGTGCGCTGATCAGCCGTCCCCGGCGGCCGGTCAGAACTCGGCCCAACGCGGCGCCGCCCCCGGCCAGCAGCAGCGCTGGGCCGACGCGCTGAGCCCAGCGACGGTCAAAGAGCGGCTGGGTAACGGCGGACATGGCGAGACCACGGCCCGCCCGCCAAGCCGGCTCAACCAGATTCGCGTCACCGCTCAGCGGGCCAGCCGTCCCAACAGGGCTGCGGCGGTCGTGATCCCAGCGACGGCGGTGCCGACGAGCACGCCGAAGTCCAGCCAGAGGTTGGTCGGCTGGCCGATCAGCAGGCTGCGCAGGGCCGCCACTTCGTAGCTGAGCGGATTGCCGTGGCTGACGACCTGCAGCCAACCCGGCATCACGTCCACCGGGTAGAGCGCGTTGGACGCGAAGAACAGCGGCATAGTGATCGCCTGGCCGATACCCATCAGCCGGTCGCGTTTGAGAACCAATCCGGCGATCGTGACCGACAGGCAGGAGAAGAACGCAGCACCGAGGACGACGGCAGCCGCTGCGCCGAGCAGTTTCAAAGGGTTGTCGGTGAGGCCAACCCCGAGAACGCCCGCGACGACCAGAACGGCCACGGCCTGCACCAGCGAACGGATGCCCGCCGCGAACGCCTTACCCGTCACCAGCGCGGCGCGCGGCATGGGCGTGACCAGGAGCTTGGTGAGCGCTCCCGCGTCGCGTTCCCAGAGGATCTGGATGCCGTAGAAGATCGAGACGAACAGCGCCGACTGCGCGATGATGCCCGGCGCCAGGTAGTCCAGGTAGGGCACGGCGCCGGTCGGGATCGCGTGCACTCGGGTGAATGTCTCGCCGAAGATCACCAACCCGAGGATCGGCTGGATCATCCGGGTGACCAGCTCGGCGCGATCGTGCCGCAGTTTCTGTAGCTCTACCAGGCAGAACGTGCTTATTCGTGAGCCCAGGCGGCGCGCCCCGGTTAGCCGTCCCTGGTGGGTCAGCGCCGGATCAGCCCACGCGACGGGCGGTGCGGCGGGTGGAGCGGACACTGCGCAACCCTCCCCTCTCTGCGTCGTCGAGCTGCGCGCCGGTGTAGTGGCGGAAGACGTCCTCGAGCGTGGCGTCCGGGCCGAGCGGCCTCGAGCTCGTCCGGCGAGCCGAGCGCGCGCAGCTGGCCGCGGTGCATGAGCGCGACCCGGTCGCAGAGCGCGCCGGCCTCCTCCATGTAATGCGTGGTGAGCAGCACCGTCGTGCCGTGGTCTTGGCGCATCTGCCGCACCCGGTCCCAAACGCTGTCGCGGGCGACCGGGTCGAGGCCGACCGTGGGCTCGTCCAGCACCAGCAGCGCGGGACGGTTGACCAGCGCCTGGGCCAGTTCGAGGCGGCGGACCATGCCGCCGGAGTAGGTCGCGGCGAGACGGTCGGCCGCGTCGGTCAGGTCGACCATCTCGAGCACCTCGGCCACCCGCGCGGGACGTTCGCGGCGCGGCACGTCGAACAGCCAGGCAAACCAGGCGACATTCTCGCGTCCCGTCAACGCCCCCTCGATCGTCAGCTGCTGCGGGACGTAGCCGAGCACCCGGCGCACCGCCATCGCCTGTCGGCGTACGTCCAGCCCGAAGACCCGTGCCGTGCCGGTCTGCAACGGCAGCAACGTGTTGAGCACCCGAATCGTTGTGGTCTTGCCCGCCCCGTTCGGGCCGAGCAGACCGAACACCTCACCACGCTGCACCGTCAGGTCGAGGTGAGCGACGGCGAGCTGATCGCCGAAGCGATAGCTCATATCGCGCACCGAAATCGCCGGAATCATTGCGGATTCTCCGGCGGCGGACGAAGCGCATCAGCGAGCTTGGCAAGCACCGGCAGCGCCTCGGCTAGAGCGGCCCGGTCGTCGGCGGTCAACTCTGCGAGAGCGGCAGCGGCGAGCGTAGTGCGGCGGTCGCGCCAAGCCTCGATGCGTTTGCGCGCGGCGTCGGTGAGCGTGAGCTGGGCGACGCGGCGATCTGCCCGAGCAGTCGCGCGGCGCAGCATGCCGAGCTCGCTCAGTTGCCCGACCAGTGTCGACACGGTGTTCGCGGCGAGCCCCAGCTCGGTTGCGGCCAGGGCTACGGATGTTCCCGGCTGGCGACGGACCAATCGCAACAGCTCGACCTGCGATTCCGTGAGCGACGCCATCGGCCAGGGGCGTCCGGCACTTCTGCGGACGCGCCGCCGCAGCAGCCCGACCGTGCCGAACAGCTCCTCGGCCAGCCCGAGATCCTGATCTGGCGGCGGCGTCGGATCGGTGCGTCCCATGCCGTCCAGAATAGCTCTAGCTCAGAGGTATTCGCTAAGCCTTGATCCGGAACACTGGCGGGATCAGCAGGCGCGCTGTGCAGCATGTTGGCGGGCGTGTTCGCGGCGTTGGACGAGTACGCCGATGGCGTAATCGCGATCGAGGCACTCGCCCTCCCAGCGAGTTGTGGCGGCAGCCGGAGCGATGTCAGCGTGCTCGTGCCCATTCGGTAGCGTCGCGAGGGCCAACGTGGACGGGTCGACATGGTTGGGCAGCAGACGACCGTCCTGGCGGACGAACCGGAACCCGCCCTGGTTGACTGGCCTGATGCTGAACTGATCCTCGTGGTGCGCGCGATGGTGGCCGGGGCAGAGCAGGACGAGGTTCGCGAGGTCGGTTCGGCCACCGTAGATCCAGTGCCGGACGTGGTGCGCCTCGAGCCGGCCGGCGGCCTCGCAACCAGGGTGGGTGCATCCGCAATCGCGCAGCAGTAACGCACGATGGGGCTATTCAGCTGACCGGACTAAGATGATGTAGTGGATGCGGTACGGCCGCGAGCTGGTGTGCACTATCCGAGGTCGGCCGGCGAGCTGCGCTCGTGGTTCGCGACCGATGCGGACTGCCTGGATTATCTGGACTGGCTGCGCTGGCCAGACGGCTTCGCCTGCCCGCGTTGTGGGTACACGGGCGGATGGCTGGTTGCCGATGGCCGGTACAAGTGCGTGGCCTGTGGGAAGCGGACGTCGGTGACCGCGGGGACGCTGTTCGACCGGCGCCGCACGCCGCTGACGGTGTGGTTCGAGGCGTGCTGGCTGTTCGCCTCGGGCAAGGACGGCATGTCGGCGTTGAGCCTGCAGCGCTCGCTGGAGATCGGCTCCTACGCGACCGCCTGGGCGATGCTGCACCGGCTGCGGTCGGTGCTGGTACGTCCGGGTCGCGATCGGCTCACCGGCACCGTGGAAGTCGACGAGACCTACGTCGGCGGTGAGGAGCCCGGGCTGCGTGGCGGGCGCGCCAAGGGCAAGAAAGTCCTGGTAGGAGTGGCGATCGAGGTGATCGAGCCGCGCGGGTTCGGGCGGTGCCGGATGCAGGTGCTCACCGACGCCTCCGCCGCGACGCTGCACGCGTTCATCACCGCGAACGTCGAGCCGGGAGCGCGAGTGATCACCGACGGCTGGCCGGGCTACCAAGGCATCGAACGGCTCGGCTACACCCACGAGCCGCGCAGCCAACGCGCCGCCCGTGCCCGCGGCGAGGACCCCGGCAAGCTGCTGCCCGGTGTCCACCGGGTCGCGTCGCTGGCCAAGCGCTGGCTGCTGGGCACCCACCAGGCCTCGGTCGAGGACGCCCATCTGCAGAGCTACCTGAACGAGTTCGTCTTCCGCTTCAACCGGCGCCGATCCCGCGCCCGCGGCATGCCCTTCTACCGCGTCCTCGAACTCGCCGTCGCCCACCCGCCGGTGCGCTACCGCGAGCTGGTGGCAGACCCGAAGCCCAAGCTTGTCCCGCCCAAGCCGCCGGGAGGAGGTGGCCACCCACCGAGCCTGGACCGGCCCCGCGCGGACCGCCCATGGCGCCGGGCGTCCAGCGCATTGGTCCGGTCAGCTGAATAGCCCTAACGCACGAAATAGCCGGTCGCTTACGGTGCGGTGCGAGCGGCCCAGATCACGGATGTTGCCGTGCGCGTCATGGACTACGGTGCGGATCCGCCCGCTGCACAGCAACCGCTTGGCGACCGGATCGGGCAGGCCCGGGCCGCCGGCGATGCGCGCATAAGGTCGAGTGCGTTCAGCTGAACGCGGTTGGCAGTGTTCAGCGGTTGCCTCGGCGGGGAGGTCCGCGGTCGTCAGGTGGACAACGACTGCCGCGCGTTCGTCGCCTCGCAGACCCCGGGGCGCAGCGCCGGCATCGGTGAGGGCGGCCAACGCGATCTCGGCAATTCGCACCAGGGCCTCGGCATGGGTGAGCTGCTCTGCGCGTGCGACGATCTCGATTGCCGACTGCACTACTGCACCGTGCTCCGGGTCCAGCCGGGCGTTCAGCCGCCACTGCGACTGCGTCGACCAGCAATGCGACACGTACTCCTGCGGCGGCAGTTGGGCGGCCGCTGACCGGTGGTGCTCGACAGTGCGCATCCCACGCACCATCGTCTCCAGTTGGCCGACCGTGCCGTGCTCGGCGACCTCGATCAGATCGGCAACCAACTGGCCTTCGCCGTCATCCGGCAGGCGCGAGATCGCTCGCACATCGGAGTACGAAAGACGGCCGACCGCCATCGCGTCGGCCAGCAGCGGGAACGCGGCCAACGCCCGCGCCACCCGCACATGCTCAACCGCGGTACGCCGCGACAGGCCGCAGTAGTGCGCCAGCCAGCGCGCGGTCGACGCCAACCCGAACCGCGCGCATCCGTCACGTGCGTCGAACTCTGCCACTAGCAACAACCAGCGGCAGGTGGCAGACGCGAGGCGCCCGGCCAGTCCGACAATGCGCGAGCCGAGATCATCTATGGATAGCGCAGTATCTGGAAGTTCGCCATCGACCATGGTGCGAACCGCGGAAAAGCCCATTGGCGACAGGAGATTCGATGTTCGTCATGCTGGGGACGCTAGCCGCGACGTCTGACAATTTTCGGCTCTCCCGGCATCGATGTGGGTCGTCGGTGGGGAATGGAAGCGGTGAATCGCTGATGGGGTAGGGGTGTGAGCGACACGGCGTGCCGGTTGCAGGACGCGCACGGGGCGTGGTCCTAGCGGTCCTGCGAGACCGGGGACAGTTCGTCGCTCACTGACGAACGTGGCGCACGAGAGTGCTGCCCGAGCGCCCTGGGCGATCGCTCGCCGTGGGTGTGGCGGCCGGCGGAGGGGAATCGTGAGTGGTTCACCATCGCGTCGGCGCCGACGGCTGTCGGGGTCGAAGGCTAGATGCTCCGTATGTACTGGCCGGGGTCGACGCTTCACCGATCCGCCGGGTCCGCAGCGTGGTCGACGTCTCGCTTACCGAGTTCCGCCGTCATCGTCGAGGAGGTGTCGGATCAGGGCGAGGAAATGGTGCCGCTGCGCTGCTGTGAGTGGCGCCATCAGTTCGTCCTGGATCGCATCTACCACCGCGTCGAGGTCGGACAGCTGCTGGACGCCTTCAGGTGTGAGCGTGACGATGTTTCGGCGCTTGTGCTCGGGATCCACGGTGCGCTCGATCAGGCCGCGCGTCTCGAGTTCGGCGAGTGCGGCGGTGACATCGCTGCGATCGATGCCGGTGTTGCGGCCGAGGTCCGCCTGACTCGCAGGTCCCCACTCGTCGAGCGCTGCAAGGAGTCGGTAGTGGTAACCGCGTAGGCCGTTCCCGTGGGATTCGAAGCCGGCGTTGAGCAGCCCTGTCGAGCGGGCGTACGCGCGACTGATCAACCACGTGGGCCGGTCCATGAGCCGGGCAGGAGTGCGGCGGGGCTGGAGATGAGGCATCGGCACGCCCAGAGATTAGCAGTTGTTGGCGCGACCAACACTTGCTATGTTGGCATAGCCAATATTGGTCGAGTCAACATAGGAGCCTTCGTGACGACCACTTCCCGATCGCTAACGCTGCGAAGTTTGGCAGGGACGACGGACCCTGGTCTTGCTTTGCGCACGCGCTGGTCACCGGATCCCGCTTCGCCGACGCAGCTGCGCTCATCGCGGTGGCCACCACGAACACGCGAGAAGACCCGAACGGCTCCCACGGCGCCGACCTCGAACCCGATCAGTCGCACACCGCGATTAGTCCAGAACCTCTCACCCAGGAGATCTGACGACATGAACACCTCACCCGAACACCAGCGCGACCGGATCCTCGTTGTGGGGCGCAGCCCGAACGTGCTCCTCGAAACCGTCGAGATCCTGCGCAGCAAAGGCTACGCGGCAGACGCGACGAACCAGTTCGACCAGGTCCTGGACGACTACGACCCCACCGCCACCGACATCGTCGTCTTCGGCGGCATGGTCCCGGCCCAGACCAAGCAGTACCTGCGCGAGCAGTTCTCCGCGCGCAACCCGGACGTGACCTTCGTCCAGGGGCTCGCCGGAATCGCCGGTCTCGTCGCGGCCCAGGCCGAGGGGGCCGCCTCGGCCGGCGAGGCGGCCGCGAGTGATGTCGCCTATGACGCGACACAGCGCGCGATCCGGCTGACGCTGAACCGGACCCTCCACGTCATCATCGAGGCGTGGTGGGCAACGTCGTTCACGCCGCCGGAGCCCAAGAGCACCTCCATGCGGGTGCTGGACGCCGAATTGCACGAGGGTTACCACGTTGTCCCCGTGCCGGGAGAGGTTCCCACCGAAGCCTCGTTCCTCACTGTCGCTGTCGGCTCTGCCGTCTACACATTCACCGTCGGTGCCATGCCGCAAACCGTCATGCGCATGGTTCCCACCGGCGGTAGCGCTGCGCCCTCGCCCGGTGCCCCCGCGCTCCCACCGGTCAGCGTGGTGAACACGCGAAGCCATGACAGCTAACGCACCGGCCGGCAACACCGAGCCCTCGGCGCAGCAGCGGGCTCGCACGATGCCCGGACAACGCTTCGTGAACGTCCTCGTGCGAGGGTTGCTGCGAACCCCGATCCTGTGCCGGGTCGTGGGTAGTCGACTGGTCACGCTCTACGTCGTGGGTCGGAACTCAGGACGCGTCTACCCGGTCCCGGTGGCATACCTGCGCCACGGCAGCGATCTCCTGATCGGCACCTCCTTCGGATGGGGGCGAAACCTTCGCACCGGCGAATCCGTCGCCATCAGACTCCAAGGCAAGCTACGGCCGGCCGCCGTCCGGGTCTCCACGACCGAACCCGAGGTCGTCTCGGCCTACGCCTACATGGCCCGGGTGAATCCCACCTTCGCGAGGTTCAACACCATCCGCATCGGCGCCGACGGCGAGCCCGAACTCCACGACCTGCACCTAGCCTGGGCCGGCGGTGCACGCGCAATCAGGCTGACGCCGGCGACGGTCGGGCATTCCAACCCCGGCGGGCGACACGACGGCCAGCACCGGTAACCCTTCCCGTCGACGACCTTGAAGACGGGCACTGGAGCAGCCCGGAAACGACAAGCCTTCCATCCCAAATCGGCGATCACCGCCGCTATGGTGCGTGTCCAGCCGCGTGCGGCAAGTGGGCGGTCCGGGCACGGCCTGCGGTCGCGTCGAGGCTGTGCGGTTGATCGGCTATTGCGCATCGGCCGGATCGACGTCGGGGACCCGTTCGCCGGGGGCGGTGAATGCCGCGAGCAGTGTGGCGGCGATCAGGCGACCGGCGTCTTGGTGTTTGATCCGTCCGGCGGCGCAGTCGTCCGCCGCGGCATGCATGAGCCGGTAGCAGACGGTGATGAGCCAGTGTCGTGGTAGGTCGCGGCGGAAGGCGCCGGGACGCGCTGTCCTCGTGCGAGCTCCGTGACGGCATCCTCGCCGCCCTCCACCTGAAGATCAACAACGTGTGTGCTTCACACTGCACCTTCTCTCGAGGATTTGATGCCGTAGCGGTTTTCGGGCCGTTGGCTGCTTGATCCTGCTGTGCTGAGCATGGCAGTCGGGTGTGACAGTTTCCGGTAGCGGTGCAGGGTCGCGTCCCGGCGCGCGTTGCCGGGCGGGCAGCTCTGTCCGGGGTGGTAGAGGTATTCGCGGCGGCCGTCGACGCGTCGGCCGGTGATCAGTCCGGATCGTTGCCAGATCTTCACGGTGGCTGGGGCGGCGCCGAAGTCGTCGGCGAGCTGGGTGAGGGTGAGCATCCCGGCGACTTGCAGCCGCTCGCGCAGGCTGGGGATGCCGCGGGCGCGGCACAGGGCACGCAGCGACGCGACGGTGAACGGCTTGCCCCATCCGCTGCGGATATCGCGTTCGCGCAGGATGGCGACGGCCTCGTCGTAGGTGTGTTCGGCCATCAGCTCGTCGATCAGGGCGAGGGTCGCGGCCGGGGTGGTGTGCTGTTCGTAGGCGGTGAGCGGTCGGGCGACGGTGAGGGTGTGCTGCTGCCCGCCGGGCAGGCGGACGTGGGCGGTGATGTGCTCGCTGCCGCGGATCAGGGTGACGTCGGTGACGAGCAGCCGGATCAGGCGTTTGCGCTCGCGCATCGGGGTCGCCGGGTCGTGCCAGAGGGCGGGAAGGTCAGCGGCCAGCGCCCGGATCCGCTGCTGTTGCTGGTCGTTGAGGGCGGCTGCGTCGTTCTGGCTGGCTCGTTCGTAGTCGTCTTGGGTGTCGGCCAGTTCGCGCAGTTTATGGTTCCAGTCGGCTTCCAGGGTGTCGGCGACGAGCCGGTTGCTGGGGTCAACGGCGAGGTAGCGGCGGCGTGCGGCGTCGGCGGCGTAGCTGGCCCGTTCGACACTGGCGGCGCGGATCCGGTCGGCTTCGGCGGCGCGCTGGGTCAGTTCGGTGCTGACCGCCAGCGCGGTGTCCAACGCCAGCGGGGTCAGCGATTGTAGGACCAGGTCGGCGACGGCGGCGTCGATGCCGGCGCCGCAGGTGGATTGACACGGCGGGGTGCCGGTGGCGATTCCCTCGCTCTGGCATGCGTAGTCGGGCACCAGGCTGCCATTGGCGCGTGCGTGGTAGCCGACGGTCATGCGTTTGCCGCAACGCCCGCAGATAACCAGGCCTTGGAGCAGCGCGCGGCCTTCGCGGGCGGGGCCGGCCTTGCGGTCCTGGCCGCGGGTGGCGGCGTTCGCGATCAGGGTGGCCTGGTTGGATTCGAACTGTTCCCAGCTGAGGTAGCCGGGGTGCGCGTCCGGGGATCAGGGTGGTCCAGTCCTGGCGGGCCTTGATGATGGTGCGGTGGTTGCCGGCGGCGTCGGTGACCTGCCGGCGTCGGCCGTAGAAGTAGGCGCCGGCGTAACGGGGGTTGTGCAGCACGAATAGCACATGATCGTGACGTAGCGGCGCCCAGTACAACTCGCCGGCGTGCGGGCCGGACAGGTGCCGGGCAGGGAACAGCGAGGCCTTCGGCGGCGAACACTTTGACCGTTGCGCGAGGCCGAACCGGTGGCGGCGAAGGTGGTGAACAGGTGCGGTGATCGCGCCGCGGACACCGCTGTCCGGGTCGAGCACGACGTTGCCGGCCGCGTCGTAGACCAGCCCGACGGGCAGGCGGACCGCGCAGTTCCCCGCGGGCGGCCTTAGCCAGCAGTCCGCCTTGCAGCCGGGCCCGGATGAAGTGCAGCTCGGCCTCGCTCATGGTGCCTTTGAGGCCCAGCAGCAGCCGGTCGTTGATAGTGGCCGGGTCATAGAGTCCGTCCTCGTCGCAGATCAGCTGTGTTGTTGAAGGCACACAGCCGCAGCAGCGCATGCCAGTCGGCGTTGTTGCGGGCCAGCCGTGAGCACCTCCAGGCCGAGCACGATCCCGGCCCGGCCCAGGGACACCTCGGCGACCAGTCGTTGGAACCCTTCCCGGTCGGCGGTCGAGGCGCCGGACTGTCCCTGGTCGATGTCGATCACGATGACCTTGTCGGTGGACCAGCCCAGCGCGACGGCCCGGCCCCGCAGGTCGTACTGGCGGCGCGGCGGACTCGGTGTTGTTGGCGACCTGATACAGCGTCGACTGGCGGACGTAGAGGTAGGCGTCGCGGCGTAGATGATCGGCGGTGACCTTGGACGAGTTCGAGTTCTCGCTCATGAACGGGTTCCCTTCTTCCTCGGATGCGGGTTCTGGGCCGGGCGCATGTTTTCAGGCATGCGCGAGCGCCATCTGGGCCAGGACGGCGATGAGTTGCCCGGCGTGGGGCAGGGACGACAGCGCGGCAGATGGATGCGTGCTCGGGGTGGATGTCGTGGTGGACACGGACAGGGTGGTAGGGGCGGTGGGATCGGGCGCTGAGGTGCCTGCAGCCGGTGCCCGCTGCAGGGTGGTCCACGCGCCGATCCAGGCCACCATCCCTTTGCCGGCCAGCACCGCGTGGCCCAGCCGCCACCCGTCAGGGCGTCCGGCCAGGACCCGTTCGCGCAGCTGCTCGTACCCTTCGGCCAGGTTGGCGGCTGGCGCGCTGCCGCGGACGGTGTTGCCAGGGTCCGGCTCGGGCTCAGTCGCTTTTCGTGCTCCGGGTGGACTCCCGGCGGGCCAGCGCGCGTTCCACCGAGCGCGGATGCACGCTGATCCCGAACCGGTCGGCGACCGCCTGGGCCAGCTGCTCGCTGCGCAGTTCCGGATCTGCGGCTCGCAGCGATTCCAGATGATCTAGGACCGGGTCGCTGAGCTTGTGCGCGCGCCGCGGGCCGGGCTTGGCCGGCACCAGGGCCGGCAACCCGCCGGCGGCCAACGCTGCCGCCGCGGTGTAGTAGGACTGGCGGGAGAACCCGAACGAGCGTGCCGTGGCGTTCACCGCCGTCCCGTCGACCTCGACTCGGCGCACCATCTCGTACTTCACCTGCACCAGGTCGGCGGCGTCCAAGAACTCCGAGGCGGCGAACTGCGGATCCTGGACAGCTTCGGGGTGTGGGTTCAGTGTCCTGGACTTGGCCAGCTGTTCGGCCTTGCGATCCCGTCCGCGCCTGGCCATCCCGCCTCCTCCATAGTGTCCAGACCATTATGCCTAAGATCAGGAGCGATAAGCCGTCGACACGCCGACGTCTCCACAAGCAGGGCCGTTGTGATACCGCATATACCCATGGAACGACGACGGTAGCAATGAGGCATACGCTCACTACTACCGGCATAGTCATTCCGACATTCACGGCGTAATCCAGTTGACAGCCGTCGTGGCGTCCACCGACCGCACGGCACGCAGCTGAGCAACCAGCTCGGCCAGCTCAAGCAGCCCCGCGGTATGGAACGGCGACCGCCCCGCAGCCACCACTACGAACGGGTCCTCGGCCGCCACGTCGGTCCACTCCACCGGCAACGACAGCAGCAACCCATTGGGATCGAAGACGTAGACACGGTCCGCGCGCCAGTTCCGGCGCCGCTTGACGAACTCCAACTCCAGGCCGAACAACGGATGAAACGGATGCGTCACCCGCACCCGGGCAACAGCCCCCAGATCATCGTCAGGCCGTGCAGTTGACGGTGAGATCGAATGGTCGGGCCGAGGGCCTCAACAACCACGTCCGCCTCATCACCCGACGCGCCTACGGCTTCCACTCGGCACAGGCCGCACTGGCCCTGATCATGCTCACCTGCGGACCCATCGAACTCCACCTACCCACGAACGAGCGCCCTGACGACCCACACTCATGCCGGGAGAGCCACAATGTTCCGGTGCGTTCATGTGAACGCGCGGCAAGGTTGTACCCGGTGCAGATCTAGCTGCTTTCTTCCTCCTCGTCCGCCTTTTCCCAGGAAACCTCGACAAGGTAGCCGTCCGGGTCTACGACCTTGACCGACGTATACCCCGGCTCCTCACACCACTCGTGCTCTACGAGCCCGATCGATCGAAATCGTGCGCGTGCGTGACGGACAGCCTCCGAGTCTGGCAGCGACACGCCGAGGTGGAACTCACCGACACCCGTCGGCGGCTCGCTTCGGAACAGGGTGAACGCGACGCCATTGCTGGTACTGATGACGAAGCCGTATTGCTCCGTCCGGACCTGACCGTCTACGCCGATTACGTCTCGGTAGAAGCTGAGCGAACGCGCCGGGTCTGCAACCGCCAGGGCCACGTGCGACAGGCCCGTCCTCACCATCCCGTGCGGGTCCCGGTGCTGGATCAGGTGGCGTCTTCGTCGAATGGCGCCCGCTCGCCACGTCCCAGCGGTCGTTGCGCCGGTGGCGGCGGCGCAACAGCCGGGTTGCGATCCGCCGCAATCTGGCCCGGCGCTTCCTCGTCGTCGCTAAACAGTGCCCGGGTGATGGCCGTTCGCGGGTTGAGCGAACGCAGATCGTTCAGCGCCGACAGGTCGACGTCGGCGAATTCGGGGCCGAGCTCGTTCTTCAACTGACTGCGGGCGCCGGTGGCCAGGTCGCGCAGAGTGCGCAGCATCTGGCCCGCCTCCCGGGCCAGGCCGGGCAGCTTGTCCGGGCCCAGCACTATCAAGCCGACGAGTGCGAGCACGACGAGCTCCATCGGCCCGACGTTGAACATCAGCTCACGCGCCCCTCATGGTCCGAGTCTAGTTCGGCGGGTTAACTGCTGCCCAGGACGACCTTGACACTCGTCTCCTTGTTCCCGCGGAAGTAGCGCACCGCCACCGTCTCGCCGGGTGCGCGGACCTGGACGGTCACCGTCAGCTCGTCCGCGGAATCGATGAGTGTGGTGTCGAGCACGGTGATCACGTCACCGGCCTTTAGGCCGGCCTTGTCGCCGGGCCCGCCGGGGGACACTTGCACTATATAGGCGCCTTCGCGGCTGCCGTCGGTGACACTGCGGGTGGCCAGGCCGATGGATGCGTGTACCGCCTTGCCGGTGCGGATCAGCTGCTGTGCGATGGAGCGCGCCTCGTTGATCGGGATCGCGAAACCGAGCCCAATGCTGCCATTCGTCCCGAGTCCGTTTTGCGTGGGCAACGAGGCGATCGCGGAGTTGATACCGATCACCGCGCCGGACGCATCGACCAGGGCACCACCGGAGTTGCCGGGGTTGATGGCGGCATCGGTCTGGATGGCGTCGATCACCGCATCGGTATCGCTGCCCTCGCCGGACAGGTGTACCGGGCGCCCGAGCGCCGAGACGATCCCGGTCGTCACCGTGCCGCGCAACCCCAGCGGCGACCCGATCGCCACGACCGGGTCGCCGACCGCAATCTTGTCCGAGTCGCCGAGGGACGCGACGGTGAGCTTCGGCGTGGTGACCTTGAGGACCGCCAGGTCGGTCTGCGTGTCGCGCCCGACCAGAGCGGCCACCTGGCTGGACTTGTCGTTGAACGTCACCCGAATCGTGCCGCCAGTTACCCCAGCCGAGACCACGTGGTTGTTCGTCAGGATGTAGCCGCCCTTGTCGATGATCACGCCCGAGCCAGTGTCCGACTCGTCGGCCGTACTCACGTCGATCGACACGACGGCCGGAGAGACACGCTGCGCGATGTCGGCAACGGAGCCGGGGGGCCGGTTGGCGGGCGTGCCGGTGTTGGCCAGCGAGACGTCGCCATTGTGCAGGGCCCGGTTGGCCCGGTCGGCCAGCCAGTATCCGGCTCCGCCGCCGAGGGTGCCGGCAAGCAGCGCCACGAGCAGGCCCCACACGAGCGCGCTGAGCCCGAACCGGCCGCGTCGACGAGCCGTGTCTACCGGGGCCGACGCCTCGACGCCCAGCGCCTCGTCGGCGTCGAGCTGTTCGACGTCGGCGTCGGGGTCGAGCTGCGCGGGCTGGCCGGCCCGGAACACGGCCGGGCGACCCAGCCAGAAGGGCGAGTTCGGGTCACGCCAGGGGTCGCGCTGCGCGTCAGGCTTCCACCACGGCGACTCCTGCCGATATAGCGTGGGCGCGATGCGGCTGCCGGGCGCAGGCGCGAAACTGCCGTCGCCGACCCGGCCAAACGCTGCGGTCAGCTGCGGGTGGACCGGCGGGCCGACCTCGGCGTGTACCGGGGGGATCCGCTCACCGGGCCTGGGCGCGAACGGCTCGGCCGATCCGCTCGGGCGGCCGAACTCGGCACGCTCGTCGGGCGAGACGGTGGGCGGTGGCGGGGAGTAGGCCGGCTGCGACTCGCGCGGTGCAAACGATTCAGCGACGCCGGGCGGCCGGACGAACGCGGCATCGTCGGCGTCGGCCGGATCCGGCCAGCCGGCGGTGACGTCGTCGCCCATGTACTCGCTCGCCCTTCACATCGCCGGGTGTCGGGTTCGAGTCTGCCTCAGCGGCCCCCGAGTCGCCCAATCAAGCGGGTAGGGAGGTGCTTAGCGTCGTTGCGCGGATCGGGCTGGGTGCCGTACGCGGGGAA
Source organism: uncultured Actinomycetota bacterium (assembly GCA_963839175.1). Lineage (GTDB taxonomy): Bacteria > Actinomycetota > Actinomycetes > Mycobacteriales > Jatrophihabitantaceae > CAWIUB01. The sequence goes on from CAWIUB010000035.1 coordinate 92,213, forward strand.
TACGGCCGCGCCGCTCGGGTCAAGAGCCAGCGCGGACGTGGGCAGCGGCGTCGTCACCGGGACGGCGCGCAGCCGGTCGAGCAGCCCGATGGGTAGTGCAGGCGCCGGCGCGGCGCGCAACGCGAAAGCGGCCTCGCGCTGTACGGCGATGGCGTGCGCACAGTCCGGGCAGCATTGCAAGTGCCGCTGCGCCCGCTCGCGGGCCACGCGAGAGAGCATCCCGTCGGCGTAGGCGGCAATCGCCTCGTCGGACAGGTGCTGGCTGGGCAGCATTGGACGACTCATGTCGTTCCCAGCACTGGAACTCCGGGCTCGACCGGCCGTACGCCAGGTGCCCGGTGGGCTAGCGCCTCCCGCAGCAGCACCCGCCCGCGGTGGATGCGCGACCGAACCGTGCCGACCTTGATCCCGAGCGTCGCAGCGATCTCCTCGTAGGACAGCTCCTCCAAGTCGCAGAGCACCACAGCGGCGCGGAAGTCGGCGGGCAAGGCGTCGAGAGCCTGCTGGATCTCCGGGTCGAGGTGCAGCTCGTGGTACGCCTGCTCGGGACCGGCGGACGTCGCCGCAAGCCGATCGCCGGCATCTTCCGGTAGTGCATCGAAGCGAATCCGCTGGCGACGACGGGCCATGTCGAGGAACAGGTTCGTGGTGATGCGGTGCAGCCAGCCCTCGAACGTCCCGGGCTGGTACTCGGCGAGGGACTTGAACACCCGGACGAACGTCTCCTGAGTGAGGTCCTCGGCGTCGGCTCGGTTGCCCGACAGCCGGTACGCCAGTCGGTAAACGCGGTCTGCGTGCTCGCGCACGACCTCGTCCCACGTCGGCGGCGTCCAGCCAGTCTGGACGGCGCTCTCGGAACTCTCGTGTGCTGCCACTGCCTACCCACCCCATCTGCCGACACCGGCGCCCGTGTGCAACCAGGCAACCAGCCTCGGCTTACGTTTCGGTGAACGCCTCAGCGATTCCTCACGTTCCCGAGCGCCGATCCGAATTTGCACAGTAACTTGCAAGTGTCGTGGACGTGGCGAGGGCGAACCTAGGCAAGAACTGTGCATCAGCTGTGCAGCGCAGGACAGACCTGGTAATGGTTCGATGCGGTGCGCGCACTAGTCTGCCCGCATGGCCGAACCCATGATCGGGATCGCCAGCCTGGCGTTCGTCGAGAACTGGCTGGACGAGGACGAACCGCTCGTCGACGCGCGCGCCCACGCGGCCGAACTCGGCACCTGCGTGCCGATCGGCCCGGGCGGGGCGGCTGTGCTGCGGTTCCTGGCAGCCGCAGTCGGCGCCAAGGCGGTGGTCGAGGTCGGCACCGGCGCCGGCACGTCCGGACTGTGGCTGCTGCGCGGCATGCGTCCGGACGGGGTGCTCACGACCGTCGATATCGAGTCCGAGCACCAGCGTCTGGCCCGGGAAACGTACCTCGCGGCGGGGATCCCAGCCAACCGATTCCGCTTGATCAACGGGTCGGCCTCGGACGTTCTCCCCCGGCTCACCGACGGGGCGTACGACTTGGTGTTCGTCGACGCCGACAAGACCGGCTACCTGGACTACCTGACGCAGGCAATCCGGTTATTGCGTCCGGGCGGCGTGGTCGCGTTCGACAATGCCCTGCGGCGCGACCAGGTCGCCGACCCGGCCGCCCGGGACGCCGCCACGATCACCACCCGCGAACTCGTGCGGACGGTGCGCGACGACCAGCGCCTCGTCCCCGCGCTACTCCCGGTGAGCGACGGCCTGCTGGTCGCCGTGAAGGTCTGACCAGGAGCGGGCGCTAACCCGCTGCCGGAACCGTCCACCGCAGTCCCGGGAAGCGCGCGAAGTCGCGGTCGAACGTGGCCACCTCGGCGCCTAGATCGACGGCGATCGAGGCGAGATAGGCGTCGGCTACGAGGTCTCCGGTCGCGGACGACTCGCGGCAGAGCCGATCGAAGATCGCAATGTGTGCCGGCCCAGGTTCAGCGGCCAGGTGGAACGCGTGGTCGCGCAGCTGCGCGATGAAGTCGAAAGCCTCGGCGATTGGGGTCGGAATCGGAAAGATCCGCGGGTTGGTCGTCAGTCGGACGAACGATGCCCACACCACGGCCGGAACCCCGAAGACCTGCTGCCGGCCGTACAGCCCGTCGAACCAGGTGAACGCCGCCTGATGATGGACATGATCCCCGCGGTGGATCCCCACCACGACGTTGACGTCGAGCAGGATCACCGAAGCTTCTCGATGGGCACGCCCTCGTCAAGCGCCTCCCACATCGACCGGTTCGAACTCGGGTCGATGCCCGGCCGCATTCCAGTCCCGCCTCGAAAGACGGGGATCCGCGGTCGCTGATGCCCACCTGCCGAGCTTGCCAGCTCGCGGCGCAAGGCGTCCTCGACGAGCTCGCCGAGCGTGATGCCGCGGTCGCGGGCGCGCCGCCTGGCGTTCTCGAGCACGTGTTGGTCGACGTTCACCGTGGTGCGCATGATGCTCACTATAACGCATCAGCGGCATCAAGATCGAGAATCATCCGCTCCTCGAGCCGGTTGGGACGCGCCGCCCGCTCGCGCCAGGTCGAGGCGACGAACGCGGCTTCGCGAGCGTGCGTCGAGCCGAACGCTTCGGGCGCGTCCCGTAACGCGGCCAGCCGAACGTCGCGCAGCAGCGCCCAATCCTCCTCCGTCCCGGGCCTGATCCGGATCATGCCCGCAGTCTGCCCCGGCCCGGTGGCCGTCAGGACACGGCATACTCGGTTTGGTCGTTAGCAGCGCTGTGAGGGGTGGAGATGGTCATCGATTCGGTCCGCGTCGTCGGCCTTGGCAAGGTGGGCGAGCTGGTGGCCACGCTGTTGTGTGACTCGGGCTTCACGGTCACTGCTTATGACGCCCGGCCCCGCACTGGTCTGCCGTTCGAGTCGGCCCAGCTCGACGTGCGCGACGACACGGCCGTGCGCGGGGCGCTGTCGGGCGCCGATGCAGTGGTGTCCTGCCTGCCGTTCCACCTCAACCTCGGCGTGGCGGAGGCGGCTCACGACGTCGGCGTTCATTACTTCGACCTGACCGAGGACGTGCCCACCACGAACCGGGTCAAGGAGCTCGCCGCCAAGGGAGGTGAGCTCCTCTACGCGCCGCAGTGCGGTCTGGCCCCAGGGCTCATCGGGATTGTCGGCGCTGCACTGACGCAGCCGTTCGACGAGATCCGCAGCATCGAGCTCAAGGTGGGTGCCCTGCCCCGCCACCCGGCTGGCCTGCTCGGGTATGCCTTCAACTGGTCACCCGAGGGCGTCGTCAACGAGTACCTGAACGACTGCGAGGTGCTGCGCGGCGGGGTGCGGCAGATGGTGCCGGCGATGACCGAACTGGAACGGGTCGTCATCGGTGGGCACGAGCTGGAGGCCGCGCTGACCTCTGGCGGTCTCGGCACCATGTGTGAGACGTTCGAGGGACGGGTGCAGCGGCTGGACTACAAGACCATGCGGTACCCCGGGCACTTCCGGCTCATGCGGTTCTTCTTCGACGAACTGGGCCTGCGCAACAGGCGCGAGCTGGCCGGCGAGATCCTGGTGAATGCCAAGCCACCGGTCGACGACGACGTCGTCTACCTGTACGCCGCCGTCGAGGGGCTCGCCACGGGAGACGGCGACACCGCACCCGGACAGCTCACCCGCAAGCAGTACGTCCGCGCGTACCAGCCTTTGAAGATCAACGGACGGCTGTGGCGGGCCATTTCGTGGACCACGGCCGCATCAGCTGCCGGCATCGTTGAGCTGGCGGCCGGCGGGCAGCTGCCGGCCCGCGGCTTCATCCAGCAAGAGGAGATCCCCTTTGACGCGTTGCTCGCGACGCGCAACGGCGCTCGCTTCGCCGAACTAGGAACGGTGTGACCATGACCCTGCCCACCCACGACTCGATCGTCACCGAGACGAGCGCGATCCTGCGTCGGCTCGGGGTGACAAGCGGAGTGACCCGCGGCGATCTGGCGGTACGCTCGCCCATCACCGGCGGCGAGATCGCCCGCGTGCAGTCACACACCGCCGACCAGGTGCGCGAGATCGTCGGACGGGCACAGGACGCGTTCCTGGCCTGGCGTACAGTTCCGCCGCCGGTCCGTGGCCAGTTGGTGCGCGAGTTGGGCAACCTGCTGCGCGAGCACAAGGACGACCTGGGCGCGCTCGTCTCGATCGAGGCGGGCAAGATCCGCTCCGAGGGCCTAGGCGAGGTCCAGGAGATGATCGACATCTGCGACCTGGGGGTCGGGCTGTCCCGCCAGCTGTTCGGCTGGACGATTGCGTCCGAACGTCCCGGCCACCGGATGATGGAGCAGTGGCACCCGCTGGGTGTTGTCGGGGTGATCAGCGCGTTCAACTTCCCGGTGGCGGTCTGGTCGTGGAACGCCGCGCTCGCGCTCGTCTGCGGCGATCCCGTGGTCTGGAAGCCGTCTGAGAAGACGCTGCTCACCGCGCTGGCCTGCCAGGCGCTGGCGGCCGAGGCGGCGCGCCGCGTCGGCGCGCCCGAGGCGATCACCTCTGTCGTCCTCGGCGCCGTGGCCGTCGGCGAAGCGCTGGTCGACGACCCGCGGGTGGCCCTGATCAGCGCCACCGGGTCGACCCGGATGGGCCGGGCGGTCGCGCCGCGGGTGGCGACCCGGTTCGGCCGGCTGCTGCTCGAGCTCGGCGGCAACAACGCGGCCATCGTCGCCCCGTCGGCCGATCTGGACCTCAGCGTCCGCGGCATCGTCTTCTCGGCAGCCGGGACCGCCGGGCAGCGCTGCACCTCACTGCGACGGGTCATCGCGCACACCGCGATCGCCGACGACCTGGTCGCCCGGTTGACGGCCGCCTACCAGACCCTGCCGATCGGCTCACCGCTGGCCGATGGAACCCTGGTCGGCCCGCTGATCGACCCGGCTGCGCACGACGGCTTCACCACCGCGCTGGATAAGGCTCGCGCGGATGGCGGCGAGGTAGTGGCCGGTGGTGAGCGGGTGCTGGCCGACGAGGCCCCAGGCGCCTACTACGTGCAGCCCGCCATCGTGCGGATGCCCACGCAGACCGATGTGGTGCGCACCGAGACGTTCGCGCCGATCCTCTATGTGCTGACGTACGACGAATTCGATGAGGCGCTCTCGCTGCACAACGACGTGCCGCAGGGCCTGTCGTCCTCGATCTTCACGCTGAATGTGCGCGAAGCCGAGCGGTTCACCGCTCCAGACGGTTCGGACTGCGGGATCGCCAACGTCAACATCGGGCCGTCTGGCGCCGAGATCGGCGGCGCCTTCGGGGGTGAGAAGGAGACCGGCGGCGGCCGCGAATCCGGCTCGGACGCCTGGAAGGCGTACATGCGCCGCACCACCAATACGGTCAACTATTCGACCGAGCTTCCTCTGGCCCAGGGCGTCGAGTTTGGCTGAGCATCACTCGTTTCGCCAAGTTGTTCGACCCCCGGCGTGCCTACGGCCGTTGAGGGTCGAACAGCGTCTGGTTTGCGCGGGATGACGAGCCAGGCAACCAAGTAGGCAAGCACGCCGGTGCCGAAGCTGAGGACGGTCAGCACGACGAGCAGCAGGCGCACTAGGACCACGTCGATTCCGGCATAGCGGGCCACGCCGGAGCAGACGCCGGCGATCCACTTGTCGTCGGCGCTGCGGCGCAGCAGTTTGGCTTGGGAAGCGGGGGTTTCGTATCGGGTCGTATTCATGTCATCGATCATGCGTGCCGGGAGGCCGCCGCACATCCGGTACCGCCCCGACTCCACCCGGAGCTGACCCCGAGGCCGCCCGCGCCCTAATGATCACGTCTTCCCCGCAAATCGACGCTGTCGGGCGGCGTCGGCACACAATTGCGGGGAAAACGTGATCCCTGAGCGGTCTCCAGCCTTAGGCGACCCGGGTGATCTCGACCCGGACGTCCAGGTCGGAGCTCGCGGACCCGCCTATGATTCCCATGATCGGCGGCACGTCGTTGTAATCACGGCCTCGCCCGACGATCACGTGTCGTTCACCGACCGGCGCGTCGTTGGTCGGGTCGTGCCCGGCCCAGTCGCCCAGCCACCACTCCACCCATGCGTGGCTTTCGCCCACCGCTGCCTCGCCCACGACGGGTTGCTTGCTCGGGTGCAGGTAGCCGGAGACGTAGCGTGCCGGGATTCCGAGGTAGCGCAGTGCACCGATGAGCAAGTGTGCATAGTCCTGGCAGACGCCGCTGCGCGCCAACCACGCCTCGCGGGCGACAGTCTGCACGCCGGTCGAGCCGGGAAGGTAGGTCATCTCGTCGTTGATGCGTGTGCTCAGGGCCAGCGCCGCCTCGTGCGGGCCTCGATCTGCCGCGCACTGGTCAGCGATAGTGATCAGGTCGGGGTTCGCGGCGCTCGCCTCGGTCGCGACCAGGTACTCGGCGAACCGGTCGAGGACCCACTCCGCCGACAGGTCGGCCCAGGTGGTGTCAAGGCGGGGCGCGGGCCTGCCCGAACCGTCCACTTCGACCAGGCTGGTGGACTCGACCAGCAGGTCGCGGTGCGGGTTCTGCGCCTCGAAGACCTGCACGTGCGTGCCCCAGAAGTCGACGTACTGGTACTGCCAGGTGGCCTCGTCGACCTGCAGGACGGTCTCCAGTGGGATCTGCCAGGGCGTTCGCAGCGGGGTCAGCCGCACCTCGTTGAACGACGCCGTGACGGGCCGGTCGTAGGTGAAGTGCGAGGTGTGGGTGATACGCAGCCGCAGAGTCATGAGCCGGCCTCCGAGCCGCGGGGCCCCCGCGAAATCGTGGAGCGATTTCGTGGGGTGCAGGGAGCACACTGCAGGAGCGCAGCGAGGAGGCCGGCGGGAAGCACAGGTCGATGGGTCACGAGGCCATCCAGGAGGTGACCACGCCGCGGGGGAAGTAGCGCCGGGTGACCGCGTCGCTCGCGACCGAGCAGGCACTCTGCACGCGTTCCATCAGGTGGTACAGGTCGTCGAACAACTCAGCCATCGGCGCGAACTCCAACTCCGAGCGGATCATGCCGAGGGTGCGCTGCCCTTCGCCGCCACCGCGGGTCACCCGCTCGGACGGTCCGGACAGCTCGTCCAGGCATCGCTCGGCAGTGACGAGCGAAGTCATCAGCGAACGGGGGAACAGCGGGTCCAGCAGGAGGAACTCGACGGCCTGCCGGTCGTCGAGCACGCCGTGCGAACTGCGCAGGAACGCTTGGTAAGCGCCGCAGCTCTGCAGCAGCGTCACCCACGACGGCCCAGCGCTACCAGCCAGCGCGCGCGCTGCCACCAGCCGGGCGATCATGTCCGCACGTTCGATGCTGCGGCCGAGGACGAGGAACTGATACGCCTCGTCGCGCGACAGCGTGGCGTCGGCGGTGCCGTTGAACGCCGCGCACCGCTCCCGGACCCAGGTGAAGAATGCATGCGGGCGCGACCGGCGGCTGGACCGACTCGCGTCGTGCCACGTGACGTTGATGCTCTCCCACAGCTCGGTCGAGATGATCTCCCGCGAACGGCGGGCGTTCTCCCGTGCAACGCCGAGCGAGCCGATGACCGAGGCCTGACTGGTCCGGTCCCAGGCGAGCAGATCAAGAACCTCGTCAGTGCCCGCGGGAGGCGTCACGTCCTTGCCCATGGCGGCCAGCAGGGATGCGCAGATCACGCCCTCCGACGCCCACGGCTCGTCGATGAGCAGGCTGAGGTGGACGTCCAGGATGCGGCTGGTCTCCTCGGCCCGTTCGACGTAACGGCCGATCCAATAGAGGGATTCGGCGATGCGGCTCAGCACGCGCGGCTCTGCTGCTGCTGCTGTTGTTGTTGGCGGATTTCCACGTCCACTGCGGCGTCCTGCTGCGGCAGCGCGCCGTGTTCGTGATCGGCGGACCGGTCGGGCGATCGCGTTGCGATCTCGGGTGCGGCACCCGGGACGCGGTTGCCGGCGAGCACCCAGGTGTCCTTGGCGCCGCCGCCCTGGCTGGAGTTGACGACCAGCGACCCCTCAACGAGCGCCACCCGGGTCAGCCCGCCCGGCAGCACCCACACGTCGTTGCCGTCGTTGACGGCGAACGGGCGCAGGTCGACGTGCCGCGGTGCCAGCCCGTCGTCGCTCAACGTCGGCACGGTCGACAGCTGCACGACAGGCTGCGCGATCCAGCCGCGCGGATCGGCCCGCAGCGCCTTGCGGGCCCGGTCGAGCTCCTTGACGCTCGCCTGCGGCCCGACCATCAGCCCCTTGCCGCCCGAGGCGTCTACGGGTTTGACCACCAGCTCGGGCAGCCGCGCGAGTACCTCGTCGAGGGCGCCGCGATCCTCCAGCCGCCAGGTCTCGACGTTGGGCAGAATCGGTTCCTCGGTTAGGTAGTAGCGCACCAGGTCCGGAAGGTAGGTGTAGATCAGCTTGTCGTCGGCGACTCCGTTGCCGACCGCGTTGGCAATCGTGACGTTGCCGGCTCGCGCCGCAGTCAGCAGCCCCGGGCAGCCCAGCATCGAGTCGTGCTTGAACTGCACGGGGTCGAGGTACTCGTCGTCGACCCGCCGGTAGATGACGTCGACGCGCCGTTCGCCGCGGGTATCCCGCATCCGCACCGTGCCGCCGGAGCAGATCAGGTCGCGGCCTTCGACCAGCTCGACGCCCATCGTCCGGGCGATCCAGGCGTGCTCGAAGTAGGCGCTGTTGTAGACGCCCGGCGTCAGCACCACGACGCGCGGATCGGTGACGCCGGGTGGGGCCGCCTTGCGCAACGCGGCGAGCAATCGCTGCGGGTAATGGGAAACCGGCCGCAGCCGGACCTTGTGCAGGGTGTCGGCCCACTGCGGGCGCAGGGCACTACGGTTGGCCAGCACATAGCTGACGCCGGATGGCACCCGGACATTGTCCTCGAGCACCCGGAACGTGCCCTGCTCGTCGCGGATCAGGTCGATGCCGGCCACGTGCACCCGGACGCCGTTCGCGGGTTCGATGCCGTGGGCCTGGCGATGGAAGTGGCGCGACGACGTGACCACCCGGCGCGGTATGACGCCGTCGTCGACCACCCGCGCCGCGCCGTACACGTCCGCCAGGAACGCCTCGAGCGCCTTCACCCGTTGCCGGACGCCGGCCTCGATCGTCTGCCAGGTGTCGTCGTCGATGACGCGCGGCACGATATCGAGCGGGAAGGGACGCTCCTCTCCCCCGACATCGAAGGTAACGCCCTGATTGAGGTAGGCACGAGCAAGGGATTCCGAGCTCGAACGCAGCTCGCTCGGTGCCCGAACGCTGCAGCGACTCGAACAGGGCCCGGTACGGTGCGCGCGCTTCGCCGGTGGCGTCGATCATCTCGTCCCACGCCGCACCTAGCCGGTAGTCGTCGAACAGGTCGCCCACCTGAGAGATCGTATGGCGGAACTGTGTCGGCAGTGTGTCACCCGCGGATCCGGTCCGAGACAGTCATCCAGCGGTCTTTGTCTCACTTCGGGCAAAGTGGTCGGGTTGACTGGTCAGGCGCCTGTCCGAGCGGCGGCGAGCTCGAGACGTTCGTCCGGCTGTACGGCAGCGACGCGGACGAAGCCCGAGGAATGGGCGCCGTAGAACTCGCCCGGCGAGACGACGATCCCGACGCGTTTGGCCAGATCATGGGCTGCGGCCCAGGCGTCGCCGTCGGGGATGGCCACCCACAGGTAGAACGCGCCGTCCGGCAGATCCGCGACATAACCAGCTGCCGCCAGGATCTGCCGCAGTCGGTGCAAACGATCGCAGATACCGCCCGCGCTGCGCCTCGACATGGGCGTCGTCGCCTAGCGCGAGGATGGCCGCGTTCTGCACCGGCCCCGGCGGCATCAGCCCAGCGTGCTTGCGCACCTCGCGCAGGTAGTGCACCAGCTCGGAATCACCCGCGTAGAAGCCGATTCTGGCGCCGGCGAAGTTGTCCCTCTTGGACAGCGAGTGCACTGCCAGGACGCCTTCCGTACCGTGCGCAAGGATCGTCGTCGGCGGGCTCGCCCAGCTGAACTCGGCGTAGCACTCGTCAGAGAGCACCGGCACGCTGCGCGCCCGGCCCCAGGCCGCCGCCGCGCCGAGGTCGCGCAGCTCGCCGGTCGGATTGCCCGGCGAGTTGACCCAAACGCACAGCGCCCGCTCGGCGTCCGCGTCGGCGACCTCGGCCAGCGTCTGGTAGGGCATCGCCCGCAGGCCAGCAAGGGTCGCGCCCATCTCGTACGTCGGGTAGCTGATCGCCGGGTAGAGGACGGTGTCGCGCGACGGATCACGCAGCTGGAGGTAGTGCGGGACAGACGCGACGAACTCCTTCGTACCGACACAAGCCGCCAACTGGCTCGCCGGGTCGACCGTGGCGCCGAGCCGCCGCGCGATCCACTGTGCGGCGGCCGCCCGGAAGGCCGGCGTCCCGATCGAGGGTGGGTAGCCACGGGCCGTCTTGCCGCTGGCGAGCGCCGCGATCACCTCGGCGGGCGGCGGATCGCAGGGCGTGCCGATCGACAGATCGACCGCGCCCCCGTCGTGCCCAGCGGCGAGGGCGATCACCTCGTCGAGCCGCTCGTACGGGTACGGCGGCGGGACAAACCCACTCATGGATGCGCTCAGTCTCCTCAGATCTCCCCCAGACTCGTTCGACTCCAGATGCGTCCCAGCACGACGAGGGTCGAACAACCGTGTCATGCGGCGGGGCGAGATGGTCTGCCAGCAGCTCGGCGAGATGGATGCCTCGTCGGCGGGCGAGCTGGTCGAGCTGGGTGCGACAGGAGAAGCCGTCGGCGAGCACCACGGCAGTCGTGTGGCGCCGCGCGGACAGCTGGCAGCAGCGCCGTCTCGGCGACGGCCACCGACACGTCGTAGTGGCCGCGTTCGACGCCGAAGTTGCCCGCCAGCCCGCAGCAGCCGCCCACGGCGTCGATCGACGCGCCCGCGTCGGCCAGCAGTGCCACGTCGGCGTCCCAGCCGAGAACGGCGTGCTGATGGCAATGCGGCTGGGCGACACCGCGCACGTCGTCGAGACGGGGCGGCCGCCAGGTCGGCGTAGCCCGCAACAGCTCGGCAAGCGTGTGCGTCGCCGCGGCCACCTTCGCCGCATGGGGGTCGTCGGACAACAGGTCCGTCACGTCATGGCGTAACACGGCCGTGCAGGACGGTTCGAGCCCGACGATCGGCATGTCGGCGGGCAGCACGTCCAGGGTCCGCCGCAGCTGCCTGCGCGCGCCGTCGAGCTGGCCAGTCGAGATCCACGTCAGTCCACAGCAGACCGGACGATCGGGGATCCGCACCGAATAGCCGGCATCTTCGAGCACGTGCACGGCCGCGACACCGACCGCGGGCGAGAAGTGATCGGTGAAGGTGTCCACCCACAGCAGCAACGGATTCCCTTGCGTGGCAGGATGATTCGCGAACCATTGCCGGAAGGTGTACGGCGCGAACGAGGGAAGCGGACGGCGAGCGTCGATGCCGCCGAGCCATTTCGCCACGCCCGCTACTGGACGAAGGCGAAGGGCGCCGTTCGCCAGCCCCGGCGCACGAGACGCGAGCCTGGCCCAGCGCGGCAGCCAGCCGAGCGCGTAGTGCGACCGCGGCCGCAACCGTCGTCGATACCGCTGATGCAGCACCTCGGCCTTGTAGGTGGCCATGTCGATACCGGTTGGGCAGTCGCTCGCGCAGCCCTTGCACGAGAGACACAGGTCGAGCGACTCGGCCAGCTCGGCGGAACGCCAGTTCTTGACCAGCGAACCGTTGGCCAGCTCCTGAAGCACCCGCGCGCGGCCGCGAGTCGAGTCCTTCTCGTCCCGCGTCGCCAGGTACGACGGACACATCACCCCACCGGTGGACGTGGTGTCGGCCCGGCACTTGCCGACCCCGACGCAGCGATGCACCGCCGCGGTCAGGTCGCCGCCATCCTGACCGTATGCGAACGCCAGGTCGCGCCGCAGCGGCCGAGCCGCCGGCACTCGAAGGTCAGCGTCCAGTGCAGCGGGCGCCACGATCACGCCAGGGTTCAGCAGGTCGTCCGGGTCGAACAGGTGCTTGACGGCGGCGAACGTGCCGATGGCCTCGGGCGAATACATGTGCGGCAGCAGCTCGCCGCGGGCGCGGCCGTCGCCGTGCTCACCCGACATCGAGCCGCCATAGTTGCCGGCCAGCCGCGCGGCGTCCCTGACGAAATCGCGCAGCCGACGCGGTCGCTCCGCCAGCGGGAAGTCGATCCGCGCGTGCACGCAGCCGTCGCCGAAATGGCCGTACATCAGCCCGTCCAGGCCGTACTGATCCAGCAATCCGCGTAGCTCGCGCAGGTAGCCGCCGAGCCGCTCTGGGGGGACGGCGGAATCCTCCCAGCCGGGCCAGGCCGGCTCGTTCGCGGGCGTCCGTCCGCCGAGACCGGCGCCGTCCTCGCGGATGCGCCATAGCGCTGCGGCCTCGCCGCCGACGACGACGGCCGAGTCGAGGCAACCGGCGCCGGCGATCAGCGTCCCGGCTGCGGCCCGCGCCTCGTCGAGCGTCTCGCCGGCCGTCTCGACGAACAGCCACCCCGCGCCGCGTGGCAGGTCCGGCACCGCGCCCGGACCGCGACGGGCTCGAACGACGTCCACCAGCCTGGCGTCCATGCCCTCGAGCGCTGCCGGGCCGCGCGGCAGCAGCGCAGGCACCGCGTCCGCAGCCGCCGCGAGGTCCGGGTAACCGAGCACCGCCAGCGCCGTTGCCGCCGGGCTGTGCACAAGACGGACGGTTGCCTGCAGGATCACGCCCAGCGTGCCCTCCGTGCCGACCAGGAACTTGGCCAGAGTCGCCGCCGTTCTCTGGCAGCAGGTGCTCGAGCGAGTAGCCGGAAACCTGCCGGGTGAACCGGCCGAACTCGGTCCTGATCAGATCGAGCCGGTCGCGCACGATCTTGTCCAGGCCGTCGATCGGCAATGGCTCCTGGCCATGGCGGCGAGCGGTAATGCGTTCTCCCGGAGCCGGTGACGAACTCGACGTCGACGACGTTGTCGGCGCTGCGCCCGTAGCGCAAGGCGCGGGATCCGCAGGCGTTGTTGCCCAGCGCTCCGCCGATGGTGGCGCGCGCATGCGTCGACGGGTCGGGACCGAACCGCAAACCGTGCGGCGCAGCGGCCGCGGTGATCGCGTCGAGTATGGCGCCTGGCTGTACGACGGCCGTCCGGGCATCGCGGTCGACCTGCAACACCTGGTTCAGATGCCGAGACAAGTCCGCCACGACGCCGGGCCCAATGGCGTTGCCGGCGATCGACGTGCCGGCGCCGCGAGCGGTGAGTGGCACGGCGTGCTCACGACAGGTGTCCAGCGTGGCCAGCACCTCGTCCACGCTGCGCGGGAAGACGACCGCCGCCGGCACGACGCGATAGTTGGACGCGTCTGACGAATACTCGGCCCGCCGCCGGCGCGAATCGTCCACCTCGGCGACGCCCGCGCGCCGCAGGGCTGCGGCGAACGGGGCAGGCACCCGATCCATTCTGCTGCACCCGGTTCACTCGGTGAGCGGATCGAGCATCCGCAGCCCGGGGAACCGGGCAAAACCCCGATCGCTGGTGACTAGCGTTGCGCCCTGCTCGAGGGCGAGCGCCGCGAGATACGCGTCGGGCACGACGTTCGCCCGCGCCTGTGCCCGGCGCACGAGATCGGCGAAGATGGCCCAGTGCCGAGGGCCGGGCGCGACGATCGTCGCGGCAGGGGCCCGCCGAACGGTCTCGCAAAAGTCAAGCGCACCGTCGGGCGGTGTCGCCGGCGAGAAGAGACGGTGGTTTGTCACGATGCGGACAAAGGCGCTTAGCACCAAATCGCTCACACCGAATACCTCGGGCCCGGCCAGGCGCCTCTCCAGCCACTGGCGGTATTCATCGTGGTTTCGCGCATCGCGGCGGCGGGCGTTGATGAAGACGTTGACGTCAGCGATGAGCACTAGTCGTCACGCCGCGGCCACTCGTTGTCGCCGAGTGCCTCGGCGAGGGCTTCCTTGTCGTTGATGTCGACGAGGGGTTCGGCGTTCGGATCTCCGTCGGTCGGCAGCACGATGCGAGTGGGGCGGCGTTTCGGCTCTGCCAAGCGGGCCAGCGTTGTCCGCAACGAGTCGTCGATGATCTCGCCGAGCGATCGGCGCTGACGGGCTGCCAGCACCTTCGCCTCGGCGAGCAGGTGCTCGTCAATGTTGACCGTCGTGCGCATGCTCGCATCATATCATCATCTAGATGTATCATGATGCGGCAAGGTATGACGGTGGCGGTGTGCCGTCGAGGACCAGCGCCACGGCGGCCCGAGCGGCGACCGGGCCGACCAGGTTCCCGGTGCCGTTGTAGCCGCCACACGCCACGACTCCCGGCATCACCTGGGTGCACACCGGCCGGCCGTCGCCGGTGAAGCCCACCGACGCTCCCCAGCGGTGGGCCACCTGGACCGGTCCGCCCGCGAGCCGGGACGCCCCCTGCTCGATCCATGCCTGGACGGGCCCGGTAGGTACGGTGTCGGTCGTCCACTCGTCAGCGGCGAACAGATCGCGGCCGCCGCCGACGAACAGACGCCCGGACGCGTCCTGCTGGGCGTAGTCGTATCCCCACCGGCCATAGACCGGGCACGGCAGCCGCGCGGGGAGCGGCGCGGTCGCCAGCATCTGCAGCCGGGCGGTGCGGACTGCACCTGCCAGTTGAGGTAGCAGCACGTCCAGCCCGCCGTCGACCGCCACGATCACCACGCCTGCGCTGACCACGCCGTGCTCGGTGACCACCCGGCCGGCCTCGACGGTGCGCACCCGGGTCTGCTCGTGCAGGGCGGCCCGGTCCCGCAGCAACGCGGCGAGGCGGAGCGCCCGCCGCGCCGGATTCATGGCCGCGTCGTCGGGCAGGAACAAGCCATGGCCCAGCGGCCCGGCGTAGTCGCGCACCGCGAAGCCGTACCGCCGCAGCGCCGCGGCGTGGGCGGTGCAGTCGGCCAGTTCGGCGGCGCGATCTGCCTCCTCGGCGGCATCCCGCGGCTCGCCGGGCAACCCCGCCAGCCGGATCGAGCCGACCCGGCGCACCACGTCTGGCCCCAGGGTCTGCACCAGCCGGTCGAGTTCCGCGAGGGTCGCCCGGTACAGCCCCACCGCCGCGTCCGCTCCCCATAGCTCGATCGCGGTGTGCAGGTACGCCGCGGCGCCGGCGAGCAGGAAACCTCCGTTTCGTCCCGCGGCGCCGGCTGCCACCCGGCCGGCGTCTACTCCGACGACGCGGAGCCCCCGGTCGAGCAGCGCGTCGACGGCCGCGAGCCCCGAACCGCCCAGGCCGACCACGCAGGCGTCGGCCGTGCGGCCATCAGGCAACGGCGGCAACCCGGGCCAAGACGCGACGAACGGATCGTCGTCCCAGCCCACCGCCGACGTGCTCACCGAGCGCAGATGTTCGACCCCCGCGGTGCCCCACCGCGTCGGCGGTCGAACAGGTGGGAGGACGGGGTCGTGGTCACGGCAGGGCGAGCTGGCTCTTGCCGAGCACGACGATGCCCGACTCCGTGACGTGGTACCGCTCCCGGTCGGCTTCGGTGTCGACGCCCAGATTCGCCCCGTCCGGCACAACGACGTTCTTGTCCAGGATCGCCCGCCGCACAACTGCCCCGCGGCCGACCTGGACGTTGTCCATGAGCACCGAGCCCTCGACGTATGCCCCAGCCTTGAGCCGGACCCCGGGCGCGATGACGCTGTGCCGCGCGGTCGCTCCGGAGACGATCGTCCCGGAGCCGACGATCGACTCCTGCGCCAGCCCGCCTTCCACGAACTTCGCCGGGGGGAGCTGCGCCGCTTGGTTGGTGTAGATCGGCCATTGCTGGTTGTACAGGTTGAAGATCGGGTGGACGGCGACGAGGTCCGTGTGCGCGTCGTAGTAGGCGTCGATCGTCCCTACGTCGCGCCAATATCCGCGGTCCCGTTCCTCGGCGCCCGGCACCTCGTTGCTGTTGAAGTCGTACACATAGGCCGAGCCCTCGGTGACCATCATCGGCATGATGCTGCCGCCCATGTCGTGCACGGAGTCCTCGTCGGCCGCATCGGCGCGCAGCACCTCGAGCAGCGCCTCGGTCGTGAACACGTAGTTGCCCATCGACGCGTAGGACTCGTCGGGGCTGTCCGGCAGGCCTGGTGGATCCGCCGGCTTCTCCAGGAACTGTAGTACTGCACCATCCGGTTTCGCGTCGATGACCCCGAACGCGGTCGCATCGGCCCGGGACACCCGGATGCCCGCGACCGTGACGGCGGCGCCCGACTCGATGTGCTGGGCGACCATCTGCCGCGGGTCCATGCGGTACACGTGATCGGCGCCGAACACCACGACGTACTCGGGCTTGTCGTCGAAGATCAGGTTGAACGACTGCAGGATCGCGTCGGCGCTGCCCGTGTACCAGCGCGGACCGAGCCGCTGCTGCGCGGGCACCGGGGTGACGTAGTTGCCGAGGATGTTCGACATCCGCCAGGTCTGGGTGATGTGCCGGTCGAGCGAGTGCGACTTGTACTGGGTCAGTACGCAGATGCGCAGGTAGCCGGCGTTCACCAGGTTCGACAGCACGAAGTCGACCAGCCGATAGGTGCCACCAAACGGGACGGCCGGCTTGGCGCGGTCGGCGGTGAGCGGCCACAGACGCTTCCCCTCGCCGCCCGCGAGGACGATGCCCAGCACGCGAGGTTCCCGAGCCATAGCCATACAGTAGCGACCACGGGCAGTCGTGAAGTTCCGTAGGCGCGGCTAGGGTCAGCGCCATGCGCGTCGGAATCCTCACCCGCGAATACCCCCCCGAGGTATACGGGGGAGCCGGGGTGCACGTCGAATTCCTGGTGCGCGAGCTGCGGCCACTCGTCGATGTCGACGTCTACTGCTTCGGCGCGCCGCGCGACGAGCCGGGCGTGCGCGCGTATCCGACGCCGGCTGGGCTGACCGAGGTGAACCCGGCCTTGCAGACCCTCGGCGTCGACCTGGAGATCGCAGCCGCGGTGGGCGCAGCCGACCTGCTCCATTCGCACACCTGGTACGCCAACATGGCCGGCGTGCTCGGCGGGAAACTGCACGGGCTGCCCCATGTGCTCAGCGCGCATTCGCTGGAGCCGGCCCGGCCGTGGAAGGCCGAGCAGCTGGGTGGCGGTTACCGCATCTCGTCCTGGGCGGAGCGGGAGGCATTCGCCGGTGCCGACGCGATCATTGCCGTGAGCCGCGGGATGCGCGAAGACATCCTGGCGGCCTACCCCTTCGTCGACCAGGCCAAGGTGCACGTGATCCACAACGGCATCGACACGTCGTTGTACGCCCCGGCGACGTCGCATGAGGTGGTCGATCGGTTGGGCATCGACCGCGACCGGCCATCGGCGATCTTCGTCGGCCGGGTCACCCGGCAGAAGGGCCTGATCCACCTGCTGCGTGCGGCGGCGACCTTCGACCCCGCGGTGCAGCTGGTGCTGCTGGCCGGCGCGCCGGACACCCGCGACATTGCCGCCGAGGCGGAGGAGGCGGCGGCGGCTCTGCGGCGAACCCGGTCCGGCGTGGTCTGGGTGCACGAGATGCTGCCCCGAACGCAGGTCGTGGAGCTGCTCACGCACGCCACGGTGTTCGTCTGCCCGTCGGTCTACGAGCCGCTCGGCATCGTCAACCTCGAGGCCATGGCCTGCGGCACAGCCGTAGTGGCAAGCGATGTCGGTGGCATCCCGGAGGTGGTCGACGACGGCGTCACCGGGACGCTGGTGCGTTACGACGCAAAGTCGCCCGCCGACTTCGAGGCCGGCCTGGCCACCGCAGTCAACGCGCTGGCTCGCGACCCGGACCGCGTCGCGGCGATGGGCGCCGCCGGCCGGGATCGGGCGGTACACCAGTTCGGCTGGGGCGCCGTCGCTCGGCAGACGGTTCAGCTCTACAACTCGGTGCTGGCCCGGTAGCCCGCCGGTCGCCCGCGAAGCCATGGCAGGACGGCAAGCGCGGTCTGCGCATCGGCTTCGACCTCCGTGAATCCTGCGTCGTGGACGACCGGTGCGCCCGACTCGAGCGCGGCCGCCCATTGCCGAGGTGACCATGTGCGCACGGCGAGCTGGAAGCCGCCGGCCCGCCAGCCGTCACGATCCGTGGCCGACGAGGCACGCCAGCCCAGCTGCGCGGCGTGGGCCGCCTGCGCCATCGCCTTCCCGGCCGTCATCTCGTACTGGGGCGACAGCAGCACCAGCGGGATGCGCGGGACGACCGGCGGCGGCGCAACCGGATCGGACAGCTGGGTGCCGCCGACCTGCAGCCGGGCCAGCTCGCGCGGCCAATCGTCGACCGGGATCGGCGGGAAGACGCGCAGCTGCGCCGTTGCCTGAAAGACGCTGAGACCGTCGAGGTCGAGCACGCGTTGCCACTCGGCGCCGCGGGCCCGGCGCACCACCTTGCGGATGCGCTGCCCGTCCCAGGCAGTGACCGCGTCGCGCCACTCGGGTCGTCCGTCGGTCAGCATCAGCAGCACCCCGCGTGTGGCGGCCTCCAGCGCGTCCGTCCGCGTTGGCGGGGCGTCCCGTTCGATCCGCACGACGAACGGCAGCACCAGCTCGCTCATACGTACGACTCGATGAAACGCGCCAGCAGGCTGGCGCCGAAACCTGTCGCGCCCCGTGAGGCGGCGCCGCTATCGGCGGCGGCCCGAGCGGGCCCCGCGATGTCCAGATGCGCCCACGGCAGTCCAGCGGTGAAGGGGCGCAGGAACAGGGCGGCGGTGATTGCACCAGGATTGCCGGGCGAGTTCTGGGCATCGGCCACCGCCGAGTCGAGCCGGGCCACGTAGTCGGCGACGAACGGCATTCGCCACAGCAGCTCGCCGGCCCGCGCGCCAGCCGTCAGCAGTGCGTGTGCCAGCTCGTCGGAGGTGGCGAACAGGCCCCCCGTGCGCAGGCCGAGGGCCACCTTCGCGGCTCCGGTCAGCGTCGCGATGTCGACGAGGACGGTTGGCCGCAATCGCGCGGCGGCGTAGGCCAGCGCATCGGCCAGCACCAGCCGCCCCTCGGCGTCGGTGTTGCGCACCTCGCTCGTCCGCCCGCCGTAGTGGCGGATGACGTCTCCGGGCCGCATGGACGAGCCGGAGACCGCGTTCTCGGCCACTGGCAGCACAGCCGTGACGCGCACCGGCGTACGCAACTGTGCTGCCGCGCGTATCGCGCCGAGGGCCGCGGCGGCGCCGGCCATGTCGGTGTACATGGTCGACATGCTGTCGCCGGGCTTGAGGTTCAGTCCGCCCGTGTCGAAGGTGATGCCCTTGCCGACGATGACCACGTGGCTGATCGCACCACGCGGCCCCCACCGTGCCTCGATGAGCCGGGGCGGCGAGGCCGAGCCCATGCCGACTGCGAGGACGCCGCCGAAGCCGCGGGCGGCCAGCCAGGCCTCGTCGCGCACCTGGACGTGCACGCCGAGTGGGACGAGCTCGCGGCTCGCGGCCTCGGCCAACCACGCCGGGGTTTTGGTGGACGCCCGGGTGTTGGCCAGGTCGCGTGCCCAGCAGGTCGCGCGGCCGAACGTGAGCCCACGCTCGACTGTGCCCGCGTCGACGCCCTCGAGCCACACCGTCTGCAACGCACCTGCGGGGACGTCTCGGGCCGAGAAGCGGTATGCGCCGAGCACCAGCCCTTCGGCCAGAGCCGAGACGGCCACCGGCTCGAGTGGCGGCACCGTGATCGTGAGCTGCGCCGCCTTGGCGGCGCGGGCCAGCCCGGCGCCCACCCGGCGCAGCACCTCCGGGGAGCCGTCGCCGAGCCCGCAGACCAGCACCCGGCTGGGCAGCTCGCCCGGCAGGGTCAGCTCGCGCGGCTGGTCGGGTGGGGGTGCCGCTTCCAGCTCGCCGGCGAATGTTTCCAGAATCGACCGCGCGGCCAGCGGTAACAGTCGGGTAGAGATCGACCCAAGGCGCAGCCCGGAGGCGTCCCAGCACACGGCCAGGACCTCCGGGGTTGCGTCGGGCGCGCCGATCCGGACGTCGATCATGGCCGCCGTCCTTGGACAGCGTCCGGCCCCGGACCCCGCAGTGCGGGTGTTCCGGGGCCGGAGGGCAATGTCGTGACGGCGCTGAGGCAGCTGCTCAGCCGACGGCCGACTTCAGCGCGTCACCGAGCGCGGTGGCCTCGTCGGCAGACATCTCGACGACAAGTCGCCCACCGCCTTCGAGCGGTACGCGCATGACGATGCCACGCCCCTCTTTGGTGACCTCGAGCGGGCCATCGCCCGTCCGCGGCTTCATGGCCGCCATTCGTGCCTCCTCTAATGCGCAAGTCAGCCCGCGCAGTGGTCAGTCGATCAGTGGTGATCCATTCTCCCGCACGAACCGATCTGTGCCAAAGTCGAGGGACTGTGAACTGGACGGAGAGGCCCTCACGTGACCGAGATATTGCTGACGGAGCGTGCCGGCGGCGTCGCCACGCTGACGATGAACCGGCCCGAATCGATGAACTCGCTGTCGCTCGAGCTGAAAGAAGCACTCGTCACGTCGCTGGCGGAGCTCGGCGCGGACGAAACGGTGCGCGCGGTGGTGCTGACCGGCGCTGGCCGGGCCTTCTGCGTTGGCCAGGATCTGCGGGAGCACAGCGAACTGCTGGCCGCGGGCGACAGTGCACCGCTGCACACGGTGGTCGAGCACTACAACCCGATCGTGAGGAGCCTGGCCACCATGCCCAAGCCGGTGATCGCGGCCGTCAACGGCATGGCTGCGGGCGCAGGCGCGGGGTTCGCGTTCGCGGCCGACTTCCGGGTGGCCAGCCAGTCCGCTGGATTCCTGATGGCCTTCGCGAACGCGGGGCTCGCCCTGGACAGCGGCGCCTCTTGGACGCTGCCCCGGCTCATCGGTCACGCCCGCGCCACCGCCATGTGCCTGCTCGCCGAGCCGGTCACCGCCGAGGCCGCCCTGGAGATGGGCCTGGTGAACGCCGTCGTCGAGCCGGACCGGCTGCTGCCCGCCGCGCAGGAGCTGGCCACCCGGCTGGCCGCCGGTCCTACCGCCGCCTACGCGGCGATCAAGGCCCAGCTTGGCTACGCGGCGAGCAGCAGCTTCCCCGACGCGCTGGCCAAGGAGGCGCAGCTGCAGGCCGAGGTGGGTGCAACCGCAGATCACCGGACGGCTGTGGCATCCTTCCTAGCCAAACAGAAACCGACGTTCATCGGGCGGTAGCGCGCCAGCACGTCGCCACATGGTCGTCCACGATGCCGGTGGCCTGCATGAGTGCGTACGCAGTCGTCGGGCCGACGAACCGGAACCCTCTGCGGCGCAGGTCACGGGACATCGCAATGGATTCGGGCGACGTCGACGGCACCTCGGACAACCACCTCGGCCGCCGATGGCGAGCCGGTGCGAACGACCACAGCAGGGTATTTAGGCCCTCGGGAACGGCGTCGCGCGCCCGCTGCGCGTTACCGATCGTCGCCTCGATCTTGGCCCGGTTGCGGACGATGCCGGCGTCGGCGAGTAGCCGCTGCACCTCGGTGGGCCCGAAGGATGCGACCGCGTCGATATCGAAGTCGGCGAACGCGGCCCGGAAGGCCGGCCGCTTGCGCAGGATCACCAGCCAGGACAGCCCCGACTGGAACCCCTCGAGTGACAGCCGCTCGAACAGCTCCCGCTCTGCGTGCAGCGGGCAGCCCCACTCGTCGTCGTGGTAGGCCAGATACTCGGGCGCGGAGGTGGCCCACCCGCAGCGTCGCAGCTCAGCCATCCGGCTCGGCGTCCACGACCTGCGGCTGTTCGTCCGCCGCTGCGAACCGTGCTCGCAACTCGGCGATCTCCTGGTCGCGGCTGCGCAGCTCATCGGTGAGCCGGTCCAGCAGCCGGTCGGTCTCGGCGAACCGGTATCCGCGCAGGGCCACCGGCAGTCGGATTGCGACGACGTCCTCAGGCTCGACGCGCCGGTCCGGCAGTGCGGCCCACGGCTTGACGTCCGGGGTCGGCGGTGAGATCTGCTCGCCCTTCGGCAGCAGGAACGCCGCAAGCAGGAACAGCACGCCGATCACGATGATCGCGAGCAGGGCGTACAGCAGGAACGTCACGGTCCGATCGTGGCATGCCCAGCTGGGCGCGAGCCATCATGGTGCCGTGTACGCGGGCGTCGCCCTGACCCAGCTCGATGACGTGACCGTCGTCGGGCTGGCCGCGCCAGCACTCACCCCTGCGGCGCTGGCCAGCTGGGCGACGCTAACCCTCGATGACGGCGAACGCCTCATCGACATCGGCCGTTCGATGCAGGCGGTCGAGGGCGCCCTGCCGGACGAATCCCCTGTCGCGTAGCGATTCCAGGTACGTCCACAGTCCTGCGTAGTGACCGGACGGGTCGAGCAGGACAACCGGCTTGGCGTGCATGCCGAGCGATCCAGCCGTCCACACCTCGAACAGTTCCTCCATCGTGCCGAGGCCGCCGGGCAGCGCCAGGAACGCGTCAGCCGCGTCGTCCATCACCCGTTTGCGCTCGCGCATCGACTCGACCACGACCAGTTCGTCGGCCTCGAGGTCGGCGATCTCGGCGGCGATCAGCCGGCGCGGGATCACCCCCAGCGTGTGCGCACCGCCGGCGCGGGCCGCGCGAGACACCGCCCCCATCATCGACACCCGTCCGCCGCCCGACACGAGCGAGTGGCCACCCGCGGCGAGGCGTGCGCCCACCCGTTCGGCCAAGGCCAGAAACGCACCGTCGATGTCGTTTCCTGACGAGCAGTACACGCAGACGGCCACCATCAGGCGACGATGTTGTTGGACTCGACGATGATCTGAACAACCTTCTCGACGTCATCGCAGACCTTCAGCAGCCCGAGATCCGCCGGGCCGATCTTGCCCTCGGCCTGGACGGTCGATCGGATCCACTCCACCAGACCAGCCCAATATCTCGACCCGAACAGGATTACTGGGAACCGAGTGACCTTGTGTGTCTCCACCAAGGTGAGCGCCTCGAACAGCTCGTCCAGCGTGCCGAATCCGCCCGGCAGGATAACGAAAGCCTGTGCGTACTTCACGAACATCGTCTTGCGCGCGAAGAAGTAGCGGAAGTCGATTCCGAGGTCGACCCAGTCGTTGAGCCGCTGCTCGAACGGCAGCTCGATGCCGAGTCCGACCGACACCCCGCCGGCCTCGGACGCGCCGCGATTGACGGCCTCCATCGACCCCGGGCCACCGCCGGTGATCACCGCATAGCCGGCCTTGGCCAGCGCGCCACCGAGCGCAAGGCCGGACACGTACTCCGGATGATCGGTCGGCGTCCGCGCCGAGCCGAAGACAGAGACCGCCTTGGGCAGCTCGGCGAGCGCCCCGAATCCCTCGACGAATTCGGCCTGGATGCGCAGCACCCGCCAAGGATCGGTGTGCACCCAGTCCGTCGGCCCGCGCGAATCGAGCAGTCGCTGATCCGTGGTGCCCGCAGCGATCTGGCCGCGGCGCAAGGTTGCCGGCCCGCGGTGTCGCTCGGCGGGCGGTTGGTGGTCCGTCACAAGCCAGACGTTACTGGGCAAGAAAGCGCACGAGGGCGTCCTCAGCGGCCCGGACGCGGCGGAGCTGCACGCATTCCTCACGGGTGTGCGCCAGGTTCGGGTCGCCCGGTCCGAAGTTGACGGCCGGGATGTCCAGCTCGCCGAATCGGGCGACGTCCGTCCAGCCGTACTTCGCCCGCGCCTCGCCGCCAACGGCCGCGAGCACGGCGGCCGCCAACGGCGCATCGAAGCCGGGACGGGCCCCAGGCGCCGAGTCGACCACCTCGACCGCGAACCCCTCGAACAGTTCGCCGACATGCAGCTTCGCCTCGGCCTCGCTGCGATCCGGCGCGAAGCGGTAGTTGACCGTCACGCTCGCCTCGTCCGGCACGATATTGTCGGCTACCCCTCCCTCGACTCGGACGGCGTTGAGGCCCTCGCGGTACATCAACCCGTCCACCTCGATCGCGCGTGCGTGGTAGCCGTTCAGCCGGTCAAAGACCGGTGCCAAGGCGTGGATGGCGTTCTCGCCCAGCCACGATCGTGCGCTGTGCGCGCGCTTTCCGGTCGTGCGGATCACGGCGCGCAGGGTGCCCTGGCAGCCGCCCTCGACCACGCCGTCCGTCGGTTCGAGCAAGATCGCCAGGTCGGCGTGCAGCGCCGACGGGCGCTCGCGAGCGATGCGGCCCAGGCCGTTGCGTACAGCCTCGACCTCCTCGCAGTCGTAGCAGATCCAGGTCAGGTCGACGCCCGGCACGAGCTGGCCGCTGCCCACGAGGTGCGCGATTCGCAGCTGCACCGCGACGCCGGACTTCATGTCGGTCGTCCCTACGCCGCATAGCCGGTCACCCTCCCGCCTGGACGGCAGGTTGCCGGCGACCGGCACCGTGTCGAGGTGCCCGGCGAGCGCGACCCGCTGATCCCGACCCAGCTCCGTCCGGGCAAGGACCACGTTGCCGTCCCGCTCGACCCGCAGGGTCGGATAGCCGCGTAACGCGGTCTCAACCAGGTCGGCGATCTGGGACTCGTTGCCCGAGACGGACTGCACGTCGACGAGCGCGGCGGTTAGGGAACCCGCGTCCGCGCTGAGATCGAGCACGGCGCCACGCTACCGGTCCACTCTGCCGCGATCGGCCGGAGCGACCGCCACCGCAAAGGCTGCGATGGCCCGCTTTGCCTGTCCGAGCAGGGCGCAAACCCCCGCGTCACCCCGCTCGGACAGGCAAAGCCGCAGGATCGGGTACCGGGACACGCTGGCGGCCCGGTCCGCGATCATCGAGGCCGCACAGCCGGGACGATTACTGTGTGCCGCGTGAGCAGGACCGCTTGGGGCTACGGCCTCGCCACGAGCACGCTGAGCGGCACGGTGCTCGATACCTGGTATCCCGGAGCCGGCGCTGGGCGACGCCCCGCGTGCCGCCGCCCCGCCTCGTGAGCTGGCTCAGCTGGCCGGGTCCTCCCAGGCGACCGGTGACCGGAATATCCGGCTCGATGTGGTACAGCGCGAGATCGATCTGGACGCCCCGCCCGGTGACATCCCGGACGCGTACCTGCGCCTGCACCTGCTCTCGTACCGCCTCGTCCCGCCGAACGGGTGCAACCTGGACGGCATCTTCGGCGTGCTCAACAACGTCGTCTGGACGTCCGTCGGGCCGTGCGCGGTGGAGGACTTCGAGCAGACCCGGATGGCGCTGCGGCGCCGGGGCCCGGTGCACGTTCTCGGCGTGGACAAGTTCCCGCGGATGACCGACTACGTGCTGCCGACGGGCGTCCGGATCGCCGACGCCGACCGGGTCCGGCTCGGTGCGCACCTCGCCGCCGGCACCACGGTCATGCACGAGGGGTTCGTGAACTTCAATGCCGGAACGCTCGGCACCTCGATGGTCGAAGGACGCATCTCGGCGGGCGTGGTCGTCGACGACGGCACCGACGTGGGCGGCGGCGCGTCGATCATGGGCACGCTGTCCGGAGGCGGCACGCAACGCATCTCGATCGGCAAGCGCTGCCTGATCGGTGCCAATGCCGGGGTGGGCATCAGCCTCGGTGACGACTGCGTGGTCGAGGCCGGCTGTTACATCACCGCTGGCTCCAAGCTCACCCGCCCGGACGGGACGGTGGTGCGGGCGGCGGAGCTGTCCGGCGCAGCGGGAATGCGCTACTGGCGCAACAGCGTGACCGGGGCGCTGGAGGCCAACCCGCGTCAAGGCACGGGCGTCGAGCTCAACGCGGCGCTGCACGCAAACGCCTGAAGCCGATGTCCGTTGCCGTTCGCCGGGCGCTGATCGCCCTCGTGGTGGTTGTCGTGGCGCTCGCCGTCGTCGTGGTCGGCGTGGTCGCGATCTGGAAAGCCACGCAGCGGCACGGCATCGCCGAGACCTGCACGGTCGGCGAATACTCGGTGAGCCCGGATCAGGCTGCGGTCGCCTCGACGATGGCCGGCGTCGTAATCAATCGCGGGCTGCCCGAGCGCGCCGCCGTCCTTGCGCTGGCCGCGGGGCTGCAGGAGAGCAAGCTGCGCAACCTCGACTCCGGCGAGGGGGATCGGGATTCGGTCGGCGTGCTGCAGCAGCGCCCGTCCCAGGGCTGGGGAGCCGAGGAACAGCTCAACGACGTGCACTACGCCACTGGGGTCTTCCTCGACCACGTCATCAAGGTCGCCAACTGGCAGACGGACCCGCTCACCAAGGTCGTCCAGGCGGTGCAGATCTCAGCCGTCCCGGAGGGGTATGCGCGATGGGAAGGCAAGGCGCAGGCGCTGGCCGACGCGTTCACCGGCAAGACCCCGGCGGGCATTTCCTGCACCTACCCGAAGCCGGCAAGGGTCGCGACCAGCTCCGACGTCGCGGTCCGGCTCGCCAAGGATCTCCCGGTCAAGACGCCGACGGTCAGCGCCACGACGCTGACCGTGCCGGGAGCGACCTGGCCGACCGTGGCCTGGCTGGTCGCCAACGGCGACAACCTAGGGCTGGAGACGGTCAGCTACCGCGGCAAGACGTGGGATCGGGCCAAGGGCTGGAAGGACGACCCGAAGGCGACTGCGGGCGCCGTGGTGGCGATCCCGCACGTACTGTGAGCGAGCGAAGCGAGCGAACGATGGGAGACGTTCGTCCGGCGCGCAGCGTCGGACGTGAGGCCCGCAGCGCCGAGCGAAGGGACTCGTAAGGGCGCCGACCCGAGGGCACCGCGGCAGGCGGCTAGTCGTCGCTGGCCTGCGGCGGCAACGACGAGATGAGCTCGGGATCCTTGTCGATCTTGCCGACCTTGGACGCCCCGCCCGGCGACCCGATTTCGTCGAAGAAGTCGACGTTCGCCTGGGTATAGTCGCGCCATTTGTCCGGCAGATCGTCCTCGTAGAAGATCGCCTCGACTGGGCAGACCGGTTCGCACGCACCGCAGTCGACACATTCGTCTGGATGGATGTAGAGCATCCGGCCACCCTCGTAGATGCAGTCGACGGGGCACTCCTCGATGCATGACTTGTCAAGGACATCGACGCACGGCTCGGCGATCACGTAAGTCACTGCGGGTCCTCCGGCGGTTGAGCGTCTCGTTCCAGAGCGTTACAGAACCTAGTATGCCGCTCGTGCTGGATGCGACGTGGGTGGGCCGACGAATCGTGCTGCGGCAGGCCCTCGGCCCGATCGGCACGGGCCGGCCCCGATTCACCGACGTGGTGGGCGAGCTGCTCACCCTCGACGACGCGGTTGCGGTCCTCGACACGCGTACCGGCCCGGTCACGGTTGCTGTCGGCCAGGTGGCGATCGCCAAGCTGGTCCAACCTTCGCGGGCCGAAATCCTCGCGCTCGAGGCGGTCACCGAACGCGGCTGGCGGGCGGCCGATCGTGCCGAGATCGGCGGCTGGCTGCTGCGGGCGAACCAGGGTTTCACCGGGCGCGCCAACACGGTGCTGCCGCTCCGCCAGCCGGATCGTCCCCTCGACGAGCTGATCGGGGCGGCCCGCTCGTGGTACCGCGAGCGCGGGCTGCAGCTTGCGCTTCCAGCTCCCGCTACCGGCCCGGCGGGTGCTCGACCAGGCGTTGGCCGAGCGCGGATTCCACGCCGACGTGGACGTCGCGGTGCTGGCCAGACGGCTCGACGACACGCCGGCCGATGATCCGCCGGTCGAGATCACCGATCTGCCCACCCAGGATTGGCTGGCTCGATGCGACTACCACGGGCGCCAAGTGCCGGCCGGCTGGCCGCGACTTGCTGGTCCGGCACCCTCGGGTCGGCTTCGCGTCGATCCGCCGCGGCGACGAACCACGTGGCCATCGCCCGCGGGGCGGTCGACGAGGGATGGCTCGGGGTCACCGCGCTGCACGTCGATCCGGCAGCTCGCCGACAAGGCCTGGCCTCGGCCATCATGCGCGGACTGTGGCGTTGGGCGATGCACGCACACGACGCGACGCACAGTTATCTGCAAGTGTCCAGCGACAACAGCGCTGCGCTGGCCCTCTACGAGAGCCTTGGCTACTGGCACCACCACGACTACCGGTACCGCACGCAGCCCTAGACTGCACTCATGCCAGACAACCAGAAACTCCTGGTCATATCCTTCGACGACCAGCTCAAGGCCCAGGAGTTCCTGCTCGCCACGGTGCGGTTGCAGAAGAACGGCGACCTGCAGATGCACGACGCCGTCTTCGTCCATCGCGGCGAGGACGGCAACTCGCGGGTCACCGAGACCACCGATATCACGCCGGGCCGTGGCGCGCTGGGCGGCGGCGTGTGGGGGCTGCTGCTCGGCACCCTGTTCGGTGGCCCGCTCGGCGGCCTGGTGGTCGGAGCGGCGAGCGCGGGTGGCACTGCGCTGTATGCCAAGCTGCGGGACACCGGCGTCAAGGACGAGACGGTCGCCGAACTGCGCACGGCCGTGCCGCCCGGCCGTACCGGGCTCGCCCTGCTGGTCAGCCACGTCTCGCTGGCCGATCTCCAGCGCGAGCTGGCCCGTTTCCCGGGCGCAGCGCTGGTCGAGACCGACCTGCCACCGGCTGCAGTGATGGCGGTACAGGAGGCGCTCACCGAGGCCAACCGCGCACCGTTCACCGACTCGGCGAGCTGACCTCGCGACGCACTACCGCAGTCCGGCGAGGGCTGCTCAGGGTGAGCGTGACCATTCCGGCCACCACGCCCATCAGCACCACCCCATACGAAACCGCCAGCTGGCCGCCCTTGCCGCCGGGCAGCAGCACGTCTCCTTCTGGCCGCGGCAGGCTGAGCACCACCACCACGACAATCCACACGATCAGTGGCAGCGCGGCGGCCAGCGTCGAGCTGGCCAGGTTACGAGCGATCAAGGGCAGCACGATGTTGCTGGCGATCGCGACCAGAACGGCGATCGGCACGATGACCGAGCCCACGTAGAACGGCGTGAGCAACACCGCGATTACCGCCGCCAATGCCGCACTGACGCAGCACAGCACGATGCCAGCGATGCCTGACCCGCCAACACCCACATTTGCCCGGACTTGTTCGACCTCAGGCGGGCCGGGGGCTTCCGGAGGTCGAACAACTCGGCGTGGGCGGGCCGGTTCGGGGCTCATGCGTCCGTCCCGGCGAACAGGTCCGTCCCGGCGAACAGGTCCGTCTCGCGGCCGTCCGCGTCACGCTCGCCTGCCAGCTTGCCCTGCACCAAGCGGAAGTACTCGATGCCCATGACCTCACGGCCGATGTTGTTCGACAACGCGAAGAACGGCCCGTCGACGGTGATCTGCGTCGCGTGCTGCGCGAGGGCATCCATCTTGGCCGCCCCGAACTGGCTCGCGTCGATCGCGGTCGTCACCACCTCGTCGTCGACGCCCATGGTCAGGTCCTCGAAGCGCTCGACACCGAAGAAGTCACTGCCCTGATCCTTCATCGCCTCGAACCCACGCCGCAGTACCGACCGTGGCACAGCGGTCCAGTAGACCTTGGCGATCTGCCACGGGTCCGGCTCGGACGTGCGGCCGCGTCCACGGCGGCCATCGCCACCCGGTGGGCCATGATGTGGTCGGGGTGGCCGTAGTCACCGTTCTCGTCGTAGGTCACGAGCACCTGCGGACGGACCTCGTGGATCACGTCGACGGCTGCGGCTACAGCCTCGTCGAACACCGCGGGATCTTTCGCCGCCCGCCAGAACGCCCGCGGATGGTCGTTCGCGGGCGTGTCCATCATCCCGCTGTCGCGAAACCGCCCCGCGCCGCCGAGGAAGCGGTGGTCGGTGACGCCGAGCGTGGTCATCGCCGCTGCTAGCTCACTGATCCGGTAGCCGCCGAGCTGGTCGGCCTTGTCGGCCGCGAGCTGGCTCAACGCCGGGACGAGGATCTCGCCCTCCTCGCCGAGTGTGCACGTCACCAGAGTCACCTGCGCGCCCGCCGCGGCGTAGTGCGCCATCGTGGCGCCCGTCCCGATCGACTCGTCGTCCGGGTGCGCGTGTATCAGCAGCAGTCGTCGCGATGGCACAGCCATAGCTGCAGACGCTACCGAGTGCGACGAGTCAGCTCGCCATGTCCGTAGTCGTCGCTGCGGTGAAGCTGCCATCCGCAGAACGGGTCGCGGTCGCCAGGTCCAGCCGCACCTCGGCGAAATGGCACGCCGCGAAGTGCAGCGGCTGCTTCTCCTCCAGCGGCGGGACGACCGTGCGGCACTGCTCCTTCTGCGTCTCGTCGAGCTCACCGCGGTACTTCGGGCACCGGGTGTGGAACACGCAGCCGGGCGGCGGGTTGATCGGGCTGGGCAGATCGCCGGTGAGCAGGATCCGATCGCGCTTGCCTTCCTTGCGCGGGTCGGGCACTGGAACCGCGGACATCAAGGCCTGGGTGTACGGGTGCATTGGCTTGCCGTACAGGGTGTCGCGCTCGGCCAGTTCCATGATCTTGCCGAGGTACATCACCGCGACCCGGTCGGAGATGTGCCGCACCACGGACAGGTCGTGGGCGATGAATACGTAGGCCATGCCGAATTCGCTCTGCAGGTCCTCGAGCAGGTTCATCACCTGAGCCTGGATCGAGACGTCCAGAGCGGAGACCGGCTCATCGCAGACGATCAGCTTGGGACGCAGCGCGACCGCCCGGGCGATACCGATGCGCTGGCGCTGGCCGCCGGAGAACTCGTGCGGGTATCGGTTGTAGTGCTCGGGGTTGAGGCCGACGCGCTCCATCAGCCCCTGGACTTCGGCCTTGACCCCGCCCGTCGGCTTGACCTTCTGGATCTCGAACGGTGCGGCGATGACCGAGCCGACCGGATGGCGTGGATTCAGCGAGCCGATCGGATCCTGGAACACCATCTGCAGCTCGCGTCGCATTTCGCGCAGCCGGTTGGACTTGGCGTGGGTGATGTCCTCACCGTCGATCTTGATCGAGCCGCCGGTCGGCTCGATCAGCCGCAGCAGCGTACGACCGGCGGTCGACTTGCCGCAGCCGGATTCCCCGACCAAGCCAATCGTCTCACCGGCCTCGAGCGAGAAGGAGATGCCGTCGACCGCCTTGACCGGTGCGCTCTTGCGCTTGATCAGGGTCTGCGTGTACTGGGGAAAGTACTTCTGCAATCCCTTGGCGTCGAGCAGCGGGGTGCCGTGTGACGTCGGCGGAGCTGTCGCGGTCACACGCTCTCCTCCTCCCGTTCTCGTTCTCGGGCAACGGAGAGCACCTCGGCGCGCTGCTCGGCGGTGAGGAAGCACCGGGCGTCATGGCCGGGGCCCACCGAATAGAGGTCCGGCCGTTCGGACGCGCAGCGATTCCCGCCGACGACGTCGACGAACGTGCAACGCGGGTGGAAGTGGCATCCGCGCGGCAGGTTTATGAGCGATGGTGGGTTACCCGGAATGGGATCGAGGCGGTCGGCCCGCTCGCGATCCATCCGGGGCATCGAGTTCAGCAGCCCCCAGGTGTAGGGATGTGAGGCCTCGAAGAACACCTCTAGGGTCGTGCCGGTCTCGACCGCCTTGCCGCCGTACATCACCAGCACGTCGTCGGCGATGTCCGCCACCACGCCCAGGTCGTGGGTGATCATGACGATGGCCGAGCCATAGTCGCGCTGCAGGTCCTTCATCAGATCCAGGATCTGCGCCTGCACGGTGACGTCAAGAGCGGTCGTAGGCTCGTCGGCGATCAGCAACTTGGGATTGTTGATCAACGCCATCGCGATCATGGCGCGCTGGCGCATGCCGCCGGAGAACTGGTGTGGATACTGATCGACGCGCCGTGCGGCGTTCGGGATGCCAACCCGGTCAAGCATGTCGATGGTGCGCGTTCGGGCGGTCTTGCGCGACACCTTGTTGTGGACCCGGTAGGCCTCCTCGATCTGATTGCCGACCGTGTAGTACGGGTGCAGCGCGGAGAGCGGATCCTGGAAGATCATCGCCATCGTCGACCCGCGGCGCCGCCGCACGGCCTCGTCGCTCGCGCCGAGCAGCTCGACGCCGTCCAGCCAGACCTGGCCGGTCGATCTTGGCCCGCGACCGCCTGTGCAGACCCAAGACCGCCTGCATGGTCACGGACTTTCCCGATCCGGACTCGCCGACAATGCCGAGTGTCTTGCCCGGCTCGACGGAGAAGGACTGACGCCGTCGACCGATCTTCACCAGACCGTCGTCGGTGGGGAAGTGCACGCGCAGATCGCGCACTGAGAGGAAGGCATCGGCCGGCTGGACGTCCACCGCGGTCACGGCGATCATTTCAGCGGTCACGAAGGCTGGTCTCCCTAGCTGTAGCTCACGCGTGGGTCGACCACAGCGTAGAGAATGTCGACGAGGAGGTTGCAGATGACGAGGGCCATGGCCGCCACGATCACCACGCCCATGATGATCGGCAGGTCCTGCTGGCGAATGCTGTACACCGACAGCCAACCCAGGCCCCGAAGGTTGAACACCTGCTCGGTGATCACCGTGGTGCCGATCAGGGTGCCGATGTCGATGCCGAAGATGGTGATGATGGGCGTCAGCGCCGCCCGTAGCCCGTGTTTGAGCACGACCTTTCGACGGGGCAGTCCCTTGGCGCGGGCCGTGCGGATATAGTCCTCACCCATCGTCTCGAGCATATTTGCCCGGGTGAGCCGGGCGTAGAGCGCGGCGAAGAGGAACGCGAGCGCGATCCAAGGCAGGATCATGCTCTGGAACCACTGTCCCGGGTTCTGGGTGAGCGGGGCGTACGCGTTGTTGATCCATTTGAGTTTGTAGACGAAGATCAGCAGCAGCAGCGGGCCGGTGAAGAAGATCGGCAGGGATACGGCCGCGAGCGCCAGGGTCATGCCGGCGCGGTCGAAGATCGAGCGCGGCTTCAGCGCCGAGATCACCCCGACGGTGACCCCGCCGATCAGCCACAGCGTGGCCGCCCCGATGGCCAAGCTCAGGCTTACCGGCAGAGCGTTCTTGATCAGCTCGGTGACCGGGGTGTTCAGCCGGAAGGAGTAGCCGAAGCACGGCGGCGCGCAGTGTTGGAAGTTGCCCGTGCCGTCGTCGACAGTCCGGCCGAACAGGATGCCATGCAGCCAGTTCCAGTACTGCTGGAACAGCGGCAGATCGAACCCGAAGCGGTGTTCGAGCAGCTTGAGCTGCACCGAGCCAGGAGGGTACGGGATCTTGCCGACGTAGAAGTAGACGGGCGACGTGTTGGCGAGCTTAGGCCCCAGCTGGAAGAGCAGGAACGTCAGGACGCTGACGATGAAGAGGACGACGACAGCCCCGAGCACACGGCGGATCACATAACGGATCATCGGCCTTCCGCGGTCTGGCCGGCCCGGTTCCCACCGGGCCGGCCACGACCTTCACCTCTCTGTTGTCACGGACCTGTCTGGATCCGGCAGGTCAGCTGCCGTTCACGCCCACGTTGACGAAGTCGTAGATGCCGAACGCCAGCGCGTTGTTACACGTCACGTTCGTCATCCGCGGGTTGCGGTAGTACAGGCTCGATTCCCAGAAGGCCGGCAGGTACACCGCGTCCTTCATGATCTGAGCGTCCATCTGCTTCCACTGGTCCTCGGTCACCGTTCCCTTGGGCCCCTGGTCGAGCGTCGCATTGACCTGCGGGTCGTTGAGGCTCGGGTAGTTGGTGTTACCCGTCGGTACGATGCTGGCGCCGTTGGCGATGGAGTTCCAGAAACCTACTGGCGTCGGGAAGTCCGCACCCCAACCGGCGATCGCGATACCCAGACCCTGCGTCTTGATGTTGTTCGGCGAGCCGATGAACGTGGTGTAGTAGCTCGACGAGTCCGCGGTCGCCGGGGTCACCTTGATGCCCACCCGGCCCAGCGCCTGCTGCTCGGCGGTGAAGGCCGCAGCAGCTTTCGTGCTCGGCGTCGCATAGGCCATCTTGGTCTCGAAACCGTTGGGTTTGCCGCAGGCGGCCAACGCTGCCTTGGCCTTGGTCAGGTCACCGGTGTTATCGGAGCCAACGGGATACGGGTTCGCACTGGGGTCATTGCCCTCGATGCCCGGAGGCGTCATCGAGCCTGACACAACGCCGGCCACGTCGCCGCCGTACGCTCGCCGCAGCGCTTCCTTGTTCGTCGCGTAGAAGATCGCCTGCCGGCAGTTGACGTCCGGGATCACCGAGGGCATGACTGCTAGGTACCGGGTGGCCGGGGTCACCGGGTCATCGGCGTTGGCCTTGAGCGTCGGGTTGGTGAGGATCTGGGTCTGGAAACCAGCGGTTACTCCGGGATCGTTGGCGTTCGCGTCGAACGTTCCCGCCTTCAGCTTGGCGTCCGCATCGGTCGTGCTGCTATCGATGGTCAGCACAACCTTGTCGACCAGCGGCTTGTGGATCGTGTCCGTGCTCTGGCTCCAGTTGGGGTTGCGCACCCAGACGATCTGTTTGGCCGCTGTGTAGGACTGGATCATGAACGGACCTGATGCCACCGGGTGTTTCTGATAGTTGGCACCGACAAGGCCCGGGCCACCCTCGGTCTTGTACGGTACCGGGGCCGACGCCGGCATCGCCATCAGGTAGGTGAAGTCCGCGTTCGGACCGCTCAGGTCGAACGTGATCGTGCTGTCGTTCGGCGTCTCGATCGTGGCGAGGTCACCGCTCTTGTACGGGCCCTTGTAGTCCGCCGGGTGTTTGATGCTTCCGATGAAGTAGGAGAACGGACCACCGTTGATGACGTCGGTGGCGAAGAGCCGCTCAACGCCCCACTTGACGTCCTTGCTGGTGATTGGCTGCCCGGTGGAAAACTTCAGACCGGACTTGAGGGTGAAGGTCCACTTCGAGTAGTCCGCGTTGTGTGTCCCCATGTCTGTGGCCAGATCTGGAGCCAGCGTGAACTTGGCCCCGTTTAGCTTTGAGTAGCCGAGCAGCGAGCGGGTCCACAGCCGCTGCAGGTTCCAGGACCAGCCGTAGTAGGTGCGCTGCGGATCCAGCGAGTCGACGTCCGCGGTCGCAACAAGATTCAGCGTGCCGCCTGTCTTGGTCGACGGCCGGACTATCTTGTCGTAGGCGGCGTTATACCCGCTCGCCGAGCTTCCACCTGAGGAGCTGCTACCGCTCGCCGCGCTGCCACCGCCCTTGCTGCTGCTACATGCGGCGAGGACCGTGGTCGCAGCCGCGGCCACAGCGATGGCCTGGATGACCTTCACATACCTTCGCATTACGTGTCTTCCACCCTCTCTGTGCAATGGTGAATACATCGGCGGCCGAAAGCCGCCGACCCCGGCGCGCCGGGTGTCTTGCCGCGACCGATCGGTGCGCGGCCTGCTACACGCTGACGAGATGCTCATCAGCGCGCCGACTTCGGGTCGAGGGCATCGCGCAAGCCGTCGCCCAAGAGGTTGAACGAGAGGACCGCGATGAAAATCGTGATGCCCGGCCAGAAAAGGTACATCGGGTCGACTTGGAAATAGGTGCCGGCGTCGCTGAGCATGGTCCCCCAGGACACGCCAGGCGGTCTCACCCCGACCCCGAGATACGACAGAGCGGCCTCACCGAGGATGTTGGCGGGCAACGCCAGTGTCGCGTAAACCAGGATCGGGCCGACCAGGTTCGGCAGGATCTCCCGACTCATGATCCGGTAGTTGGAAGCGCCGAGGCTGCGCGCGGCATCGACGAACTCCTTCTCCCGGATCGACAGCACCTGACCGCGCACGAGCCTCCCGATGTAGGGGAAGGCGAAGAAGCCGAGCACGAAGATGATGACGGCGTAGCGCAACGCCACACCGGACAGCCCCATGAACGTGTCCACGCTGCCGAAGATCGACAGCAGCGCGATCGAGAACAACAGGACCGGGAAGGAAAGTAGCAGGTCGAATGTGCGGGAGATCAGCGAGTCGCCGAACCCGCGGCGGTACCCGGCGAGCACCCCGAGTGGTACACCCAAGATCAACGACAGCGCGGTGGCCAGCGTCCCGATAATCAGCGAGGTCCGGGCTCCGTAGATCAGCTGGGCAAGGATATCGACGCCACTCACCGGCGTCACTCCCAGCCAGTGGCTGGAAGTCGCGCCCCCGAACGACCCGATCGGCATCGTGGTGTCGGCGCTGGTCAGATTGAGGTCACCAGTCACCGGGCCGTTCCCCAGGAGGGAGGTCAGCGGACCGGCGAAGATCGCCACCAGCGCCAGCAGTATCACGACGACCCCGCCTGCCATCGCGACCTTGTCGTGCTTGAGCCGATCCCACGCGATCCGGCCAAGTGAACGGCCTTGGATGCCCTTCTGCTCCGGACCGAGCTCGGTTTCGACCGGGGCCGTGACGGTGTCCGCGATGTGGAGTTCCTGAGCGGGCAACGACATTTGACGGACCGTCCCCCTTCTCGGGCCAGTGGGGTGTGCTGGCGCTCCCAAGCTGATGGCTAGCGGTGCACGCTATGCCCTCGTACCTGCGCAGAAACGATCGAGCGTCGGGTTGTCGCCGGATCGTGACCATCGATCGACAAGTTGCCTCGTCGGCCTACTGGTCATCAACGAAATCCGACGCCGGTTGGGCTGTCGCAGTTCGCTGGCCGGAACAACAGTAAAGCGCGCGCTCAGAGAATGTGAAATACCCGATCCAACAGTTGCCGATTCGTGATCAGCTAGTTGCCGGATGAAGATCTCTTCTGCAGTTGCAGACAGCCGACGAGATCTCTTGGCGGCAGCGGCGCACGTCAGGTGATCAGACCGACGCGCAGGGTAGCGCGCTTCGGCTCGGTGTGGTCACCGTCGATCGGCGAGGAAGGGGAAGCGCGAGCGCACGTCGGCGACCTGATCGGCAGCCACGTCAGCGACGAGGACGGTCTCGACGAGCGATGCCTCGGCCAGGGTGTGCCCCAGCGGGTCGATGATCGCGCTGTCGCCGGTGTGGTTCAGTTGGTCGGCCACGCCCACCCGGTTGACGCCCAGCACGTACGCCTGGTTCTCGATCGCCCGCGCACGCAGCAGCGCGCGCCAGTGTTCCCGTCGGGGTTCGGGCCAGTTAGCGACCACGACGTATAGATCAGTGTCGTGGGCCAGCGCCCAGAACTCGTCCGCGAACCGCAGGTCGTAGCAGATGAAGACACTGACCCGCAGGTCGTCGACCCGCACGGTCAGGAACTCGCTGCCGGCCGCGTACCTCTCATGCTCCCCGGAGTAGCTGAACGGGTGGATCTTGGCGTATCGGTGCAGTTCGCCATGCGGCCCGGCCAACACGGCGACGTTGCGTGCTCTGCCGTCCCGGCCGAACTGGGCGATCGATCCAACCAGCCAGGCGTCGTGCTCGCGCGCCTGATCGATCAGGAACTGCTCGTTCGGGCCGCCCTCGTCCTCGGCGATGCGTGCCGGGTCCATGGAGAAGCCGGTCGCGTACATCTCCGTCACCGCGATCAGCCGGGCACCGGACGAAGCCGCCTGGTTGATCAGCGGTACCAGATGCTTGCGGGTGGCGTCGCCGTTCTCCCACTCGATGTCGTGCTGGACGGCGGCAACCTTCATACGTGTGTGCCCTTCAGCCGGGTGAGCGCCTCGTCGAGCACCTCGGGACGCTTGCAGAAGGCGAACCGGACAAGGTGGTCGCCTGCGTCGGAGTCGTAGAACACACTGCTGGGGATGGCGACCACACCGTGCTCGCCCGGCAATCGTCGGCAGAACTCCACGGCGTCCCTGTGTACGTCGACGGTGGCGAAGTAGGTGGCCTGCGGCCGGATGACGTCGTAGCCGAGGTCGGCGAGCCCGTCGCAGAACAGATCGCGCTGGTTGCGCAGGGTAGCGGCGATCGTCGCGTAGTAGCCGTCTGGCAGGGCGAGGGCCTCGGCCACAGCGGGCTGGAACGGTCCGCCGTTGACGTAGGTGAGGAACTGCTTGACGGTACGCACCGCGTTCGTGAGCTGCGGGGGCGCGCAGACCCAGCCGATCTTCCAGCCCGTGACGCTGAACGTCTTGCCTGCGCTGCCGATGGTGACGGTACGCTCCCGCATGCCGGGCAGGCTGGCGATAGGCACGTGTCCGCGATCGAACGTCAGGTGCTCGTACACCTCGTCCGCGATCACGATCAGGTCGTGCTCCCTGGCCGCGGCGCCGATCAGCTCGAGTTCGGCCCGCTCGAACACCTTGCCGGTCGGGTTGTGCGGCGTGTTGAGCAGGATCGCCTTCGTCTGCCTGGTGATCGCGGCGTGCAGCTCGTGCGGGTCGAACGCCCAGCGCTGACCGTCGCGGTGCAGGGTGACGGGCCTGCGTCGCGCACCGCCCAGCGCGATGCAGGCGGCGTAGGAGTCGTAGTACGGCTCGAAGACGACGACGACGTCGCCGGTTTCGGTGAGGGCGAGCAGGCTGGCGGCGATTGCCTCGGTCGCGCCGGCCGTCACGAGAACCTCGGTGTCCGGGTCGAACGTGAGGCCGTAGAACCGTTGCTGGTGCGCGGCGATCGCCTCCCGGAGCGCCGGGACGCCGAGACCGGGCGGGTACTGGTTGCCGATGTGGCCGGTGATCGCCTCGGCAGCGGCCTGCAGCAGCTGCGCCGGCCCGTCCGTGTCGGGAAAACCCTGGCCCAGGTTGATGCTGCCGGTGCGCACCGCAAGCGCGGACATCTCCGCGAAGATCGTCGTGCCGAACCCCCGCATCCGTTGCACGAGCGGGTCGGCGATGCTCACCGCTCGAAGCCTAGCTGTTCGCCACGATCTGGCCGGGCGCTTTGCCGGTGGAGGCCGGCCGCGGATCCCGGCGACAACACGCGCTCGACCACCAAAGCGGTCGTCCACAGCTGTCTGCTGTGTCCACAGGCGGGCGGTTCGCTGGCGGCGCTCCGGTCATCGACAGCAACGATCGACGGCATGCGGCCTATCCCTTTCGTTGCGACAGCTCGGTTCGGGATATTCACCACATCCGAGGCACTCAGCGCGGGCTGGACGCCCGACGCGCTGGCACACGCGGTGGCGGTCGGCCGATTGGAACGCCTGCGCCGAGCTGTCTATCGAGTGCCGGCGCAGCTGTCCAAGGACCGATTCGCGAGCGCGCGCGAGGCGCACGCCGCCCACGCCATAGGGTTTCTGCTGCGAAATCCTAGGGCGGTCGCCAGCCACGGGTCTGCCGCGGTGCTGCATGGCGTGCCGGTGCTTCAGTTGCCGGCACTCCCGTGCGTCACCGTTGCCCCAGGAGCACCGGCGCACCTGTCGGGCGCGCACCTCCATCGGGCAGACCTGCCGCGCCACCACCTCGTGACGACCAGCCAGGGAGCGTGGACCACGCTCGAGCGGACGATCGTCGACCTGGCGCGAGAACACGGCGTAGCCGGGGGCCTGGTGACGGCCGACGCCGCTCTGTATGGCCAGTTGACCGACGAGCAGGCACTTGCCCACCACGTCGCGGAGTGTGGCGGCTGGCCGGGCGTGCGTGCTGCCCGTGCGGTGCTGACGCTCGTCGACTCGCGGTCGGAGTCGCCCCTGGAGACGATCAGCCGGCTTCGCCTGCACGAGCGTGGCGTGCCGGCGCCCGAGTTGCAACCGTTGATCACCGATCACGATGGACGCGCCATCGCCCGACCGGATTTCTACTGGGACGGAGTTGGCGTTGCCGGTGAGGCAGACGGCCTCGACAAGTACGCCGATGACTTCCGTCGCGTCCGGGCAGAGAAGCTGCGGCAGGAACGGATGGAGAACACGGGCCTGATCGTCGTGCGGTGGGGATCGCCCGACCTCGATGACCTTGACCGGCTCGTCGAGCGACTGAATCGCGCGTTTGACCGTGGGAGCCGCCGTCGCGCGGCAGACCGCCGATGGGGCGTTCGGTTCGCACCGCGCTTCATCGTGCCTGATATGCGCGCCTAGCCGATGGAGCGCTTTGCCTGTCGGGCACGTGCTGGCCTCGCCCGCCAGCCCCGTCTCGACCGACAAAGCCGGGCGCAGGCGGATCTCAGGGTGTCAAGAGGGGCACAGGCGAGGTGCCGGCACAGAGGCGTTGGCGGATGAGGTCAGAGTGCGGATTTAGCGGCGCGGCCGCGCTGCTTTTCGCGCTCCTGAGCCGACAGGATCACCTTGCGGATGCGCACCGCGGCCGGGGTGACCTCGATGCACTCGTCCTCGCGGCAGAACTCCAGCGCCTGCTCGAGCGACAGCTGCCGGTGCGGGATCAGCCGCACCAGCTCGTCGCCCGTGGACGAACGCACGTTGGTCAGCTTCTTCTCCCTGGTGGGGTTCACGTCCAGGTCGTCGGCGCGCGAGTTCTCCCCGACGATCATGCCCTCGTACACCTCGGTACCCGGCGCGACGAACAGCGTCCCGCGTTCCTGCAGGTTGAACAGGGCATACGCCGTGACGGGCCCATGCCGGTCAGCCACCAGCGAGCCGGTCGGGCGCGTACGCAGCTCCCCGACCCACGGCTCGTAACCGTCGAAGACGTGGTGCAACAGGCCGGTCCCCCGCGTCTCGGTGAGGAACTCGGTCCGGAACCCGATCAGCCCGCGGGCCGGGACGAGGTATTCCATCCGCACCCAGCCGCTGCCGTGGTTGACCATTTGTTCCAGGCGGGACTTGCGCAGGCCGAGCAGCTGGGTGACCACGCCCACGTAGTCCTCGGGAATGTCAACGGTGAGCCGCTCGGTCGGCTCGTGCAGGCTCCCGTCGATCACGCGCGTGACGACCTGTGGCTTGCCGACGGTCAGCTCGAAGCCTTCGCGGCGCATCAGCTCGACCAGAACCGCGAGCTGCAGCTCGCCCCGCCCCTGCACCTCCCAGGTGTCCGGGCGTTCGGTGGTGAGCACCCGCAGCGACACGTTGCCAACCAGCTCCGCGTCGAGCCGGTTCTTGACCAGCCGCGCCGTCAGCTTGGAGCCCGATCTGCCAGACAGCGGCGCGGTGTTGAGGCCGATCGTCATCGAGATCGACGGCTCGTCGACGGTGATCAACGGCAGCGGACGGGGGTCGTCGGCGTCCGTCAGCGTCTCGCCGATGGTGATCTCGGCGATGCCGGCGATGGCGATGATGTCGCCAGGTCCTGCGGAGTCGGCCGGGACGCGATCCAAGGCATGCGTCATCAGCAGCTCACTGACCTTGACGCGCTCGACGGTTCCGTCGGTGCGGCACCAGGCCACCGTCTGGCCGCGCGCGATCGTGCCGTTGTGCACCCGGCACAGGGCGAGCCGGCCGAGGTACGGCGATGCGTCAAGGTTGGTCACCTGGGCTTGCAGCGGTACGGATTCGTCATACGACGGCGCCGGAATCGCCGACAGGACCGTGGCAAACAACGGCTGCAGATCGGGCGAGTCCGGCATCGTCCCGTCAG
This sequence comes from uncultured Actinomycetota bacterium, assembly GCA_963839175.1. Classification (GTDB taxonomy): domain Bacteria; phylum Actinomycetota; class Actinomycetes; order Mycobacteriales; family Jatrophihabitantaceae; genus CAWIUB01. Next base: position 133,197 of record CAWIUB010000035.1, read on the forward strand.
CCGGACGGGTCAGCGACGCCCGCCCCGCCCGTGCCGAGGCATAGACGATCGGGAACTCGATCTGCTCCTCGGACGCGTCCAGGTCCAGAAACAGCTCGTACGTCTCGTCGACCACCTCGGCGATCCGCGCGTCGGAACGATCGACCTTGTTGATCACTAGGACGACCGGCAGGCGGGCTTCGAGCGCCTTGCGCAGGACGAAGCGGGTCTGCGGCAACGGTCCCTCGGACGCGTCCACGAGCAGCACCACGCCGTCGACCATCGACAGCCCGCGCTCGACCTCGCCGCCGAAGTCGGCGTGCCCAGGTGTGTCGATGATGTTGATCGTGACCCGCTCGCCGGCGGGCGTCTGGTAGTCGACGGCCGTGTTCTTCGCGAGGATCGTGATGCCCTTCTCGCGCTCGAGATCCATCGAGTCCATGACCCGGTCGGCGACGTGATCGTGGGCACCGAAGGCACCGGACTGCCAGAGCATCGCGTCGACGAGCGTCGTCTTGCCGTGGTCGACGTGCGCGACGATCGCCACATTTCGCAGGGCGTCGCGCTGCTTGATCGCCACGCGGCAAACCCCATTTCAGAACGAGTCGGAACCACCAAGTCTACGGACCTGTGGCCCCCATGCCGGCGGCCTCGCGTTGGGAGGACTAGACGTCGTGCGTCGTCGACCACCACTCGGCGGTCGGCTATCCGGGAAGGTCGTGGTCAGCTGTGGTGTGGCCGATTGCCAGGTAGGCGGGTCGCAGCAGCTCGGTCAGCGTCCGGTCCCGCACCGCGACGGCGACGTGGGGGAGCTGGTCGAGAAGCGCTGTGGACGAGGTGGTCGGCGGGCTCGGTAAGCGGATTTCGGCCTGCGCGGCGAAGTACGAGTCGAGGCAATCAGCAAGCGCGATGCCTGGCCGCTCGACCCGATCGGCGGCCGGCGGGCCGGCGAAGCGGGCGGCCTGGAGGTTGGCCAGCAGGTCGTCCCGCTCCCGCCCGCGCCAGGCGAGGATGGCGAACGGATCGTCGTCGAACGACTCTGCGAGCAGGTAGAACGTCGCGGCAACATGCTTGCACGGGACCGCGAAGTCTGGGCAGGAACAGTCCAGCGAGAACTCCCGCGCGGTGGCCGGGAACAGCGGCAGCCCGAGCCCGCCGAACACGTCCTCGATGTCGTCGGGCATCTCCCCGGCGAGCAGCTTGGCGGTGTACCAGGCGTTGCCGGCCAGGGCGCTCTCGGCCTGCGCCCACTCGGACTTGCCGAACGCGGCGATCCCGATCCGCACCCGGTAGGGCCGGGCTCGACTGCCCTGCACGAGGGCGGTGACCGAGCCCGCATCCACCTCCAGCGACATCACCTGCCCCTTGCGCGCATAGCTTCGCCCGCGCTGGAGCCGGTTGCCCATGCCGATGTCTTCGAGCACCTCGATGAACCGCTCCGACCACCAGGTCTGAGCGATCGCGCCCCGCGCACTTCGTGCCTTGAGCCCACCTTCGACGGCACGCGGACGCGACGGCGGCGGGAACCACCTACTCACCGACGGCCCCCTCCGCCAGCGCGAACACCCTGCGCAGATCGCGGGTAGACAGCTCGGTCAGCCACCCCTCGCCGTCGCTGACCACCAGGTCGGCCAGCGCCTTCTTCTCCTCGATCATCTCGTCGATCTTCTCTTCGAGCGTGCCCGTGCAGATGAACTTGCGGACCTGCACGTTGCGCTGCTGACCGATCCGGAACGCGCGGTCGGTGGCCTGGTTCTCGACGGCCGGGTTCCACCACCGGTCCAGGTGCACCACATGGTTGGCCGCGGTGAGATTCAGCCCGGTGCCGCCGGCTTTCAGCGACAGCAGGAAGATCGGCGGCCCGTCGCCGGACTGGAACCGCTCGACCATCTCGTCGCGCCGGGCCTTGGGAGTGCCGCCGTGCAGGTACAGCACGTCCTGGCCGAAATGTGCGGCCAGGTGCGGCACGAGCATCTCCGCGAACTCGGTGTACTGGGTGAAGCACAGCACGCGGTCGCCCTCGGCGAGGATCTCCTCGAGGATCTCCTCAAGCCGGATCACCTTCCCGGACCGCTGGCCGATCGGCCGAGCGGTCGTGCAGCAGTTGCGCCGGGTGGTTGCAGACCTGCTTGAGCTTGGCCATCGCCGCGAGCACGTTGCCCCGTCGCTCGATCCCTTCCGAGTTCTCGATCTTGTCCATCATGTCGTCGACGACCGATTGGTACAGCGAGGCCTGCTCGGTGGTGAGCTGGCAGTACTGCTTGATCTCGATCTTGTCGGGCAGGTCGTCGATGATCGCGGGGTCGGTCTTGAGCCGGCGCAGCACGTACGGCCGGGTGATCGCGCGCAGTCGCTCGGCTGGCTCGGTCTGCCCGTGCCGCTCGACCGGGATCGCGTAGCGGGTGCGGAACACCTCCGACGAGCCCAGCATGCCCGGGTTGAGGAAGTCCATGATCGACCACAGCTCGGCGAGCCGGTTCTCCATCGGGGTTCCGGTCAGCGCGATCCGGTGCGACGCCTCCAGCCGCCGCACCGCCTTGGCCGCCTGGGACAGGCTGTTCTTCACCGCCTGCGCCTCGTCCAGCACCACGCGGTGCCACACGTATCCGGCCAGCTCCTCGATGTCGCGGGTGGCGGTGGCGTAGGTGGTGACGATGAGGTCGGTGTCCGCGAGCCGTTCGCGCAACGCCTCGCCGCACAGCCGCGCACCCCCGTGGTGGGCGTAAACCCGCAGGCCGGGCGAGAACTTCGCCGCCTCCCGTTGCCAGTTGCCGACTAGCGACATCGGGCAGAGCAGCAGAGTCGGCCCGGCACCCGCTTGCTGGTGGCGTTGCGTGGGTCTCCAGCGCGAGCAGCTGCACGGTCTTGCCCAGACCCATGTCGTCGGCCAGGCAGCTGCCCAGTCCGAGCGAGGACAGGAAGGCCAGCCAGGACAGCCCGCGCTGCTGGTACGGGCGCAGCGTCGCGCCGAACCCGTCCGGCGGTTCGAGCGGTTGCAGCGACTGCGCCGCGGCACCGCTGAGCAGGTCGCCCAGCCAACCGTCGGCGCGCACCGAGGCCAGCTGGAGCGGGATGTCGACGTCGTCCGGGTGGCTGGCCGCCAGCGCCAGGATCTCGGCGGCAGTCTTGCGCCCGGTCGGTTCACGCTCGAGGAACGCAAGGCCACGCCGCAGCTGCTCCGGATCCACCGCCACCCACTGGCCGCGCAGCCGGATCAGCGGAGCCTTGGTCTCGGCGAGCGCGGCGATCTCCTCCTCGGTGAGCGTGTCGTCGCCGACCGCAAGGTGCCAGCGGAACTCCACCAGCTGGTCACGGCCGAACTTGCTGGCCTTGGCGACCACGCCGTCGACCGGGGTGTACGCAGACATTGCGAGCCCGAGCTTGACGCGCCGGTCCCACCAGGACGGCAGGAGCACGCCGAACCCGGCTTCGTCCAACTGTGGCGCTGCGGTGGACAGGAAGTGATAGGCGCCCTCGGCGTCCAGGTCGAGCTCGGACGGGCACGCTGCACGCAGGCCGGCCGCCAGCTCTGGGTAGATCCGGCTGGCCCGTCCGAGTTCGGCCAGCAGCAGTTCCTGCGGGCGGTCCAGCCATCGGCGCAGGCTGCCGTCGTCGTTCCAGGCCTGCTCGGCGGGGATCAGCAGGCTGGGGTCCTCGCTGGACTGCAGCAGGAACTCCAGCCGCCACCGCATCGCCTCGACGTCATCGGGCGCCGCTGGCTCGATCTCGGCCAGGCGAAACATTGCCCGGGCCGGGCCGATCTTCTCGGCCCCGACGTCCTCCCACGGCCACAGCGCCTGACGCAGCGCCTCGACTTCGTCTGGGTCCGCGTCGAACCGGCCGTCCGGGACGGTCAGCGCGATCAGCCACGCCTCGGCGGCCGGCAGCCGATTCGGACGACGACCGCGCCGCGGCGGCGTGAGCTCGATGCCCGCAGGCAGCGCCGTCCGCACGGCGGCGTCGACCATCGCCTGCAGGGCCGACATGACCAGCTCGTATGCGTCGTTCTCACCCGGTTCGGCCCGGCACACCGGCGGCATTGCGGCGACCAGCGAGTTCACGGCGACGACGTCAGGCCCCCGCAGTACGGGACGCCAATACGCCAACGCCCCGTGCTCGTCGCCGCCGACGGCTGGCACCGCCCGTCCGCGAGCGACGAGTTCCCCGGCGTATGCCGCAAGCTCGGCAAAGTAGGCGACCGAAGCGCCGTAGCGGATGTCCTCGACCGGCTGGTCGAGCGCAGCAAGCGCGGACGCGGGATCCATCGACACGACCGGAACCGTCCACGGCAGCAAGGCCGGCTCCGAACGGGGTACCGGCCGCGGCGTGACGCGGACCAGTTCCGGGGAGTCCAGCGGCGCGGAACGAAGCGACGGCAGGAGCACGGCGGCCGTGGCGTGCTTGCCAGCGTGCGCCGTGGCAAGCACATCCGCGGGTACGGCGAAAGGGTGCGGCCGGGGCGAGCGCAGTGCCTGGCTCGGGCTCTTGACTGGTCGCTCGGAATCCTCGCCCCAGATACAGAAGCCCCTCGTAGACCAGAACGCGTGCAAGACCAGCATGCGGTCCCTCCGTCGTGCCGTGCGTCGGCTGCACGCTATCTGCTGGCGCCGCTCGGATCGCACACGCCACGCCGTGCAACGCGCCGACCCCTCCGATTCGTCGTCTGCGTCGCGACCGAAGAAGCCGCAACCGGGCCGGCCCGTCCTCCCGTCAGATCACGATGAGAGGCAGCGTGGGATCCAGCTTTCGCAAGTCATCGGGATCAGAGGTGACGACCGGGCACCGTCGCAACTGCCGGGCGCAGACCACCACGCCTGCGTCGACCACATCGGCAGTTCCGGAACGTCCGAGCAACGCGCCGATCGCCAGCGCCGTCGCGTAGTCGAGATTGGCGAACCGCAGGTACGAATCGGCCAGGAACCGGCGCAAGTTCGCCTGCCGCCCGCCCTCGCGCACAACCTGGGCAACGACCGCAGTTGGCACGACGATGGACGCGTTGCGCGATCGTGCCCCGACGACGAGCGCCTGCACCTGCGGCGATCTGCGCTCGATCCCGATCAATGCTCCGGCATCCAGCACAACGGCCGTGTTCACGCAGCGCTGTTGTCTCGATCGTGGGCAGCTTGCTCCGCGAACACCCGATCAAGCTCCTGCTCGGCCCAGGCACGGACCGCGGTCGACGGCGCACCACGTTCGTCATCCCATTCGGCGAAAAGCGCATCCATGATCATCCCCGGCGCCAAGCGGGATGCGATGTAGGACGAAACAGATCGCGCCTCGCCACGCTCCACCGCAGACTTGATGGTCTCGATCAAGTCTGCGGGCAGGGTGACGGAGATCTGTCGCGTCTTACCCATGATGCCATCATAGGGGACTACGGGCGCAGTAAGCCACGTTGCGCGTGGCGCAGATCGGTGCGCTTCAGCGGGCGCCGGTGCGAGGTCGTCGGGATGGGTGCGGACGGCGTCGCATCGTCTGCTGGTGCGGACCGGCCGGCCGGGCCGGGCGTGCCTGTCGCGGAGGCCGGGCGGTCGCGACCGGGGTGCCGTTCGGCCGGCGGGGGCCGGTCAGCGAGGCGACATGGCTGTCACCGGGCACGACGTCACGCTGTTGGGGGCGCACGCCGGCGTCGGCCAGCAGGCGCCGGACCGCCCGCTCCTCGGCGGACGTAGCGAGGAGCACGACCACGCCGCTCTCCCCCGCTCGGGCGGTACGACCTGAGCGGTGCAGGTAGTCCTTGCCGTCCTGGGGCGGGTCGACGTGCAGCACCAGCGACACGTCGTCGACGTGGATGCCCCGCGCCGCGACGTCGGTGGCGACGAGCACCGGCACCGCGCCGTCGCGGAACGCAGCCAGTGCCCGATTGCGCTGCGCCTGGGTGCGGCCGCCGTGCAAGGGCCCGGCGCTGACCCCCATCCGGCCGAGCTGCCTGGCCAGTCGCTCGGCACCGTATTTCGTGCGTACGAAGCAGATCGTGCGTCCGGGGCGGGCCGCGATCTCGGCGACGACGTCGAGCTTCGCGGCGTGCGTGACGCGGAACAGGTGGTGCGACATCGTGTCGATCGACGCAGCGACATTGTTGAGGGCATGCACGGACGGATCGGTCAGGTACTGGTCGACGAGGGTCGCCACGTCGCCGTCGAGGGTCGCGGAGAACAGCAGCCGCTGACCGTCGCGCGGGGTGAGGTCGAGCAGCTGGCGCACGACCGGGAGGAAGCCGAGATCGGCCATGTGGTCGGCCTCGTCGAGCACCGTGATCTCGATATTGGCGAGCGAGCAGGACCGGCGGTCGATCAGGTCGACCAGGCGGCCGGGCGTCGCGACCAGCACGTCGACACCACGCGCGAGAGCCGAGATTTGCTTGTTGATCGGCAGGCCACCCGCGACGAGCCGTACCGACAACGACCGCGCGGCGGCCAATGGCGCCAGCGCATCGGTGACCTGCATGGCCAGCTCACGAGTCGGCACGAGCACGAGACCACGCGGACGATGCGGCGCACTCGCGGCGCCCGACAGCCGGGCGATCATCGGCAGGCCGAAGGCAAGGGTCTTGCCGGATCCGGTCGCGGCCCGGCCGAGCAGGTCGTGGCCAACCAGCGCGTCGGGGATCGTCGCGGCTTGGATCGGGAACGGCGCGGTGATGCCAGCCCGGTCGAGCGCGCTGACGAGAGCACGGGGCAGCCCGAGCTCGCGGAAGCCGGGCAGGTTGTCGGTGGGGACGACCTGAACCGGCAGGTCGTCCCAGCGGGAACGGGGGATCCGAGGCGCGCGGGCAGGCGTGGTGGAGCGAGACACAGATATTCCTTCGAGACGGTGGCGCGTCCCGTTAAGTCCGCGCGATCGCGGTTCTGGCACGAGCCCGACGCTGTGGCGCCGATGGTTTGCGGCTGCGCAGACGGTCGTCACGCTAAGCAGCGCGCGCAGCGAGTACCGAGTCTACCGGGTCGAGGCGGCGGCTTCGACCATGCGACGGCGGACGCACCAGCCCCACACTGCGAGGTAGCCCATGGCGCCCGCCATACCCAAAGCTGTGGGGCTCGGATCCCAGCTCGGTATCGGGATCACCTCGGCGGCGCTGGTGTCGTAGACCGCCCCGTACCGGATGCCCGGGTGCCAGCGGTAGTCACCGAGCAGGTTTGGCACGACGAGCCTGCCGTCCATCGAGGTAAACGTGCCGGCCGTCAGGCACAGTTCCCCGTGACAGCTGCGACTGGTCACCGCGAAGTAGCCTCGGGTCCCCGCTGGAACGTTGTTCACGTGCCGCACGAGTTGGTCGACGCCGAACGCGAGGAAGACTAGGCACAGCGCCGGGACGATCAGCCAGAACAGCGCGCCCGCTGCCAATCGCCACCAGCGCGCGCCGAACGCGCCGAGCGCCTGCCAGCGGGCAGCTGGCGTCGCGCGCGGCACGGCGGTCACCGGCTCAGCCTATGGGTGCCTCGCCTGGCTTACGGTTGTCCGTGTCGGCGGTGTCGACGGTTTCGGCAGTGGGTTTGGAGCGCGATGCCGGATTACGGGCAAGACCTGGTCTTCGGCGCATTCGTGACGCCGAGGGCCGAGACTCCCGACGCGGTGCTCGCACTCGCCGAGACGGCCGAACAGGTCGGCCTTGATCTGTTCACCGTGCAGGATCACCCGTACCAGCCGGCCTTTCTCGATGCCTGGACATTGCTCTCGGTGATCGCCGGGCGAACGCAACGGGTGCGGCTGCTGCCGAACGTCACGAATCTGCCGTTGCGCCCGCCCGCCGTGCTGGCCCGCGCGGCGGCGAGTCTGGACATCCTCAGCGCCGGACGGGTCGAACTCGGTCTGGGCGCAGGGGGGTTCTGGGACGCGATCGCCGCAATGGGCGGGCCGCGCAGATCGCCCGGCGAGGCGGTGGCCGCATTCAGCGAAGCGATCCAGGTCATCCGTGCCCTGTGGACGCCGGGCAGCCGGGTGCGCATCGAGGGAACGCATTACCGCCTGGCTGGTGCCAAGCCTGGGCCATTCCCGGTGCATCCGATCGGGATCTGGGTGGGCGCGTACAGGGACCGGATGCTCACGCTGATCGGCCGCGTCGCCGACGGGTGGGTGCCGAGTAGCCCGTACGTGCCGCCGGAACAACTCGGCCGGATGAACGCCGTCATCGACCGGGCCGCAGACGCCGCCGGCCGTAGTCCCGCCGACGTGCGGCGTGTCTACAACCTCGTCGGGTCGTTCGACGGCAACGGCGCGGCTTTCTTGCAGGGCCCGTCGCCGGTGTGGGTGGAGCAGCTCGCCGAGCTGGCGCTTGCCGAGGGAGTCAGCGCGTTTGTGCTGATGTCCGATGACGATTCGACGCTGCGGCGGTTCGCGGCGGAGGTCGCGCCGGGTGTCCGCGAGCTGGTGTGGCAGGAGCGCGCCTCGCTCAGCTGATGCGTACGCGAAGTCGGCGGAACCCGCGTCCCTTGTTCTCAATCTTGACGACATCGATGCGGCCGATCAGCGCCGTGGACGCGACGTGGGTGCCGCCGTCGGCCTGGGTGTCCAGCCCGACAATGTCGACGATGCGGACGACCTCGATGTCGGGCGGCAACAGGTTGGTGGCCGTCCGGATGATGTCGGGAATCGCGAACGCCTCCTCACGCGGCATCGTGGTGACCTCGATGCGCCGATCCACGGCGATTTCGGCATTGCAGGCGGCGGCGACACGGTCCTTGAAGTCGGGCGGCACCTCGGCCAGATCGAAGTCCATCCGCGCAGTGAACGGCTGCATGTTGCCGCCGGTCACCAGCGCCCCGAAGTCCCGGAACACCACGCCGGTCAGCACGTGCAACCCGGAGTGGGTGCGCATCAGCGCGGTGCGCCGCTCGTCGTCCAGCGCGCCGCGCACCGCCATGCCGACCGGCGGCACCGGATCGCTCCTCGGCGGGCACCAGGTAGAGGTCGTCGCCCTTGCGAACGCCGACGATGCGGGTGCGCACGCCGCCCCAGAGCAGCACTCCCTCGTCCGGCGGCTGGCCGCCGCCGCCGGGGTAGAAGGCCGATCGGTCCAGCACCATGCCCCGCTCCTCGTCGATGGCGAGGACCGTGGCCTCCCATTCGCGGACGCTCGCGTCCGTCAGCTCGAGGCGGTGGGTGTGCCCGTGCCGGTTGTCGCCCGCGCCGGTCATACGTTGAAGCGGAACTACTATTAACGGGCTTCTGTGGCTGCTGGGCCAGGGCACCACAGGCCCCGGAAACCCTGGCCTCGAGGCGTTAGTCGGCGTTGGTCGGCGTTGGCCGTTGGTGTGCGTGCTGAGGCCCGAGTGAGGCCCCGCTCGCGAGGCTCAAGCGCTCGAGCGTGCTGCTGGCCTCCGTCGCGGAGGCCATCATCTTGGTGGCCGCTGCCCGCGTCTTGTCCTCGGCGGACGGCCACAGGTGCGAATACGTCGCCAGTGTGACGGTGGCCGAGTGGTGGCCGAGGGCACGTTGCACCGTCACCACGTCACAACCGGCGGCGATCAGTCCACTGGCGTAGAAGTGGCGCAGGTCGTGCAGCTTCATCTCGGGGACGCCGGCGCTCGCGCGGGTCTTCCTCCACCAGTAGCCGACCGAGTTCTGGTGCAGTGGCTGGTCGAGCTCGCCGGGGAACATCCAGCGTCGTGGGTCATGGCCCGATCGGTGGACCTGGACGTGCTGGGCCAGCATCGCGACCAGCTGGTCGGGCAGCCACACTGTCCGCTCGGAGCCGTACTTCGGCGCGCGGATGTCCACCTCACCGCCGGCGACACGCTGCACTTGGCGCGCAACAGTGAGCCGCTTGCGCAGGAAGTCGACGTCGCCGACCTGCAACGCGGCCGCCTCGCCCAGGCGTAGCCCGGCGAACGCGCACAGACCAACGAACGCGACGAACGACGGGTCGGCATGCTTGAGCAGGGCTCCCACCTGGCCGGGCTCAGGCAGCCGCATAGCCGCCTCGGCGCGGCGCACGCGGGGAAGGGTGACGCCTGGCGCTCGGATCACTGGCCATCAGCCGGTCGCGTACGGCGGCACGTAGCACGCTGCGGACGTTGTTGAACCGAGTCCTGACCGTGCCGGGTGCCAAGCCGCGGTCGACCATGCCGTGGATCCACTGCTTGAGGTGCGAGGAGCGGATCGCGGACAGCGGGATGCTGCCGAAGCCGACGCCGGCGGTCGCCAGGTCCATCGCCGTTACGGTGCCGGGTGCCCAGGTCTGCCGTCGCGACCAGGTCGCGTAGAAGCCGGCGAACGTCACGCGCGCCAAGGCGGGATCAAGGTAGTTGCCGGTGACCAGCGCTGCGGTCGTCTGATCTAGTGGCGTGTCGCATCTAATTTGATGCTTATGTGTGGTCGGCTGTTCTGGTTGATACTTGACCAGGAGGAGTTGACGGCGTGCCTCGTCCGAAGGAGTTCATGGTCTCCTTGACCGCTGGGGATCGTGCGAAGCTGAAGAAGGTGGTCGCCTCGGGGCGGCGTCCTGCCCGGTTGATCACCCGGGCCAGGGTGTTGCTGGCCTTGGATGAGACGCAGGGGCCGGCGCCGGATCGGCGTGTGGTGGCCGAAGGTCTGGGCACGTCGCAGAGCACCGTGTATCTGGTCGCGAAGGCGTTCACGACGCATGCCGGGCGGGTTGAGGACGTGATCGGCCGCAAGAAGCGGGCCACGCCTCCGGTGGAGCCGAAGGTGACCGGCGACGTCGAGGCCCGGGTGATCGCGCTGGCGTGCAGCCAGCCACCGCCGGGGCGTGCGCGGTGGACGCTGCGGTTGCTGGAGAGACGGGTGGCCTTGACCGAGGGGATGCCGCCGATAGACCACTCCACGATCGGGCGGGTCCTAAAAAGGGGGCGCTTAAGCCTCACCTGAAGGCGTGCTGGACGATCCCGCCGAAGCAGAATGCGGCGTTCGTGGCCGCGATGGAGGATGTGCTGGGCGTCTATGCCCGCCCCTACGATCCGGCCTTCCCGGTCGTGGTCATGGACGAGAAACCACTCCAACTGCTCGCCGACGCCAGAGCAGGCACGCCGGCTGCGCCCGAGCGGGTGGCCCGCGAGGACTCCGAGTACATCCGCTGCGGCACCTGCTCGATCTTCGTGTGGGCCGAACCCCTGCGGGGTTGGCGCCGCGCCTACGCCGAGTCCACCCGGACCCGCATCGACTGGGCCCACGGCGTCGAACATCTGCTGAACGTCGACTACCCCGACGCGGACAAGGTCGTCCTGGTCATGGACAACCTCAACACCCACTCGATCGCCTCCCTCTACGAGGCATTCCCGCCCGAGAAGGCCTACGCCCTGGCCGGCCGGCTGGAGATCCACCACACACCCAAGCACGGCTCCTGGCTCAACATCGCCGAGATCGAACTGTCCTGCCTGACCAAGCAATGCCTCGGCCGGCGTATCGCCGACCTCGCCGTCCTCGACACCGAACTCGCCGCCTGGGCCGAGGCCATCAACGCCGACGAGCGCCAAGTCGACTGGAGGTTCACCACCAGCGACGCCCGCATCAAACTACGGCACTTATACCCAGCTATTTAGAAGCGACAGACTACTAGCCACCTCTGCGCATCGCGTTTCGTGGCGAACATCCGCGACGGCTGCCTCTTCTCACCCGGCACGCGGTACCGGGCGCGGTAGCGCAGGCCCTTTCCGTAGCGCGCGGTGCGGTGCCTCCGCCCATCTGGGTCGGGACTCATCCAGCGATCTTCGATCGAACTCATCTCATGCCGTTCGGGTGCCCGGTTCGGTGGGTTGGAGTAGTCCGGCTGCTCGAGCGGCCTGGACGCGGCGCGCGGCGGTCCGGTAGCTGACGTGATGGCCGCGGCGCGCCTCGAGGGCAGCCTGGACAGCGACAACCGGTGATCCGTCCAGGTGCTCGGTGTAGACGGCGGCGACCAGCTCGAGCTCGGAACGGGCGCCGGCGCCGCGCGCAGCCTGTTGCAGGTCGCGCCGACCGCGCGCGGCTTGGTCCGCATCGACGGGGCCGGCCGTCATCTCGCGTACCCCGTCGGCCTCGGACTGGATGTGCAGAGCCAGGTGGTCGAACACGGCGACGGTGAGCTCGTCGAGGCCGAGGTCGGCGAGGTCCTGGGCGGTGATGCCGCGGCCGGCGCGCTTCGCGGTGATGTGCAGCTCAACGCAAGTCGGCGCGTAATCGGTGCGGCGGCCGTCGATGTCGCGCATCTCGAACCTGGCCTCGAGGTCAGGATCGGCGCCGAGTCCGGTGAACCGATTGGAGACGAACCGCGGCACCATCACGTCACCGACCCGCACGTCCCCGCTCCACTGGCCGCGTGCGTGCCGGCGCGCGTCCGCGGCGAACGTGCCGATGCCTCGCCACACCATCCAAGGCCTCCTATGCCAAAACACCCGAAGAAACTGTCCGAGTCAGTGGGTGTCGTTATCTGCCAGAATAGGTGCTGACCAATGGCAAGTCAACGCCAACCAACGCAAGAGGAGATCCGGATGAGTGAGCTCGCCGCATATTTGAAGACCGAGGACGTTGCCGTCCGGCTCCGCACCTCGCCGGGGACGGTGCGTTATTGGCGCTGGGCCGGTACTGGTCCGACCGGCTGGGTAACCGTCGGTCGCCGCAAGCTGCTGCCTGTCGAACGGCTCCGCGAATACGAGGACCGCATTCGCGCCGAGGCGCTGAGTGAGGACCGCATCCGCGCCGAAGCACTGACCAGGCCCCACCCGATCACCGGCAACGGCGACGCGGCCTAAGCAAAAGCAACCCGCCCGGCGCGTGCCGAGCGGGTTGATGTCCGGATCACTGCCAACCACTAACAGCTGAGGACTGATGCAATCGTGACACAGAACGACGGCTCTAGCGAGCAGCCAGAGCAGCTAGACCCCTTCGACCCCGTGCGACTCCGCGCCAGCGCGCTGAGGACATCGGCGTCGAGAAGGTGCTACTAACGGTGCCGGTCCGCAAACCGTTGCGCACCGAGTTCTTCCGGGTCCACCCCGACCCCGCGTTCTCGCTCGACTGGGCAGTACTCGAGCGGAACGAGGAGCAAGATCGCGAGATCTTCTGGGTCACCGAGAAGTTCCGCGGCGAGCTCGTGGACGAGTTGAAGCCGCACCGGCTCTTCGTCTGCATCAACAAGCGTGGGGTGGTCTTCATTTGGCCCGCCAAACTGCCGTCGGCAGATAACACGGGCGGGCGGCGCTGGCACGAATCAGGTCTCAAGATCGCCGAGTATGCCAAGACCCGCTGGGTCAAAATGGCGGGGAAACGCGACCTCGGCGCCTACGAAATGTTCGAGGCACGCGGCGATCTCGGCGATCCCGTCTGGCCGGAGAAGTCCCTGGCCGAGCTACTGCGGCTGGGCTTCGAGGGAAAGGTGATCGACTCGCTCGATCACCCGGTGCTGCGCGAGCTCGCCGGCGAGATGTGAGGTGTACGGCCTGCCGTACCAGGAGGTTTGGGCCCTGGACTTCGAGTTCGTCCCGAGGTCCGGGGCCCTGCCCGTTCCGGCCTGCATGGTGGCGCGGGAGCTGATCTCCAATCGGCTGATCCGGTTGTGGCGGGACGAGTTGGGCAGCGCGCCGCCGTTCCCGACGGACGAGTCTGTGTTGTTCGTGGGCTACTCCTCGAGCGCGGAATGGGGATGCTTCGCAGCCCTCGGCTGGCCCATGCCGGCCCGTGTGCTCGACCTGTACGTCGAGTTCCGGGCCAAGACCAACGGCATCCCATTGCCGATCGGTCGGTCGCTGCTGGGCGCGCTGAGCTACCACGGGATCCGCTCGATCACCAGCGACGTGAAGCACGCCGAGCGCGCATTGGTTATGCGTGGCGGCCCGTGGTCGCACGACGAGCGTCGGCAGATCCTCGAGTATTGCCAGACCGACGTTGACTGCCTCGGACCGTTGCTCGAGCACATGATCGTCGGCATCCGATCCTCGAGGCAAGGCTTCGGCCAGGCACTGCTCCGCGGCCGGTACATGACCGCCGTGGCCCGGATGGAGCACACCGGCGTTCCGATCGACGTCCCCACTTTGACCCGGCTGCGCGCCGGTTGGGGCGGCATCAAGGCCGAGCTCGTCCAGCAGATCGACAAGGACTACGGCGTGTACGAGAACACCACGTTCAAGTCCGGTCTGTTCGCGGCATGGCTGGCGGACCGGGGCATTCCCTGGCCGCGTACCTCCACTGGCCGGCTGCAGCTCGATCAGGACACCTTCCGCGACATGTCCAAGAGCCACCCGGAGCTGACACCTCTCAAGGAGCTCAGGCACGCGCTGAGCGAGATGCGGGTCGAGGAGTTGGCCGTCGGCGAAGACGGACGCAATCGCGCGTTGCTCAGTCCGTTCGGCACGCGCACCGGTCGCAACACCCCGTCGAACACGAAGTTCATCTTCGGCCCGAGCGTGTGGCTGCGGGGCCTGATCAAGCCGGCGGCCGGCCGAGCGCTCGCCTATATCGACTGGTCATCGCAAGAGATCGCCATCGCTGCCGTTCTCTCTGGTGACGGCGCGCTACTCGAGGCGGTGCAGAGCGGCGACCCGTACCTGACGTTCGCCATCCGAGCCGCACTGGCGCCGCCAGAGGCCACCAAGGCCACCCACGGCGCGATCCGGGACCTGGCCAAGGTCTGCCTGCTCGGCACCAATTATGGAATGCAAGCGCCGTCGCTGGCCGACCGCACCGGCCTGTCGGCGATCGAGGCGCAGGACCTGCTGCGGCGGTTGGCTCGGACGTTCCCGACCTACACCGAGTGGGCGCAGCACGTCATCGACGTAGGGCAGCTGACCGGCCGGCTGTCGACGGTGTTCGGCTGGCCGCAGCACTTCACCGACGGCGCTGTGCGGCCCACAGCGCTGCGCAACTACCCGATGCAAGGGAACGGGGCGGAGATGCTGCGGCTGGCCTGCTGCCTGGCCACTGAGGCCGGCGTCGAGGTGTGTGCTCCGGTGCACGATGCGCTGCTGGTCGAGGGTCCCGCCGGCGAGCTCGAGGATGTCGTCACGGCTACCAGGGCGGCGATGGCGGAGGCGAGCGCCACGGTGCTGGACGGCTTCGAGGTCGCGACGGACGTCAACGTGGTGCGCTACCCGGACCGGTACGCCGACCCTCTAGGCGCGGTCATGTGGGCCCGGGTGATGGGCCTGCTGGACATGCGAGAGGTGCGAGATGTCGGGGCTATCGCGTAGGTGCGAGGCATCGAGGGTATCGAGGGAGGGTATCGAGGGAGGGTATCGAGGGTATCGAGGGAGGGTATGGCACCCTATAAAAGCATCTTGGGGCTATTCAGCTGACCGGACTAAGATGATGTAGTGATGCGGTACGGCCGCGAGCTGGTGTGCACTATCCGAGGTCGGCCGGCGAGCTGCGCTCGTGGTTCGCGACCGATGCGGACTGCCTGGATTATCTGGACTGGCTGCGCTGGCCAGACGGCTTCGCCTGCCCGCGTTGTGGGTACACGGGCGGATGGCTGGTTGCCGATGGCCGGTACAAGTGCGTGGCCTGTGGGAAGCGGACGTCGGTGACCGCGGGGACGCTGTTCGACCGGCGCCGCACGCCGCTGACGGTGTGGTTCGAGGCGTGCTGGCTGTTCGCCTCGGGCAAGGACGGCATGTCGGCGTTGAGCCTGCAGCGCTCGCTGGAGATCGGCTCCTACGCGACCGCCTGGGCGATGCCGCACCGGCTGCGGTCGGTGCTGGTACGTCCGGGTCGCGATCGGCTCACCGGCACCGTGGAAGTCGACGAGACCACGTCGGCGGTGAGGAGCCCGGGCTGCGTGGCGGGCGCGCCAAGGGCAAGAAAGTCCTGGTAGGAGTGCCGATCGAGGTGATCGAGCCGCGCGGGTTCGGGCGGTGCCGGATGCAGGTGCTCACCGACGCCTCCGCCGCGACGCTGCACGCGTTCATCACCGCGAACGTCGAGCCGGAGCGCAGTGATCACCGACGGCTGGCCGGGCTACCAAGGCATCGAACGGCTCGGCTACACCCACGAGCCGCGCAGCCAACGCGCCGCCCGTGCCCGCGGCGAGGACCCCGGCAAGCTGCTGCCCGGTGTCCACCGGGTCGCGTCGCTGGCCAAGCGCTGGCTGCTGGGCACCCACCAGGCCTCGGTCGAGGACGCCCATCTGCAGAGCTACCTGAACGAGTTCGTCTTCCGCTTCAACCGGCGCCGATCCCGCGCCCGCGGCATGCCCTTCTACCGCGTCCTCAACTCGCCGTCGCCCACCCGCCGGTGCGCTACCGCGAGCTAGTGGCAGACCCGAAGCCCAAGCTGTCCCGCCCAAGCCGCCGGGAGGAGGTGGCCACCCACCGAGCCTGGACCGGCCCCGCGCGGACCGCCCATGGCGCCGGGCGTCCAGCGCATTGGTCCGGTCAGCTGAATAGCCCTAAAGCATCTATTCCCGCCCCGCTCCCCCTATAAGCTTATTGGGGAAGTCAAGAACCTTGTCAAGCAGGGAAACTCCCTTTCTGTGGGATTGATTGAGTAGAAAACTTCCCTTTCCTGGTGTGGACTAGTTGAGCTGCAACGTGTGAATCCTTCCTACAGCCCCCATATTCGTTAGGCCACGCGCCTGTGAGTGAGGTGCTGGACCTCACTGGGGCCTCAACGGGGCTGGCGATCAGCGATTCGGCCAGCCGTAATCACGGGCCGGATCTTCACCATGAGGTGAATCTTCAATGAGGCTGACGGGGTTCTTTGCCGTGACCATCCCCGCCGTCGCACAGCGGGTTGGGCCCGGGGCGAAGATGGAGCACGTGACTCGTTCTCCGCAGCCCCGCCCCCATCACCTGCTTGGCACCTGGCGGCAGACGCCTGGACAGAACGGGATGACTATCACTGGTGTTGAGCACATCTCGGCCGATGCCTTCACATCCATCGCGGCTGCCGTAGGCAGGTACAGGGATCTATCGGAACGAATTAACTTCTACCTCGTGGCGGCAAGCTTCACGGGCCTAAATGATCTGATGACGACTTACTCGAACCTTGATCAGTACGGCGCGGCGTTTTGACGCGTTGATCAGCAAGTGGTCACGCGGCTGTTCATGCAACAGATGTTGAACTGGCTCGTCGCCACACGATTCTACCTAGAGTCCGAGAAGTCCCTGCTCGTCGCGCGCCATGGACGATCAAGCAATCAGGTCGAAGAGTTCGAGCACGCTACTCACGACGCGTATGACGGGCACCCCGGCTATCGCTTCATGTACAAGCTGCGGGACTTCGCGCAGCATGGCGGCACACCACTTTCGGGACTCCTGGTTCAATCGTCCAGCAGCGGTGGAAGCGAGCTCGTGCCCCATCGACGGCGCGAGGCTTTACTTGAAGCAAGATTCAATTGGGGGACCGTACGCAAGCAAATTGAGGCGGGTGATGAGGTTATCCCGCTTCTGCCTCTTGCGGGGCAAGCAATGGACGGACTACGTCATATTGAGCGTGTTGTTGTTCGTCACCATGCAGCTGACGTGGTGACTGATGCCGCAGTCCTGGTCGACGCCGTGGAGCGGGTCAGCGCTACCGAAGGCCATCCAGCGGTCTTTTCGCTTCCCGCACCGGATCGAGACGGCCCGATCTCATGGGCCACACTGCCATCGATTAGCTCTCTGCAATCTGTTAAGGATTACGTCGCAGCGGGCCGTGAGCTGGAACAGCGTCCCGACGACGACCCCCAACGCCGCTACAGGCGGGAGCCGCCCGGCGTGCAAGCGCGGCCGTGAGCGCGCTCCTCGACGGAGGTCCGCACCACCTTGACCAGACCGTTGTCAACATCCTCAACGAGGATCAGGACAGTGGGCCGCTCATCAGTGGTCTCACGGATATGAGCCGCGGTCTCCTGTTGATTGTTTCGCAAGCGCTGGGCACAACGCCTCAGCGGATGCTCGGAGCGATGACTCCACGACAAGAGAACAACCCATAGAGACCTCCGGCGTTGCGTTGCCTGGAATCCGCCAAGTGATAGGTGGCGCCCATTCGCCCCCGGACCAAGGGCAAACTCGCTAATGCCGTGTTTGGGGGGTGAGCTCGATCACCGTACTTCGCGCTGTAGAACTCGTACGCCAGCTGGCCCGAGCCAAACAGACGAGGGGCACCGCAGAAGATCCGGAAGAGTGGCTGACGCACAATCCCGGCGACAGGGTTGAAGGAATCTTTCGACCGGCTCGATCGCTGAGAGCGTCCCGGCTCAGGGTGGCGAGCTGTTCGAGATCCTCGTCCGTTCTTTCCGAGACAGGAGCCACCATGAGGGCAGTGGCGGGATGCTGCCGAGATGCCATTGGCAAACATCTTCCGCGTGCGGAATAACTTCTTATGTAAGGGATTAATCGTCAATTGTCGAGATACACACTCGGCTGGTCGAATCGAGGACGTTAGACGCGAGGTGCTGAACGTTGTATTCCGCCGGGAACCTTCGCTGCGTCTCAGGGATGGTGAACTTGTCGAATTCCAAGTTCGTCTGTTTCCCAAGATTGGATCGATCGACCAGGAAGAGGATCCGCTTCGCATCGGCGTGTTTGATCAGCCGGTAGCAGATGTTCGCGGCTGTGAACGTCTTCCCCGAACCTGTCGCCATCTGGATCAGCGACCTAGGTCGGTCCTCAGCCAGAGACCGCTCGACGTTGCGGATGGCCTCCGCCTGCTTGCCCCATAGTCCGTGCTCATCTAAAGGTGGCATGTGCTTTAACCGTGCCCGGAACGTCGGGCACTCCGAGTCGCTTGCGATCTGGTAGGACCACTCCGCCAAAGTCTCCGGGCGGTGAAACGTGAAGACGCGGCGGCTGCGAGCGTCGGGGTCGTAGCCGTTGGTGAATCGTGTTTCCGCGCTCGTGGACTCGTAGATGAAGGGAAGGGGGTAGACCGGTGGTGTC
>CAWIUB010000036.1:0-65090 GCA_963839175.1 uncultured Actinomycetota bacterium
CGTCGGGGGGATCCTCGCCGAGCCGGTCGAGTACCTGCCGGGCCAGCGGGTATTCGACCGCGGCGGTCAGGTCGCTGAGCATCAGCGAGATCCGCGCACCGTCCAGCCGCGCGATCAGGAAGAACTCCTCGTCGACGCTGGCGACCACGAACGGCCCGCCCTCCGGCGGCTGCGACCGCAGTGCCGACAGCAGCACGCCCAGATCACCAAGCACGGCGGGCGGCAGCGGCTCGCACCGCCATTGCCCCGAGTCGCGAAAGGCCGCGATCGCGTAGCCGCCTTGCGCCATCCCGTGTCACCACCCGGTGGATTACCTACTGAATGCGTCGATCCTGACACGTTCACAGTGCCGCCTCTAGTGCCGGACGGCAACAGCGATACCGTGCGCCGGTGCGCATCGGCTCGGGGGGGGTCATGACCGCCGCGTTCGGCCGCGTCGCCGTCCTCGGGCTCGGCCTGATTGGTGGCTCGCTCTTGACGCCATCCGGCAGGCGGGTCTGGACGTCATCGGGTACGACGTCACCCGCAGACGGCTTCGGCCGCGAGCGGCTCGGGCTTCCCGGTCCCGCCACCGATGCGGGCGCGGCGCACGGCGCGGACCTGGTCGTTCTTGCCATGCCGCTGCCCCAGGTGCCCGACGCGTTGCGCTCGCTCGCGCCGCACCTGGCCCACGGGGCGATCCTCACTGACGTGGGCACGCTCAAGACGCCGGTGCTCGCCGCGGTTCGGGCGTTCGTGCCGGCCGCCCGCTTCGTCGGTGGGCACCCGCTGGCGGGGACGGAGAACACCGGCTGGGGGGCCGCCGACCCGCTGCTTTTCCGGGACGCCCCGTGGGCGCTGACCCTCGAGCCGGACACCGACCTGGACGCCTGGCTGGCCCTCGCCGAGCTGGCCTGCGACCTGGGCGCCAAGCCCGTTCCCGCCGTCGCCGCCGAACAGGACGAGGCGGTCGCGCGGGTGATCGGCCTGCCGCACGTGCTGGCCGAAGCACTCGCGCTGACCGGCCTGGTCGGCGGTCCGCTGGGGCTGAGCCTCGCCGCCGGCTCGTACATGACCGGATCGCGCGTTGCCCGGACCCGGCCGGACCTGGTGGCGACCTGGTGCGATGACAACCCTGCTTTGGTTGACGCCCTCGACGACATCATCGGCCAGCTGACGGCAACCCGGGACATGCTCGCCGCGCATGGGTCGATGATCGAGCTGGCCGTTGCCGGGCACGCGGCCCGGCTGGATTGGGAGCACCGGCAATTCGAGCCTGTCGAGCTCACCGCCGACCCGGGGACGCTACGGCTGCATGGCCGCAACGGCGGGTGGATCACCGCGGTATTGCGCGACGACGACGGAATCCGGCTGTTGGGCATGCGGCCGGCCGAATGATCACCGGGGTTCCCCTCGTCGAAGTCGTCAGATCAGGGGTCGTCGAGAGCCTTCACCGCGGTCACCTGGTGGCGATCGACGGCGCGGGCCGCATCGTCGCGGCCCTCGGTGACGTCGTTCAGCCCGTCTTTCCGCGCTCCTCGAACAAGCCCCTACAGGCCGTGGGGATGCGCCGACTGGGCCTGGACGTGCCGTCCCGCCAGCTGGCGCTGGCCGCGGCGTCGCATTCTGGCGAGCCCAGGCACCTTGAGCTGGCCCGTGAGATGCTCGCGAGCGGTGGGTTGGACGAGGACGATCTGGGCTGCCCGGCGGACTGGCCCCTCGACGAAACGGCCCGCGAACGGTGGATCGCCGGCGGCTCGCCCAAACGACGCATTGCCATGAACTGCTCCGGAAAGCACGCCGCGATGCTGCTCACCGCCCGAGCGAACGGCTGGCCGACCGAGGGCTACCTCGCGCCGGACCATCCGCTGCAGCAGTCGTTGCGCGCGACGGTGTCCGATCTGGCCGGCGAGGCGGTCGCGCACACATCCGTCGACGGCTGCGGCGCGCCGTTGTTCGCGCTCAGCCTGCACGGCGTTGCCCGGGCCTTCGCACGTCTCGCGCTCGCGACCGGCACTGCCGAACGAGACGTCGCCGACGCCATGCGCCGGCACCCCGAACTGGTCGCGGGCACCGGCCGCTCGGCCACCCTGCTCATGGCGGGCCTGCCCGGGGCGATCGCCAAGGACGGCGCCGAGGGCGTGTACGCGGCCGCGCTGCCGGACGGTGGCGCGGTGGCCGTGAAGATCGATGACGGGGCCCAGCGCGCCGCCGAGCGGGCCATCGTCGCCGGACTGCAGCGGCTCGGCGTGGTCGCGCCGGTATTGGACGAGCGGGCCGAAGCCCCGGTCCTGGCCGGTGGCGCGGTGGTCGGCGCCGTGCGATTCACCGCGTGGCGTCGATGAAACGCATCGGCCGCTACCGTTTCCGGCATGAGCACGGACCTCGGGAGGTCGTCGGCATCCGTGGGATCCTCGCCGCAGCCACAACAGGTTGCGATCGACATCCCGGAACGACTCAGCTACCGCATCAAGCGGGCGATGCTGGGCAAGCCGTTGGTCAACGCAGCGCTGACCGAGGAGAAGCTGTCCAAGAAAGCCGCGCTGGGCGTGCTGTCCAGCGACTGCATCTCCTCGGCCGCATACGGCTCAGAGGAGATGCTGATTGTCTTGCTCGCCGTCTTCGGGCTGAGCGGATTCCACATCCTGCTGCCGATGACCGCGGTCGTGATCATCGTCCTGGTGATCATGACGTTGTCCTACCGCGAGGTCGTCTCGATCTACACAAGGGCGGGCGGCTCGTACGTGGTCGCCCGCGAGAACTTCGGTCCGAGGGTCGCACAGATCGCGTCGGTGGCACTGCTGATCGACTACATCGTGACGGTCGCCGTACAGACTGCGGCAGGGACTGCAGCGATCACCTCGCTGATCCCGTCCATCCGCCATCTGCAGCTCGAGCTCACCGTCGTGGTGGTGCTCGTCCTGGCGTTCGGCAACCTGCGTGGCGTGCGCGAAGCGGGCAAGGCATTTGCCTTTCCGACGTATTTCTTCGTCTGCATGGCCGGGCTGGTCGTCGTGATCGGCATCCTCCGGGAGATCTTCGGCGACCTACCACGGATTGTGTACACGCCCGACCCGCAGAACCCACTGATCCCCGTGGTTAACGAGCATTACTCGATCCTGTCTGGTATCGCGATCTTCTACCTGCTCAAGGCGTTCGCCAATGGAGGTGCGTCGCTTACCGGTCTGGAGGCGATCTCCAACGGAGTGAGTGCGTTCAAGCCGCCGGCCGGGCCGAACGCGCGCAAGACGTTGACGATTATGAGCGTGCTGCTCGGCACCCTCGTGGCTGGCATCTCCTACCTGTCCTCCGAGACACACGCCCGTCCGTACGAGAGCGGAATCCCGACGGTCATCAGCCAGGTCGCAAAGGTGGTCTTCGGCCCTGCCTGGTACGGGCACCTCGGCTACGTGCTCGTGCAGCTCGCGACGGCGCTGATTCTTATCACGGGAGCAAACACGCCGTTCACCGGCTTTCCGTTCCTGGCCAGCTTCATCGCCGAGGACTCGTTCCTGCCCCGCCAGCTCACCCGCCGTGGTCACCGGCTGGCGTTCAGCAACGGGATCATCATCCTGACCGTCGCCGCGCTGGCGCTCCTGCTCGGTGTCGGCGCCCACGTGGACAAGCTGATCCCGTTCTATGCCATCGGCGTGTTCACCGGATTCACCATGGCCGGCTTCGGGATGGCGAAGTACCACAACACCCACCGCGGGCCGGGTTGGCAGCGAAAGTTCGCTATCAACTTCACGGGCGGCTGCGTCTCGATGCTCATCGTGCTGATCTTCGCGGTCGTCAAGTTCACCGAAGGCGCATGGCTCGTGGTGCTGCTGTTCCCGATCATGTGGCTGGTGCTCATGCGCCTCAACCAGCAGTACCGACGCGAGGCGCGCTCATTGGACCTGGTCACCTCCACCCAGCCCGACGGCAGCATGATGCACTACCCGCGGCACGTCGTGATCGTGCTGATCGATCGGCTCGACCTGGCCGTGCTGCGCGCGCTGCGCTACGCGGGCAGCTTGCGACCGACCGAGATCCGCGCCGTCCATCTGATGATCGACAGCGAGGTTGCCGGCGAGCTGGAGCAGGCGTGGATCGATCGGGGGCTGGGCGACCGGATTCCCTTGGATATAGCGGAATGCCCCGACCGGCGGATCGTGCGCGGCGCCGCCGAACTGGCGCTCAGCACTGTGGTGCAGGAACGTGCCGAGGTCACCGTCCTGCTGCCTCGACGAACCTTCCCGAGGTTGTCGCAGCGGTTGCTGCACGACCGGACGGCTGACCGGCTCGCCGCAGCTCTCGGTCGCATCCCCCACGTCTCGGCAACGATCGTGCCGTTCGACACGACGTTGACCCAGGAGGCGGAGGAGCGACTGGATACGCAGCAGCGAGTCGCGGCTAAGGAGCCCGCACTCGCCGCGACCCGGGTCGAGACCGGCACCGACGACGACGCCGTCGGGGTGGCTCCGCACGAAGCACACGGTGGCACGACGCCCATCGGCAGCGTTTCGTGGAAGCAGCGGGTGACCATCGAGGGACGCGTCAAGATTGTCCAGGTGGGCACCAAGGCCGGCAAGTCGCTCGAGGCTCAGGTCTTCGACGAGACTGGCGGCATGCGGTTGCTCTTCTTCGGCCGGACGAAGATCCCGGGCATCGTGCCGGGCGCAATCGTGCGGGCCACCGGCACGGTCGGCGAGTACAAGGGCCACCTGGCACTGGCCAATCCGCGCTACGAGTTGCTGTCCTCCGAGGGGGCGCGCGAGCCCACCCAGTCCTAGTCGACCTGTTCGACCTGCGGTATACCGGGCCGCGCCACGGGTCGAACAACCTGCGTGTCGTCAGGTTGCCCCGACTCGCGGATGCCATATCGGACGTAGAAGCGGCGCAGCGGGCCCGGCGCCCACCAGTTGGCCGTGCCGAGCATCCGCATGGTGGCCGGTACGAGGATGGATCGCACCACCGTGGCGTCGATCAGGATGCCGACGAACATGGCCACCCCGATGAGCTTGATGAACGTGATCGACGAAGTAGAGAAGGCGCCGATCACCACCATGAGCAGCATCGCCGCCGAGGTGATGATGCGCCCACTGCGTTGCAGCCCGGTCGCGACGGCCTGCGTGTTGTCACCGATGAGGTCGTACTGCTCACGGATTCGGGACAACAGGAACACCTCGTAGTCCGTCGAGAGCCCGAACACGATCGCCAGCACCAGGATGGGCTGGGCAGCGTCGATTGAACCGGTAGGGGTGAAGTCCAGGAAGCCGGACAGGTGTCCGTTGCCGAAGATCCAGGTGACCACGCCGAACGACGCCCCCAATGAGAGCAGGTTCATGACGATTGCCTTGATCGGCAACACGATAGAACCGAAGGCCAGGAATAGCAGGACGAACGTCGACAGCGCGATGATCAGGGCCATCCACGGCAGTCGCTGCCCGAGGCCGTGTAGCCGGTCGACGATTTGCGCGGTCGCACCGCCGAGGTGGATGTCGCTGACGTGCGCGGGCGGGGTCAGATCGCGCACGCTGGCCAGGACCGACCTTGCGCCACCGGCCAGCGCCTCACCGGCGTATGTCACGCTGACCACCGCCGTGTCACCACGGACTGCCGAGACGCTCGCGCTCGTCGCACCAGGCACCGCCCGGGCCTGCTGCACATAGCCACCGATGGCGGCCTGCCCCTGCACGCTCGCGGCAGGCAGGTCCAGGCTCAGCACGGCCTGGATCGGCTGCGAGGTGTTGTCCGGGAAATCACGAATGAGCGTGTCGGATACCTGGCGGGACTCGGCGGACGCCGGCAGGACGCGCGCGTCGACGCCGCCGAACGTGGCCTGCAAGAACGGCGAGGCGAGGACCAGCAGCAGGGCCGTGGCGGCCACGATGTAGAGGACGGGCCGGCGCATCACGCTCATCGCCAGGCGGTACCAGAAGCCGTGATGCTCCGCCGTCACGTCCCGCCTGCCCATGCCAACCCGGCGCAGCAGCGGCCGCACCGACCAGGCGTCTACCCGGCGTCCGAGCAGCAGCAACAACGCGGGCAACACGGTGAGGGCCCCGACCGCGTCGACCAGAACGGCCGCGATTCCGCCCATGCCCATCGAGCGCAGGAACACCTGCGGGAAGATCAGCAGCCCGGACAGCGCCACCGCCACCGTGGTCGCCGAGACCGCGACCGTGCGGCCCGCGGTAGCCATCGTGCGGACGACGGCGTCCTGGACGTCCCGGCCGTTCGCGAGCTCTTCACGGAACCGGCTGACGATGAACAGCCCGTAGTCGATCGCCAGCCCCAAGCCCATGATCGTCACGATGTTGATCGAGAAGATGGACAGGTCGGTGAAGATGCTCAATAGCTTGAGCGCGGTGAAGGCACCCAAGATCGCCAGCCCGCCGATTGCCAGCGGCAGAAGTGCGGCGACCAAGCTACCGAACACGAATACCAGCAATATCAGCAGAATCGGCAAAGACAGCATCTCGGCGCGGGCGATGTCACTGCTGACCCGGTCGCTGATATCGCTGTTGACGCCGCCCGTGCCGCCGATTTGGACCGTGTAGCCGGTGCCCTTCACCGAGTCTCGCAGCGGGTCGTACGCGGTGGTCTTGATGATCTCGTTGCGGTCCTTCAGCGACACCGCGACGAAGGTGACGTGCCGATCGGTGCTGACGAGCGTGGGCGAACGGGTGTCCCAGTAGGTGTGTACTGCGGTCGCGGCGCCCACCGGGAACTGCTGCATCGCCGTGTCGACCATGGTGCGATATGCCGGGTCCTCGACTGTAACAGCCGGGTTGCGGAACAGCACGACCACGTCCGTGGTGACCCCGCCGATCCGGTCGTCGATCAGCTGCTGCGCCTGCGAGGATTCGCTCTTTGGGTCGTCGAATCCACCGTTGACCAGTGAGCCGAAGACGCTCGTGCCCCACGCGACGCCGACCGCCACGAACGCAAGGGCGCCGGCCAGCACCCACCTCCGCCGCCTGATGATGACCCGTGCCCACCACGCGAACATTGACCCTCCAGACTTTCGAGAACATACATTGCTTAAGTGAACACTGTTCACGGTGAACAGTGTTCACTATGCTGACTGCTATGTCCCGCGTCAAGCCCCAGGTCGCCGAGGCCTCTCAGTCGACTCGCAGGCAGCGAGTCCGGGCTGCGGCCTCGGCCGAGATTCTGGGATCGGCCCGCGAGCTGCTTGTCGCTGGCGGCACGGAGTCGGTGACGCTGCGCGGGATCGCCGGCTCCCTGGGCATGACGGCGCCCGCCCTCTATCGATACTTCGCCAGCCGCGAACGGCTGCTCGGCGCGCTGATCGACGATCTCTACACGGAGCTCGCCCAGCAGTTGCAGGCGGCGCGCGATGCAGACCCCACCGCGGTGCTGAAGACACGCTTCCTCGACACCTCGTTAGCGTTCCGCCGGTGGGCGCTGGATCATCGGCCGGAATTCGGCCTGTTGTTCGGCGCCCCGATCCCCGGCGTGCCCGACCCCGCCGAGCGCGAGGCGGCCGGCAGGAACCGCGGCCAGGCCTTCGGCCAGGTGTGGCTCGACCTGTTCGTCGAGCTGTGGCGTCAGCACCCCGAGGTCGTTCCTTCCGACGAGGACGTGCCGGCCGACTTGCGCAAGCAGCTGGCCGACTACCACCGGCAGACGGGTGCCCTGGTACCGATTGGGGCGATCGCGCTCTACCTCGGTTGCTGGATGCGCCTCTACGGTGCGGTGGCCACCGAGGCGTTCGGGCACCTGAACTTCGCTCTACGGGACGGCGACGCCGAGGCGCTGTTCCGCGATCTGATGCACGAGATGGCCGCGCGGCTCGGCCTGAAGCACTGAGCCCGCGGCCGTTTGGACCCGCTCGGTGCGTCCCCTATGCTGGGCGGGTCCATCAACGGGGCTCGGCTAGCATGGAGCGGTTGACCGCCCTCATCGTCTAGAGGCCCAGGACGCCGCCCTTTCAAGGCGGTAGCACGGGTTCGAATCCCGTTGGGGGCACGGTCTTACTTGCCGTAGCACGGCATACCGAGGCCCCGTAGCTCAGCTGGTTAGAGCGCCGCCCTGTCACGGCGGAGGTCGCCGGTTCAAGTCCGGTCGGGGTCGCCAGCATTGTGGGGTTCCGCCGTGCTCTTCGCGCGGACGTACCGTTCGAGGATGCCCACGCCGACGTTGCTCCTTGCCGTACACGGCACCCGATCCCTCGCCGGAGCGTCGGCGCTGCGCGAATTGCTGGAGCTGGTCCGCGCGGCACGCCCGGCCATCGACGCGCGGCTGTGCTTCGTCGACGTCCTGGAGCCGAGTCTGCGCACCGCCGCCGCGGCGGTCCGCGGCCCGCTGGTCGTCGTCCCGGGCCTCCTCTCGGCGGGCTACCACGTTCACGACGACATCCCGTCCGTGCTCGCTGGACGCCCGAACACCGTCGTCGCGCGGCACCTGGGCCCGGATCCACTAATCACCGACGTGCTCACGTCCAGGTTGCGCGCCGCATCCGGTCTGCCAGCCGATCTGGTCGCCCTCGCCGCGGTCGGCTCGAGTGATCGGGGATCGCGCGTCGACGTCGATGCAGCGGCAGCCGATCTGGCGAACCGGCTGGGGGTGCCAGTAGACGTAACGATCGTCGGGCCGGGGCTGGCGTCCCACCTTGCGGACCTCGCCCGCAGTAGAAGGCTCGCCGTGGCGCCGTACCTGCTCGCCGAGGGCCAGTTCGCCGACGCGGTACGCCGAGCAGCGCCATACGGCGTGCCAGTCACCGACCCACTCGGCCCGGACGCTCGCCTCGCTCAACTGATCCTGCGCCGCTACGACGAGGCCGCGCTCACGCTCGTCGGCCCGGGCCCGGCCCGGTAGACTGCGCGCGGTTGCGGCACCGCATGGTGCCGTCCCGGCCAGGTAGCTCAGTCGGTACGAGCGACCGCCTGAAAAGCGGTAGGTCGGCGGTTCGATCCCGCCCCTGGCCACCCACGAAGTGCCAGCAGAAGAGTGCCTACCGCTCGGCGCTCCACGTCATGACGAACCGAGTGTGCGTGGGGACGAACTCAAGTCCGGCCTCGGCGGCTTCTGCAGCGGACACGAGGCGGTCTTGTCCAGGGACGAGCATCGCGTCCTGGACATCGATGGCCTCTGGCTCGCCGAGGTAGCCGCGCTCGGATGCGGCGACTCGGCCAGCGTGCAGGTCAGACTCGAGAAGAGACAGGTCGTTCGTGAGTGGAATGGCGCCGGAGTAGGTCCACGAGGGCCGGTCGGTTCGCTCAGTCATTCCTGCCCTCTCGATGCGCCCATTTCGTCATTCTCGCAGAACGATCGGCACCAGACAGCCGACCGCGGGGCCGGCTCCACCGCGCCTGCCGCCCTGAAGCCTGCCACGCGACGAACCGGGTAGGTGCCGTACGACGGCGCCGAGCTCGTCCTGCGGCGGGCACATTGGAACGCCTCGACCGGTCGCGACCCCGAGCAGCGTTCTCTCATGCCGGCAAGGGTGAGAAATTCTGGACCCGATGCAAAGGGCCAAGACCACGTCGCTATTGTCGTCCCAGTTCGCTTGCCAGCGTTGACGCGCGACGCGGATCCCGGGGAGATGATGAGCGGTCGCCATGTCAGCTCGGCACGTCCGACGGGGCCCAAGCGATCCCCGCTGATCATCGGCTTGGCTGTGTTGGTGACCGTCGCCGCGGTGGCGAGTGTGGTGGCGGTACTTGTCAGCCAATCGGGCACGTCGCCGTCCGCCGCCTCGTCGAGCCGGTCGTGCACCTCCGGCGTCGCGCTCACGGTCGTGGCCGCACCGGCAATAGCGCCGACCGTCAACGACGTGGCCTCGCACTGGATGAGCGGCAGCCCCGTCGTCGACGGAGCCTGTCCGACCGTCGTGGTACGCACGTCGAGCTCATCCACCGCGGAGGGGACGCTCGCCAAGCCCGACGTCACCATGCCCGATGTTTGGGTCCCCGACTCCTCGCTGTGGGTCCAGCGGCTGCGCGACGACACGATTGGCGTCGACTCCCCAGCGCAGAGCCTGTGGATCTATCCGCCTGTGGCCAGTTCGCCGCTGGTGCTCGCCACGACGTCCGGTCACGCGACTGCCCTCGCGGGTCCGGCCGGCAAGGGCTGGGCCAGCGCGATGTCGGCTGAAGGACCGATCTCCATGGTCGATCCGACTACGAGCACCGAGGGCCTGTTGGCGCTGCTCACCACGCAATCTCTGGTGGACGGCGCGGCCGACACCCCGAGCCACCAGCTGGTCAGCACATTCGTCGGCCTGTCCCAGTCCGTGCTGGCCAACACGGACGCGGGTTTCCTCGCCCTGAGCAAGAATCAGGCGCAGGCCTTCCCAGCAAGCGAGCAGGACGTGCTGGCCGCCGACATGGCCGCAGGCAACCCCACCGCGGTTGCCGTCTATCCGGCGGGGAAGTCGTTGTCGCTCGACTTCCCGATTGTCCAGGTCTCGCCGCCGGGCGGGGATCCGGCCCGCCGAGACGCGGCGGTGGCCTTCATCGGCCAACTGTCAGACGGCTACGCCCAGCAGCGCATGCGCACGGCCGGGCTGCGCGACGCGGTGGGTCATCCGCTCGCCGCCGCGGACCCGTCCCTCGGTGTCGCGGCGCGCACGGTGAGCGCGCTCGGCGCGCCCTCGTCCAGCCACGAGGCCGATGGTCTGCGCGTGTGGACCGCCGCCGGTCGGGGGAACCGCACGCTCGCGGTCATCGACCTATCCGGGTCGATGTCCGAGACGGTCGGTGGCGGTCAGTCCAAGATCCAATTTGCGGCCGCAGCCGCGAAGGCGGCTGTCGACTTCTTCCCGGACACTTCGTCGCTTGGTCTGTGGGGCTTCTCCGTCGACCGCACCCCGACCGCGGACTGGAGCCAGCTCGTTTCCCTCGGCCCACTCGGATCGCATGTCGGTGGGAAGACCCGACGCCTGGCGCTGACCGCCGCGGCCGCCAGCCTGCCCAGCCTGACCGGCGGTGACACCGGCCTGTACCAGACGACGCTGGCAGCGTTCGAGGCGGTCCGCACGGGATACGATCCGTCGCAGGTGAACTCCGTCGTGCTGCTCACGGATGGCGCCAACACCGACACGTCCGGCATCGACCTGCCCACCCTGCTCACCCGGCTGCGCAGCGAATCCAACTCGTCCCGCCCGCTGCCCATCATCACGATCGCAGTCGGCGACGACGCGGACGTCAACACGCTGAAGAAGATCTCGGCCGCCGCCGGAGGCAAGACCTACCCGGTCAGCGAGCCGGGCGACATCCGCGACGCGCTCCTCGACGCGATCATCCGAGCGGGCTAGGCGCGGGCGACGCATGAAGGAACACACCGTGACCGATCCGACGCCCGACCTGCTACGAGGCCTCGTCACCCGCCGCGCCGCGCTCGCCGGGCTGGGCGGTATCGGTCTGGCGACGGTGCTCGCCGCGTGCGACAACGGGAGCCTGAAGCTGTCGAAGCCCTTGGCTTCTGCGGATCTGTCGGATGTCGAGAAGGTCGTCAACTGGTCGAACTGGCCCGACTACATTGACGTCGACAGCGACACCAGCGCGCACCCCACGCTCGACGAGTTCACCAAGCGCACCGACATAAGGGTGAACTACACCGAGGACTACAACGCGAACGAGGAGTTCTACACGAAGGTGCAGCCGCAGTTCGCCGCCGGTCAGGACGTCGGACGCGACACCTGGTGCGCCACCGACTGGATGGTGGCTCGGCTCATCCGGCAAGGCTATCTGCAGAAGCTGGACAAGGCGAACATCCCCAACGTGGCAAACCTGCAGTCTTCGCTGCGCGACGTCGAATACGACCCTGGCCGGCAGTACTCGCTGCCCTGGCAGAGCGGGTTCACCGGGATCGGCTACAACCCGAAAGCTACCAAGGGCAAGAAGATCGAGTCGGTCTCGCAGCTGTTCACCGCGCCCGAGCTCAAGGGACGGGTGACCTTGCTGACCGAGATGCAGGACACCATGGGCCTGACGATGCTCGACATGGGTATCGACCCGGCCAAGTTCACCGACGCGGACTTCGACAAGGCGATCGCGCGGCTCAGGCAGGTCAAGGCATCCGGTCAGCTGAAGGGCTTTACCGGCAACGACTACACGAAGGGCCTGGCCTCTGGGCAGATCGCGGCCTGCTTCGCTTACACCGGCGACATCGTCCAGCTGCAGAGCGACAACCCGGCGCTTGGCTACAGCCTGCCGCAGCGCGGGCACGTCATCTGGTCGGACAACTTCGTCATCCCCAATGCCGCCAGGCACAAGAAGAACGTCGAGCGATTGATCAACTACTTCTACGAGCCGGCCACCATGGCCACCGTCGAGGACTACGTCAACTACATCTCGCCGGTGAACGGATCGCGGGAAGTCCTGCTCAAGTCCGATCCCGACGTCGCGAAGAACGTGCTGATCTTCCCGACCGCGGACGTGCTCGCCCGCGCGCACGTCTTTCGCGGTGTGACTGAGGCGCAGGAGAAGCGGTACAACGCCGCGTTCCAGTCGCTGATCGGCGGCTGACTGCCGTGCCTACGGTCGTCACCCTGCTGCTCGCCGCGGTTCCGTCAGCCACCTGAGCTCTTGGCCGCCGAGGTTGCCTCGTCCCGCTCCCTGTGTGTGGCACCAACTGGGTCGCGCGCCGCGTCGACAACGGGCGCCTCCTCCGCCCGGGCAGCCTCGAGACCGGACATCGTGCGCAGCGGAATCTCCTTGAGGAACAACGACAACACGAACGCGATCACCACCACGCAGGCGCCGACCAGGAAGACAATGCTCATCGCGTCGGAGAAGCCAACCTTGAACGGGTGGGCAAGCACGCTGTCGATGTGCGCGAGGAACGACGTGTCGTTGATGCTGGCCGAGCCGCCGGCGATCGGCTTCAGCTGATCGGGGTGCGCGTGCGCGGCCGCCTGATAGGCGGGATCGTGCGCCGCGGTCTGGTACGCGGACTTGATCTTGCCGGGCACCGCGGAGAACAAGATCGACAAGAAGACCGCGGTGCCCAGTGTGCCGCCGACCTGCCGGAAGAACGTCACCGACGAGGTGGCGACCCCCATGTCGCGCACCGGTACCGCGTTCTGCATGGCCAGCACGATCGTCTGCATGTTCAGGCCCAGTCCCGCACCGAAGATCAGCATGTAGAGGTCGGTATGCCACAGCGCGGTGTCGGCGCCGATCGTGTGCATGAGCAGCAGGCCGACGACCAGCAGTGCGCTGCCGATGACCGGGAAGATCTTGTAGCGGCCGGTCCGCGAGGTGATCTGGCCTGCGATCACCGAGGCGCCCATGATGCCGAAAACCATCGGCAGGAGCAGCAGCCCGGCCTCGGTGGGGGATGCTCCCTTGACGATCTGCAGGTACAGCGGGATCGAGGCCATACCGCCGAACATCCCGATACCGATCACGAACGACTGCGACGACCCCACCGAGAACACGCTGTTTCGGAACAGCCGCAGCGGGATGAGCGCGTCGTCGCCCATCCGCGACTCGACGAGCACGAAGGCGATGAGCCCGAGCAAGCCGAACAGGTAGCAGGCGAACGCCGCCCCGGACGCCCAGCCCCACTCACGTCCCTGCTCGGCGATGATCAACAGCGGCACCAGGCCGACAACGAGTGCGGTGGCACCACCCCAGTCGATGCGGTGATCGCGGCGCTGGTGCGACACGTGTAGCACACGGTTCACGACGAACAAGGCGGCAAGGCCGATCGGCACGTTGATCCAGAAGATCCAGCGCCAGCCGGTGATGCCGAAGATGCTGGCCTGCCCAGCGAAGAACCCGCCGACGACCGGCCCGAGCACGCTGGACGTGCCGAACACGGCCATGAAGTAGCCCTGATAGCGTGCCCGCTCTCGGGGGGCGACGATGTCGCCGAGGATGGCCAGCGCCATAGAGAACAGGCCGCCGGCTCCGATGCCCTGGAAAGCGCGGAACGCGGCCAGCATGTACATCGACGTCGCGAGGCCGCACAGCGCGGAGCCGAGGATGAACACCGCGATGGCGAACAGGAACAGCGGCTTGCGTCCATAGATGTCGGACAACTTGCCGTAGAGCGGGGTGGAGATCGTCGAGGTGATCAAGAACGCGGTGGTGACCCAGGCCTGAGCGCTCAGCCCGTTCAGGTCATCTCCGATCGTCCGGATCGCGGTCGCGACGATCATCTGGTCGAGAGCCGCCAGGAACATACCCATCAGCAGCCCGGACAGGATCGTCAGAATCTGCTTGTGAGTCAGCGGCCCGTCCTGGATGGGCGTGGTAGCCGATGCAGCAGACATCAGGACTCCTCACGCTGTTCGGTAGACACCGGGCCGGCTGGCGCGGGTGGGTAATGAGCAGCGGAAGCGACGAACTGCGGGCGGAAAGCATCCTTGGCAAAGCGGGCCATCAGCGTGGCGAACTGGCGGCAGTCGTCGTCGCTCCAATTGCGCAGCATGTGGGCGAGGTACTCGTTGCGCACCTGGTTGTGGTCGGCGTAGATGGCAAGGGCTTTCTCGGTCGCGACGAGCACGCTGGCCCGTCCGTCGACCGGATCGGCACGCCGCTCGACAAGACCGTCCCTGACCATGGCAGCAACCTGCCGGCTGACGGTCGAGGCATCGGACTGGACGCAGTCGGCGAGTGTCCCCACACGCACTGGTCCCTCCCTGACCAACTGCGCGATGAGCACCTGCACCGACCAGTCGACGTCGTGCTTGGCAGCCGCCAGGTACTGGGATCTCGCCCGGCCGACCGTCCGGATGAACCGGGAGAGCGTGTCGCCCAGATCGGCGATGGCATCGGCGCTCGGTTGGGGCGCCGCCGCTGATTCGGTGGTTGTCGACTGGCCGGCGACGACGCCGTCCTCCGACTCGACGGCGGCAGACCAGATCACGGAGTCTCCCACTTGTTTGCGTCATACAACTACTTGCTCAGCACAAGTATTGTGCTCGCGCAGCCGCACGGCAAGTCGGGAAACTCTCACCCGACGGGACGGGCGCCGATCTCACCAGATCGGGCCCCGTCGATTTGGAACCCCGTCGATTTGGAACTATGGGCGATCGACAGGTCAGGCGACCACGTTGTGGGTGTTGCCCTCCAGCAGCGAACGGACCTCGGCCTCCCGGTACCGGCGGTGCCCGCCGAGCGTGCGGATCGAGGTCAGCTTGCCGGCCTTGGCCCACCGGGTAACCGTCTTCGGGTCGACGCGAAACAGCGTCGCGACCTCCGACGGGGTGAGCAGCGGCTCTGACTCCGGGCGGTGACGAGAGCTCGTCATTCCTGTCGCCCCCCTTCTGGGAATAATGTGACGCGGGTCCTGTTCCGGCGTTACAGACCCAGTATGCACAACGGCCGGGGAAGTTCCTACCGCAACTTCCCGTCGTGTCCACTCTGTGCCATCAACACCCTTCGTGCGGTGCGGGCCCTGTGCCGGGCCATGCCGAGCGTGACCGGTCAGCCGCGGATCACACGCGTGGTCGGGTGCGAACGCCCACAGGCGCGCGGTACGCTCGGCTCACGACGATGACAACATTCCCGGCGCACGCCGCTGCATCGAGCACAGGCCCGGTGGGTCAGCCGACAGCCGCTGCCCGGACGACCGTGTGAGCGAGGGGGTCGAGCCATGGGGCGCGGCCGTGCGAAAGCAAAGCAGACAAAGGTGGCCCGGGAACTCAAGTACAGCTCCCACCCGACAGACCTAGACGCCTTGCAGCGCGAACTGGGCGGTTCGGGGCACTCCCCCGACTCCTTTGCGCACGATCCGCACGGTGGCTCGGACGACGACGAGTACGACCCGGACGATTGGGCCAGCGCCTCCCGCTGATCACCGCCAGTTGGCCGCCGCGCCCAGGTAAGCGCCAGCCAGCGTGACCTCGCCCTCTCCGGGGCGGACGTTGCCGACCCGCCAGGCTGGCACCTGCCGTCCGGCCAGCAGCCGAAGGGCGGTCGATTCCTGCTCCGCGGGCAGGACCGCGACCATGCCGACGCCGAGGTTGAACGTCAGCTCTAACTGCGCGCGGCTTACCGAGCCGGTCTGCGAGATCAAGTCGAAGATCGGCTGCGGTGCCCAGGTCGACCGGTCGATGAGTGCCGTGACATCAGGCGGCAGCACGCGCCCTAGGTTGCCCGCGAGCCCGCCGCCGGTGATGTGCGCGAACGCGTGCACGTCGCAGTCAGCAGCCAGCGCCAGGCAGTCCCGCGCGTAGAGGCGGGTCGGTTCGAGCAGCTCGTCGGCCAGCGTGCGCCCGCCCAGCTCGGCTGGCGTCGCGTCCAGCGGCACGTCGCGCAGCACCTGGCGCACCAACGAGTAGCCGTTCGAGTGCAGCCCGGACGAGCCGAGCGCGATCAGGACGTCACCGGCCCGAACCCGGTCCGCCCCGAGGACTCGATCGGCGTTGACCACCCCGACCGCAGCACCCGAGACGTCGTACTCGTCCGGGCGGAGCACACCGGGATGCTCCGCGGTCTCGCCACCCACGAGCGCACAGCCAGCCTGCACGCACCCTTCGGCGATGCCGCCGACGATGGCCGCGATCTTCTCCGGCACCACCTTGCCCGTGGCGATGTAGTCGGTCATGAACAGCGGCTCGGCGCCGACGATCACCAGGTCGTCAACCACCATCGCGACCAGGTCGATGCCAATCGTGTCGTGCCGGTCGACGGCCTGGGCGATCACGAGCTTGGTGCCGACCCCGTCGGTGGAGCTGGCAAGAATCGGCTGCGGGTACTTGGCGAGATCAAGCCGGAATAGCCCGGCGAATCCGCCCAAGCCGCCGAGCACCTCGGACCGGCCAGTGCGCTTGGCGGCCGCTTTCATCAGCTCGACGGCCCGCTCCCCCGCCGCAATGTCAACGCCTGCTCCGGCATAGGACGGCTCGGACGTCACCCGCTCTGCACGATCCCCTCCTTGTTCGATCCCGGCTGCGCATCGGCTCGCTGCGGGTCGAACAAGTCTGGGAGGGAGGCCGGGCCGTTCACCGACCGTTCAAGGTTTGCCCAGGCGCCTGGACCTACGGTCGGCGCGCCGCCTTCGGCGGCCAGCCCTTCCAGGATGTGCTTGCCGACGATGTCGGGCAGCGGGATCGGGTACTCGCCGTCGAAGCAGGCCCGGCACAGCCGGGTCTTGGGCTGGTCGCTCGCGGCGATCAGACCGTCCAGGGAGACGTAGCCGAGCGAGTCGGCACCGATCGAGTGCCGGATGCCCTCGGTGTCCAGTCCGTTGGCGATCAGTTCGGCCTTGGATGCGAAGTCGATGCCGTAGAAGCACGGCCACTTGACCGGCGGCGAGGCGATCCGGACATGTACCTCGACGGCGCCCGCCTCGCGCAGCATGCGCACCAAGGCTCGCTGGGTGTTGCCACGCACGATCGAGTCGTCGACCACGACCAGCCGCTTGCCGCGAATCACGTCACGCAGCGGGTTGAGTTTGAGCCGGATGCCCAGTTGGCGGATCGTCTGCGACGGCTGGATGAAGGTGCGCCCCACGTAGGCGTTCTTGACCAGCCCCGTGCCGTACGGGATGCCCGACTCCTCGGCGTAACCGATCGCGCCCGGCGTACCCGACTCGGGCGTCGGGATCACCAGGTCGGCCTCTACCAGATGCTCGCGGGCCAGCCGCCGGCCGATCTCGACGCGGGTCGAATACACGCTGCGGCCGCCGATCGTGGTGTCCGGCCGGGCCAGGTAAACGTATTCGAACAGGCAGCCCTTGGGGTCCGCGCTGACGAAGTGCTGCGAGCGCAGTCCGTCCTCGTCGATCGCGATGAGCTCGCCAGGCTCGATCTCGCGCACGAAGCTCGCGCCTACGATGTCGAGCGCTGCGGTCTCTGAGGTGACCACCCAGCCGCGTTCGAGCCGGCCCAACACGAGCGGCCGCACACCCTGCGGGTCGCGCGCAGCGTACAGGGTGTGCTCGTCCATGAACACGAAGGAGTAGGCGCCGCGCAGCGTCGGCAGCACCTCCATGGCGGCCTGCTCGACGGACACGTCCGGGCGAGCCGCAAGCAGTGCGGTGACCAGGTCCGAGTCGGTGGTCGAGCCGAGCCGGTTGCCCAGGCCCAGCCGCTTGGCCTCGAGCGCGAGGTCCGCGGTGTTGACCAGGTTGCCGTTGTGGCCGAGCGCGAGCCCGGTGCCGGCTCGGGTGGTGCGGAACGTGGGCTGAGCGTTTTCCCAGGTGGTGGAGCCGGTGGTCGAATATCGGGTGTGGCCAACTGCGATATGCCCTTGCAAAGTGTTGAGCGTGGCCTCGTCGAACACTTGCGATACCAGGCCCAGGTCCTTGTAGACCACCATGGACGACCCGTCGCTGACCGCGATGCCGGCGGCCTCCTGGCCGCGGTGCTGCAGCGCATATAGGGCGAAGTAGGCGAGCTTGCTGACCTCCTCGCCAGTGGCCCAGACGCCGAAAACCCCGCACGCGTCCTGCGGCTGCTTCTCACCGGGGATGAGATCGTGAGTGAGCAAGCCATCGCCGCGTGCCACTCCTCGAGTGTACGGGGCACTCCCCTCAACATCGGGAGGCGGCCAGGCAAGGCTCAGCTCAGGACCGGCAGATATGCGGACAGGTCGGCCCGCGTTCCGCTGGCGCGCAGCGCGTTCGCGGCGACGGCGTCGACCCAGGCGACCCGTCCGGTGGCCAAGCGCAGCCAGGTGAGCGGGTCGGTCTCGATCACGTTCGGTGGCGTGCCGCGGGTATGGCGCGGCCCGGTGATCGCCTGGACCGCGGCGAATGGCGGCACGCGCAGCTCGACGGACCGCCCCGGCTGCTGCGCGGCCAGGAAGCCGACAAGGCTACGCGTCGTCTCGGCGAGGGCCTCGCGGTCGAGATGAGTTGGTGCGTGCTCTGGCACGGACCGTGACAGGTCGTCGGCATGAACGACGAACTCGATCACCCGCGTGCTGACGAAGTCCGGCACGGTCGTCGGACCACGCGGCGTGTCGATGACTCGCGGCAGCGCGCCACTCAGGGCCGCCTCGACGCGTCGTTCCGCCTGCGCCAACTCGGCCCGCACTTGGTCGGGCGTGCGCTCGCGCGTGACCTCCAACGTGGACTCGTGGATCACCGCGACGTCCCGGCGATAGCGGGTGACGAACTGATGCGGCGGCAGCGGCGGAAGACCGGTGGGCCGCTGCAGCAGGCGCAGCATTCCGGTGTGCAGCAGCAGGATGTGGCCGGTCAGCGTTCGCAGGTCCCACTCGGGGAGCACCGACGGCCGCCGGAACGTGGCATCGTCCAGGTCGGAGAGGAACGCCCGGATCGCTGCCGACTGGGCAAGCAGGGCGCGTGCGCTCACCCGAACAGGGCAGGCAGCGTGCCTTCGGATGCCGCCCGCAGCTCAGCCAGCGGAACTGTGAACTGCCCCTGCACCTCCAGGTCGGTGCTGAGCACGTCGACGACACCGACCTGTACATGCGGCAGGCTACGCGCGGCGCACAGGTCGCTGAAGCGCGCCTCGTCGCTGCGCAGCACGGTCACGATCGCTCGCCCGGCCGACTCGGCGAACAGGGCGACGAACGGGTCGAGGCCCTCCGGCAGTTCCAGGCTGGCGCCGATGCCATGTCGCAGGCAGCACTCGACCAACGCCTGGGCGAGGCCGCCGTCGGACAGATCGTGGGCCGAGTCGATCAGCCCGTCACGCGAGCAGTCGATCAGGACGTCGGCCAGCAGCCGTTCGCGTTCGAGGTCCACGAGCGGTGGCCTGCCACCGAGGAATCCGTGGACGACATTCATCCACTCCGAGCCGCCGAACTCGTCGCGCGTCTCGCCGAGCAGGAAGATCTGCCCGCCGTCGGTGTGGAACGCGAACGGGGTGCGCCGCGTGACGTCGTCGATCACGCCGAGTACGCCGATCACCGGCGTGGGCAGGATCGGAGTGG
This sequence comes from uncultured Actinomycetota bacterium, assembly GCA_963839175.1. Taxonomy (GTDB): domain Bacteria; phylum Actinomycetota; class Actinomycetes; order Mycobacteriales; family Jatrophihabitantaceae; genus CAWIUB01. The sequence continues at coordinate 19,794 of CAWIUB010000036.1, forward strand.
CGCCGGTCTGGTTGTAGAAGCTGACGTTGCCGCCGGTCACCGGAACGCCGAGTTGCTGGCAGCCGTCGGCCAATCCCCTTACCGCTTCGGCGAATTGCCACATGACGCCCGGGTCCTCCGGCGAACCGAAGTTGAGGCAGTTGGTGACAGCGAGCGGACGGGCGCCCGTCGCGGCGACGTTGCGGTACGCCTCGGCGAGCGCCAATTGCGCGCCGGCGTAGGGATCGAGCCGTGCGTAGCGTCCGTTCCCGTCGGTGGCAACGGCGAATCCGCGCGTCGATGTGTCGGACACCCGGACCAGGCCGGCGTTCTCCGGTTGGGCCAGCACGGTGTTCCCCATGACGTAGCGGTCGTACTGGTCGGTGACCCAGGCCTTGTCGGCCAAGTTCGGGGACGCCGCGAGGCGCAGCAGAGTTGCCCGCAGTTGGTCGCCCGTCCTAGGGCGGGGCAGGCTCGCGCCGTCGTGCTCGACCAGCGCGTCCTGCTCGATCGGCCGCTCGATCGGCCGGTCGTAGACGGGGCCGTCGTCGGCGGCGCTTCGCGGCGGGATGTCGACGATCAGCTCGCCGTGCCATGTCACCCGCAGCCGCCCGGTGTCGGTCACCGTGCCGATGACAGTGGCGTTCACGTCCCAGGTGGCGCAGATGGCCATGAACCGATCGAGCTTGTCCGGCGCGACCACGGCCATCATGCGTTCCTGCGACTCGCTCATCAGGATCTCTTCCGGAGCGAGTGTCGGGTCCCGAAGCGGCACCCGGTCCAGCTGGACGTCCATGCCCCCGGTGCCGGCCGCCGCGAGCTCGGTGGTGGCACAAGACAGCCCGGCCGCGCCCAGGTCCTGGATGCCGACCACCAGGTCCTCGGCAAAGACCGCCAGGCAGCACTCGATGAGCACCTTCTCGGCGAACGGGTCGCCCACCTGCACGCTCGGCCGCTTCTGCTGGCCCGCTCGAACACTTCTCGACGGCGCGCTTCGCTCCGCTCCTCGCTCGCTGGCGCTCGCTGCGATGCTCACCCCGCTGTCGTCTTCGGTCTCGAACGTCGCGCTTGCCAGGACAGATGCCCCGCCGATGCCGTCGCCGCCGGTGCGGGCACCGAAGAGGACCACGTGGTTTCCGGGTCCGTCCGCCTTGGCAAGCTTGATCGCATCGGCCCGCAGCACGCCGACGCACAGCGCGTTCACGAGCGGGTTGCCGAGGTAGGAGTCGTCGAAACCCACCTCGCCGCCGATGTTCGGCAAGCCCAGGCAGTTGCCGTAACCGCCGATGCCAGCAACCGCGCCCGGCAGCACCCGAGCCGTGTCCGCGGCATCGGCCGGGCCGAAGCGCAGCGAGTCCATCACGGCGACCGGCCGCGCACCCATCGTCAGGATGTCGCGCACGATGCCACCGACGCCGGTGGCCGCGCCCTGGTAGGGCTCCACGTAGGACGGGTGGTTGTGCGACTCGATCTTGAACGTGACCGCCCAGCCGCCACCGATGTCGACCACCCCGGCGTTCTCGCCCATCCCGACGAGTAGCGAGTCCGTCTTCGAGGCCTTCTCGGCGAACTGCCGCAGGTGCACCTTGGACGACTTGTACGAGCAGTGCTCGCTCCACATCACGGAGTAGATCGCCAGCTCGGCGCTGGTCGGCCGCCGGCGCAGAACGTCCCGGATACGGGTGTATTCGTCGTCCTTCAGACCCAGCGCGGCATACGGCTGCGGCTGCTTGCCGGACTTCTTCGCCGCCTTGACGGTGTCGATCGCGCTCACTGGCAGCCTCCGGCGTGGCCCTCGGTCATGCCGGCACACCCAGGACCGAGGTGAAGAAGGCCAGCCCGTCGGTTCCCGGTCCGGTGAGGTCATCGACGGCATGCTCCGGGTGCGGCATCAGGCCCACCACATTCCCCGTCTCGTTGGCGATCCCGGCGATGTTGCGGTAGGAGCCGTTCGGGTTGCCGTCCAGGTAGCGCACGACGACGCGTCCGGTGGCCTCGAGCTCATCCAGCGTGCGCTCGCCAGCCACGTAGGCACCCTCACCGTTCTTCAGCGGGATCACCAACTCCTGCCCTGCGGCGTAGCCCGAGGTCCATGAGGTGGCGACGTTCTCGACCGACAGGCGCTGGTCACGGCACACGAACTTGCGGTGATCGTTACGGATCAGCGCGCCGGGAAGCAGGTGGGATTCGCAGAGGATCTGGAAGCCGTTGCAGATGCCAAGCACCGGCAGGCCGTCGCGGGCGGCGGCCACGATCGCGGCCATGACCGGCGCGAAGCGGGCGATCGCACCGCAGCGCAGGTAATCGCCGTACGAGAACCCGCCCGGGAGGAGCACCGCGTCGACGTCGTGCAAGGACCGGTCCGCGTGCCAGAGCGACACCGAATCGGCGCCCGCGATCCGCACCGCTCGAGCGGCGTCGCGGTCGTCGAGGCTGCCGGGAAACGTCACCACACCGACCCGCGTTGGCACGCCCGCGAGCTTACCGGCGAGGACCACCACGTCAGGCCAGCGCCGGTCACTCGCCGCGGCGCCTTGGCTGCGGCGCGTCAGCGGCCTACCGTCGGCAATGTGGCCAAGCGGCAGAGCAGCAGGCGCACAAAGCCCGTCTTCATCACCCTGGTGGTGGCGGCGGCGATCCTCGCCCTGTTCATCAGCTGTGTCGGACGGGATTCGTCGTCCGCCGAGCAGAAATCTACGGCCTCACCGGCGAAGACGTCGGCGAAGTCCTCGGCCACGAAGAAGCCGACGCCCGCCCCGACGACCCATCCACGCTCGACGCACCCGCCCACGCCGACCCGGACTCCGACGCACTCCGCCGCCGCGGTGCCTCCATCTGCGTCGCCGTCGCGGTTGCCGATCCCGGTCGGCGCGATTGCTGCTCCGCCTGGGACGCATCAGTCAACCGCGCCGTCATCGGGCAAGGCCGACGACACGACCGGCACGTGGCATGCCGTGGCGATCATCGCGTGGGCACTGGTCGGGGTGCTGGCGATCACGGTGACGCTGCTGGCGGTCGTCGCCAAGCGGCAGCGGGGCCTGCCGCTGACCTATGTGCGCCCGCGCACCGATCGGCGCGATCGACCGTGATGAGGTATTCGCCTCGTCCTGACCGATCTCGAATCGCGGGCCTGCTCGGCTGAACAGTCAGCCGCGGTGAATGGCGAAGTTCTCGATCACCGGGTTGGACAGCAGGGTGTCCGCCAGCTTGCCGATCACGTCGTCGCCGACCTCATCGTCGACGTCCAGCTCGAAGTGTTTGCCCTGCCGGACGGCGTTGACGCCCTGGAAGCCGAGCCGGCCGAGCGCGCCCAGGATCGCCTGGCCCTGCGGGTCCAGGATCTCCGGCTTGAGCACGACGTCGACGACCACTCGGGCCACGGCAACTCCTCGTTTCGAGATCTTCAGCCTATCCAGTCGGCGAACCGCCGGCCGGTCAGCCGTTCGTACGCCTCGACATACCGGACGCGGGTAGCCGCGACCACCTCGTCGGGCAGCGGCGGCGGAGGGGTGCCGGCGTGGGGGTTCCAGCCGGACGCGGGCGAGGCGAGCCAGTCGCGCACGTACTGCTTGTCGTAACTGGGCTGGGTGCGGCCCGGCTGCCACAGGTCGGCCGGCCAGAACCGGGACGAGTCCGGCGTCAGCACCTCGTCCGCGAGGACCAGCTGCCCATCAGCGTCAGCGCCGATTTCGACCTTGGTGTCGGCGAGCAGGACGCCTGCCCGCTCGGCGACCTGCGCCCCTCTGGCATAGATAGCAAGAGTGAGCCGGCGCAGCTCGCCCGCCCGCTCGGCGCCGACGTACGCCACCACGTCATCGAACGTCATGGGCGCGTCGTGTTCGCCCACCGGCGCCTTGGTGGTGGGCGTGAAGATCGGGCTCGGCAGGCGCGACCCGTCGGTCAGGCCGGGCGGCAGGTCGATGCCGCAGACCCGCCGAGTCGCCCGGTAGTCGGCGAGGCCGGAGCCGGTGAGATAGCCGCGGGCCACGCACTCGACCGTGACCATCGACAGCGGGCGGCACAGCATCGCCCGGCCGCGCCATGGTGCCGGGATCGCCGGGTGGTCTGCACTGATCAGGTGGTTTGGCACCAGGTCACCCAGCTGCTCGAACCACCAGACCGACAGTGCCGTGAGGATCCGTCCCTTATCGGGCACCGACGAGTCAAGGACGTAGTCGAACGCGGAAATCCGGTCGCTGGCCACGATCAGCAGCTCGCCATCGGCGGTGCGGTACAGATCGCGGACCTTGCCGCGGTGCACATGGGTCAAGCCGGGCGGAACCGTCTGGGTCACGCCGCGATCCTGCCAGACGCGTGATGATCTCGGCCCGCTGTGCCAGATCTGGCAGAAATGGCGGAGATCATCCGAGCATGCGGCGACGGATCGCGCCGAGCCATTCCGTCACCAGAGCAATGAACGACGGACCGTCACGAAACTGGCGCGGCGTGACGTGCATGATCGCGAAGCCGGCCGCTTGCAGCAACTGATCACGGGCAAGAGTGGCACGATGATCAGCGGGGGGCTCAGGTGATGGGCAACGCTGTCGATCTCGAGGATCGCCGCGAGATCGGCCCACAGAAAGTCCGCGACATAGCGTCGGCCCCCGGCGAAGACCTCAGCGTTCTGGACGAATCCGCCGATGCCAGCCGCGCGCAACAGGCGCCCCGCCCGAGGTTCGGGTGCGGAGTGTGCACCGTATCCGATATCGCGCAGCGCCTCGCGGAACAACCGGCTAGCGCGGCGCGGTCCGCGGTCCAGTTCGACCCCGAGCTCGTCGACCGTGCACAGGCCGCGCTGCACTGCCTCGCCGAGGACCGCCTGAACCGTCTCGAGCCGACGCAGTTCGAGTACGTGATCGGCTACCGCGCGGGCGATCGGCGCGAGTGGTATGCCTGCGTGTGCGACGGGGTATGGGACGCGCTCGCTGCGCCGAACCCGCAGGTCTCCCCAATGCTTCGCTGTGGACGACGTGGGCACCAGGACCAGCACATCGCGGGCCTCGGGCACACTGCGCAGACCCCACGCGCGCGCCCCCGCGCGCCCGCTGATCGCGGCTCTTGGACCGCCGTGAAGAGCGCCGGCTCGCATGCTATCGGCGGGTGTCGTGGGAAGGGCGGTGAGATAGACCGCTGGAGCCAGTCGTTGCCAGCTGCCTGTGCGACAGCGGTAACTGATCGCCGCTGGGCCGATGCCTGCCCAGCGCCGCTGCGCGAGTCACGACGCGTGGTAGCGCGGGCGCGGCGTCTACCGTCAGCCACGGCGGAAGCGGCAGCACCTCGTCAAGCCACGCCTCCAGTGATTGGTCGAACACGCGCCAAGCCAATCGACCGCGATGCACCGGTGCAACACCCGAGGCGGGTTGTGGATATCGGCCCACGTTCTGCACAGGGTCAAGCCGTACCAAGCCGATGATCTCGGCTTTCTGTGGCAGATATGGCAGAGAAAGCCGAGATCATCGTGGGTGAGCGAGCCCACTCACAGGATAGGTTCGGGCAGGTACTCGGCTGCCGACGGGTCGGAGGCGAGCACCTTGTCGACTGCGGCCACCACGGCCGTCGTCTGCGCCTGCGCGGCTGCGGTGAAGCTCACCGGATCGGCCACCAGCCGGTCGATGTCCTCGGCAGAGAGCCCGAGCCGGGGGTCGGCAGCCAGCCGCGCTAACAGGTCGTTGCCCTCGGCGCCCTGCTCCCGCATCCGCAGCGCCACGGCGACTGCGTGCGACTGGATCACCTCGTGCGCGCTCTCCCGCCCGACGCCCGCGCGGACCGCGGCCATCAGCACCGTGGTCGTGGCGAGGAAGGGTAGGTAGCGGTCCAGCTCCCGGGCGACGACGGCCGGATAGGCGCCGAAGTCGTCCAGGACGGTCAGTGTGGTCTCCAGCAGCCCGTCCACGGCGAAGAACGCACCGGGAAGCGCAACGCGACGGACCACGGAGCAAGACACATCGCCCTCGTTCCATTGGTTGCCAGCCAGTTCGCCTGCCATGGTCGCGTACCCGCGCAGCAGCACCGCGAACCCGTTGATTCGCTCCGCCGAGCGGGTGTTCATCTTGTGCGGCATCGCCGACGAGCCCACCTGACCGGGTCGGAACCCCTCGGTGACCAGCTCGTGGCCGGCCATCAGCCGGATAGTCGTGGCGAGCGACGACGGGGCGGCGGCCAGCTGCACCAGCGCCGAGACGACCTCGAAATCCAGCGAGCGCGGGTACACCTGACCCACGCTGGTGAGCAGATGGTCGAACCCGAGGTGGGCGGCGACCCGGTTTTCCAGCTCGGCGAGCCGGGAAGCGTCGCCGTCGAGCAGATCCAGCATGTCCTGCGCGGTGCCGACCGGGCCTTTGATGCCGCGCAGCGGGTACCGTGCGAGCAGCTCGGTAAGCCGGCCGAATGCGACGAGCAGCTCGTCGGCCGCAGTGGCGAAACGTTTGCCCAACGTGGTGGCCTGCGCCGGCACATTGTGCGTGCGCCCGGCCAACACGAGCGCTTCGTACTCTGCCGCCCGGCGGGCCAGCCGGGACAGCATCGCGAGGGTCTTCGCCCGGACCAGCTCGAGCGATGCACGCACCTGCAGCTGCTCGACGTTCTCGGTCAGGTCGCGGCTGGTCATCCCCTTGTGGATCTGCTCGTAGCCCGCGAGCGCGGAGAACTCCTCGATGCGCGCCTTGACGTCGTGACGCGTCACCCGCTCGCGAGCGGCAATCGAGGACAGGTCGACGTGATCGATCACCGCCTCGTAGGCCTCGATGGCGCCGTCCGGGACGTCGACGCCGAGGTCGCGTTGCGCGCGCAGCACCGCCAGCCAGAGCCGGCGCTCGAGGACGATCTTGTGCTCCGGCGACCAGATCGTCGCCATGGCGGTCGAGGCGTAGCGCGCGGCCAGCACGTCCGCGATCGCAGGTTTGAGCACGCGATCATTCTCTCAGGTTGGGTTGGTGAGACGCGGATCGTTGGCCAGCCGGCTCATCGCTCGGGTCGGCGCGTGGTCGCCGGTCGGTCCGTGGACGAGCACGTCGATGGTCCAGCCCTGTGGGGTGACCCGCACCAGCTCGGACCGTACGTTGGGGCCATCCTGCTCCAGGCGGGTGACTTGCGACGGTCCGCGCGCCAGGCCGTTCGCCACTGTGACGTCCACGGTCACGCCGTCCGGCTCGCGTCCGACGAGCGTGGCGCCGCACAGCTGCCCGGTGAAACCGGAGAAGCCGCGAACGCCGCCGACCACCGCGAACGTGGGGAAGTTGGCGTGCAGGGCGGCGGTCAGGTCATCCGAGCCGAGGACGTCCACCGGCCGGACTGTCGCGCCGTCCGGGCAGCCCACCGGAGCTGGTGGCGCAGCGCTCGCTCGCGCGACCGTTGCCGGCGAGCTCGACGTCGAACCATGTGCCGACCATCCGATCACTGCCCCGATCACCAGCGCCCCAGCGATGATCGGCACAATCCAGCCGCGCCTCCGACCGCCGTTCACAATGACCTCGTCCTCGCCCGACGTGCCACCGCCGACCTCGACGACGATCAGGTCGTCATTGCGGGCCATGTACCGAGGATGACCTCGCCGCAGGCCAATTGCCAGCCGTCATCCGGCGACGGCGCGCAGTGCGATGTCGCTGCGGTACTGCCTGCCCGGCAGCTCGATCGTCTCGACCAAGGCGTAGGCGGCGGCTCGCGCGTCGGCGAGCGTCGCGCCAGTGGCCGTCGCCGAGAGGACGCGTCCGCCGGCCGACACGATCGCCCCGTCCTCCCGGCGGCGTGTGCCGGCGTGGATGACGCCGGTCTGCTCGGCGCCGACGATCACGTCGCCGGTGCGCGGCGAACCGGGGTAGCCGGGCGCGGCGATGACGACGGTGACGGCTGCGCCGTCCCGCCAGCGCAACGTGGGGTGCTGGGCGAGGACGCCGGTGGCCGCGGTGTGCAACAGCGCGCCGAGCGGGGACTCCAGCAGGGCGAGCACGACCTGCGTCTCGGGGTCGCCGAAGCGGGCGTTGAACTCGACGACCCTTGGCCCGCTCGTCGTCATCGCCAGGCCCACGTAGAGCAGCCCAGTGAACGGCGTGCCCCGGTCGCGCATCTCGTCGACCGTCGGCTGGGCGATCGTGCGGACCACCTCGTCGACTGTGCCTTCGGGGAGCCAGGGCAATGGTGCGTACGCACCCATGCCTCCGGTGTTCGGGCCCGTGTCACCATCGCCGAGACGCTTGAAGTCCTGCGCCGGAACGAGCGGCACGGCCGTCGTGCCATCGGTTAGGCAGAACAGGGAAACCTCTGGTCCATCGAGGAATTCCTCGATCACCACGCGTTCGAGGGCGGCCGCGTGGGCGATCGCCTCGGTGCGGTTGGACGTGACGACGACGCCCTTGCCGGCGGCCAGCCCGTCGTCTTTGACGACGTAGGGCGGGCCGAACTCGTGCAGCGCGGCGGCGATCTCCTGCGGACTCGTGCAGAGGCGACCGCGCGCCGTCGGCACGTCCGCGGCAGCCATCACCTCCTTGGCGAACGCCTTGCTGCCCTCCAGTTGCGCCGCCGCGGCGGACGGCCCAAAGCAGTCGATGCCGGCCGCCCGAACGGCATCGGCGACACCCGCGACGAGCGGAGCCTCGGGGCCGATTACTACGAGATCGGCCGCGAGCTCTGTCGCCAACGCCGCGACGGCGGCGCCGTCGACCGGATCGACACCGCGCTGCTCGGCCACGGCCGCGGTGCCGGCGTTCCCTGGGGCGCACGCCAGCGAGGTGACGCTCGGATCGGCGGACAGTGCCAGGCAGAGCGCGTGTTCGCGCGCCCCGGATCCAATGACGAGGACGCGCACGAATGGCGAGCCTACTGGCGCTTCGACGACCCTTTGCAGTCAGTCGATCTGGAGCTCGTCGCCGTCACGGGTGATGGTTCCGCGGCGCAACGGCCAGACTTTGGTGAGCGCCATGAGCGCCGGACCCAGGCCGGGGATCCTTGCGTACACGCCCTGCGGCTCGCACACCATTCGGCCGAGCTGCTCCTGCCTGGCGCGCATATGGATGCTTGCATCCTGGCATGCAGGGAGCCGAAACGACTACGCACGCACCATGCCTGCCGGGCGTTTGTGGCCGGCTGCTAGGTGACCGCGACGATCGTCAGCCCGGCCAGCGTCGGAACGAGGACGTGGGTGCCAGACAGCGCCGGCGTCGCGAATCGGCTGGTTTCGCCGACCCGAATCTGCAGGACGGATCTGCCGGTGGCCGGATCGAGGGCATGCAGTACCCCGGAGGACTGGTCGAGGGCCCAGAGTCGGCCGCCGCCGACGACCGGCGACCCGGCGATCCCGCCGTCGGCGTGCCAGAGCACGCTCATCGACCCGTTGACGGCGATGCGCACCGCCCGCACGGCGTCGGTGCACGGCACGTAGACCACGCTTGCGTCGACCGCGGTGCCGCCGAAAGACGCGCACACGTCCAGCTCGCTGACCTGGCCACCGATGCCGCCGAGCTTGCCCTGCCGAAGCAGGTAGGCGGTGCCCGACTTGCCGGCGGTGAAGACCCACGTGGACCCGACCAGCGCGGGCCCTTGCGAGCCGAGATCCAGGTCGCCGTCGTTGTCGGTGGCCCACGTCGTCGGCGAGAACGAGTCGACGAGCCTGGCCGTCGCCGGGTCGATCGACAGCACCGAATCGCTGTAATCGTAGGGATCGCCCACACCGGATTCTCCGTTGCCGATCGCGACGAGCAGGTGCCCTGCCGAGTCGACCGACGCGCCGGGTGGCGTCCAGATGCCCGCCTCGCGGGTGGTCGGCACGGTGTAGGCGATAGGAGATCCGGAACCGTCCAGCCGCACACCGACCACCCGGCCCTTGTAGTCGCCGCAGTCGCCGGTCCGGCCTCCGAACGGCACCCAGACGCGCGCAGCGGCTATCGCCAGCGCGCCGCGCTCCTGCATCGCATCGGGTGACGCACCCGGCAGATCCACGCTGACGCGCCAGCGCACCGCCCCGTTGCCCGACTCGAGCGCGACCAGCTCGTGCCGCACCGGGGCACGGTATTCGGCGACCACGAAGACCGAGTCGGTGGACGGGTCATAGATCGGCGTACCGGTGATCCCCGACGGGTCGATGTTGCCGCAGGGTAGGTCTGCTCGGCGGGCCGGATCGCCGAGATGTACGCGCCACAGCTGGCGTCCCGACTCGTCGAGCGCGTAGACGGTGTTGTTCTCGGTGGCGACGATCGTGATCCCGTGGGCAACGATCGGCGACGCGTATACCGCGGCGTCGAGTTGCAACGCCGCCGTGACTGCGAGCTTGGTCGGCGTCGGGAAGGTGCGCGAGACACCCGTGCGAGCCGCATCGCCGTGATATGTCGGCCATTCCGTGGCGGTAGGTGCCGGCGTTGAGGTGGTGGCCGAATCGGCCGCGCTGGTGGTGGCGATGCTGGCCGGTGGCGATGGCGTCGGGCCGCTCTTGGTGCTCGTGCAGCCAGCCAGGACGAGCGCTCCGGCGACAAGAACCAGGGCGACGCGCATACCCCAGTGTGCCCGATCAGCCCAGCAGATCACGTACCGAAATGATCTCGTCCCGGCCGGGTCCGACACCGATCGCCGAGATCGGGGCGCGAATCATGTCTTCCAGTGTCGCCACATAGTCGCGGGCAGTACGGGGAAGATCATCGAGGGTCCGCGCCTTGGAGATGTCTTCGTCCCAACCGGAGAACGTCTCGTAGATCGGCGTGGCTCGAACAAATTCTCCTTGCGTCATGGGGATTTCATCGTGCCGGACACCGTCGACTTCGTACGCGACGCAGACCGGAACCTCCTCCAAGCCGGTGAGCACGTCGAGCTTGGTCAGCACGAAATCGGTCACCCCGTTGACCCGCGTCGCATATCGTCCGATCACCGCGTCGAACCAGCCGCACCGGCGGGGCCGTCCCGTCGTGGTGCCGTACTCGGCACCCGCCTCACGCAGCCGATCGCCCTTGTCGTCCAGCAGCTCGGTGGGAAACGGTCCCTCGCCGACCCGGGTCGTGTACGCCTTGACCACCGCGATCACCCGGCCGATCCGGGTGGGCGGGATGCCGCTGCCCGTGCACGCGCCGCCGGCCGTCGCGTTCGAGGACGTGACGAACGGGTAGGTGCCGTGGTCGACGTCGAGCAGGGTGGCTTGCCCGGCCTCCAGCACGACGGTGCGGCCCTCGTCGAGCAGCTGGCCGAGCAGCAGCGATGTGTCCGCGACCATCGGCCGCAGCCGCTCGACGTATCCGATCAGCTCCGCCACCACCGCGTCGACCTCGATGGCGCGCCGGTTATACACCTTGACCAGGACCTGGTTCTTGAACTCGAGCGCCCCGGCGACCCGCTCGTGCAGGATCGTCTCGTCGAACAGATCCTGCACCCGGATGCCCGTCCGGTTCATCTTGTCGGCGTAGGTAGGGCCGATGCCGCGTCCCGTGGTGCCGATGCGGCGGATGCCGAGGAAGCGCTCGGTGACCTTGTCGAGGGTCCGGTTGTAGGAGGTGATGACGTGCGCGGCGGCGCTCACCACGAGCCGCGACGTGTCGACCCCGCGCGCGGCGAGCCCGTCGAGCTCGTCGAAGAGCACGCCGAGGTCAACGACCACCCCGTTGCCGATGATTGGCAGGCAGCCGGGCGTGAGGATGCCCGACGGCAGCAGGTGCAACGCGTACTTCTCGGCTCCGATGACGACCGTGTGGCCGGCGTTGTTGCCGCCGTTGAACTTGACGACTGCGTCGACGCGGCTGCCCAGCAGGTCGGTGGCCTTGCCTTTGCCTTCGTCGCCCCATTGGGCGCCGACGAGAACAACCGCGGGCATCTGATCCCCTTCCGACCGAGCGTGTGCAGGGTATGCCCTGGGCTCGGGGATCGCTCAGCGCAGGACGGTCACCGCGGCCGGGTCGCTGTCCTGCAGCAGCTTGGCGCAACGCGCCGCTTCGTCGTCCTCGCCGATCGCTACGGCGGCTTGCTCCAGCGCGTGCAGCGCGCGCAGGAAGCCGCGGTTGGGCGCGTGCGACCAGGGCACCGGCCCACTGCCCTTCCAGCCGGCCCGGCGCAGCGCGTCCAGTCCGCGGTGGTAGCCCGTCCGGGCGTACGCATACGCCTCGATGGGACGGCCGCGGATCAGCGCCTCGTCGGCCAGGGCCGCCCACGCCGCCGAGGAGGCCGGAAACGCCATTGCCACCTCGACCGGGTCGTGGCCAGCCTTCAGCCGGGCGAGGGCGGGATCGTCGGGCAGGTGGATGGGTGACGCGAGCAGGTTCCCGGAGCTCATGCTCGCAACTCTATGACCGCTCCTACGGCGCTGCGGCCGGAGCTGCCGCCTGATAGGCGGCGAGGACGGCGTCGGCGAAAGCCACCGGCGCTTCTTGCGGGACGTTGTGCCCGACAGTTGGCAGCACCCGGTGCTCGCGCCAGCCGGCGAACTGGGCAGCATCGTCCGTGCCGTCGCCAGGGGCGAACACGCCGTCGACCGCGCCGTCGAGCGTCACGGTCGGCACCGAGATCGGCGGCTGAGCAGCCAGCAACGTCTCGATCTCGTCGAGGGTCGGATCGCCCTGGACGAGCCCATATCGGTGCCGGTAGGAGTGCACGACCACGTCGACGAAATCCGGGTTGTCGAATGCGGCCGCGGTCCGCTCGAACGTTGCCTCGTCGAAAGACCAGTTGGCCGACCACAGCCGCCAGAGCAGCTCGCAGAATTCCCTGCGGTAGCGGCTCAAACCCGCCCGGCCCCGCTCGCCGTGCAGGTAGTACTGGTACCAGTAGGCATGCTCGCTCTCCGGCGGCGCTGGCTCACCGGACCGGGCGATGTCCTGGATGTTGTAGCCGTTCACCGAGACGAGTGCCCGGACCCGCGGGGGCCACAGCGCGGCGACAATGCACGCCGCCCGGCTACCCCAGTCGAAGCCTGCGAGCACCGCGGACTCAATGGCCAGAGCGTCCAACAATGCCAGCAGGTCGCAACCCAGCGCGGCCTGCTGCCCCGACCGCGGCGTGTTCGCTGTGAGGAAGCGGGTGGGCCCGAAGCCCCGCAGATAGGGGACGATGACCCGCGCGTCGTTCGCCCGCAGCCGGGGGACGACCTCGTCAAAGGCGTGCACGTCATAGGGGAAGCCGTGCAGGAGCACGACCGGCCAGCCGTCCGGGTCGCCGCTTGCCTCGTAGCCGATTGACAGCACCCCCGCGTCCACGAAATCCACGAGCCGCACACTAGTGGTCTCGCCCGGACGCTCCGGATAGGCCGTCTCGCACCGCACCGTCAGAACCACATCCAGGACACGGCACCTCAGCGGCGCCGGTGCAGCGCCCGCACCCCGGACACGAACAGGTCGATGCCGAAGTCGAAGTACCCCCCCTCGTCGGCACAGTCGGTGAGCGCATCGGCGGCCTCGAGCAGCCGGGGGAACTGGGCGGCGGGCAACACATGCAGCGCGGCACGCTTGGCCGCAAGCACCGCGTCGCGCTGATCGGCGGCGACCTGCGGTTCCTCGCCAGCCTGCTGGGTGACGAGCATGATAGCCGTCTGCAGCGCGGTGCGGGCTATGTCGGCTGCCTCGGTCACGCTGAACCCGGCGTTGCGCAGCAGGTCGAGCGTGTGCTCGGCGAGGATGCGGCCCTCGTCACAGGCGAGCGCGCGCGGCATCGCGAGCGTCGCCGAGGCCGGGTGCACCCGCAGCGCATCTATCAGCCCCTGGACCACGCCCCGCAGCTGCCGCTCCCAGGCCCCACCGGTCGCCACCGCCGGCCAGATCCCGGTGTAGAACGAATCCCCCATCGCTGCCAGCAATTCGTCCTTGTTGCGGACGTGCCAGTAGAGCGCCATGGGCGTCACACCGAAATCCTGTGCGATCCTCCGGACGGTCACGGCGTCGAGCCCTTCCGCGTCGGCTATGGCGAGCGCACGCTCGACGATCGCGTCCTGGCTGAGCTCCGCCTTGACCTGAGACGTGATGGATTTCGTAATCACGCTTGACAACTATACGCCGTAGAAGGTTTCCTGTACACCATACATGTACGCCGTATAGGAGCGGGGATCGTGAGACGCAACTGGACGCTCGTGGCGGTGGCACTGCCACCTTCATGACCTATCTCGACGGTATCAACCGCTAGTCAACGTATGTCTGTGTTCTGTTAGGGGAGGCATCCGATACCGCCGGCGAGGCCGCGCCGGGCAGCGACTCTGGGCAGGCCGGTGATGCCGGTAGCGACGCCGGCTCGGATCAGGCCAGTGTCTACGGCGATAACGCCTACGGCACCGGACAGTTCCACGACCGGCTGGACCAAGCCGGGATCGAGTCCAAGTGCAAGACCCAGCAGCCGGTCGCCGCGGGCGGGTTGTTCAGCAAGGACCGCTTCGACATCGACCTCGAACAGGACAGCGTGACCTGTCCCGCCGGGAACACCGCGCCGATCCGCCGCGGTGCCGACGGGGCCGGCACCGCCAGCTTCGGCCAGGCCTGCACCGGCTGCCCGCTGCGCGAGCAGTGCACCAAGGCCGCTGGCGGGCGCAGCATCGGCATCGGCCCGTATGAGCAGCAACTCGCCCACGCACGGCACCGGCAGCGTGACCCGGACTGGGTCGCCGACTACCGCGCCACCCGACCCAAAGTGGAACGCAAGATCGGGCACCTGATGCGCCGCCACCACGGCGGCAGGCGCGCCCGGGTCCGCGGACAGACCAAGGTCGCCGCCGACTTCGCCCTGCTCGCCGCCGCCGTCAACCTCGCACGCCTGGGCGCGCTCGCCGTGGCCGGCACGCCGAACCAAGGATGGGCCACAGCGGCCGGATAGGCCGATCCAGGCAGCACAACGCCGTACCCGGCAGCCACAAGCGGCCGCCACCACCTCACCGCCACCGCAAATCGCTCACAGCAGCACCGATCGCAGGTCGCGCTCAACTCGACCCAGGCGCCGCGACACCGGCCCACCGGCACTCCGCCGTCAGCGGTCACCCCCTCAGACAGCCGTTCGACACCAGCCACCCAGTGAGGCTCCGCCTCTGACCGCCGAGCGCGTGGTTCGGTCCCACTGCAGCGCACGGTAAGTGGGCACGACGACATCGCCGCGCGCTGCGCTGGCGACGTGGTCCTCCTGGCTGGTTGCCCAGCCCCATGTTGTCGGGGCCGCCCTCACTGCGCTGAAATCCCGACTCGTTCAAGCCGGGCCGGTCGCCCTACGCGACATGGATGCCTTGTGCATCAAGGAATGGAGCAAGATGCGGTCCTTTCCGGAACCCTGCTCGCCACCACGCCGAACGTCAACCCAGAACTCAAGATCAACGTCAAAGAGTCGTACACAAAGGATCCCTAGCCGGAGTTTCCGATGATCATGGTTTCTTGGACGTCGTCCGCTGGCTGAGTTGAGACGGTTTCCTTTGTGACACACCGGTGCCGGTGCTTGACTGCGGCCACGAAGAGGCCTATGGCCTAAATATGGCGAGCTTGTACAAGAAGGTGATCAGCGGCCGCCCGTACTGGTACCTGCGGGAGATGGGCTGGGTGGACGGCAGGCCGAAGATGGTCTCCGAGCGGTACCTGGGCACCGCGGCCGAGATCGAGGCGCTGCTGGACGCCCGCGAGCAGCAGGTCCTGCCGGCGCGGTGCCGACACTTGGACTTCGGGGCGGTGGCCGCGGTGTGGGGGCTGCTGGCCGATCTCGGGGTAGCCGCGATCATCGACGAGGCGGTCGGGCCCGGGCCGTCCGGGCTGGCGCTGTCTGCGGGTACCTACCTGAGTCTGGCGGCGCTGAACCGGGTCGTGGACCCGTGCTCCAAGCTGCGTTTCGCCGAGTGGTGGCGCGGCACGGCCGCGGACCGGTTCACCAAGATCGGCGCCGCGGCGCTGGACCACCGCCGCTTCTGGGACGCGATGCACGCCGTGCCGCTGGACGCCCTGGCCGATATCGAGGAGCGCCTGGCGATGCGGATCGTCGACCGGTTCGGGCTGGACACCAGTTCGGTGGCGCTGGACATGACCAACTTCGCCACCTTCATCGACACCGGCAACGACGCCGCGCCGATCGCGCAGCGCGGCAAGGCCAAGCAGAAACGCACCGATCTGCGCCTGGTCGGGCTCGGGCTGGTGGTCACCCGCGACGGCGGCATCC
The DNA here is from genome assembly GCA_963839175.1 of uncultured Actinomycetota bacterium. Classification (GTDB taxonomy): domain Bacteria; phylum Actinomycetota; class Actinomycetes; order Mycobacteriales; family Jatrophihabitantaceae; genus CAWIUB01. The sequence continues at coordinate 35,844 of CAWIUB010000036.1, forward strand.
CCCTGCTCAGCCACGCCTACCCCGGCAACAAGCCCGACGTCACCCAGTTCCCGGCCATGATCGCCACCCTGGCTGCGCGGCACGCCGCCCTGGCCGCCGCCACCACCGGCGTCACCGCAGGCACGGCAGCACACACCGCGCCGGACGTGACAGTCGTCTTCGACGCCGGACAGAACTCCGCAGCCAACTTCGCGACCCTGGCCCAAACGAAGCTGCACTACGTCGGGTCGGTGCCCGCGTCCGACTGCCCGGACCTGCTCGCCCTACCCGCCAGCGCCCGCACCGTCGTCGACCCGGACCGCTACGGCCAGCTCAGCGCCTACGACACCCGCCGGTTCGTCTACGCCGCCGAACGCCGCACCATCCTCACCCACTCACCCGAACTGCACGCCCACCAAGCCCGCGGCTTCGACGGCACCACCCTGGCCAAGGCCGGCCGCCGCCTGGACGAGCTGGCCGCCACCCTGGCCCGCGGCCAGACCCGCCGACCCCGCAGCCAGGTCGAGACCGAGATCGCCGCCATCACCCACGACGCCTGGGCCCGGCGCGTGATCGGCTGGCAACTGGACGGCGACAAACCCAAAGACCTGCGCCTGACCTGGTCCATCGACCCGGACGCCCGCACGCAACTGGAAGAAGAAATCTTCGGCAAACACGTGCTCATCACCGACCACGACGACTGGCCAGTATCCGAGGTCGTCGCCGGCTACCGGTCCCAATCCGAAGCCGAGTCCTCCCTCCGCCAGATGAAAGACCCCCACGTCGTCTCGTTCTCACCCATGCACCACTGGACCGACCACAACATCCGCGTGCACACCTTCACCTGCGTGCTCGCCCTGCAAATCGCGCACCTGATGCGCCTGCACGCCGACCGCGCCGGCCTACACCTGTCCGTACGCGAACTCCTCCGCCACCTCACCGGCATCGGCGAGACCGTCCTGCTCTACCAAGGCGAGCGGGGCCGCCCCAAAGCACGCCGCATGCTCACCGAAACCACCGACCTGCAGAACCAGCTCGCCGCCCTCTACCAGCTCGACCGCTACGCACCCGCAGTTAGGTCATAGGTCCGCCAGACCGGAAACCCCTTACCCGGCAGGCGAAACTGCCACCCAACCCCTCGATCATCGGAAACTCAGGCTAGGATGGCCGTAGGGACAAGATCTTTTGGGGTCTGTACCCAACGGAGACGGTGCCGAACGTACGAACGGCTGAGCTAGAGCCTCGGGAGCGATGCTCCCAAGTAGCTGGCACCCTGGGACTAGCCCGGCCCTGGCTGACGTGCGCGACACGCCCGGAAGCGCGGTACGTGAAGAACGCGACCACGAGCAACTAGGCTGTCACCTGGCGCGCAAGCCCTGGCATCCAGTCAGGCAACCGCTACGTGCCGAATGGGCCGCCCGTCAGTCTCTCGCTTGCCCGGCCTGGGACTGGCGGGTGGTTCCTTTGTATGACACTACGTTGAGCGTAACAACGATATGCGCCCAGCGCATGAAATTGCGGAATGCGGCGTGTCGCACTGACTACGACGCCCTGCCCCGGCGAGAGGCTACGGCGAGGCTGGCTCTAGCTCTGATCTCGGTCCTTGCCTCAGCTCAGCATCAGTAACAGCGCGCAGGCAGACGGTGGCGATCCAGTTTGACAGGGTGCGGTTGTCGGCCCGCGCGGTGCGGTGAGCGTGGACCGTATCGACCGCGCGGCGTGATCTTCGAGGGACGATCAATAGCTCGGCTCTGCCGAGCGCGAGCGAGCGAAAGGCGCTCCTGGCCCGACTTGCACAGGCCGTCCGTTTACCTAGGGGCTAGCAACCTAGGTTCGTCGCAGGAACGCCTTCACTCTGGAAGGCTTCTCCATTTTTGCCAGCCAACCGGCTTGCCGACTTATCGCCGACGAAACGAGCCAACCGACCAACGCCGCTCTCACGTCGTCCTGAAGCCTTCCTCAATTACTACGTTACTCCGGTTTCGCCGGAAGGCAAGGATTTTAGGAAAGATATTTCTAAGATCTTTTACTTGGGAAATAGCCGTTTTAGTGTTTTCATGGCGATCCCATCGCGGCCCACCGCAACCGCCCCTCGCTGACTATGTTCCCGTAGTCGTCCCCTGCGTCGTACCACTGCTCACCTTCGCGCTCCCGCAGTACGTGCGTACGCGGAGCGGCCCGCCTCGCACGCTGCATCCCATACCGGCCCGGCGGATCACTCCACATGTGGGCATGCGGCTCAATGTGCGGAGCGAGAAGCTGGCAGCGCTTGCCGCTCGCGACGGAGCTGCACCGCGCTGCGGCCATGGCCTCAGTCATACCGGCCAGCAATGTCGAACGAATGTTCGACAACAAGCCTCACACCGGCGCGCCTCGCCGCGTGCTCGCGACACGACCGTAATGTCGATTGAGTGGGCGCCTTGGTTCATCCGGGCGATGGGAGCACACGACCCGCCGTAATATGCAGCATGGGGCGCGTGGTCGCGATGCCAAGATTGCCGCCGCCCTGTCGAAGTGGCGACTGTCATGAACGCTGAGGAAGAGGCAGCGCTCCAAGCTCAACTGGCAGCACTCGAAGCCGGGCCCGCTTCACGGTGGCGAAGATTCCGTCGTCTCGAATGGGTTTGCGGCGGCTGCGGCGACGTCCTGCTTGAAGTCATGGGCACGCAGCCGCCGGTCATCCTAGTAAGGCAAAGGCTTGAGCCTGACCTGCAGCCGCCCGTCATATCAGTCGACGCTGGCGCCGCCGAGGTGGCCCGAATCGCAGATCGCGGCAACACTGAGCGAGTTGGGGCGACACGCCGATCGCGCAAGGTCCGCTCTGACGACAGGCGCCGAACACCGCGCCGTAGGCGCCCTGGCGCTGGCGGTCGGCCCGCTGCTCGGCGGACTCATCAGCCAGCACGTCAGCTGGGGCTGGATCTTCTTCATCAACGTGCCCGTCGGCGTCGCCACACTCGCCCTCGGCATGTGGGCGATCAGCGAGTCGCGCGAGGACCAGGCGCCACGACGCCTCGACCTGCCCGGCGTGGCGCTGTCGGCCGGTGCGCTGTTCGCGCTGACCTACGCGCTGATCGAGGGGCACGCCCAAGGCTGGACGTCGTCGCTCATCCTCGGCAGCTTCGCTGTCGCGGCCGCCCTTGGCATCGCGTTCGTGGGACGCGAGCGAGGCACGTCGGAGCCCATGGTGGCAGTGAGCCTGTTCCGTGAGCGGGTCTCAGAACTCCTGACATGAAGGTTCGATCATGAAGTGTCGGGCTGCTGTTTGATGCCGTAGACGATCTTGAGGGGGGTGTCGGGGTAGGTGGTTTCGGTGGCGGTGAGCTGCTGGCAGAGGGCGTGCAGGGCGCGGCTGCGTCGTGGTGCGGTGGCGGGGTCGAGGGTGACGTGGAGGGTGTCGCCGGTGATGTGCAGGTCGCCGGAGAGGGTCATGGCTTCGCGGAGCAGGGCGCGGGCTTCGTCTTCGGCGCGGGCGTAGTGCGGGCGGAGCATCCGCATGAGGGTGGTTTCGGCGTTGTAGGCGGTGATGCGGATGGCGTGGGTGATCAGTTTGCGTTGCTCGTCGAGCAGTCGGGCGTCGGGGCGGACTTGGCGCAGCGGGAGGTGGCTGGGGGTGATCCGTGAGCCTGCTGCGGCCTGGTCGAGCTTGTCGCGGGCGGCCGAGAGTGCCCGGTCGGCGGCGGGGTCGACGGTGGCGGTGCCGCCGCTGCCGGGGCGGCGGGCCCGTTGCACGGCGTCGTCGATGGCGGCGGCGATGCCGTTCTCGGCGGCGGCTAGGTTGGCGCGGGCGGCCTGGACGGCGGCTTTCGCCTGGTGTTTGGCGGGGTTGGGGACGGGCCGGTCGGGGTCGTCGGGGGTGTCGGCGTAGCTGTCCAGGGCGTCGAGGGCGAAGTGCGCCCGGGCGTATTTGAAGTAGTTCTCTTGCCGCCACCGGGCCGACAGGCGCCAGCACAGTTCGGCGGCGGGCAGGTCGGTGCGGGAGGTGAGTACCGGGATCTGCGCGCCGTCGGCGGCGAGGCGGTGGATCTGGCGCAGGGTGACGGTGCGGCTGTCGGGCAGCGGCAGGTCGACGGTGGTCTGGGCGAGCTGGTAGGTGCGCGGGTCGCCGTCGGGGTCGGTGAAGGTGTGTTCGGTGAACGCGTCGTCGCCGAGCCGGTCGAAGGGTGCCTTGCGGTAGGTGAGCACGTCCATGCCGGCGGCCAGGATCTTCGCGAACGTGTCCGGGGACCAGCCGCCGCGGTCGAAGATCACCGTGGCGCGGCGGTCCGGACCGAGCAGGGTACGCAGGTCGGGCAGCAGCCGCACCAGTTCGGCGGCGAGGCTGGCCGCGGGTGGGGCGGTGACCACGAGCACCGGGTCGGCGTCGGCGTCGGCGATCCAGGTCTCGTTGGTGGCGTGCCCGGCCAGGTGCATCCGGGCGATGTGGGTCTTGGGCAGGTCCCGGGTGCCCGAGTACACGCGCACGTGCCCGTCGACGTGGAGGAACCCCAGCGCCTGCGGCCGGGCGGCGGCGTGCGCTTTCGCGAGTGCGGACTGCAGCTGCGCGCCGCGGCCGTGCCCGGCGAGCTCGATCAGTTTGCGGCGCAGCGTCTTGACCTCCGGTGCCCGGTCCAGCCCGAGCAACCGGCCGAGGTCGGCCGGGCGGATGCGGGTCGCGCCCTCGGCGCGCGGGTCGCGCAGCAGGGCCAAGAACAGCAGCATCAGCAGCGTCGCCCGCAGCCCGTAGAACCCGTTACGTAGCCGCCCGTAGGTCGCCTCGAACGCCTCGACCAGCCCGGTGACCGCGAGCGCGGGCAGGATCAGCAGCAGCCCGGCCAGCGGCAGGTGCGCCCCCTCGGTGAACACCGGCGGCGCCTCGGGCAGCAGGCCGGTGCGGGCCAGCTCCCGCTCCGCGGTGCGCGGGCGCGGCATCGGCAGCACCGGCAACGCCGGCCCGCCCTCGACGTTGCCGCCGGCAGCGCCCGCCTCGCCGCCGCATGCCGTGGCCGCGTCGGCGGTGACCGTCTGGCGGGCTTCCCAGCCGGCGCTGCCCCTGCGGCGGCCCAACGCCACCCGCACCGTCGCCGTGCTCACCCCGCTGCGGGCGGCGATCGCGGCCAGGCTCAGGCCCTGCCCGTCCAGGTCACGGATCCAGGCCGCGACCTGCTCGGTGAGCTTCGACGGGCCTTTCGGGCCGGTCTTGGCCGGGATCAACCCGGCCACCCCGGCGCTGTCGTACCCGCTCGTCCACCGCCACAGCGTCACGATGCCGACCCCGAACGCCCGGGCGACCGCGGCCGCGGTCGCGATCTTCGTGCTCACCAGCTGGACCGCGGCCAGCCGCCGCCCGACCTCGTCACCGGCCGCGAACACGAACGTGACCAGGCCCGACACGTACACGACCCCGCCCTGCGGCCCCTCCACAAGCCCGGCCACAGGGCCGATCGGCACCGCATCGGCGGGCAGCAGCAGCAGCACCGGCTGGCTCACCCGACCCACCCTGCCACCCCCGAAATCCGCTCCAACCTTTCCGGAAATGATCCCACGAAACGAGCTGCGGTCACCCCACCGACACGCCAACAGCCTCAAGGGAAAGGTGGCGGCCAGCTACCTACATGTCAGGAGTTCTGGGTCTTCAGCGGCGGGCTGATCGCGCTGATCATGTGGGGGTTCGGGCTGTTCGGCATCTACTTCTTCACCTCGCTGTACCTGCAGAACGTGCTCGGCTTCTCGCCGACCGAGGCGGGCGCGGCGTTCGTCCCGATGGCACTGCTGATGGCGGGCGGCGCGATCGCGTCCGAACGGGTAGCACACCGTATCGGTGCGTACGGCGTCGGTTCTCGCGTGTATCGCCGGGACCTGGTCGATGAAGTGATCGCCGAAACTCGGAGCAAGGAAAAGCGTGCCCGATTGTTACCGGCTCGGCTCGTGGTCTATTACGTGATCGCGTTGGCGTTGTTCTTCGGCGAGGCCTATGAGGAGGTCATGCGCAGAATGGTTGGCGGCCTGCGGTTCGTCTCCGCGTGGGAGCGGGCCTGGCGGGTGCCCACCCCGTCGGCGCTGTGCCAGGCCCGGCAACGCCTCGGCGAGGCGCCGCTGCGTCGGCTGTTCGAGCAGGCCGCGGTGCCGTTGGCTACCCCGGCGACGATCGGCGCGTGGCTGGGGCGCTGGCGGCTGATGGCGATCGACGGGGTCACCCTCGACGTGCCGGACACCCCCGACAACGAGGCGGCGTTCGGCCGTCCGGGGTCCCGCACCGGGCAGGGCGGCGCGTTCCCGCAAGTCCGCGTTGTCGGCCTGGGCGAGTGCGGCACGCACGCCGTGGTCGCCGCCGAACTCGGCCCGATCCGCACCGGGGAACGGGACCTGGCGACCGGCGTGCTGGCCGACCTGGAGCAGGGCATGCTGGTCATGTTCGACCGCGGCTTCTTCAGCTACCACTTCTTCGCCCAGGCCAAGCAGACCGGGGCGGACCTGCTGTTCCGAGTGAGCTCGACCCTGAAGTTGCCAGTCCTGCAGCAGCTGCCCGACGACTCCTACCTGTCGGCGATCACCGGCAAAGGCATCAGCACACCAGCCACGCTGAACGAAGCACGGTGGCGGGCTGCGACAAACCAGGCGATCCTCGTCCGCGTCATCGAGTACCAGATCACCGACCGTGACAGCGGCGATCCCTACCGGCTGATCACGACGATCACCGACTGGGAAGATGCGCTGGCACCCGACCTGGCCGCCGCGTACCACCAACGCTGGGAATTCGAGATCGCGCTGGATGAGATCGAGACACACCAGATCGCACATTCCCGAGTGCTGCGGTCGAAGTCGCCGCAGATGGTGCGCCAAGAAATCTGGGGAATACTCCTCGCCCACTACGCCATCCGAACCCTCATGACCGAAGCCGCGCACGACGCCGACATTGACCCCGACCGGTTATCGTTCATCCGATCTCTGCGGGTCATCCGCCGCGAAGCCGATGGCTCCGCGGACTTTCCCCCCTCACCAGACCAATGACCGGCACCGCCGTGTCATCGAGGAGATCCTCCGATTCCCGCTCCGACCACGCCGACACCGCGCCTACCCCCGCGTCATCAAACGCTACGGCCCCTGCTACCGCCCGATCAAACGCCCGGAACATCGAGAAATCCTCTACCCCGGGCCAGCCACCGTCGAAATCACAGCCGCGTAATTGAATGGCATTGGGCCTAGCCATGCTGCTCATGGCGGCGGGGATCGCCTCGGTGTCCCTGCTCGGCCGAGACGCGACCTTCTGGCAGCTGATGCCGGGCTTCGCGATCATCGGCATCGGCGGTGGGCTGACCGTCCCGCTGACGGCGACCGTCCTCGGCGCGATGCCGCAGGACGAGGCCGGGGTGGCGTCGGGCATCTTCAACGCGTCGCGCGAGGTGGCCGGGCTGCTCGGCATCACTGTGATCGGGGCGATGCTGACCGCCCGGCAGGGCTCCTCGCTGCGGGCTGGGCACGCCCCGCTCGATGCGTTCCTGTCCGGATACCGGTTGGGGCTGGTCGTGGCGGCCGTGCTCGTCGCGGCCGGCGGGGTGGCCGCGTACCTGGGGCTGCGTGCGGCGAGGCAGCCCGCTGCCGAGGCCGAGAAGGCGCCAGCCGAGGCGACGGTGCCGGCGTTGGTCCAGTAACGAGCCGAATCCACCTTGGCCCCTCAGCAGGGTCCGCTACGGCCGGTCGCCCTGCTGAGGGGCCAAGATTTGGCTAGGCGGTCGGTGACGTCCCGGCGCTCAGCAGGTCCTCGCAGGCGTGCGTGACACGGGCAGCCATGCCGACCTCGGCCAGCTTCAGGTAGGAGCGCGGGTCATAGGCCTTCTTGTCGCCGACCTCGCTGTCAACCTTGAGGACGCCGTCGTAGTGGCTGAACATGTGCCCGGCCACCTCGCGCGTGAACGAGTACTGGGTGTCGGTATCGACGTTCATCTTGACCACGCCGTAGCCGACCGCCTCGCGGATCTCCTCGAGCGCCGAACCGGATCCGCCGTGGAAGACCAACTCGAACGGCTTGGGCCGGCTAACCTTGGTGCCAACCGCGTCCTGGATCTCCTTCAACACGGCCGGACGCAGCTTGACGTTGCCCGGCTTGTAGACGCCATGGACGTTGCCGAACGTGGCCGCGAGCAGGTACCTGCCCTTCTCGCCGGTGCCGAGCATCTCCGCAGTGCGCAGCGCGTCGCCCGCCGTGGTGTAGAGCTTCTCGTTGATCGCCCCGACGACACCGTCCTCCTCGCCGCCGACAACCCCGATCTCGACCTCGAGGACGATCTTCGCCTTGGCGGCCTGCTCCAGCAGATCGGCCGCGATCTGCAGGTTCTCCTCGAGCGGGATGGCCGACCCGTCCCACATGTGTGACTGGAACAGCGGGTTCTCCCCACGGTCGACCCGCTCCTTCGAGATGGCGATCAGCGGGCGGACGTAGCCGTCCAGCTTCTCCTTCTGGCAGTGGTCGGTGTGCAGCGCCACGTGGATGGGGTACTTGTCGGCCACCACGTGCGCGAACTCGGCCAGCGCCACAGCGCCAGTGACCATGTTCTTGACCTTGGTGCCGCTGGCGAACTCGGCGCCGCCGGTCGAGACTTGGATTATTCCGTCACTGCCGGCATCGGCGAAGCCCCGCAGCGCGGCGTTAAGGGTCTCAGACCCCGTCACATTGATAGCGGGATAGGCGAAACCGCCCTGCTGGGCGCGGTCGAGCATGTCGGCGTAGATCTCAGGCGTGGCAATAGGCATGGGGTTCTCCCGCGACTCGGCAGTTCGGGCATGGTCAGTAAAGCCGAGTATCCCGCACCTGCGCGCAGGTGGAACTAGTGGGTTCGAGATCGCTCGATTACGGCCTGGCGCTATCCCGTTACCCATCGTGTCGATATGCTCGCGATGTCAACTTGGAGGGAGGGATGGCACTGCGGTGGTTGCTTCGGCCACCACCGCGGTGCCACCTCAGGCACCCACGGTCTCGCCGAGATTGAGGCGTCCCCGCAGGTAGACCGCAGCGACGACCAGGTGCATGCAGAGCACCAGATATGGGCTGACGAACGACAGTGCCACCGCCAGCGCGTACACCGGGGTGCCGACGGCGAAGCTGCGGACGGAGGCCCGCGCGCGAGTCGGGTCGATGCCTGCGGCCAGCAGCTCGCTGTGGTACGCCGCATGCCGCCAGAACTCCGTCCACAGGATCGCGTGCAGCAGCATCACCGCGCTGTAGATGGCCGCGGCGAGCTTCGCGGCGTTGCCGTCCTGCAGGTACTCGGCGAACAGCGACGTGGTGAACGGGACGGTGACGACCGTCAGCAGCAAGCCGAGGTTCAGCACGAGCAATGTCTTGTCGGCCCGCCCGATCGCGTCCAGGACGGTGTGATGGTTGATCCAGATGACGCCGATGACGAAGAAGCTCACCAGGTACGCGGCGTAGCTCGGCCACTGCGCCCACAAGGCTGCGCCCAGCCCGCCCGTCATCGTGTTGCGGTCGGGCACCTTGAGGTCGAGCACGAGCAAGGTGATCGCGATGGCGAACACCCCGTCGCTGAAGGCCTCCAGGCGGACGGTGCGCATGCGGTCATCTTGCCCCAGCCGAACGCAGCCCGGACTTTGCTGAGAGAGAACACCGCGCAGCACCGGGGGGTCCGTAGACTGCGGCCCCATGCACCCGCTCGCCGTCGGCCCGATCGACCCGACGCACCTGCTCGACTCGTTCGGTCTGATCGGTCTGCTGATCATCCTGTTCGCCGAGTGCGGATTGCTGATCGGCTTCTTCCTGCCCGGTGACACGCTGCTGTTCGCAGCGGGGCTGCTCCTCGCCACCCACAAGATTCACACGCCGTTGTGGGCCTACCTGGTGCTCGCGCCGCTGGCCGCGATCGCGGGCAACCTGGTCGGCTACTGGATCGGCTACCGCACCGGGCCCAAGGTCTTCGACCGGCCCAACTCCAGACTGTTCCGGCCGGAGTACGTCGAGCGGTCCGCCCACTTCTTCGAGCGATACGGGTCCTGGACGATCGTCCTGGCGCGCTTCGTCCCGATCGTGCGCACCGTCGCGACCGTGATGGCGGGCGTCGGCCGGATGCGTTTCTCGATGTACGCGCTGTACTCGGCGCTTGGTGGGATCGTCTGGACGGTCGGGGTGATCCTGCTCGGCCATGGGCTCGGGCACATCAACTTCGTGCGTGACACCGTCGCCCCGAAGATCGACTACATCGTGCTCGCCGCGGTCGCGTTGTCGATGCTTCCGGTGCTGGTCCACTCGCTGCGCGGCCGCCGGACCGACCGGCACGCCCCCGCAGCGGTCGACGCCAAGGAGCCGGTCAGCCGTTCCTGAGCTGCGTGCCTGGCCGGCGTCCAGCGCTGCGTGCACAGGCCCGGACCGTAGCACCGGCTCGACGGCATCCCGGTGATCGCTAGCCTCGACACGTGACGAACGCCAAGCGGCTACCCCGATTGCCCAAGGGTGGCATGCGCATCGTGGCCCTCGGCGGCATCGGCGAGGTCGGGCGCAACATGACGATGTTCGAATTTGCCGGCCGGCTGCTGATCGTCGACTGCGGCATGCTGCTCGGCAAGACGAACTCCCCCGGCGTCGACCTGACCCTGCCCGACTGGTCGTACTTCCGCGACCGCCTCGGCGACATCGACGCGATCGTCCTGACCCACGGGCATGAAGACCACATCGGCGCGCTGCCCTACCTGCTGCGCGAACACGCGGACGTCCCGATCATCGGCTCACGGCTGACACTCGCGCTCGTCGCGGCCAAGCTGGACCGGCACAAGATCCGTCCGGACCTGCGGCGGGTGCGCGAGGGCGAGACGATGCGCGTTGGCGAGTGGGGGCTGCAGTTCTACGCCGTCAACCACTCGATCCCGGACGCGCTGGCCGTGGCGATCCGGGCCGGTGGCAACACGATCCTGCATACCGGCGACTTCAAGATGGACCAGACACCGCTGGACGGCCGGTTGACCGACCTGCCCGGCTTCTCCCGGCTCGGCGACGACGGTGTCGACCTGCTGCTGTCCGACTCGACGAACGCCGAGGTGCCGGGTTTCATCCCGTCCGAACGCGACGTGGCCAACGTCGTCACCGACGTGGTCACCAAGGCGCCCGGACGCATCATCGTGGCCTGCTTCGCCTCCCATGTGCACCGGGTGCAGCAGGTGCTCGACGCGGCCGTGGCGAACGGCCGGCACGCGGCGCTCGTCGGACGATCGATGGTGCGCAACATGCAGATCGCCCGCGACCTCGGCCTGCTGCAGGTGCCCGACGGCGCGCTCATCGACCTGAAGATGGCCGAGGAGCTGCCGTCGCGCAGGGTCATGTTGATCTCGACAGGCTCGCAGGGTGAGCCGTTGTCGGCGCTGTCTCGGATGGCCAACCGCGAGCACCCGACGGTACGCATCGTCGCCGACGACACGATCCTGCTCGCGTCGTCGCTCATCCCGGGTAACGAGAACTCGGTCGGGAACGTGATCAACGGGTTGTCCCGGCTGGGTGCCACCGTCGTGGACAAGTCGAGGGCGCTGGTGCACGTCTCGGGCCACGCCCCTGCAGGCGAACTGCGCTACCTGCTCAACGCGGTGCGTCCCCGCAATCACATGCCGGTGCACGGCGAGTGGCGGCACCTGCGCGCACACGCGCTGATCGCGCGCTCGACGGGCATCCCCGACAAGCGGATCATGCTGGCCGAGGACGGCACGGTCGTCGATCTAGTCGACGGGGCCGCCTCGATCGTCGGCACGATTCCGGTCGGCTACGTCTATGTCGACGGCCTGGAGGTCGGCGACATCGGTGACGCCACCCTGAAGGACCGGCGCATCCTCGGCGAGGAAGGCTTCCTCTCCATCCTCGTCGCCGTAGATGTGCAGGCTGGCAAGGTCGTATTCGGGCCGGAGATCACGGCCCGTGGTTTCACCGACGACCCGGCCGGACTCGACCCGATCCGCGCCGAGCTCATCGCCACGGTCGAACGGTCTGTGGCCGACGGGGTGCGCGACGCGGACGCGCTCGGGCACATCGTCCGCCGCACCGTCGGCCGCTGGGTCGACCAGACCTACCGCCGCCGTCCCATGCTCATCCCGCTGGTGGTCGAGGTCTGAGCGTTGGTGATCCTCTCTCTTCTCCTTGATCAAGAGAGCGCCTCGGTCGACTCACGACAGAATCGCTCTCTTGATCAAGCTGGTTGGCTGCCACCGAGCGTCGGCGTCCAGATCACTAGGCGTAGACGCCCGCGCTGCTCGCCCTGGGGTTATACACAGGCCGTTCTCGGGTCATCCGCAAGTCGTTCTCGTGTTATCCACAAGTAGTTCGGTAGGACTGTCGCAAAACGCTCGATCCGTAAGACTTCGGGTATGCGCGAGACCGAGCTGCCGAGAGTCCTGAACCCGGTAGCCGCAGCGGTCTTTGGGGTGACGACGTCCTACACGCGGACCCAACTTCGCCATGGACGCTGGCGGCGTCTGGCAACCGGCGTCGTGTTGACCCGGCCGGATGAGCCGACCCGGGCCGACTGGGCCGAAACCGGCCTCTGGCTCGGCGGCCCGGGAGCGGCGCTGACCGGCTGGGATGCGCTGCGGCTGCGCCGTATCGGCTCGGCACAGCCGCTGCATTCTCTGGTGCTCGTACTCGTCCCACGCGGTCACAATCGCACTGTCGGTGGCGTGCACCTGCGCCCAACGCGACGGCCCTATTCCAGCTGGACGACGTCGGTCGAAGATCCGACCTTGGCCCTCGCATCGGTCGTGCCGGTGGCACGTGCGGTCGCCGATACAGCGCTGGCGTGCCGATCGCTATCGACCGTCCGAGCATTGGTCGCTGCCGCGATACAGCGCCGGGCTTGCACGCTCGAGCGGCTCGCCACTGAGGTCGGTAGCTGCCCGCGCAACGGCAGCGCCCACCTGCGCACGGCCGTCGCCGATGTGCTCGCAGGCGCCCGATCCGCTGCCGAGGCCTCAGCGGCCGATCGGCTGCGGCGCGCGCGGCTGCCTGAATTCGAGATGAACGTTCCGCTGCTGTCCGCCAACGGACGAGTGATTGCCGTGCTGGACTTCCTCTGGCGAGGTCTGCTCGCCGTGCTCGAGATCGACAGTAGGGAATTTCACTTCCGCGAGGCTGATTGGAAAGCGACCAGCGCGCGACACAACCTCCTGACCCGGCTTGGGCTTGCGGTGATCCATTACCCACCATCCCAAACGTCCTCGCCTAGGTGGACGGACGAGGTCCAGGAATGGTTGCGCAACCGCGCCGCCGAGCTGCGGACGCCGTACCGCGCAGCCACTCCCACGGGCGAGGGGTCGCCGCTGCGACTGCCGCTTGTCCGGCAGCAGCTGCCTCAATGGCCCGGTCCGGCGTGATCAAGAGAGCAGTTCAGCCGCTGATCGACTCGAACGCTCTCTTGATCTTGAGTGTGCAAGGGTTGCGTCCATCGGGTACGAGCGCGGCGCGGGTCCGCTCCGCGCGCACAACCCGACGGGCAATATGGAGGCATGATGCTCAGCGCCCGGGTTCGTCCGGCGACGATCTCGCCGCCGCGGCGGGTGCCGGGGAGCATCGCCCGCCCGCGCTATGTCGATAGCGCTGGCGCCGCGGACCTGGACGACCCGATGGTCAAGGACGCCGACACGATCGCGCGTATGCGCATTGCCGGACGGATCGCGGCGGACGCCTTGGCCGAAGTAGGCCAGCACGTCGCTCCCGGCGTCACCACCGACGAGCTCGACCGGATCGGCCACGAGTACCTGATCGACCACGGGGCCTACCCGTCCACGCTCGGCTACAAGGGCTTCCCGAAGTCGCTGTGCAGCTCGGTCAACGAGGTCATCTGCCACGGCATCCCCGATTCCCGCCCGCTCAACGACGGCGACATCGTCAAGATCGACATCACGGCGTACGTCGGCGGCGTGCACGGCGACACCTGCGCGACGTTCTACGCAGGCGACGTCGCGTCCGAGGTTCGCGACCTCGGCGAACGCAGCCGGGAGGCGATGATGCGCGGCATCCGCGCCGTGCAGCCGGGACGTCCGATCAACGTGATCGGCCGGGTGATCGAGTCCTACGCCCGGCGATTCGGCTACGGCGTGGTGCGCGACTACACCGGGCACGGCGTCGGCCCGAGCTTCCACACGAGGCCGACGATCCTGCATTACGACGAACCGCGCGCCACCACACTGCTCGAGCCGGGCATGACGTTCACCATCGAGCCGATGATCACCCTCGGCGGGATCGACTGGTACATGTGGGACGACGGGTGGACCGTGCTGACCCGGGACGGCTCCTGGGTCGCCCAGTGGGAGCACACCGTCGCCGTCACCGACGACGGCGCCGAGATCCTCACCCTGCCCGGCGACGCGACACGATGAGGAAGTATCGGCAAATCTGCGAGATCCGTTAGAGAGCCGGATACAGTCCGATCGTGGACCCGGTGCGCAACCCGTACGCGCCCGGCGCCGGGCAGCGTCCGCCCGAGCTCGCCGGCCGCGATGCGGAACTTGCCTCGTTCGGCGTGCTGCTCGAACGGGTATCCCGCGGCCGCCCCGAGCGTTCCGCGGTACTGACTGGGCTGCGCGGCGTCGGCAAGACCGTGCTGCTCAACGCCCTGCGCAGCGCGGCAGTCCGGCGCGGGTGGGGTACCGGCAAGCTCGAGGCGCGCCCCGACCAGTCGCTGCGGCAGCCGCTTGCCGGCGCCCTGCATCTGGCCGTGCGTGAGCTGGCCAGTCCGAACGCGGACGAGGCTCGGCACGTCCTCGGTGTGCTCAAGGCGTTCGCCCAGAAGCGGCCGGGCGGCAAACCCGGCCAGCCCGGTCCCCGCTGGCAGCCGGGCATCGACGTGCCTGCCGTTACTGGACGGGCCGACTCCGGTGACATGGAGATCGACCTGGTCGAGCTCTTCGCCGACCTCGGGGGGCTTGCGGCGGACACCGGAAAGGGCATCGCCCTGTTTGTCGACGAGATGCAAGACGTCGGCCCGGCGGACATCTCGGCGCTCTGCGCGGCCTGCCACGAGGTGTCGCAACGGGGGCTGCCGCTGATCGTCGTGGGTGCTGGGTTGCCGCACCTGCCTGCAGTGCTGTCGGCGAGCAAGTCCTACAGCGAGCGGCTGTTCCGCTACTCGCGCATCGATCGGCTCGACCGACTCTCGGCCGACGCGGCCATACGCGTCCCGGCTCGCGACGAGGGCGCCGACTTCGCCGACGATGCCCTTGCGGCGATGTACCAGGTGACGGGCGGCTACCCCTACTTCGTCCAGGCATACGGCAAGGTCGTGTGGGACATGGCGCCGGTATCACCGGTAACGGTCGCCGACGTGCAGGTCGCCTCGCCCGAGGCGGAGGCCGAGCTTGCCGTCGGCTTCTTCGGATCCCGCTACGAACGGGCAACCCCGGCCGAGCGCGAGTACCTGCGGGCGATGGCCGAGGTGGACGGCTCAGCCGACGACGTCGCCACGTCGGCGGTGGCCGCGGCGCTGGGCCGAAACCCCCAGGCGCTGTCGCCGGCGCGCGACTCGCTGCTGAAGAAGGGGCTGGTCTACTCCGGCCAGCGCGGCCGGATCGCCTTCACGGTGCCGCATTTCGGCAAATACCTGCGACAGCAGGAAATGTAATGGGCTGCGTACCCAGGAGTGATCAGGCGACCTGTAGATCGGACACGTCGGCGATCCGGTCGAAGTCAATGTCGTCGTGCAGCAGCGGCACCTGTTCGCGAATGCACACCGCGGCGATCAGACAGTCGGTTGTGTTGCGGATCGTGTGACCGGCGCGCCGAGCGCGCCGATAGAGATCCGCTGCGCGCTCGAAGTCGCCAAGTTCGCGAAGCCGCAACATAGTCGTTTGCTCCAGCCGCCGCTGAGTCCTCGAGACCTCGCGGGCCGTCTGAGCACCCTTCAGCAGCTCCGTATAGATCACGTCCGTAATGGCGATCCGCTGCCCGCGGCGCAGCAGCGCGGCCAGTCGCTGGTCCTGTGTGGTGCCGCGTGCCCGCAGCAGATTGATCCACACGCTGGAGTCAACGGTGATCACGCTGACTGCGCCGGAGGACGGACCCGCTGAGAGGGCACGATGCCGGGCCGGACGTCTTCTGGGTCGATGTCCATACGCCAGTCGGCGAGCTCGCGCATGGCCTGACGGCGGATCAGCTCGCGCAGCGCATATTCGACGGTCGACTTCTTGGTCTTGGTGCCGGCGATCTCCGCGGCACGGGCGAGCAGCTCGTCGTCCAGGTCGATGTTGGTCCGCATGGCGCCATGGTATACACCCAATCCGACAGATTCATGTGTATAGCGCGTGCTGGCGGATCCAAGTGTGCATGGCGATCCCGGCGGCGACGCCGGCGTTGATGGAACGGGTGGAGCCGAACTGGGTGATCGAGCAGACGAGCTCGGCTGCCGCCCGCGCGTCGGCCGTCAATCCCGAGCCCTCCTGCCCGAAGAGCAGCAGCGCTCGGCGGGGCAAGGCAACCGTCTCGAGCGGGACCGCGCCAGGCAGGTTGTCGACCGCGACGATCGTGTAGTTGCTGCCGACCAGCTCGGCCACGGAGTTGACATGTCGCAGGTGCTGATAGCGGTCGGTCACCATGGCGCCGCGCCGGTTCCACCGGCGGCGTCCGATGATGATCACCTCTCGGGCCAGGAACGCGTTGGCCGTCCGGACGACCGTGCCGATATTCAAGTCGTGCCGCCAGTTCTCGATGGCGACCGCGAAATCGTGCCGGCGGGTGTCGAGGTCGGCGACGATAGCGTCCACCCGCCAGTAGCGGTAGGCGTCCACCACATTGCGTCGGTCGCCGTGGGCGAGCAGATCGGGGTCGAGCCGCGGATCGTCCGGCCACGGTTGGGGGTGGGGGCCGACCCCGATCTCGAGGTCCGGCGTCGCGTCGGGCTCGGCACTGGATTGTGCAACGTTTGGCGGTCTCACACGGCCAAAGGTTGCACAATCGATGCGGGAACCGGTTACGCCAGCCCGAGGTCGGCCAGCGAGTAGGCCGCCCGGCACTCCAGTCCGGCGGCCCGGATCACCTCCCGACCGCCGCGGTCGACGATCAACGCCACGCCTGCCACGTCGGCCCCGGCCTCGCGCAACGCCTCCACGGCGGTAAGTGGGCTGCCGCCGGTGGTCGAGACGTCCTCAACGACGAGGACGCGACGGCCCGCGATATCGGGACCCTCCACCCGGCGCTGCATCCCGTGCTTCTTCTCCGCCTTCCGAACCACGAACGCGTCGACGCGACAAGCGCTCGCGTGCATGATCGCGGTGCCCACCGGGTCAGCGCCCAGCGTCAGCCCGCCCGCCGCGTCGTAGCTCCAGTCCGCGGTGAGGTCCAGCAGCACCCGCCCGACCAGTGGGGCAGCCACCCGGTGCAGCGTGATCCGCCGCAGGTCGATGTAATAGTCGGCCTGCTGGCCCGACGACAACGTGACCCGGCCAGGCACCACCGCCAGGTCCTTGATCAACGCCAGCAGGTCGTCGCGGTCGGTCATTCCTACAGCCCGCGGCGGCGCATGGCCTGACGCAGCAGCGGGCGGGGCACGTGTCGCGCCGCGCCCACCATTGCCTTGTACTTGACGTCAGGGATGCTGACCGGCTTGCCTTTGCGGGCGTCGGCGAGCCCGGCCGCCACGACGTCGTCAGCGTCGAGCCACATCCACTCTGGTACGCGTGACATGTCGACCTGGGCCCGCTCGTGGAACTCGGTGTGCATGAAGCCCGGGCAGACCGCGGTGACGCGGACCCCCGAACCGGCAAGCTGCACGGCCAGCGCCTCGCTGAACATCGTCACCCAGGCTTTGCTCGCCGAGTACGTCACGTTGCGCCCACGCGGCACGAACCCCGAGACGGAGGAGACGTTGATGATCTCGCCCGCACCCCGTGCCGTCATCGCCCGCACCGCCGCATGGGTCAGCCGCAGCACGGCACGGACATTCAGGTCGAGCATCCGCTCTTCCACGGCGAGTTCCGTACGGCCGAATGCGCGGTAGGTGGCGATACCCGCGTTGTTGACGAGGATCCCGATCGGCGCGTCGGCCGAGCCGATCCGTTCGGCGACCCGGTCACAGCCCTCGGTGGTGGTCAGGTCGGCCGACAGCGGCGTTGCCTGGACGCCGAACCGCTGCTGCAGCGCGACCATCGTCGACTCCAGCCGCGCTTCGTCGCGGGCGACCAGCACCACGTCGTTGCCCTCGCCCGCCAGCGCCCGGGCGAACGAGGCGCCGAGTCCCGCGGTCGCACCGGTCACCAGAGCCGTGGTGCTCATCGGCCTCGTGACTTGCCGCGGCTCTTCGCCGGCGGGTTGACCGGCGCGCTGGTGCGGGCCTTGGCCTTGGTGCGCTGAGCGTCTGGCTTCGCCGACTTGGCCGGGGCGTCGGTTGTCGCGGACTTCGCCGGCGCGGGCTGCGGCGGCGGCTTCGGAGCGGACGGACGTGGGGCGAACAGCCCGCGCAGGCCCGGTGCTGGTGCGCCGGCCGGGTCCGCTCGGACAGGCTTGTTGGCATTAATAAAGGCCGTGCTGGGCGGAAGATTCACCGCGACAACCGCGGTGAGAAACGCCAGCGCGCCGATGAGGCAGGGGATCTTGGTCAACACGGGGAATTTGCCGATAACGCTCAACGCAGGCAATGCGCCGATCAGGCTGAAGCCGAAGACCGAGGAGAGAACCCAGAGCCCGACCACCACCCAGCGAGTCCAGTGCGCGCCGCTGCGCACGCGTATAGCGATAAAGACGAGCAGGACAGCCGTCACCAGGCTGATCACCAGCTGCGAGGTGATGAACGCCGATATCGAACGGGAAATCTGCGACGGCAGCAGGTCGTGAGCCTTCTGCGCCTCCGTGTAGCTGCTAGTGATTGCTTTCTTGCTGGTCGTGTCGTGAGACTGCTCTTCGAGCCACGTCCGCGCTGCGAACAGTGTCAAGGCGGTCAGGACTGCGAAGGCCGCCGCCGTGATGAGTGCGGCCCAGGTGATCAAAATGGTCCGCGGTGGCTGGCCAGCCGTCCGGTCAATGTCAGTCACGCCGCGCAGTGTACGTGCGCGCCAGGCTGTCGTGTTCCGCTCGCCCGCGCAGAACGGCGCATAGCGGGACGGGCCGCTAGAGTCGAAGTACCGTCGCGCCGACCGGGAGGACTCCGTGACCACCCCGCCCGAGGACTCCGGCTCCCGGGAGCCATGGCGGCCTGAGCAGCCGCCCGACGGGCCTGCGACGGAAGCGGGCGAGCGCGATCCTGCGGCGCCGAGTTACCCGCCGGCCGGGCCCGAGCCATTCGATCCGTATCGCTTCGGGCCGCCGGGGCCGAACCCGTACGGCTACCCGGATCCGCTGGCCGCACAGCCACCGGCGCCCGAGCAGCCGTACCCGGCGCAGCAGTACCCGGCCGCGCCGGGTCCGTATCCGCCGGCCGGGACGCCCTACCAGCAGGCCCCCTACCAGCCAGCCCCCGCGCATCAACGGGCCTATCCGGGTTCGTTTCCCCCGCCGCCGACGCACCAGTACGCCCAGCCACCGACTGGCAACGGGAAGGCGATCGCCGCGTTGATCCTCGGGGTCCTGTCGATCATCCTGTTCTTCTTGTCGATCTTGGATATCCCGCTGTTCGTCCTCGGGATCGTCTTCGGCATCCTCGGGATCAAGGCGGCCAATCGGGGCGCGGGCGGCAAGGGCATGGCGACGGCCGGGCTGGTGTGCGCGATCATCGGCGCGCTGTGCTGCGTTGTATTCACCGGCTTCATCGTCAAGCGCGTCGTCGACTGCGGCAACAAGTACGACACCGGCACGGTTGCGTATGACCACTGCGTCCGCAACGGCAGCTGATCGCAGTGTCTGGTCCGCAGTGGGGAGCTGGCTGGTCGCAGCCGGGCGAGCCGATCGATCCGAACGTCGGCGCACCGCCGCCGTACGCATATCCGGCGCCACCGCCGTACCCGTACTACGGCTACCCGCCGCCAGTCAACCGGCCCAGCAACGTAGTCGGGGCGAACGTCCTGGCCTACATCGCCGCGGGCCTGCTACTTCTTGCCGCCCTGCTCCTGTTCCTCGGCGCGTCGATCGTCAACTCACTGCATGACGCGACCACATTCGACGGCTTCGGCACCGAACTGGCGGTTGACGGAGCCCTGGATGTCATCCTCGCCGGCCTACTCATCGCCGGCGGTGTGCTGCTGACGAACCGGCAGTTCACCGGGCGGCTACTGATCACGATCAGCGCGGTGCTCTGCGCGGGCGTCGGAATCTACTGGGCCGTCCGTATACCGTCCGGCGGTATCGGGTTCTACGTCGTGCTGTTCGTGTCGCTTCCGGTGATCGCCGCGGCGCTGGCCTGGACGCCGTCGGCGTCCCAATGGCTGGGCAGCGCGCAGCGCGGCGGATATGGCTAGCGCGAAGCGGCCTCGATCGCTAGTGCCGACCGGTCCTCCAGCATGTCGACGCGCACCGTCTGCCCGTCGCGGATCTCGCCGGCCAGCAGCTTGCGCGCCAACTCGTCGCCGATCGACGTCTGGACCAGTCTGCGCAGCGGCCGCGCGCCGTAGATAGGGTCGAAACCGTTCATCGCGAGCCATTCGCGGGCCGCATCGCTGACGTCCAGCGTCAACCGGCGGCCTGCCAGTCGCTGCGCCAGTGCGGCGATCTGGATGTCGACGATCTTGGTGAGTTCCTCGGTCGTTAGCGACTCGAACACCACTATGTCGTCAAGCCGGTTGAGGAACTCGGGCTTGAAGTGCTCGCGAACCACGGCCATCACGGTGTCGCGCTTGAGCTCGTCCGGCAGGTCGCCGGCCAGCGCGTGCGAGCCCAGGTTGGACGTCAGCACCAGGATGCAGTTGCGGAAGTCGACCGTCCGGCCCTGGCCGTCGGTGAGCCGCCCGTCGTCGAGCACCTGCAGCAGCACGTCGAACACGTCCGGGTGCGCCTTCTCGATTTCGTCGAGCAGGATCACGCTGTAGGGACGCCGTCGGACCGCCTCGGTGAGCTGGCCGCCCTCCTCGTAGCCGATGTAGCCGGGCGGCGCGCCGACCAGCCGGGCCACCGTGTGCTTCTCGCCGTACTCGCTCATGTCGATGCGCACCATCGCCCGCTCGTCGTCGAACAGGAACGCGGCGAGCGCCTTGGCGAGTTCGGTCTTGCCAACACCGGTCGGGCCGAGGAACAGAAACGAACCGGTCGGGCGATCGGGGTCGCTGATACCCGCGCGCGCACGTCGCACGGCGTCGGAAACCGCCTGCACAGCGCGGGATTGCCCGATGACGCGCGTCGCGAGCTCGTCTTCCATGCGCAGCAGCTTGGCGGTCTCGCCCTCGAGCAGCCGTCCGGCCGGGATGCCGGTCCAGGCGGCCACCACCTCGGCGACGTCGTCGGCGGTGACCTCGTCCTTGACCAGGACGTCCTGCGCCGCCTCGACTGCGGAAGCTCCTTCCAGTTCCTTTTCGGTCGCGGGAATCTCCGCGTAGAGCAGCCGAGAGGCGGTCTCGAAGTCGTTGTCGCGCTGCGCCCGCTCCGCCTGACCGCGTAGGTCGTCGAGACGCTCCTTCAGTTCGCCGACGCGGTTGAGGCCGGCCTTCTCTCGTTCCCAGCGGGCATTGAGCGCGTCCAGCTTCTCGGTCAGGTCGGCGAGTTCGGCACGCAACCGTGCCAGTCGCTCCTTCGACGCCTCGTCCGTCTCCTTCGCCAGCGCCAGCTCCTCCATGTGCAGCCGGTCGACGGCGCGCTGCAGCTCGTCCACCTCGATCGGACGGGAGTCGATCTCCATCCGCAGCCGGGACGCCGCCTCGTCGACCAGGTCGATCGCCTTGTCCGGCAGGAAGCGGGACGTGATGTACCTATCCGAGAGCGCCGCGGCGGCGACCAGCGCACTGTCGCTGATCTGCACCTTGTGGTGCGCCTCGTAGCGGCTCTTGAGTCCGCGCAGGATGCCGATGGTGTCCTCGACCGACGGCTCGTCCACGAGCACCTGCTGGAATCGCCGTTCCAGCGCGGCGTCCTTCTCGATGTGTTCGCGGTACTCGTCCAGCGTCGTGGCGCCGACCATCCGCAGCTCCCCGCGGGCGAGCATTGGCTTGAGCATGTTGCCGGCGTCCATCGCGCTCTCGCCCGTCGCTCCTGCTCCGACGACGGTGTGCAGTTCGTCGATGAACGTGATGATCTGGCCGCCAGAATCCTTGATCTCGTTCAGGACGGCCTTCAGCCGCTCCTCGAACTCGCCGCGATACTTGGCCCCGGCCACCATCGCGGCCAGGTCGAGCGCGATCAATCGCTTGCCGCGCAGCGATTCCGGCACGTCACCCGCGACGATGCGCTGCGCGAGGCCTTCGACGACGGCGGTCTTGCCGACCCCGGGCTCGCCGATGAGCACCGGGTTGTTCTTGGTGCGGCGGGAGAGCACCTGGATAACGCGGCGGATCTCGGCGTCGCGGCCGATGACCGGGTCGACCTTGCCTTCGCGGGCCCGCGCCGTCAGATCGACGCCATACTTCTCCAGCGCCTGAAAGGTGCCTTCGGGGTCGGGGCTGGTGACCCGAGCGGACCCGCGCACGGCCTGCAGTGTGTCGGCGAGCGCCTGCGCGGTGGCCCCGTGCTGCTGCAGCAGTGTCGCCACGTCACCGCCCTGTTGTGCAAGGGCGATCAGCAGGTGCTCGGTGGAGACGTACTCGTCGCCGCGATCGCGTGCCTCACGTTCGGCCGCACTGAGCACCGCCAGGAACGCTCGCGAAGTCTGCGGCGGGCCGACCGAAGCGCCCTGCGCCGATGGCAGGGCGTCGACAAGCTGCTGCGCGGCTGCCCGGACCGCCAACGGATCGGCGCCGAGGCCCTGTAGCAGCGGCCCGGGCAGTCCTTGGGCGTCGTCCAGGAGGGCAACGGCCAGGTGCGCCGGCTCGACGGCGGGATTGCCGCGCTCGGCGGCGGTGCGCACGGCCGTCGAGATGGCTTGCTGGCTACGCGTGGTCAGGTCCATCGTGTCGTCGTCACCTCGGTGTGGGTTCGTCTCATATGGTCTGGCAGGCCGGCATAGGCCGTCCAGTGGTGTAACGACCGCAAACTTGAGTCTGTTCCACTCAATTTGGTCGGAACTAAGATCGCCCCAGAGTGCTCACCAGCTGGCAAGGGAGACGCGGATGTCCGCATCAGACCATTGGGTCGTTGTCGGCCTGGACAACGGAGGAACGAGCAACAACGCCACCGTGCTCGACGGCGATGGGCGCTTTCTCGTGGACCGGCTGGTCGAGACCGCAAGCCTCGTCCAAGACGGGCCGGATGCGGCGCTGGAGGCCTTGGAATTGTCGCTGACCAACGTGCTGACGCTGACCGGAACGTCCCGGTCGTCCGTGCGGGCCGTGGGACTGGACACCCCGGGCCCGGCCAGCGCGGACGGCGTCATCTCGGCCAAGGGCGCGACCAACTTCTCCGGGCCTGCCTGGCGCGGCTTCGACATCCGCGGTGCGCTGGAGAAGCGGCTGAGCATTCCCGTCGTCTACAACAACGACGGCAACGCCGCTGCGCTGTATGCCCACAGTACGCATTTCGGCTCCCGCTCTGCGCATTGCTCGTCGGTGTCCGCGATTGTCGGCACGGGCCTGGGTGGCGGCATCATCGTCAACGGCGCAATCGTGCGCGGCGCGGCGGGAATGGCCGGCGAGCTGGGACACGTCTACATCCCGATGGAGGGACTGCTCGAGGACGGTCAGCGACTGCCGGTGTGCAACTGCAGCTTCACCGGCGATGCTGAGAGCGTCGCCTCACTGACGGGCATCGAGAAGAACCTGCTGCCCTACTGGCTGACCCGGTTCCCGGATCATGAGCTGCGCCGGACCGGATCGATCGCCCAAGCGGCGAGGCTGGTGCGCTCCTACGGGGAGAAGGGCGACCCGCTTGCCGTGAAGATCTTCGAGCAGCAGGCCAAGGCCTTGGGTCGGCTGTTCACGATCGCGGCCAACTTCACCGATCCGGACGCCTACTTCATCGGCGGAGGCGTCGTCGAGACGACGCCGCGGTTCCGGGACTGGTTCCTCGCGACCGTCCGGGAGCACACGGCGTTGCGTGAGGAGCAGGTCCGGGTCGCCGAGTTGGCGCTGGTGCCAGATCTGGATCGCGCGGGCGCACAAGGTTCCGCGCTCGCCGCCCTTGACTCCGTGCGGATCTAACCTCCTCAGGCGTCGCCTAGCGGCTGTTTTTCCTGCCCCGCTGCCAGCGGACAATCAGCGTGGCGAGCGCGCCGAGCGCTGCCGCGATGAGCAACGCGAGGAACAGCGGGGCGCGCACCTGCGGGATGATCAACCGCATCTTGACGCTGCGGGTGTTCTCGGCGAAGAAGACCACCAGCAGCACCAGCAGGATCGCGCCGATGACGAGCCTCGGCCCGATGCGGCGCTTGGCAGGGGCGCCCGGTGGCTCGCCGCCCGGTAGCTGGCCGGGCGACTGGGACGGATCGCTCATGCGCCCATGGTGCCGCCTCACGCCCGGGAGTCATAGCCGGCTCGCCAGTCCTGTCCCGGGGGGGTTGCGCGCCGAGTCCCGCACGGCCATGCTGCAAATGACCCACCTGCACGGCGGATTCGTCGCCGGCGACAGCGACGGCAACCCGGCAGTCACCCCGGACGGCTTCGGCCCCGGCGACACGCAGACGGTCTTCTACACCAACCAGCAGCCGCAGATGCCCGCCGCGCTGTTGTGGTTCCACGACCACGGCCTGGGCACCACCCGACTGAACGTGGTGGCCGGCCTGGCCGCCGCCTACATCCTGCGCGACGACTTCGACACCGGTGCGGAGCCGAACCCGATCGGCATCCCCGGCGGGGCATACGAGATCCCGCTGGTCATCCAGGACCGCCAGTTCAACCCGGACGGGACGCTCCGGTACCCCATCAGCGAGTTCCCGGGGGCGCCCTGGATCGGCGAGTACTTCGGTGACGTCATGCTGGTCAACGGCAAGGTGTGGCCGTACCTTTCCGTCGAGCCACGGCTGTACCGATTGCGGATCCTGAACGGCTGCAACGCCCGCATCGTGAACCTCGACATCGGCGGGACGCGGATGTGGCAGATCGGCGCCGAGAACGGACTGTGGGACCAGCCGGTGCCGGTCAGGCGGCTCATGCTCGCCCCCGCCGAGCGGGCCGACGTGATCGTCGACTTCAGCAGGCTCGCCGGCCAGACGGCGGTGCTGATGAACCACAAGCCGCCGAAACCGATCTCGACCCCGGCCCCACCGCTGCCGCAGGTGATGCAGATCCGGGTCGGGACCACAGTCAGCCAGCCCGGCCCGACGACGATCCCGGCGAGCCTTCCCGGGCGCGCCGCCAACGTCCCCGGCCCGGTCGTGACGACTCGTTACATCACCCTGAACGAGGTCGCCGCGGAGACCGACCACTGGTTCCTCAACCTCAACGCCGTGCACTTCCGCGAACCGAGCCAGCCGATCACCGCAACGGAGACGCCGCGGGTCGGGACGGTCGAGGACTGGGTCTACGTCAACCTGACCGAGGACACCCACCCGATCCACAACCATCTGGCCCGAAAATACGACACCACCGGAGCAGGCGGCAGCCACCCGGCGGAGCGCCGCGGAGCCGGGTTTCCGCAGGACGGACCAGTAGCGGTGTTTGGTTATGGTGACGTTGACGGTCAGGCGGCCTGTCCGTCGACGGACTCGAGGGTGACCTTATAGCCCAGGCGTTGCAGGCTGCGCAGGTGGCTGGCGACCTGGCGACGGTGATGCATGCGGGTCTCGTAGTAGTCGACGCCGAGGTCGTGGTAATCGGCGGTGGGATCGGAAAGCAGTGCGTGGGCGATGGTAAGGATGGTGTTGCCGACGGCGACCTGGGCTTTGGCCTTGCCCCGGCGTTTGGCCAGCCGCCGATAGCGCGCCCCGAGCCGGGTCCGGGTCCGCCCGGCGGCGACGGACGCCTCGCCGAGCACCCCGGCGACGTAGCGGTTGCCCTTGCCGCGGGAGTTGCGGCCTTTGCGCTTGCCGGCCGACTGTTTGACCTGCGGGCAATACTTCGCCCAGGACACCAGGTGCCCGGCGGTGGCGAATACGCTCATGTCCACCCCGATCTCGGCGATCAGGTCCTGGGCGGCGCTGCGACCGATCCCGGTGATGCCGTCCAACTGGACGACCTGCCGTTCAAAAGGGGTGATCAGCTCCTCCACCTGGGCGGTCAGCTTGTCGATCTGGGCGGTCAGCCGGTCAACATTGTCCAACATCATCTGGAGCACGAAGGCGTGGTGATCGGTGAACGTGTCCGCCCCGTCCAGCGCCTCCTGCAACGCCGAGATCTTCACCCGCAGCCGGCCACGGGCCAGCTGCGCCAGCGCCTTCGGATCCCGGCAGCCGCCGATCAGCGCCTCCATGATCTGCCGGGCGGACACCCCGTGCAGATCCGAGACCACCACCGACAGCTTCAGCAGGGCTTTTCTGAACTAAATGATCTTGCTCTGGCACTGTGGGGTGGCATTCGGGCTTGGGGTTCAGGGGCGTGGGTGCGGCATGCCGATCTGCACGGTCGAGCGGCGGTTGGCGTGGGCGTCGAGTTGGGCGAGCTTGTTGCGGGCGGCGGCGAGGCTGACCTGCAGACCGTCGACTTCGCCGAGCCAGCCTTCGGTGCGGGCTTCGGCGATGCGGTCGATGAGGTTGTCGTGGATCTGGATTAGCCGGGCCCGCTGAGCGGGGTCGGGTCGTAGTAGCGGGCAGCGGATGCAGCTGTGCTCGTGGATGCAACTGGTTCCGTAGGCGCGCCCGCAGGTGCCCAGGGAGAGCTTGCGGCGTTGGAAGTGGCCGAGGAACTCCTCCCATTCCTCGTCGGTGGGGGTGCGGTATTCCTCGCTGGGGCGCAGCGTGCGGCGGCGGGCGATGAACGCGCGGTGGGCGGTGATGACCTCGTCGGGGTAGACGGCCTTGTAGCCCATGGTGACGTTGATGTCGCGATGGCCGGCGACCAGTTGGGCGATGTGCGGCGGCATCCCGTGCATGATCGCGTCGGTGATCAGGATCCGGCGGAAGTCGTGAGGCACGAAGCGCAGCGGTTGCCCGCTGGCGTCGGTCAGCCCGGTGCCGGCCAGCGCGGCGGTGATCAGCTCACGGATTGCCGGCCCGGTGATCGCGCGCTGTTCACCGCCGAAGCGGCGCTGGAACAGCAGCGGCATCGGCGGGTTCCAGACTCGTTCGTGGTAGTCGTAGGCGACCACGAGCGGCACCATGCCGCTGTGGTCGCGGATTCGGCCGATGATCGCGGACAGGACGTCGGCCAGCTCTGGGCTGATCACGAGCAGCCGTTCGGCGTCGGTCTTGGACGGCGCGATCTGCAGCAGCGGGACGAGTTCACCGGTGGTCGGCAGCCGGTAGTGGATCAGGCTGTGGTGCGAGAGTTCGGTCAGCTCCTCGATTCGCACGCCGGTGTGGCGAAGAACCTCGACCGCGGCCCAGGTCCAGAACGCCCGGTGTTCTTCGTGGGACAGGTCGCGCCGCTTGCCGGTGTCGGGATCTTCGGCCCAGGTCTTGCCGACCGTGGCGTGGCTGGTGATCGCGCGGCGCAGCGTGTGACCCGCCGCGGTGAACAGCCCGCCGGGCTCGGTGGACTGTGCCGCCCGTAATCGTTCGGTAGCTGCGTGCAGGGCGTTGGTGACGGCGGCGGCGAGCACCGGCATGACCGGCAGGCGTTCGCGGGTGCGTTGATCCATCCGGGACTTGCGGTGGGAGCGCTTCTTCTTTTGCGCCGCGGCGTCGCCGTCTCGGATCGGGCAGGGCGCCACCCACGCTGCCCAGCGGGACGGATCGTCGGCGGCCCACTGGCTCAGGTCGAGATAGAAGGCGCGCACCGTCATCAGGTGGTCGGCGGCGTTGACCCGCGGCACCTGCCGTACGGCGACCTGTCCGTTGACGGTGGCGTGCACGGTCTTGGTGGCGATGCGCTGTTTCCAGGCGGTGACCACCTCGGCGGGCAGGTGCAGCGAGGCGATGCCCGGGTGATGGATCTCCAGATCCCGCCAGAACAGCCGGCCCAGGGTGTAGGAGAGCTTGTGCAGGCTGGCGTAGTCCAGGCCAGTCCGGCGTTCCCGCAGGTAGTCAATGAGCAGGTCACGCACCGGCCGGCAGGCGATGCGGTAGCGGTCGATGAGCTGCTCGCAGCTCAGTTGTCCTTGCGTGCGCAGGCCTCGCGCGGTCGGCGTCGTGTCGTTGAGCACGCCGGCGGCGCGCAGCAGCTGGTAGAAGTACGGGCTGCGCGCCGCCCGACCAGCCTGCTGATCCTCAAGCAGACGCAGCAGCTCCAGGCAGTCGCCGACCGTGATGTCACCGACCCCGCCGCCCTTGGCGGCCACCAGGGCCGCGATCCGCCGCAGCGCCAGCTGGGTGGTGTGCGCGCTGACGCCCGCGCCGTCGCATAACGCGGCCAGCCGCGTGAACCCGGCCGGATCGCGGCCCTGGGCGATCGCGGTGACCAGCTCCCGCGGCGTGCCCGGCGTCAGCAGCCAGCCCAGGCTGGGGCGGATCACATCGCCGCAGACCAGCAGCGACATGCCCCGGGCCAGGGCGAGACGACCGTGTTCGGTGTCCACCCGGCCGCGGCTGGTGGCGGCGAGCCCGGCGGTCGGTAGACGCCGCCACGCGATGTTGCCCTCGGCGTCAGCGCCGGAGGCCAGCCAGCGGTCTTGCAACTGTCGCCAGGCTGCAGCTCGACCCAGTCCAGCACCCGATCCAGCCCGCGGCGCCGCTCGGTTTGCAGGCTCGCCGACGCCGCGGTGAACGGCTCGCCGAGTAGCCGGACGGTGAGCTGGGCCCGCGGCGTCACGGTCGCCGGCCAGTGGCTGGCGGGCACACGCGCCGGGAACTGGCGCGCGAGTGCGAGTGCGTTCGGCGACGAACTCGACTCAAGCCGCGCGGCCGGGCGGGCTCCCTGATACAAGCCGTCCACCACCGTGGCGCTGACCTGTTTCAGTTCGCTCACCGGGCATGCTCTCCGAACAGCACCTGCAGCGACTCGGGCCGGTAGCGCAACCGGCCGCTCGTCCCGCCTGGCGGATCGTCCGTGGTGGCCCTGGCGAGTCGGTCGTGGTGAGCCAGCACGGCGGCGATCATGTCCTCGGCCGGTGCGGTCACATACAGCTGAGTCGTTGACAGTCGCGTGGCCGAGGACCCACTGCACGTGGGTCAGGGTCATTTGCGGGTCGCGGGCCATCCGGTAAGCGGCCGAATGTCGCAGATCATGCAGCGTCCAGTCGACCCGAACCGGCGTTGGCTCGGGTGAACATTGCCCGTGCCGCGTGGTAGGTCAACGCGCGCAACGGCTGCCGCCGCGTCCACCACAGCGGCTGATCGG
>CAWIUB010000037.1:0-67425 GCA_963839175.1 uncultured Actinomycetota bacterium
GGAGGGGCACACCTTCCACATCTGCGGGAGCCGATCCCAGAACCTGCACCGTCTGCGGCCTGCCGCTCGACCCGACACTCGCCGACAACGGCGACACCACACACCCAGGATGCAAGGAGACCGCATGACCGGCACCGACAGGAAGCCGATGACCAAAGGCGAGCGCGACGAACTGGCCAAGCTGATCCGGCAACGCGCCAAGGTCGATCGCGCCAACCTCGACGCCCGCCGCGCCGAGCTGCTCGCCGACTTCGAGCAGAGCATGGCGACGGTCTACGCCGAAGAGGACGAGAGGTTCGCCGACCTGACTCGCAGCGCGCGTGCCGAAGTCAACCGTGTCAATCGCGAACTCGCCGAGCGTTGCGCAGCGGCAGGCATCCCGGCGCAGTTCGCGCCCAGCGTGCAGCTGGCATGGCAGGGACGAGGCGAGAACACGCTCGCGTCGCGGCGCGCCGAGTTCCGCAAGGTCGCCGAGGCCCGGCTCGACGCGATGGCCCGGCGAGCGAAGATCACCGTCGACGAGCGCGAGTGCGCCGTACTCGGAAAGATCGTCGCGCACGGGCTGACGACAGCATTGGGCGCCGAGTTCCTCGCCTCGATGCCCGAAGTGGGGCAGTTGATGCAACCACTGGACCGGGCCGAGATCGAGGCGGCGGTGCCGATGCGCAAGCCCGACCGGGCCGGCGCATGATCAACGCCGCCGCCGAGCCGCGCACGCCGCCGCCGGATCCGCCGGCGCCGCACCTCGTCCGCCGGTGGGTCACCCTCGCCGGCTACTCCGCGGCCTGCTCGCCGTGCCGGTGGGGCACGACGTGCCGCAGCCGTGAGCAGCGTGACCGGGACGTGGACGCGCACCTCACCGATCCTGTCGCTGCGCTCGTCGACCCGGACGACGCGGCACAGTGAGCGCATGACCAACACCGCCGACGCACGCCACGCCGCCCTACTCGACGCCGGTTGGTCGACCAGGATCGACGGCTACCTGCTGCCGCCGTCCGACTGGCCCGATCGCCGCGCGCACTCACTCGCAGCCGCCTGGGAGGCGCACAGGGCACGTGTTGACGACCTCATCGCGCAGCAGCTCGGCGACAGGTGACACGCAGTGACCACCCCATGGGGGGCGGGTGCATCCGGTGCCGCGCGAACTCGCCAGACCGCCTTGCCGTGGCGGCTCACTCACCGACGAGTTTTCGGAATTTGGGGGGACTAGATTTGGTGACTATGGGTAAGCGTGGCCTGGCGCCTGCGCCGACAGCTCTGAAGATGCTGCGCGGGGTCCGGGCGGATCGGGTGAACCGGGGCGAGCCGCGGCCGCCGGCACAGCCGGTTGAGGCGCCGTCGTGGCTGTGCGACCAGGCGCGGGCCGTGTGGGATTCGCTGGCGCCGGCTCTGGTCGAGCGTGGCCTGCTCACGGTTTGGGACGCCGAGACGTTCGGGGCGTGCTGTGACGCTGTGGCGCGTCGTCGCCGGGCTGCCGCGCATCTGGCCGCTGAGGGTGAGGTGCGGGAGGTGCCGGTGATGGATCATGGCCGTGAGGTCGGCAGGCGGGTCGCCAAGAATCCGTGGTGCGCGGTGCTGGATGCCGCGGATGGGCAGTTGCAGCGGTATTCGGCGCGGTTCGGGTTGACGCCGGCTGACCGGGCGCAGCTGAGGCCCGAGCCGGACCGTTTCGACGAGGATTCGGATCTGCTGACGGGAGGGTGAGCGGTGAGTGATTTCGAGGACCGCGTCCGGGGTTACGTGAACCGCGACGGCACGCCGTACGGCTTGCCGTGCGGCTATTCCTGGCGCGGGGTGCCGACGTGCGAGGCGCGAGGCGCGCATTTCTGTGAGCCACGTGCCGCCCGGGTGGCGTTGTTCTTGCAGCTGACGCCCGAACAGCAGGCCGCGGACTACCACCTGCTGTTCGACGACGGCGAACCCGTGCCGCCGGTCGAGGAGCTGGCCGATTCGCACATCCGCGAGCTGGAGGCGATCCTGCAGGTCGAGTCCGGGTCGATCTTCACTCAGCGCACCGACCCGGACGAGCCGCCGCCGGACCCGTCCGACCTCAGCTCATGGCGGGAGGTCACCGCTGCTGAGCGCCGCGCACGCGCCCAGGGCGACCCCTGGCCGCCTACCGGCGAGTTAGACTAGATCCGTCCGGGCGGCCACAGTCGCCTAGGGACGCACGTAGCCCCGCAGTGGCCCATTGGCCGGGCGTGGTGAGGAAGTTCGAAGGGTGCCTTCGGGTGCCCGTCCCCACGTGCGCCCGGAGGCCACTCGATATGACTGCTCCAGATTTCGGCGGGCATGACCGCCGCTCCCAGATGAACTACGCGCTTGCGATGACGGATTCGGGTCGCAACCCCGGCGAGCCCGACCTGCTCGACGAGATTCGGGCGCTCACGCGTGACCTGAGCTTCGAGCAGCGGCAGGCCCGTCTCGGTGAGCTGCGCGCCTACAGCAGGCCCCTGTCCGGCCGTCAGCGGGTGGAGGCGGCGTTGTTGGAGCAGCAGGTCGCGACGGAGTCGCGCATCATGGCGCAGGTCTCGGCCGGCACGATCGGGCAGATCGCGGACCGGCCGCTCACGCCGAACCCGTCGCCGGGCATGCCGCCGTCGGATCATGGCGGCTGGTCGACGCCGAACGCGGACCCCCGGGTGCAGGCGTACCGGACCGCCGGCATGAACGCCGTGCAGGCCTATTCGGCGCGCAAGGTGTTGAACGCGGCCGCCGCGGACCGGCTGGACAACGTGCTGCGGCACGGCGACGGCCAAGGCCTCACCGCCCGCTACATCGCCGCCGTCGGCAACGACCACTACGCCAGCGCTTTCGGCAAGATGCTGGCGGACCCGATGCAGGCGCATCTGCGGTTCACCCCGGACGAGGTGCGGGCCGTGCAGGAGATCGGCGCGGTGCAGGACCAACACCGGGTGATGAACGCCGCGCTGACGACCGGCGCAAGCGGCTTTCCGCTGCCGCTGACGATCGACGTTTCGATCGTCGCAACCGGGGCCGGGGCGCTCAATCCGATCCGTGACCTGGCTCAAGTGCGCACGATCGGCACGCACGATCTGCAGTTCGTCACCGCGGATTCGATCACCGCCGGCTACGTCGCGGAAGGTGTGGAGGCGACCGACGCCAGCCCGGCGCTGCTCGGTCCGAAGATCCGCAGCCAGCAGGGCCGCGCGTTCGTGCAGTTCTCGATCGAGGCGTCGCAGGATTGGGAGTCGCTGGCGCCGCAGCTTGAGGCGCTGATCGCCGACGCCCGCAACGTCACCGACGCCACCGCGTGGCTGACCGGGAACGGCACGAACGCGCCGTTCGGGATCTTCGGCGCCGACGCCACCTACTCGCTCGCGGTCGCGCAGCGGGTGCTGACCGCGACGACCGCGACGCTCGCCGCCGGCGACTCGTGGCTGCTGAAAGCCGGCATCCCCGCCCGGTTCATCGCCTCGACGACCTGGGCCGCGGCGCCGGCCACGTGGGACGCGATCTTCCAGCTCGTCCCGCAAGGCAGCACGACGCTGGCGCAGCAGTTCGACGCGGCCGGGCGCGGCGGCAACTGGTTGGGCCGCCCGAAAGTCGAGTGGAGCCCGATGGCCACCGGCTCGACCACGGGCACGAAACTGGTCGTCGGCGGCGATTGGAAGACGGGCTACGCGGTCGTAGATCGCCTGGGCCTTACTGCCGAGCTAATTCCCCACATGCTGGGGACAAACCGCCTGCCGCTCGGCGTCCGCGGCTTGTACGTGTATTGGAGGTCGGGTGCGGGGGTTCTCGGAGCGAATGCGCTGAGATATCTAGAGGTCAAGTGATCTTGACCCGCTGATCGTCGGCGCTTCCGCGCGCGGCCCCACCTTCCGGCCGCGTTGCGGACGTGGGGCGCCGACCGCGGTCCCGTCCCCCGTCGCTTTGACTTGGCGGTCGGCGCCGGGGGGACGGGCCCGCTCTGTTCGTGCTGTTCCCGCCGGGAAAGCTAGCTGGCGGACGCTCGTGCCGTCAGGGACCTCCGCCGATACGTCACGGCCTCAGCGCTAGACGTCCTGAGCGCGACGGAGCATGCTGCGCTCATGTCTCAGCCGCCGACGGCTCAACCCGAACAACAGCCACCTCAGCTGACAATCCAAGCGAGGCCAGAGGTCGCCGAGGGGCTGTACACAAATTTTGCGAATCTACGAGAGTCGCCGTATGAGCTGACTATTGACTTCGCAAATGTGGATTTCACGATGAATGTCGGGTGGCTGGTGGCGCGTGTGTCCATGTCGCCCATGCTGGCTGAGCAGCTGTCAACGGTGCTGACGCAAGGCCTGGAGCGTTACGCTAATAGGGCGATAGAACAAGAGGTGGGCAATGGGAGCGCAGACAGACCCGAGGCCAGTCCAGATGACAGTGATGAAGGCTAGCGAGGTCGTCCCTACCACCGTAAGCGGCACCTTGACCGTCGACGTTCCTGCCGAGGGTCCCGCGGTGCGGGCTCAGCGTCGCTTGTTTCTCTTGACGTGGCGTAAAGACCATCCAGGCAGCTAGCCGAGCCCGGCGCAGCTGGCAATCCCCTTTCCCGCCGGGTGAGGCGGGCGGCGAGCAGCCCGCGCTCGTACGCCGCCAGCTCGACCGCGGTGATCCGCCCGCGCATCAACTCCCGCCGCGCCTCGACCAGGAACGGGTGCGGCTCGCTCATCGCCGGGTGTCCAAGCCGTCGGTCCGGTCGAGCGCCGAATAGCCGTCGTCCTGCCGCGATCGCCAGCGTGACCATGACCGTGACGATCGTGGCCATCAGTGGTCTTGCCCGAAGCGCTGCTCGTCGCTGCGCGGGTCGGGCGCCGGCAGGGCGAGCGTCGCCGCGACGGCGAGCACCCCGTGGCAGACCGCGGTTAGCACCTCGACGATCCGTTCGGCTTCGTCGGCGCCGAGCGCGCCGATCGTGTCGAGCGTCCGCTCAGCCTCCTGGTAGTGGTGGCTGGCGGGGTTCTTGGTGAGGTTGGCATAGCCGGTCCCCTGCTTCCTCAGGTGGTCGGTTAGGCCCGGTCTCGTGCTCGCAACACGCGGCCGGGCCGCTGGGTTATGTGTTGAGCCTACGCGCGCTCTTCGATAGTCTCAACACTTATGAGTCGGGGTCCTGGCGTCACGCAGCGCGCGGCCGAGAGATACCTCGCCGGCCGGCCACGGGAGCATGCCGTAGTGCGGGCTGACGGGTCGGAGCGCCGGGTGCTGCCCTGGCCGGCTTGGGTGGACGTTTGGGTGCTGGCTTGCGCCGCGTACCACGGGCATCCCGGCAGCGACGAGTGCGCCGAGGTCACCCGCGCCGAGCTGGAAGCCGCGCGCCGCGCCGTCAAACGTCTGGAAGCCCGCGGGGTAGCCGAGACCGCCATACGACAACATCCCGAGGGCGGCAGGCAGCGGGTGCTCATGGTCCGTCCCGCGCTGACCGACGCCGAACGCGACGCCGAACGCGAATGGGAGACAGCGACAAGCCGCTGACGTTTATCCGTGACGAAACTCGACGACGTCTCCGTCGGCCATCACGTACTCCTTGCCCTCGATACGCACCTTGCCGCGGGCGCGCGCTTCGGCCATCGATCCGGCAGCCACCAAATCGCCGAAGGACACCACTTCGGCCTTGATGAAGCCGCGTTCGAAGTCGGTGTGGATCACGCCAGCGGCCTGCGGCGCGGTGGCGCCGCGTTTGATCGTCCAGGCGCGGGCTTCCTTAGGGCCGACCGTCAGGAAGGACTGCAGGCCGAGCGTGGCGAAGCCGACGCGGGCGAGCACGTCCAGCCCGGACTCCTGCTGGCCCATGGACTGCAGCAGCTCCAGCGCCTCGTCGTCCGGCAGCTCGATCAGCTCGGACTCGGTCTTGGCGTCGAGGAAGATCGCCTCGGCCGGTGCGATCAGCGCCCGCAGGTCATCGGTGAACGCCGCGTTGGCGATCTCGTCCGGGTCGACGTTGAAGACGTACAGGAAGGGTTTCGCCGTCATCAGGTGCAGCTCGCGCAGCGGCTCGGGGTCCAGCCGCGCCGCGAACACCGTCTGCCCCTTCTCGAGCACCTGCTGCGCCTGCTCGGCAGCCGCCACCACCGGCGCCTTGTCCTTCTGCAGCCGAGCCTCCTTCTGCAGCCTGGGCAGGACCTTCTCGATCGTCTGCAGGTCGGCCAGGATCAGCTCTGTGTTGATCGTCTCGATGTCGTCCTTGGGGGAGATCGCGCCGTCGACGTGTACGACGTCGGGGTCTGTGAACGCCCGGATCACCTGGCAGATCGCGTCGGCTTCGCGGATGTGGGCGAGGAACTTGTTGCCGAGCCCGGCGCCCTCGCTCGCACCCTTGACGATGCCCGCGATGTCGACGAACGACACGGTGGCCGGAACGATCTTGGCTGAGTTGAACAGCCTGGCGAGGACCGCGAGCCGTGGCTCAGGGACGCCGACGACGCCGATGTTGGGGTCGATTGTCGCGAACGGGTAGTTGGCCGCGACCACGTCGTTCTTGGTCAGCGCGTTGAACAGCGTGGACTTGCCCACGTTGGGCAGGCCGACGATGCCGATGGTCAGGGCCACGGGCGGCCAGTCTACGGCCGCGAAGTCTTCCATCCCTGCTCGACTTGTTCGACCTTCAGCGTGCTGCGGGTCACCTGGGATCGAACAACGTGGAAGGTGGCGACCAAGCCCGGCAACATCGCGCGTCGCTTCGCGGAAATGTCGGCGACGGGTGTCAGCATCGGTGCCATGAACCTGACCGCGATCCTGCTCGCCGTTGCCGCCCTGCTCGTCGGGCTGGTCATGGGCTGGCTGCTGGCGCGCCAGCGGACGGATGCAGCCGGACGCGCTATGGACACGGAGCTGGCTCGGCTCGGCGCCGCCCTGCAGGCGGAGCGCGACGCGGCGCGGGAGCGCGACCTGATGCAACAGCGGGGCGACGAGCGGGTGCGGGAGGCGTTCGGCGCGCTTGCCGGCGAGGCGCTGCACCGCAACAACGAGGCGTTCGTGGCGCTGGCCGAGGCACGGCTGGGCACGGCCAAGACGGCCGCCGCAGGAGAGCTGGCCCAGCGGCAGCAGGCCATCGAGGGTCTGGTGGCGCCCCTTCGCGAGTCGCTCGACCGCGTGCAGGAGCAGCTGTACCGCGTCGAGCGTGAGCGCACCGGCTCGTACTCGGCGCTGCTGGAGCAGATCGGCACGATGCGCCAGACCTCCGAGCAGCTGCGCACCGAGACGGCACAGCTGGTCACGGCGCTGCGTGCCCCCCAGGTACGCGGCCGGTGGGGTGAGCTGCAGCTCGAACGCGCAGTCGAGGCCGCGGGCATGACCGAGCACATCGACTACGTCACCCAGCCGACCGCCACGGGCGACGACGGCACGGTGCGTCCCGACCTGGTGGTGCGCCTCGTCGGCGGCAAGAACGTCGTCGTCGACTCCAAGGTCGCCTTCAGCGGATACCTCGAGGCAATGGAGGCCAAGGACGAGGCCACCCGGGCCGGACGGCTCAAGGCGCACTCCCGGCACCTGCGCGAGCACATCAATTCACTCGGTGACAAGGCGTACTGGGAGCGGTTCGCCCCATCACCGGAGTTTGTCGTCTGCTTCGTTCCGGCCGACGCATTCCTCGACGCCGCGCTGCGGGAGGATCCCGCGCTGCTCGAGCACGCGTTCAGCCGCAACGTCGTCGTCGCCACTCCGTCGACGCTGGTGACGCTGCTGCGGACCGTCGCCTACACCTGGCGTCAGGACGCCCTGGCGGCCAACGCCGCCGAGGTGCACCGGCTCAGCCGCGAGTTGTATCAGCGGCTGTCCACGATGGGCGGGCACATCGACAAGCTGGGCCGCTCGCTCAATGGCGCGGTCGGCTCGTACAACCAGACGGTCGCGTCGCTCGAGGGGCGGGTGCTGGTCACCGCGCGCAAGATGGCAGACCTGAAGGTCGTCGATCCTTCGGAGGCACTCGAGGCCCCGTCCCAGCTGACCGAGACGGCACGCTCCACCCAAGCGCCGGAGCTCACCGAGCAGCGCGTGGTCTCGCTGGCCAAGCAGCACCTGCCCATTGGCCAGGCAGAGTTACCGTCGGCATCCGAAGCATCGGGAGCGTGAGGCGGGACGCGGTGTTCGCCCGCAAGGCACTCATGTCGGTCCGTGTTTGACCGCAATCGCTCAGCTTCGCGCGGTACCGTTTGGGCAATGTCCCGGACAGCTCAAGGCGGGTGGCAGCCCGTGATGGCGCGACGCTCGCCTTCCCGAATCGGTCTGGCCCGCGGCCGCATTCGCCAACAGCGAAGGAGCGCCCCGTGGTGAACGCGCCCGCCTGGTCAGGTGAGCCGCAGGGCGGCGGGTACTCCGCATCGTCAGGTCAGTGGTCCGACGAGGGCTGGGATGCGCCGACGCACGTCAAGTCCGCCTCGGCCGACCCCGCGGCCAGCTACCCGGCCACACCGAGCTACGGCGCGCCGCCGAGCTACCCAGGCCCGCCGACGTATCAGCCGGTCACCAGTCCGGACAGCACACCTCACGTCACCGCAGCCGACGCGTTCATATCACGCAGCGCGACCCGCGCGGCGGCCCGGGCCAGCACGCGCGAACGGGGCATCGCCGGCTGGCAGGCGGTGCTGGTCCTCATCGCCATCGCGGGTCTCGGCGGCGTGTTCGATCTGGTGCGCGGTTCGTCGGTCAAGGGCGGATTCAACATCGCGCTGATCGTCGCGGCGGTCGTGGCGATATTGATCGTGCGGCGCAGCGAGATGTTCCCGGTCCTGGTCGCTCCGCCGCTGGTCTACTTCGTCGCGTCGGCCGGTCTGCTCTACATCCGCTCCAGCGGGCTGCACGACCGTTCACGACTGCTCGACGCAGCCATCAACTGGCTGGTCTACGGCTTCCCGGCCATCGCTGGAGCCACCGCAGCCGTGTTGATCATCGGCGGGGCGAGAATGCTGCTGCGCCGCTGAGCCCAATCAGCGGTTGTGGTTGACGGTCTTGAGATCGCGGCGCAGCTCCTGCGGCAGCGCGAACGTCAGCCGCTCCTCGGTATGGCTCACTTCTTCCAGGTCGGCGTAGCCGTGTTCGGCCAGCCATTGGACGACCTCGGTCACCAGGATCTCGGGCACCGACGCCCCCGACGACAAACCGACCGAGGTCACGCCCGCGAGCCACGCCGGGTCGATGAGGGTCGCGTTCTCGATCAGGTGGGCCGCCCGGGCACCGGCCGCCAGCGCCACCTCGACCATGCGCACCGAGTTGGAGGAGTTCGCCGATCCGACGACCAGGAACAACTGCACCCGCGGGGCGATCACCTTCACGGCGGCCTGCCGGTTCTGCGTCGCGTAGCAGATGTCATCGCTCGGCGGGGACTCGAGTAACGGGAACCGCTCACGTAGCTCGTCGACCGTCTGCATCGTCTCGTCCAACGACAAGGTCGTCTGCGAGAGCCAGACCACCTTGGCCGGGTCACGAACGTCGGTGCTGGCCACACTGTGCGGACCGTCGACGAGCGTGATGTGCGCCGGTGCCTCGCCCGTTGTCCCGACGACCTCCTCATGGCCCTCGTGGCCGATCAACAGGATGTCGTAGCCTTCGGCGGCGAACCGGCGTGCCTCGTTGTGGACCTTGGTCACCAGCGGGCACGTAGCATCGATTGTCTTGAGCTGACGCCGCTGGGCCTCGGCGTGCACCTCCGGAGCGACGCCGTGGGCGCTGAATACCACGATCGCACCCTCAGGGACCTGCTCGGTCTCCTCCACGAAGACCGCGCCACGCCGCTCCAGCGCATCGACCACGTGCAGGTTGTGCACGATCTGCTTGCGGACGTAGACGGGGGGACCGTAATGGTCCAGCGCCTGCTCGACCGTCTGCACGGCGCGGTCGACGCCCGCGCAATATCCGCGGGGCTTCGCGAGCAAGACCCGTCCGGCAGGCCGCGCTCCGGCTGCTGGCGAGCCGAGCGTGCTGGCCTGCGAATGCGTCATGCCTCGATGGTACGGATGCGCAGTGAGCGAGCGAGCATCGCACGCGGCGGGTGGCCGCCGCAGGAGACACGAGCGGAACGAGCGGCCGATGAGCGCTTGCGCGAAGAGGCGAAAAGCAATGTGGACCGCATGGTGGAGGGAGGCGACGTGATGCGGCACGCTGGTGGCATGTCGCAGCTACCCAGCCCGCTGCGGGCCGCTCTGGGTCTGGTCGTCACCACGATCAACAACGCCCGCACGCTGCCAGCCAAGATCATCGAGTTGCCGGTCCTCGCGGTAAGTACCGCGTTGCAGGCATCATTGCGCGCCCAGCAACGCTACGCGGAGCTGGAGATGCGCGGGGACGAGCTGCTCGGGCGATTGCGCCCAGCCCCAGACGATGCGCCCGAGTGGGCCACGTTCGACGAGCCACCCTCGGCGAATGGCCGAGCGGTCCCGTCGGCCATCGCGCCGCCCGCACCTGCGCCGGCCGAGCGCGCACCTGCCAAGAAAACTCCGGCCAAGACGGCGCGCAAAGCGGCCGTGCAGGCCGTGGCGGCGCAGAAGAGCACATCCGAGCGCTGATGGCCAAGCTGGACTCGTCACCGGAGCATCCAGTCCCGGTCCGGGTCGTGGCTCAACGCATCGGCGGCTGGATCGCCCGGCTCGGCGAGATCTGGGTCGAAGGGCAGGTCGCGCAGCTCACCCGCCGCCCTGGGCTGGCCACGCAGTTCCTGACCCTGCGCGACACCGATGCCAACATCTCACTCATCGTGACGTGCGCTCAAGGGGTGCTCGGTGAGGACGTCCGCGAGGGCGTCCGAATCGTCGCCCTGGCCCGACCGGACTTCTACCTCGAACGCGGCACGCTCAGCCTGCGGGCCACCCAGATTCGTCAAGTGGGGCTCGGCGAGTTGCTCGCCCGGCTCGAGGCGCTGCGCCGCCTCCTCGCCGCCGAAGGCCTCTTCGCCACCGATCGCAAGCGTTCACTGCCGTTCCTCCCGCGCTGCGTGGGGCTGATCAGCGGCCGGGCGAGCGCCGCCGAACGGGATGTCGTCGAAAACGCGCGCAGACGGCTTCCGGCAAGCCGGTTCCGGATCGAGAGCGTCGCGACGCAAGGCACGTCCGCGGTCAGCGAGGTGGTCGCCGCGTTACAGCGGCTGGACACCGATGACGAGGTGGACGTGATCGTCATCGCGCGCGGCGGCGGCAGCGTCGAGGACCTGCTGCCGTTCAGCAACGAGACGCTGCTGCGTGCGGTGGCCGCCTGCCGAACGCCCGTGGTCAGCGCGATCGGGCACGAGAGCGACCAGCCGTTGCTCGACCTGGTCGCGGACGTCGCGGCGTCGACGCCGACCGATGCCGCGAAGCTGATCGTCCCGGATCTCGCCGGTGAGCTACGCGCAGTGCGGGATCTGCGCGCCCGGTCCAGAGCAAGCATTCGTCGCCGGCTGCTGGCCGAGACCGAGCTGATGACCGGCCTGCCGCACCGGCTGCGGCACACCATCCGAGCACGGCTGCAGCAGGCGCAGGACGACGTGGACGCACAGCGCGATCGCGCCCGCCGCCGAATGATGGCCCTGCTCGGCGCGGCGACCAACGAGGTGGGCCACCTCCGCGCCCGGGTTCGCGCGTTATCGCCGCAATCGACGCTGCAGCGGGGATACGCAGTCGTCCAGCGGCCGGACGGGGCCGTGGTGCGCGCACCCGCGGAGGCTGTTGGGCGCTTGCGCGTCCGCGTGGCC
Source organism: uncultured Actinomycetota bacterium (assembly GCA_963839175.1). Lineage (GTDB taxonomy): Bacteria > Actinomycetota > Actinomycetes > Mycobacteriales > Jatrophihabitantaceae > CAWIUB01. The sequence goes on from CAWIUB010000037.1 coordinate 11,651, forward strand.
GAGGGGGAGTTCAGCGCCGCTAGGGTCAATTCATGAACGACGGGCCGAGCTACGAGCAGGCGCGCACCGAGCTCGGCGAGATCGTCCGGCAGCTCGAGTCGGGCGGGCAGACGCTGGAGGAGTCGCTGGCCTTGTGGCAGCGCGGCGAGGATCTCGCTGCGATCTGCCAGCGATGGCTCGACGGCGCCACAGCCCGGCTCGACGGCGCGATCGCGGCCCGCGAGACCGGTTCCGATGCCAGCGCGGAAACGTCCGAGTAGCCGGCGTTTCCGTGGCAGCCGCCCAGCCTGCGGAGTCCGTCGTCGCGCTGATCCGGCGCCACGACCCGAACGGGTACGCGCTGCAGCGCGCGATCCGCGCGGCCATCGTCATCCCGGCGGCGTTCGCCATCGCGTCTCAGGTGATCGGCGACAGCCAGGTCGCCACGTTCGCTGCGTTCGGGTCGTTCGCCTTGCTGCTGTTCGTCGATTTTCCCGGCAGCCGCGCCGGCCGATTTGGTAGCTACCTGTTACTGGCGGTGGTCGGCGCGGCGCTGATCACACTGGGCTCGCTCGCGTCCAGTCGGGCGTGGGTGGCCACCGTGAGCATGGCGGTCGTCGGGTTCGCGGTGCTGTTCGCCGGGGTGGTCAGCGCCGCAACCGCGGCAGCGGGTCGGGCGGCGCTGCTCACGTATATCCTGCCGGTGACCCTGCCCGCGGACGCGGGCGACATCCCGCTGCGGCTCGGCGGGTGGGGGCTTGCGGTGGCGTTCAGCGTCCCGGCGGCCCTGCTGCTCTGGCCACCGCGTGAGCACGATGCGCTTCGGGCGCGTGCCGCCGCTGTCTGCGCGGCCCTCGCCAACTCGCTGGACGCACGCCTCTCGACGCTTGCTGTGCCGGACACGGCACAGGCCAGCCGGGAGGCGCTGGCGGACCTGCGATCGACCTTTCGCGGCACGACGTTTCGGCCGGTCGGGCTGACCACCGGCAGCCGGGCGCTGGTCCGACTGGTCGACGAGCTCGAATGGCTGCATTCGATCATCGCGCAAAGCGACCCTGCCGACGTGCGCCAGTGGCCCCAACTCGCCCGTGAGGTCTGTGCCGCCGCGGCCGGGGTGCTCCGGGCGAGCGCCGAAGGCCTGCGGATGCCACCGGCGCAGGCCGCCGCACCGCTGCGCACGGCGCTGGCCGACCTGGAAGCCACTCGCCCGGCAGTCGTCCGGGCAACGCGGGCCGGGCTGACCTCGGCGGATGGTGTGATCGGCCCATATCAGGCGCATGAGATCGCGTACGCCGCAAGCCTGGTCGGCAGTACCGTCAGCTGGGCCGTGGCCGCGGACGCACGCCCACTACTAGCTACGCTGCTAGGCAGACGCCCGGTGTCCGACTTGCTCGGGCCGCTCGTGCCGGCTGGGCGACTCATCTCCGATCACATCGAATGGCACTCGGTCTGGCTGCGGAACAGCATTCGTGGCGCCGTCGGGTTGAGCGCGGCCGTGTTGTTGGCTCAGCTGACCGGTGCGCAGCACGCGTTCTGGGTCGTCCTTGGGGCCTTGTCGGTGCTGCGATCCAACGCGCTGTCGACGGGGTCGACGGTCCTGCGCGCGGTCCTGGGGACCGCGGTCGGCTTCCTCGTTGGCGGACTGCTGGTGTTCGTCATCGGTACGGATTCCGCCGTCTTGTGGGCTTTGCTGCCGGTCGCGGTGCTGTTCGCCGGGTTCGCTCCGGAGGCGATCTCCTTCGCCGTCGGGCAGGCCGGGTTCACGGTGGTCGTCCTGATCCTGTTCAACATCATCCAGCCGACGGGCTGGCGGGTCGGTCTGGTACGGATCGAGGACGTCGTACTCGGCTGCGCCGCAAGCCTCGCGGTCGGCTTGCTGTTCTGGCCGCGCGGCGCGGCAGGAGCTATCGGCACCGCGTTGAGCGAGGCCTACCGCGCGGGTGCGGACTACCTGCGAGCCGCGGTAGACCACGCCGTGCACCGCGGCTTGGCTCCCGCCGACGGTTTGTCCGCGTCCTTGGCGGCGGCGCACCGCATGGACGATGCGCTACGGCAATACCTCGCCGAACGGGGGGCCAAGAACCTCGCCCTCGTGCAGCTCACCAAGGCGCTCAACGGGGCGACCCGGCTGCGCCTGGCCGGACAGGCCATCGCCGGACTGCCCGGGCAGGTCCCCCCGGTCGATACGGCACCATTCGCCGGGGCGAACGAACTGCTGACCGGCCGCGCCGTCGCTGTGCACGCCTGGTATCTGGCCGTCGCGGACACCCTGGACCCACGCCGTCGCGGGGCCTCGGTGTATCCGCCGACCCAATGGGCCAACCAGCCGTCCGTCCATGACACGCTGCGCCGCGAGTTGCTCGCCTCATGTCCGCCCGACGACGAGCACGTCGAGCATGCGCGGCTGCTGCTGTGGGCCGCCCTGTACCTGCACGACCTGCAGGTGCTCGAACCAGAGCTGGCACCGGTGATCAGCGCGATAGCTACAGAGTCCACAGGGCAGGCCAGCTCTGCCAAGATGAGCCGATGACTGAGAATGTTCCGCCGGCGCTCGCGGTCGACCGGCAGGCACCTGACCGCAACCTCGCGCTAGAGCTGGTGCGCGTCACCGAGGCGGCGGCAATGGCGGCGGGCCGGTGGGTGGGTCGCGGCGACAAGAACGGCGGCGACGGGGCAGCGGTCGACGCCATGCGAACGCTGATCGGCACTGTGTCGATGCGCGGCGTCGTGGTCATCGGCGAGGGCGAGAAGGATGCCGCGCCCATGCTGTACAACGGCGAACACGTCGGCGACGGCACCGGGCCACTGTGCGACGTGGCCGTCGACCCGATCGACGGCACCACGCTGATGGCGAAGGGGATGCCGAACGCACTGGCCGTGATCGCCGTCGCCGAGCGGGGCAGCATGTTCGACCCGTCCGCCGTCTTCTACATGGAGAAGATCGCCACCGGCCCGGAGGCCGCGGACGCTATCGACATCACCGCGCCCGTCGGCGAGAACGTCCGCCGCGTCGCCAAGGCCAAGCGGGGTCAGCCCGAAGACGTCACGGTCTGCATCCTCGACCGCCCTCGCCACCAGCAGCTGGTCGACGACGTCCGCGCGGCGGGAGCCCGGATCAAGTTCATCAGCGACGGCGACGTAGCCGGGGCGATCATGGCCGCCCGCGTCGGCACGGGCATCGACCTGCTGGTCGGCATCGGCGGTACCCCTGAGGGCATCATCGCGGCGGCGGCTCTGCGCTGCATGGGTGGCGTCCTGCAGGGACGGCTGTGGCCGCGTGACGACACCGAACGGCAGAAGGCCATCGGCGCCGGGCACGATCTGGACCGGGTGCTGACCACGCCCGATCTCGTGCGGGGCGAGGACATCTTCTTCTGTGCCACCGGCATCACCGACGGCGAGCTGGTGCGCGGCGTGCGCTATTACGCCGATTCCGTGCAGACCGAGTCGATCGTCATGCGGTCGAAATCAGGGACGATTCGAGTCATCGATTCGCTGCACCAGCTGGGGAAGCTTCGGGCCTACTCGTCGGTCGACTTCGACCGGCACTGATCCAGCGCAAGGCCCACACCCAGTAAGCCGCGATAGCGTCAGTACAGCGATGTGGCAGATAAGGAGACGGTCATGTTGGTAGTGACGACGAATGACATCCCCGGGTGGCAGATCCAGCGGGTCTGCGGCGAGGTGTTCGGCCTGACCGTGCGCTCACGCAATGCGTTCTCGCAAATGGGTGCGGGGCTAAAGTCGATGTTCGGCGGCGAGCTGCAGGGGATGACGAAGAACCTCACCGAAAGCCGCAACGAGGTGATGGGCCGGATGCTCGAGGCGGCCCGGCAGCGCGGCGGCAACGCAGTGATCGGCATGCGATTCGACACGTCGGAGATGGGTGACGTGTGGTCGGAGATCTGCGCGTACGGCACGGCGGTCGTCGCGGTCCCGGTAGACGATGCGGCCCGGCAGACCGCGGCCGAGCTCGGTTACGGCCAGTCGGCGCCGGCTGCGACGCCTGCGTACCAGCAGTCTTGAGCCAGCCAGCGCGCTGAGGCCAGTCTCACGGCGCGGCAGCGGCCGGTCCGCCTACGATCGGGACGCAGCACAGGCCGATCTCGAGGAGTCACAGGTGGCTAGCGAGGAGTACCGCATCGAGAGGGACTCGATGGGTGAGGTCCGCGTCCCGGCACACGCCAAGTGGCGCGCGCAGACCCAGCGGGCGGTCGAGAACTTCCCGATCTCGGGACTGCCCATCGAGCGCGAGCTGATTGCCGGCCTGGCGCTCATCAAGGGCGCAAACGCCCGGGTGCGCGCTCAGCGCGGACTGCTCGACCCGGCCAAGGCCGACGCCATCGCCTCGGCTGCGACCGAGGTCGCGCGGGGCGACTGGGACGACCACTTCCCTATCGACGTGTACCAGACGGGCTCGGGCACGTCGTCGAACATGAACACCAACGAGGTGCTCGCGTCGCTCGCCGCGCAACGGCTCGGCTCGCCCGTGCACCCGAACGACGACGTGAACGACCCGCTGTCCAGCAACGACCAGTTCCCGTCGGCGATCCACCTGGCGGCCACCAAGGGCGTGGTCAGCGACCTCGCTCCGGCGTTAGAGCAGCTCGGTACGGCGCTGGCGGCCAAGGCCGAGGAGTTCGCGAGCGTCGTCAAGTCCGGGCGTACCCATCTGATGGACGCGACGCCGGTGACCCTCGGGCAGGAGTTCGGCGGGTACGCGGCCCAGGTCCGGTACGGCGTCGAGCGGCTGCAGGCGGTGTTACCCCGCGTCGCAGAGCTGCCGCTCGGCGGCACCGCCGTGGGCACTGGCATCAACGCGCCGGCCGGTTTCGCCGCAGACGTAATCACCGTGCTGGCCACCGAGACCGGCCTGCCGCTGACCGAGGCGCGCAACCACTTCGAGGCGCAGGGCGCCATGGACGGGCTGGTCGAGCTGTCCGGCCAGCTGCGCACGATCGCCGTCGGACTGAATAAGATCGCCAACGACATCCGCTGGATGGGCTCCGGGCCGCGCACGGGTCTGACGGAGCTGTTCCTGCCGGACCTACAGCCCGGCTCGTCGATCATGCCCGGCAAGGTCAACCCGGTGCTCTGCGAGGCGGTCTGCCAGGTGGTCGCGCAGGTCGTCGGCAACGACGCTGCTGTCGGCTGGGGCGGTGCGAACGGCAACTTCGAGCTGAACGTCATGCTGCCGGTGATCGCCCGCAATGTGCTCGAATCGATCCGGCTGTTGGCCAACGTGTCGCGGGTGTTCGCCGACCGGTGCGTCAGCGGGCTGATAGCCAACGTCGAGCGTTGCCGCGAGTACGCCGAGTCGTCGCCGTCGATCGTCACCCCGCTCAATCACTACGTGGGCTACGACGAGGCAGCCAAGATCGCCAAGCAGGCGCTGGCCGAACGCAAGACGATCCGCGAGGTCGTGATCGAGCGCGGCCACGTCCCGGGCGCGCTCAGCGAGGAGCAGCTAGACAACGTGCTTGACGTCTTGTCGATGACCCGGCCGAGCTGAGCCTGAGACGCCACCTGTGAGCCGCCCGCCACGCCTGCGCGATGACCGGCGCGGGCACCACCGGTCGAAGACCCTTTCGAACAGCATCCGCGATCAGCGTCCAGGTGTCCCGGTCTCCACGGTCCAGGGCGATCAACGCCCCAGCGTCGAGGATCCTCACGCAGCCGGGGCCTATCGCCGCGACCGAGCCGGCTTCCAGGCCGTGTGCTCCTCGGCCGCCGCGATGTCCTTGTCGCTGATCGGGCCGGCCTCAGCGGTGCTTCGAGCGAGGCTCGGTACGTCGCGGATCATCGAGTTCGCCGATCACGCACCGTTCAGCCACGGGTCTATCAGCGTGATCCCGGTGTCCGCAAAGTCCTGTGCATTGCGAGTCGCCAAGGCCGCGTCGCGTGCTCCGCAGATAGCGGCGATCTGAGCGTCGAAGCCGTCAATCGGCGATCCCGAGCGGTCACGATGATCGACGATCGGGCCGTACTGCCTCGCAGCCGAAGCATCGAAGGGAAGCACCTGCTCCGCGAACGCAGCGAACACCTCCTGTGCTGCAGCCTCCAGAAGCGCCCGGCGCCGACCCTTGGGCAGCCGCGCGATGCCATAGCCGATCTCCGCGAGCGTGATCGCGGTCGTGCACAACTCCGTGGCGCTGCGACCGCGCACCCACGCTTCGACCACCGGTGAGGGCACTGGCCTCATCAGCTCTGAGACGACGTTCGTGTCGAGAACGATCACACTGACAGGTCAGCGGCGCGTGGCGGGGTCGCTCGGGACGGCAACTCCAGGTCCACCCCGCCAAGATCAGCGAAGCGGTCCAACAGCGCTGTGAACAGGTTGTCAGACTTACCCGGCTCCCTCACGGCATCGGTAAGGATGAGCCGGATCTCCGCCTCCATCGACCGGCCATGACGAGCCGCTCTGACCCGCAGACGGTCCCGCACCTCGTCATCAAGACCCCGGATGCTCACGGCCGCCGCCATACCGATCACCTCCCACGTCTCAGATCGCTAGCAATGATAGCATCGCCGCGTCGGAGCAACAAGGATTCTCCGAGCTGAGAAACTCTTCGCCTAGGCACCGGGTAAGTCAACGTCTCGGCGACGTCGGAGCACATTGCTGCGATGCCAAGGGGACCCTGCCGGCGAACCAGGCCGCAGCTGGCTCAGAGGGGCAGGTCTTCGAGCATCTCGGTGACCAGGGCGGCGATCGGTGAGCGTTCCGACCGCGTCAGCGTGACGTGGGCGAACAGCGGGTGGCCACGCAGCGCCTCGATCACCGCTGCCACGCCGTCGTGCCGACCGACGCGCAGGTTGTCGCGCTGCGCCACGTCGTGCGTGAGCACCACCCGCGACCCTGTGCCAATCCGCGAGAGCACCGTCAGCAGCACGTTGCGCTCGAGCGACTGTGCCTCGTCGACGATCACGAACGAGTCGTGCAGGGACCGGCCGCGGATGTGCGTCAACGGCAGCACCTCGATCAGGCCGCGGCCGAGCACCTCGTCCATGACGTCCTTGCTGATGAGCGCTCCGAGGGTGTCGAAGACCGCCTGCGCCCACGGCGTCATCTTCTCGTTCTCGCTGCCGGGCAGGTAACCGAGGTCCTGGCCGCCGACGGCGTAGAGCGGACGGAAGACCACAACCCGCTTGTGCGCCCGCCGTTCCAGGACGGCCTCGAGCCCGGCGCACAGGGCGAGCGCCGACTTGCCCGTCCCGGCCCGTCCGCCCATCGAAACGATGCCGATGTCGGCGTCGAGCAACAGATCGAGCGCGACGCGTTGCTCGGCAGATCGGCCGTGCAGCCCGAACGCCTCGCGGTCGCCGCGCACCAGCCGTAGCTGCTTGTCCGGCGTGACGCGGGCCAGCGCCGACCCGCGCGCGGAGTGCACGACGAGGCCGGTGTGACACGGCAGGTCGACCGACAGCAGGTCGGGATGGTCGACGAGCGGCACCCGATCGCGTTCGTAGAGGCGGTCGACGAGATCGGTGGGCACGTCCAGCTCCACCATGCCGGTCCAGCCGGAGTCGACGGCCGGATGCACCTGATACTCGTCGGCGGCCAGGCCCACCGACGCGGCCTTGACGCGCAGCGGCATGTCCTTGGTGACGAGGGTGACGTCGCGTCCCTCGGCGGCGAGGTTCAGCGCGACGGCCAGGATGCGCGAGTCGTTGCTGTCGAACCGGAAGCCGGCCGGCAGCCGGGACAGGTCCGTGTGGTTGAGCTCGACGTGCAGGCTGCCGCGGTCACCCACCGGAACCGGGGCGTCCAGGCGGCCATGGCGCACCCGCATGTCGTCGAGCGCCCGCAGCGTCTGCCGGGCGAACCACCCGAGCTCGGGGTGGTGGCGCTTGCCCTCCAGCTCGCTGATGACCACCAGCGGCAACACGACCTCGTGCTCGGCAAACCGCCCCAGGGCCCCCGGGTCGGAGAGCAGGACGGACGTGTCGAGGACGAACGTGCGCACGGCGGTCGGATAGAGGGCAGCACTCATCGGAACGCTCCTACAGGGATTGGCGACATCGACGGTGACGCATGACGGGTGGATCCGGATGCCCCGCCGGTAGGCCGGCTGCCGGGACTGATCCGGTCCCCCAGCTGGTCGTTACCACCACCGTGCGGGACCTCCCCAGTGGTCGAACTGCTCGTGCCAGAACCACCAGTGCGGACGGTACGGCTTCACTGTCTCATAGCCGGGGCGCCACGCGGTTACGGCTGTGGAAACGCTACCCGCCGTAACGGCGCTGGCGCATGCCGTAGTCGCGCAACGCTCGCAGGAAGTCGATCTTGCGGAAGTCCGGCCACAGCGCGTCGCAGAAGTAGTACTCCGAATGGGCCGACTGCCAGAGCAGGAATCCGGACAGCCGCTGTTCACCGGACGTGCGGATTACCAGATCCGGGTCGGGTTGGCCCCGCGTATATAGGTGCTCGGCGATCAGGTCTACGTCGAGGATCTCGGCCAGCCGTTCGATGGAGGTGCCCGCGTCGGCGTGCTCGTGCAGCAGCGACCGCACGGCGTCGGCGATCTCGCGGCGCCCCCCGTACCCCACGGCGATGTTCACCATCAGGCCGTCCCGCCCAGCGGTTACCTCCGCAGCGGCTTTGAGCGCGTTCGCCGTCGGCTCGGGCAGCAGGTCGAGCGCACCGACCGGGGTGATCCGCCACCGCTTGGCGGGGGCCGAAAGCTCTTCAGCGACGCCTTCGATGATGCGCAGCAGCGGCTCGAGCTCGTCGGCCGGGCGGCTGAGGTTGTCGGTGGACAGCAGCCACAGGGTGACGTGCTCGACTCCCGCCTCGGTGCACCAGTCGAGCAGGTCGGCGATGCGCTGGGCGCCGGCGAGGTGTCCCTCGTTGACGTCGGCGAACCCCGCGGCACGCGCCCACCGGCGGTTGCCGTCCAGCATGACGGCCACATGCCTGGGAACCGGGCGCCCGGCAAGCGAGGCACGCAACCGCCGCTCATAGACCGAGTACACGGCGCGGCGAAGCCCCACAACAGGGCAGCTTAGTCCCCCGAATAGCTCCTAGCCGGGTTCGGGAATAGCCCGGGCTTGGCAGCACGTTACGTGATGTGCAAGCATGTAATTATGTAATTTGGAGGTTGAACATGGATACGTTCAGCAGAACGCACGGCGAGCGGCGTTCCCGCTCCGCAGGTCGCGGGCGAGGCTTCGAGCCCGGCGAGCACGGCCACCGGGGACACCGACACGGCTTCGGTCGCGGACGTGGCTTCGGCCGGCCCGGTGGTTGGCAACAGGCCGATCTGCCGCCCGCTGACGACGCGGCGGCCTGGCTTGCCGGCCGGCTGCCAGAGGGCTGGTTCACCGGCGACCCTAGCGTGACCGTCGATCGCGAGGAGATCACCGTTACCGGTGAGCTGCCGGCGCCCGCCTCGGGCGACGAGGCCACCGCGGAGGGGCGGATCAGCCGCTTCCGTGAGGAGACCCGCGGGCAGCGGATGCAGATCGCGGACGAGGCCGAGGCCCGCTACGGGCGCAAGGTTGCCTGGGGCGCCTCGATCGGCGACACCCGGGTGATCTTCACCCACCTGTCGGTGCCGGTCATGACCCGGCTGCGGCAGCAGGAACGTCAGGTGCTCGACACGTTGGTCGACGCGGGCGTAGCCCGCTCGCGCTCAGAGGCGCTGAGCTGGTGCGTCAAGCTGGTCGGCGAGCACACCGACGAGTGGCTGGCCAGCCTGCGCAATGCGATGGGCGAGGTCGACAAGCTGCGGGCGGAGGGCCCCGGGGTCGGCGACTAGCCGGTCAGCGTGGCGACCACCTGCGCCACCTCGATGACCGGGGCGTCGCACACCATCCCGCGACAGACGTAGGCCGCTGGTCGGTTCCCGACCAGCGGCCGTGCTGTGAGCAGGGGCACCCCGTTGGCGTCCGGCTGGCCCGAGACCACCACGCCGCCCGGCGGCCGGTGCATCCAGGCTGCGCCGGTGAGCGGCCCGTTGCCGCCCTCACCGACAACGGCGACCTGCACCGGCCCGGCCACCAGCCCCTCGGCAGCTGCCAGCGACCAGCCGGCGAATCGCGGCTGGGCCACGCCCAGCGTGGTCACGATGCGCAGCGCGTGCTCGGCAGCTTCGCGATGACGCAACGATCCGGTCAGCGCCGAATACGTCAGCAGCGCGTGGGCCATGGCGCTCTGCCCGGACGGCGTGGCGTTGTCGGTCGGGTCTCTCGGTCGGCGGACGAGTCGCTCGGCATCGTCGGCGGAGTCGAAGAAACCCCCGCTACCGTCAGCGAATCGGTCCAACGCGACGTCCAGTAGCTCACCAGCCGCGACCAGCCAGTGGGGGTCCGCCGTCGCCTGGTGCAGCGCCAGCAATCCGTCAGCGAGGTTGCCATAGTCATCGGCAACGCCCGCAGCGTCGCCGGCCAGCCCGTCGCGTGACGTGCGCCGCAGCCGACCATCGACGCGGTGCACGCCGAGCGTCAGGTCGGCACACGCCGTTGCCGCGGCCAGGAATGTGTCGTCACCCAGCAGGACGCCGGCCTCGGCCAGCGCGGCGATCGCCAGCCCGTTCCAGGAGGTGACGACCTTGTCGTCGCGCATGGGCTGGGGCCGCATCGACCGGGCGGCGAACAGCCGTTCCCGGATCCGCGCCCACCGCACCGGGTCATCTGGATCGCGGCCCAACTGCAGCGTGGACGCGCCGTGCTCGAACGTTCCGCCGTCCGTAACGCCGCACAGCGCCGCCGCGTATGCACCGTCGTCCGCCTCGAGGACCTCGACGAGCTGCGCCGGCGTCCAAGCGTAGGTCAATCCTTCCACGCCGTTCGCGTCGGCATCGAGGGCCGACGCAAACCCGCCCTCCCGCGTGCGCAAGTCACGGAGCAGGAATCCGGCTGTCTCGCGAGCGATTCGCTCGGCGAGGGGCGACCCGGTCAGCCGCCACCAGTGCAGGTAGACGCGCAGCAACAGCGCGTTGTCGTAGAGCATCTTCTCGAAATGCGGGACCACCCAGGCGGCGTCCACGCTGTAGCGCGCGAAGCCACCCGCGAGCTGGTCGTACATCCCACCTCGGGCCATCGCCTCGCAGGTCGCGTCGACCATGGCCAGCGCGTCACCCGATCCGGTCCGCTCACCGTGGCGCAACATGAACTCCAGCACCATCGACGGCGGGAACTTGGGCGCCCTGCCGAACCCGCCGTTCTCCCGGTCGAACCCCTCCGCGAGACGCGTGGCCGCCGCGTCGAGATCGTCACCACCCGGCACGCGCACACCGCCGTCGAGCGACGGCATGTCGCGCAGCGCGGTGACGATCCGCTGGCCGGCCGCGAGTACCTCGGCTCGGTCGTCCCGCCAGGCCCGGCTGACGGACTGGAGCAACCGTTGGAACTGGGCACGCGGAAAGAACGTCCCTGCGAAGAACGGCGATCCATCCGGGGTCAGCAGGCAGGTCATCGGCCAGCCGCCCTGCCCGGTCAGCGCGGTTGTCGCCTCCATGTAGACGGCGTCGATGTCCGGGCGCTCCTCGCGGTCGACCTTGATGTTGACAAAGTTGTCGTTCATCAGAGCCGCGGTCGCATCGTCCTCGAACGAATCGTGCGCCATCACGTGGCACCAGTGGCAGGCGGCGTAGCCCACGGACAGCAGGATGGGCACGTCCCGGCGCTTGGCCTCAGCCAGCGCCTCGGCCGACCACGGCCACCAGTCGACCGGGTTGTCCTTGTGCTGGAGCAGGTACGGACTCGTCGACGTCGCGAGCCGATTCGGCATGTGGCCAACGCTAGCCCGGCAGCCGACGTGCCGAACCTTCGATCTGTCGTCAGTCCCCGGAACGGGGCCATGACTATCGAGGCCAACGTGTCGTCCACCAGTCGCCGCGCGAGCGTATGTCTATGCCTCTATTGTGTGCGCATGTCATCGCCTCGGTCGCGCGCCAGGAGAGCCGCGCTGATCCCGCTGTCAATCCCAGTCGCCATCTTCTGTACTGCGCAGTTGCTGGTGGCATGCTCATCAGGAGGGACTTCCAAGACTGCTGCAGAGTCAACCGGCGCGAGCGCGTCGCTCGTCGCCAATCCCGCAGGCTCACTGACATCAACTGACTCCAGCCAAAGCAGCGTGATTGACCAATCCACGGATTCCGGCAACACGGAGTCCTCCAGTGCGCCAGCCGTCCTCCGCAGTGGGGACACGGGTCGACCTCTTACCCTTTCGGACGTATTCAAATCAACCGACGGTTGGCGGGACGATAGGTTTGACATTGCGAACCGCTCGAGCCTTTCCGGTATAGGCACGGAGGTCACGGCCTGCTATCAGGATGGGGCGGCAACCTTGGAGTTACGGCTAGCCGGAGAGTTCAACCGCCTAAGGATGAATATCGGTCAAGCAAATACGTCGGGTAGTTCAGACCAAACGTTAATTGCAGAGGTCGTCTCGAACGGAAAGCAGATCGATAGTCGCCACATACCCTTCAACACCATTCAGCCTTTCGACGAGGTCGTGTCGGGAGCAAACGCGCTAATCATCCGCGTGTATTTGGACCAGACGGAGTGTAGTAAGTCTTCCACGCCTAGCGTCATCGCGGTCGTACAGGGGTTAGTCGTGTCCTAATGACACATGCCAGCGCGCCTCAGGGTCACAAGGAACCTGCACGGCCACCGATCCACGAACGGTCAAGGTTCAAGTCGGCTGGGCTGATCGTTGGTATCGTGGCTGGAGTGGTTTCTCTCCTCGGTGGCGTACTCGCGATCGTGTGGCACTACTCCTCCACGGGAAACACGTCGCCGGCCAGTGAATCGACAGGTGGCGTATTGGCAAGCAGGACACTTGGCAGTCGATCCGGCAGCGAAGTGAGCCCCGTGTCGATCGGTGCATGCCTCTCTGGTAGTGGCATCGCAGTGCCATGCGACGCAGTGCACCGATTCGAGGTCGCCTCCGAGGCAGGCTCACCGTGCATGAACTCTGCGCTCATTTCCTACCTGGGGGGTGATCCGGCGCTTGACGTCATCTTAGTCAACGCGGAGACACATGTCGTCGGTCCTAATGCCTCGGCATGCGTCTTGTCGTCAGTCGACAACCACGATCGGACCGGGTCCGTCAAGGACGTCCTCACGACGCCGGACGGTGATCAGTGGAGGCGTTGCATCGACGATCGGTTACAAAGGAAAGACGTGCCGTGCAGTGTTCCGCACACCGGCGAGTACGTGGGCTTCTCCGCAGGCTCCGCTCCAAACGTAGCCGCCTGTGAGATCGCCGCTGAGAAGTACATGGCTACAACGATGCCCCAAGTGTCCGGGCAACTGGATATCTCCGCACTTCGGACGGTGAACGTCAACGATGACTTACCGCGATGCCTTATTAGCGTTCGAGGCGACAACGTGTTGACAAGTTCACTCCGAAGAATCGGCGCAAAGGCACTTCCCCTTGAGGCTTCCAATTAGCGGTCGATGTCAGGCTTCCAATTAGCGGTCGATGTCGCGCCGGCTTCCCCCTCCTTCTCGGCGGATCCACGATCCAGCGTGCCGATTCGTCCACCGTCGGACAGGAGGGCGGTGGCCCGCGCATCTGGCAGGGTGATTGCCAGGGCCTCGGCAAAGTTGATCTGGTCGTTATCTGAGTCGTGTTGATCCCGGCTTATAGCAGCAGGGGTAGCACTCGGCTGGGATGTCGTGCGACTCGGCGGGTGGCGGCGGCGATGTTGGTGGCGCCGTGACGGCGGTGGATGCTGATGGCCAGGTTGCGCAAGACTGCCATCACGGCGGGGCCGTGGCCGACGCGGATCTGAGACAGGTCCTCGGCGAAGGTGACGTCACGGATCCAGTGCAGCCTGTTCTCGATGCTCCAGTGCCCGCGGATGATGTCGGCTAGTTCGTCGGGCCGGATCTGGTCCTGGTCGAGGTCGGTGATCGCGTAGACGATCTCGCTGTGCCATCGGCGTGCGGTCAGCGGGCGGCGGCGGCGGGTGATCTGGATCGCGAGGCGGGCGTGCGGGAAGCCGATCCCGACGCCGACTGCGGTGATCTTGACGGTGCGGGACTCGACCCGCCCGTGGCCCTTGCCTGCGGTGAGGTCCACGGCCGGGATGTCACGCCAGGGCAGGGTCTCGAGCTGCTGATACAGGCTGGGCTGGTTGCCCTTCACGATGAACACGTAGTGCGCGCCACGCCCGTGCAGGTACTCGGCGTGCTCGCGCTGGGTGTGCATCGCATCCGCGGTCACGACCGCTGCGGTGATGTCGACACTGTCCAGCAACGGCGCGAACGCGGTGATCTCGTTGGTCTTCCCGTCCACCACGCACTGCCCGAGCACCGTCCCGTCACCGTGCTCGAGGGCGGCGAGCAGGTGCACCGCCCGCCCCTCACCGGTGCGCGCACCACGGGCGGTCTTGCCGTCCACCGCGATCGCCCGCCACCTCGGGCCAGGCTCGGCGACCGTGGCAGCAAGCCAACCCGACACCGCCCGGTCCAGGATGGCGGGATCGACCCGCTGAAGCGTGCGGCGGATCGCGCTCTCGCTCGGCGCCACCCGCCCGATACCGAGCCGGACCCGGACCGCCGGGCTGAGCTCACGGGCCCACTCGGAGATCGCGGTGAACGAGCGAGCCCCCGCCAGCACCGCGCACACCCCGATCCCCAAGATCACCGCGAGCCGGTGGCGAACCCCGCGCCGGGCCCGCGGATCGACAACGCCGGACAGTGCCATCAGCAGATCCGCCGGGACATCACCAGCACCCAGGACACGCTGAACGGGCTGGCCAACAACGGACGGGATCAGCGAAGATACACACGCAGGCACGGCACACGCTCCGGTCATCACGATGGCGTCGAGAACCTTCATGATCACCAGCGCGCGCCGTGCCGCACCGCTTCTACACCCTCACCGGCGTGTCACCCCACGACACGCCCAAGATCACGACTTTGCCGAGGCCCTGGGTGATTGCACGGCGCCGGACGGCGATTACGACGTGCTGCTGTTCGGGGCAACCGGGTTCACTGGCCTGTTGGCCGCCGAATACCTGGCCCGTCATGCGCCGCGCGGCTGCCGCTGGGCGCTGGCCGGGCGGGACCGTCCGAGGCTGGACGTGCTGCGGGGAAGACTCGCGGTCATCGATCCGCGCTGTGCCGAGCTGCCGATCGTGATCGCCGACGCGGCCGGCCGCGACGGGGTGCCCGACCTCGCGCAGTCGACCCGCGTCGTGATCACCGCCGTGGGCCCAGAACTCCTGACATGAAGGTTCGATCATGAAGTGTTGGGCTGCTGTTTGATGCCGTAGACGATCTTGAGGGGGGTGTCGGGGTAGGTGGTTTCGGTGGCGGTGAGCTGCTGGCAGAGGGCGTGCAGGGCGCGGCTGCGTCGTGGTGCGGTGGCGGGGTCGAGGGTGACGTGGAGGGTGTCGCCGGTGATGTGCAGGTCGCCGGAGAGGGTCATGGCTTCGCGGAGCAGGGCGCGGGCTTCGTCTTCGGCTCGGGCGTAGTGCGGGCGGAGCATCCGCATGAGGGTGGTTTCGGCGTTGTAGGCGGTGATGCGGATGGCGTGGGTGATCAGTTTGCGTTGCTCGTCGAGCAGCCGGGCGTCGGGGCGGACTTGGCGCAGCGGGAGGTGGCTGGGGGTGATCCGTGAGCCTGCTGCGGCCTGGTCGAGCTTGTCGCGGGCGGCCGAGAGTGCCCGGTCGGCGGCGGGGTCGACGGTGGCGGTGCCGCCGCTGCCGGGGCGGCGGGCCCGTTGCACGGCGTCGTCGATGGCGGCGGCGATGCCGTTCTCGGCGGCGGCTAGGTTGGCGCGGGCGGCCTGGACGGCGGCTTTCGCCTGGTGTTTGGCGGGGTTGGGTACGGGCGGTCGGGGTCGTCGGGGGTGTCGGCGTAGCTGTCCAGGGCGTCGAGGGCGAAGTGCGCCCGGGCGTATTTGAAGTAGTTCTCTTGCCGCCACCGGGCCGACAGCCGCCAGCACAGTTCGGCGGCGGGCAGGTCGGTGCGGGAGGTGAGCACCGGGATCTGCGCGCCGTCGGCGGCTTTGCGGTGGATCTGGCGCAGGGTGACGGCGCGGCTGTCGGGCAGCGGCAGGTCGACGGTGGTCTGGGCGAGCTGGTAGGTGCGCGGGTCGCCGTCGGGGTCGGTGAAGGTGTGTTCGGTGAACGCGTCGTCGCCGAGCCGGTCGAAGGGTGCCTTGCGGTAGGTGAGCACGTCCATGCCGGCGGCCAGGATCTTCGCGAACGTGTCCGGGGACCAGCCACCGCGGTCGAAGATCACCGTGGCGCGGCGGTCCGGACCGAGCAGGGTACGCAGGTCGGGCAGCAGCCGCACCAGTTCGGCGGCGAGGCTGGCCGCGGGTGGGGCGGTGACCACGAGCACCGGGTCGGCGTCGGCGTCGGCGATCCAGGTCTCGTTGGTGGCGTGCCCGGCCAGGTGCATCCGGGCGATGTGGGTCTTGGGCAGGTCCCGGGTGCCCGAGTACACGCGCACGTGCCCGTCGACGTGGAGGAACCCCAGCGCCTGCGGCCGGGCGGCGGCGTGCGCTTTCGCGAGTGCGGACTGCAGCTGCGCGCCGCGGCCGTGCCCGGCGAGCTCGATCAGTTTGCGGCGCAGCGTCTTGACCTCCGGTGCCCGGTCCAGCCCGAGCAACCGGCCCAGGTCGGCCGGGCGGATGCGGGTCGCGCCCTCGGCGCGCGGGTCGCGCAGCAGGGCCAAGAACAGCAGCATCAGCAGCGTCGCCCGCAGCCCGTAGAACCCGTTGCGTAGCCGCCCGTAGGTCGCCTCGAACGCCTCGACCAGCCCGGTGACCGCGAGCGCGGGCAGGATCAGCAGCAGCCCGGCCAGCGGCAGGTGCGCCCCCTCGGTGAACACCGGCGGCGCCTCGGGCAGCAGGCCGGTGCGGGCCAGCTCCCGCTCCGCGGTGCGCGGGCGCGGCATCGGCAGCACCGGCAACGCCGGCCCGCCCTCGACGTTGCCGCCGGCAGCGCCCGCCTCGCCGCCGCATGCCGTGGCCGCGTCGGCGGTGACCGTCTGGCGGGCTTCCCAGCCGGCGCTGCCCCTGCGGCGGCCCAACGCCACCCGCACCGTCGCCGTGCTCACCCCGCTGCGGGCGGCGATCGCGGCCAGGCTCAGGCCCTGCCCGTCCAGGTCACGGATCCAGGCCGCGACCTGCTCGGTGAGCTTCGACGGGCCTTTCGGGCCGGTCTTGGCCGGGATCAACCCGGCCACCCCGGCGCTGTCGTACCCGCTCGTCCACCGCCACAGCGTCACGATGCCGACCCCGAACGCCCGGGCGACCGCGGCCGCGGTCGCGATCTTCGTGCTCACCAGCTGGACCGCGGCCAGCCGCCGCCCGACCTCGTCACCGGCCGCGAACACGAACGTGACCAGGCCCGACACGTACACGACCCCGCCCTGCGGCCCCTCCACAAGCCCGGCCACAGGGCCGATCGGCACCGCATCGGCGGGCAGCAGCGGCAGCACCGGCTGGCTCACCCGACCCACCCTGCCACCCCCGAAATCCGCTCCAACCTTTCCGGAAATGATCCCACGAAACGAGCTGCGGTCACCCCACCGACACGCCAACAGCCCAACATTCACAACCGAAAGGTGGCGGCCAGCCACCTACATGTCAGGAGTTCTGGGGCCCGTACGTGACGTACGGCGAACAGCTGGTGGCCGCGCGCGCCGAGGCCGGCACCGACTACGCCGTCCGAGACCAAGCGCGCAGCGAGCTGGTCCCGGGTGCGATTCGTCGGGAAAGCCGCTGGCCACCCGCCGGTGATCACCGAGGTCGCGGGCGGGGACCCCTACCCGGAGTCGGCGAAGATGCTCGCCGAGTCGGCCCTGTGCCTTGCGTTCGACGCGCTTGCGCCGACGGCGGGGCAAGTGACGCCAGCGGTCGCGATGGGCGACGCGCTGATCGAGCGGCTGACCCGAGGCGGCATCGAGTTCAACGTCTCACCAGCTAACGGGTCACTCCTCGTCGTCCTGCGCCTTCTTGGCCGCCTTGCGGGCCGCGCGGGCAGGCGGTGGCTTCGGGATCACAGTCTGCCCGATCATGACCTCGGCGAAGTCTGCGAGCGCCCCGTCGAGCTGCTGGGTGATCCGCAGCTCGGATTCGCGTTCGGCGCGCAGGACGGTACGCGACAATTCGTCGCGGTCGGGACGCTCACTCACCAATCCGCGCAGCTTGTCGATACCCTGCTCGATCGAACCGGAGAGCGCACCCGTATTGCTGCGCACGCTCTCCTCGACCGACTTGACCCGCCCGGACGTGCTGTCGATCCGCTCGGCCAGCTGTTCCAGCTTGCCGTTCAGCGTCTCGAGGCGCTCCGTCGGGTCGACAGACGGACGGCTGACCAGATCCTCGAGCCGTCCGTGCACTCGGCCGAGATCGTCGTTGAACCGCTGCTGCATCGAGTCGGTCAGCTCGTCGAAGCGGCGTTGGACGGAACCCGGGTCCAGCTGAGCAGGCAGCTCACTCACCGCGCCATGCACGCGGCCGACCGACGCGTCCAGCTCGTCCAAGCGGGCATGCAGGTGCTGCAGCCGGTCGTCGAGGCCGTCGAGGCGCCCGGCGACGCCCTCGAAGCGTCCGCTCACGCCCTCCAGTCGTGCGTCGAGCGCGTCGAGTGGACGGCCGATGCGGTCGGACAGCTCGCCGAGCTTGCCAACCATGTCGGCAAGTACCGCGTCCTGGCTGTCGATTCGCGCGAGTGCCTCGTCGAGGCGTTCGGTGATGACGCTGACCGCGGCGCGATCCGGCAGTTGGCCCAGCCGCTCCTGGATCGACGTGACGCCGTCGTGGGTCGCGCCGATGCGTCCGCGGCCGTCCTCGACGAAGCCTTCGATGGGACCGAGCCGTGAACGCACTTCCTCGAGCATGTCGAGGAGCTGGCGCTGTTCGTCGGCACGCACGTCCGATGCGCGCGCCAACATCGCTCGCATCTTGTCGAAACCGATAGTGGGGGTGCTGACCTCGTCGTCGTCCACCGTGTTGCTACCTTCTGGCGTCGATCATGATCCGGGCGACCGCAGCTGTGGCCGGGCCGCCTGGCGGTTGTGGAGCGGGTATCGGCAGATCGGTCGCCGAATGGTCCCCCTCCAAGGCCACCTGCGCATGTCTCACGCCGTCGACGGCAAACGCTACTCATCTCGGTCGCCGACTCTCAACCCCCTTTGGTGACGATCGCGTTTCGACCGTGAGAAATGATCGTCCCCGGGTAGGCCCTAGCCGCGTTCGGGGCGCTCCGGCTCGGACTCTGCCGGCGGCAGCTGCGCGGTCTCGGCGGTCTCGGCGGTCTCGGCGGTCTCGGCGGTCTCGACATGCGGCAACTCGGCGGTCTGGGCCTCGCCAGCCACGGTCGGCTCGTCCGGACGGGCCAGGGTCGGTGCCCGCTCGGTTGCGTACTGCGCCAGTTCCGGATTCGCGGTCGAGGCCGAGTAAGGCTCCTGCGGTAGCTGGGCAGTGTCTCCCGGCCGGGCCACGGCGCCCTCAGCGGGCTGGCCGTACTCGGCACCCCACGGTGTAGCCGTCTCGGGCGACCAGGCGGGCTCTTCCACCGGCTGGGCTACCGGGGCCGCGGCTGGCGTGACGGCGCGCGCAGTGGCGCTGGCGATGATTGCGCTGACCAGGGCGACGACGAACCCGCTGATCACTCCGAAGATGGCCACCTCGGACGACGGCCCGCTGGTCAGCGCGTTGGCCCATCGGCCGAGCCCGGCGTCATCGCGACCGCTCGGGAATAGGTCGGGGAACGCGATGAATTGGCGCACTGCGCCGGCCAATAGGGCGGCGAGCGCCGTGACGCCCCAGACGCCCACGAACGTGCCGAGAAACGAGCGGCTGCTGCGCGCCGTCAAGGCGAGCACAAACAGGAACACCAAGATCACGAGCACGCCGACACCGATCAGCTGCCCGGCCCACAGCGCGTGATTCCCGCCTTGCGGGTTGAACCGCCACCCGAACGTGGTCGCGCTGTGCGTGATTGCGTCGCCGACCTGCGACTTGGTGGTGTTCTCCAGAACGCGTTTGGTGACCCACTGGTTGCCGACCCCGGCCACGATGACCAGTTCGAGGACAGCAGCCACCAGCGCGATGAGTGGACCTCTGAGCCGTCGCATCTTGCTCAGGCTAGGCACCTCGACGCCGCACCGGAACTCACCGCGCCGTATGACATGCCACGAACCTGATCAGCGGCTGAGCGCGGTTCTAGACTCCTGGGCATGAGCGACGCCGAGAATCTGTCGGAAACGAGCGAGCCGCCGGAGCGGGTATCGCACGACATTCCGATGTCCGCAGAGCTGCGCGAGGCGATCGCCAAGGACTGGGATCCGGCTCCCCCGATGCCGCATCCGGCGCGTCCCGACGGCGCGGCGTACAGCGCGCGACGCCGAGCGGCCGTGTCGGCGAAGTTTCCGGGCCGGCTCATCGTCGTGCCAGCCGGTCCGCTGAAGACACGCGCCAACGACACCGAATACCCCTTCCGAGCCAGCAGCACGTTCACCTGGCTGACCGGCGAGACCGTCGAGGACGCCGTACTCGTCATGACACCCACGGACGGCGGTCACGACGCCACGCTGTACGTCCGCGGGTACGCGGGACCCGGGGAGCTGGCGTATTTCACCGACCGGATGCACGGCGCGCTATGGGTGGGCAATGTACCGACTCCTGCCGAGACCGCGGCCGTGCTCGGCGTTCGCACTCGCGACCTCGCCGATCTGAAGGACGATCTCGTGGCGTGGCACCCGGCCGAGGCAGCCGTACTCACCGGCGTCGACCTCGGCCTCGACGCGTTACTGCCGAAGGGCACGGGCACCGAGCTCGCTCAGGCGCTCGACGAGCTGCGCTTGGTCAAGGACGAGTGGGAGATCGCCAGGCTGCAACACGCCTGCGATGCGACGGCGCGCGGCTTCGCAGACGTCGCGCGCGAGCTGCCGGCGCTGCTCGCGGCCGGCGGCGAGCGTGGCGAGCGCTGGCTCGAGGGGACGTTCTGGCGGCGGGCCAGGCTGGAGGGCAACGAGGTCGGTTACACCTCGATCGTCGGGGCTGGATCGCACGGCACCGTCCTGCACTGGTGGCGCAACCACGGCCGAGTCGAGGCTGGCCAGCTCTTGCTCGCCGACATGGGCGTCGAGACCGACGCGCTCTACACCGCTGACGTCACCCGCACGATGCCGGTCAGCGGCGCGTACACCCCGGACCAGCTGCGGGTCTACCGCGCCGTGTACGAGGCGCAGAGCGCCGGCATCGCCGAGGTCAAGGCGGGCGCGGACTTCGTTGCGGCGCACAAGGCGGCGATGTGGGTGCTCGCGGATCACCTGCATTCGTGGGGCATTCTGCCCGTTACGGCCGAGGTGTCCTGCGCCGACGACCCGGAACAACCCGGCGCCGGACTGCACCGCCGCTACACGCTGCACAGCACGTCGCACATGCTGGGTATCGACGTGCACGACTGCGCCAAGGCCCGCGCCGAGGTTTATGTCAAGGGCACGCTGCATGCCGGACACGTACTCACGGTCGAGCCGGGGCTGTACTTCCAGGTGAACGATCGCACCGTGCCAACCGAGCTGCGTGGCATCGGGGTCCGCATCGAGGACGACATTCTGGTCACCGACGGCGCACCGGTGAACCTGTCCGCGGCACTTCCCCGCGATCCTGCCGAAGTCATGGCGTGGATGCGTGAGGTGCAGCAGACGCCCGCCGCGCCCTGAGCGGTGCCAACGGAGCGCGGCAGTGACGCGGCTGGGGATGTGCGGATCCGGCCGGCTCGCGGCTTGCCGCACGGTGTGACGATCCCCGTGGCCGAGCTGACCGAGCGCTTCAGCCGGTCGTCAGGCCCGGGCGGCCAGTCCGTCAACACCGCCGACAGCCGAGTAGAGCTGCGCTGGGACGTCCGGGCTTCCGCCGCCTTGGACGAGGTCCAGCGGGCCCGGTTGATGGAACGCCTCGACGCGCGGCTCGTCGACGGTGTGCTGGCCGTGACCGCCTCCGAGCATCGCTCGCAGCTGCGCAATCGGCTGGCCGCCCGGGCGCGGCTGGCCGCCCTGGTCAGCCGGGCGCTCGTCCCGCCGGCCCGCCGCCGCCCCACCCGGCCGTCGGCCGCGGCCAAGCAGCGCCGGTTGGACGCTAAGCGGCGCCGTTCGCAGCTCAAGGCCGCCCGCGAGCGCCCGCCGACCGACGCCGAGTGACGACTACGCCTCTGGACGACTATGCCGCTTGACGACTATCCAGGTGGCGGCGCGGACGTTGGCGGGGCCGCATTCGGTGTCTCGTCGTCCGTGGCCTCGTCCTTCGAGTCCACGGTGGTACTACGTCGGCCGTCGACCGGGAAACCCTGACGGACCTTCTTCAGGTGCCGCGACATGGAGCGGAACAGGAAGTAGCAGGCAATTACCAGTACCAGGATCACGGCCAGCGCCATAGGCCCGGACTTCGCGGATTCACCGGTGCCGACCGCGAACCACACTGTGTTCATGCGAGCCCCTCGGAGTTCATGCGAGCCCCCCGGACACACGCGAGCGGCTGCCGTGCACATTGCAGGTGCTCATGTCGAGACCTTCTCCCGGACGCCGGCGAACAGGTCGTCCTCCGGCAGCGTCGTGTCGACGGCCGACTCGACCAGCTCGAAGTCCTCGGTGGGCCAGGCTTCCCGCTGCAGGGTGAGCGGCAAGCCGAAAAACCAGCCCTTGGGGTCGACCTGGGTGGCATGCGCAAGCAGCGCAGCGTCGCGGCGCGGGAACCAGTCCGCGCAGTTGACCTGAGTCGTGATGTTGGGCATTCGCCGTTTCGTGCTGCGCGCATTCGTCTGATTGCGCCATTCCGCGAACGGGGACTGCAGGCCGTGCGCCGTCATCGCCTTGTCGAGCGCCTCCATCCGCTGCTCGCTCCAGCCGACGTCGTAATAGAGCTTGAGCGCCTGCCAGGGCTCGCCGAGGTCGGGGTATGCCTCGGAGTCGGCGGCCGCGGCGAACGCCGCCACGGTGATCTTGTGGCACATGATGTGGTCGGGGTGCGGATAGCCGCCATTCTCGTCGTAGGTCGTCACCACGTGCGGGCGGAACTCACGGATCTTGCGTAGCAGCGGCTGCGCTGCCTCGTCGACGTCCATCAGCCCGAAGCAGCCGTCCGGCAACGGCGGGAGCGGATCGCCCTCCGGCAGGCCGGAGTCGACGAAGCCCAGCCAGTTCTGCCGGACGCGCAGGATCTCGAGAGCACGGCGCATCTCCTCGCGGCGGATCTCGGCGATGTTGCCCTCGATCTCCGGACGCCCCTGAAGTGCCGGGTTCAGGATGCTGCCACGCTCGCCGCCGGTGCAGGTGACGACGAGCACGTCGACTCCCTCGTCGGCGTATTTGGCCATCGTCGCCGCGCCCTTGCTGGATTCGTCGTCGGGATGCGCGTGCACCGCCATGAGGCGCAGGCCGTCCGAAATGGTCACGTGGCCATTGTCCCCGATTGGGCCAGGCCGTCCACGTCCGCCTGGCTACCCGCCACCGACTTCGCGAAACCGGGCGCCGCGATGTTACGTTCGACGTTCGTCGTGTTCTGCTTCGAGACGATCCACAGGAGATATGCGTGTCCACCACCGACAGTGCCGCCAGCACCGCGCCAGCCAACTGGCTGACCCAGGAGGCGTACGACCGGCTGTCGCGAGAGCTGGACGAGCTCATCGCCCACCGCCCGGTTCTCGCCAAAGAGATCAACGACCGGCGCCAAGAGGGCGATCTGCGCGAGAACGGCGGCTACCAGGCCGCACGCGAGGAGCAGGCCCGGCAAGAGGGGCGGATCCTGCAACTGCACAACCTGTTGCGCGACGCGCACGTCGGCGAGGCGCCGACCACGCATGGGGTAGCCGGACCTGGCATGGTGGTCACCGTCCGCTTTGCCGGCGACGATGACACCGAGACGTTCCTGGTTGGGTCACGCGAAGAGTCGGAGACTACCGACCTCGAGGTCTACTCGGCGGCTTCCCCCTTGGGCAAGGCGCTCACCGGCGCCAGGGAGGGCGCCACGGTGTCGTACGAGACGCCCACCGGCAAGACGATGCAGGTCACCCTGGTCAGCGCCGCACCGTTCACTGGCTGAGCCGTCTTCCGCGCTCGGCGAACACGCCGGTCCGCGTGCGCACGAGCTAGCCGATCGGCCCCCCGCGTCGTAGCGTCGATTCGGTGAGTTCAGCCCCGACGATCGACACCCTGGCCGACTTGCGCGCGTCCGGTCACGTCCACCGCAGCGTCAAGACCGAGATCCGCCAGAACCTGATCGACCGGTTGACGCACGGCCGGCCGTCCCTGCCCGGCATCGTCGGCTTCGACGAGACCGTCACCCCGGAGATCGAACGAGCGCTGCTCGCCGGACACGACATGGTGCTGCTCGGGGAGCGCGGCCAGGGCAAGACCCGGGTGATCCGTACGTTGGCCGGCCTGCTCGACGAGTGGACGCCGGTGGTCGCCGGCTGTGAGATCAACGACCACCCGTACTCCCCCGTCTGCGGGCGCTGCCGGGCCCTGGTAGCCCAGGACGGCGACCTGACACCGGTCGCCTGGAAGCATCGCAGCGAACGGTATGGCGAGAAGCTCGCCACCCCGGACACGTCCGTCGGCGACCTGATCGGCGACATCGATCCCATCAAGGTCGCCGAGGGCCGCACCCTGGGCGACCCCGAGACGGTGCACTACGGTCTGGTGCCGCGGACCAACCGGGGCATCTTCGCCGTCAACGAGCTGCCGGATCTGGCCGAACGCATCCAGGTCGCGCTGCTGAACGTCCTGGAGGAGCGCGATATCCAGGTGCGCGGATATCAGCTGCGGCTGCCCCTCGACCTGTTGCTGGTGGCCAGCGCCAATCCCGAGGACTACACGAACCGGGGCCGCATCATCACCCCGCTCAAGGACCGGTTCGGCGCCGAGGTGCGCACCCACTACCCGTTGGACCTGGACGACGAGCTCGAGCTCGTGGCGCATGAGGCCGCGGTGCTGTGGGACTCGTCCGATCTCGCTGCCCCGCTCGTGCCCTCTCACCTGCTCGAAGTACTGGGACGATTCGCCCGGGCAGTGCGCGACGCGCCGCAGGTCGATCAGCGCTCGGGTGTCTCGGCGCGGTTCGCCATCGCCGCCGTGGAGACCGTGGCGGCGTCGGCGGTGCGCCGTGCGGCGATCGCTGGCGAGCCGGTGGCTGTCGCCCGCGTGGCGGACCTGCCCGCAGTGATCCCCGCGTCGCGCGGCAAGGTCGAGTTCGACGACGCCGACGAGGGACGCGAATTCGAGGTGCTCGATCACCTGCTGCGCCGGGCCATCGCCGAAACCTACCGGGCGCGGCTGGCCGGATTGGATCTCCGGCCGCTGCAGGAGAAGTTCGACGGCGGCCTGCTGGTCGAGTCGGGAGACACGGTGTCGGCCGACCGGCTGCTCGAGCAGGTGGGCTCGGTGCCGGGCCTGTCGGCCCTGCTCGAACGGCTCGAGCCCGACGGCATCGGCGAGGGGGGAGCGGCGGTGGGCGTGGCCGCCGCAGTTGTCGAGTTCGCGCTGGAGGGCCTGTACCTGAACAAGCGGCTGGCCAAGGAGTCGTCGGGCAACCGGACGGTCTACGGGGTATGAGGGGTGACCGACTCATTCGCCGAACGCGAATCCCGGTCCCGGCCCTCGCTGCGCTCGGGCCGGTCCCGCGCTTCGCACGCAAGCTCGCTTCGCTCGCGCGTCGGCGCGCTCTTCGCGCAAGCGCTCATCGCGTTGTGGTCACCTGAGGTTTCGTGACATGGCATACAGTTACGGCGCAATGGCGGGGCGGGCCAGACCCTCTGGAGCCACCGTACGACATCCGCCGCGCTCTTGACGAGATCGGCGACGACGTCCTCGCGGGGATGTCGCCACGCAATGCGCTCAACCGGATGCTCCGGCTCGGCCCGAGCGGCCGCAACGGCCTGGATTCGCTGCGCCAGGCTGCGCGCAATCGGGCTCGTGAGCTGCGGCGGGAGAACCGCCTCGATGGCACGCTGCAGCGGGTGCACGAGCTGCTCGGCGAGGCGGTGAGCCTGGAGCGTCAAGCGCTGTTCCCGGACCCGTCGGATGCGGCGCGGATGGCCGAGGCCGAGCTCGACACGTTGCCCAAGGACACCGCGCGCGCGGTGCGCCAGCTTGCCGACTACCAGTGGCGCTCGCCCGAAGCCGCGCAGAAGTACCAGCAGATCAAGGACATGCTGCAGTCCGAGGTCCTCGATGCGCAGTTCGCCGGGCTGCGTGACTCGTTGCAGAACGCGACGGGCCAGGACATGGCGCGCATCCGGGAGATGATGCACGCCCTTAACGAAATGCTCGATGCGGACGCCCGGGGCGAGCACACCCAGCAGCAGTTCGACCAGTTCATGCAGCAGTACGGCGAGTTCTTCCCCGACAACCCAAAGAACCTGGCCGAGCTCATCGACTCGCTGGCTCGTCGGGCCGCCGCGGCGCAACGCCTGATGAACTCCCTGACGCCCGAGCAGCGCGCCGAACTCGGGCAGCTCATGCAGCAAGCCCTCGGCGACGCGGGGCTGGCGGAGGAGATGGCCCGGCTGCAGGGGTCGCTGCGCGCCGCCCGTCCCGACTTGCAATGGGGTAGCGGGGATCAGATGGGCGGCGACCAGGCGCTCGGCTACTCCGACGCGACTGGCGCCCTTGCCGAGCTCGCGGACCTGGACCAGATCGCCGAACTGGCCCCGCAGGACTACCCCGGCGCGAGCCTCGACGACATCGACGACGAGCTGATCGAGCGGGCTCTCGGACGGCAGGCCGTCGACGACATGGCACAGCTACGGCGCATCGAGCGCGAGCTGCAGAAGCAGGGCTACATCGAACGGACCGGCGACGGGTTGCAGCTCACGCCGCGGGCGTTGCGTCGACTCGGCGCGACGGCATTGCGCCGCGTCTTCTCGGTGCTCGAATCGCGCGGCCGTGGCGGCCACGACGTGCGCGACGCCGGTGCCGCGGGCGAGGTCACCGGGGCCAGCCGGGAGTGGCAATTCGGCGACGAGCAGCCACTGGACATCGTGCGGACGGTCCGCAACGCCGTGCTGCGCAGTGCACGCGAACCGACACGTGAGGGACGAATCCGCCTCCAAGCAAGCGACTTCGAGGTCGTCGAGACCGAGCGACGCAGCTGCGCGGCGGTGGCCCTGCTCGTCGACATGTCGTACTCGATGGAGCTGCGCGGCACCTGGGGCGAGGCCAAGACGACGGCCATGGCGCTGCACGCCCTGGTCACCACGCAGTATCCGCAAGACGCGATCGAGATCATCGGATTCAGCGACTACGCACGCGTGCTGCAGCCCCGGGCGTTAGTCGACCACGATTGGGACCGGGTGCAGGGCACCAACCTGCAGCACGCGCTGATGCTGGCCCGTCGGCACCTGGACAAGCACCGCACCGCCGAGCCGGTGATCATGGTGATCACCGATGGCGAGCCCACCGCGCACCTGGCCGCTGACGGGTTCGCCGACTTCGCCTGGCCGCCCACCCGGGAGACGATCGCGGCGACCCTCGCCGAGGTCGAACGGTGCACCCGCCGCGGGGCGACGATCAACGTGTTCATGCTCGACGACGAGCCGCGGCTTGTGGCGTTCATGCAGGAGCTGGCCCGCCGCAACGGCGGGCGGCTGTTCATGCCCAACCGCGGCACGCTCGGCGAATACGTCGTCAGCGACTACCTGCGCACCCGCGCAGGCCGCCGCCGCGCCAGCTAACACGCGGTCTGGTGATCTCCGTCGAGCTGGTCGATCCAGCCCGCACCCGGTCGCTGCGCCGCCGCGTGCTGCGGCCCTGGCTGAGCCCGAACGACCCGCTGCCGGGCGATGACCAGCCCGCTGCGGTGCACATCGCAGCCCTGGACGGCTGGGTCGTGATCGGGACGTGCTTCGTCTTCCGCGAGCCATGCCCCTGGCGTCCCGCGGACGACCCGGCTTGGCATCTGCGCCAGATGGCCACGGCGCCCGACCGTCGCGGCGAGGGCGTCGGCGCGGCGGTGCTACGTTACGCCGCGGACTACGTCCAGGCCGCCGGTGGCGTGCTGCTGTGGGCCAACGCGCGCGAGACTGCCGCCGGGTTCTACGCAGCGCACGGCTGGCTAGCCGAGGGCGGCGTCTTCACCGACGCCGAGCACACCATCCCCCACCGCCGCATGTGGCTGCCCCTCACACTTCGGCAGGATTAGGTTCACCTGTCGCTCAAGATATTCCCGATGTTGGAACCGAACCCGGCGGCCACCGCGTCTGGCTAGGTGAAGGAGGCGCCGATGCCGGACGACGCGGCGTTCCGGGCGTTCGTGCAGGCGAACGGCCAGACGCTGCTGCATGCCGCCCGCCTGCTCACCGGCGATCACCAGCGGGGTGAGGATCTCGTGCAGACCGCATTGACCAAGCTGTACTTCAGGTGGGACCGGGTCCACGAGCCGGTGGCCTACGTCCGTAAGGCGATGGTCACCAGCCACGTCGACTCGTCCCGGCGCCGGTGGTGGGGCGAGCGGCCGACCGAAGTCCTGCCCGACGAGCCAGGCCCCGATCACGCGCTCGCCGCCAGCGACGAGCGCGACGAGCTGCGGCGGTTGCTGCGCGAATTGTCCGCCAGCGAGCGAGCCGTCGTCGTGCTGCGCTACTACTGCGACCTGTCCGAAGCCGACACCGCCGAGACGCTCGGCGTGCCGGTCGGCACGGTGAAGAGCGCCTGCTCCCGTGCACTCGCCCGGCTGCGCGTCGAGGCGACGGCGGCGTCAGGTGGGGGTGACCTGCGGTGAGTCCCAGCGAGTCGCAGCTGCGCGCTGCGCTGCACGACGGCGACGGAGCGGGCCTGAATCCGGACACCGTGATCAGCCGCGCGCGCCACACGCGCCAGCGGCGCCGTAGGACCATCGCCGCAGCCACCGGCAGCGTGGCTGGCGTCCTGGCCGTCGGCGCCATCGTCTCGGTCGTGACTATCGCCGCAAGCAACGACTCCGGCTCATCCGCGGCATCCGGCGCACAACCCGCATCCGGCGCCCTCCCGAACCGGTCGGCGGCGCCCGGCGAAACGGCTGCCTGCTCCGCGGCAGCCCGACCGGTGCAGTTGCCAGCAGGCAGCGCGGCCGCGAGCGCGCCGCTGTTTCCGGCGCCGGTGAGCGCCCTGCAGATCTGCGTCTACCAGCAGGCTCCAGCGTCCGGCGCGGCCTCGACCAGCATCTCCATCCAGTACAGCCTCGCCGGCTCGCCCGCCCAGGCCGTCGCGGACCGCTTCAACCGCCTGCCGGCCAGCCCGTCGAACCTGCCCTGCACCGCCGAACTCGGGCCGACCGTCGTGCTGATCGCAACGCAGGCGGATGGGCAGCAGCACCGGGTCGTCGGCAACGTGGGCGGCTGTGGGCTGACGGTCAGCGACTCGGCCTGGCGGGCCGCGCGTGACCTGCTGCTGAAGCTGATCAACAACCCCGTGGCCAACCTGTCGATCCAGCCGAGTCCGCCGTACGTGAGCGTCGGCCCCGGCCCGTCCTGATCGTCAGCGATCACTGGCCGGGCAGGCGGCGCGGGCCGGTGTCGCCGCGGGTAACGGGCGGCGCGACGTGGCCCGACGCCGCCAGCACGAACACCCCGGACGGCCCGGCCACCCCATGCACGGAGAGCTCCACCACCTCGGGCAGATCGTCCGCGATCGTCGACAATCGCAGCACCAACGCCGAGAGCGCCGCATGATCCGCCGGCGCTGCGCCCCCGTAACCGGACAGCAGCGGCGCCGCCCGCGGTGCCTCGATCAGCTCCTGCGCGTCCGCTGTGGTCAACGGCACGGCCGCGTATGCTCGGTCGCCGAGCAAGTCCGTTGCCACACCGCCGACCCCGAAGGAGACGAGGGCGCCGAACGACCGGTCGTCCTGCACACCGAAAACGACCTCGACGCCGCGCCTTGCCAGCTCCCCGGCCTGGACGATCGAGATCCGGTAGCACGACAACAGCTTGCGGGTCTCCGCCGCTTCGAGCGCCCGCCCTTCCGGTGCCGACGCGAGGATCGACTCGACGAGTGACCGCGCACCGTCCGGGTCGGCGCCGTCCAGGTGCGGCACCGTGCTGTGTGGACGCTCGCGCCACCGCGCGTAGCGCACCGCCCGGGCAAGCGCCCGCACGGCTCGTTCGGGCGTCCGGTACGACGGGATGGAACCGCGCGCCGGACGCGACGGCCCCGGTTCGGCAAGCGCCACCGGAACGCCGTCGAAGCCCAGGAACGTCGAAAGCACCGGCTTGTCGCCGGTCGCTGCCGCCGCTCGCAGCGAGGTCGCGTAGTCCTCCCCGGACGTCGTTTGCAACGGCGGAACGAACACCGCCACCACCGCATCGATATGGTCGTCGGCCATCGCTTCGCTGACGGCCTGCTGGAAGGTGGCGGGCGACCCGTCCACCCCGGTGTCGACGGCAATCGCCGGACGCAGCTGCGCAGACACGCAGGCATTGGTGACCAGCAGCCCAAGGGCCGCGGAGTTGCCGACCACCGCGACCCGATCACCCCTCGGCAGCGGCTGGGAGGTGAGCAGCAGCGCAACGTCGAACAGGTCGTCGAGCGTGTCGACGCGGATCACGCCGGTGGCCTCGAACAGCGCCTGCACGCTCACCTCGGGCACCTCGGCCGACGTGTACTGCAGCTCGGCCACGACCGACCCGCGTCCGCTTCTCACGGCCACGATCGGCTTGCTGCTGCTGAGGCGCCGCGCCACCCGGGCGAACTTGCGCGGGTTGCCGAAGCTCTCCAGGTACAGCAGGACGATTTCGGTGGCGTCATCGGTTTCCCAGTACTGCAACAGGTCGTTGCCCGACACGTCGGCACGATTGCCCGCCGACACGAACGTCGAGACACCGAGGCCACGACGCGACGCCTCGCCCAGCACCGCGGCGCCCAGCGCGCCGGACTGGCAGAAGAACCCGGCCCGGCCGAGTAGCGGAGGCAGCGGCGCCAGCGAGGCGTTCAGCCCAATGGAGGGGTCGGTGTTGAGGATCCCGAGGCAGTTCGGGCCCACCACCCGCATGCCGTGCGCCCTGGCGGAGGAGACGAGCGCGCGCTGAGCAGCCAGCCCCGCCGCGCGCTGGGCCGCGTCCCCGCGCTCGCCGAACCCGCCCGAGACCAGTACCAGACCGTTCACACCGCGCGCCGCGCACTGCTCGACGACCCCCGGGACAGTCGCGGCCGGGACCGCGATCACCGCCAGGTCGATGTCGTCGGGCACGTCGGTCACCGTCGGGTACGCGCGCACGCCAGCGACGTGCCGTGCGTCCGGGTTGACCGGGTACAGCGGACCGTGGAATCCCATGCGCAGCAGGTTGCGAAAGATCGCGTTGCCGACCTTGCCGCCGTCGTTGCTCGCGCCGATCACCGCCACCGAGGAAGGGAACATCAGCCGCTGGATCGATTGGGCCTCGTCGCGCTGCTCGCGCTGGCGCATCACCGCCTCGGTCAGCGCCGTCTCGTCGATGTCGAACTCGAGGCTCACTTCGCCCGCCTCGAGGTGACGGGTGGTCTGGTATCCCGCCTCGTGGAACACGTTGATCATGGTCTTGTTCTCGGCTAGGACGATCGCCGTGAATCGCTTGATGCCACACTCGCGGGCCGCGAATGCCAAGTGCTCCAACAGGATCGAGCCGATGCCGCGTCCCTGGTGCTCGTCCGCGACGACAAAGGCGACCTCGGCCTCGTCGGTGTCGGGGGTGTGCTCGTAAAGGGCGACGGCGATGATCTGGCCGTTCAGTAGGGCGATCAGTGCGACCCGGTCGTGGTGATCGACGTTGACGAACCGCTGCAGGTCTCGCTCGGGCATGTGCGGGTAGTTCGAGAAGTAGCGAAGGTACCGGGTACGAGGGGAGAGGCCCGCGTGGAACGCGACGAGCGCATCGGCGTCGGACGGCTCGATTGGACGCAGGTGCATGGTGCCGCCGTCCGCGACGAGGACATCCGCCTCCCAGTGCGGTGGGAAGTCAGTCACGGGGATCGTGTGGGTCGAGTCCGAGCAGCGGGAAGACGGCCGTGCGGGTGGCCCCGATAGCGCGGTCTAGCCAGGCCTCGCCGTGCGGCTCCCAAGGTCGGACGTGGATCGGCTCCGACCGCTCACCCATCCGCTCAGGCAGCTGCGCGGTGACGCCGCGCCCGCGCAGGTAGGCCGTCCACCCGGGTGGGACGGGCAGGGCCGGGTCGACCGGACTGCCCGAGGCTTCGGCGAGCAGATGCGTCCAGGTGCGCGGCACGCAGCGCAGCACGCCGTACCCCCCACCGCCGAACGCCACCCACTTTCCGTGCGCCGCCGTGTGGGCCAGCGTATGCAGCTCGCTGATCGCGGTCGCCTGGCCGTCGACGGTCAGCTCGAGGTTGGCGAGTGGATCGTCGTGGTGCGTGTCGCAGCCGCATTGCGTCAACAGGATGTCGGGAGCGAATGCCCGCACCGCACCGGGCACGACTGCACGAAACGCGCGCAGCCAGCCTGAATCGTCGGTGCCGGGCGGCAGCGCGAGGTTGACCGAGGTGCCCTCCGCGTCGCCGCGGCCCAGTTCGGACGGGAACCCGGTGCCGGGGAAGAGAGTCCGCGGGTCTTGATGGAGGCTGACCGTCAGCACTCTCGGGTCGTCGTAGAAGGCGGCCTGCACCCCGTCGCCGTGGTGCACGTCGACGTCGACGTAGGCGACCCGGTGAGCGCCTGCGTCGAGCAGGGTGCGGATCGCCAGCACGATGTCGTTGAAAACGCAGAAGCCCGACGCGTAGTCCCGCATCGCGTGATGCAGGCCTCCGGCGATGTTCACCGCGTGCTCGGCCTGCCCGTCCCACACCTCGAGGGCGGCCAGCCGGGATCCACCCGCGATCAACGCCGACGCCTCGTACATTCCGGGGAACACCGGGTCGTCGCTCGTGCCCAGGCCGAAGCCCTCGAACGCCGGGTTGCTGCTCGCGGTGCGGACCGCGGCCAGGTAGTCCGCGTCGTGGACGGCCAGCAGCTGCCGCTCGTCGGCCGCCACCGGCGGGATAACGTCGACCCGCTCGAGGACCCCGAGCTCACGGGCCAGCCGGATCGTCAGATCCAGCCGGATCGGGTTCATCGGATGATCACCGAAGTCGTAGGTGAGGTACGCGTCATCCCACACGGCGCTCGCCCGGCAGCCCATAGCGCAACGGTAGCGTGACGCGGTGCTGTCTCCTTCCTACCCGATCGAGACCGAACGGCTCAGGTTGCGGCCCTGCGTCGCGGCCGACGCCGAGCCGATGTACGCCTACAAGTCGCGCGACGATGTCTGCCGCTACCTGCCGCACGAGCCGCTGACGCGCGAGGGGGTGGCACAGCGGATCGCCACCCTGTACAGCAACACCACCCTGGACGACGAGGGACAGGCCCTCACGCTCGCGGTGGTCGAGCGCGCCTCGGATCGCCTGGTCGGTGACGTGATCTTGTTTTGGCGCAGCCGCGAGCATCAGGGCGGCGAGATCGGCTATGTCTTAGACCCGGCGTGGGCCGGCCGCGGCTACGCCACCGAGGCAGCGGCGCAGCTGCTGCGACTCGGGTTCGGTATTTCCAGCGGGTTGGGCCTGCATCGGATCATCGCACGCCTGGACGCGCGCAACACCCCGTCGGCTAGCGTCGCCGAACGGCTGGGGATGCGCCAGGAAGCGCACTTCGTGCAGAACGAGCGGTTCAAAGGGGAGTGGAGCGACGAGCTGGTATACGCGATCCTGGCCGACGAGTGGCATGCCCTCAGCATGCTAGAGTCATGACATGAGCAACCTGCAGGTCAAGAATCTCCCCGACTCCCTTCATCAGAAACTGCGCGACCGCGCGCGAGCCAAGCACACGACGGTGAGCGCGCTGGTCACGAAGTTCATCGAGGACGGCCTGTCCCAGCTCACCACCGATGAATGGCTCGCCGAGGTCCGCAGACTCCCCCGGCATGATCCGATCGATATCGAGAAGCTCATGGACGAGGTGCGGGGCCGGCCCGAGTGATCATCGATGCCAGCGCCCTCGTCGAGGCACTGCTCGAAACGCCGCACGGCGAACGGGTAACCCGCGCCATGCGCGACGCTACTTGGATAGCTCCTGATCTTGCCCACGCGGAGACGGTGTCGGCGCTTGCGCGACTTGTCAGGGCTTCGCGGGTCAGGGCGTCGGTTGCCAGTAAGGCGATCCAGCAATTGGCCCGAATCCCGCTGATCACCGTCCCGCTTCGCCCCCTTGCACCCAAGGTATGGGAGCTGCGCAACCGAGTGTGGATCTACGACGCGTTCTACGTCGCGTGCGCGTCGCTGCTCGACGAGACCCTGCTGACCACCGATGGCCGACTGGCGCGGGCTGCGTTGCCCGGCGTCTCGGTCCTGCTAGTCAGCTGAGGGCGGCAGCGAGATCGGCGATCAGGTCGTCGACGTCCTCGATACCGACCGAGAGCCGGACGAGGTCGTCTGGCACCTCCAGCGGTGAGCCAGCCGCCGATGCGTGCGTCATCCGGCCCGGGTGCTCGATCAGCGACTCGACGCCGCCGAGTGACTCGCCGAGTGTGAACACGGACGCAAGTTCGCACACCTTGAGCGCGGCCTCCTCGCCACCGCGCAGCGTGAACGACACCATGCCGCCGAAGCCGCGCATCTGACGGGCCGCGAGCGCATGACCGGGGTGGTCGGCCAGTCCCGGATACAGCACACGGGCGACAGCCTGGTGGCCCAGCAGGAACTCCGCGATACGTGCGGCATTCGCGCAGTGCCGATCCATCCGCACGCCAAGCGTCTTGATGCCGCGCAGCACCAGCCAGGCGTCGAACGGTCCTGCCACCGCTCCCATTGCCATCTGGTGGAACGCGAGCTGGTCGCCGAGGTCGGCGTCCGCGGTAACGAGCGCTCCGCCGATCACGTCCGAGTGCCCGCCCAGGTACTTGGTCGTCGAGTGCACGACAACGTCCGCGCCCAGCGCGATCGGCTGCTGTAGATAGGGCGAGGCGAAGGTGTTGTCGACGACCAGCCGGGCTCCGGCTTCGTCCGCCACGGACGCCAGCGCCGCGATGTCCGCGACGCCGAGCAGCGGATTGGTGGGCGTCTCGGCCCAGAGCACCCGGGTCGTCGGGCGCACCGCGGCGCGTACCGCGTCGACGTCGACCAGCGGCACGGTCGTGTACTCGACCCCCCACCGGGCGAGCACCCGCGCCACCAGCCGGAACGTCCCGCCGTAGGCGTCGTCGGGCAGCAGCACGTGATCACCAGGTCGGCAGATGGCGCGCAGCAGGGTGTCCTCGGCCGCCATCCCGCTGGCGAACGCGAGGCCCCGGCGACCGCCCTCCAGGGCAGCCAGCGCTTCCTCCAGCGCGGTCCGGGTGGGGTTTGCGCCACGGCTGTACTCATAGCCGCCGCGCAGTCCGCCGACGCCGTCCTGCTTGTACGTCGAGGTCGCGTAGATCGGCACGGTGACCGCGCCGGTCAGCGCGTCCGGCTCCTGCCCGGCGTGGATCGCCCGTGTGTTGAACCCGCTCATCGGCCCAACCTATCCGTCCCCGCTTGGCAGTGGGTCATGATTTACGGCCAGCGCGCCGCTATGACCTCGGCGCCCCGGCGAGATGCCCGAGCAGGTCCTGCCGGGTCAGCACGCCGGCCGGCTTGCCGTCGACATGAACGAGCAGGGCGTCCGCGCCGCCGAGCGCCTTGATCGCGGCCGACACCGGCTCGCCCGAGCCGATGATCGGCAGCGGCGCCGACATGTGCCGTTCGACCGGGTCGGCCAGCGCGGCCGTCCCGCCGAACAGGGCGTCCAGCAGTTCGCGTTCGCCGACCGCGCCGACCACCTCGCCTGCGGTGACGGGAGGCTCTGCGCTGACGACCGGCAGTTGCGACACCCCGTACTCGCGCAGAATGTCGATGGCCTCCCGGACGGTTTCGTTCGGGTGGGCGTGGACGAGCGGGGGGGTCGCCCCGGACTTCGCCTGCAAGACGTCAAGCACGGTCGTGCCCGCGGATACGTCCAGGAATCCGTAGTCGGCCATCCACTCGTCGGAGAAGACCTTGGACAAGTAGCCGCGGCCGCCGTCTGGCAGCAGGACGACGACCAGGTCGCCCGGTCCCAGCCGCTGTGCCACCTGAAGCGCCGCCATGGCGGCCATGCCGCAGGACCCGCCAACCAGCAGGCCCTCTTCGCGGGCCAGCCGCCGGGTCATGTCGAACGAGTCGGCGTCCGACACGGCGATGATCTCGTCGCAGATCGTCCGGTCGTAGGTCGACGGCCAGAAGTCCTCACCGACGCCTTCGACCAGGTACGGCCGCCCGGTGCCGCCTGAGTAGACCGAGCCCTCGGGGTCGGCCCCGATGACCTGGACCGCGCCGCCCGATTTCTCTTTCAGATACCGCCCGGTCCCGGTGATCGTCCCGCCGGTACCGATGCCCGCCACGAAATGGGTGATCCGGCCCTCCGTCTGCTCCCAGATCTCCGGGCCGGTCGTCTCGTAGTGCGAGAGCGGGTTGTTCGGGTTCGAATACTGATCCGGCTTCCAGCCACCCGGAGTCTCGCGGGCCAGCCGGTCGGACACCGCGTAATACGACCGCGGATCCTCGGGCGGCACCGCGGTCGGGCAGACCACCACCTGCGCGCCGTACGCCCGCAGGGTGTTGATCTTGTCGCCGCTCACCTTGTCCGGGCAGACGAAGATGCACTCGTAACCGCGTTGCTGGGCCACGATCGCCAAGCCGATGCCGGTGTTGCCGGACGTCGGCTCGACGATGGTGCCACCGGGCTTCAGCTCCCCGGACGCCTCGGCGGCGTCGATCATGCGCACCGCGATGCGGTCCTTGACGGAACCCCCGGGGTTGAAGTATTCGACCTTGGCCAGCACCGTAGGCGCCAGCGATTCGGTCACTCGGTTCAGCTTGACCAGCGGGGTATTGCCGATGAGGTCGATGAGCGATTCGTAGTACATGACCGAGAGGCTAACCTCGAATTCCAGGCGCGAAAGGGGACGTGAGTGAGCGGAGCATCGCAGCGAGCACAGCGAGCGAGGAGGGTAGCGAACGAGCGATGAGCGGTTGCGCGAAGAGCGGGGTTAGTCGGTGAGCAGGGCGAGCAGGGCGCGGCAGATCGCCACCGCCGCGGCCTACGGAGGCGGCGGCATCGGCGCGCTCGGCATGGTCGGGGGCGCTGCGCTATGGGGGGTCATCGTGGGCGAGAGCAAACTGGCTCGTCGGCGCATCCCGCAGCCCACCACCGATCCGCCCGCCTCGCATGGCACCACCTGGGCGGCCTCGGGCGTCAGCGACGTCCGGCCGCCGCTGCGAATGGCCGTCGTCGGCGACTCCACTGCAGCCGGCTACGGGGTGCACCGCGACCGCGATACCCCGGGCGTGCGGCTGGCCGTGAGTATTTCGGCCGCCGCCCGCCGACCGGTTCACCTGACGAACGTGGCTGCCGTGGGCGCCGAGTCGAGCGCGTTGCCCGGCCAGCTGGCGTCGTTGCCCGACCACCTCGACCTGGCCGTCGTGATCGTCGGGGCCAACGACGTGACCCATCGGGTCAAGCTGGACCAGTCGGTGCGCTATCTGTCCGACGCGGTGCGGACGCTGCGGGCCGGCGGCACTGAGGTCGTCGTGGCCACCTGCCCAGATCTCGGGACGGTCCGGCCGATCGCCCAGCCGCTGCGCTACCTGGCCCGGCGCATGTCGCGCAGCCTCGCGGCCGCCCAGACGATCGCGGTGATCGAGGCCGGTGGGCGCACGGTCTCGCTGGCCGACCTGCTCGGCCCGCTGTTCGCCGAGCGGCGCGAGTTCTTCAGCGACGACCAGTTCCATCCGTCCGAGCAGGGCTATGCGGCCGCCGCCGACGCGATCTTGCCGTCCTGCCTGGACGCCCTCGGGCTGCGTACCAAGGAGCGCTCCGCCAGCGGCTTCACAACCCGGCGTCCGCGACCGGTCGCCCGCGCCGCGGCCCAAGCAGCGTCCCGTCCGGGCACCGAGGTCGCGGCCACCGAGGTGCACGGCGAGGCCAGCGGACGCCGCGGCCGCTGGGCAAAGCTGCGGCGCCGCCGCCCTCCGGGGCCGGTGGCCGGATCGCCGGAGCAGGCCCGTCCGGTGACCGTCGACACCGACAGCGGGCCCGAGTCCGTGGCACGATTCAGGTAAACGCCGCTTCCGGAAAGGCCTCTCTCATGACCGAAGCCGTGATTGTTTCCACCGCCCGCTCTCCCATCGGCCGGGCGGGCAAGGGCTCGTTGGCGACCGTGCGTCCCGACGATCTGGCCGCGCACGTGGTTCGGGCGGCTCTGGACAAGGTTCCCGAGCTCGACCCGCATGACATCAACGACCTGCTGCTGGGCTGCGGGCTGCCGGGTGGTGAATCAGGATTCAACATGGGCCGTGTCGTCGCGGTCGAGCTCGGCTACGACTTCCTGCCCGGTGCCACGATCACCCGCTATTGCTCCTCGTCGCTGCAAACCACGCGGATGGCGTTCCACGCGATCAAGGCGGGAGAGGGTGACGTGTTCATATCGGCCGGCGTGGAAACGGTATCCCGGTTCGCCAAGGGCAGTTCGGACTCGTGGCCGGACACCCACAGCCCGTTGTTCGCCGACGCCGAAGCCCGCACCGCGGCCACAGCTGCGGCCGGTGGTGACACCTGGGCCGACCCACGCGCGGACGGCCAGCTGCCCGACATCTACATGGCGATGGGGCAGACCGCGGAGAACCTGGCGCGGGTCAAGGGCGTCAGCCGGGAGGACATGGACCACTTCGGGGTCCGCTCGCAGAACCTGGCCGAGAAGTCCATCGCCAACGGCTTCTGGGCCCGCGAGATCACCCCGGTCACCCTGCCGGACGGGTCGGTCGTCGCTGCCGACGACGGGCCGCGGGCGGGTGTCACGTACGAGGCGGTGGCCGCGCTCAAACCGGTGTTCCGCCCGGACGGCCGGGTCACCGCCGGCAACTGCTGTCCGCTCAACGACGGCGCTGCCGCGCTGGTGATCATGTCCGACGCCAAGGCCGCCACGCTCGGCATCACGCCCCTGGCGCGCATCGTGTCGACCGGCCTCTGCGCGCTGTCGCCCGAAATCATGGGGCTCGGCCCGGTGGAGGCGTCCACCAAGGCGCTCGCCCTGGCTGGCATGACGATCGGCGACATCGATCTGGTCGAGATCAACGAGGCGTTCGCGGCTCAGGTGATCCCGTCCTACCAGGACCTGGGCATCGACCTGGACAGGCTGAACGTCAACGGCGGGGCAATCGCATTGGGTCACCCGTTCGGGATGACCGGCGCGCGCATCACCACAACGTTGATCAACTCGTTGCAGACCCATGACAAGCAGTTCGGGCTGGAGACCATGTGCGTCGGTGGCGGCCAGGGCATGGCAATGATCATCGAACGGCTCTCGTAGCTGCCCATCGGTCGCGATCAGCCCATCAGCCATCGGTCGCCCGTCCTTGGGCGACCCCTCCCTCGGGCGATCTTGAGGCTCACGTCGAGCGATAGGTCAAGGTAGACCTCAAGATCAACGATCCGGGGCGCCGTGACGGCACGGTCGAGGGCGCCGTGACGGCAGGTCGAGGGCGCCGGGACGACCCGAGTCGGCCCTCGCCACCGCTATCCACAGGCATTTCGCCCGTCCACAGATCCTGCGGCCGCCTGTTGCCGCGCCCCTGACGCGCCGACGATCCATTTGTGCTCACCGCTTCGGCCTCCCGGGCACGCCGGCCCGATCTCTGTGAACTCGGCGGCGTGGCGGATCGTCGGCAGCTCAACGAACTGAGCATCGGCCCCAGCGAGCTCGCGGCGCAGGTCGCAGCTGGCCGGTGGCGGCTGTGTGGTTGCGCGATCGTCCTGCACAACACCCGGCTGACCCGTGAACAACGCTGGGCGGCCGCGCTCGTCAATTGCGGACCTCAATCCGTGCTGACGTCGTTCACGGCCGCACAGGCCCATGGGCTGCGTGGCTGGGAGCGGGACGAGGTGCACGTGCTGGCGCCTGTCGGCGGGCACCAAGCAGACCTCAGTCGACGAGTTCGCGATCCGGCTGCACCTGACCGGCGATTGGTCCCGCGTGCGCCAGATTCGGCCGCGACGTCTGCACGATCTCGCCCAGGCGACCGTGCTGGCGGGGAGCACCTTCGCCGAGCCACGCTCGGCGAGTGGCTTGCTGGCGGCCACCGTCCAGCAGCGCCTGCTGCGCGCCGACAGCCTGGCGCGGGCCCTGGCCGAGGCCACCCCGGCTACGGCATCGTGCGGCGATGGTGCATGCCGTCGCGGACATCGAGCAGGGCGCGCAGGCGTTGAGCGAGATCGATTTCGTCCGACTGTGCAGGCGCAACGGGCTGCCCACGCCGATGCATCAGGCGGTGCGGCGCGAGCCGTCTGGGCGGCGGCGCTATCTCGACGCCAGCTGGGCATTGCCGGACGGCCGGATCGTCGCAGTGGAGGTCGACGGCGCGCTGCACCTCAATGTGCGGACGTGGCGCAATGATCAGCTTCGGCAGAACGAACTTGTGCTCGACGGAATGCTATTGCTCCGCTATCCGAGCGATGTCGTGCGCTACGAGGAGCAGCTGGTGGTCGCCCAGCTTCGCCGTGCGATGAGCTCCACCGTGCGCTGAGCGCTGCCCGCGATCTTGAGGCGCACGCCGAGGGGATAGGTCAAGCTGCGCCTCAAGATCAACGAAAACGGGGCCGCGTAACCGCGCCTGGGCGCCGTCGTTGAGCAGGCTGGACGGCCAGCTCCCTTGCGGAGGGGGAAGGGAGTCGGGCCGGCCGGCAGGACTACGACGGCGGACCCAGCTGCATCGGGCCCGCCGTCGTCGGTGTCTGACAAGGTCAGTTGCGCATATAGCCGAGCAGACGCAGGATCTCGAGGTACAGCCAGATCAACGTCACCATGATCCCGAACGCGGCGTACCAGGCGAACCTCTCGTCGGCGCCTCGCCGGATGCCCTGCTCGACCATGTCGAAGTCGAGCACCAGGTTGAACGCCGCCACCGCGATGCACAGCAGGCTGAAGATGATCGCCATGGCGCCGCCGTCGCGCAGGCCGAGCCCGCCCGGGTGGAACAGGGCAGCAATGATGTTGACGAGCATCAGCCCGACCACGCCGATGGTCGCGCCGACCACGATGCGGGTCAGCCGTGGGGTGACCCGGATCGCGCCGACGCGGTAGACCACGAGCATGCCGCCGGCCACCATAATGGTGCCGAGCAGGGCCTGCACGACGATGCCGGGCTTCCAGTTCTCGAACGCTCGGCTGATGCCACCGAGGAAGGCGCCCTCGAACGCCGAGTAGATCAGCGCGGTGACCGCGTTGACCCGCATGGTGAAGGCCATGTACAGGCCCAGGCCGAGCCCGCCGAGAGCGCCGATCGTGATCACCGCGCCAGAGGCGCTGTCCGGCACGGCGACCCAGGTGATCGCGCCGGCCACCAGCACGACGGCCAGCATCAGGCCGGTGCGCACCACCACGTCGTCCAAGGTCATGTACCGGGTGGGGGCTACCGGGCCGCCGAAGCCGCCGCCCGATCCGCCGCCGTAGCCCGGCTTCGTGCTGGTGGGCGGAACGGTCGGACCGCCGAAGGACGGCTGGCTGTACATCCGCTCCAGCTCCTCCGGCGTCGCGCCGGGCGGCGCCGTCCGCGTCGCGGACCGCGATGGCTCGCTGAACTTGTTGAGTACCGGGTTCGGCACAACTGCCTCCTGGGGCATAACCTCTCGGGGCCAGCACTGTACGGCACCCGCGCTACTCCTCCAACGATACGAGTTTGCGCCCAGTTCCGGGATAGCGAGGTCCGGCCACCTCGTGCGACGCTGAGCGGATGAGTGGCGCCCAAGACCCGGTGCACGCCGTGGACTCGGCA
This sequence comes from uncultured Actinomycetota bacterium, assembly GCA_963839175.1. Lineage (GTDB taxonomy): Bacteria > Actinomycetota > Actinomycetes > Mycobacteriales > Jatrophihabitantaceae > CAWIUB01. The sequence continues at coordinate 53,369 of CAWIUB010000037.1, forward strand.
GGCACGGATGACGTTAAGGACAAGTTCCGCGAGGCGCTCGAGCGCAAGCGCGGACAGCAGGCAGATCAGCACGCAGAGGAGCTGCGCGACCCGTCGAAGATCCACGGTGCGCACGGCGCCGCCGGTGTCAAGCGGACGTTCCGTCGCAAGAGCGGCAGCTGACCGCTGCTGACGGTGCGGCGATCCCGAAAATGAACTTCGCGTGCGCCCTGCATATCGAATGAACCGCTCGTAACGAGACGGTTCGCGAATCGCTACCTCAACGTCCAGCCGGAGGAATCACGGCAGGAACACGCGCTGCAGTAGGTCGGTGAGCCAGGCCTGGAACTTCTCCACGGTCCAGCCTCCGTCGAGCACCAGGCGTAGGTAGGCCTGCGGGGGCAGCGCCCATAAGGTGTCGGCGACCGTGCGCTCCTCGCAGCGCAACGTGGCCTTGGCCGCAAGGTTGGCTGCCACGGTGGCGGTGCCGGTGCGGCGTTGTCGGGAGAGGTTATTCCAGAGCGTCGCCGCATCGGCGTCCACGGCTGCGGCCGTCTCGACAGCCCTCATGAGCGGCGCCACACGCTGGAGGATCCAGCACAGATTGCGCGCGTGCAGTTCCAGTGATCGCGCCGGGTCGGGCTCGTCGAGCGCTTCCTTGAACCACGGACGGTCCGCGATCGGCACCGGCGCGTCATCGCCGACCATTGCCTGGTCGAGGACCGCTTTGAGGATGACGGGCTTGGTCCCCACGGCCGTGAACACGGTCGGCCGTGCCACGCCCGCCTCGGCCGCGATCTCGTCAATCGAGGTTGCGAGGTAACCCTTCGTCGAGAAAAGCCGGTGGGCGGCAGCACAGACAAGCCGCGGTGCGTCCCCGCGGCGGATGCTCGACCGGTAGGTGCGCCTCTTGACACTCGCCACGACCGGAATGATACTCAGGATCTATTCAGATAGATGCTCAGTCTAATCTGTGCAGTGGAGGTGGACCATGACCGAGACAGAGCAGTTCCTCGCAGCGACGATGCCGCGGCTGACCAAGGCGGAGATCGCCCTGCACAACGGCGATCCCGCCGAGCGAATCGCGATGTGGTCGCGCACCGACCCGCTGACGCTGTTCGGTGCAGCCATGTCAGGACGCGGTTGGGCCGAGATCGGTCGGACGTTCGAGTTCCTCGGCAATCAGTTCTCGAACTGCACCTCCTACGAGAACGAGATCGTGGCGGCCGAGGCAAGCGGAGACCTCGCGTACACCGTCGCGTTGGAGCACACGACCGCATCGATCGCCGGCGCCCCGCCGCAGCCGTACGTGCTCCGCGCCACGACGGTCTTCCGGCGCGAGGACGGCGAATGGAAAGTCGTGCACAGACACGGCGACGCGCTGGCGTCGGACTCGGGCGAGGTCGTGGGCCAGCTGACAAGCCCACGATGAATGCAGCAGCAGACCAAGTAGCGCGTAGGGTTGAACTCATGACGCTACCTAGCAATGAGCTGAAGATCGAGGTAGGTGTGCGCGAGCTGCATGATCAGCTCAGCCGTTACGTACGCCATGTCGGGGCTGGCGGCGAGGTCGTGGTCACGATGCGCGGTCGCCGTATCGCCCGCCTGACGGCGGTGGAGCGTGACGATCCAATGGCCGACTTGCGTGCCCGCGGGTTGGTGCGTGATCCGATAAGACCTCGCCGACGCGCGAGTGGGCGTGCCCGGCTGACGGCGGCCGGGTCCGTGTCGGATCTCGTCGGGGAGCAACGGCGCTGATCGTCTACGTCGACACGTCAGCGCTGGTGAAGCTCGTGTTCGACGAATCGGGGTCTGATCTCGCCGCCGAGCTCTGGGATCGAGCGGACGTCGTCGCGTCGAGTCAGCTGGTCTACCCCGAGGCGCGGGCCGCGGCCGCCGCGGCCCGTCGCGGGGATCGGATCGACTCGCGCACCCTTCGGCGCGCGGTCCAAAGGATTGACGGGCTCTGCGCCGAGCTGGACTTCATCGGTGTCGATCTCGATTTGGCGCGTGCCGCGGGAGGGCTCGCGGAGGCGCATGGGCTGCGTGGCTACGACGCCGTCCACTTGGCCTCGGCGTTGAGCATCGGCGCGGAGCCGCTGCTACTCGCGACCTGGGACGGCGACCTCGCACACGCGGCCGTGGCTTTAGGCTGCAGCGTGTCACCGCCGCCAGCGTCGCAGTGACATCCAGCCGCCTTCGTCTGCACATCCCGCACGATCCGGATCACGGATGGTGGCCGAGTGCCCCCGGTGGGGCTCGAACCCACACTGCGACCCTTTTAAGGGGTCTGCCTCTGCCGATTGGGCCACGGGGGCATTGTCACTGTAAGCACGGCTCAGGGAGCGGACCGCTCGGGCAGCCGATGCTGGCCGGCCGCCTTCTCGAATTCGGCGCGCGGCTGCTGAAGCTGGCCGAGCGAGACTACCTCGCGTTTGAAGAACAGCGCGGCTGTCCAGTCGGTCAGCACCCTGATCTTGCGATTGAACGTCGGCATCCGCATGACGTGATAGGTGCGGTGCATGAACCAGGCGACGATCCCGCGCAGCTTGATGCCGTAGATCTCGGCCACCCCGCGGTACAGGCCCAACGAGGCCACCGAGCCCGCGTACGCATGCTTGTAGTCGCTCAGCGCCAAGCCCTTGATCGTCGCGACGACATTGCCGGCGACCGTCTTGGCCTGACGCACCGCGTGCTGGGCGCTGGGACCGAGCAGCACGGTCGGGTCGTCCTGGGAAATGTCCGGGACGGCCGCGCAGTCCCCTGCCGCGAAGACGCCCGGCGCCCCGCGGACAGTCAGGTTCGCGTCGCAGGGCAACCTGCCCTTGTCGTCCAGGACGAAGTCGGTCTGTTCGAGCACCGGGTTGGCCTGCACGCCGGCCGTCCACACCACCGTGTCGGTATCGAACTCGTCGCCGTCGCTGAGCATGGCGTGGCCGCCCTCGACCGAGCGGAGCAGGGTGTTGAGCCGCACGTCGATGCCCCGGTCGGTCAGCCGGTCGACGGTATACGCGCTCAATGCCACCGACACCTCCGGCATGATCCGCGACGCCGCCTCGACCATGACCCAGCGCATGTCCCGCGCTTCGATCTCGGGTATGTAGCGCAGCGCGTAGCGGGCCATGTCCTCCAGTTCGGCCATCGCCTCGACGCCGGCGTACCCGCCGCCGATGAACAGGAACGTCAGCGCCCGCCTGCGCCGCTGCTGATCGGCCGTCGAGGCCGCGCGGTCGAGGCAGGACAGCACGTGGTTGCGCAGGTAGATCGCCTCGCCGACCGTCTTGAAGCCGATGCCGTGCTCGGCCAGACCGGGAATGGGCAGCAGTCGGGAGATCGAGCCCGGGCACATGACGAGCAGGTCGTAGGCCAGCTCGTACGTCTCGTCGTCGGTTAACTGGACGGTGACCGTCCGGCGGGCGTGCTCGACGCGGGTCACCGAGCCTGTGACCACCCGGCACTTCTTCAGCACTCGGCGCAGCGAGACCACCACATGCCGGGGCTCGAGCGAGCCCGCGGCCGCCTCGGGCAGGAACGGCTGATAGGTCATCGTCGACTGCGGATCGATCACCATGATCTCCGCGCGGCCACGCGACAGCTTCCGCTGCAGCCGCAGCGCCGTGTACATGCCGACGTAGCCGCCGCCGACGATGACGATCCGGGTCGGCTGGTTGAGCTTCGCCATACCTACCGACCGTAGTCGGCGTCAGTTCGGGGTATCGGCGTGGCGGATCGCCCGGGCGACGACGGCGTCGAGCATCGGCTCGGTGAGCCGTCCGGTGAACGTGTTCTGCTGGCTGACGTGGTAGCAGCCCAGCACCAGCCGGCCCGCCGGCAGCGGCGCCTCGGCCCCGTGCCCGAACGCCGGGATGCGCGCGGGCGTGGTCAGTCCGGCTGCCCGCAGCGCGGGCCACAGCGCCGACCAGCCGAACGCACCGAGCACGACCACGGCGCGGACGCTCGCCCAGACCAACTGCAGCTCGCGGGCCAGCCACGGCCGGCAGCTGTCGCGCTCGACGGGCGTCGGTTTGTTCTTCGGCGGCACGCACCGAACGGCCGCCACGACGCGCGTGCGATACAGGATCAGTCCGTCGTCGGCCGACACCGAGGTCGGCTGGTTGGCCAGCCCGCAGCGGTACAGCGAGGCGTAGAGCCAGGCGCCGGAGCGGTCGCCGGTGAAGTTGCGCCCGGTCCGGTTCGCCCCATGCGCGCCGGGCGCCAGCCCGACGATCAGGATCTGCGGATCGTCGACTCCGAAGCCCGGCACCGGACGTGCCCAGTACACCTCGTCGGCGAAGGCGCGGCGCTTCGTCACGGCTACCTGCTCGCGCCAGGCGACCAATCTCGGGCAGGCGCGGCAGACCGAGACGCGCGCATCCAGCTGCCGCATCCTGCTGGCACCAGCCGCGAGGTGCCGCACATCGGTATCCGATCGCGCGACGGGCGTCCAGCTGGTCGCTGGATCACCGGGCCAGCGCTCACTCACAGGCCTAAGCTCACCCCATGGCGAACACGCTGAGCAAGCTGGCCTGGAGGGGGCTGACGGTGGCGATCGGCCTCCCGATCGGAATCGCCACCCGCAAAGGGATCCAACTGGCCTGGGCGGCGGCCCGCCCGAACCACCCGCCGCGCGGAGCCACCGACCCGTACGCGCCGTGGCGTGACGCTCTCGGTTGGGCGGCAGTCTCCGCGGCCGGCATCGCGACCGCACAGATGGCGACCACGAAGGGCGCCGCCACCCTGTGGCGTGGCCTGATCGGTACCGAGCCGCCCGTGGCCAGGCCGTCGCGAATCGCCGCGCGCCGTGTCGCTAGGAGGACGACCACTGCTCCGAGCCATGAGGCGCCGCACCAGTAGTCGGGCGTCAGCCGGGCAGCAGGCGCAGCACGATGCCGTCCAGGATGTCGCGTTCGCTGACGACTAGCTCGCCAACCTCCGTCTCGTCTAGCAGCGTGCGCAGGATCAGCGCGCCAGCACAGATGACGTCCGCCCTACCGGGATGCATCGCGGGCAACGCCGCGCGCTGGTCCCGGGTCATCGCCAACAGCCGGCCGCTCACGGCGCGCACGTGATCGGCCGGGATGCGCGCGCCGTGCACCCGGGCCGAGTCGTATCGGCCGAGGCCGAGGGCCAGCGCGGCGAGCGTCGTGACCGTGCCCGCCACGCCGATGACCGTCGACGCTTCGTGCAGGGGCACGCCGCTTCGCACCCGGTCGATCGCGTCGCGCACGTCCGCCTCGGTCGAGACGATCTGCGCCCGGGTCGGCGGGTCGTCGTGCAAATGGCGCTCGGTCAGCCGGACGGACCCGACGTCCACGCTGCGCGTCGACAACGGCCCGTCCGTGCCCGGCGACCCAACGATGAGCTCGGTCGAGCCGCCGCCGATGTCGGCGACCAGCGCGCGTCCATGCAGACCGGGCAGCCCGTTCACGGCACCGGTGAAGGAGAGATCGGCCTCCTCGTCCCCGCTGATCACCTCGGGCTCGATGCCCAGCACGTCATGCACCATCGCGACGAAGTCGTCGCGGTTGCCGGCGTCCCGCGTGGCGGACGTGGCGACCATTCGCAGCCGGTCGACGCCATGGGCGCGGACGAGCGCGGCGTATTCGGCGAGCACCCGGCGCGTGCGGCCGAGGGCCTCTGGCGCGAGGCGTCCGGTGCGCTCGACGCCTTGGCCCAGACGGACGATCTCGGTGCGGCGCAGCACGTCCGTCCGTTCCCCGTCCGCGATCAGGAGGCGCAACGAATTAGTGCCGCAGTCGATCGCCGCGACATGCCCGTTCAGCGCACGGCCTCATTCAACGCACGGCCTCATTCAACGCACGGCCCGGACGTCCACCACGGACCTAGCATCGCCAGCGCCTCGTCGCCGAGCGGGTTGACGCCCGGTCCCGCCGCAAGCGAATGAGCGACCAGCGCGTGCAGGCACTTGACCCGGGTGGGCATCCCGCCGGCGCTGACGCCGTCGATCTCGGCCACCTGCCCGAGCTGCGCCCGCCGCGCCAGGTAGGACTCATGGGCCCGCCGGTACGCGGCGGCCAGCGCCTCGTCCGTCCACAGCCGCTCGGTCATCTCACGCATCAGCCCGGACGCCTCAAGCGTGCCGACTGCCGCCGACGCGCGCGGGCAGGTCAGGTAGTACAGCGTCGGGAACGGTGTGCCATCGGGTAGCCGAGGCCACGTCTCGACGACGTCCGGCAGCCCACACGGGCAACGGTGCGCCACCGCGCGCATCGCTCGGGCCGGCCGGCCGAGCTGCTTCGCAACGACCGCCCAGTCGTCTTCCCCCACCGAGTTGTTCGACCCAGGACGTGTCATGGCGGGCTAACGCTGCCCATTTGCGAGTTGTTCGACCCAGGGCGTCTCATAATGCGCTGGCCGCCCCCCACCTGCGAGTTGTTCGACCCAGGGCGTGTCATAACGCGCCGACGGTCGAACAAGTCGCAGAAGCGGCAGCGAGGACGGCGGTTCACGGACTGCTGTCGGCGGCCTGCAGGCTGCCCCACAGCCGTTGGTTCCAGGTCTGTCCGGGCACCCGGGTTGCGTCGCTGTCGGCGGGACCGGCCGTCGTCAGCCCGGTCTTCGTGCCGGGCGTGACCACAAGGTAGACGGTGTCTCCCGGCATGGCGTATTGCAGCCGGCTGCGGGCCTGCTGCCTGATGTACGCCGGGTCGTTCCACTGCGCCTGCTGGCGCTGCAGGTTGCCGAGCTCGCTGCGCGAGTCGCGCTGTTGCTGCTCGGCCTGATGCAGCGCGCCGCGGGCGGCCAGGTATCGGTGCAGCGGCGCCGCCAGCGCCACGACGAGCAGCACGACGACCCCGCCCAGGACGAGGGCCCGTCCGGTGAAGCCGCGCCGCCGCCGTTTGCGCGGCGTCATCCGGCGCTGTGTGGGCGGCGTGATCCGGCGCTGTGTGCGCGGCGTCATCCGGCCTCGGCGGAAGTCTCGGCGGGTTCGTACCGCGGGAACGCGGCCGCGCCTGCGTAGCGTGCCGCGTCGTCGAGCTCCTCCTCGATGCGCATCAGCTGGTTGTACTTGGCCACCCGCTCGCTGCGGGCCGGCGCGCCGCTCTTGATCTGGCCGCAGTTGGTGGCGACGGCGAGGTCGGCGATCGTGGTGTCCTCGGTCTCGCCGGACCGGTGGCTGATCATGCAGCGGTAGCCGTGCCGATGGGCCAGGTCCACGGCATCGAGCGTTTCGGTGAGCGTGCCGATCTGGTTGACCTTGACCAGCAACGCATTGGCTGCGCCCGTCTCGATGCCGCGCGCGATCCGCTGCGGGTTGGTCACGAACAAGTCGTCGCCGACGATCTGCACGAGATCGTCCAGCTGCTCGGTCAGCGCCTCCCAGGCGGGCCAGTCGTCTTCGGCCAGCGGATCCTCCAGCGACACGACCGGGTAGTCGTCGATCAGCGACCGGTAGTAGGCGATCATCTCCTCTGCGGACTTGGCGCCACCCTCGAACTGGTAGGCGTCCTCCCGGTAGAACTCGCTCGCCGCTGCGTCCAGCGCAAACGCGATGTCAGAACCTGCCGCGAGGCCGGCCGTGCCGACCGCCTCGGTGATGAGGTCCAGTGCGGCCCGGTTCGAGTCGAGGCTCGGCGCGAAGCCGCCTTCGTCGCCGAGGCCGGTCGCCAAGCCCTTGGCCTTCAGCACCGACTTCAACGCGTGGTACACCTCGGCGCCCCAGCGCAGCCCTTCGGCGAACGTCGGCGCGCCGATCGGCGCGATCATGAACTCCTGCACGTCGACGTTGGAGTCGGCATGTGCGCCGCCGTTGAGGATGTTGAACATCGGGACGGGCAGCAGGTAGGCGTTCGGCCCGCCCAGGTAGCGGAATAGCGGCAGGTCGGCCGAGTCGGCCGCGGCCTTGGCCACGGCCAGCGACACGCCGAGGATCGCGTTGGCGCCCAACCGGTCCTTGGCCGGCGTGCCGTCCAGTTCGATCAGCGCCGCGTCGACGAGCCGCTGCTCGCTCGCCTCGAAGCCGACCAGCTCCGGGCCGATCGTGTCGAGGACCGCTTCGACGGCCCTCTTGACACCCTTGCCGCCGTAACGGTCCCCGCCGTCTCGCAGCTCGACCGCCTCGAACGCGCCCGTGGACGCCCCGCTGGGCACCGCCGCCCGGGCGAGCGTGCCGTCGTCGAGGGCAACCTCGACCTCGACGGTCGGATTGCCCCGCGAATCAAGGATCTCGCGGGCGCCTACGGCTTCGATGCTGGCCACTGACGTGGTCCTCCCGGACGGCTTTGCGACGGCTTTGCGGTCTGCCCGAGCCTAATCGTGCCGTCCGGGTGGGAGCCGCTGACCCGCCGCGCGGCGCCGCTGGCTGAGTGCGCCGTGATCCTCAGGCGACAACTGCCTACCTAGTAGACAGTTGCTCCGTATAGCTGGTAGACATATAGTGTGAAGGCGCGGGAGGTGATGCGCCGGATCGAGCAGTTGGGCGGCGTGCACGTGCGCACGACCGGCTCGCACCGGATCTATCGGGCGGGCCAGTCCACGACAACGGTGGCGGGCAACCCAGGCCACGATATTGCGACGGGGACGCTGCACAAGATCGAGCGCGACCTCGCGCCCGAGTTCGGGAAGGGGTGGCTGATCAAGCGATGAGCGAGCACGAATACCGGGTCGTGGTAACCCGGGAAGGTGACGCCTGGCTGGCCGAAGTGCCGAGCTTGCCCCCGGCCCATACCGACGCCCGCAACCTGACCACGCTCGACCGCTACGTGCGCGAGGTGATCGTGCTGGCCGCAGACCTTCCAGACAACGTGATGGACGAACTGCAGTTGGACTGGGAGTTCCACACCGGCGACACCGAGATGGACGAGGAGTTGGCCGCGCTGCGGCGGCACCGGACGGACGCCGACCGACTCCGGTCGGCAGTGGAGCTGGAGACCAGCGAGGCCGCGCGGCGCCTGCAGCGCCGCGGCTTCTCGGTGCGAGATACCGGCACTCTGCTGGGAGTCTCGCCAGCGCGCGCGCAGCAGTTGCTGGCGAGCTGATCCCGCGGCGCGATCCGCGTGCTCACCCACTGGGCGACCACCTCGCGACCAGCTAGCGAACCGCAACCGCGCCGACGAAACAGCGGTTGATCGCTGCTTCCGGCGCGATCCGCGTGCTCACCCGCTGGGCGACCACATCGCGACCTGCTAGCGGACCGCAGCCGCGCCGACGAAACAGCGGTCGATCGCTCCTTCCGGCGCGATCCGCGTGCTCACCCGCTGGGCGACCACATCGCGACCAGCTAGCGGACCGCAGCCGCGCCGACGGAACGGCGGTCGATCGCTCCTTCCGGCGCGTTCGACTTGCTCTATTCGCCGGTGGCGCCGTCGATCGCCTCGCGCAGCAGGTCGGCGTGGCCGTTGTGGCGGGCGTACTCCTCGATCATGTGGGCCAGGATCCAGCGCAGCGAGATGGTCTCGCCGGTGCGGTCGTGGACGAACGTCTGCTCAAGCGGCGCGGCGGCGATGATCTCCTGCGCCCGGGCGATCTGGGCGCGCCAGTCGGCGAACGCTCGCGCCACGACCGCTTCGTCCGGCACGGCGCCGTCGAAGTCGAGATCGGGCTCGGCATCGGTGAAGTACAGCGGCGGCGCGTCCTCGTCGGCGAAGCGTCGCCGGAACCAGCTGCGCTCCACCTCGGCGAGGTGCCTCACCAGGCCGAGCAGGGACAGCGTGGACGTCGGCACAGCGCGGCGCGCCAACTGTTCAGCCGACAGTCCGTCGCACTTCCACTCGAGCGTCGCGCGCTGGAAGTCAAGGAAGCCGACGAGCGTTGACCGCTCGTCACCCGTCGTAGGTGGCTCAGGACGTTCATCGGCGCGCATGGCCTCATCCTTTCTCGGCGGCGCTAAGCGCCGCGCGGTAGCGACGAGCGGTTTCCCGCAGCGCCGTCTCCGGATCGACGCCCTCGGCGACCGCATCGCGGACCACGGCGAACAGCCGCTCGCCTATGCCATCTCCGTCGACGTCGACGTCGAGACCGGCGCGGTTGGCGCGCGACACCAGCTTGGCGGCCAGCGCAAGCGCCGGCTGGCCCATCGGGACACCTTCGGCGGCGGAGGTACGGCCCTTCTCGGCGACCTTCAGCCGCTCCCAGTTCTCGTTGACGGCGTGCGCGTCGGCTGCCGCGGTTGACCCGAAGACGTGCGGGTGGCGGCGGACCAGCTTGGCCACCAGATCGCCGGCGACGTCCTCGATGGAGAATCGCTGGTCCGGCGGCAGCTCTTGCGCGAGCCGGGCGTGGAACAGCACCTGGAGCAAGATGTCGCCGAGCTCCTCGCGCAGTAGGGCGAAATCATCGGTCTCGATCGCCTCGAGCGTCTCGTAGGTCTCCTCGACCAGGTACTTGGCCAGCGAGCGATGCGTCTGGGCCGCGTCCCACGGACATCCGCCCGGCGAGCGCAGCCGATCCATCACCTCGACCGCCTGCGTCAGCTGGGACGTCATCAGCCAGCTGCGGCCGCGGAGGCCGACGGCAGCGTGAGGAAGCTCGGCGTCGGCGGCTCGCCGAGCGACAGCGTCTTGGCGTCCCACGCGCCGTAGCGCCCGTTCACCGTGACCGGCACGCCGAGCTTCTGCACTGCGGCCAGAATCTCCGCGGAGCTTGACGCGTTGAGCCGTTTGGCCAGGACGTACTCGAGCGAGAACGCCTCGAGGTAGACCGGGACGAAGTCTGACTTGAATCCGTCCTTGACCAGCTGCGCGGTCTGCTCCTGCTCGGTCGAGCCCTGCAGGATCGCGGCCCGCCCCTCGGCCAGCTCGCTCGGCGTCGCCGGGCCGCCATGGTCTTGCAGGGCGCGATCGAACAGCTTCCTCTGGACGAGGGTCTGCAACACCGCCGACCTCGGCACGATCGTCGCGCCCGTCGAGGTGGTGAACGGCACTGCCTGCGGCGTGAGGTACCCGCTAACCCTGGACTCGGTGATCCGGTCGCCGCCGACGTACGGCGGCCGTGCCGACCTTGGAGTCGCACGCGGACAGTGCGGTCACGGCAAGGGCAGCAGCGGCGACGCCACCGAGCAGGCGGAACTTCACGGCAGTCGGAGCTCCAGTCGCGGACGGTCGGACTGACGCAAAGACTCTCACGGGGTTGTCGTGACCGCGTCAGCAGCCCGGCTGCCGATCACGTCTTCCCCGCGTTTCGTCGCTGGCGGGCTGGCTGAGCGCTCAATCGCGGGGAAAACGTGATCGACAGCGCGTGTCAACAACCCGATTGCAGCTCGGCCTTGACGTACGCCCCGGTTTGGTACGCAAATTCGTAGAGCCAACGGCCCACCGTGAGACTCGCGTTGTCGGGCACCATCTGCACCCGCCCGGAGAAGCAGCGCTTGAACAGCATGTGAGCGCGAGATAGATGTGGCTTGTCGGCATAGACGATGACGTTCGTCCAGTGCCGCTGCGCAGCCACCTTGCCGAGCTCGCGCGCCTCGCCTTGCGTTGTGCCCGGTCTGGGGATGAAGCAGGTAATGGTGATGCCGCGCTGCGGTTGGGTGCACAGCGCAGAGCGAGGGGTCCCGGTGTCACCGACCGAGACGAGCATCTGGCCCACATGCAGCTCGGACGCCAACGTGATTGCCTCGTCCAGGCGCGCTCCCAACGAGGGACCCAGCACCACGATCGCGTCCGCCTTGGCCGGCGGCTCGCTCGTCTGCGGATGCACGATCACGAGATAGACGAACACGAGCCACGTCACGAACAGCGCCAGCAGAATGGACAGGCCTGACCACACGGCTCGGCGCAGCCGTGCTCGCGGCCGCGCCGACTGGCGCACTCCCCCCGGGTGCATCAGCTCAGGGTAGGCGGTCGAGCTGTGTCCCCTACTGCGTCACAGAGTCACGCCGTACGACTCGTCGAAGAACGCGTCAGTGATGTACTCCGGCGTCAGGTAGCCGAACCCGTTGTCGCCCCACCCGGTGCCCCAGCTGTTGCGGACGATGAATCGCCCGTCAGCGCGGTAGCCGACCACGCAGATCGCATGGCCGCCCCGCACCGTGTCCGGCTGGAAGGTATCGACGTTCCCATCGGTCGACGTGGCATTGTCCCAGGAGGCGTCGACGCTGAACGCGGCGAGGATTGGGCCATTCGTGGACAGCCACGTCTTCCAATCGGGCAGATTCTTGCCGAGGTTGAAATACGAGATGATGCGGCGCTGCGCGCAGCTGGCGTAGAACGTGTTCTCGCCGCCGAGGTACATCGCGGTGGCCAGGTGGAACGGCAGGTCGGCCATCAGGGCGACACCCTGCTTGCGGGCGATGTCCACCGCGGCCTTGAGCGTGGTCCCGGCTTCCTCGATGAACGTCTCTGGACGCGCCGTGATCGTGTCGGTCTCCTTCGAGGCCATCCAGATGTGCCGGGGCGACAGCAGGTCGGCTTGCCCGATCTTGCCGGCCTTGAACATGTGATAGCGAAGTACGCCGTCGGCGGTGGCCCAGCCCACGCACGAACCGGTGTTCTCCTGGTCGTTGATCGTCCACCACGGCGCCCGCAGATCCACCGACGCCGGCAGCTTGGCCACTGCGCCAAGCGCCCCCGACTCCACCGAGTCGCGGAAGCTCCAGTCGCTCTCGGTGCCCCGGCTCGGCACGACGTTGCAGATGTAGCGCGCCGGCCCTTCGGCGCGTCGGCGCGGGCTCGCGGCGGACTTCTTCGCCGGCGCCTTCTTCGTCGCTGCTCTCTTCGCTGCGGGCATCGCGTTCACTCCTTCGGTTGGCAGCGTGGATACGCCGCCCTCGTCGACATTGGCGAGGAGTGGCGTACACCACAATGAGATACACCCCCTACCGTGAACAGGCATGAGACGCGACGCAGCAATCAGGTACTGCCTGACGCTGCCGGGCGCATACCTCGACAACCCGTGGGGCGAGGAGGACACCGTCGTCAAGGTCGGCGGCAAGATCTTCGCCTTCCTCGGCGGTGCCGACGGGCCGCTCGCCATTGCCGTGAAGAACACCCCGGAGCTGATCGACGAGTGGCGGGCCCGGTATCCGCAGCACATCGGCCCCGGCCCGTACCTGAAGAAGACGTTGTGGAACCGGGTCGTCACCACCGGCGCGGGCTCGCCGAAGGACGACGAGGTGCGCGAGCTGATCGAGGACTCCTACGCGCTGATCGTCGCGGCGCTGCCCAAGGCCAAACGGCGCCTGATTCAGCGCAGGTGCTGCCAGGCGGCCCAGGCGCTGGCCACCATGTCGTCCAAGTCCCGGCTGGCCCGCCAGCCGAAGTCCGCGGCGATGCGGTCGACCGCCCCGACGATGCGCGCCGGGTCGCCCGGCCGGCGCGGCGCCACCTGCGGCTCGAGATCGATGCCGGTGACGCGCCGCATCGCGTCCAGCACCTCCAGCACGCTCGACCCCTCGCCCCGTCCGATGTTGTAGGCCGCCGCGCAGGGTTCCCCCTTGTCCAGCCGGCGGGCGGCGATCACGTGTGCCTCGGCCACGTCGGACCACGTGGACGTAGTCGCGAACGCAACTGCCGTCCGGCGTCGGATAGTCAGTCCCGTTCACGACCGGCCGCTCGCCACGGGTAAGTGCGCCGAACACCTTGGGGAACAGGTTGTGTGGGCTGCGGTCGGTCAAGTGGACCGGGCCGGACCCGACCACGTTGAAGTAGCGCAACGACGTCTGGCGCAGCGGTCGGCCGTACCACGGCGAGGTCGCGCAGCAGCCATTCGCTGGCTACCTTCGTCTGCCCGTAGGGGCTCTCCGGATTGGCCGGCGCGTCCTCGGTGACGAGCTCAACTCGTCGGCGTCCCGTACCAGGACGCGCTGGAGGAGAACACGAACCGGTCGATGCCGCGCTGCTCGACGGCCTCGAGCAGCACCTGCATGCCGGTGACGTTCTGCCGGTAGAACCGCAGCGGCTCGCGCACCGATACGCCGGCGTACTTCAGCCCGGCCAGGTGCATGACGCCGGTGACCGCGTGCCCGTCGATCGCGTACGCGACGGCCTCCGGGTCGGTGACCGATCCCTCGACGAACGGCACCCCGTCGGGGACGAAGTCGCGGTAGCCGGTGGACAGGTCATCGAGCACCACCACGTCGGTGCCCGCCTCCTGAAAGGCGAGCACGATGTGCGATCCGA
>CAWIUB010000038.1:0-93759 GCA_963839175.1 uncultured Actinomycetota bacterium
TGGCTGGTGTTTTTCGTCGCGTGGCGGTGCCGCGTCTTGTTGATCATCTCTGGGAGCATGTGCCTATGCCGCAGGGACGTGGTTGCCGGGGTGAGTCGTGACGTTGGGGCTGGCGCCGAGGCAGGCTGATTTGTTCCGGTCCACGGCCGGGTTCTGTGACGGCCGGGTCGGACCGGAGTCGATCTACGGGCTGCTGCACCGGGAGTGTCACCGGCTGTTCCCCGATGAGATGTTCGCCGACCTGTTCACCGATGTGGGCCGACGCAGCGTGCCGCCTCAGATCGTGGCGGTGGTGATGGTGTTGCAACGCATCGAGGGCTGCAGCGACCGGGAGGCGGCCGACCGGTTCTGCTTCGACGCGCGGTGGAAGTACGCGGCGGGCGGGCTGGATTTCGACTACCCGGGGTTCGTGCACACAGTGCTGGTGGACATGCGCGCCCGGCTGGCCGCCTCGGCCGCGCCGGACCGGATCTTCGACACGGTGCTCGAGGTGGCCAAGGCGGCCGGGCTGGTGGGCCGGCGGCGGGTGCTGGACTCCACAGCGTTGTATGACGCGGTCGCCACGATGGACACCGTCACCCTGGTCCGCTCGGCGATCCGGGGGTTGCTCAAAGCCGCAGACAGCGAGCTGGCCGGCGAGCTCCGGGCGGTGCTGGGGCGTGATGACGACTACGTCGCTGCGGGCAAGCCGGTGTGTGACTACGACGACCCGGACGCGCGGGCCGAGCTGGTCGACGCGCTGGCCCGCGACGGCATGGCGCTGCTGGCGGTGCTGGACGGCAGAGAACTCACCGACGCGGTGGCCCAGGCCGCGGCGTTGCTGGCCACCGTGCTCGGCCAAGACCTCGACCGCGACGAGGCCGGGGTGTTCCGGATCGCCCGGCGGGTCGCCAAAGACCGGGTGATCTCCACCGTGGATCCCGAGACCCGGCACGGGCACAAGACCGCGGCGCGCGGTTTCGACGGCTACAAGGGGCATGTCGGCATCGACCCCGACACCGAGATCATCACCGCCACCACGGTGAGCGCCGGTAACGCCGGGGACGCCAGCGTCGCCGAAGACCTCATCGCAGACCTGCTCGACGAGCACGACACCGACCACGACACCGACACCGGCGAGGCCACCGACACCGGCACCGGCACCGATGGGGTTGCTGACGAGGTCGTCGAGGCATCCGATACCGCCGGCGAGGCCGCGCCGGGCAGCGACTCTGGGCAGGCCGGTGATGCCGGTAGCGACGCCGGCTCGGATCAGGCCAGTGTCTACGGCGATAACGCCTACGGCACTGGACAGTTCCACGACCGGCTGGACCAAGCCGGGATCGAGTCCAAGTGCAAGACCCAGCAGCCGGTCGCCGCGGGCGGGTTGTTCAGCAAGGACCGCTTCGACATCGACCTCGAACAGGACAGCGTGACCTGTCCCGCCGGGAACACCGCGCCGATCCGCCGCGGTGCCGACGGGGCCGGCACCGCCAGCTTCGGCCAGGCCTGCACCGGCTGCCCGCTGCGCGAGCAGTGCACCAAGGCCGCTGGCGGGCGCAGCATCGGCATCGGCCCGTATGAGCAGCAACTCGCCCACGCACGGCACCGGCAGCGTGACCCGGACTGGGTCGCCGACTACCGCGCCACCCGACCCAAAGTGGAACGCAAGATCGGGCACCTGATGCGCCGCCACCACGGCGGCAGGCGCGCCCGGGTCCGCGGACAGACCAAGGTCGCCGCCGACTTCGCCCTGCTCGCCGCCGCCGTCAACCTCGCACGCCTGGCCGCGCTCGCCGTGGCCGGCACGCCGAACCAAGGATGGGCCACAGCGGCCGGATAGGCCGATCCAGGCAGCACAACGCCGTACCCGGCAGCCACAAGCGGCCGCCACCACCTCACCGCCACCGCAAATCGCTCACAGCAGCACCGATCGCAGGTCGCGCTCAACTCGACCCAGGCGCCGCGACACCGGCCCACCGGCACTCCGCCGTCAGCGGTCACCCCCTCAGGCAGCCGTTCGACACCAGCCACCCAGTGAGGCTCCGCCTCTGACCGCCGAGCGCGTGGTTCGGTCCCACTGCAGCGCACGGTAAGTGGGCACGACGACATCGCCGCGCGCTGCGCTGGCGACGTGGTCCTCCTGGCTGGTTGCCCAGCCCCATGTTGTCGGGGCCGCCCTCACTGCGCTGAAATCCCGACTCGTTCAAGCCGGGCCGGTCGCCCTACGCGACATGGATGCCTTGTGCATCAAGGAATGGAGCAAGATGCGGTCCTTTCCGGAACCCTGCTCGCCACCACGCCGAACGTCAACCCAGAACTCAAGATCAACGTCAAAGAGTCGTACACAAAGGATCCCTAGAGGGTAGCGAGCGACTCATACCGCCGAGTGGCGGTGGCAGAGTTGATCAAGGCTGAGTTGAGGGAGGGAGTCTCCGTGCGGAGACTCCCTCGTGGTCGGTCGTAGCCTCGGGGTTGCTGAGGCCCGGGAGGCTGGCATGGCCGACTACGCAACCCTGCTGCGCGACCACGTGACGCTGACCTGCCGCTGCGTCGATCGGACTCTTCTTGCAGGCGTACGTGCCGAAGCTGCAGACGGTCGGGTGGGTGTGCCAGTTCCTCAACCGGCAGCGCGGGTTCGCGATCCCGTCCTCGGCGGCGTTCGGCAAGATCGGCGCGGCGTACGTGGGCGAGGTGCACCGCTGGGCCGAGGCCAACGATGTGCCGGTGGTGCATTTCAAGAAGGGGGAGAACAAGGAGGCCATCGCCCGCCCGCTGCTGGACGCGGCCGCCGCCGAAGGTGGCGGTGGGCGGGTGGTGCTGGTTGGCATCGCGCAGGAGAAGGCGCCGGTGTGGCGGTCGTGGACGACCAAGGGCCAGGAGCACGTCGCGCACCCGCACATGGAGTGGGGCCGGCAGATGGCCTTCATCAACCACTTCTACTTCTACTTGTGGGATCCGGAGTGGGGCGCGGCGTTTCTGGAAGACCAACGCCTATGCGCCGTATCCGATCTGGATCTGGCTCAACGGGCACACCTGGGCGCAGCGGCAGTGCGTCAAGGCCGGGATCGGGTTCACCGCGCTGGACAACGGATTCCGCTGCTGCGATGACCCGGCGCGGCTGCAGCGCATCTGCGACCGACTCGGCTCCGGCGCGGTGCACCGCTTCTTCTGGCGCTGGTGTCGGGTGCTGCCCTCGCCGTTTACCGACGCCGACCGGCGCGCCGGCTACGGCTACGAGTTGGCGTTTCGCCAGTTCGAGGTCTCCGACACCCGGGTGTTTGACCGTCCCGCGGCCGGGCGGGCCTTCTTCGAGGGGGTGATCCGCGACCACCTCGACATTGGGCGGCCATCCCAGGTGGCGTTGATCTTCGACCGGCAGATCAGCGTGCGCACCCCCGGCTGCTTCCGCACCCAGGTCATCACCAAAGGAGTCGACCCGCAGATCAACTGCTACTACAAGTCCAGCCGGGTCAAGCAGTACTTCAAAGATCACCGAGCACTACGCACCGAGACCGTCATCTGCGACACCCACGACGTCGGCGTCGGCCGACGCGTGAAACGCGACAACTGGCGAGCGCTGCGGGCGGTTGGCGAGCAGGCCAACCAGCGTCTGTGCGACGCCCAAGCCTTCGATGCCCGTCCAGCCCCAGACGTCGCCACGTTCACGTCGGTCGTCGCACCATCCACCACACCCGACGGGCAGCACACTCCCGGGCTGCGCTTCGGCGACCCGTGTGTCATGGCCGTGCTGGCCGCGATCGTCGGGTTCGTGCACCTGATCGCCGGGTTCGACAACCACGCCCTGGCCATCCGCGTCGCCGCACTGCTCGACGCCCCCTACGGCAGCCGCCAGGCCACCTACGACCTATGGCGGCTGCGGCGCAAGCGACTCATCGAACGTCTACCGGGCCACCACCGCTACCAGCTCACCCCGCTCGGCAGACAGGTCGCGGTGCTGTTCACCAAGGCCTACGGCCGCGTGCTCACCCCCGGCCTGACCATGCTCGACCCGAACCTGGCCGACGACATCCGCAAACGCAGCCCCCTGGCCACCACCTGGCGACACTTCGACCACGCCCTCAACCAATTCATCACCGACGGGCTGGCCGCCGCCTGAACCGAACTTGATCTGGTTATGAACTTCGTTCGGCCCAAGGGGAGCGTTCGGCCCAAGGGGAGCTAGTACGCCTGACTACGCAGTACTGCATCGCATCGCCAGGCCCGACGCATGCCTATGGCCCAAAGCGCACCGGCTGCGGCCCGCCGGCCAAGCCGTACAGCAGCTCGGCGAGGCTACCGACCAGATCCGCGTCCCGCACCGCGGCCGACGCGCAGTACGCCCGCAGCCAACCCAGCGCCGCGCTCAGCTCGACAGGCTCCTCGCTGTGGGCGGGCCACCACGAGCACCGCCGCGCGGTCTCCCATGCTGATCGTTCCTGGTGGGGGCTCCACGGGCCGGCCAGCAGCAGACAGCAATCTGCAACCGCGGCAGGCTGGGCAGGCGGCTCGCCGCTTGGGATCTGGACGGCGATGAGCCACCCGGCCGCCCATTCGCTGTGCCGGACGAAACTGACTCGCCAGTGATCAGAGTCGACACTGCCGTTAGCGCGGCGCGGGTGGCCGTGGATGACCAGCCAGTCGGACTCCCAGGCGAAGTTCTGGTTCCCTGCACGTGAGTCCAGGGGGACAGCGATGCGAGCGGCCAATTGGGCGAGGCCGTGGAACGCTTCGGGCCAGGCCGCCGCATCCGGCCCAGGGCGTTGAAGCTGCAACTCTCGCTCCATTCGGCTCAGCCGGCCACCGCCGTGGCGGCGTAACCGTCCGTCGCCGCCGTGCGTCCAACCTTAGGGGCGAAGCGCCGTGATGTCCTGGGAGGAGTTCGGACGGCGAACCCGCCTGTTCGCTCGCGGTGCCGGGTACGTGAACACGCGACGACCCACAACGCGCAGGTGACCACCGCGCCAGCACCAGTAACGGAACGCAGGAGCAATGATCTCCCCACCGCAGTCCACGGTGAGCACGGGACCGTCGTCAACGGGCCCCGCCTTCCGCTGCTGGACCAACCCGGGCACCAACCGGAGGCCTGGGGCAGCTGGCAGAAGCTCGCCCATTGAGCTGAGGGGGAGAGATCCAGCACGAGCGCTGTCGGGGAGTCGCCGTCAGTGGCACCAAGGGCGCGCCTGCGAATGGTCGCACAGCTGGCCACCAGTTCGCCCACCGGGGTGGCTCGTGCCGTCCGCGTGCCACTAACGGGAGGCACGCGCGGTCCTTTGCGGCCCCTCGCGGTCAATGCACAACGACCCGCAATCCCTTTGATAGCGGGGATATCGCCAAATTTCAGGGTTTGCGCTTGGCTGGCCCGGCAGTCTTGAAACCCGCCGTGCCCGTCGCTGACACTCCGCAATAAAGCGCCGCCCGAGTTCGGCGGGGCCGCAGCGACCCTGGACCCCGTGGAGGATGAACGCCGCGTGGCGGCCCTCGGTCGGAGTATGAATCTGTGTCCGCATGTCGCTTTTCGGTATCCAGGGCGCGCTTGGTCCGGGTAGACACCTCGAGCCAAGGAGGAGGTCGGGAGATGAAGGCCGCCATCGATATCAAGCGCGCTTCCAAGGCGGTCGGCGACGCGTGGAACGGGGACTCCGTCCCGATGCTCCTGCTGACGCTCGAGCAAGTGAAAGCGGCGGTCAACCTGTCCGAAGACACGCTGAGGGAGGTCATGCGATCAGGTGCGTTGCCGTCCGTGCTGGTCGGAAGGGCACGCCGTATCCGTTGGACGGACCTGCAGAATTGGGTGGCGAGCCTGCCACATGCCGCCGCATAACGGTCGGGGGAGCATCAACGATGGTGAAGTCGAACCGCGCGTACGGTGACGGCTCGGTCCGCCCGCACGGCAAGGGTTGGCGCGGCGTCGTCGAGCTGCCGCCGGATCCGGTGACCGGCAAGCGTAAGCGCAAGTACGTCGTCCGCCGCACAAAGACCGCCGCGGAGCAGGCGGTTCGCGAGCTGCGCGCTGAGCGGGATGGCGGTGCACCGGCACAGGCCACACGGCAGCCCAGTGGCCTGACTGTGGGTGAATGGCTCGACACTTGGCTCGCTGCGGGCGCAGGCGGCGTCAAGCCGAAGACTCTGCGCCGCTATGCCGGTCTCGTCGAATATCAGATCAAGCCGACCCTCGGTGCTCGGTTGCTTGCCTCGGTGCGAGCAGAGCATGTGCGAGCCGCGCTGACCGCCATGGCCGCCCTGCCCGCTCGGTCGACTTCCGGTCAGCCAATGCCCGGCACCGCCTTGTCCGACTCCTCGATACGCCAGGCTCACCGGGTCGTCCTGAAAGCGCTAGGCGACGCGGTCTACGACGGTGTGCTTGAGCGCGACTATGTCCACGGGCGCGTCAAGGCCCCGGTCGTCCGCGCCCGTAAACCCGGACGTGCGCTTTCCCTCGGCGATGCTCGTGCAATCTTGGCGGCGGCCGAGAAGACCGAAATCCCCGTGCGGTGGCTGCTCGCGCTGACCACAGGACTTCGGCAAGCAGAGGTCCTCGGCCTGTCGTGGCCTGCCATCGATTGGGACAAACACCAGATCAACATCGAGGCCCAGCTGCACTACGACACCGCCGAGCACGGGTGCTCGGAAAACGACCGCTGTGCATGGTGGACACGTCCCTGTCCACCAGCCGAACCCTGTACTGGTGACCCCGACCAGGGGTGTCCCCACGCGTGGTACCGGGCACGTCATCGCCCGTGCCAGCCCCCGAAGGCACACGCCTGCCCGCCAGGCGGTCCCTGCCGATACACGGCTCGACTCTGCCCCCATGCTCGTGGCGGCCCGCGATTGGTCCCGTACACCAAATCCGACCACGACCGCATCATCTTGATGACCGCCGACACGGAGGCCGCACTTCGGCTGCACCGGACACGACAGATGGCAGCTCGTAAGGCGGCGGGCGACAGGTGGGAGAAGCGTCCGGCTTTCGCGCACCTGGTTTTCACCGGAAGACTCGGCCAGCCGGTGAACCCCCGCGAGGACCATCGGCGATGGAAGCGCCTTCTCGCCGTCGCCAGCGTCCCCGAGGCGCGACTGCACGATGCTCGTCATACGACGGCCACGATCTTGACCGCTCTCGGCGTCGAACCTACCGCCATTAAGGCGCTGCTCGGCCACTCGTCGCTGCTCGTGACGCAGGGCTACCAGCACGTCAGCGCTGAGATGCTTGCGCCCGCAATGCGAGCTCTTCACAACGCGTTCGACCAAGCCGCGCGTGACGCTGGCGAAATGGCTCATGGTCGGGGCCGGCCCTCCCGGCGGCGACGGTAGGTCGTCCCGCCCGGGTACCTCCATTCCGCGTTGACGGGTACCTCCATCCAGACGCGGCGGTACCTGTCCGGAACGCCTCCTCGGCCTGCCAACCTTGCTGGTGTTCGGCGCCGACTTTGTCGCTCGAGGCCGCTCGACCCCGATGGCGAATGGAGGTCCAATGGAGGTACCTTGGCATCTCAACGGCCGGTAGTGCACGATTCTCGATCAAGAACGGGTCGCTCTAGGCCAGTCGCTATGGGGGCTAGAACGCTGTGGGCCCCGAGGGACTCGAACCCTCAACCTACGGATTAAAAGTCCGCAGCTCTGCCTATTGAGCTAGAGGCCCGTGACGTCCAGTGTTCCAGAGCCGGAGGGTAGGTCGAAGCCACCTTGGTGGTTGATCTCCCCGTAATCAGGATTGATCGTTCTGGCATGAGCCCGAAACCGAGCGGTGGCAGCGTCTTCGGGCATGGTGTCCAAGACCAGCGCGTGTCTCGCAAAGCCTGCCGCCGGGCCCAGAGCGGATCGACGACTCACGGACGGGGCGACACAGCACGCCGCCCTCACCGGGCTGGTTCGCGAACCCTGGCTCCTTCGCGTGGATTGTACTGATTTGCTCATTCGGCCCGCCGCACCGAGAGATCTCGAGGCGGTGGCTCGTATGCATGGCAGGTGCAGCGCACGCAGCCTGCTCGATCGGTATCGCTCAGGTGGTCGGGGGCCCGCAGTGGCGGCGATGGAGCGGATGCTGCGTCGACCGCTCACCTTCGTGGCAAGCACAGCCCGCGGCGAGATTTCAGCGGTAGCGGTCGCGGCGGCCGATCCGGCACACGGTCAAGAAGCCGCCGAGATCGGCCTGCTTGTTGAGGACGACTGGCAGGGGCTCGGCCTGGGCCGGGAGCTCATGACGCATCTGGCCGGCGCCGCGCTGGTATGCGGCTACCGGGAGCTCGTCGCCTATCCCGCGACGTCGGTGATCCCGGCCCAGCGGCTGATGATCGACGTGGGACATACCCGGGTTGTCATGTTTCCGGACGACCTGCATCTGCACACATACCTGCCGGAGTCCGCCGCCCTGGGCCTCGGCGCAGTGCGGGAACGGTTGGCCAGCTAGCCGCAATGCCGGGGAGTTAAGGCTGCGCCGGGGGGGTCAAGTACTGGTTGAGGGTGTGTCGTGGCCGGGAGAGCGAACGGAGGCCCGGTAGGACGGAATCGACCAAGATCACCGTCTGTGAGGACCTCCGTTGCGCGCCCAGTCTGCCATTGGTTCTGCCGTCGCGGCCATCACCAGCACGATTACGGTGGCGGCGGGGGTGTTCGCGCCCGGGCACCTGGGTGAGCTGACCCGGGTCGTGCCGTTCGAGTTGGTCGATGCGGTGGTGGCCGATCACCGCGCCGGGCAGCGGCGGCTGCGGCTGCTGCCCTCGCGGGTGGGGGTTTACTTCGTGCTGGCGCTGTGCTTGTTCCCCGGCACCGGGTACCTGGGGGTGTGGGCGAAGCTGACCGCGGCCCTGGACGGGCTGGGTCTGGCGGTGCCCTCGTCGCGGGCGCTGCGGGACCTGCGTCGCCGGCTGGGGCCGGGCCCGTTCCGGGCGTTGTTCGAGGTGCTGGCTGGCCCGCTGGGTCGCCCGTCCACGCCGGGGGTGATGTTCGGCCGGTACCGGACGGTGGCCTTCGATGGATGCCGCTCGATCAAGGTTCCAGACACCGCCGGGAACCGGGGCTGGCTGGGCAAGCTGAACGCCGCCCTCGGGCAGACCGGCTACCCGGTGATCCAGCTGATGACCCTGTGCGAGACCGGCACCCGCGCGCTACTCGGCGCGAGCTTCGGCACGCCGGGCGAGGGCGAACTGGCCTGGGCCCGTCAGCTGCTGCACCACCTGGACCAGACGATGCTGGTGTTGATGGACCGCGGCTTTGACGCCGCCGAGTTCCTGCGCGAGGTGCACGCCACCGGGGCGGCGTTGCTGGTCCGGCTGCGGTCCACCCGCTGCCCGCCGGTTCTCAAGCGCTTCCCGGACGGGTCGTACCTGTCGCTGATCGGCGGTGTGCAGGTGCGGATCATCACCGCCGAGGTGAGCCTCACCTGCCACGACGGCACCCGCTACGGCGACAGCTACCGGATCGCCACCACCCTGCTCGATCACCGCGCCTGGCCCGCCGAGGCGCTGATCGGGCTCTACCACGAGCGGTGGGAACACGAAATCACCTACCTCGCCCTGCGGCACACCCTGCTGCACGGTCGGGTGCTGCGTTCGGCCGACCCGGCCGGCCTGCAGCAGGAGATGTGGGCCCTGCTTACCGTCTACCAGGCGCTGCGCATCGCCATCACCGACGCCGTGGCCACCATCGGCGGCATCGACCCCGACCGGGCCAGCTACCAGATCGCCGTGCAGACCGCCGCGGACCTGGTCACCGGCGCCCGCAACATCCTCACCGGCGCAACCGACCTGACCGGCCAGATCGGCCGCGCCGTGCTGGCCAACCTGCACCGGCCGCGCCGGCCCCGCGTCTGCGCCCGCAGGGTCAAATCCCCGCTCTCGCGCTGGAACAAGCACCCGCCCGGCAAACCCACCACCAGCCTGCAAGTCACCAAGATCACCACCGCGACCGGCCACGACCACCAGCCGCCGGCAACACGCCATCGACGATCCTTGACACAGGCGCCCAGCCCTTAACTCCTCGGCATTGCAGCTAGCCGGGTGCGGGTCTCCGGGAGCAGAACGCGCCTCGCGGCCACCACGCAGCGAGGCGCGTTCACAAACAATGCGTCAGCCGGTCTTGCCCTTCAGCGCAACGAGCACGCCGGCGAGTGCGAAGTACTTGTTGCTACTCCGCGACGGTGTGGATGCCGAGCGCGTCTACAAGCTTCGCGTCGTGCTCAGCGGTAAGCCCGGCGATCGCCGACGGCGGCGCGGCGAGGATCTCGTCCAGTGACTTGCTCTCGTAAGCCTTGTCGAGCGCCTTGGTGAGGTCTACCGACACTGCCATACTTTGTCTCCCTTGGGATTGCGGCCACCCCTCATGCGGCCTGCGGCGCCAGCTTTCCGCTAAAGGTGATCAACGGTCAACTCGCAACGCCGGATCTTTCGCCAGCGGGTAACCTCGCCCACCGTGCCCGTCCATCTCGCCGATCTGACCACGCTGCGCCTGGGGGGTGCTGCGGCCGACGTCATCGACGCTCGGACAACGGAGGAGATCGCCGCCGCAGTCCGCGACGCCGACGCTGGTGGGCGGCCTGTGCTGATCGTCGGCGGCGGCAGCAACCTGGTCGCAGCCGACGAGGGGTGGCCGGGTGTGGTCGTCCGGCTGAAGTCGTCCGGCGTCTCGGTTGGCGACGACGGCGACGAGGTGCTGCTGCGTGTCGACGCCGGGCGTGCCCTGGGACGGTCTCGTGGCTCGGAGCGTCGAGGAAGGATGGTCCGGGCTCGCCGCGATGTCGGGCATCCCCGGCCTGAGCGGCGCCACGCCGATGCAGAACGTCGGCGCGTACGGCAGCGAGGTCGCCGACACCATCGAATCGCTGACCGTCTACGACCGGGAATCAATCGGAACCACGCGGCTGTCAGCCGCCGAGTGCGGCTTCGGGTTTCGCACCAGCGCGTTTAAGAGCACCGAGCGCTTCGCAGTCCTGGACGTAACGTTCCGCCTGCGCCGCGGGAAAGACGCCGCTCCGGTGCGCTACGTCGAACTGGCCCGGTGTCTGGGCATCGAGCCGGGGGAGGTTGCGCCGTCGGCCGAGGTGCGCGCGGCGGTGTTGGAGCTGCGCCGTAGCAAGGGGATGGTGCTCGACGCCGAGGACCACGACACGTGGAGCGTCGGCTCGTTCTTCGTCAACCCGTTTGTGCCGACGGGCTCGGCGCCTGCGGACTGCCCGCAGTGGACCGTCGACGGCCAGCTCAAGCTGTCCGCTGCCTGGCTGATCGAGAATTCCGGCTTTCACAAGGGATACGGGCTCGATCGAGGCAGCGGACGGGTGGCCGTGTCGACCAAGCACACGCTGGCGCTGACCAACCGGGGCGGAGCCACCACTGCGGAGCTGCTCGACCTGGCCCGGGAGATCCGTGCAGGTGTCGAGTCACGGTTCGGGGTGCGGCTGCGCCCGGAGGCGCACCTGGCCGGTGTGTCGCTGGACGATCAGAGCGGGTAGTCCTGCACCTGACCGCGGATCCCGACGGAGACGACGTGGAGCATCGCTCCAGTGCCCTGCCCGGTGACTCGCACCGACATTGGATAGTCCTGCCGCAGGCTGGCGAAGACGCACCGGACGGTCTGCCCGCTGGCGGGCGAGCAGTGGCCGAGGCCCTGAACGTCGACCGAGTCGATCGTCCAGCCGTCGGGTACCGACAGCGTCACCAAGCCGACCGGGCCCGGCAGCGAGAAACTGACCGTATCGGTGCGGACCGGCGGCGGTGGTGTGGTCGTGGGTGGTGGTGGGGGTGACGGGCTCGGGTGGACCGAGCTGGTCGGTGTGACGCTCGGCGCGACCGGCGGGTAGCCGCGCGCCGGTGAGGTCGCGATGGGTGACGCCGGCGCGGGGATGGCGGCAAGGGCCGGACCCGCCGGCGGTGCGACAGGTGGGGTGGTCACGGCCGGCGGGGTGGTCCCGACTGGCGGGGTGGTCCCAGCTGGCGGGGTGGTCCCAGCCGGCGATGATGTCACGGCCGGCGGCGTGGTCCCCGCTGGCGCTGGTTGGGTGGAAGCCGTTGGCACGAGCGGCGCCGTGGCCGGGCTGGTGCCGACGACCGGGACGGCCAGTGGACGCTGGCCGTCGTGCGAGCCGGACAAGGCAGCCCAGGTCGCGAGCGCCCCAGCGATGATAACGCCCGCTGCGACGCCCGCGGCGACTCCTGGGAACTTGGACCCCGACTTCGCGTGCACGCCATGTGCGCTCGTTCGCAATGCCCGCGCGGTGGCCGCTCCCCCGACATGCGCGGCGCCGGCGCCGACGGCGGCTGCGCCGTGCGCCGCCGCCGTGACCACGAGATAACGGCTGGCGATAGCGGCGCCGCCCAGGATGATCGGCGCGATGACCACGCGCAGGGTCTTGTTGACGTCGGAGATCTCGGCGAGAGCCGCGCGGCACCGGTCGCACCCGTCCAGGTGTGTCTCGACGGCGGCCCGATCACGGGCTGAGAGCGCGTCGCGGACGTAGGCCCCGAAGTTGTTGCGGGCTTCGCGGCACTGCTCGGTGTCAGCGGCGGCCAGTTGCTGCTGCAGGAACGCCTGACGCAGCCGTTCCTTCGCCCGCACCGCCCGGGAGGCGACCCCGTTTGGGCTGGTGCCCAGGATCGGCGCGATCTGGGCCGGCGTCTCCTCCTCGATCACCAGGTGCCAGAGCAGGGCACGGCTCGCGTCGGGCAGCGAGGCCCACGCCAACCACGCGGCGCGCTGCTCGGTCGAGATCGCCGCCACGTCCGCGGCCGATTCGGCGTGGTCGACGTCCAGGTCGGCGGCTTCGCCCGTCAAGGCCACCCGCTGGTAGTACGAGCGCCCGGTGTCGATGTTGAAGCGGCGCATGGTGCTGAACAGATAGGGCCGGAAGGCGTCCTGCGGTCCGCCGCCGGCCTTGATGGTGCGCAGTACGCGGTAGAAGCTCTCGCTGACCAGGTCGTCGACGTTGCTGGACGGAGCGATCTGCCCGGCGAGCCGCCGGGCCGCCAGCTCGTGGCGCGACCAGAGGCTCGCGAACGCGTCGTCGTCGCCGGCCCGGACCGCCGACAACAGCTCCGCGTCGCTGCGTTCGCTAATCGCGAGGGATTCGTCCACTTTGTTGCACCGTTCTCATGTCGCTCGCCTGCTGAGCTGAGGAAACCTTAGGCTGTCCGGGCGCAGCCTCGCGACACTCCTGGGCCGCTCTACCGTCTCAGCTGAAGGAGAAACGATCACACCGGCCGGCCGTGCCGGACGAGCTGACGGGCAACGGGGCCATGACTGGTGCGGATGCGCCATCTGCCGCGTTCCGCCGTCAGTGGTGGAAGCAGACACTCGTGGCGGTGTGGTCAGCGCCCGCGCAGGAGTGGTACTGCCCGGCCGTGGACTCGGTCGTAGCGGTTCTCGCAGGACGCGCCAGAGACGCGCCGTCGATCGATGCCGCGTGCGGGGCACTCGGCGTGGCGCGCGCTGCCGCAGGCGTGCTCCTGGACGAGGCGCGGGCCGATCTTGCGGTTGGCGCGCGGGTGGCGGCTGCCGATCAGGCTCTGACCGGACAGCTGGTGGACCGGCTCACCCTGGGCTGGGTGGATCGCACTTTGGACTCGATCTTCACCAGCCCCTGCATCGACCCGCTGACCGAGCTGGCATCGGTGCCCTATCTCACCACCCGGCTCAGCGAGGTGTACGCCGAGGCGCGGCTGCGACGGGAAGACGCTGATTCCAGGCATGTGCTGGTCTGCGTGCGTACCCAGCTGACCAGCGACCGGTTGCTGGCCCAGGGCCGGCTGGTCGCCGTACAGTCGGCCTTGCGCCATGCCTTCGCCGGCGGTGAGACGCTCGCGGCCGTTGGCACGCACTGCGCCGTTGCGCTGGCCGGGCGTGGCGAGCCGCGGTTGACCGAATCGCTCACGGCGCTGCGCCGCGAGCTCGGCAACGCGCACCGTGCGGGCCTGCTGCCGCAAGTCGGCACGCGACTTGCGTCGCTGCCCGCCAGCTATGACCAGCTCCCGACGCTGCTTCGTGACGTGATGCGCTGAACCCGCGACATGATCCGGGCACAGATCCGTCTCCATTCACGGGTCCCACTGATCGCCGAGGCACTGCGCGCGCAACATCGCGGAAGGGGGCACGCGGCGTCGACGCGATCGGTGGGCCCCGACACCGGACGGGGGGCCAGGATGCTCGAGGCACGCGCACTGCTGTGGGTGGCCGCGGGCACCCTGGCGGTCCTCACGGTGATCTGCGCCATCTGGCGGTGACGCCGGAATCTGCGGGAGTTCCCGCCAGTCGGGCATGATCAGGGTATGCCGGGTCTGCATCGGGTGGCGATGCTCAGCGTCCACACCTCACCCCTCGACCCGCCGGGCGGCGGCGACGCGGGCGGCCTGAGCGTCTACGTCGCTGAGACCGCCAAACGGCTGGCCGAGGGCGGCACATCGGTCGAGATCTTCACCCGGGCGACGTCGAGCGAGCAGCCGCCGAGGGTCGAGATGTATCCGGGCGTCACGGTCCGCAACGTCATCGCGGGGCCGTTCGAGGGTCTCGGCAAGGCCGACCTGCCAGCCCAGTTGTGCATGTTCACCGCGGCCGTGCTGCGCGCCGAGGCGTTCCACGAACCGGGGTGGTACGACCTGATCCACTCGCACTACTGGCTCAGCGGTCAGGTCGGCTGGCTGGCCCGCGACCGGTGGGGCGTCCCGCTCGTGCACATGGCGCACACCCTGGGCAAGGTCAAGAACGCCGCATTGGCCGACGGCGACACCCCCGAGCCGTTGTCCCGGATCGTCGGCGAGGAGCAGGTGGTGGCCGAAGCCGACCGATTGATCGCGTCCACCGACGACGAGGCGCACGAGCTGGTCGATCACTACGGCGCCGACCCCGCGCGGGTCGCGGTCGTCGCGCCGGGGGTGGACCTCGAGATGTTCGCCCCCGGGCCGCTGGACGATTCCCGAGCCCGGCTGGGCATCTCGCCGCGGGCCTTCGTGCTGCTGTTCGTCGGGCGGATCCAGCCGCTCAAGGCACCGGACCTGGTGCTACGGGCCGCGGCGCTAATGCGCGGGGCCGAACGGCCGGTGCACGTCGTCGTGCTCGGCGGCCCGAGTGGAACCGACCCGGATTGGCTGCCCGGCCTGGCCGCCCAGCTCGGCATCGCCGACATCGTGCAGTTCCGTCCACCGGTCGGGCGCGAGGTACTCGCCGACTACTACCGCGCGGCCGACCTGACGGTCGTGCCGAGCTACAACGAGTCGTTCGGGCTGGTGGCGCTGGAGTCGCAAGCATGCGGCACCCCGGTCGTCGCAGCGCATGTCGGGGGACTCTCGACGGCGGTGGCGGACATGGTCTCCGGCCTGCTGCTCGACGGACACGACCCCGCCGTTTGGGCGGCGACCCTGAGCGGGCTGCGCGACGACCCGGCCCGATCGCGCCAGCTGCGCGCCAATTGTCGGTCGCACGCGCAACGCTTCTCCTGGGACCGCACCACGGCCGAGTTGCGCGATGTTTACGGCGATGCGATGAGGACGTTCGCCGACCTGCGGGAGGCGGCCAATGGGATCCGCGCCGACCTGCGGGAGGTGGTGCATGACTGAGCCCGCGCAGGTGATCGACGCCGCCCTGCGCGCGCAGGCGCACGACTACCGGCGGCTGGATACGCAGACCTTCGTCGTCCAGCTGCCTGGCGAGCGCCGCCTGAAGACGGCGTGCTGGTTGACGGTCGGCGAGCACGCTGTCACGGTCGAGGCGTTCGTCGTGCGTAAGCCGGAGGAGAACGCGGACCAGGTGCACCAGCTGCTGCTCAAGCGCAATGCGCGCACGTACGTCGTCAGCTGGTCGATCGACGACAGCGGAGACATCTATCTGACCGGACGTCTGCCGCTGGCGGCGGTGACCGCCGACGAGATCGACCGGGTCCTGGGTTCGGTCCTGGAGAATGCCGACGGGACGTTCAATACCCTGCTGCAGCTGGGCTTCGGCTCGTCCATCCGCCGCGAGTGGGCGTGGCGGATCAAGAATGGCGAGTCGCTCGCCAACCTGGCCGCCTTCGCCGACTTCGCCCAGCGCCGAGACTAGTTTCGAAACCGTTGCGTATCGGAAAGATTGGTGGTATCACTAGTTCCGATACGCAGCCGTAGCGGAAGTAGAGAGAGCTAGCTGATGGACGAGGCGACGATTTGCCGGCGGCGGTGGGGGATCCTGTCGGTACTGGTGGTCTGCCTGCTGGTGGTGATTCTGGATAACACGATCCTGAATGTGGCGCTCAAGACGATCCAGGCGGATCTAGGTGCCTCGCAGAGTCAGATGCAGTGGGCGGTGGATAGCTACGCGCTGGTGTTCGCCGGGTTGCTGATCGCCTGGGGAGTGACCGGTGACCGGGTGGGCCGCAAGAGGATCCTGATTCTTGGCATGGCGTTGTTCGGGGCGACATCGGCGCTGTGCTCGTTCGCCGGGTCGCCAACCACGTTGATCCTGTTCCGGGCGCTGATGGGGATCGGGGCGGCGGCGGTGCAGCCACAGACCTTGTCGATAATCCAGAACGTCTTCGAGCCGGCGGAGCGGCCGAAGGCCATCGGCATCTGGGCGGGGGCGTCCGGGGCGGCCATCGCGTTGGGTCCGATCGCCGGTGGGGCATTGTTGAAGTATTTCTGGTGGGGGTCGATCTTCCTGGTGAACGTGCCGATCGTAGTGGTCGGGCTGGTGGCCATCGTCGCACTGGTGCCGGATTCGAAGGACCCGCATCCGCAGCGGATCGACCCGTCGGGGGTGCTGTTGTCGATCGTGGCGCTGGTGGTGCTGGTGTACGGCATCATCGAGGGCGGGAACACCAACGAGTGGCTGCGGTGGAACACGCTGGGCGCGATCCTGGCCGGCGCGGCGCTGCTTGGGTTGTTCGTGTATTTGGAGAAGCGCAGTAGCCACCCGACGATCGACATCAACTTGTTCCGGAACAGGCATTTCTCTGCCGGCACGATCGCGATCGGGCTGACCTTCTTCGCGCTGATGGGCTCGACGTTCTACCTCGCCTACTTCCTGCAGGCGGTGCGCGGGTACACCGCGCTGGCGGCCGGTGTGGCGCTGATCGCGGTGGCCGCCGCGGTGATGATCGCCGCGCCGCTGTCGGCCCGGCTCTCGCGCCGGTTCGGCCCGCGGGTGGTGGCCGGTACTGGGCTGGCCGTGTTCGGCGTGACGATGGCCTCCTACGCGCTGTCGACGCGGACCATGCCGCAATGGGGGATCGAGGTGCAGATGTTCGGCATGGGCTTGGGTATGGGGCTGACCATGACGCCGGCCACCAACGCGATCATGAGCGCGGTGCCCCGGGAGAAGGCCGGCGCCGGCTCGGCGGTGAACAACACCGTGCGGCAGGTCGCCGGCGCGCTCGGCGTGGCGATCCTCGGCTCCATCCTGGCCGTCGCGTTCCGCGGCAGCCTCGGCTCGGACGCCCCGGCCCACCTTGCGGCCCGGCTGGACCAGCCGGCCTCCGTGGTGTCGCGGCTGCCCGCGTCGGCGCAGGTAGGCAGCTACCTGCGGCAGGACAGCAGCGAGTCGATCGGCAACGCGCTGCAGTTCGCCGGCAACGCCAGCGCCGCGCTGCAGCACCGGGCCAACACGCCCGCAGCGGCCGCGTTGCCCCCGGCCCAGCTGGCCGCGCAGAAACAGCAGGCACAAACCGCGATCGGCGGCTTCCTCAACGACGCCAAGGACTCGTTCATGTCGGCCATGCACATCACCTCGTTCGTGGCCGGCCTGTTCGGCCTGCTCGGCTCGTTCGTCGCCTTCTGGCTGCTGCCCGGGCGGCGCGAGTTCGCGGCCCAGGGCGCGCCGACCACGGCGGCCGAGCCCGCGATGGCGCACTGATGACTACCGAGGTGGTCCGCAAGGCGGGACGTCCCAGGAGCGAGGCCGTCGACACCGCAATCCTCGAGGCGGCAGTGGGGGAGATGGCCGACAACGGCTACCTCGGCTTCAGCGTTGAGCAGGTCGCCTCCCGGGCCGGCGTGGCCAAGACAACGGTCTACCGGCGATGGCCGACCAAGGACGAGCTGATCTTCGAAGCGCTCGGCTGGCTGAAGGGACCGGTTTCGCAGGCGCCGGGCGGCAGCGTCCGCGCCGACCTGGTCTATCTCCTGAACCGGATGCGAGAGATGTGGCTCAACAGCGTGCACGGCCGGGTCATGCGACGACTGGCCGCGGACGGTAGTGAGCGCCCGGAGCTCTACCGGCATTTCCGCGACCGGCTGATTGCCCCACGTCAGGCCGCGGTGCGGGAGGTATTGCAGCGGGGCGTCGATGAAGGCCTGATCCGCCGTGACGTCGATCTCGGCTGGGTGCTGGATACGCTGGTCGCGCCCGTGATCGTCGCTGCCATGACGCACAAGGACCGGGTCACCCGCAAGCAGATCGAGTTCACCGTCGACACCGTCCTGCGGGGAATCGCGCCCCTGGCAAGATAACCGCCATGGGAAGCCTTATTCTGCTGCGCCACGGCGAGAGCGAGTGGAACAAGAAGAACCTGTTCACCGGCTGGATCGATATCGGCTTGTCCGAGACCGGGCTTGCCGAGGGGCGCCGGGGGGGCGAGCTGCTCGTCGAACACGGTTTGCTGCCCGACGTCGTACACACGTCCCTGCTGCGTCGCGCGATCCGCACCGGCGAGATCGCGCTCGACGTGGCCGACCGGCACTGGATCCCGGTTCGACGCTCGTGGCGGCTCAACGAGCGGCACTATGGCGCCCTGCAGGCCAAGGACAAGGCCGCCGTACGTGCCGAGTTCGGGGACGAGCAGTTCATGCTGTGGCGCCGGTCGTACGACGTGCCGCCGCCGCCGCTACCCGACGACGACCAGTACAGCGCGGTCGGCGACCCGCGCTACGCGGACATGCTCGAGACCGTGCCGCGGAACGAATGCCTTGCCGACGTCGTCACACGGCTGCTGCCGTACTGGTACGACGCGATCGTGCCCGACCTGCGTCTCGGGCTCACCGTGCTGATCTCCGCGCACGGCAACTCGCTGCGTGCACTGATCAAGCACTTGGACGGCCTGTCGAACGAAGCCGTGGTCGCGCTGAACGTCCCGACCGGCATTCCGCTGGTCTACGACCTCGACCCGGTGACGTTCACGCCGTCCAAGCCAGCCGAGTACCTCGACCCCGAGGCGGCGGCGGCGTCGATTCAAGCGGTAGCCAACCAGGGCAGGTAATCGGCCGTCGCCGGTCGGCGATCAACCGCTGAACTGGCCGAGCCCGCTGGTGATCGGTTCGGGACGCTGGCCGGTGACGATGAACACGACGCGCCGTGCCACGGCCACTGCGTGGTCGGCGTAGCGCTCGTAGTAGCGGCCGAGCAGCGTCATGTCGATGGCGGCCTCGATGCCGTGCATCCACTTGTCGGAGAGCAGCAGGGTGAATAGCTTGCGGTGCAGGGCGTCCATCGAGTCGTCTTCGACCTCGATCGCATGCGCCAGCGCGACGTCGCGTCCCTCGATGACCGCGCCGACCTTGTCGACCAGCGATAGGGCCACCTCGCCCATTTGCGAAATCACGTCGCGCAACTCGATCGGCACGGCGATCTCGGGGTACCGCATCCGGGCCACCTTGGCGATGTGCAGGGCGAGGTCCCCCATACGCTCGAGGTCCGCCACGAGGTGCAGGGTGGACACCAGCACCCGAAGGTCGGTGGCCACTGGCTGCTGCCGAGCGATCATCTGGAAGGTCCGTTCTTCCAGGTCCTCGCGTACCGCATCGACCTGCGGATCGTCGGAAATGACCCGCTCGGCACCGGCCAGGTCACCGTCGAGGAGCGCGTTCGTCGCACGCTCCATCGCGGTGCGGATCAGCTCGGTCATCGTGACGAGCGTCTTGGCGATGTCGTCCAGCTCATCATGGTAAATGTCTCGCATCGAAGCTCGCGTTTCCTTCCGGTCCGTCCCCCAGCAGCGTAGTTCGTCGTCCCGCCGTGCGGTGGTCACGACGTGAACGGGACTGATACAGCTGGTGAACAACCGGCATCCACCCGACGGCGTGGACGCCGATCGGCGATCCCGCGGGAGTCCGCCCCGTACCATCGGGTCGTGCCCACAGCACTGGTCGTCGGCGTGGCGTTCGGCGTCATCGTCGGGACCCTGTTGGGTTTCGTGCTTGGCGCGCGTCGGCATGCGACGGTGCAGCCCGCGCCCGAACCGGCACAGGCCAGGCAGCGGCCACTGTCGGCCCTGGTTCTGGAGGCGCTCGGCACTGGGGTCGTGGTGGTCGATCGCAGCGAACGCGTGCTGCTGGCCAATCCGGCGGCCCGCCGGATGGGCGTGCTGCTGACGGACCGGTTGGCGTTCGGCGAGCTCACCGAGCTGGTGCGCGCCGCGACCGACCACTCGGTCACGGTCGATTCTGCGGTCGACTTGCCGATGGGCCGGCTAGGGCGCGAGCCGATCGCGCTGGCGGCCACCGCGGTACCACTGCCCGACCCGGACGAGCCGCGCCGGGTGGCGGCGGTGGCCCTGCTGCTCGACGACGTCACCGAGACCCGCCGGCTGGAGGCGGTGCGCCGCGACTTCGTGGCCAACGTGTCGCACGAGCTGAAGACTCCTGTCGGGGCGCTGACGCTGCTGGCCGAGGCCGTGCAGGACGCCGCCGATGACCCGGAGGCGGTGCAGCGCTTCGCGGCCCGGATGCAGAGGGAGGGCTCCCGGCTGGGCCGCCTGGTGCGTGAGCTGATCGAGCTGTCGCGGCTGCAGGGTGCCGAGCCGCTGCCGGGCAACGATGAAGTGCTGGTGGCCGAGGTACTCGACGAGGCCCAGGACAGCACTCGGCTGGCCGCCGACCAGGCGGGCATCAGTGTGGTGTCACGGTGCGCCGACGGTCTGATGGTGCGCGGCAACGAAACGCAGCTGGCCACGGCGGTCGCGAACCTGCTCGACAACGCGATCGCCTACAGCCCGCCAGGAACCAGGGTGGCGCTGCATGCGCGGCGGGCGGGCGGCGATGTGGAGATCTCCGTCAGCGACCAGGGGATCGGCATCGCCGAGCCGGACTTGGCGCGCGTCTTCGAACGCTTCTACCGGGTCGACCCGGCGCGCTCACGGGCTACCGGAGGCACCGGGCTTGGCCTCGCGATCGTCAAGCACGTCGCCACGAACCACGGTGGCACCGTCTCGGTGTGGAGCGTCGAGGGCGCGGGGTCGACGTTCACCATCCGACTACCACTCGTTCACCCCGTTCCGGAATCCTCCGACGCGGACGTGCCGTCGACGCACGTCGTCGGCGCAGCGACGATGACAAGGGGGAACCGGTGACGCGGGTACTCGTGGTCGAGGACGAGGACTCGTTCTCGGACGCGCTGTCCTACATGCTGCGCCGCGAGGGATACGAGATCGTCGTGGCCAGCAGCGGACCGGACGCGCTGGCCGCCTTCGACCGCAACGGCGCCGATCTGGTCTTGCTCGACCTGATGCTGCCCGGGCTGTCCGGCACCGAGGTCTGCCGCGCGTTGCGCCAGCGCTCGAACGTCCCGATCATCATCGTCACCGCGCGCGACAGCGAGGTGGACAAGGTCGTCGGGCTCGAACTGGGTGCCGACGACTACGTCACCAAGCCGTTCTCCTCCCGCGAGCTGGTGGCCCGCATCCGGGCGGTCATGCGCCGCGGCGCGGAGCCGGACGAGCTGCTGACCAACGCGATCGAAGCCGGCCCAATCCGGATGGACGTGGAGCGGCACACCGTGTCAGTCGACGGCGCGGCCGTGTCGTTACCGCTCAAGGAGTTCGACCTGCTCGAGCTGCTGTTGCGCAATGCCGGCCGGGTGCTCACCCGCGGCCAGCTGATCGACCGGGTCTGGGGGGCGGACTACGTGGGCGATACGAAGACCCTCGACGTCCACGTCAAGCGGCTGCGCGCCAAGATCGAACCCGACCCGGCCAACCCCAAGTACCTGGTCACCGTCCGGGGCTTGGGTTACAAGTTCGACGTCTGACCGCCGGCCCCTCATTTCGGCGTTGTTCGACGCTCGGCGTGTCCTGGCGCCTCGGCGGTCGAACAGCTGGCCTCGACGACCGAGCTCGGCCGGTCGACCCGCTCCGAACTCCGGCCGAGAGCCGGTGCGCTGGAGTGCCAAGCGCGCCGGCTCTCGATCCCCCGTCACCTGCTGCGTCGCCATAGGCCTAGCTCTGGAGCGCGTGTGACGTGCCCAGCACGCGGGAATGACGCAGCCGAAGGGCGGCCAGCACGACGGCTGCCGACACCACGGCAGCGGTCAAGGCGATCACCACGAAGACCCAGGTCGGCGAGCCGTGCGTGATGGTGATCTGGGTAGGCGCCTGGACGGGCTGACCGGCGGAGCCACCGTCGGGCGCTGGGCGCTGGCCGAACGCCTGAACGGAGCCGGCGGCGAACGTGGCGAGGGTAACCAGCAGCCCAACGACAACGGTGAGGGTACGACGGGATACGGACATGGCGTGTGCCTTCCTGGCGGGCCGGGCAGGGTGCCTGCCCGGCGGTCGTGTGCCGGATCGGGTGACCCGGTCGGGACATGGCACCCGCTGCCGCTTGACGAATTCTTGATAAGCCCTTGGGAATGGGTTGGCCTCTCGGTCGTCGAGCGCCGAGACTGGTAGACGGCGGACTGCGCAGGGGGGTGCGTGGTGAGCAGTCAGAGCGACAGGCGAGGTCTCGAGTTCGGCGTACTCGGCCCGCTGCAGGTGACCCGCCGCGGGGCGCCGCTGCGCCTGGGTGGCCGTCAGCAGCGGGCGGTGTTGGCGCTGCTGCTCCTCGATTCGGGCACGGTGGTCTCGACCGATCGGCTGGCCGACGTGCTGTGGGGCGAGCGGCCGCCGAAAGGGTCGACCGCGACCTTGCACACGTACATCTCGCACTTGCGTGACCTGTTCGAGCCCGATCGTGCGCGTTCCGGGCCGTCTCGGATGCTGCTGACTGAGCCCACCGGGTATCGGCTGGTGGTGGACGGTTCGTCGATCGACGCGGCGGTCTTCGAGCGGTGCGTACGGTCCGGCCGGGCGATCCTGGAGGCTGGCCGGTTCGCTGAGGCGTCGGCCGAGTTGGCCGAGGCGTTGGCCCTGTGGCGGGGGCCGGTGTTGGCCGATCTTGCCGACTACGAGTTCGCCCGGCTGGCCGCGGCGAAGCTGGAGGAGCTGCGGCTGGGCGCGATCGAGGCCCGGGTGGAGGCCGATCTGGCGCTGGGCCGGCACGCCGAGCTGGTCGCGGAACTCGATCAGCTGACGGCTGCCAACCCGGTGCGCGAGCGGCTGCAGGGGCAGCGGATGCTCGCCCTGTACCGGAGCGGGCGGCAGGCCGACGCGCTGGCGGGCTACCACCGGCTGCGCGAGTCGCTGGCCGACGAGCTGGGCATCGATCCCGGGCCGGCGTTGCAGGAGCTGCACCGGCGCATCCTGCGCCAGGACCCGGTGCTCGGTACCAGGCCGGGCGAGCCGCGGGCGCTGCCCGTTCCACCGAATGCGTTACTGGGACGTGAGGGTGAGCTCGCTGAGCTCGCCGAGCTGCTGCGCCGGGACGAGGTGCGGCTGCTGGTGCTCACCGGGGCCGGCGGCTCGGGGAAGACCCGGCTGGCACTAGAGGCGGCCCGGCAGGCCGCCGGCTCGTTCGCGAACGGGGCCGCGTTCGTCGGGTTGGCGCCGCTGCGTGACCCCGACCTGGTGATCGGCGCCATCGCCCAGGCGGTCGGCGTCCAGCTGGCCCCGGGTGTGGGGCTCGCCGCGGCGCTGGGCAGCCGACAGATGCTGCTCGTCCTGGACAACCTCGAGCATCTGCGGGCGGCCGGGCCGAGCCTGGTCGAGCTGCTCGCCCGGGCCGCCCGGCTGACCCTGCTGGTAACCAGCCGGGTCGTGCTGCGGCTATCGGGTGAGCGCGTCTACCCGGTCGAGCCGCTCGCCGCCGACGCCGCGGCCGCCCTGTTCGTCGAGCGGGCCCGCGAGGCTGAACCTCGCTTCCGCCCCGATCCCGCGGATGCCCAGGCGGTTCGCGTCATCTGCCGGCGGCTGGATGGGCTGCCGCTCGCCATCGAGCTCGCCGCGAGCCGGGTCCGGATGGCTCACCCCGGCCGAGCTGATCGCCCGGCTCGAACCGAGCCTGCCGCTGCTGACCGACGGCCCGCACGACTTGCCGGCACGGCAGCGGACGCTGCGCGCGACGATCGAGTGGAGCTTCGAGCTGCTCGACAAGGACGAGCGGCGTGATCTGTGCCGGCTGGCGGTGTTCGCGGGCGGGTGCACCCTGCAGACGGCCGAAGCGGTCTGCGGCATGACGCTGGAGCGGCTCGGCGCATTCGTGGACCACAGCCTGCTCCGCCGCACCGTCGGCGAGAGCGGCTCGCGATACCACATGCTGGAGACGATCCGGGAGCACGCCGCCGAGCAGCTCACCGCCGACGACGCCGCCCACCAGGTTCGCCGGCGCCACGCGGAGCACTTCCTGGCGGTCGCGGAGTCGGCCAACCTCATCGAGGACGCCGAAGCAGCCGGCGAGCAGCACCACGAGATCGTGATCGCCGAGCAGGACAACATGCGGGCGGCGCTGCAGTGGACGCTCGACACGGGTGAGATCGAGTTCGGCTTGCAACTCGCGCTCACGCTCGAGAACTACTGGGTGACCAGCGCCCCGTTCGAGGGAATGCGCTGGTTCGAGGCGCTGCTGCCGCTGGCCGACCACGTGCCCAAGCGACTGCACGCCCGCGCGGTGCGGTGCTACGGGGGCGCAACCACCATGACCGGTGCGGACCTCAACGGCGAGCGCCTGTACGAGCAGAGCTTGGCGGAGTTCCGGGCGCTCGGCGATGAGGCAGCCGTTGGCAGCCTCCTGCAGCGGCTCGCGGAATCTGCGCGCCAGCGGGGGGACGCGGCACACGCGCGCCGGCTCGCCGAGGAGAGCCTGCAGATCGCCCGCAGCACTGGAGCCACGCGGGTCGAGGCGCAGTCGCTCGGCACGCTCGGATCCCTGACGTATGAGGGCGGTGACTACGAGCTCGGCATGCAACTGCTCGAACGCAGCGCGGACCTGTGCGCCGAGATCGGATTCAGATGGTGGCAGGGGCTCATGCTTGCGTTCTTGTGCGAGAACGCGCTCGAGCTCGGCAGGACCCGCGAGGCCGAAGCCTGGGGTGGTGAGGCGCTGCGATTGCTGCACCAGATCGGGGACCGGCAGAACACTTTGTGTCTGCTCGCCACTCTCGCGCGAGCCGCCGCCGAAACCGGGCGGGCCGAGCACGCCGGCCGGCTCTGGGGTGCGGTCGAGACCGAGGAGGTCCGCGCGCCGATGGGCTGGTGGGAGCTGCATCGCGAGCAATACGCGGCACCTGTGCTCGCCCGCGCAGACGCCGAGTTCGAGCAGGGCCGCCTCGCGGGCCGCGCACTCTCGTTGGACGAGGCGGTTCGCTACGCGCTAGGCGATCAGGCGGGACCGAGCCAGACCGTCACATCACCCGCCGCGCCGCGCGCCACGACATGACGGACCAGCGCGATGCGGCGGAGAGAATCGAACCGAGGCTGGCGAAGGAGCCGATCGCCACGACCGATGCGGCCGAACCAATGGAGCCGATCGACAGCACGGACCCGACCGATCCAATCGAGAGCACGGATCCGTCGGAGTAGATCGACAGTACGGAGTTCTTGGACCTGTACGACCAGCGTGACCCGTCCGCCGGTGACATGCGACTGCGGCTCGCCTGGCTCAAGATCCATCACGCGCGTCAGGCAGCTGCAGCAGCCGCGGTGGCTCTGGTGGCTCCGCTACCGCCGCATCGGTACGCGGCCCTGGACCGCGCGGCCGGCGCGGTTCGCGCACCGCCGCGCCGCCGCCATCGTCGTCCGGACGGTCGCGCCGCGTGAAATCCTCGGCATCGGGCCAGGGACGTCGGCGCGGTCCGGCTGCTACCCGCGACCGCAGGCCGAGTCTGGCGGCCAGCCCGCGTATCCAAGATCTCGTCATCACCCCAGCATCCGCCGCATCGGCGCGATGCGAAAGCGCGAGTCCTCCAGGCTGATGCCTCCGCGCGCACGTCAGATCAGCGTGTCGTGTGCGGTGTTCCGTCTGGGTGTTCGATCGGGGTCGATGAACGCGGGTGGGATCCAGTGCGGGAGCGCGTTGATCATCTGACAGTTCCAGCCGCGTTTGGTGAACTCCCGGTGATGGAAGCCGCAGACTAAGGTCAAATTGTCCAGATCCGTAGTTCCGCCGTCGATCCAGCCGATCACGTGATGCGCCTGGCACCAGCCGGGTGGCCGCTCGCACGAGGGGAAGGAGCATCCGCCGTCGCGGGCGGCCAGCGCTTGGCGTTGGCTGGGGGTGGCGACCCGGCGGGCGCGGCCGTAGCCGAGGATCCCGCCACCGTCGCCGAGCACGACGGGGATGACCTCGGCCTCGGCGGCCAGCCGCAGCGCCTCCGGGACGGACAGCAGCCCGCCGTGCGTGGTGCTCGCCAGCCCGAGCCGGGATTCCAGCTGGTCGAGGCTCATGCTGATCAGCACGGTGGCCGGGGTGCCGCCGGCGTCGGGCAGGCCACCGGCGGACAGCAGCCGCCGGCCGGCGTCTTCGAAGGCGTCATGCCGGCGCTGCCCGGCGGTACGCGGGTCGGGTGCGCCGTCCTCGGCGGGGACCGGTGCGGCCAGCGCGTCGAACACGGCCTCCCACACCGCGGTGCAGCCCGGTGTCACGCGCCCGGTCAGCCGGGCCGAGCCGTCCCGGCACCGGGTCAGGGTGACCTCGCGGCGCCGGGCGTGGTCACGCTCGTCGGCCAACCTGCCGTCCGGGTCCAGGCAGTCGGCCAGCCGCCGGGCGGCGCGGGCCAGCTGGTCCGGGTCCAGCCGCTCGGCATGCCCGGTCAGCGCCGCCTCCACCTGCCCGGCCTGGCCGGCGGCCGCGGCGGGCAGCTGGTCGACGGTGTGCCGGATCACCGCGGCGTGCGCCGGGCTGATCTGCCCGGCGGCCTGCGCCGCGGCCACCGCCGGGAAGATCGGGTCCAGCGGCTCACCGGTCAGCGCGCGCCGGGCGCCCAGGTCCCCGGCGGCCCGCACCCTGGCCCGCGCCTCCCCTGGGGTGACGCGCAGCAGACCGGCCAGCAGCGCCGCGGTGGACGGGCAGGCCAGCTCACCGGCCACCGCCCGCGCCTGCAGTTCGCCGACCAGCGCATGGTCGGCCACCGGCAGCCGCCGCCGCTGGGTTTCCAGGCCGCGGGCCAGCTCCAGCAGCTCGTCCCGCGATGCCCCGGCCAGGTCCAGACCGAGCAGCGTGTCCAGGGCGTCGGCGAGTTGCTTGACGGCGACCTCGACCGTCACCGGAGCTGCCGACGGCTCGAACATGTATTCGATACTACCTCCAGCAGAACGTCCCCGTCAAGAGAGAATCACCAGAAATACCAGTGAAATCTTCTTACGGTGAGGGTCGGCCGAGGCTAACGGAACCGTGGGGGCCGAGGGTCCAGAACGGATTATGGGCGATCTCCCAGGGATGCCCGTCAGGATCCGCGAACACGCCGGAGTAGCCGCCCCATGACGTCCTGGCTCCCGGACGCCGGATGTCCGCGCCGGCCGACGCAGCCGCAGCCAGGATCGCGTCGACCTCGTCCGGGGACCGAACGTTGTGCGCAAGCGTGATGCCACCCCAGCCGCCGCCGTCGATTACGACCGTATCCTCGGCCAGCTTGTCACGATCCCACAGGGCGACGATCATCCCGCCGGCCTGGAAGAACACGACATCGTCGTCAGGTGCCGCATCCGTGCGCCAGCCCAGAGCCTCGTAGAACGAGCGCGCCTGTGCTAGATCGGCGACACCCAGGGTGACCAGGCTGAGGCGTTGCTCCATAAGCCCAACCCTAGGACAGCGCTGCGCGAGCGGCGGCCGTCGCCGGGTGCTCTGCGACGAGCCCGTGCGACAACCGCGTCGCGCACAGCGAGGCGAGCAAGGCGTACGCCTCCGCGCCGATGAGCTCGGTGAGTTCCGGCGCGTACGAGACGTAGAGTGGCTCGCCCCCGACGTGCGCATCCGGCGAGGACGTGCAGAACCAGTGCAGGTCGTGGCCGCCCTCGCCCCAGCTGCGCCGGTCGAATTCGGTGATCGTGGTGATCAGGAGGCGTGTCTCGTCGGGCCGATCGACCCATTCCTGAGAGCGACGCACGGGCAGCTGCCAGCAGACTTCCGGTTTGGTCTCGAGCGGGTTCCGTCCGGTACGCAAGGCGAAAGCATGCAGCGCGCATCCGACGCCGCCCGCGAAACCGGAGCGGTTGGCGAAGATGCAGGCACCGTCGACCACGCGGGTGCGCAGCCGATCCGGGTCCTCGCCGACGTTGTCCTTCTCGGTCACGTCGAGCTTGCCGCTCTTGCGAGTGCCGACGCCGATCAGCTGCCAGTCGTCGGCGGTGAGCTGCCGGGCGAAGGAGAGGACCCGCTTCTCGTCCGTCTTGTCGGAGAAGAACGCGCCATGGGTGCAGCAGCCGAGGGTCGCGGCGCCTGCGGTGATGCCCTGGCAGCCTCGTCCGAAGATGCACGTCCAGCGGGAACACAGCCAGGTCAGATCGGCCCGGATGAGATGTTCACCATCGGTCGGGTCGTAGAACTCCACCCACTCGCGGGTGAAGTCCAACCCGACCTCTGGCGCGACGACAGGCAACTGCATACCC
The DNA here is from genome assembly GCA_963839175.1 of uncultured Actinomycetota bacterium. Classification (GTDB taxonomy): domain Bacteria; phylum Actinomycetota; class Actinomycetes; order Mycobacteriales; family Jatrophihabitantaceae; genus CAWIUB01. Next base: position 28,562 of record CAWIUB010000038.1, read on the forward strand.
ACTCTGGCAGCGTACGGCCCCAGCACGCGCAGCTATTGTCGGATCCATGCGGCTCGGCGTGCTGGACGTTGGGTCCAACACCGTTCACCTGCTGGTCGTCGATGCGCATCGTGGAGCGCAGCCCACGCCGCAGCTTTCGCGCAAGAGCGTGCTGCGGCTCGCCGAACACGTCGGCAAGCGTGGCGACCTCGACATCGAAGGCGCCGACGCACTCGTCGGAGCTGCTCTCGGGGCACGTCGGCAGGCGAAGGAGCTCGGCTGCGACGAGATCCTCGCGTTCGTCACGTCCGCAGTGCGGGACGCCGGCAACAGCGCCGAAGTGCTCGAACGCGTACGTGTCGAGGCCGGTGTCGACCTTACGGTCCTGCGCGGCGACGAGGAGGCGCGGCTGACATTCCTGGCGGTGCGGCGCTGGCTGGGCTGGAGCGCTGGCAACCTCATCTGCCTCGACATCGGTGGTGGCTCGCTCGAACTCGCCGCAGGCACCGACGAGGATCCCGCGGTCTGCCTGTCCGTGCCGCTCGGCGCCGGGCGGCTGACCCGTGACCGGCTCGACGGCGATCCGCCCGCTAAGTCGACGGTCGCCGCGTTGCGGGAGTACGCCGAGTCGGAGCTGACGGCCCCGGCGAAGAAGTTGCTGGCCGGTGGCCCGCCCGACCGGGTCATCGGTACGAGCAAGACGTTCCGCACCCTGGCCCGGTTGGCCGGAGCCGCTCCATCTTCGGCCGGACCACGCGCGCACCGGGTGCTCAACCGCAACGGGCTGCGCCAGATCACCGGGTTCATCTCGCGGATCTCGGCCGCTGATCTGGCCGAACTCGACGGCGTCAGCCCAGCACGGGCCCACCAGACGCTGGCCGGGGCGGTGGTCGCCGCGGCAGCGATGGACGCCCTCGACGTCGTGGAGCTGGAGCTGTGCCCGTGGGCGCTGCGCGAGGGTGTGATCTTGCGTCGTCTCGACCAGCTCACCGGGTTCTGACGCGCGACTAGGCTCGACCGGCATGAGCGCCCGCGCGAAGAGCCGGTGAGCTAATGGGCCGGACGTCGCATGCGCTTCGCAGCTCGTCCGCGCGGGTCGGCCTGTCCAGCGCATCGGTGTACCCGGAGTCGACCGCGGCCGCATTCGAACTGTCGGCCAAGCTCGGCTACGACGGGGTCGAGATCATGGTCTGGACGGACCCGATCAGCCAGGATCCCTATGCACTAAAGCGATTGTCCGAGCACTACGAAGTGCCGATCCTGGCCGTCCACGCCCCGTGCCTGATCGTGACGCAGCGAGTCTGGTCGCCCGACCCGTGGGTCAAGCTGCAGCGAGCGCAGGCTGCAGCAGAGCTGCTCGGCGCGCAAACGGTCGTCGTCCACCCGCCCTTTCGCTGGCAGCGCGAGTACTCACGAGCTTTCCACCGAGGCTTATCCACGATGGCCGACGAAACCGACGTGCGCTTCGCCGTCGAGAACATGTTCCCGTTGCGCGTCCGCGGCCGCGAGGTATCGGCCTACCAGCCGACCTGGGACGTCGCCGCCGAAATCGAGCCCTACCGCGACTACACCCTCGACCTGTCGCACACAGCTGTGTCGCAGTCGGACGCGCTGGCGATGCTCAACACGATAGGCGCGAGCCTTTCGCATTTGCACATCGCCGACGGCACCGGCCTCGGCAAGGACGAACACCTCGTGCCAGGACGCGGCACCCAGCCGTGCGCGGAGGTTCTCGAACGCGTCGCCGCGAACCACTTCGGCGGGCACGTCATCGTCGAGGTCAACACCCGCCGGGCCGTCGACCGGTCGGAACGTGAGGCGGACCTGGCCGAGGCGCTCGCCTTCTGCCGACTGCACTTGGTAGCCGCGCCCGCCGGCATCGACGGATGGCGATAGGCGGCTAACCCTCGGCTAACCCTCGGCTAACCCTCCGCTAACCGAGGTGCGCCGAGACCACGAGATTGTCGAGATAGCTGTGCGCCCGGAAGTCGAAGTCGCCGGTACACGTGATCAGCCGGAGCTCGGGCAAGGGCGTCGGACCGTAAACCGCCTCGGTCGGGAACCGGTCCTTCGGATAACTGACCGACCTGTCTACGACGAAGCGCAGCGTCGCGCCCGTGCTCTCGCTCACCAGGACGACGGCACCGGGACGCAACTCCCGCAGCCGGTAGAACACCGCCGGGCCATTGATCGAGTCGACATGGCCGGCAATGACCGCGGGCCCCGCATTGCCTGGCCGGACGCCACCCGCATACCAGCCCGCCTCGCCCCACTGGCTCGGCACGGCCAGCGATCCGTCCGTGTGCAGTTGCAGTGTCTCCAGCGCGGTGTCGACCCCGATGGACGGGATGCTCAACAGCACCGGTGGCGCGACTGAGCTGGCAGGTGCGGCAGAGTGCGCCGGGCCCTGCGGTCCACCCGGCAGCGGCGGCAGCAGACCCGTCTCGGTCGAGGCGCTTGCGGTCGCGACCGGGGCGTTGTGCCCGACAGCGGCCGGCCGGTTCGGCGACGCGCCGCCGGCGCCGGCCACCGCCACCGTCGTGAGCACGCCGGCCGCGCCGGCGACGGCTACGAGGCCCGCGAGCACTCGGGCGCGCCGCCGCCGGGCGGTGGCGCGATGCCTACCGGTCATCGGGTGACGGGCTGACGCCTCCCGCTGCGCCGCACCACCGCCACGCCGAGTCCGGCAGCTACGAGACCCAACGCGGCCAGGCTGTCGCGTGCCCAGGACGACCCGTGCGGCCGCGTCGCCGTGCCGCCGCCGCCGGCCTGGACCGGGCCAATGGGCGCGGTGGCCGCTGCCGCCGCGTCGACAATGCTGCGCAGGGTCAGCCCGCTGCCTTTCGCATCGAGCAGGACGATGGAGTTCACGCTGCCCGACGTGATCTGCACGTCACTGGTCGTGCTCACGCTTGCTGTCCCGTCGACCCGAGCGGTGATCGGCCAGTCGCCGGCCGGCACCGTCGTGTACGCCGTGCTGGTGGCGAACGCCGCATCCTTCGCGACGACGGGCCCATTGGTAGCGAGCAGGTCGGCGTGCGGAGCGCGGCTGGCCGCCTGGATCACCCGCACCAGTCCGGTACCCGACTTGGGCGCGGTGAACTCGTCATGCAGCACGATGCCGTGCAGTTGGCTGTTCATGCCGACCGCGGCGGCCGTGTACGCCGCGCCGGCTTTGGCGTCGAGCGTCCAGGTCAGCGCTGGCGGCGTCGAGGCGGCCGCGCCGTGCGGTCGCATCGACACGGCGTACAGCCCGGGCGCGATGCGGCCGTACGGGCTCACGTCTCCATAGCCCACATTGGTGAGCCACAGCGTGGACGTGCCCCCGGAGAACGCCGTGAGGTACACGTCGACGCCGGGGGTGTCCGGCGAGAAGTGCGCTCCGCGGATCACCGCGTTCGTCTCGCTCGGTGCGGCCACGGCGACCGTGGTCGCCGCTGGAATCCCCAGAGCCAGCGCCGCGACTGCGGCCACCGCGAGCGTGCGTCGTACAGCCAGCTGACCCATGTCTTACCCCGTTCCCCGTCGGCGGACCGTCCGCCGCCGCTAGCTCAACGATTGCACCGGTGCGATGGCTACGTCCCATTGCAAGTGCACGGCCCCGCCGGCAACCGGAGTGATGTGCAGCGGCCGGTATGACACGGGCAGCGCGTCGAGCGTGATGGTGAGTGCGGACGTGTTCGGTGCCGTGACGGTGAGATCGCGCACAGGCAGGCCGGCTGCCGCCTCGGCCGGGTCCTGCGGCAGGCCGATGAGCTGGATGTCACCCTTGTCGGCGAGCACGGCGAGCACTGTATCGGCCCGCAGATCCAGGCTGCCGGAGGTGAGCGTCTTCTTGGCTGCGCCGTTGGGGTGGATGTGTTTGTTGCGCAGCAGGCTCGTCCCCGCCTGCAGCCGTTGCGAGCGGTCGGTGGCCATGCGTGACTTGAGGTCGGCGGCCCCGCTGGGATCGACCTTGCGTACCTCGACCCGGTCAGCGCCCTGACCGAATAGCGCCACCGGGGCCGACGCTGCGAGGGCGTCGGCGACGTCACCCGACGCCGCTGCTCGTGCGCTGGGGGTCGAGATCAGGTAGGCCTGTGCATGCCAGTCCTGATCGTTGCTCGGCAATCCCGGCAGCGCTGTGAAGCCGTCGGCGCGCAGATCCTGGCTGACTGCCGGATCGGCGCCAATCGGGGTCTCGTGCGCGAGGTTGGTCTCGATCCACTTCTGCGCGGCCACGGTCGTGACGGCCGGCACTTGCGATGGTCCCCCGGAGGGAGCGGTCGTTGCGGTGTTCGTGTGCTGCCGGCCGCGGGCGACGGCAATGGCGATGACGACAAGGACACCGGCGGTCACCACCGCGAGAATCACGCCCGCGACCGCCCGCACCCGCGGGCTGCGCGCCGCCTGAGCCACCGGCGATCGCGGGGGCATGGCGAGGCTCGGACTCGGTTCTGTGTCCCCCGCAGGGGTGCGCTGGGCGGTGGCTTGCGTCGGCGCAGACTGCCTTGTCTTGACGGCCGGCTGCTGAGGGCCTGGCACCCTCGCTGCAGGCCGATCCTTCGCAGCCCCGGTCACCCGGGAGATTCCCGCGACGCGGCGCACTGGCCGCGCAGCGGTCCCCCCCGCGCGCCCCCCGGGCTGCTTGGTGCCCACGAGCAGCAACGTACCGTGCCAGGCGCCAACGTAAAGCCGAATGCTCGATACGCTCCGAGGCATGCTTCGCACCGCGATCCTGGCCGCCGCGCGCAATCACCGAGTCGAACGCATCGTGTCGACGGCGCCGGTGTCGCGCAGCGTGGTACGCCGGTTCGTCGGCGGACCGGACACCCCGAGCGGAGTCACCGCGGCCAAGTCGCTCGTGAACGACGGGTTGACAGTGACACTCGATCATCTCGGCGAGGACACCACGGAGGTCGCGCACGCCGATTCGGTGGCGGACGCCTACCTGGAAGTGCTCACCGCAGTACATCGCGCCGGGCTCGCCGAGATGCTCAGCCCGCTGTGCCCCCGGGTCGAGGTCAGCGTGAAGCTGAGCGCCATCGGCCAGGCGCTGCCTGGCGACGGCGATGCGATCGCCCTCGAGCGCGCCCGCAGGATCTGCACCGCCGCCAAGGCCGTCAGCGCCACCGTCACGCTCGACATGGAGGAGAGCACCACGATCGACTCGACGCTCAACATCCTCGCCGAGCTGCGCGCCGACTTCCCCGAGACGGCTGCTGTATTGCAGGCATACCTGCATCGGACGGAGGCGGATTGCCGCGACCTGGCCGTGGCGGGCAGCCGGGTACGGCTGTGCAAGGGCGCGTACGACGAGCCGGCGTCAGTCGCATTCCGCGACCGCGCCGACGTCGACAAGTCCTACGTCCGGTGCCTGAACCTGCTGCTCGCCGGCGAGGGGTATCCGATGTTCGCCACCCATGACCCACGGCTGATCTCAATCGTGGCCGACCGCGCTAAGCATTACGGTAAGGCAGCCGGCGAGTTCGAGTACCAGTTTCTCTACGGGATCCGTCCGGAAGAACAGCGGCGCCTCGCCCGCGCGGGCCACACGGTGCGCGTCTACGTCCCGTACGGCGTGGCGTGGTACGGCTACCTCATGCGGCGGCTGGCCGAGCGGCCCACCAATCTGACGTTCTTCCTGCGCTCGCTCGTCACGAAGGGCTGACCGATCGTGATCGACACGGCCGAGGACGCGGCCGCCATACCTCGAGGAGCCAGCTGATGACCACCGTGGCGATCGTCGGCGGGGGCAAGATCGGCGAGGCGCTGCTGTCCGGACTGATGCGCCGGCACGAGTACGAGCCTGACTTGCTCGTCGTCGTGGAGAAGCACCCCGAACGGGCCGCGGAGCTGACCGCGACGCACGGGGTGCGGGTTGTCGGCATTCCCGAGGCCGCCGCGTTTGCGCGCACTGTGCTGCTCGCCGTCAAGCCGCAGGACATCGACGTGGTGCTGAGCGAGCTGCACGCTCATGTCGGGGCGCAGCATGTCGTCGTCTCGGTCGCGGCCGGCATCCCGACCGCGCGAATCGAACGGGCGCTGGGCGAGGGCGTGCCAGTCGTGCGGTGCATGCCTAACACCCCGGCGTTGTTCGACCAGGCCATGACCGCGGTGGCTGGCGGCGCGCACGCCACGGAGGAACACCTGGCGCTGGCCGAATCGCTGCTCGCCGCGGTGGGCAAGGTGGTGCGGGTGCCCGAGTCGCAGCTGGACGCGGTGACGGCGCTGTCAGGTTCGGGCCCCGCGTATTTCTTCTTCCTGGTCGAGGCGATGATCGATGCCGGAATCTTGCTCGGCCTGCCGCGGGCCCTCGCCGCCCAGCTGATCGTGCAGACCGCGGTGGGCTCGGCGGTGATGTTGCGCGACTCCGGCGAGCATCCGGTGCAACTGCGGGAGGCGGTCACCAGCCCCGGCGGCACCACGATCGCCGCGATCCGCGAGCTGGAGAACCACGGCGTACGTGCGGCTCTGCTGGCCGCGATCGAGGCGGCTTGCGTGCGCAGCCGCGAGCTCGGTGCCACGCAATAGTCGAATGGCGGGAGATGAGCGGGCTCATCTATCGCATTAGCCCCACCTGTACCGCTACTCTCGTCCCAGCACGTGCGTGTCCCGTCCGCCGGTGGGGAAGCCGGCGCACTGACACGTGCCGAAAGCTACGGTGACGTATGACCACGTCCGACGACAGCGATGCCCGCACCACGAAGCCGAGAAAGGCGGCACCGCGCAAGGCGGCCGGTGCCGAAGCGGGCTCGCGCCGCGTCGCGCCCGAGGGCGTCGACGGGCTCGCTGAGGTGCGTTTCCTGACCGTCGCCGAGGTAGCCGGCGTCATGCGAGTGTCGAAGATGACCGTGTACCGCCTCGTCCACAGTGCAGAGCTGCCGGCCGTACGCGTCGGCCGCTCGTTCCGGGTGCCAGAGAAGGCCGTCCACGACTATCTGCAGGCCGCTTTCATCGAAGCGGGCTGATCAGCCGACGTCCAGGCGCCCGGTTACGGCGGGGTAGGGTGTGCGCCCATGGGTTCTGTGATCAAGAAGCGGCGCAAGCGGATGGCTAAGAAGAAGCATCGCAAGCTGCTCAAGCGCACCCGCGTCCAGCGCCGCAACAAGAAATAGATAGAGCGCGCGGCGGCTGCGGTCCGGTTCTGGAACTCGCTGCGCAGGAAAGTCGCTCGAACAGGCCGCTCTAGACTGAGGGCCCTGTACGCCCCCTCCGGCCGGAGCCGCGATCATGTCCGAGGTTGTTCTGGTGACCGGCGTGAGCCGTTACCTGGGCAACCGGCTGGCTGGCCAACTGGCCGCAGACCCGAACATCGAACGCGTCATCGGCGTCGACACCACGCCACCGGACCGCGGCGACCGCGGGCGTCTCGGGCGAACCGAATTCGTCCGCGCCGACATTCGAAATCCGCTGATCGCCCGGGTGATCGCGCAGTCGGGCGTTGACACAGTGGTGCACGCCTCGGTGACCGCGACGCCTCGGGGCGCGGGCGGCCGCACGCCGATGAAAGAGATGAACGTCATCGGCACCATGCAACTGCTCGCGGCGTGCCAGAAGTCCGAGACGGTGCGTCGGCTGGTCGTGAAGTCGACGACCGCGGTGTACGGGTCGAGCCCGCGCGACCCCGCGGTGTTCACCGAGGAGATGACGGCGAAGGCGTTGCCCCGCGGCGGCTATGCCAAGGACGCGGTCGAGGTCGAGGGATACGTGCGCGGTTTCATGCGGCGTCGCCCCGATATCGCGGTCAGCGTGCTGCGGTTCGCCAACTTCGTCGGTCCCACCGCTGACAGCCCGCTTACCCGCTATCTCGCATTGCCGGTCGTCCCGGTGGCGTTCGGGTTCGACCCGCGACTGCAGCTGCTGCACGAGCATGACGCGATCGAGGTGCTGCGACTGGCCACACTGACTGATCGGCCGGGTGTCTTCAACGTCGCCGGCGAGGGGATACTGCTGCTCTCGCAGGCGATTCGCCGCGCGGGGCGAGTCTCGGTTCCTGTGCCGGCACCGGCGGTGCGACTCGTCGGCAGCCTCGTCCGGCGACGCGTCGACGCTTCGCCAGAGCAGCAGCAGTTCGTCAACTTCGGTCGGGTCGTCGACGTGAGCCGACTGCACACGCAGTTCGGGTACCAGCCGCGGTACTCGACCGAGGCCGCGTTCGACTCGATGCTGGCAGAGCGCCCGCTGGCGCCGGTTGTGTCGGCGGACACGGTGCGGCGCGCCGAGGTCGCGGTCGGCCGATTGCTCGGCGTGGGCGGGGGACGGTTCTGAGATGGCCCACGAAGCGCGGGTGATCCGGCTGCCGACGGGCGCACCCCATCGACGCGTGGACGAGGCGCCTGGCCCGCTCGAGGCCGGCGCGACCAGGCCACCGATGTCCAACTGGGAGCGTCACGTAGCCGGTGGTCTGGCCCTGTTGCGCCGCCGGATCACCGGCGACTACGAGGTCGACGAGTTCGGCTTCGATCCCGACCTGACCGAGCACGTCCTGGCGCCGGCGGTTCGTCCGCTGTACCGACGGTGGTTTCGCACCGAGGTCACCGGCATCCACCACATCCCGGCCGAGGGCGGCGCGCTGCTGGTGGCCAACCACGCCGGCGGCCTGTGGGCACTCGACGGCGTGATGACGGCGCTGGCTGTGCACGACGAGCATCCGGCGCATCGGTTCCTGCGCATGCTCGGCGCCGATCTGGTGTTCACGACGCCGGTTCTCGGCGCGCTGGCCCGCAAATCCGGCAGCACGCTGGCCTGCAATCCAGACGCCGAACGGTTGCTCGGCGAGGGTGAGCTGGTTGGCGTCTGGCCGGAGGGGTTCAAGGGCATTGGCAAGCCGTTCAGTGAACGCTACAAGCTGCAGCGGTTCGGCCGGGGCGGGTTCGTCAGCGCGGCCCTGCGGGCCCGGGCACCGATCATCCCGGTGTCGATCGTCGGCTCCGAAGAGATCCACCCGATGCTGGGCAACGCCAAGACACTCGCCCGCGTCCTCGGCTTGCCCTACTTCCCGCTGACTCCGACATTTCCCTGGCTCGGCCCGCTCGGGCTCGTCCCGTTGCCGAGCAAGTGGCGGATCGAGTTCGGCGCGCCGATCCACACCGACGCCTACGGTGACGACGGCGCCGACGACCCGATGCTCGTCTTCGAGCTCACCGACCGGGTGCGCGAGACGATCCAATCGACGCTCTACCGGGTGCTCGCTTCGCGTCGTTCGGTCTGGCGCTGAGCACGGTGCGCCGCGAGAGCGACCAAACGATGGCTACTGGCCGTGCTTGCTGATGATTGGGTCAGTGGTCCTCGGTTGGCGTGAGGTAGTGGTTGACTGCCCAGGCGCCGACCCTGTTTACCCACTGCGTTGCCGGTCTCGTCCGGCGTGCGGATGTGGATGCCGGCCCAGATGCGGCGCCGATGGATTCTGCGTTGAGTTGCCTCGCCAATTCGTGGTGTCGGGTCGTGCCCGTGACCGCCGATGACATGTTGAGCCACCGTTGCCGGCGCGCCGGCTACCCCTGACTGTGTGGGGGTGCTGGTGGGACGATGTGTGCCATGGCGATCGCCGCCGCCCGGGTCTGCGCGAATCTGGCGGATCTGGCCTGCGCGGATTTGCCGTTGGCAGAGCTGGGCGCCGCGGTGTCGGCGACGTTGTGCCGGCTCGCGCCGCACGAGGGCTTCTGCCTGATCGGCTTCGACCCGGTGTCCGGCTTGCGGTCCTTCCAAACCGCCAGCAACGCGCTCGTCGGCGTCGAGGCGCGGCTTGCGCGCAACGAACTGGTCGAGCAGGACCCTCAATCGGTTCGCCGAGCTGGCGCGATGCGTAGTACCCGTCGGCGTGCTGGGTGGGCGGGGTGAGCGGGAACGGCACAGTATCCGGCTGCACGAACTACTCCGGGAGCAGGGGTTTGGCGGGGAGCTGCGGCTGGTCACCAACAGCGGCGGCGTCACCTGGGGTGCCATGGTGCTGATTCGGGAGCGAGGCGGGGCCGCCTTCAGCGATGAGGAAATTGCGGCGGTGGCTCGGACGGCCGAGCCGATCGGGCAGGCCCTGCGACGCGTCTCGGTGCGCGCCGCGTCCCGCCGCCCCGAAGCGGAACGACCAGCGGGTGTCCTGCTGGTCAGCGCGCAAGACACCGTCGACTCGATCAGCGCCGAAGCGCATGCCTGGCTACAGGACCTGCCCACGCCGAGTGTCCTGGACGTGGGTGATCAGCTGCCGCGAATCCTCATAGAACTCGCCTATGCTGCGCGCAGAAGGCAATCAGCGCCGGTTGGCGCGTTCCTGACCCGCATCCGTTGTCGATCTGGCCACTGGCTCAGCGTGAGTGCGAGCGCGCTGGATAGTCGCTGCCGAGTCGCTGTCCTGCTCACACCGGCAACACCCACCCAGCTCGTGCCGGCGCTCGCCACCTGGTACCGACTCACCCGCCGGGAGCGTGATGTCCTCGACCTCGCGGTCGACGGCTATCCTCGTAAGCAGATCGCACGCCGGCTCGGGTTATCCACTTACACCGTGACCGGCCACCTTGAGCAGATCTATCGCAAGACCAACACCACCTGCCGGGACGACCTCCTCGCCAGCCTGCACTGACTCGCGGAGTCGGCGACGCTGCTGGACGCGCCTCGGGCCTAGCAGCTACGACTGACGCGTGTGCGATCGCGTCGTTCAGCTGGATTCGACGGGGACGGCCCACGGTGGCGGGCCGTCAGGGATCAGCTCGTACACGTCGAAGAGCACTGCTGAGTCCACCCCGAGCATGGCGCCGCTGGCTGCCGCTATCCACGGGAGGAACTCGGCGGGGTCGAAGGCGGCGTCGCCAAGCCCCTGCATGTAGGCGCGATGGGCTTGCAGCGACGCGACCCCTCGGTCGAGGAACTCCGTCACGTCCACGCCATGTGTCGGTTCACGCGCACCCGCGAAGCACACGTAACGCACCCCAGTCCACGGCCTCACGCCTTCGTCGGCGAGCTCGGGGAAGACCCATCGGTTTCCTGCGTCACGCGCAGCGTCCAGCGTCGCCAGGCCGACTGCCCGGTGGTCAGCCTGGTTCGTAAAGCCTCCTGCACCGCGGTCGGTGAATACCCCACCGACGACGATCTCAGGCCGATGCCGGCGGATGGCACGAGTGATGTCACGGCGCAGCGGCAGGCCGTACTCGATCACGCCGTCGCGATGGTCGAGGAACTCGACGACGTTGACACCGACCTCACGGGCTCCGGCGCGTTCCTCCTCCTCCCGCAAGACGCGCGCTTGATCAGGCGCAACCGCGTCGATTCCCGCCTCGCCGCGGGTGGCGAGCAGGTAGCTGACCTGCTTGCCCTGCGAGGTCCAGCGGGCGACGGCAGACGCTGCACCGTACTCCAGATCGTCCGGGTGCGCAGCAACGCAGAGCGCTCGTTCCCAGTCTTCACGCAGGGCAGGCAAGAGGGGCGGTGGGCCGGGCACAGCGCGATGCTACCGGCCCGCATGCCCCCAGTTCGGGCGCCTCAGGGCATTCGCCCGGCGGGCAGCCACGACACCGCCCGCCACCGCGCCCGCGCCCAGCAGGGCAGGAACGCCGATCTTGGCCGCCTTGCGGCCGGTGCGGAAATCGCGGATCTCCCATCCGTGTTTTCGTGCCTCGTCGCGTAACGCCGAGTCAGGGTTGACCACCACGGGGTGGCCCACCAGCGACAGCAGCGGCAGGTCGTTGATCGAGTCGGAGTAGGCAGAGCATTGCATCAGATCCAGTCCCTCGCGTTCAGCGAGCGCGCGGACCGCCGCGGCTTTCGCCTCGCCGTGTAGCACGTCGCCGACCAGCCGTCCCGTGTACTGGCCATCCACCGTCTCGGCCACTGTGCCGAGGGCACCGGTCAAGCCGAGCCGTTTCGCGATGATCAGGGCGAGGTCTTGCGGCGTGGCCGTCACCAGCCAGACCCGTTCACCCGCCGTGATGTGCTGGCTGGCCAGGGCCTGGGTGCCGGACCAGATCTTGGAAGCCATCGACTCGTCGTAGATCTCCTCGCCGAGCGCGACGACCTCGCTGACCTTCTTGCCGGCAACGAAGGCCAGCGCGGAGTCCCGCGTCTGGTGCATGTCGTCCCTGGACTCGCCCCGCGCTCGCAGTTTCGCCTGGCGGATCGCGAAGGTGCCCACGTCCCGCCACGAGAAGAACTTGCGTGCGGCCAGTCCCTTCGCAAAGTGGAAGATCGACGCCCCGACCATGATCGTGTTGTCGACGTCGAAGAACGCGGCCACCTCGCTTGCTGGGGCCTCCGGACGGGTCATTCGCCCACCTCCCACGCAGCGAACCCAGCCTATCCGCCCGAGGGGGTGAGGCAGACCTCGACGCCGAGGATGAGAGTGACGTTCAGGCAGCCGCTGCTCACCGTCACGGGCGGCGGCAGCAATCCAGGCGCGGCGGTCGTGGTCGCCGGACTTGGTGTCGGTGTCGGCTGGCCCGAGACGGCGCCCGCCGCGCCGCCCGCGGCACCGCCCGCAGCCGACGAGGCGGGTGGCGGATTGGCCACACCTTGCGGGTTCGTCGCGTTCGGCCCGGCACCGGGAGACGTAGTTGCGGACGACCCGCCGGGCCCGCTTCCGCCGCTTCCACCCGGTGCACTCGAGCCACTCGACGGGACGACCGGACTGGACGGGCTCGGGCCCCCCGGCGGACTCGACGCGCACGGACCACAGGGGATCGGCCCGAGGTCGTCGGTCGGGGCGGTGGCCAGGCAGGCGCAGCCAAGATCGGCCCGCAGCGCGGTAGCCCGTTGCAGGACGGCGTTCGCCAGCGACGCAGAGGTCGCCGCTCGGTCGTGCAACGTCCCGACCGGGATCGCCGACGTGATCGCGCTGAGCAGCTTGACTTGGCCGGGTCCCCAGTCCATCACCGCCGTCAGCGGGTCGGGGGACTTCGAGGAGAGAGCCTTACCCGCGATCAGCCGCGAGGCGTGCCGAGCATCGGAGTCCGCGTCGTCGAGCGTCTCGCTCATCAGCCGGTCGGCCCGTGGCTTGATCTGACTCGCCTCGGTGGGCGGCGCGCTCGACCCGATGGAATCGGTCCAGACGCCCAGCACCTCCTCGGCGCGCGTCCCGGCCTGCGCGAGGTAGGCCTTGCCGCGGGCCACGTCACCGCCGGTCAGCGCCAGCTTGACGTCCTCACTCGCCCGCTTGACCGAGTAGAGGGTGTCACCGGGCAGCGACTTGCCGCTGAACCAGACGAGCAGGCCCAGCACCACCGCGCTGACCGCGACCAACGCCCCGGCCACGGCGACCGCGCGCCGCAGCCCGCGGTGGCTTCGACGGGGACGTTCGCCGGTGGGCTCGGCAACCCCCTCCTCGACCAACCGCGGTGCGGTCGCGACCAACTGTGCCCGCAACTCGGTGCGGAACTCGGTGGCGGGGACAGCGGGCGAGGCGGGCAGTTCGCGCAAGGCCGTCAGCAGCGCCTGCACCTGCGGGTCGGTCGATGCGGCCGGATCGGGGTAACGGCGAAGCAGTCGCAGCTCAGCCATCGACTCCTCCCCCCAACCCGGGCGCCCGAGTGTCGGCGGGCACTGGACGTTCGTCCATGGGGGACAACGAACGACGAGGAGGCGTGTTCCGCGGCCGCGTCATGGCGGACTACCTATGAGCTGCGCCAGTTTCCGCACCGCGCGATGCTGCAAGGCCTTGATCGCGCCAGGGTTCTTGCCCATGACGGCGGCGGTCTCGCTGACCGAGAGCCCCTGCATGAACCGCAGCACCACGCATTCGCGCTGCTCTGTGCCGAGCTGATTGACGGCTGCGACAAGCTGCCCCGACGTCAGGCTGGCGAGCACCGCCGTCTCGGTGCTGGGCACGGGGCCGTCCGGCTCGATCGGCTGGTCGGTGAGGACCTCGAGGCGAGTGCGCGCGGACTTGGAGTGGTCGAACACGATGTTGCGGGCGATCGTCGTGAACCACGCACCGACATCGCGGCCCTGGTAGCTGAGCTGGCCGATGCTGCGCAGAGCACGCAGGAACGTCTCGCTGGTGAAATCCTCGGCCAGCGCGCGGTCGCCGACCCGGTAGTAGATGTAGCGGAACACCGGGTCCACGTAGCGGTCGTAGAGCCGGCCGAATGCCTCACCGTCACCCTGCTGAGCCTGCGTGACGAGCCGCCAGACGTCGCGGTGCGTCTCGTCCACGCCTGGCGGCAACGTGGCGTCCGGTGGAGAAGAGTGCAGCGCGGCGGGCCCGGGCGCGCCCCCGCCCGTCGCCTGCGTGAACAACGGCCCGAGCCCGGCAAGGACGGGGCCGGTTTCGGCTGTGAGAACGGCCGTCACCCGACGGGCGAGATCATGTAGCCCGAACGGACTCCACCCCGCAATGCGCTGACCGCGAGCCGTGCGAGCACTGCGCTCGTGGTGTGCCGGTGTACGGATCGCCAGCCTCCCCATGGCGCGCACTCGACGTGGTACAAGTAGCGCATCACCGTACCGGCGTGCACGCTTTGGCACCAATCTGGCCGGCAAACGCCTACGTCCGCCCGCGCGACCGCGTCTTGAGGCATGCTGGCGGTCAAAGGCGGTCAAGGCGGGCTCGGCGGCTGCGGGAGGCGGGCTGAGGCATCATGGGCGGTGTATCAGAACTGGTTCGGCGGGTGGCTGGCACGCAGCCGAACGGGACGGCGCTGGTCGATGGCACGACCCGGCTGACCTGGGCGCAGTTTGATGACGCGATCACCGGGGCCGCGTTGGCGTTCGGCGCAGCCGGTCTGCTGCCGGGCGACCGGGTGGCCATCCAGCTCGGCACGAGTACCGATTTCGCCACCCTGTACCTGGGCGCCCTGCGGGCGGGGCTGGTAGTCGTCCCGGTGAACCCGGGCTACACGGTTCCCGAGCTCAGCTCCGTGCTGGAGGACTGCGGCGCGCGGCTGCTCGTCACGTCGTCCGTATCGGCGATCGAGGCCGTCGCGAGCCTGCCGGTGGAGCATGTCGTGGCAGCGGCGCCCAGCGCGCCCGAGCCGGCGGGCACCCTCGCCGACCTGCTGGCCGGTGCACCACAGGGCGGCGACCCGCGCGCCGACCGCAGCGGCGAAGACCTGGCGATGCTGCTCTATACCAGCGGCACCGGCGGCCGGCCCAAGGGCGCGATGCTGTCGGCGCGGGCGGTGCTCGCGAACCTCGACCAGCTGGCTGCCGTCGAACCACCGTTGATCACCGCGCAGGACGTAGCGTTCGTCTCGCTGCCGTTGTTCCACGTGTTCGGCCTCAACTCTGGACTCGGCATGGCGCTGCGGACGGGCGCCACGACCGTCCTGAGCGACCGCTTCGACCCGGCCGGAACCCTCGAGTCGATGCGGCGCGAGCGGGTCACCTTGCTCATCGGTGCTCCGGCGATGTTCCAGCACCTGCTCGGGCAGCCGGGTTTCAGCGACGCGTTCGCGTCCGTGGGGAAAGCAATCTCCGGGTCGGCTCCGCTATCGCCCGAGCTCGTTGGCGAGTACGGCCGGAGGGGCGTGATGCTGCTCGAGGGGTACGGGCTCACCGAAGCGGCGCCGGCAGTGACGGTGAACGCTGCGCGGCCCAAGGCGGGATCGGTCGGCCGACCGCTCCCCGGGGTCGAGGTCCACCTTCGCGATGCCGACGGCGAACCGATCGACGACGAGTTCGACCCGGGTGAGTTGCTCGTCCGCGGCCCCAACCTGTTCTCCGGCTACTGGCCAGGCGGCGTCGACGGCCCGGACGCCGAGGGCTGGTTCGCCACCGGCGACATCGCGGTCGCGGACGAGGACGGCGACCTGCTCCTGGTCGGACGCACCGACGAGCTCGTTCTCGTCAACGGCTTCAATGTCTACCCGACGGAGGTCGAGGCGGTGTTCGGCGCCGAGCCAGGCGTGGACGAGGTCGCCGTCGTCGGCGTTGACGATCCGGACACGGGCGAGGCCCTGGTCGCCTACGTCGTTGCGGCGCCCGGCGCCAAGCTGGACCCACCCTCGCTGATCCAGGCGGCGTCGCGGTCGCTGGCCCGGTTCAAGCTGCCACGTTTCGTCGAGCTCGTCGACGCGCTGCCACATACGGCGACCGGCAAGGTGATGAAATGGCGGCTGCGTGATGCCGGCGACTGATCATCAGGTCACGCTGATCACTCGGGTCGGCTGCCACCTTTGCGACCAGGCCAGCGACCTGCTCGGCCGGCTGCGCGGCGAGCTCGGCTTCGGCTACCGTGAACTCGACGTCGACGCCGACGCCGCCCGCGCCAGCGAGTACTCGGACCGCGTCCCAGTGATCTTGATCGACGGGCGGGAGCACGGCTACTGGCGGGTCGAAGAGGCCCGCTTCCGCAAAGCAATCAGCCGCTAGTCCCGTGTGCCCGGACAGCGCCGGTGCGATCTTGAGGCTTCCGCTGAGCCCCGCTCAACGCCTGCCTCAAGATCATGACGGGGCCCAGGTCGCCGACCTTTAGCACACCTGACGGCGATTTGGGAAAGCCTTCACAAGCGCGTACCGTTCCCGGGGTCCAGGCGGCTTGTACCACAGGGCCACGCCCGACCTGCGAGCGAGGTTAGCGCATGAGCGAGCATCGCGACGTCACCGACGTGGCAGCGTCGCGCGCCGACTGCGCGCGCGCCGTGCCCGAAGCCACTGTCGAGCGGCTGGCCACCTACTTCCGCGTGCTGTGCGGACTCGGCGAGCGCGCCGCGACTACGGTGTCGTCCGAGGAGCTCGCGGCCGTCGCGGGCGTCAACTCCGCGATGCTGCGCAAGGACCTGTCCTTCCTCGGCTCCTACGGCATCCGGGGCGTCGGCTACGACGTCCAGACGCTAACCGAGCAGATCGCCCGGACGCTCGGGCTCACGGTGCACCGGTCTGTGGCGATGATTGGCGTCGGCAACCTAGGCCAGGCGCTGGCCGGCTACGCGGGCTTCGCCTCGCGCGGCTTCCGCATCGCCGCGCTGATCGACAGCGACCCGGCGCGGGTCGGCTCGGTCATCCGCGGCCTGACCGTGCGCGATATCAGGGACCTGGACGAGATCGTCGCTGTCGAGAACATCACCATCGCAGTGATCGCGACGCCGGCATCGGCGGCCCAGGAGGTCTGTGATCGCCTGGTGGCCGCGGGCGTCACGAGCATCCTCAACTTCGCTCCGGTCGTACTCACCGTGCCCGGGCACGTGGACGTCCGCAAGGTCGACCTCGCCGCCGAGCTGCAGGTGCTGTCGTTCCACGAGACCCGCAAAGCGGCCCGGCTGGTGATGGAAGCGTGAGCGAGCGAGCATCGCACGCGGCGGATGACCGCCGCTGGAGACACCGCCGCTGGAGACATAGAGCCGAACGAGCGGCCGAATGCGGGGTCCCCGCGAAATCGTGCGATTGCAGCGCCTTCCAGCGGGTGCATGTGCGCTTGCGCGAAGAGGTTGGCCGATGAGCGTTCTCGTCGTGGGATTGTCGCACCGGACGGCCGCGGTGCCGGTGCTCGAGCAGGCCAGCATCTGCGCCGACGACCTGCCCAAGGTACTGCACGAGCTGTACAGCGCCGAGGCGATCAGCGAGGTACTGGCGCTCTCGACGTGCAACCGCATCGAGGTGTACGCCGACGTCGAGCGCTTTCATCCGGCGGTTGCCGAGATCAGTGGCGTGCTGGCCCGGCAGGCCGGGATGTCAGTAGCCGAGCTGGGCGAGCACCTCTACGTCCACTTCGCCGAGGCCGCGGTCGAGCACATGTTCTCGGTGGCAGCGGGGCTGGACTCGATGGTGGTCGGCGAGTCGCAGATCCTGGGCCAGCTGCGCCTCGCATATAACGCCAGCTCCGAGGTGGGCGTCGTCGCAACCGTGTTGCACGACCTCGCGCAGACGTCGCTGCGGATCGGCAAGCGGGTGCACAGCGAGACCGGCATCGACCGCGCGGGTGCCTCGATCGTCTCGGCGGCGCTCGACCGGGCCGAACGGGTGCTGGGGCCGCTAGAGAATCTGCGCGCGCTGATCGTTGGGGCCGGCTCGATGGGCGCCCTGACGGGCGCGACCCTGCGCCGCAGAGGCGCGCAGGACATTGTCATCGCCAACCGCACCCCGGAGCACGGGGCGCGACTGGCCTCCAGTCTGGCCGGCCGGGCGGTGTCGCTGGACGAGGTCCCGCGCGAGATCGCCGAGGCCGACCTGGTGGTGAGCTCAACTGGAGCCACCGGCCTTGTCCTCGAGATCGACGCGTTCACCGGCCGCACCGGCCGGCCGCTGATCGTGCTCGACCTGGCCTTGCCCCGCGACGTCGACGACGCCGTCAGCACGCTGGCTGGCGTCACCTATCTGGACCTGGACGCGTTGCGGCAGGACGGCGCAGCCGTCAGCGAGGCCGAGGTCGCCGCCGCCGCGGCGATCGTGGCTGGCGAACTGCGTGACTACCTGGCCGAGCAGCAGCGCCTAGCCGTTGCGCCCACCGTGACCGCGTTGCGGTCGCGAGCCAACGAGGTGATCGACGCCGAACTGAGCCGACTGGACGGCCGACTGCCCGGGCTGGACGTGGCCAGCCGCGCCGAGGTGGCCGACGCGGTGCGCCGCGCCGTCGAGAAGGTGCTGCACGCACCGACCGTCCGGGTGAAGGAGCTGGCCAGCCTGCCTGACGGCGACCGGTACGCCCAGGCGCTGCGTGAGCTGTTCGACCTGGATCCGGCGGCGGCCGAATCGGTCGCCGAGCTGCGCGGCGGTCGGGCGTCATGACGAGCGTGCAGACACTGCGGATCGGGACCCGGCGCAGCGAGCTGGCCCGGCGCCAGACCGATCTGGTCGCCGCTGCGCTCGGCGTGCCCGCTGCGATCGTGCCGATTACCACCGAGGGCGACCGGTCGTCCGAGTCGCTGCAGCAGATCGGCGGGACGGGCGTGTTCGTATCGGCGCTGCGGGATGCCCTGGTCCGCGGCAAGATCGACGTTGCCGTGCACTCGTACAAGGACCTGCCGACGCAGGCATATGACGGCGTGACCGTTGCCGCCGTACCGGCCCGCGGCGACGCCCGCGACGCACTCGTGGCGCGGGACGGGCTCACCCTCGCCGAGCTGCCCGCGGGTGCGCGTGTCGGCACAGGATCGCCGCGCCGGGCGGCGCAGCTGCGAGCGCTGGGATTGGGCCTGGAGGTCGTGCCGTTGCGCGGCAACGTCGACACCCGGGTGCGGCGCGTGCTCGGCGGTGAGCTGGATGCGGTCGTCCTGGCACTGGCCGGGTTGCGCCGCATCGGCCGGGACGACGCCGTGACCGAGATCCTCGACCCGATCCAGCTGCTGCCTGCTCCCGCACAGGGCGCGCTGGCGGTCGAAGCCCGCTCGGGCGACGACGCCGTGCTCGACGCCGTCCGCCCGATCGAAGATCCCGACACCCATACCTGCGTGGCCGCCGAGCGCGCCCTGCTTATTGCCCTCGAAGCCGGCTGCTCGGCGCCCGTCGGGGCCTTGGCAGAAATCACCGACGACCCTGACGGATCGCTCGAAGTGTTCCTCCGTGGTTCGGTGACCGCGGTCGACGGCAGCGATGCCGTCCGGCTGTCGACCACTGGCCCGGCAACCGATGCCGAATCGATCGGCCGGCGGCTCGCCGCCCTCCTGATCGCCAACGGCGCTGAGAAGATGATGGGGAGCTCGTCATGACCCGAGCCCGCAAGACCGTTGGCCGCATCACCTTCGTGGGTGCCGGCCCTGGCGATCCCGGACTGCTGACCGTGCACGCCGCACAGGCGCTCGCCCGCGCCGATGTGGTGTACGCCGATGCCGCGGTGCCCGCCGTGATCTCCGGGCTCGCCCACGCAGAGCTGCGCCCGACCGGGCCGACCCCGGCCGAGACCGCACGCGCCGCGCTGGCCGAAGCCCGGCTCGGCTCCTCCGTGGTGCGCCTGGTCGCCGGGGACGTGTTCGCCGACGACGGCGCCGTCAAGGAAGCGCTCGCCGTCGCCCGCACCATCGTGCCGTTCGACGTGGTGCCCGGGGTACCGCTCGGGGCGGGGACCGCGGCCTATGCGGGCGTGCCAGTCGGCTCGGTACGCACCGAGGCGTACATCGCCGCGGCCGCATCGTTCGACTTCGACGCGCTGCTGCGCGGCAGCGGCACGCTGGTGCTCACTGTGCACGCCAGCGAAGTGCGGCTGGTCGGTGAGCAGCTGGTTTCGGCTGGCTTGAAGCCCGACACGCCGGTCACCGTCAGCTGCGACGGCACGGGCACGGGGCAGCAGACCGTCAGCGGGCAGCTTGACGAGCTGGAGCTCGCCGCGGTCGGCATGACCGGGATCGTGGTCGTCACGGTCGGCAAGGCGGCCGCATTGCGCGACCGGCTGACGTGGTGGGAGTCGCGTCCGCTCTACGGCTGGCGGGTGCTCGTCCCACGCACCAAAGAGCAGGCGGGCGCGATGAGCGATCGGCTGCGGCTGTACGGCGCCGTCCCGGCAGAGGTTCCGACGATCGCGGTCGAACCGCCGCGCACGCCCACCCAGATGGAGCGCGCGATCAAGGGCCTGGTTACCGGACGCTACGAGTGGATCGTGTTCACATCGACCAATGCGGTGCGCGCGGTACGTGAGAAGTTCGAGGAATTCGGGCTGGACGCCCGCGCGTTTGCCGGGGTCAAGATCGCCTGCGTGGGCGATGCCACCGCCGACGCGGTGCGGGCGTTCGGCATCACACCGGAACTGGTGCCGACGGACGATCAATCGTCCGAGGGGCTGCTCGCCGACTTCCCGCCCTACGACGACGTGCTCGACCCGATCGACCGGGTGTTGCTGCCGCGCGCCGACATCGCCACCGAGACACTTGCGGCCGGGCTGCGCAAGCGCGGCTGGGAGATCGACGACGTCACGGCCTACCGGACAGTGCGCGCCGCGCCACCGCCGGCCGAGATCCGCGACGCGATCAAGTCGGGTGGCTTCCAGGCGGTGTGCTTCACCTCGTCCTCGACGGTGCGAAATCTGGTCGGCATCGCCGGCAAGCCGCACGCGCGAACAGTGGTCGCCGCCATCGGTCCGCAGACGGCCGCGACGGCCCGGGAGTTCGGGCTGCGCGTGGACGTCCAGCCAGACCAGGCCACGGTTCCCGCGCTGGTGGATGCACTGGCCCGGCACGCCTCGGCCAAGGCCGTCGAGCAGCGGGACAAAGCGGCGTCAGCGGCAGCCAAGAAGGCCGTTCGCCCGTCTCGCCGAACGGCCCGCTGAGGCCGACCGGCGATCTCGCCCGATCGTGCAACTTCCGGCTGCGCGAGACGGCCGAGGGTTGCACAATCCGTAGGGGAGCTCACGCGACCCGGTCCTGCCAGCGTTTCAGCGCAGGTTCGAGATCGACGCAGTCGTACCAGCCGTGCGGGGTCACGACGAGGTGGGCGCGCAGCGCGTCGGCGGACTGTTCGAAAGCCGCGGCGATCTGACCACGGCCAGCCGCTGGCTCACTGTCGGGGCTGTCCGCGCCGAGAGATACCTCGACCTCGACGGTCATCCTGTCTGCGCTGGCGATCGCCTGATCGTGCAACTTCCGGCCGCCTGAGACGGCCGAGAGTTGCACAATCGGGGGAGCGGCGGGCGTAGCCTCGTTGTTCGTGAGCGAACTTCCCGTCCTGCCGGGGTTTCCGACGTCGCGGCCGCGCCGGCTGCGGGCCACGGCCGCGCTGCGCCGGTTGACCACTGACGTCGCCGTCCGACCGGCCGATCTGATCCTGCCGATGTTCGTCCGGGAGGGGATTGCCGACCCGGTGCCGATCGGGTCGATGCCGGGCGTGGTGCAGCACAGTCACGAGTCGCTGGTGAAGGCCGCGCACGAGGCCGTCGAGGCGGGCGTCGGCGGGCTGATGCTGTTCGGCGTGCCGTCCTCGAAGGACGCGCGCGGCTCCGGCGCCGACGACCCGGACGGAGTGCTCAACGTGGCGCTGCGGCGCCTGCACACCGAGTTCGGCGACAGCACGGTGATCATGGCCGACCTATGCCTGGACGAGTTCACCGACCACGGCCACTGCGGGGTGCTCGACGAGCGGGGCCGGGTCGACAACGACGCCACGCTCGAGCGGTACGCGTCAATGGGCGTAGCCCAGGCGAGTGCTGGGGCGCACGTGGTCGGCACGAGCGGGATGATGGACGGCCAGGTGGCTGCCGTGCGCACCGCGCTGGACGAGAATCGCCATACCGATACGGCGATTCTGGCCTACGCGGCTAAGTACGCGTCGGGTTTCTACGGGCCGTTCCGCGAGGCCGTTGACTCCTCGTTGACGGGTGATCGCAAGACCTACCAGCAAGACCACGCCCGTGCCGTCCACGAGGCGCTGGCCGAGACGGTTCTGGACGTAGCTGAGGGCGCCGACGTGGTGATGGTGAAACCCGCGCTCCCGTACCTGGACGTGCTGCGCGCAGTCGCCGACGCCTCGCCGATCCCGGTCGCCGCCTACCACGTCAGCGGCGAGTACGCGATGGTCGAGGCGGCGGCCCGCAACGGCTGGCTGGATCGGGAACGGATCATGCTCGAGACGCTCACCGCGATCAAGCGAGCCGGCGCATCGATGATCTTGACCTACTGGGCTGCCGAGGCGGCCGCCCTCGTCTGATCGGCCGGGCGGGGCTGTAGCGTGCCTGCCTGCGCGCGGGCCAGCTTCGCGAACCCCAGCACGCCCACCAGGCCGATCAGCTTGCGCGGCGAGAAGAACTCGGTCATCGGAACGGATCCGGTGAACGTGCCGAAGAATTGCGTGACCCACTCCGGCCGTTCGGCAATCGCGGCGAACAGCAGCCGTTCCGGGCCTGGCGGCTCAGACGAGGCAAGCCGCACAGTGAAGTCGAAAGTCGGCTTTGTCTGCGCGTCACGGATGCGGGCGTAGCGCCGCATCGCCTTGGCCCGGATGCGTTCACCGAGATCCCCCGCCAGGTCGAGGGTGTCGGCGAGGCTGCGTTCAACGTCCGTGCGCAACTCGGCGAGCTCACTGACAGGCCAAGCCACGAAGGTGATGATCTGGCCGTCGTTGGTCGGGAAGACCCCGATCGCGCGGCGATCCAGCGAGTAAATGTGCGCCCGATCGATCGTGACGCCCTGCCAGTAGGCGTAGCAGGCGACGGACCGAGCACCCCGGTCTCGGTACTGCCGGTCGCCGACGGCCTTTGCTACCGGCGAATTATGCCGTCGGCCCGACCACGACCCGAGCCGTCGCGGCGACGGGTGCGGATCCCTTCTCGTGGCAGCGCACGCCGCCGACCAGCCCGTCCGCGATCACCAGCTCGTCCACAATGGTCCGCTCGCGTACCTCGGCCCCTGCCTCGGGCGCGGCCTCGACCAGGATCGTGTCGAGCACTGTGCGCCGCGGGCTTCACATGGCGTCGGCCCCATCCACTTGCGGGAAGGCGCCGTCGATGACGACGTCGCCCGCGTTGAAGCGGATTCGGTGCGTCATGGGCGTGCCGGCCGCCTGCAGCCGATCGAGCAGCCCCCAACGGCGCATCCGGGCGACACCGGGCGTCTGCAGCTGATGGCTCGACAACGTGTCGCTGGGGAAGGTGGCCCGGTCGATCACCAACACCCGCAAACCCTTGCGGGCAAGGAGCATTCCTGTTGCCGAGCCGGCCACTCGCGCCCACACCACGATCACGTCGTAGCTCATCGACGTCCTCCTCGCTTCCTCATGGGTGCTGGCCCGCCATGATCAACAGACTTCGTTGGGCGTTGAGCGACCGGATCGGTCTGTTGATCAACGACAGTCGCCAGCTGGACCACTTGGATGAATGCCTCGAGGCGCTCGGTGAATCGGCCGTCGCCCAACTGGGCGGTGAGCCCCTGCAGGCTCTGATGGCAGCCGACGACGACCTCGCCGAGCAGCTGCGGATCGAGGTCGGCACGAATGGCGCCCTCACGCTGCGCCTCACGAAACTGTGCCGCCGCTGCGTCGATCCAGAGCTGGATGCCGCCGCACACCTCGTCGCGCAGGTCCGGATCGCGGGCCAGCTCCTCGATCAGCTTGCCCAGCGCTGATGGCCCTTCGCCGGTCGCTTCCAGCCGGGTGAGCACCCGAGGCGTGGCGAACAGTCGCTCGACGGCGGTGGGATGCTGATTCACCTCGGCCACCACGCGCTCCAGCAGTCCCTGCTGATGGTCGGCGATCACGGCCAGGGCGAGTGCCTGCTTGGACGGGAAATGGAAGTAGCAGCCACCCTTGGTCAGTCCGGACGCCTCGATGATCTGGTTCAGCGACGCCGCCGCGTAGCCCTCGCGGGCGAAGATCGGCCGCGCCGCATCGAGGATCGCGCGTCGTGACCGGTCGCCGCGGGTAGGGCTGGCTGCCGTCATGCCGGAGAGCATACAAACCGACCAGTCGGTATGTCTACAGCTGTTCACTCTGGATCTCTTGTGGCCGTGGGGGTGCTTGGACCAAGGTCAGCAGCGTGTGAGTAACGACCTTGGAGGCGCAATGCGAAGGATGAGAACGCTCGTAACCGCCGCGGCCGCTGCACTGGTCGTGGGGTCCCTGACTGCGACCGCCAGCGCATCGCCTGACAAGCATGATGGGCCGACGGTCATTGGCGGCTACAAGCACCTCGTCGTCATCTACGAGGAGAACCACAGCTTCGACAACCTCTATGGCACCTGGAGCTCGGTGAACGGCCAGCAGGTCGACGGCCTGTCGACTGCCGACCAGGTGCACACGACGTAGGTCGCGCAGAACGGCGACGCCTACGGCTGCCTGCTGCAGGACGACGTGAACCTCACCTCGCCGACCCCGCTGCCGACGACCTGCGTCGACTCGGCGCACGGCGTCGCAGCCAGCCAGTTCACCAACGACCCGTTCACGATCGACGACTACATCGGCGCTACCGACACGACCTGCCCGGCACCCGGTGTCTTCGCCCCGAACGGCGTTCTCAAGGGCAGCGGCCTGCCCGGCGGCTGTACCCGGGACCTTGTGCACCGCTTCTACCAGGAGCAGTACCAGCTCAACGGCGGCCTGCAGAACCGTTACGTCACCGGCAGCGACGCGGCCGGGCTGGCGATGGGCCAGTACGACACGCGCAGCCTGCCGATCTACCAGTACCTGCACGGCAGGCAGGCGCCGAACTACGTGATCGCCGACCACTTCTTCCAGGGGGCGTTCGGCGGATCGTTCCTCAACCACCAGTACCTGGTCGCGGCGCGCGCGCCGGTCGACACCGCGGCTGGCCCGGGCGGAGCGCAGGCCGGCCTGCACTCGATGGTCGACAGCAACGGCTTCCCGAACTCGAGCTAT
Source organism: uncultured Actinomycetota bacterium (assembly GCA_963839175.1). GTDB lineage: Bacteria > Actinomycetota > Actinomycetes > Mycobacteriales > Jatrophihabitantaceae > CAWIUB01. The sequence goes on from CAWIUB010000038.1 coordinate 53,672, forward strand.
CCGCTGTACCACCCGGCGACGACCGTGAAGGACGCGCAGCTCACCCAGGCATGCGGGCCGGACGCCAACCCGAACGTCGCCTGCGGTGACTACGCGGTCAACACGATCCAGCCGTCGAACGCACCGTTCGGCTCCGGCGCCCAGCTGCCGCTGATCGACGACACCAAGTACCCGAACATCGGTGACGAGCTCAGCGCCAAGGACGTTTCCTGGAACTGGTACGCGGGCGGGTGGGACGACGCCGCCGCGGGTCACCCGGGGCCGCTGTTCCAGTACCACCACCAGCCGTTCAACTACTTCGCGAACTACGTACCGGGCCAGCCGGGCCGCACGCACCTGAAGGACGAGAAGGACTTCATGGATTCCGCCAAGGCGGGCACGCTACCCACAGTCAGCTTCGTCAAGCCATACGGCGAGCAGAACGAGCACCCTGGTTACGCGAGCGAACCTGACGGCAGCGACTACCTCGTCGGCCTGCTGCAGAAGATCATGAACGGCCCGCAGGCCCGGGACACCCTGGTGGTCGTCACCTATGACGAGTTCGGCGGGCAATGGGACCACGTCTCCCCGCCCGGCATGGGTAGCACCATCGGCGCGCACGACAGCTTCGGCCCGGGCACTCGGGTGCCGACACTCGTTGTGAGCAAGTCGCTGAAGCGCTCGGGCGTCGACCACACGGTCTACGACACGACGTCGATCCTGGCCACCGTCGAGCACGGGCTGGGCTTGGCGCCGCTGAGCACACGTGATGCGGCGGTGCCAGACCTACGCAACGCGCTGCGGGTGGGTCGCGGCGATTGACGTCTGATCGGTGGGCGGCCATGCCGGGCGCGGCCGCCCCACTGAGTGCAACCGAGCCGGGACGGGCGTACTGCCGTCTCCCGAGCTTGGCAGACTGGGCGGTGTGAGCGACGCCCCGATCTCGGCCCAGCTGTTCGACCGCGCCCAGCAGGTGATCCCCGGTGGGGTGAATTCACCCGTGCGGGCCTTCCGCGCCGTCGGCGGCACGCCGCGGTTCATGGTCAGCGGGAAGGGGCCGTACCTGACCGACGCGGACGGGCGTGAGTACGTGGACTGCGTCGCGTCCTGGGGGCCGATGGTGCTCGGCCACGCCCACCCCGCGGTGGTCGAGGCGGTGCGTGCCGCGGCCGGCAACGGCCTAAGCTTCGGCACGCCCACCCAGGGCGAGGTCGAGCTTGCCGTCGAGCTCGTCAACCGGGTTCCACCGGTCGAGCAGGTGCGGCTGGTCAACTCAGGCACGGAGGCCACGATGAGCGCCGTCAGGCTGGCCCGCGGGTTTACCGACCGGCACCGCGTCGTGAAGTTCGCCGGTTGTTACCACGGCCACGTCGACGCGCTGCTCGCTGCCGCGGGTTCGGGCGTCGCCACGTTCGGCCTGCCGGACAGCTCCGGCGTGACGGGTGCGCAGACCGCAGGGACGATTGTCCTGCCGTACAACGACGTCTCGGCGGTTGAGGCCGCATTCGCCGAGCATGGCGCCGAGATCGCGTGCGTGATCACCGAGGGGGCCGCGGGCAACATGGGGGCGATTGCACCCGCGGAAGGCTTCAACACGACGCTGCGGTCGATTACCCAGCAGCACGGCGCGCTGCTGATCATGGACGAGGTGATGACCGGCTTCCGGGTCTCGCCGGCCGGGTGGTACGGGCTCGACCCCGTCGACGCTGACCTGTTCACGTTCGGCAAGGTGATGAGTGGCGGCCTGCCGGCGGCGGCGTTCGGCGGACGAGCCGACGTGATGGCCTACCTCGCTCCCGTCGGACCCGTTTATCAAGCGGGAACCCTCAGTGGCAATCCAGTGGCTGTCGCGGCCGGGCTCGCCACCCTGCGCAACTGCACCTCGGATGTCTACGAGCGGCTGGACGCGACGGCAGCGGCGATCGGCCGGCTGGTCGACGAGGCCCTCGACAAGGAGGCGGTTGCCCATCAGGTGCAGTTCGCCGGCAACCTGTTCTCGGTGTTCTTCAGCCCGTCGCCCGTCACCAACTTTGCGCAGGCGCAGGCGGCCGAGACGTTCCGCTACAAGCCGTTCTTCCACGCAATGCTCGACGCCGGCGTGTACCTGCCGCCGAGTGCGTTCGAGGCGTGGTTCGTGACCGCCGCCCACGACGACGAGGCGATCGGACGCGTCGCAGACGCGCTGCCTGGGGCGGCCAAGGCGGCCGCCGAGGCTGAGGCGTCGGCGTGACGCCGACCCCCCATCCCGACTTGTTCGACCCAGGACGCCCTGGGGTACGCCGAGAGTCGAACAACGTACGGGTGATCCACCTGCTTCGGCACGGCGAGGTCGCCAATCCGGACCGGGTGCTCTACGGGCGACTGCCCGGCTTCCGGCTGTCCGACCGGGGAGTCGAGCAATCGAAACTCGCCGCTGAGTGGTTCGCCGGCCACGACATCGGCTATCTGGTCTCGTCGCCGCTGGAACGGGCGCAGCAGACCGCCGCGCCGCTCGCGGCGGCCATCGGGCTGCCCGTCCACGTCGACGAGCGGCTGATCGAGGCGGACAACGCGCTCGAAGGCAAGCGGGTTACTGGCGGCAAGGACCTGTTCCACGATCCGGCCAACTGGAAGCTGTTCGTCAACCCGTTCCGCCCGTCATGGGGCGAGCCGTACCGGCAGATCGCCCAGCGCGTGCTCGCGGCCGTGCTCGCCGCGCGTGATGCGGCCGAGGGCCGCGAAGCGGTCTGCGTGACGCACCAGCTGCCGATCGTCGCGGTGCGCCGCTACGTCGAGGGCAAACGGCTGTTCCACGACCCGCGCAAACGCCAGTGTGCGCTCGCCTCCGTCACCACGTTGACGTTCGCTGGCGACACGGTGGTGCAGGTCGATTACGCCGAACCGGCCGGGGCCACCCCGGCCGGAGCGATCCCAGGCGCGTAGCGCCGGTCGGCCGCTCGGGGAATCCGGCCCGCGTTCGGCGTCCACAGCAGCGTCTTGCACACTGGACGGGCCATGGTCCGCCTGTTGCGCCCCGTCACCGCCGTTCTCATCGTCGTCGGTGTGCTGTCGGCCTGCAGCGGCGGCAAGGACGCGGTGGACCCGAACGCCGGCGGCCAATACCGATTCGTCTCGGCGCAGAAACAGGGCACCACGATCACGCCGGCCGACCGCAAGCCGACCGGCACGGTCACCGGCACGTTGCTGTCCGGCGGCCCGTTCCGGCTGGCCGACCTCGCGGGCAAGGTCGTGGTCGTCAACTTCTTCGCCTCGTGGTGCGCGCCGTGCCAGACCGAGACGCCCAACTTCGCGACCATGTACCGAGAGGTGAAGGCACACGGCATCGAGTTCGTCGGGATCGACGCCAAGGACACGTCGAAGAGCGCCGCTAGCGCATTCGTGAAGGACAGCGGTGTCAGCTACCCGGTCGTCTACGACGAGAAGGCAAAGACAGCCGTCGAGCTGGGCAACGTACCGTCCGCGGCGTTGCCATTCACAGTCGTCCTCGACAAGCAGCAGCGCGTGGCGGCCGTGTACGCAACCGCCCTGCAGCCCGCCGACCTGCGTCCCGTGTTGACGTCGCTCGCTGCCGAGTCCTGATGGCCGCGGCGCTCACCGGGTTCACCGACACGGTCACCAACGGCCCCCTGCTCGTCGCTGCGGGCGTTTCGGCGCTGGTCGGACTGATCGGTTTCCTGTCCCCGTGCGTGCTCCCGCTCGTCCCCGGCTACCTGTCCTACGTCGCCGGCCTGTCTGGTGCCGATACCTCCCGCGGCGCCGCGGGCGGCAGGGGCCGGATCGTCGCGGGCGCCGTGCTCTTCGTCTTGGGGTTCACCGCTATCTTCGTGGCCGAGGGCGTGCTGTTCGGCAGCCTCGGCGCCGCGATCCGGGACCACCGCCTGGCCATCGAGCGGGTCATGGGCGTCGTGACGATCGTCATGGGGTTCGTCTTCGTCGGCTGGATTCCCCTGTTACAAAGGGAATTTCGGTTTCACCGGTTGCCTCGTGCCGGGCTGGTCGGCGCGCCGTTGCTCGGTGTGGCGTTCGGGCTGGCCTGGGGACCGTGCCTGACACCGACGTTCAGCGCCGTCTATTCCATGGCGTTCACCTCGGCGACGGCCGGGCGCGGCGCGTTCCTGATGACGTTCTACTGCCTAGGCCTCGGCATCCCATTCGTCCTGGTGGCGCTGGGGATCGGCTGGGTCACCGGGGCGCTCGGGTTCGTGCGCCGGCACGCCAGGGTGATCAGCCAGGTCGGCGGGCTGCTGCTGATCGTCATCGGCGTCCTGCTGGTCACCGGAACGTGGGACCACTGGATGAACTGGCTCAGCGGCCAGATCGGCAACACCGGCGTCGGGTCCAATCTGTGAGGATGCTCAGGCGCGGCTGGCGGCGGTTGATCAGCATGCGCACGGCGCTGGTATTGCTGTTCCTGCTTGCGCTGGCCGCGGTGCCCGGATCGCTGCTGCCGCAGCGTCCGCTCAACCCCACCAAGGTCGACAACTACCTGGCGTCGCACGGGGCGTGGGGACGTTTCCTCGACCACCTCGGCATGTTCGACGTCTTCGGATCGGCGTGGTTCGCCGCGATCTACCTGCTGCTGTTCGTGTCGCTGGCCGGCTGCCTGGTACCGCGGATCCGCCAGCACGCCCGCGCATGGCTGGCCACGCCACTGCCCGCCCCGAAGAACCTGGACCGGTTGCCCGAGTCGGGCAGCTACCGCACCGACCAATCGGCGGACGCCACCGCCGCGGCGGCACGCGCGGTTCTCGGGCAGCGCTGGCGGGTGGTTCGCCGCGACGAGCCGACGGGCACCGTGACGCTGTCCGCCGAGAAGGGCTACAGCCGCGAGACGGGCAACCTGATCTTCCACCTGGCGTTGCTCGCCGCCCTCGTCCTGATCGCCGTGGGGCGGCTGTTCAGCTACCAGAGCAACTACTTGATTACCGAAGGCAGCGGGTTCGTCAACGGCGTGCTGCCCGACTCGACACACCCCGGGCGGCTCGCCCAGGAGGGCAAGGTCACCCCACCCAGGTTCTCGATCGACCTGGACAAGTTCACCGCCACCTATCTGCCGACCGGGGAGCCATCACAGTTCCGGGCTGATGTCACCTACTCGCCCACGATCAACGCGCCGGGTGAGCAGCGGACCATCACCGTCAACCATCCGCTGCGGGTGCAGGGCGACCGCGTCTACCTGATCGGGCACGGCTTCGCGCCGCAGATCACCGTGCGGATGCCCGACGGCAGCACCCGGCAGGACGTGGCCGCGTTCATCCCAACCGACCCGACCACGCTGCTCTCCGAGGGTGCGTTCAAGGAGACCGGCAAGCAGTTCGCCATGCAGGATCTGGGCATCGAGGGTTTCTTCGCCCCGACGCCCCGCGACACCGGGGACGGCGTAATCACCTCCATCTCGCCCGAGGTGAACGATCCGGCGCTCGGCATCTTCGTCTACACGGGGACGATCAACCCGAACGGCGTCGCGCAGTCGGTGTACTCGCTCACTGACAAGTCGCAGCTGCACCAAATCGGTGCGGCTGCGCTGACGATCGGTCAGACGGCGACGTTCCCGGGCGGCGTCTCGGTCCGGTTCGACGGCTGGAAGCCGTGGGCGACCATGCAGGTGTCGCACGACCCCACGCAGGGCTGGCTATTGGTCGCGGCGGTGGCCATGGTGGCCGGCCTGGTCGGCTCGTTGAGCGTCAGGCGGCGGCGGGTTTGGCTGCGGATCACCCCCGGGTCGTCCGGGCCAGACGGCTCGCCTACCGTAGTGGCGGCGGGCGGGCTCGCGCGAAACGACTCGGGTAACTTCACGACCGAGTTCGCCGCGCTGCTCGAACGGCTGGCAGCGGCGGGCCCGGCGGCAAGACCGGAGCCGGTCGAGCCGGTCGGCGCCGGAAGGGAGTGAACGTGGCGGTCAGCAGCGGACTCGCCCACCTGTCCGACGGGCTGTTCACGACCGCCATCGCGACGTACTCCCTCGCGATGGCGTGCTACACCGCCGAGTATGCGTTCGGCCGCCGCGGTCGGGTGGCCGCCACGGTTCCGGCCGTTGACCACACCCGCGTCCTCGTCGGCGCCGGGGGACCCGACTTGGTAGAGCCGCCACCGGCCCCGCCGATCGCTGCGTCCGGGCCGGGCCACCGTTCGGCGGCCGACCGGTTCGGCCGCGGCGCCGTAGCGCTCACCGTCCTCGGCGCCGTCGTCCACCTCGTCTCCGTCGCGTTGCGCGGCATTGCGGTCGACCGGGTGCCGTGGGGCAACATGTACGAGTTCTCCGCGGTCGTCGGGCTGATCGCCGTGCTCGCGTTCTTGATCTCCCTGTGGCGTGCCCCGCAGATCCGCTACCTCGGCGTCTTCGTCATGCTGCCGGTGATCCTGCTGATGTTCCTGGCCGGGACGGTGCTCTACGCCAAGGCGCAGCCGCTGGTGCCCGCATTGCAGTCCTATTGGCTGGCCATCCACGTGTCGGCGGCGGCCAGCAGCGAGGGAATCCTGATGACCAGCGCGGTCATCACCCTGCTGTTCCTGATCCGGCAGCGCTACGACGCGCGGGTCGCCGCGGGTGCGCCGATCCGGTTCCCGGTCGCGGTGGGCGCCCGGCTGCCAGCGCCCGCGACCCTGGACAAGGTCGCCTACCGCACCGTCGCGTTCGCGTTCCCGATCTACACCTTCGGCGTCATCGCCGGGGCTATCTGGGCCGAGGCCGCCTGGGGACGCTATTGGGGCTGGGACCCCAAAGAGACCTGGGCGTTCATCGCCTGGGTCATCTACGCCGCCTACCTGCACGCCCGCGCCACCGCCGGCTGGAAGGGCCGGGCCGCCGCCTGGATCAACCTGGCCGGCTTCGGCGCCATGACGTTCAACTTCTTCGTCGTCAACATTGTCATCTCCGGCCTGCACTCCTACGCCGGCCTCAACTGACTCCCGTGACTGGGCTCGGCTATGCCAAGTTGTTCGACCGTCGGCGCACCAGGACGCGCCGAGGATCGAACAAGTCGAGGCGGTCATCGGGCTAGCCAGCCTGTGCGGTCAGGTCGTAGACGGTGCTGGTGCCGATCGTCCGCGCGGTGAACGTCGAGGTCACCCACTGCTGGATCGCGTAGGCCGTCGAGGACTGTGCGCTCGTCGAACCGATGAACCCATTCGAGTCCGGGACGTAGTAGTGGATCTTGCCAGCCGCGACGAGCTGCTTGAAGGCAACCAGCGTGATCGCGGGATCGGTGCCGTTGTAGCCGCCGAGCGACATGACCGAATCGCCGGTGGCGAGCTCCAGGGAGGCCGCCTCGTTGTCGCCGGTCGTCGCGGCTACCCATTCGTAATGGCTCGCATTCGCCTGCAACGCCTTGGTCAACGCGGTGCTGACTGTGCTCGCTCCGCCGAGGCCGCCCATCGCGCCGCCCTGAAAAGCCTGCCCGCCTTGACCAGTCTGCCCGCCTTGACCAGTCTGCCCGCCCGCGAGGCCGCCGCCCGGACCTTGGTTGGCCGTCCCGCCGGGTGCGCCGAAGCCGCGCCCGCCACCGCCGACGGCGCCACCACCAGCGAGGCCCAGCCCGCCGCTGGACGGGCCGGCCGACGGAATGGCGCCAGTGTGCGCAGTTGCCGCGGTCTGCACGGCGTAGGCGGTCGGCCCGGCAAGCAGCGCGAAAAACAAGCGCAATCGCAGCGAGGGCCACGAAGCCCCGCATCAGCACCAGGGTGATCGCCACGGCCGCGGCGAGCAGCACGGCCCAGCGCAGTTCGGGATGCCAGCTGCTGCGACCGAGGAGCTGGAACGTCCACAGGGAACCGGCTGCGACGATGGAGCTGACCAGCCAGGGCAAGCGCCACAGGGTGACCACACCGATCCCGACGAGCGCCGCAATCGCCGGGGCGAGCGCCACCGTGTAGTACGGGTGGATGATGCCGCTGGCGTAGCTGAACACCAGTCCGGTGACGAGGAGCCAGCCGCCCCACACGATGGCGCTGGCCCGGAGCTGATTGGTGCGCGAGGCGTGCCACGTCATCCAGATCACGCCGCCCAGCGCGATGAGGGCGGCTGGCAGCAGCCAGGAGATCTGCGTCCCCATGTCGGTTCCGAGCAGTCGAGTCAGACCGGTCGCGCCGGAGGAGAAGCCGCCCGTGCCGCCGTTCACCGCCCCGTTGTTGCTGCTGCCGTCGAGGCGGCCGAAGCCGTTGTAGCCGAAGATCAGCTCCAGGACCGAGTTGTGAGTTGACCCGCCGATGTAGGGACGCGAACCGGCCGGCCACAGCTCGACGAGCGCGACCCACCAGCCAGCCGACACGATCAGCGCGGCCGCACCAGCGATCAGGTGCGTGACGCGGCGGCGTAACGGGATCGGGGCGGCGACCAGGTAGGCGGCCCCGAGCCCCGGCACCACCAGGAAGCCTTGCAGCATCTTGGCGAGGAATGCGAAGCCGATCAGCGATCCGGCGAGGATCAGCCAGCGGGCCCGTCCGGCCTCGATGGCGCGCACCGTCGCATAGCCGGCGGCGGTCATCAGCAGGACGAGCAGCGGGTCGGGGTTGTCGTAGCGGAACATCAGCGCGGCGACCGGCGTGGTGGCGAGCACGGCACCCGCGAGCAGCCCGGCATAGGGGCCGGCAACCCGTTTGACCGCGGCGTAGAGCAACGCCACGGCGGCCACGCCCTCCAGGGCCTGCGGGACGAGCAGCGCCCAGCTGTTCACCCCGAAGATCCGCATCGACAGGTCGATCACCCACAGGGACGCCGGGGACTTGTCGACGGTGATGAAGTTCGACTGGTCGAGGGACCCGAACAGGAATGCCGTCCAGCTCTTGCTGCCGGCTTGCCCGGCGGCCGCGTAGAACTGGTTCGCCCAGCCCGACTCGGACAGCCCGACTAGGTAGAGCAGCCCAGTTGCGGCGAGCAGCCCGAGGAACGCGAGCCGGTGCCCGCCCCATCGCCTCGCCGAGTGACGACTCGTGATGATCAATGACGGAGCTGGCGCCGTCATTGATATTGCGCGGACGTCACTCGGCGGGGTCATCGTGGTCACGAGCTGCTTCCGCTCTTGGGCGAGGTCAGGTCGTAGACGGTCTGGTTGCCGACCGTCTTGGTGTTGAAGTTCGACTCGACCCAGCTGGTGATCGCGCTGTTGCTGCTAGTGCCGCCGCCCTGGCCGCCACCGGCCCCACCGCCGTCGGCGATGAAGTAGTGGATCTGACCGGCTGCCACGTAGGCCTTGAACTGGGCCAGCGTGGGAGCCGCGTCCGACCCGCTCCAGCCGCCGATCGCCATGACGGCCTTGCCGCCGCTGGCCAGCTCCAGCGACGCGGCACTCTGGTCGCCGATCGTTGCGGCGGCCCATTTGGTGGTCGTCGAGGCGAGCAGCGATGCCAGCGCGGAGCTCGCCGAGGTTTCACCGCCCCCTGCGCCGCTTTGCTGACTCGGTTGGCTCTGCGTCCCGCTCTGGCCTTGCCCGGGTGCGCCGCCGCCGAATGCGCCGTCGCCGGTCTGGCCGGTGGACCCGACGCCTCCCCGCGTGCCGCCGAACCCAGAGCTCACCGCGGACGCCGGTCCCGCTGAGGGGGTCGACCCGGTGTGCACGGTGGCTGCGGTGTCCAGGGCGTATGCGGACGAGCCGAGGCCGACCACGACCAAGCCGGCGGCGGTCGCGGCCACGGCGAAGCGGCGCAGCTGACCCGGCGGCACGAGCAGCAGACCCGCGGCCGCCAAGCCGAGCACGATCACTGCGGCGCGTAGCTCCGGATGCCAGCTCGCGGCCCGGCCGAGCAGCTGGTGGCTCCACCAGGCGCTCACGAGGACGCTTGCGGCGAGGGTCACCCGCGTCCAGGTCTCGCTCCGACGGCGCCACAGCACGACCGACCCGATGGCCACCAGTGCGGCGATCGGCGGGGCGAGCTGCACCGCGTAGTAGGGGTGGATGATGCCGCCGGCATAGCTGAATACGGCGGCCGTGACGAGCAGCCAGCCACCCCACAGCAGGGCCGCCGACCGAGTGCGGTCGGTGCGCGGGGCCCGATTGGCCGCGACGAGCAGCGCCACGGTCGCGATCAGGGCAGCCGGGATCAGCCAGGAGATCTGCGTTCCGAACTCGGAGTTGAACATCCGGCCGAGCCCGGCGGTGCCGCCGAAGCCGCCGCCACCGCCCGCGCCGCCCGGGCCTCCGCCGGAGGAACCAGTGACCCGGCTCAGCCCGTTGTAGCCGAACGCCAGGCCCAGCACGCTGTTGTCGCCCGAGCCGCCGATGTAGGGACGGTCGGCGGCGGGCGTCAGCGCCACTGCGAGCACCCACCAGCCGGCGCTGACCACAACGGCCAGGCCGGCGAGCAGCAGGTGCCCGACGCGGCGGCGCAGCCCGTGCGGAGCGGCCACCAGATACACCACGGCCAGCGCCGGCAGCACCGTGAACGGCTGCAGGCTCTTGGTCAGGAAGTCGAAGCCCAGCGCCGTCCCGGCGAGCAGCAGCCAACGCAGCTTGCCGTCGTCGATAGCCCGGGTGACGCCGTATGCGGCCACCACGAGCAGCAGCGTCATCAGCGCGTCCGGGTTGTTGAACCGGAACATGAGCACCGCGACGGGCGTGACAGCCAGCAGGAAGCCGGCGAGCAGCCCGGCCGCCGTGCCGAACCAGCGGCGCACGGTCAGATACAGCAACCCGACCGAGGCAACGCCCATCAGCGCCTGCGGCACCAGCATCGACCAGGCGTTGAACCCGAAGATTCGCCCCGCCAGCTCCATCGGCCACAGCGACATCGGCGGCTTGTCGACCGTGATGAAGTTGGACGAGTCCAGCGAGCCGAAGAAGAACGCCTTCCAGCTCTTGGTCCCAGCTTGGACGGCCGCGGCATAGAAGCTGTTCGCATTGCCCGACGCACCGAGCCCCCACAGGTACAGCAGTGCGGTGCCTAGGAGTAATCCGGTGACGGCCAGCCTCCTCGAGTGACGGTTCCGGTTGATCAATGACGGGGAATCGGCCGTCATTGATCTTGCCGAACCGTCACTCGGTGGGGCAGCCGACCCAAGCGGGCGCAGGATGGTCATCAGATTGCCTTTCTAGTGGTGAAGACCCATTCGCGGAACAGGACGAAGCGCAAGACGGTGGCTGCGAGGTTGGCGACGACGAGCACGCACACCTCGACGAGCCGCGACGGATGGAGCGTGACGGCGCCGAGCAGCGCCAGCGCGCCGCTCGTCACCGCGAGGCCAAGGCCGAAGACGACCAGGCCCTGAAGCTGATGTCGGGCGGCCCCATCCCCGCGCACGCCGAAGGTGAATCGACGATTCGCCGCGGTATTGGCGATCGCGGTGAGCAGCAGCGCGGTGAAGTTGGCGGTCTGCGCGCCCAGCGGATGGCGAAACAACAGAAACAGCAGCAGATACGCGAGCGTGCTCCCGACGCCGACCGCCGCGAACCGCAGGATCTGCCGGGACAGGCTGGGCGGGACCCCGTTGACGGCGATGGGATTCCGGCCCAGCTGTTGCCGCAGGTCGCGTAGCGGCAAGGCGCCCGTCGCGAGCGCCCGGCCCACGCGGGCGACGCCGCGCAGGTCGGCCATTGCGGTCGCGACGATGTCGACGCGGCTGTCCGGGTCGTCGACCCAGTCGACCGGGACCTCGGCGATCCGCAAGCCGGCGCGTTCGGCGAGCACGAGCAGCTCGGTGTCGAAGAACCATCCGGTGTCGTGGACGTGCGGCAGCAGCGCCCGCGCGCACACCGTCCGCATGGCTTTGAAGCCGCACTGGGCGTCGGAGAACCGCGCGCCCAGCGTGGCCCGCAGGATCAGGTTGTAGCAGCGGGAGATGAACTCGCGTTTCGGTCCGCGCACCACCCGCGACGTGCGGCTGAGCCGGCTGCCGATCGCCACGTCGCTGTGCCCGGATATCAGCGGCGCCACCAACGGCAAGAGGGCCGACAGGTCAGTCGACAGGTCGACGTCCATGTAGGCCACGACACGGGCGGTGCTCGCAGACCAGGTGTCGTGCAACGCCCGGCCGCGGCCCTTGGCGTCCAGATGCGTTGCGCGCACGAACGGCAGCTCCTCCGCGAGGCGACGGGCGATTGCCCAGGTGCTGTCGGTGCTTGCGTTATCGGCGATGGTGATCACTGCCGTGAACGGGAATTGTGTGATCAGGAAGTCGTGCAGCCGATGGACGGTGTCGGCCAGCTCGGCCTCCTCGTTGTAGACCGGCACGACGATCTCGACGTCGACCGTGGGCGACCCGCGTGGGGGCATTACCTGGGTGTCGTACTCGGCTATGGTCATGACCCGGCCTCCGGGCTGGGTGTTCCACCGCGAAGGGCCAAGGCCGGGCAGACGGCGATCACCCGGCGGGCGTCGCGGGCTGCGACGTCCCGGTCGGACACGATCGGGAATCCCCACTCGTCGCGGGAGATTCGCCCGGGCAGCAGCTCCGCGCACAGGCCGTGGCCAGCGCAGCGCGTCCAATCGATCTCGAGTTTCATGGCCGGCCGCCGATCGGGAGCAATCCGCGCACCGGGCGGCCGCAGCCACCGCGCTGATGCCAGGCGATCTCTTCTTGCAGCAGGTGCAGGCCGGACGTGATGAATCGGACCGCGCCGTCGGGGTGGTGGCAGGCGCCTCGTCCGGCCACCGCACGGGCGTGCCCGAACGCGACGCCGGCCGCCGCGGGGGAACCGTGCCAGAGCGCGCCGACGTCTCGGGCCAGCGCCGGCAGGCCGAACCAGCACGGCCCGCACTGCTGGGCTGACTCGCCCGCGAGCCAGCCGGTGACCCGGGCCAGCTCGCCCAGCGCACAGGTGGTGTCGTCCAGGACGAGCAGTACGCCCGCGCCGAATGTGCCGCCAGCGTTGGACAATCCGGCCCGGCTGAGAGGGAGGTCGCCGATGGGCGCATGGCACGCCCCGTGATACCCGCCGATCACGACGGCCTGCGGGGTTGCTGCGCCCGCTGCCTCGAGCAGGAGCCCGAGCGGTGTGCCGAACGGGATCTCGACCACGCCCGGTCGGGCCACCGCGCCGCCGACGGTCAGCAGCGTCGTGCCGGGCTCGGCGTACGTACCGGTGTTGCGGTAACCGGCCGCGCCGACCCGCAGCAGCACCGCGACCTGGGCGAACGTTTCGACGTTGGACAGCACGACGCCGTGTTGTGTTGCGTGCACGCGCCGTCCTGGCGGCTTCGCCGGGCCGCCGTCCAGGGCCCGCAGCAGGGCCCGGCCCTCGCCGGCGACGAACCCGCCGCCGATCACGATCACGTGGACGGCCCGGCCATCAGGGCGTTGGGCCGCGGCCTCTCGCACGCTCGCCTCGGTCACCGGATCGTGCACCGCGACCTCGACGCCGCGGGCGCCGAGTGCCGCCGCGACGGCGAGGGCGCCGTCCAGCACCAGGTGCGGGCTGCGGCGCAGCAGGGTGCGGTCCTTCCAGCTGGCCGGCTCTCCTTCGCAGCCGTTCACGACGATCCGCGCCCGGTTGCCTGCAGGCAGGGCGCGCAGCTTGGCCGCAAACGGGAAGCCTGCGCCGCCGCGCCCGGCCAGCGCCGCGCTGTCGAGCAGGTCGAGAAGCCGGGGCAGGCCGACTGCGGGCAATGGCCCGTGGGCAGCCAGATGTGCCGTCAGGTCGAGGGGTTCCTGCCGGTCGAGCCCCGCCAGCAGGCGCGGCGCGCCGACGGCCCACGTTCCGCGGATCTCCGGCCGAGCCAAGGTGGCTGTCATCGGACCGGCTCCATGGCAGTTCGGACGGTCGCTCCGCGGGAGACCGAGACGAGCCGGGCCGTCACGGCTGCGAGCACCCCGACGAGGCAGCCGACGAAGATCAGGTTGACCCAGCCGGTGCCGACGTCGGTCCCGGACTTGAGGCCGTGCACGATCGCGAGCGCCCAGGCGCCGTAGGACAGCTGGTGCAGCCGACGCCAGACTCGTACCGCCTGAACGGATTCGGCGAGCCTTCCGCGCGCCAGGCCGAGCGCGGTCACGCCGAGCATCAGGTACAGGGCGAGCGTGCCGAGGCCGACCCACAGCGGTCGGTAGCCAGACGTGAAGGGCACGACGGCGCCGAGCAGACCGACATTCGCCTTGGAATCCAGCACGATCGCCGTGACGTGCAGCGCGAGCAGGCCGATGCCGAGCACGGCCACCGAGCGGTGGGCGTATTGGACGATCACCCGTCGCGCTGCGTTCCGCGACGGCAGCGACACGAGCGCACCGAGCGCCGTCGCCACGCTGAGGGCGATCAGGGCCGCCAGCGCCGCACCCCGGGCGGTGTACCAGAGCGTCATCACGCCACCGCCGTCAGCGCGTGGGTGGGCCAGCCGGCAGTGGCATACACGTAACCGTCACGATCGACCAGGCGGGCCGCGATGTGCCGTTGCGTCAGCCAGGGCACGGCTTGCTCGCCCAGCACGATCGCCGCCGTGCTGGCGGTATTGGCGGCCAGCGCCGATTGGCTGTGCACCGACACGGTGCGCCACACCTCGGTGGCCGGCATCCCGGTGCGCGGATCGACGATGTGGTGGATGGGCTGGCCGCCTCTCGTCCACCGGCGCGCCGTGGTGGTGGAGGTCGTCAGACCGCCGTGCCGCAGCGTCACGTCTTGACCGTCCTGTGCCTCCCGCTCGGCGACCCGTATACGCCAGCCGCCAGGACGATCGCCGGCGACCGCGACGTCCCCGCCGATCTCGACCAGCACCGCGGTGTGATGCCGGCGGGCGAGAACGCGTGCCGCGAGGTCGGCCGTGTGTGCCTTGGCCGTGGCCCCGAGATCGAGTGCGGTACCGAGCGGCACGGTCAGCAGGCCGGCCTCGCGGTCCAGCCGAACGTCATGCCAATCGGCCCGTGGCGCGATCGGCTGCAGCGCCGGGCCGAGCGGCTCGATCGCGCTGATGTCCCGGTCGTAGCCGATGCGTCGCATGGCCAGGCCCACGGTCGGGTCGACCGCGCCGCCGGTCACCGACGCAGCGTCGAGCGCTGCGTGGACGTAGTCGACCAGCAACGCGGGAATCGGGGTGGGGCGTCCCGCGTTGGCGTTGGCTCGACAGAGCGCGGAGTCAGGACGGAATCGGCTCGCGATCGTGTCGACCAACCCCAGCATCGAGGTCAGCTCAGCGGCCGCCGCGGGCAGCGCCCGCCGGTCGGCCACCACGAGGCGGACCGTGCAGCTCCAGGTGCGCATGAGGTAGTCGTTCATGATCCGTTGCTCCCGCCGCTGGTGCTGCCGCCCTGGGTGGCGGCGCCGATTCCGCTGGTGTCGGACGAGGAGGACGACGACGCCGTGGTGGGCGCCGAGCTGGCGGTGGCGGGCGAGGTCGTCGTGCTGGTCGTCGCGCTACTGGCGCTGGCGCTGGTTGTCGGCGCGACCGTCGCGGTGGACGTCGAGTTAGTCGCCCGCGCCGAGCTCGTCACGCCGGCGATGAGCGTTCCGGCGAGGGTGGCACCAGCGGCGGCCACGCCAGCCGCAGCGATGCTGGCCTTGCGCAGCACGGGATTGCGTCGCTCGCGGCGGTGGTCAGGTGGAGGCGTTGTGTTCATACCGACGACGATCGCCGGACCGGGCTCAGCCGCGTGTCACGCGACCCTCAAGGTCACCTCAAGTCCAGGTGAGCGCATCCTGTGCCGCCCGACCCGACGGCGATCAAACCGCGGCCAGATCGACCACTCGCGCGTCGGTCCGGGCGAAGTCGTCGCCGACGCAGAGGATCGGCAGCCTGGTGTGGGCGGCGAGTGCGTAGGTGAAGCAATCCCCGAAGTTCAGCCCAGCGCGATGCCGGCCCTTGCCGAATCGGCGCCATGCCTCGAGCGCGAGCTGGGCCATCGAGCCATCGACGGCAGCCACGTCCATGCTGTTCACGAATCGCTCGATCTCGCTGCGCCCCCGAGTGCCACGGCGAGACTCCGCCACAATGCCCAGTTCCACGACCGTTGCGGCGGACATCAGGCGAAGCGGCGCCTCGGTGAATGCACGTAGCAGAGCGGGCGCGCGGGGTTCAACAAGCAGAATGGACATGACGGCCGACGTATCCACGACGAGCGGGCCGCCTGCCGTCACGCCGGGACGCCGTGTTCGTCGTAGCCGATGATCTCCTCGTCGGTGCGGGTATCGAGCACAGGCAGTGCGCTGAATCGCTGCGCCGCGGCCATGAGTTCGTCAAACAGGCTTGGGCCGGCCCGCAGCCGCTCACGCTCGAGCCGCTCCCGCAGTGCGACGGTAACGGCTTCGGTCAGGCTCTCGCCGGTCTGCGCGGCGAGTTCGCGCACCAGCCGGTCTGCCTCATCGTTCTTGATGCTGAACGCCATGCTAGAAGCATAGCGTCGGTTCTAGAACGGTGGTCGCTGCGGGGCGCCCAGCAGCAGGGTGACCTGGGCGCCACCGCGGGGTGATAGGCTCACCGACATCGAGCCGCCGCTCGCCTCGGCGCAGCTGCGCGCGATCGAGAGGCCCAGGCCGGTCGAGCCGCGGTCGCTGCGCCCGCGTTCACCCGCCCCGTCGGGAAGGCCAGGCCCGTCGTCCGCCACGACGAGCCGAGCGCCGCCGTCGTGAGCGTCCAGCGTGACGCCGAACGCGGTGCCGTCGGGGGTATGGGCGATGACGTTCTCGATCAACGCGTCGACGGCGGCGGCCAGGTCCTCGGCCGAGGCCCGCACCAGCAGCGGGGCATCAGGCAGCGCGACCGTGCGGGCCCGTTCCTGCTCGTCGGTGAGCGCCGACCAGAACGTCACCCGGTCGCGGACGACGGATGTGGCATCGGCGGATGGCATCCGACCCTCGCGCTGTGGGCGCCGCGCCGAGTGGATCACCGCCGTGAGGGTGCGTTCGACCGACGACACCTGCTCGCCGATCCGCTCCCGCTCGGCCGGATCGCGCAGCGACTCGGCCTCCAGCCGCAGCGCGGTGAGTGGTGTCCGCACCCGTGGGACATATCGGCCACCGTCTCGCGCTCGTCGGCGATCAGCTCGTCGATGCGGTCGGCGAGCTGGTTGAGCGAGACGCCCACCTCGGCCACCTCGGGTGGGCCGCCCTCGGGGGCGCGCGCCGTGACGTCGCCGGCCTTGATCCGTTGCGCCGTCTCGGCCGTGCGGGTCAGCGGACGCACGATGCGCCGGGTGAGCAGCTCGCCGCCCAGCGCGCCGACGACCAGCAGCGCGGCGCTGCCGCCCGCGAGCAGCGTCCACCAGCCCACCTCGCCGGCGTGCAAAGCGCCGTCCGAGACGAACACCTCGATGTGGTACGGCCCTTGCGTCGTCGCCACGGTCAGCTCGGCGACCTGCCCGCCTGGCACCGGATTCAGCTGCGCAGCGGCGCGGTCCGCGCCGCCTCCGCCGCCGGGTCCGTTGCCGAGCGGCCCGCCGCCTGCACCTCCCTCGCCGTTGGGGGCCTCCGACGACGCGTTGCCCTGACCGGGGGACGTGGTGCCGAGCACAGTCCCGTCCGGCAGCCGCACCGACGTGCGGTGGTCGGCGTTCTGCGGTAGCGAGGCGACGTACGACTCCAGCGCGGCCACGCTGGGCGCGCTTCGCACGAACAGTGCGACGCTGTTCGCCTGGTCGATCGTGCTGCGCTCGGCGCGCTGGGTCACCGCGGACGGGATCAAGATCGCGAGTGGGATGGCGAACGCCAGGACGACGAGCGCCGTCATGCCGACGACGAGCAGCAGGATGCGCCGGCGCATCTCAGGCCGTTGCCGCGGGAGCTACCAGGCGCACGCCCACTCCGCGGACGCTGTGCAGGTACCGTGGCTCGCTCGCGGTCTCGCCCAGCTTGCGGCGCAGCCAGGACAGGTGCACGTCGACGGTGCGGTCGGATCCGCCCCAGGCCAGCTGCCATACCTCGGCAAGCAAGTCGCGTTTGCTGACCACCTCGCCTGCCCGCCGGGCCAGGGCCAGCAGCAGGTCGAACTCCTTGCGCGCCAGCTCGACGGGCCGTCCGTCGACGGTGACCTCCCGGCTGCGGGTGTCGATCGACAGGCCGCCGACCGTGATCACCGGATCCCGTGATCACCGGATCCTCGTCGGTGCGGCCGGCGCGCCGCATGACGGCGCGGATGCGCGCGTTCAGCTGCGCCGCGGTGAACGGCTTGATCACGTAGTCGTCGGCCCCCAGGTCGAGCAGCCGGACGATCTCCGTCTCCTCGTCGCGCGCGGTGGCGATGATCGTCGGCACGTCGCTGACGCTGCGCAGCATGGACAGCACGTCGGCGCCGTCAATGTCGGGCAGCCCGAGGTCGAGCAGCAGCACGTCCGGTTTCTGGGCGACCGCGGCAGACAATGCCGACATGCCTGTGCCCACCGAATTCACGGTGTGCCCGTGCTCGTGCAGCGACCGCATCAGCGCGGTGCGGATCTCCGGGTCGTCCTCGGCGAGCAGAATCTGGGCCACGGCCGCTATCGGCCCGGCTCGTCGCCCTGGTCCGGGTGTTCGCGGCGCACCTGGTCGCCGAGACGGCGCAGGAAATCCGGGTCGTCGTCCGGGGCGGTCGAGCGGCTCGGCAACTTTCCACCAGCACTGCCGCCACCCCCGAACCGGCCGATCATGCGCTGCGGCAAGCCGGCCTTGGCGCCCGCCGCGGCGCGCGGACGTCCGAACAGGAACCAGGCGATCGCGCCCAGGTCGACGAAGAGCAGCACGATGATTACCCACACCGCCTTGGGCAGGTAGCGGATGCGTTCGGCCGGCGCGGTGAGCGAGTCGAAGATGGCCCAGAGCCACAAGGCGATGGCGACGAGGCTGAGCAGACCACCGAACCGGATCAGCATGGGTCAAGAGTAGGCCGGGATACTAGCGGAGTGGCAGTCACCGATCTGCAGGAGTTTGTCGCGGCGCTCGAGGTCGACGGCGACCTAGCCCGGGTGAATGTCCCCGTCGACCCGCACCTGGAGGTCACCGGCATCGTCCAGCGGGTTGTGCGTGAGCACGGACCGGCCCTGCTGTTCGAACGACCTACCCGCGGCGAGCTGCCATTGCTGATCAACGCGTTCGGGACGCAGCGACGGATGGCCAGGGCGCTCGGTGTCGACTCCTTGGACGACGTGGGGGCCCGCATCGCGGTCCTGCTGAAGCCGGAGCTCCCGCACGGCATCGGCGGCCTGAGGGACGCCCTCGGCAAGGTGTCGCAGCTGCGCTCGGCCCCCCCGCGACGGGTGAAGTCCGCGCCGTGCCAGGAGATTGTCCATCGCGGCGATGAGGTCGATCTGTCGATCCTGCCTGGCATCCAGTCCTGGCCGGACGACGGCGGGGTCTTCCTCAACCTCGGCCTCACGCACACGCGGCACCCCGAAACGGGTGCCCGCAACCTCGGCCTGTACCGGCTGCAGCGGCACGATGCGAGGACCGTCGGGTTGCATTGGCAGATCCACAAGGACTCGACCTCGCACGCGGCGGTGGCCGAACGGCGCGGCGAGCGGCTGCCGGTTGCGATCGCCTTCGGTTGCCCGCCGGCGGTCACCTACGCGGCGTCCGCGCCGCTACCTGCGGACATCGACGAGTACCTGTTCGCCGGCTTCCTGCGGCGCGCGCGAATTGATCTCGTCGACTGCCTGAGCGTGCCGTTGCAGGTGCCGGCGACCGCACAGGTGGTGCTGGAGGGCTGGGTTTCGCCGGGGGACCGGCTGCCCGAGGGGCCGTTCGGCGACCACACCGGCTGCTACACGCCCGTCGAGCCGTTCCCGTTCGTCCACGTCGACGTGCTGACCATGCGGTCGGATGCGATCTACCAGACGATCATCGTGGGTCGTCCGCCCCAAGAGGACGGGCCGATCGGCAAGGCGACCGAACGGATCTTCCTGCCGCTACTGCGGTTGACGATCCCCGAGATCGTCGACTACGACCTGCCTGAGGCGGGCGTCTTCCACAACTGTGTGATCGTCTCGATCGAGAAGCGGTTCCCCAAGCACGCCCAGAAGGTGATGAACGCGATCTGGGGTGCCGGGCTGATGTCGCTGTCGAAGCTGATCGTGGTCGTCGACGCCGACTGTGACGTGCACGACTACGCCGAGGTGGCCTGGCGGGCGTTCGGGAACGTGGACTACGCGCATGACGTGCAGCACATCGTCGGGCCAGTGGACCACCTCGATCATGCGGCGTACGAGCAGTTCTTCGGCGGCAAGTTGGGGGTCGACGCTACGCGCAAGCTGCCGACGGAGGGGTATCACCGCGCCGGTGGATGGCCGGCCGAATGCGTGCTGGACGAATCGACGCTGGCCCTCGTCGAGCGCAAGTGGGCCTCATACGGAATCACGCCGCCACATGGCTGAAACCTTGCCGGGAGAACATCGCGGCCGTGGTGAGCACCGAGGACCAGCTGACGATTACGGCCGCCGACCTGGCTGTCCGCACACTGGGTGAACCGACCGTGTCGTCGCCGTTGGCGGGGCTGCTGTCCGCCCGGGCGAGCTCCGTGCATTACGTGCACGAGTCGGACCGGGTGCTGCTGGACGACACGGCCGAGATGGCGGCCGCCCGCGGCCTGGCCGTTGCAGAGCTGCCATCGTTCGAGCCGGGAGGTCCGCGCGAGCGGCTCTTCTTCGGTGCGGGGAGTACCCGCGTCGGCATCGTCACCTGCGGCGGACTGTGTCCGGGCCTGAACAACGTCATTCGGGGGCTCGTCCTCGAGCTCACCACCCACTACGGCGTAACCGACATCCTCGGCTTCCGCAACGGCTATCGCGGCCTGGTGAAGGACGACGAGCCGATCGCGCTGAACCCCGAGGTCGTGCGCGACATCCACAAGCGCGGCGGGACGATCTTGGGCACCTCGCGGGGCGACCAGGATGCCGGCGAGATGGTCGACACGCTGGTCCGGTACGGCGTCTGTGTGCTGTTCGTCATCGGCGGCGACGGGACGCTTCGCGGCGCGCAGAAGATCGCCGACACGGCGGCGGACCGCGACGTCGTGCTGTCTGTCGTCGGCGTGCCGAAGACGATCGACAACGACATCCCTTACATCGACCACAGCTTTGGATTCCTGACGGCGTTCGCCCGCGCCGCGGAGTCGATTCGCGCCGCGCACACCGAGGCCAGCTCTACCCCGCATGGCGTGGGCCTGGTCAAGCTAATGGGACGGCACTCCGGGTTCATCGCCTGTTACGCGGCGCTGGCCAACCAGGACGTCGATTTCGTGCTGGTGCCCGAGGTGCCGTTCAAGCTGGAAGGCGACAACGGATTGCTGTGCCACCTGCGCCGGCGGATCGCGGACCAGGGGCACGCCGTGGTCGTCGTCGCTGAAGGCGCGGGACAGGACCTGCTGCAGCCCAACGGTTCGCGCGACGCCTCCGGCAACCTGCGGCTCGCCGACATCGGCCAGCTGCTGCGCGACCAGATCGCCAACAACTTCGACCGCGCCGGTGCCGAGCTCAGCCTGCGCTACGTCGACCCGGGCTACGCGATCCGCAGTGTCCCGGCGAACGCCTACGACGGGGTGTATTGCATCCGACTCGCGCAGGCCGCCGTGCATGCCGCGATGGCCGGGCGCACGGCCATGGTGGTGGGCCGATGGCACGGCCGGTTCGTGCACCTGCCGATCTCGCTTGCCATCGGCAGCCGCAACCAGGTCGATCCGAACGGCGACCTGTGGATGTCCGTGCTCGAGGTCACCGGCCAGCCGCTGCGCTTCGGTTAGCGATCGTCGGTGCGCAGCCGGTTGACAGCCTCCCTGGCGGCGTCCGCCTGCCGCTCGTGTTGGGCCACCGCCCACCGCCTGGTCGCCCGGTCGATGGCGATCGTGGTCCAGCCGTCGCGAGGGTCGTCGGCCACGAACGACGTCCACCGCTGTCCGCGGGCCGAGCGGCGCGATGACCCGGCAGCCTCCATCTGCACAGTGTGCGCGATTTCGGATTGGTTCACCGAGACTTCGACGGGACGGCGACGTCGACTCCGATCAGCAATGCGGCCAGATCTTTGCCTGCGACGCCGATGCCGACGGGCAGAACAACTTGTGCGGCAGGTCGATCAGATCGCCGGGATGCCAAGTCGCTAGGAGTGTCAGCGGCCATGGCGAACTGCCCAGCGGCGGTCACCAAGGGCAAGATCAGTGCCGCTACCGAAGGTGACTACAGAGGACGGGCGCCATGGAGCTCGTAGCGGCGCGCTCGGTGGGCAATCGAGGCCTCGGCATCGGCCGGAGCCGAGCACGGAAGGCGGCCGATGCGGACGACTGTCAGCGCGAGTGCGATTGCTTGGGCGTCGTCACGGTCGGTGAAGATCGGACGTTCGCGGTCGCCCACGCGGTGGCGGCCCACCCAGCCCAAAGACTCGACTCGCTACTCCTCCGAAACGAGATCGATCCGAACTCGAATCGGACGTCCCGAGCCGTCCCATTCGATGAGGTCCGGATAAACACCGTCAGCCCAAACCTCAGCCAAGACGCCGTCATACCCAGGCACTACGTCAGTCACAGTTAGGTGTGCATCGTGGTCTTCCGCGAGCATGTACATCGCATCCACAATGGCATCTTCAGCCGTGTCGACTGAGACGGAACCGATCCGGATAGTCCGGTTCGCGAGCGACTCACCCTGCGACGACGGTTCGATAGACACACCGCTAGGCAGCGACCGGAACGCACGTGATGGTCATCCCAAGCGCACGCGGGTCGCTGCCGGACCGGCGTTCGCGGAGGTTTGTTGGGCCAATAGCTGTGCGAGGTAGGCCGACTGGGCTGCACGCTGCTCGCCGGTGGCGCAGCTGGGCAGGTCGGTGCGGACGGTGCCGCTGTGGCGGGAGTCGCGGTCGGCGCCGGCGTGTTCGTCTGTCGGAGGCCCCGGCGCGATGACGCAGCTAAGCACGCCTCTGCTTGAGGGGGGCGTCGCTGGGGCCCCCTCGCCGACTGGCGTGTCGCGATTCGCACTGCTGGGCGATCCGTGCGTTGTGGCGAGTAGAAGTCCGGTCAGTACCGCAACGGACACCGCGACGGTCTCGATCCATCCGCGCGCCCGGGCGAACCGTGGTTCGGTGGGCCGCCGATGATGGCCGGCGGTCTGTCCGAGGTCTTCGTCCTGCGTGGTGACCGCGTCCGCGAGATCGGCTGGCACCGCGTATTCATCGAAGTGTGGACTGTTCATGACACGCTCCCTGAGGTCGGGAGCCTTCGACGCGGTGTCCAGCGTCGATGTGGCTTCTCGTGGTGGTCGGCACTCACGGTCGGCCTGGGCGCTGCAGAACTGCTGGAAGGCTTCTTCCAGCGGTTCTCAAGCGGCTGGATTGAGGCTGTAGCCCATGGACAGGCGAGACGGCGGCCGCACCTATCGCTTTGAGGCGGAAGGTTCAATACTCAGCGGCATGGGGGGCGAAATCTCCGCCAGGCTCACCGGCCCAATCTCTATGAGCCGGTGCGGATGGAGTTCTGCGTTCTCGGGCCGCTCGAGGTCGGCATCGCAAGCGAGCCGATCCGAGTCGGCGGGCCGAAGCAGCAGGCGGTCTTGGCCCACCTGGTTATCCGCGCGAACGAGCTCGTCCCAGCCGCGGCCCTGGTCGATGAGCTCTGGGGCGATGAACCGCCCGACCAGGCCCGGAACATCATTCAGACCTACGTCTCGCACCTGCGCAGGGCGCTTGGACCCGACCGCATCGAGTGGCGCCCACCGGGCTATCTGCTGAGGCTCGATCCGGCGGAGCTGGACGCTGCCCGGTTCGAGACGTTGCTGCGGGACGCGACCAAGGCCCGCCCGGTCGATCCGCGCATCGCCGTGGGCATCCTCGACGATGCGCTGGCATTGTGGCGCGGCCCGGCTCTGGCCGGTCTGGCCGAGCAGCGGTCACTTCGCGCCGAAGCCACCAGACTCGACGACCTGCGCCTGCAGGCGCAGGAGGAACGGGCAGCGGCGCTTCTGGCGGTCGGAGATCCCGCTCGAGCGATCGGCGAGCTCGAGGCTGTGCTGGTGCACCACCCACTGCGGGAGAGCCTGTGGGCGCTGCTGATGCTGGCCTGCTACCGGGACGGCCGTCAGGCCGATGCGTTGGCGGCCTTCCAGCGCGCGAGAGAGGTCCTTGCCGATGAACTCGGGATCGATCCGTCGGCCGAGCTGGTCAGGTTGCAGCAGCGAATCCTGCGCCAAGACCGGGGACTGCATCTGCGCGGCGAGCCGCTTCGGGGCTATCGACTCCTCGAAAAGATCTTCGAGGGTCCGCAGGGTGTCGTCTTCCGCGCGATCCAGCCGCGGGTCGAGCGAGACGTCGCCGTCAAGATCTTCGGCGAAGCCATCGCCACCGACCCGGACTTCGTGCGACGCTTCGAACAGGGCGCCCAAGCAGTCGCTTCGCTGGAGCATCCGCATATCGTTCCGATCTATGACTACTGGCGGGAGCCGGATCGCGCCTACGTCGTTTCCAGGTATCTCCGAGGCGGAAGCCTGCAGGTGCTCAAGGACCGTGGAGAGAGCGCTGCCCTCGACGTGGCAGTTCAGGTCGTCGCGCAGATCGCGTCAGCGCTGGCGTTTGCGCACCGTCAGGGCGTCGTGCATGGGAATCTGCGACCGTCCAACGTGCTGTTCGATGGTGAGGGCAATGCCTACCTCGCGGACTTCCTGTTGGGTGTCGGCTCGGGCGTTGACCCGGCTGACCCTTCTACAGACGTGCGGGACCTCGCCGGCCTCGCGTCTGGGTTGCTCGGAGATCGCATGCCCGGCAGCCTGCGGGTGCTTGTCGAAGTCGCGGTGGGCGGGACTCAGGTACCCGAAGCCGAAGCTTTTGCGCGGGCCGCGCGGGAGGTCCTGGAGCCGTCGGCGGCAGTCGAGCCGCTGCGGACGGACGCCCGGAACCCGTACAAGGGCCTGCGCGCATTCACCGAGGGCGATGCACGCGACTTCTTCGGAAGAGGGGAGCTCGTTCACCGCCTGATCGGCCGCCTCCGCCAGGCGGGTACCGGATCCAGGTTCCTCGCCGTCATCGGAGCGAGTGGAAGCGGCAAGTCCTCGGTTGTGCGAGCCGGTCTCGTCCCCATCATCCGGGGTGGGGCACTGGGGGAGCCAGGCCGCTACTTCATCGCCGAGATGTGCCCCGGCCCGCACCCGATGGAGGAGCTCGAAGCTGCGCTGCTTCGGATCGCGGTGCGCTCGGCCGCCCGCGTTCACGACGTGCTCGATTCCAGTTCTCGTGGTCTCATGCAGGCAGTCGACCTCGTGGCCCCGGATCGGGCGCAGCTGGTACTCGTCGTTGATCAATTCGAAGAGGTCTTTACGCTCTGCGCGCAGGAGCCTGAACGCGAACAGTTCCTCGAGTCCTTACGCGTCGCCACTGTGGACCCGGAGAGCCGGGTGCGGGTCATCGTGACGCTCCGTGCCGACTTCTATGACCGGCCACTGAGGTATCCGCGCTTCGGTGAGCTCCTGGCAACCAGGACCGAGGCGGTCCCTCCGCTCACGGCCGACGAGCTGGAGCAGGCCATCCGCCGGCCGGCCGAACAGGTCAGAGCCACCCCCGAGCCCGGACTGGTCGCGGAGATGATCGCCGAGGTCGCCCACCAGCCCGGTGCGCTACCCCTGCTCCAGTACGCGCTCACCGACCTGTTCGAACGGCGAAGCGGAGACCGGCTGACCCTCCAGGCGGCCCGCGAGGTCGGCGGTGTTGCCGGTGCCCTATCCGCGCGAGCCGAGCGCATCCTCGCGGCGATGAACCCGCACGGGCAGCGGGCGATCAAACAGGTGTTCCTCAGACTGGTCACCCTCGGAGAGGGCACCCAGGACACCCGGCGACGGGTACCCAGGAGCGAACTGGACGCCCTCGAGGTGGATCCGGACGCGATCGACAGCGTGCTCGACGTGTTCGGACGACACCGGTTCCTCACCTTCGATCGCGACC
The DNA here is from genome assembly GCA_963839175.1 of uncultured Actinomycetota bacterium. GTDB lineage: Bacteria > Actinomycetota > Actinomycetes > Mycobacteriales > Jatrophihabitantaceae > CAWIUB01. Next base: position 79,381 of record CAWIUB010000038.1, read on the forward strand.
CGGCCACCCGCGAGCCCACCGTCGAGATCGCGCACGAAGCGCTGCTCACCGCGTGGGGACGGCTACGAAGCTGGATCGAGGACGCGCGCGACGACCTGCGCCAGGAACGCCGACTCGCCCGGGCAGCGACCGAATGGCGAGGCTCGGATCACGATCCGAGCTTCCTGCTGCGGGGTGCGCAGCTCGAACAGGTCGCCGAGTGGGTCAACGGCACCGACCTGGCGATCGGGCAGACCGAGCGGGCCTACCTCAAGGCGAGCGTCGATCAGCGCGACCAAGACCGGGCTGCAGAAGACGAGCGACGCGGGCGCGAGGCGCGGACCGAGCGACGATCCCGACGACGTCTCCGGGCGCTGGTCGCCGTGTTCGCAGTCGCAGCGCTGATCGCCGCGATACTCACCGTGGTCGCCAGGAAACAGACGGACCGCGCGAGCAGCGCGGCACGCATCGCGACGGCGCGCGAGCTGGCTGCGGCGGCGGTAGAGAACGTCGACGTCGACCCGGAACGAAGCATCCTGCTGGCGATCGCGGCCGTTGCCAAGACCCGAAAGGTGGACGGTTCCGTGCTCCCCGAGACCGAGGAGGCGCTGCACCGCGCGATCACCGCATCGCGGATTGTCCTGACCGTTACGGGACGGGGGGGAGCCCTCGCGTGGAGCCCAACCGGCGTCTTCGTCACGCAGGGCCTCGACCGATCGGGAACCATCGACATCCGAGACGCCTCCACCGGAACGCGAGTGTTGGCGTTCCACGGACATGCCATCAAGGTCACCGGCGTGGCATTCAGCCGCGACGGTTCCAGGCTCGCCACCACCGGTGCCGACGGGCTGCTCAAGGTCTGGGACCCGGCCACCGGCCGTCTGCTGGCATCCGTCTGGGGATCCGATGACTCGTTCGCCCCGTCGTTTAGTGCCGACGGCTCCCTGGCCGGGGCGGTGTGGGGCGACGAAACCGTACGGGTCATGAACCTGGTGACCAAGCGGGTGGTCTGGAGCCGCAACCTGGCCGGCTCACGAGCCATCACGTTCAGCCCCAGCGGGAGGCTTCTCGCGGTGGCAGGCCTCCATTGGAACGGCACCGTATTCGACCTCCACAGTGGCAAGCCGGTGTTCCAGCTGAAGGAACGAGCCAGCAACGTCGTGTACGAAGACACGCGGGCGATCGGGTGGAGCCCCGACGGCCGATACATCGCTACCACCAGCACTGACGGCACGCCGCGGGTGTGGGACTCCCGCACCGGACGACTCCTGTTCGTGCTCCGCGGCCATGTCGGGGTTGCCTACACCCTGGCCTGGAGCCCGCATCCCGCCACAGCCCGTTCCGACGACCTGGTCACCGGCGGAACCGACGGCGTCGCGAAGGTATGGAACATTCGCGCCGACGGATTCGAGGAACTGCAGTCGCTGTCGAGCCGAGAGATGATCGGCGGGATAGGCGGGCTGGCGTTCTCCCCCGACGGGACCGAAGTGATGGCAGGAGGCACCGCGGTCAAGATCTGGCAGCTCGGTCCCAACGGCGGCGCCGAGTGGGCGACCCTGCCCTCATCTGGCCCCGCCCAGTTCTTGTCGAACCAGCTTGTCGTTGCACCCGGCATGGACGGCGCGACGCCGACCGTGTGGGACGTGCAGACCAAGCGAAAGCTTCGCACCATGGCGTCTGCAGAATTCGGCATCTCCACGCTGACCATCAGCCCACACCACGACGCAATCCTCGCAGGCGGTTTGGGGCTCGGGAACTGCGACGCCGAACTGGGAGGCGAGTGGGACGTCGCCACCGGCGAGCACCGCTTCCCGCTTCATGAATGCGTGAGCGACGTCGCCTTCAGCCCAGACGGCAGGTATTACGTGGCGGCCAGCCCCAACCAAGACGCCTGGATCTACGATCACACCGGCGCCCCGATCGCGGTCATTCCAGAGTTTCGGAGCCTTTCCAGAGCCCGGTTCAGCTCCGACGGCCATCTGGTCGCGGTCACCGGGTTCACCTCGACGAACGGGATCTTTCCGAATCGGGCGGAAATCTGGGACTGGGGACTTGGACGCATCGTCGGCGAGATCCCGACCGGCACCGACGCAGTTCTGGACTTCGATCCCACCGGTCCCAGGCTCGTGACGATCGGTCCCCAAGGACGAGCCGAGATCTGGAACGTGCAACCCGACCCGAACCGAGTTGGGACGGCCACGGCGTGGACCCTGCGAGACCTGAAGCGGGTCGCGACCCTCGAGGGTCAGTCGGGGCGAGTCAGCGATCTGCAGTTCAGTCCTAACGGAAAGGTCATCGCCGCCGCCGGTGACGACGGCGCGGTCCATCTCTACGATGCCGACACCGGCGCCCAGCACCTGGTCTTGCCAGGCAGCACGTGTGGCATCTCGCATGTTGCCTTCAGCCCGGACGGGACGAAGCTCGCCTCCTCCAGCCCCTGCGGCGAGGTTCGGATCTGGGCGCTCAACATCAACGACCTGCTTCATATCGCTCAGCAGAAGGTCACCAGATCGCTCACCAACGACGAATGCCGCCAGTACCTCCACGCCGACCAATGCCCACCATGACTCGGACGCCCGGCGATCAGCGTGCAGTATCGCACTGCGGGTTCATGAGGGTCCGGACCGCCCGGACGTTCTCGGAACCCGTTTGAGTGCAGCATCGATCAGCTGGTGACGTCCTTGGTCGTGAATCGCGCCCACGCGAGAATCAGCAAGATCGCGACGTACGCCAGGTGCGTGCAGGCCTGTCCAGCGCAGCTTTCGGGCAAGCGTAGGTGGCCGTCATTGGGCAAGTTGTTGGCCGGCAACACGCCAGGGAACATCCATGAGGCTGAGCGGGATGAGCCTCACGTAACTGCAGGCTCTCGTGCAGATTCGCCGTGCTCGCAAGGTCAAAACGGCGGGGGATCGTCATCTGGCGATATGTCCGTCGAGGGCGGGCCCTTGGGTGCCTGGGGCGGTGGCGGGCTGGGGTAAGGCGGCGGGGTGTTGCGGTAGGCGTGGCCGGTGGGGCTGGTCCAGGTGTAACCGCCGTCGGCGTCGCGCCGCACCTGCCAGCCGTGTTCGTCCTTGCCGTAATGGTGCCGCTCGCAGATGGGTACCATGTTGCCCGCGTTAGTTTCGCCGCCATCGCTGTATCGGATGCGATGATCGAGGTCGCAACGGTCGGCCGCACGGTGGCAGTGGGGAAAGATGCATTGCTGATCCCGGGCGATAACGAAGCGGGCCAGATCGGCCGGCGGCCGGTAGGTGCGCCGGCCAAAATCGAGCAGCGCCCCGCCGATGGGGTCAGTGACCAGCCGCCGCCAGGTCGCGGTTGCGTCGGCGGCGATGCGCCGGGCCAGTTCGGCGTGGATGGCTCCGTAGCCGCCCAGATCGGCGGGGTGCTCATCTAGGCCGAGCAGTGTGGACAGCCCGACGGTGACCTGGATATGCGGGCGCAGCCCCTGTGCTCTGGGCAGGTGCGGGTCGTGCAGCGCGGCGGCGCCGAGGTCGACCAGCGCGTCGGCGCGCCGCTGGTCGGCGGTGCGCGGATCGTCGGCCGAGGTTACCGACGCCAGCGCTTCAACCGCGGCCATCAAGGCGGCGGCGCCTTCGGCGGGCAGCAGCGCCCACAGGCTGGCCATCCCGTCCTCAACCGGCCGGACCCGGACGCACCTGTCCCCCAGCGCCCGCTGGTGACGCTGCTCGGCGGACGCGGGGTCGGCCCGCAGTACCGCCTTGCCCACCGCAACGCGGAACTCGCCGACGGTCTGCCGCGCGGCGTCCGGCAGCACGCTCGCCTCGATCTGCGCGGCAGCGGCGTCGGCCATAGGGGCGACGGCCTCGGCCAGGGCACGGGCGTGCCAGTAGGTGATCCGACCGTCCTGCAACGCCTGCAGCGTGGCCGGCAGCTGCCCGGTCAGGATACCGGCGACGGCCAGCCGGCCCGCGGCGGTCGGCCCGGCCAGATGCAGCGCACAGCCGACCTCTTCTCGCGCCATGTTCGCCGAACCCGACCGGTTGGGCGGTGCTGTGGCCTGCACGCCGGCGTCGATGGCGGCCAGCACGCGCTGCTGCATGCCCTGCAACCAGCCGATCTGCCGCTCTATCGCGACCAGCGCGTCGACCTGCGCATCGGCCGAGAGCCGGTCGACATCCAGCGCCGCCACCAGGCTCACTGGGCCCGCGCCGGGTGGCTCGACGGCCACGTACGCGGCTGCATCGTCCGGGCACGCCTGTGCGTCGAGTACCGACGGCGGCAGGCCTGCCCCAGCCAAGGTTATGGATGCGAACACAAGTTCGAGCATACTTGAGATTGACCGGAGACGCAAGGGCGAATCCCCTTTGTGCGTAGAGCATTTCTGCGCCATGGTGCGGATATCCGCACATCAGCCCGATGGCCCTACCCGCAACGTGGATACGCTATCTGCGTGGTCGAACCGTTCGTGCCGCGGGACTTCGCGGTGCCCTCCAGACTGCGGACGGGCGAGTTCGTCCTCGAACCACTCGGCGTGCAGCACAATCAGGCTGACTATGCGGCGTGGACGTCGAGTACCGACCACATCCGGGCAACCCCTGGATTCGCCGGCCGCGACTGGCCGAAGCCGATGACGGTGGACGAGAACCGCGCGGACCTCCAACAGCACGCCGATGATTTCCAAGCCCGAACAGGATTCACCTACACGGTGCTCGATCCGATCGACGGGGATGTAATCGGCTGCGTCTACCTCTATCCGGCGCGTGACGGCGCGCACGACGTCGACGTCCGATCCCGGGTGCGGGTAAGCCACGCCGAGCTCGACAAGGCCCTGTACAGCACGATCGCCGAGTGGCTGACGAGCACCTGGCCATTCACCAAGCCGCAGAACGCGCCACGATGACCGCAACGACCGTCGCCGCGTCAAGAGCTCGCGCCTTTCTGCGGTTGGTGATGATCGAGCACTCGGTCTTCGCACTGCCGTTCGCGTACATCGCCGCACTGACCGCGATGTGGCGCGAGACGCGATCGGTGCATTGGGTGCAGCTGCTACTCATCACGATCGCGATGGTGTCGGCGCGCACGGTCGCGATGAGCGTCAACCGGATTATCGATCGGCGATTCGACGCGCTGAACCCGCGCACCGCCCACCGTGAGCTGGTCACCGGTGCCATGACGCTGCGGACCGCGTGGACGGGCACGCTCGTCGCCTTGGCCGTGTTCCTGGCTAGCGCCGGCCTGCTCTCGCCGCTGTGCCTGGCGCTCGCGCCGGTCGCGATATTCCTCCTGGTCCTTTACTCCTACGGCAAGCGGTTCACCGACTTTCCCCAAATATTGCTTGGGATTGCACAGTTCGTCGCACCCGTCGGTGCCTGGATCGCGGTGACCAACCGCATCGAGTGGCCGGCAATCGCCCTCGGCGTCGCGGTGGGCACCTGGATCGGCGGCTTCGACCTGATCTACTCCTGCCAGGACGCCGACGTCGACCGGCAGATCGGCTCCCGCTCGTTCCCCGCCCGGTTCGGCATTCCGGCCGCGCTGTGGGCATCGACGCTCACCCACGTCGCGACGTTCGCATCGTTCGTGTGGTTCGGCGCTGCCGCCGGGCTGGGCTGGCTGTGGTGGATGGGTGTCGCGCTCACTGCCGTCGTCCTGACCTACGAGCATGCGATCGTGCACGCCGAGGACCTGCGGCGCGTCAACCGCGCGTTCTTCACCGCGAATGGGGTCATCGGCATCGGACTGTTTGTCTTCGCGCTGGCCGACTTGGTCGCACAGGGGCTCTGCATATGACGCGCATCCCCTGGGTGGTTGGCGTATCGGGTGCCTCGGGCACGCCATATGCGCGGGCCGTCCTGGGCGGGCTTTTCGACGCGGCCGAGCAGGTGGACCTGGTCGTTTCGCGCGCGGCGCGGCTGACGATCCTGGACGAGACGGAGGTGTCGTTCCGCGACAGCCACTGGCGGGCAGACCTCACGAAATGGCTCGGCCGGGAACCCGGTGACGTCCGGTACTGGGCCGCCGGCGACCTGGCAGCGGGGCCGGCCAGCGGTTCCTACCCGACGCGCGGGATGATCGTCGTCCCCGCGTCGACGGCCGCCGTGGCCGGGATCGCGATCGGCCTGTCCAAAGATCTCCTGCAGCGCGCCGCCGACGTCGCCCTCAAGGAACGGCGTCAGCTCGTGGTCGTTCCGCGCGAATCGCCATACACGCGGGCGACGCTGCAGCACATGGTGACCTTGCACGACGCCGGCGCCGTCGTCTTGCCGGCCAGCCCCGGCTTCTACGGTGCCCCACAGTCCGTGCAGCAGCTGGTCGATTTCATCGCCGGACGGGTGCTGGATGCCATCGGCGTCAAGCACGAGCTGGTCACCCGATGGACCGGCCAGATCGGAAAGGCGCGGGGCCGCGAAGTACCCTGAACGCCATGTCGCTGACGTCCTCGCGCAAGGCCGAGCTGTCCGAGAAGGTGGCGGCCGGTGAACGGCTCACCCGCCAGGACGGCGAGGACTTGTACGAGTCCGGTGACCTGGCCTGGCTGGGCGGCCTGGCCCACCGGGTGCGCACGGCCAAGAACGCGGACGTCACGTATTTCAACGTCAACCGGCACCTCAACCTGACCAACGTCTGCGTCGCCTCCTGCGCCTACTGCTCCTTCGAGCGCAAGCCGGGTCAAGCCGACGCGTACACGATGCGCGTGGAGGAGGCCGTCGAGAAGGCGTTGGCGATGAAGGACGAGGGGCTCACCGAACTGCACATCGTGAACGGCCTGCACCCCACGTTGCCGTGGAAGTACTACCCACGGGTGCTGCGGGAGCTCAAGGCCGCGCTGCCCGACGTCGCACTCAAGTGCTTCACCGCCACCGAGATCCACTGGTTCGAGCAGCTCTCCGGACTGCCCGCGGACGCAGTTTTGGACGAGCTGATCGACGCCGGCCTGGAGTCGCTGACCGGTGGCGGCGCGGAGATCTTCGACTGGGACGTCCGCAAGCAGATCGTCGACCACACAACGCACTGGGAGGACTGGTCGCGCATCCACCGGCTGGCGCACGCCAAGGGACTGCGCACCCCGGCCACCATGCTCTACGGGCACATCGAGGAGCCGCGACACCGCGTCGACCACGTGCTGCGGCTGCGCGAGCTGCAGGATGAGACTGGTGGCTTCGTCGTGTTCATCCCGCTGCGGTTCCATGGCAACCCCAACGGCGATGACAACAACCGGCTGTCCCACCTGCCGATGGCCCAGCCAGCCGACGTCCTGCGGACGTTCGCGGTGTCCCGGCTGATGCTCGACAACTTCGACCACGTCAAGGTGTTCTGGGTGATGCACGGGCTGTCGACGTCGCAGCTGGCGCTGAATTTCGGTGCCGATGACATGGACGGGTCGGTGGTCGAGTACAAGATCACCCACGACGCGGACGGATTCGGCACGCCCGACAAGCTGACCCGCGACGACCTGCTGGCACTGATCCGCGACGCCGGGTTCCGCCCGGTCGAACGCAATACGCGCTACCAGGTGGTCCGCGAATTCGAAGGTCCGCAGCCCCTGGCCGAGCGCCGGGCCGAGCCACAGGCCGTATGGGCGTGATCCGGGACATGTCCGCATCGCGCCAGATCGAGTTGTTCGACCCTGGCCGCGGCCTGGCACGCGGCAGGTCGAACAACGAGTGAGGGGACGCGAGGTGTTAGCGCCATGAATGCGCAGGCGCCGTCGTTCGCGCGATCGATGGGGGCGTTCTGGTTCTATACCCTGCTGCGCCTAGGGCTGCTCGGCGTGCTGTTTGGACTGCTGTGGCTGCTCGGCGTGCGCGGCCTGCTTGGCGCCCTGATCGCGCTCGTGCTGTCCGTGCCGCTCTCCTACGTCCTGCTGGCCAGGCCCCGTGCTGCGCTGGCGAACACCATCGAGCAGCGGGTCGCGGCCCGACGGACACACCACGCGGATCTCGACGCCCAGCTGCGCGGCGAAACGCCGTCCGGTGATGAGCAGGCTCCTGACACATGACCGCTCCTGACACATGACCGCTCCTGACAAATGACACTGTGCGCCGGTCGCGGCGCGATGCACTATGGAGGGGTGAGCGCACCGGCCGACCCCCCGAGCGGCATCCGCATCGGCAACGAGGAGCGGGCCGCCGCCCAGCGTGCCCTTGACGAGCACCTGGCTGCGGGCCGTCTCGAGATGGACGAGTTCGCCGATCGCTACGCCGCGGCCGGTGTCGCTCGCACCCGCGCGGAACTCGATGCGCTGTTCACCGACCTTCCGGCGCCGCACCCGTTCGCATCACCTGTGCCGCCACTGCCGAGTCGGCTCGGACAGTGGCGCGGCCACCTTCCCGACTCAGGGGTGGCTCGCATCGTGCTGGCAATCATCGCGGTCGCGGCGCTGACCCTCGTGTTGCCGTTCGTCGCGGCCGGTGCATTGGTCTGGTTCGTGGTGCTGCCGATGCTGGCCGGACGGGGACGCTGGCGGGGCTGCGGCCGCCGCTGGCGTTACTGACCTCGGCTCGGCCGTCAGCCTATGACGCTGCGTTCCCGCCCGGTCGTCGGCGTACTGCATCCGGGCGCCATGGGTGCTGCACTGGGAGCCGCACTCAAGCGGGTAGCCGGCGAGGTCCTCTGGGCCGACGCCGGACGCTCGCACGCCACGGCGAAGCGCGCCGAGCTGGCCGACCTGGTCGCGGTCCCCGACGTGCCCCAGCTGGTGAGCCGCAGCGATCTGGTGATCTCGATCTGCCCGCCGCACGCGGCTTTGGACGTGGCGAAGCAGGTCGCCGCGGTCAACCGTCCGGTTCTCTACCTGGACGCCAACGCCGTCGCCCCAGCGACCGTGCGGGAAATCGGCGAGCTGCTCGGTGTCGAGCACGTGGTCGATGGCGGGATCATCGGGCCGCCCGCCTGGGAGCGGGGCGACACCGTCCTGTGGCTGTCGGGACGGTCGGCCCAGACCGTTGCGGGCCTGTTCGCAGCGTCCCCGTTCGACGCCCGCCTGCTCGGCAGGGAACTGGGGCAGGCGAGCGCACTCAAGGCGTGTTTCGCCTTGCAGAGCAAGGCATTGCCTGCGCTGTGGCTCACGCTCGCGGAGGCGGCGCGGCGTTACGGCGTCGAAGACGCGCTGCGCTCCGAACTGCATCGCGACGTCGTCGACCTCGATGCGCAACTTGCGCCCATCAGCCAGCGGGCCGCCCCGAAGGCATGGCGCTGGGCCGGCGAGATGGACGAGGCGGCTGGCGCGTTCAACGAGGTCGGACTGCCGGACGGCTTCTCCCGAGCCGCAGCCGAGGTCTATCGAGCCATGGCGGAAGATCCGTCAGGCGCGCATTAGCGCCAGGCTCACCTCGTCGACGACTTGATGGTTGCCCGCGATGTGCCAGCGGTGGCCATCCAGGTCAACGACTCGCGTCGCCCCCCCGGCCGCCGTGACGAGAGCCGCGCCCGGCAGCCAATCCCACGGTAGGCAATCGTGCTGCACGTACACACCGAGTCGGCCGCCGGCGACCCAGGCGAGTTCCATCGATCCCGAGCCAAAGGCCCGCACTGTCGCCGCGGCTCCCACGGCCCGGGCCAGCGGCCGGCGAACGGCGTCGTCCGGCAGCATCGTGGGATGCAGGTAGGTGGCGATCGAAAGCTCGCCGAGCGGACGGTCGGCTAGCTGCGCCACCGGTACCCCTTTGCGCAGCGTTGGGCGGGCTCGGCCGCCGACCCACAGCTCGTCGCCAGTCGGGTCGTAGATGGCGCCGACCAACGTATCGTCGCCTTCGGCCAAGCTGACCGCCGCACACCAGATGGGCAGGTTGCAGGCGTAGTTGTACGTACCGTCGATGGGATCGACGTACCAGGTCCGGTGACCCGGGTAGGAGGTGCCCTCCTCGCCGACGATGCCGTCGCCGGGCCGCTGCGTGCGTAGCCGTTCGACGATCAGGTGCTCGCCTGCATGGTCGGCGGCCGTGACGATGTCGGAGACCGACGTCTTGCGTGCCGACTCGACGCCGGCGTGGCGCATGCGTGCGGCGAGCGTCCCGGCGTCTCGGACGAGTTCGGCGGCCAGCGCTGCGTCCTCGATCACGAGTCGACCCTAGGTGGCTGGTGTCGAACGGCTGTCTGAGGGGGTGACCGCTGACGGCGGAGTGCCGGTGGGCCGGTGTCGCGGCGCCTGGGTCGAGTTGAGCGCGACCTGCGATCGGTGCTGCTGTGAGCGATTTGCGGTGGCGGTGAGGTGGTGGCGGCCGCTTGTGGCTGCCGGGTACGGCGTTGTGCTGCCTGGATCGGCCTATCCGGCCGCTGTGGCCCATCCTTGGTTCGGCGTGCCGGCCACGGCGAGCGCGGCCAGGCGTGCGAGGTTGACGGCGGCGGCGAGCAGGGCGAAGTCGGCGGCGACCTTGGTCTGTCCGCGGACCCGGGCGCGCCTGCCGCCGTGGTGGCGGCGCATCAGGTGCCCGATCTTGCGTTCCACTTTGGGTCGGGTGGCGCGGTAGTCGGCGACCCAGTCCGGGTCACGCTGCCGGTGCCGTGCGTGGGCGAGTTGCTGCTCATACGGGCCGATGCCGATGCTGCGCCCGCCAGCGGCCTTGGTGCACTGCTCGCGCAGCGGGCAGCCGGTGCAGGCCTGGCCGAAGCTGGCGGTGCCGGCCCCGTCGGCACCGCGGCGGATCGGCGCGGTGTTCCCGGCGGGACAGGTCACGCTGTCCTGTTCGAGGTCGATGTCGAAGCGGTCCTTGCTGAACAACCCGCCCGCGGCGACCGGCTGCTGGGTCTTGCACTTGGACTCGATCCCGGCTTGGTCCAGCCGGTCGTGGAACTGTCCAGTGCCGTAGGCGTTATCGCCGTAGACACTGGCCTGATCCGAGCCGGCGCGCTACCGGCATCACCGGCCTGCCCAGAGTCGCTGCCCGGCGCGGCCTCGCCGGCGGTATCGGATGCCTCGACGACCTCGTCAGCAACCCCATCGGTGCCGGTGCCGGTGTCGGTGGCCTCGCCGGTGTCGGTGTCGTGGTCGGTGTCGTGCTCGTCGAGCAGGTCTGCGATGAGGTCTTCGGCGACGCTGGCGTCCCCGGCGTTACCGGCGCTCACCGTGGTGGCGGTGATGATCTCGGTGTCGGGGTCGATGCCGACATGCCCCTTGTAGCCGTCGAAACCGCGCGCCGCGGTCTTGTGCCCGTGCCGGGTCTCGGGATCCACGGTGGAGATCACCCGGTCTTTGGCGACCCGCCGGGCGATCCGGAACACCCCGGCCTCGTCGCGGTCGAGGTCTTGGCCGAGCACGGTGGCCAGCAACGCCGCGGCCTGGGCCACCGCGTCGGTGAGTTCTCTGCCGTCCAGCACCGCCAGCAGCGCCATGCCGTCGCGGGCCAGCGCGTCGACCAGCTCGGCCCGCGCGTCCGGGTCGTCGTAGTCACACACCGGCTTGCCCGCAGCGACGTAGTCGTCATCACGCCCCAGCACCGCCCGGAGCTCGCCGGCCAGCTCGCTGTCTGCGGCTTTGAGCAGCCCCCGGATCGCCGAGCGGACCAGGGTGACGGTGTCCATCGTGGCGACCGCGTCATACAACGCTGTGGAGTCCAGCACCCGCCGCCGGCCCACCAGCCCGGCCGCCTTGGCCACCTCGAGCACCATGTCGAAGATCCGGTCCGGCGCGGCCGAGGCGGCCAGCCGGGCGCGCATGTCCACCAGCACTGTGTGCACGAACCCCGGGTAGTCGAAATCCAGCCCGCCCGCCGCGTACTTCCACCGCGCGTCGAAGCAGAACCGGTCGGCCGCCTCCCGGTCGCTGCAGCCCTCGATGCGTTGCAACACCATCACCACCGCCACGATCTGAGGCGGCACGCTGCGTCGGCCCACATCGGTGAACAGGTCGGCGAACATCTCATCGGGGAACAGCCGGTGACACTCCCGGTGCAGCAGCCCGTAGATCGACTCCGGTCCGACCCGGCCGTCACAGAACCCGGCCGTGGACCGGAACAAATCAGCCTGCCTCGGCGCCAGCCCCAACGTCACGACTCACCCCGGCAACCACGTCCCTGCGGCATAGGCACATGCTCCCAGAGATGATCAACAAGACGCGGCACCGCCACGCGACGAAAAACACCAGCCACCTAGGGGGCTGCGCCGCCATCAGACCGCACACCGCCGGGCGTAACCTCGGCAGGATGACGACGCCACCCGTCCCGTCGCCGGAGCCGACTCCACAGCCCGGGCCGCCGGCGCCGCCGTTTCCGCATCCTGAGCCGCCGCCGTCACCGTTTCCGCGTCCCGAGCCGCCGCCGCCGATCCCGGAGCCCGGCCCGATCCCCGGCCCACCCCCGAAGCCAGGTCCGCCGCCAGGACCCGAACCCGGCCCGCTGCCGGCCATCGCGCCGTGAGCGAGCGTCGCGAGCGAACAATCGACATTGTGAGCGACCGAACGATCGGCAGACCCCGCGTCGGGCACATCCAATTCCTGAACTGCCTGCCGATCTACTGGGGCCTGGTCCGCTCCGGGAAGCTGCTCGACGTCGAACTGACCAAGGACACCCCCGACCGCCTCAACGATGCCCTGGTCGGTGGCGACCTGGACATCGGCCCGATCTCGCTCGTCGAATACCTGCGCCACGCCGACGACCTGGTCCTGCTGCCCGATATCGCCGTTGGGTCGGACGGACCCGTGCTGTCGGTGAACCTCGTCGCCCAGAGGCCGGTGGGCGAGCTGGACCGGGTCGCGCTCGGCTCGACGTCTCGCACGTCGGCCCTGCTGGCCCGCATGTGGCTGGCGCAGGTGCACGGCACGCGACCGGCCTACTTCACGTGCCCGCCCGATCTGACCGAGATGCTGCTCGAGGCCGACGCGGCCGTATTGATCGGCGACGCCGCCCTGCGGGCCACCTTCGATGCGCCGCGGCGCGGCCTGGACGTGCACGACCTTGGCGCGGTCTGGCGTGAGTGGACCGGTCTGCCGATGGTTTTCGCGGTCTGGGCTGCCCGGCGCCAGTACGCCGCGGCTAACCCCGGGCTCGTCAAGGATGTCCACAGCGCGTTCATCCAGGGCCGCGACGACGCGCTCGAGCACGTCGAGCAGGTGGCCGCGCAGGCGGCCCGCTGGGAGGTGTTCGACTCCGCGACGCTGGCCCGATACTTCCGCACGCTCGACTTCTCCTTGGGCGCGCGCCAGCTCGACGGGTTGGCCGAGTTCGCTCGGCGAGCGGCTGCAGTCGGCGCCATCGACCATTCGGTGACGCCTATGTTCGCCGGGGTATGAGAAGTCAGGACGTTCAGGCCCGCGCAAAGGAGGCGGGTGCCGGGGGAGGCGAGATGCCAGATGTCGGCGCGATGCGGCAGGGTGACGGCATGGGCGAGCGAGCATCGCACGCGGCGGATGGCCGCCGCAGGAGACACGGAGCGGAACGAGCGGCCGATGAGCGCTCGCGCGAAGAGCTAATGGGCCCTGTGGTGCTGGCCGTGGACGGCAATTCGCTGGTCCACCGCAGCTTCCACGCGCAGGCGGGCACCGGCTTGCGGTCGCCTGACGGTGCGCCGATCTGGGCGGTTCGCGGCCTGCTGGTGCAGCTAGTGGCCGCCGTCGAGCGCATCGGGCCCGACATCGTGGTGGTGGGCTTCGACGATCCGGATTCGAGCTGGCGGCGGGAGAATTGGCCGCAGTACAAGGCACATCGAAGCATCAAGCTGGACAGCCTGGTCAGCCAGCTCACCTTTGCCGGCGAGGTGCTCCGCCGTCTCGGGGTCACCGTGATCGTGCCCGACGGCCTCGAAGCCGACGACGTGCTTGCGTCGACGGCGCGAGCTGCGGTGGCCCACGGCGCGACGACCGTGATCGTCACCTCCGACCGCGACGCGTTCGCTCTGATCGACGAGCAGACCCACGTCATGCGCATCATCAACGGCGGTGTCGAATGCTCCCCGCTCATCACCGCGGATCGGCTCGTCACGCTGCTTGGCGTGCGCCCGGACCAGTACGCCGATTACGCAGCGTTGCGTGGCGACCCGTCCGACAACCTACCTGGGGTGCGCGGCATCGGGCCGAAGACAGCTACACGCCTGCTCGCCACCGCGGGATCGGCGCGGGCGGCTTTCGACGACCTCGGCAGTCCGTCCGTCGTCGCGGCGATCGGCGCTGCCGCCACGCGCTGTCTGGCCGACGCCGACGCGCGCGCCACCTGGGAGCTCAACCGCCAGGTCATGAGCATGCGCACCGACGTCGATATCGACCTCGGCAGCGCCACCTTGCCGCTAAATGCGGACTCGGTGCGTGCGGCGTTCTCCGCGATGCAGCTCACCTGGACGACGTCCGACGCCGTGCGGGTGCTGTGCGGGCAAGGTCCGCCCATCCGGGACGAGGACCGGGAGATCGCCTGGCACTCCGTGCCCGCCGATGCGATTAGCTGGGCGCACCGGCCACCGCCGCTCACCAGACGAATTCCGGCGAGCGACCAGCTTGCCCTGTTCGACTGA
>CAWIUB010000039.1:0-131178 GCA_963839175.1 uncultured Actinomycetota bacterium
GAATCGACGCGTACCCAGAGTCGGTGCCGAAGCGCCAACGGACGCGGCCTCGCCAGGGTCTCGTCGATCCCGAGCACCGCAGTGGGTTCCGGCTCGCCGCCAGGGGGCCGCGGCCGCCACGACCGCCTTGTGCGCGGTCGGCCAGAACACCCCGAAGCTGTCCGCGACCTCGGCCACCGACCGACAGGCATCCCCGACGGCCGCGGCGATCGCACGCCGCAGCCGCCCCGTCGTGCGCGCGCGGCGGAATCTCCGCGATCGCTTCGGTAAACGACTTCCTCAGCACGCCGGCTCGTGGCAGCGCCACCGCCCGCTGTGCCACACGAACCACCAGGTCCCCTTCCCCATAAGGGATATCGCGCGGTGTCGTGGTCACCTACTGCTTCACCGATGTGGCGACCACACCGCAGCTCGGGCACCCGGCCGCCGCCGTATCCTCGGCCGTCTCCACGTGCACGACACCGGCCGCCATGCTCATCCTGCTCGACACGCCGCACCCGCACTCCGGACAGTCCGAACAACACCGTCGTAGCGTTACTCAAGCCCGTCGCCTTCGTCTGCTGCGTCGCAGAGCCGACCGATTTTCAACAGGTCACGGGCCCTGGCATCAGGCGCGCCGAGAAGGCCACGAACCAGCCGGTTGCCCAGTCAAGATCGAAGAGCCGGTTTGTCGTCGTGCCGCGACGAACGAGCAGGGCAGGAAGGCGCAAGCGCGACAAGTCCGGTGCCGTCATCGGCCACCAGGCCCTGGATTGTCTGGTCAATTTCACGCACGGGTTGATCACCGCACTTTGAGGCCGCCCAGGGGCACGCGCTGCCGGTATGGCTTGAGCCGGGTTTTCGCCGAGGGCTTGCACGAGCCAAGAGCGCGGCCCTGCCAGCAGGCAAGCGTTCTCCTCGCCTTGCCGGGCGCCGCAAGCAGAGGGTCGTCACAGTCCCTGAGCGTGCCCCGCGCGGGAAGTACGCAGATCTTTGGGCATCGCAATCAGACCGCTGATAGCGCAGGTCAGGGCGCTGCCGGACACAATCGATCGACGCTCTTGAAGACCGCTACCCGCAGCTTCAGCTATCCCCCGAACTCGGGCGGCGCGGCGAGGCCGCTCGCGGTAGTCGTTGCGGAGGAGTTCCGACGGCTCCTTCGACGGTATCGGCCTGCAGGGTCTCACCGTCATGGAGGCGGGCGGCGCGCAGGATCCGGAGGCTGCTGTGACCGCGCGAAACGCCTGCCGGCGGGATGATGAACGAATCTGAAACCGCAGGGAAACGGGCGGTGGTGAGACGTTGCTGGAGTCGCGTGGGGGCCGCCAGCGAGGATGGCTGCGGGCGCTGCCCGCGATGCGGGGGCTGCTGCCCATCGACCGGTCCCAGGTACCCGCGGATGTGCTCGCCGGCATGACGCTGGCCGCCTTGGGCATCCCCGAGGTTCTCGGGTACGCGAAGATCGCCGGGATGCCGGTGGTCACCGGCCTGTACACGATGCTGCTGCCGATGGCCGTGTTCGCCGTCCTCGGTTCGTCGCGCCACCTCGTGGTGGCCGCGGATTCCGCTACCGCCGTCATACTCGCCGCCGCGCTTACCGGTCTCGCGGTGGCCGGGTCGCAGCGATACGTCCGGCTGGCCGGGCTCGCGGCCCTGCTGGCCGGGGCGATGCTGCTGCTTGCCCGGCTGGCCAGGCTAGGGTTCCTGGCGGATTTCCTTTCCCGCACCGTGCTGGTCGGATTCCTTACTGGCGTCGGTATCCAGGTGGCTGCCGGCCAGCTGCCTGACATGCTCGGGGTAACCGCGGCGGGCAAACAGACCCCGGCCAGGCTCCTGGACACGGTGCGCGCGCTCCCGCACATAAAAGGGGCAGACGTGGCAGTGTCGGCCGGGGTCATCCTGGTCGTGCTCGCGGCGCGCAAGATCACCCGCAGGATCCCGGGCCGCTGATCGCGGTGATCATCGCGATCGGCGTGAGCCGGGCCGCGGATCTGGCCAGCCACGGCGTGGCCATAGTCGGCCCGGTCCCGCGCGGGCTTCCAAGCCTGGGGCTGCCGGCCCTGGGCTGGCAGGACGCCGCCATGCTGCTCGGCGCCACGGCGTCGATGTTCGTGGTCATCCTGGCACAGAGCGCAGCCACCTCGCGTGCCTACGCCGTGAAGTACGAGGAGCCGTTCAGCGAAGACACCGACCTGGTCGGCTTGGGCGCAGCCAATACCGTCGCCGCGTTCTCCGGTACGTTCGTCGTCAACGGTAGCCCGACCAAGGCGCAGATGGTCGACAGCGCGGGCGGGCGCAGCCAGCTGGCCCAGCTCACCACCGCCGCGGTGGTCCTCATTGTCCTTTTGCTGCTCACCGGGCCGCTCGCCTACCTGCCGGATGCCGCGCTGATTGACGTCGATGGTCACTGCGGCCCGACCTTCCCGTCGGACGTCAGGCTACGAGGCACGCGGCCTGTTGTCAGCAGGGATACCTGGCCCAATCCGGCGATCCGGCAGCGTCTGCAGGTAGTCCACCTCGTCGCTCATCGCGGAGCTCACCCGGCGGAGCAGCGTCTGCACCCCGTCCACGTCCCAGTCGTACCGCGCAACGCCCTCCGTGGCCGCGAAGAACTCGCTGGACAACCGCTCTCGCGTCGCTTGGTACCGCGCCAAGGCGACTGCCTCGGGCAGCCCGCCGGCCTGCGACTTGAGGATCTCGCCGGCGAGCAGTTCGGCGTCACGCATCGCGTCGGTCGTGCCGTGGGTCGTGATCGGGTCTTTGAAGTAGCCGGCATCGCCGACCAGCGCCCATCCCGGCCCCCAGGACCGGTGGACGTGACCGGGCACACCGCCCCAGCCGCGCACCCGACCTGCTGGCGTTGCAACGCCCACCCGGTCGAACAGCGCGGGAGCTGCTCGGGTGAGGAGCGTGGAGAACGCGTGCTCGGTGCCCGCCCGGCGCAGGGCGCCCATCCGCTGCCGGGTTGTGCTGACGAACACGCAGGTGTCCCCGTCGTTGGTGGGGATCAAGCCGGCGGCGGCACCGTCGCCGTACGCCCATTCGTACCCGTCGGCCAACAGGCCGCTGACGTAGCGGTAGAGCACCGCCGAGGACGACCTGCCCTGCCTGACAACGGGGCGCCCGGACCAGCCCGGCCACGGTCGAGCGGACGCCGTCCGCGCCGACCGTCACCGACGCGGGGAGTTCGACCGCGCGTCCGCCGCGGCCCACCGCGTGAACGCCGCGCATCCGGCCCCCCTCGTCACGCCGTAGTGGACGCGCCGGCGACGCGGCCGCCCACGACCACGACGTGGTAGCCGTTCATGCCGCCGGCTGCTGGTTCGCCGTCTCACCGGCAACACGGCCGATCAGGTGACCCACGACCGCCTCGGCGTCGTGCCGGGCACCGTCGATGAACCCCGAGTCTCGGCGGTGCTGGAACCGTTGGCCGACCACGTACACCCCAGGCGCGGCCGTGACGCCGCGGTACTGCTCGATGCTTCCGTCCGGCGCAGTCACCGGCAGCCGAAGCCAGGGGTGGTGCGGTCGGTGGCCGGTGGCGAGCAGGACGGTGCCGATCCGCTCGGCGCGCAGGTCCAGCCATGCGGGAGCGGAAGGAACATCGACAGCGCGAGGTCGCACCGAAGGCCACACCTCGCCGCCGAGTCCGGCCCGCTCGACATGATCGTCGACGGTGTCGAGGAAGCGGTGCATCCGCCGATCGGCGGCCGCGACCCTGTCCGGGAGGTCGTCGCGGAATCTAGCCCTGCCGGCGGTGACCCGCTCGAGCCGCCCGGCGAGCCGGACGCCGCCCGCCTGCAGCCCGGCCAGGTCCAGGTTCTGGGTGAGCAGCTCGGGGTCGTTGCGGCCGACCAGCTGCAGGGATGTCTCCCGACGTGCTGCCGAGGCGTCCGGTACGTCGTCGATCGTGCGGGCCAGCCGGCCGGTGCTCTCCAGCCAGCAGAAGATGTCCAGTCCGCGGTAACGGCGTGGCATCCTGGTGTGCCGCCCGACGGCGAGGGCGACCGGACGGCCCGCACGGGCGAGTTCGTCGGCTATCTGCACGCCCGACGACGACGCGCCGACGACCAGGACGCCCCCGGCCGCCAGCTGTGCCGGGTTGCGGTACTGCGCGGCGGTGACCACCTCCACCGGCCCGAGGTCGCCGGTCTGTACAGCGGAAGGCAGCTGCGGGGTGCCGTGCGGGCCGGTCGCGACTACGACGTGGCGGGTGCGCCAGGTCCCCCGGTCCGTGACGACCAGGTACGGATGACCGCACGCCCGCGGCGCGAAGGATGTCTCCTCGACGTTCGCCGACTCGACGACCGGAGCGTCGAACGACATGGCGTAGCGGTCGAGAAGGCTCACGAAGTCGCCGGCACTCGAGTACCCCTCGGGGGCGGGCGGGCGGAACTGCAGGCCAGGAAGCCTGGTCATCCAATTGGGGGTCAGCAGGTGCAGGGAGTCCCACCGTTCGGCGCGCCAGCGCTCACCGACCCGGCCGCGTTCCAGCACGACGTGCTCGTGTCTGGCGGCGGACAGCAGCCTGCTCACGGCCAGGCCGGCGTGACCGGCGCCGACCACGACGGTGTCTATGTGGGTCATGGCGCTCTCTCTCGGTTCTCAGTGGTGTCCAGGCCCAGCCGGTCCCTGGGACGAGTGGTGGACCGGGATCAGCCGGTGACCACGTCGATGACGACGGGCATCGGTTTGGTGAGCGCGTCGTCCACGGCCGAACGCTTGCGGGACTGCTCGACGAGCCACAACAACCCGACCGAGCAAGCTGCCCGACTACACAACGACGAGCGACGGGCCACGGCGACCGCGCGTCCGGAGCGGCTAAAGGCTAGGCAGCAACGGGCCAACAGCGCCACGTTAGCACACGGTGAAATCGACACCCATTCCGGGATCGCCGACGCTGGCTGGCGCTGGGGGTAATTGTCGCGGCGCAGTTCATGGTCGTCCTTGACGTGGCGATCGTGAACGTGGCGCTGCCGTCGATCAAGGACGATCTCGGCTTTTCGCATGACCACAATCGACACGAAGGCCGGCCGACGAGGCGAGACTCAAGGCGTTCGTCGGGCAGGCGGTCGTCGACATGGGCGCGGCTACTCGGGGCTGCTGTTGCATCTGTACAAGGCGATGGCAGGCGCCGGCCCGATCACCTCGTCAACGCTGGCGGCACGGACCGGCACGACGGAGCGAAACCCGAACCCGGTCGGGCGAACCTTCTATTGCTTCTCCACCGTCGTTTGTACGCCTGCGTCGCTGGCGCAAGAGGTCGGCCTGGGGCTCGGCGCACAGGCCGGTGAATCCCGACTGGCCGACGTGCTGCGCGAGGCCGGGTTCTCGCACGTGCGCCGGGCGACCGAGACTCCGTTCAACCTCGTCCTGAAGGCCAGACCATAGGCGTCGCACCCATCGCGGCCAGCGCGGACTCACCCCGCACGCGTTCCGCCCCGCCGATGAGAACCAGCGTTCGGGCCCACTGGTAGCGGCACCCGGCGGCCTGCAGGGCGGCAGCCGCCGGGACCAGCCCGTCGCGGTCGCCGGCCAGGGCCGCTGCCCGGTCCACGATGGCGGCGGCGATCGGATTGTCCAGCGTCACTCGCCGTGCGCAGAGGATGCGGGCGACGGCGTCCTCATGACCGGTGAGCACCGCCGCCTCGGCCCACAGCGCGGCGTACCACGGTCGCCACATCCCATTGTGCCAAGACCGGAACTGCTCGGGCGGTGTGTGCAGGTGCTGCATCGCCCGCTCCGGCAGGCCCCGGAGCAGCAGCAGCATGTCGTCGAAGAACTCGCCGAAGTGGATCTCTGACACTGGCCGTCCTGGCGTCGCCAGGGCGTCGACGATGTCCAGCCAGGTAGCCCGGGCGGCGTCGTCCCCGCGTAGCCCGTGGACGGTCGCCGCCGCGTAGGCGGCGCGGCTGAGGTCGCCGGTGCGTGGCCGTCCCGCCCGCTCCCATCCCTCACGGAACCGCTCGCTCAGGGCGACCGCCTCGTCCCAGTCGCCTGCAAGCGCGGCCACGACGATCAGCCGTGCAGTGGCCAGGTGACCCTCCTCACGGTAGAAGGGCAGGTCCCGGACCCGCTCGGCAAGGTCTCTCGCGGCAGGCAGGTCGCCCGCAGCTACCGCGCACTCGGTGGCCATGATGAACGCATCGGCGAGCTCCAGCCCGGACACGGCCGTCACTCGCATCGGGGCCAGCAGCTCGGTGCGCCGCAATGCGCTGGCCACCGCGGCTCGGACCTCGCCGCGTGCCAGCTGGACGGCGGTGAGCTGGTCCAGCGCGGCGCTCTCGGTCAGCGGATCGCCGGCTCGGTGGGCTAGCGTGATCGCGCGCTCGGTGAGCTCGGCGGTGACCGGCTAGGCGCCGAGGTTGGCATCGGAACCGTTGCGGTCGTTGTCAGCGTCGGACCAGCCACGCATTGGCTCCGCGCACGCCCGCGCTCGCGTCCATTGAACGCGCGATCGGCGGCATAGCGGATGTTCAGGCGGCCTCGACGGTGAACACAGACGTGACTCCGCGAGCTACAGCTCGCTCCGGATAACAGAGCTCAAACTTCTGCACCGTGCCCAGTACAGCTCCGCCAAGTCGTCCCAAAAAAGCAGCTGCGCACCGACGACCTCCGCACCTGGAGTTAGCGGCTCCCCCGAAGTGGTCGAGATCAAAACGCCCAGCAAAATCGTCCGATCTCTGGTCCGGCATCAACACGCAGCAGAAGGATTGACTGGGCGTGTCCATGGCGGACTTACTGTAAGCCCAGCGTCCTCACTGGCTAGCAGCACGAAGTCCGTCACGGCGCCGATCATGCGATCAGTCATCTGCAACATCAGCTGTCACGCACGCACATCGGCATTCGGGTCGATTATTCCGGTGACAGATTTCCTGATCTGTGTGCATAGAGCGCGCTCTCGACGGCTTGTGCGGCCGGTCATATCGGCGGATCTTGCGCAGGGTGACGTGCGCGGCGTTGACGCGGATCGGCCCCTAGACGCGGGTGACGCGGAGCAGGATTCCGTGCCCGGGCGGCTCGTCAACTCGTGCCTAGTCCACGGCGTCTGGCGCTCGGCGGCCGAGGTTGTTCGACTCACGTCCGACATGCGTCGGGCCGGGCCACGTAGCGGTGAGCGCATAATCGCGACTGCGGCCCGCGTCATCTTGCGCTTTGCCTCGCGGCGAATTGCGATCTTTCTAGCGCGACGCCGATGGAATTGCTGTTCAGGTGACGACCGTCAGGTGGTCAAGAAATCGGCTTCAGCAGTTGGTCCGAACGCGCAATTTGGATCGCGTCGATGCACCTCGTCGACCGCGTCGAGCGGACGTCACGTCACCGGCTTCGCACTGGTGTCTCGTCTCCACCAGCCATGTCTCGCTTTGTGCGACTCCACGCCGCCATTTCCTGGATCCTCAATAGCCCTTCCAATGACACCGAATATCGATTACCAACGGCAACCATGGCTAACTAACAATTCCCAAGTCTTTACCGAATTGCGGTACGTATGCTACCAATTTGGTAGCCAAAGCCCCTAGCGGGGGTGACCAGGAATCGCATTGTCGGACGTTATTGGGTGTTGTTGGTAATGCATGGTGGGGTGAAGGTTTACCGCGGTGCACCTTCTGCTGCCCGCAACTACTTGGAGGCCGACCGGTCACGTGCGGACGACTACTACCTGGCCGAGGGGACCGGGATAGCCCGCCGGTTCACCGCCGGCCCGGACGCACCCATGGTCGAGCTCGCAGCGCTGAGCGGTGACGGGTATGAGGGGTGGGTCGCCGGGCTCGACCCGGAGACCGGTGAACCGCGAGGCCGCTTGCGCACTGATGGCCAGGCGGTGCGGTTCGTCGAGGTGACCATCAATGGACCGAAGTCGTGGTCGCTCGCAGCGGAGCTACACGCCGATGTCGCGGTCGCGTACGAGGCGGCGCAGGACCGTGCCGCGGCGCAGGTGATCGGCTGGCTCGCCCGGCACGCGACGACCCGGATCGGGCCGCGCGGCGCTCAGGTCGCTGTCCCGGTTGAGCGGCTCGAGGCGGTGACGGTGCGGCACTACACCTCCCGCTCAGGCGACC
Source organism: uncultured Actinomycetota bacterium (assembly GCA_963839175.1). GTDB lineage: Bacteria > Actinomycetota > Actinomycetes > Mycobacteriales > Jatrophihabitantaceae > CAWIUB01. The sequence continues at coordinate 8,040 of CAWIUB010000039.1, forward strand.
CGCACCGGCATCTGCACCTTCAGGTCAGCGCCCGCGTGTTCGCCGCCGGCAAGTGGCGCGGGTTGGAGTCAGTGGCGTTCCGCGATTCCATCGGCGCGATCAACGGCATCGGGCATGCCGCGGTGGCGTGCGATCCGGACTTCCGCGCCGCACTGGCCGCGCACGGCTACAGCCTCACCCCGGACGGTGAGGTCGAGCAGCTCGCGCCGTTCGTCGGCGCGTTCTCCAAGCGCACGGCACAGATAGCGACGCTGCTCGACCGCTACGAAGCCGGATGGCGTGCCGACCACCCGGGCGTTGAGCCGGGGCCGAAGCTGCGGCGGGCGTGGGACGCGCGGGCGTGGGCCGAAGACCGGCCCGACAAAGTCATCCCGCGCTCGGGTGAGGAGTTGCGGCAGCGGTGGCTCGGCGAGTTGGCCGAGCTCGGTTACCGCGACCGCGACAAGGCGGTCCAGCTCGCGCTGCCACTGACCGGGCAGCTCGACCGAGACGCCGCCGCGGCCGAGGTGCTCACCCGGTTGGGTGCGGGCCGGTCGGCGTGGAATGCAGCGGACGTGCACGGCCAGGTCGAGCAGCTGCTCGCCCGCACCGGGATCGTCACCGACCCCGCAGTCCGTGGCGAGCTCGCCGAGGACCTCACCACCCGCGCAGTTGAGCTGTGCGTGTCGCTGCGCGAGCAGCCGAGCCCGGAGCATGTGCGGGCGCTTACCTCTCGGCACGTGCTCGACGTGGAAGCAGACCTCGTCGCCCGGCTGGCGGCGCGCGGCGCCGCTGCTGTGGCCCCAGTCGAGCCAGCGTCTGTCAATGGTTTGGACGCGGGGCAGCGGGCCGCGGTCACCGCGCTGGCCGGCGACGCCCGACTCGTCGTGGTGGAGGGTGCGGCCGGTGCCGGCAAGACCACGACCCTCGCCGCGGCCCGCGAAGCCCTCGCCGCACGAGGAGGACACCGCCTGTTGGTGGTCACGCCGACGCTGAAGGCCGCCCAAGCCGCGACCGCCGAGGTCGGCACGCGCGCCGGGTCCGCGGCCTGGCTGGCGTGGCAGCACGGCTGGCGGTGGGACCAGACCGGCGCCTGGACCTGCACACCAACCGTGCCGACACGGGAGGCCGTGCTGCGACGGGGTGACCTGCTGCTCGTCGACGAGGCCGGCATGCTCGACCAGGACACTGCCCGCGCCCTGGTCACCATCGCCGATGAGGCCGGCGCGCGGGTCGCTGTGGTCGGTGACCGGCACCAGCTGCCTGCGGTGGGCCGCGGCGGCGTGCTCGACCTCGCCCACCGGTGGGCCCACCCAGACGCCAGCATCGACCTGGACACCGTCCACAGGTTCGTGCACACCGTGGACAGTCGAACTGTGCCCGACACCGAGTACGCGCAGCTCAGCCTCGCCATGCGCGCCGGCGAGAATCCGGCCGCGGTGTTCGACGCACTGCACGCCCGCGGCCAGATCGCCGTGCACGCCGGCGAGGTGGAGCGGCGTGATGCGCTTGCCGCTCGCCTCGCGGCAACGCAACCCGACGGCGTCACCACGTCGATGGTGGTGGACACCCGCGAGCACGCCGCCATGCTCAACGCCGTGATCCGCAACCGGCTCGTCGCCGCTGGCGCCGTCAACAACCACCGTGTCGCCGTCGCGACCGAGGGGCAACGCATCGGTGCCGGCGACCTGATCGTGACCCGCCGCAACGACGCCACCCTCGGCGTGGCCAACCGCGAAGCGTGGACGGTGACCCGGGTGCACCGCGACGGTCGACTCACCGTCACTGACACCGAGCACGGCACGCGCGAGTTGACTGCCGACTACGTCCGCAAGCACGTCGAACTCGGCTACGCCACCACCGGCTACGGCGCCCAAGGCAACACCACCACCGAAGCGCACCTCGTGTTGACGGACACCACCACCGCGGCGGCGGCCTACGTGGCGATGACCCGCGGCCACGAAGGCAACACCGCCCACCTCATCGTCGACGACGTCGACGACGCGCGCGAGCAGTGGATAACAGCGTTCAGCCGCGACCGGGCCGACCTCGGCCCCAGCCACGCACGAGACGTGGCGGCCCGTGCCGCGTCCGGCTACACCCCAGCGCCGCAGCCTGCTGACCCGGGCCGGCTTGCCGACGTGCTGCATGAGCTGCCTGACGCGTGGAGCGCACGGCTCACCGCGCACTGGCAGCTGCAGCGCCTGCAGGAACGGCTCGAACGGGTCCAAGGGCAGGCCGCCTGGGAGGCGCACTGCCAGCAGACCCTGACCCCGCTCGAGGCCGAACGCGACGCTACGCGGGTCGCCGCCCAGCGGGCCGAGCAGGCCGCCGCCGGCCGTGCCGCCGACCTCACCGCCCGCGCCGAACAGCACGCCGCCCGCCTGCGGCAGTCCTGGGACGCAGACCTGGCCGGCGCGGACCAGGCCGCACGCACCCTGGCCGCCGGGCCCAGCCGGCTCGGCGTGCACCGCGGCAGGGTTCGCGACGCCCAACAGCACCTCGACGCCTGGGCGACCCGGTGGGCGGAGGTCTTCACCGGCAACGACCTCGAGCTGCAGGGGCTGCGTCAGTGTCCCGGCGGCTACCGGTCCAACGTCCGCCAGGTCGCCGACGCCCTCTACCAGCACGCGCAACGGCTCGCCGCCGCCGACCACCCCGAGCACGCCGCGCGGCTGCGTGGCGCGGAACGGGCCTGCGAGGAGTACGACGCGGCAGCGGCCGCCTACCACCAGGCCCGCCGCGAACTCGAACAGCTCTCCCACCAGCCCGTCTACGACACCGGCGCCGCCGAACAGATCCCCGACCTCACCCAACGCATCGAGGTCGCACGACACCGCCTCAGCCGCGCCGACCAGCGCGTCGACCAGCTCGCGACCGACCGGGCGATCACCAGCCAGCCCGATCCCCAGACGCTGCTCGAGGCCGCGGAAGCTTCCTGGGCTGCCGAGCAGGTCGCCGCCTACCAGCACGCGGCGTTCGGTCCGTCCAGCCCCTTCCGGTCACCGCGACCCGAGCCCCACCCGACCCAGCAGATCGACCACGGCCCCAGCATGAGCCGATAAGTCCTCGCCACGAGCCGACACCCGGCACCGAACCGTCGCACGTAGTCGATGGAAGCCCCGATACCGCGCCCGTGTACCGAAGGACCGGCACGCGGCACCAGGCCAAGTTGTCCAAAGCCGGAGCCTGATGCGCCTACCGGGGTTGCACGAGCCGCGCCGTCTGAACCGGCAACGACAGGAAGGAGCCGCCGACGACCGTCGACGACGATCACGAATCGGTCACGATCGTAGATCGACTGTCACTTCTCTACCCCACCACGCGCATGTCCGAAGTGAAGACACCTGCCACCCAATGAGCCGGCGAAAGGACACACCGACGTGAACGACGACCTGCACCCGCGCGATGACGGAAGGCGCACCATGGACGACCGTCTCCTCAGCATCAGTAAAGTCGCCGAGATACTCGGCGTGACCGTCGCCACCCTGCGCTGGTGGATCCACAACGGCACCGCACCGGACCACTTCAAGATCGGACGCCACATCAAGTTCCTCGAAAGTGATGTCCTGCGATGGCTTGAAGCCCGGCGCCGGCGCGGCGGCACCGCCGCCTGAGATCACGCCGGGCTGTCGGCAGCGCGGGCACAATCGGTCAATCTGCAGCGGAGGAGGCGGCATGGCGAGCATCGAGAAGCGCACACGCGACGGCCGGGTGCGCTGGTACACGCGCTACCGGGATCCCGCCGGCAATCAGCGGACGAAGACGTTCGATCGCAAGGTTGACGCCGAGCGCTACCTCATGACCGTAGAGTCCTCGAAGCTGACCGGGTCGTACATCGACCCGGCCGCTGCGCGTATCACCGTGGGCGTGTGGGCATGGCGGTGGCTCGACGGGCAGACACATCTCAAGCCGTCGACGCGCGAACGGTATGCGGGCATACTCCGCGCGCACGTCGAACCGCGATGGGGATCGACGAGACTCGCCGACGTCAGCCACAGCGCAGTCCAGGCGTGGATCTCCGATCTCGCGTCGCAGCGATCAGCAGCGACAACACGCAAGGTCCATCGTGTCCTATCCCTCGTTCTAGCTGCGGCGGTCAAAGACGATCGACTCGTCCGGAATCCGGCTGCCGGAATCTCGCTACCGCGCGTGAATGCGAAGGAGCGCATGTACCTGAGCCATGAGGAGGTCCACCAGCTCGCCGAAGCCTGCAGTCCTTACCGCCTCGTCGTGTTGTTCCTCGCTTACACCGGCGTCCGATTCGGAGAGATGGCCGCGCTGCGCGTAGGTCGCCTCGACCTCATGCACAGACGTGCGATTATCGCCGAGTCGGTCACGCTAGTGCGTGGCGTGCAGACCTGGGGTACGCCGAAAGGCCACGAGCGCCGCGAGGTACCCATCCCCCGCTTCCTCGTCGACGAACTCGCCGCGCACGTCGCGAGTCGCGACCCGGACCAGCTCGTATTCACCGGAGTCAAGGGCGGCGCTTTGCGCGCCCAGGTGTTCCAGCGAGCGGTGCTCAGCGAGACGGCGGAGGCGCTCGGGCTCGGCGGGCTGCACCCGCACGCCCTGCGGCACACCGCGGCGTCGCTGGCGATCGCGTCCGGCGCGAACATCAAGGTCGTGCAACAGATGCTCGGTCACAAGTCCGCGACAATGACGCTCGATCTGTACGGTCATCTGTTCCCCGACCAGCTAGACGAGGTTGCCGACCGGATGGATGCTGCGGCTCGTTCGCTCTCCCTTCTGACCACGGGCCGCGCGTCAGTAACACCGATCGCAGCGCAAATTCGGTACCACAGGAACCCAAGAGGCTAAAAGGCCGACACCGCAAGCCTCTGCGAAGATCGTTGCTGCCACGGTCACTCGAGTGGGAGGACTCAGCGTGCGGGTCGGGGTTTACGTCGACGCGTTCAACCTCTACTACGGCGCCCGCACCCTGTGCGGACGCGGCACGCCGGGTTGGCGTTGGCTCGACATCCGCACGCTCGTCAGCGACGTGGTCGCCGCTCAGGTCAGCTGGGTCGGTTCCGCCGTGACGCGGGTCGTCTACTGCACCGCTCGCATCGATGCCGTAATCAACCCTTCGGGGCACGCCGACCAAGACGTGTACCTGAAGGCGCTGCTTGCCAGCGGGAGCGTCGACCACATCGAGTACGGCCACTACGTATCGCGCGTCAAGCAGGCTGTGCTCGCCACTAGGTGGCTGGTGTCGAACGGCTGTCTGAGGGGGTGACCGCTGACGGCGGAGTGCCGGTGGGCCGGTGTCGCGGCGCCTGGGTCGAGTTGAGCGCGACCTGCGATCGGTGCTGCTGTGAGCGATTTGCGGTGGCGGTGAGGTGGTGGCGGCCGCTTGTGGCTGCCGGGTACGGCGTTGTGCTGCCTGGATCGGCCTATCCGGCCGCTGTGGCCCATCCTTGGTTCGGCGTGCCGGCCACGGCGAGCGCGGCCAGGCGTGCGAGGTTGACGGCGGCGGCGAGCAGGGCGAAGTCGGCGGCGACCTTGGTCTGTCCGCGGACCCGGGCGCGCCTGCCGCCGTGGTGGCGGCGCATCAGGTGCCCGATCTTGCGTTCCACTTTGGGTCGGGTGGCGCGGTAGTCGGCGACCCAGTCCGGGTCACGCTGCCGGTGCCGTGCGTGGGCGAGTTGCTGCTCATACGGGCCGATGCCGATGCTGCGCCCGCCAGCGGCCTTGGTGCACTGCTCGCGCAGCGGGCAGCCGGTGCAGGCCTGGCCGAAGCTGGCGGTGCCGGCCCCGTCGGCACCGCGGCGGATCGGCGCGGTGTTCCCGGCGGGACAGGTCACGCTGTCCTGTTCGAGGTCGATGTCGAAGCGGTCCTTGCTGAACAACCCGCCCGCGGCGACCGGCTGCTGGGTCTTGCACTTGGACTCGATCCCGGCTTGGTCCAGCCGGTCGTGGAACTGTCCGGTGCCGTAGGCGTTATCGCCGTAGACACTGGCCTGATCCGAGCCGGCGTCGCTACCGGCATCACCGGCCTGCCCAGAGTCGCTGCCCGGCGCGGCCTCGCCGGCGGTATCGGATGCCTCGACGACCTCGTCAGCAACCCCATCGGTGCCGGTGCCGGTGTCGGTGGCCTCGCCGGTGTCGGTGGCCTCGCCGGTGTCGGTGTCGTGGTCGGTGTCGTGCTCGTCGAGCAGGTCTGCGATGAGGTCTTCGGCGACGCTGGCGTCCCCGGCGTTACCGGCGCTCACCGTGGTGGCGGTGATGATCTCGGTGTCGGGGTCGATGCCGACATGCCCCTTGTAGCCGTCGAAACCGCGCGCCGCGGTCTTGTGCCCGTGCCGGGTCTCGGGATCCACGGTGGAGATCACCCGGTCTTTGGCGACCCGCCGGGCGATCCGGAACACCCCGGCCTCGTCGCGGTCGAGGTCTTGGCCGAGCACGGTGGCCAGCAACGCCGCGGCCTGGGCCACCGCGTCGGTGAGTTCTCTGCCGTCCAGCACCGCCAGCAGCGCCATGCCGTCGCGGGCCAGCGCGTCGACCAGCTCGGCCCGCGCGTCCGGGTCGTCGTAGTCACACACCGGCTTGCCCGCAGCGACGTAGTCGTCATCACGCCCCAGCACCGCCCGGAGCTCGCCGGCCAGCTCGCTGTCTGCGGCTTTGAGCAGCCCCCGGATCGCCGAGCGGACCAGGGTGACGGTGTCCATCGTGGCGACCGCGTCATACAACGCTGTGGAGTCCAGCACCCGCCGCCGGCCCACCAGCCCGGCCGCCTTGGCCACCTCGAGCACCATGTCGAAGATCCGGTCCGGCGCGGCCGAGCCGGCCAGCCGGGCGCGCATGTCCACCAGCACTGTGTGCACGAACCCCGGGTAGTCGAAATCCAGCCCGCCCGCCGCGTACTTCCACCGCGCGTCGAAGCAGAACCGGTCGGCCGCCTCCCGGTCGCTGCAGCCCTCGATGCGTTGCAACACCATCACCACCGCCACGATCTGAGGCGGCACGCTGCGTCGGCCCACATCGGTGAACAGGTCGGCGAACATCTCATCGGGGAACAGCCGGTGACACTCCCGGTGCAGCAGCCCGTAGATCGACTCCGGTCCGACCCGGCCGTCACAGAACCCGGCCGTGGACCGGAACAAATCAGCCTGCCTCGGCGCCAGCCCCAACGTCACGACTCACCCCGGCAACCACGTCCCTGCGGCATAGGCACATGCTCCCAGAGATGATCAACAAGACGCGGCACCGCCACGCGACGAAAAACACCAGCCACCTAGCGACCCTCGCACCAAGAGACCGGTCATCGTCCGACCCCAGTGGCCGGTGGTCGTCCAGGACGCTAACCGAAAGCCGGTCCACAGCGGCCAGTTCCTCGTCTCCTACCTGCACCAGGAAGAGAAGGGCAGCGACGTGAACGTCGCCGCTCATCTGCTCTCGACGTGCTGACGGGACAGGTCGACGCGGCGGTCGTCATCTCAAACGACAGCGATCTACGCTTCCCCATCCAGCATGCCCGCAACCGTGTGCCCGTCGGCACCGTCAACCCAGCCGGTGGCCTTCATGCCGGCGATCTTCGAGGCCGCCCCGGCGACGGCGTCGGGAACCACTGGTGGCGCCGCCTCACAGCCGCCGACCTCCGCGCGCACCAACTTCCCGACCGGGCTGGCAGATACACCAAGCCAGCCGACTGGTAGACGGCAGTGCCGTCAGGAATACGTGCGCTCGGCGGCGCGCTACACTGATTGCGAGACTCACCCGGTCCCTCGTGGGTCGGGTTTTCTTCTTGCCCGGGCCAGACACCGTTGTTGCGAGCGGACGCGGCGTCTGCGCCCGAGGAGCGCGAGGCCCAAGCGCCACGGTCGTCCGGCCGGGTTTCGGGCTCACTTCCTGAAACTCAGCGCAATGGGCGTAACCAAGCGTGCCATCGATGTCGGCGGCGTACCGCGCGCGCGACTCGTTCTGGTGTGTACCCGTTGTGTACCAGGCCTCGATCATGCCGGCGCTCGGAAGATTCGGATATGACTGAACCCCCCGAGATTCGGGGGGTTCAGCGGCGTAGCCCCGAGCGGATTCGAACCGCCGCTACCGCCTTGAGAGGGCGGCGTCCTGGGCCACTAGACGACGGGGCCCCAGAAACTTCCAACCGGTGTAGCGCTGGGGTACCAGGACTCGAACCTAGACTAACTGAACCAGAATCAGTTGGGCTGCCAATTACCCCATACCCCACCACGGCCCGTTCGGGATACCCGATCAGGCCGAATAAGCATTCTACCCGCCCGCGTCGGGCGGGCCGTATAGCTGCCCGCCTAGACCACGCTTTGCCTGCCGAACCGGTGTGGGTGGACCGGTTGCAGCCGCGCAGCGCAGGCAAAGCGACCGGTCGTGGCTTCCCGGAAGGTGCCTCACGACGCGGCTGCGCGCAGCCGGCGCAACGACCGCTCGCGGCCGAGCAGTTCCAGCGATTCGAACAGCGGCGGCGACACCGTCCGGCCGGTGACGGCGACCCGGACCGGGCCGAACGCGTCGCGCGGTTTGAGCCCGAGCCCGTCGACCAGCGAGGCCTTGAGCCCATCTTCGATCGATCCGGCAGACCACGTGGGCAGCGCCTCGAGCGCGAGGATTGCGGCCGCCAGTACGATCTGCCCGTCGGAGCCGAGCTGCTTGGCCGCGGCTGCCTCGTCGACCATGAATTGCGACTCGTTGACGAACAGGAACCGCAACATGTCGGCACCTTCGCGCAAGGTCTGGATCCGGGTCTGGACAAGCGGGGCGGCGGCGGCAACATCCGCCGGGGTGGCGGACAGCCCGGCGCGAGCGAGATAGCTGCCCAGCCGTCCCGCGAAGTCATCGACCGGCAGTAGCCGAATGTGCGCGGCGTTGATCGCCTCGCACTTCTTCGGGTCGAAGCGGGCCGGATTGGCGTTGACGTCGGCGATGTCGAACGCGGTGACCATCTCGTCCAGCGAGAAGATGTCGCGGTCGTCGGCGATGGACCAGCCGAGCAGCGCGAGATAGTTCAGCAGTCCCTCGGGCAGGTAACCCTCCTCGCGATACAGGTTCAGCGAGGACTGCGGATCGCGTTTGGACAATTTCTTGTTGCCCTCGCCCATGACGTAGGGCAGATGACCGAACTGCGGCGTCTGCTCGGCCACGCCGATGTCGATGAGGGCGCGGTACAGCGCGAGCTGCCGAGGTGTCGAAGGCAGCAGGTCCTCACCGCGCAGCACGTGGGTGATGTGCATCAACGCGTCGTCGACCGGGTTCACCAGCGGGTAGAGCGGCTCGCCGTTTGCGCGAAGTACGACGAAATCCGAGACGGCGTCAGCAGCGAAACTGACCTCGCCGCGAACGAGGTCGGTCCAGCTGATGTCCTCGCCGGGCATCCGCAGCCGCAGCACCGGTGAGCGACCTTGGGCCTTGTAGGCCCGGCAGGCCGCGTCCGACAAGTCACGGTCGAAGTTGTCGTATCCGAGCTTGGGGTCGCGGCCGGCCGCCCGATGCCGCGCCTCGGTCTCTGCGGGCGTCGTGAAAGACTCGTACAGGTGGCCGGCCGCCCGCAGCTTGGCCACCACGTCGGCGTAGATCGCACGACGCTCGCTCTGCCGGTACGGCGCGTAGGGTCCGCCCACCTCGGGGCCCTCGTCCCAGTCGAGGCGCAGCCAGCGCAACGCGCCCAGCAGATCGCGATAGGACTGCTCGGAGTCGCGCGCAGCGTCGGTGTCTTCGACCCGGAACACGAACGTGCCGCCGACGTGCCGCGCGTACGCCCAGTTGAACAGGCAGGTCCGGATCAGCCCGACGTGCGGATTCCCCGTGGGCGACGGGCAAAACCGCACCCGGACCGTCATCTGGCCCGCACCGGATTGGTCAACGTGCCGATGCCCTCGACCTCAACGCTCACCGTGTCGCCGTCCTTGACCTGGCCCACGCCGGCCGGCGTCCCGGTCAGGATCACGTCACCCGGCAGCAACGTCATCACAGCCGATATGAACTCGATCAACGTGGGCACGTCGTGGATCATCTGGCTGGTGCGGGCGTCCTGGCGTAGCTCTGCGTTTACGGCGGCCGTGAGTCGCAGGTCGGACGGGTCGAGCGCGGTCTCGATCCACGGCCCGATCGGGCAGAACGAGTCGTAGCCCTTCGATCTCGTGAACTGGACGTCCTCGGCCTGTTGGTCCCGGGCGGTCACGTCGTTGGCACAGGTGTAGCCCAGGACGTGCGCCAGCGCCTGGTCGCGGGTGAGGTCCTTGGCCGGCCGGCCCATGACGATGGCGAGTTCGGCCTCGTGATCCACCCGGGTCGAGTTCGGCGGCAGCCGGATCACGTCGCCCTGTCCGATCACCGACGTCGACGGCTTGAGGAAGATGATCGGCGACTTCGGCGGCTCGCCACCGCCCATCTCCTTGACGTGGTCGGCGTAGTTCTTGCCGACCGCGACGACCTTGCTGGGCAGGATCGGCGACAGCAGTCGAACGTCGTCCAGAGCCCAGCGGTCGCCGGTGGTTTTGACCGGCCCGAACGGGTGGTCGGCGATCGCGGCGACCGTCAACGCGCTAGAGCCTTCGACGATGCCCCAACGGATATCCGCGACGGGCGAGGACGAGCCGGGCGCCACGAACCGAGCGATACGCACGGTGCCCAAGGCTACCGGGGCACCGCTGCTAGCCGGCCGTCCCGCATACTCGTCCCCATGAGTTCCGCACTGTCCACGGTGTCGATCGATCGACGGCGACGTGCCGCCCGTAGCGCACTGCTGCTCGCCGTAGTCATGGCCGCGGTGTTCGTCGTGGCCTGGGTCCGCCCGGCACCGGGTGTCGTGCGGCTGTTCGCCAGCGTGGCGCTGGTCGGCGCGCTCATGCTCGGGCTGATGGGCTGGGGGCTGGTGCGCAGCATCCAGCTAGACACGGCCGATCAGGCTATGGGCGCGGCGAGCGACGAGACAGGCGCAAGGATGTGCGACTGCGGGCGGGAGCACGATCCGGACGAGTTGCAGGTCACGGACGCGGTCTGTGAGCGCGGCACGTTGTGCGACGACTCCTGCGCCACCTGCCGGGTTCGCCCGCAGTCATTCGGTGCCGAGGGCACTCGTCCGATCTGACGTACCGAGCAGGCCGTACCGCACCGCGTCGTGCAGCGCGAGCCACGATGCCTCGATGACGTTGCCGTGGACGCCAACCGTGGTCCACTCGCGGTGGCCGTCCGAGGTCTCGACGAGGACCCGGGTAACCGCGTCCGTGCCGTGCCGTCCGGCGAGTATGCGCACCTTGTAGTCGGTGAGCTCGAAGTCAGCGAGCCGGGGGAACGCCGTGGTGAGCGCCTTGCGCAGCGCCCGGTCCAGGGCATTGACCGGCCCGTTGCCCTCCTCCGTCGAGATCACCCGCTGGTCGCCGGCGTGGACTTTCACCGTGGCCTCGCTCACCAGCGTGCCGTCCTCCCGGCGGTCGATGATCACCCGGTAGGACTCGACGGTGAACTGCTCCGGCGCATCGCCCAGCTCGTCGTGTAACAGTAGTTCGAAGGACGCGTCGGCTGCCTCGTAGGACCACCCGTCGGCTTCGCGCTCCTTGACCCGCTCGACCACCTTGCCGACCACGTCGGGCCGGGCCGCGACGTCGACGCCGAGCTCGCGCGACTTGAGCTCGACCGACGCCCGCCCGGCCATCTCGGTGATCAGGATCCGCTGGTCGTTGCCCACGACAGTCGGGTCGAGGTGGTTGTACAGCTCTGGCGACACCTTGATGGCTGACGCGTGCAGCCCTGCCTTATGCGCGAACGCCGACGAGCCGACGTACGGCTGGTGGGTGTTCGGCGCCAGGTTGGCGATCTCGGCGATCGCGTGCGACACGCGCACCATCTCCACAAGCACGCCTTCCGGCATGACGTCAAGGCCCATCTTCAGGACCAACCCACCGATGATGCCGAAGATATCGGCGTTCCCGGCGCGTTCCCCATACCCGTTCGCGGTGCCCTGCGCGTGCGTAGCACCCGCGTCGACGGCCGCCAGCGTGTTGGCCACCGCGCAGCCGGTGTCGTCCTGGGTGTGGATGCCGAGCCGGATACCGGTGCGTGCCCGCACGTCGCTGACGATGTCGTGCACGCCCATCGGCAGCATGCCGCCGTTGGTGTCACACAGCACACCGACATCCGCGCCGCCGGCGGCCGCGGCGTCGAGTACCCGTACGCCGTAGTCGTGATCGTGCTTGTAGCCGTCGAAGAAGTGCTCGCAGTCGAGGAACACTCGCCGTCCCTCGGCGCGCAGGAACGCCACGGTGTCGCGCACCATCGCGAGGTTCTCCTCGGGCGTCGTACGCAGCGCCCGCTCGACGTGCCACACGTCCGACTTGGCCACCAGGGTCACCACGCTGGCCCGCGAGTCGACCAGCGCCTGCACCTGGGGATCGTCCTCGGCGCGGACCCCGGGTCGGCGGGTGGCGCCGAACGCCACCAGTGTGGCGTTCTTCAGCTGCAACTCGCCGTCAGCGGCCCGGGCGAAGAACTCGGTGTCCTTGGGCACCGCGCCCGGCCAGCCACCCTCGATGAAGCCGACCCCGAGCTGATCGAGCAGTCGCGCGACTGCGAGCTTGTCGGCGACCGAGTAGGTGATGCCTTCGCGTTGCGCCCCGTCGCGCAGCGTGGTGTCGAAGACGTGGAACTCGTCTGTGAGCATTCCGGTTTCCTTTGGTCGTGGTGGGCCAAACAAAAGACCCCCCGCGGATGCGGAGGGTCTGCGCGTCGGAGTCGAACTGGGTCCGGCGCGCTACTCGATAATGATCGAGGTCAGGTGCACGTCGTCGAGTCTTGCACACTCGCAGCGCGGAGACCAGCCAACCCCCGGGCGCGCTCGCTCTCCCCCCGCAAGCTCTCCCCCCGCACGTTGTTCGACCCTCGGCGAGCCAGAGCGCGCCCACGGTCGAACAACCTCATTGGGCGGGCGACTTGTTCGACCCTCGGCGAGCCAGAGCGCGCCCACGGTCGGACAACTTCACGAGGGGCGGTCGAGGACGACGGTCACGACGACGCGGCCTTGGCCAGCCGCTCGCCGATCTCGCCCGTCGAGCCCGGGTTCGCCGTGTCGCGGGCGGCAAGGTCGTCGGCGACGGCCGCCTCCACACGTGCCGCGGCACCCGGTTCGCCCAGGTGAGCCAGGAGCATCGACACCGACAAGACCGCCGCCGTAGGGTCGGCCTTACCCTGTCCGGCGATGTCGGGCGCGGAGCCGTGCACCGGCTCGAACATCGACGGATTCCTGTGCGAGGGGTCGACGTTTCCGCTGGCAGCTAGGCCGATTCCGCCCGAGATCGCGGCCGCGAGGTCCGTGATGATGTCGCCGAACAGATTGTCCGTGACGATCACGTCGTAACGTCCGGGGTCGGTGACCAGGTAGATCGTCGCGGCGTCGACGTGGTGATACGCCACCGTGACGTCCGGGTAGTCGGTGGCCACGGCGTCGACCGTTCGCTTCCACAAGTCGCCGGCGAACACGAGCACGTTGTTCTTGTGGATCAGCGTGAGATGCTTGCGCGGACGGTCCTTCGCCCGCTCGAACGCCGCCCGCACCACCCGCTCGACGCCGAACGCGGTATTGACGCTGACCTCGGTGGCCACCTCGTTCGGCGTGCCCCGGCGCAGCACTCCTCCGTTGCCGATGTAGGGACCCTCGGTTCCCTCGCGGTACACGACCAAGTCGATGGACGGCGCGCCCGCGAGAGGCGTGGCGACCCCCTGGTACAGCTTGGCGGGGCGCAGGTTGACATAGTGGTCGAGTTCGAACCGCAACCGCAGCAGGAGTCCGCGTTCGAGGACTCCGCTGGGCACGGAGGGGTCGCCCACCGCCCCGAGCAGGATCGCGTCGTGGCCGCGGATCTCCGCCAGCGCCGAGTCCGGCAGCGTCTCGCCGGTGCGGTGCCAGCGTGCCGCGCCGAGGTCGTACCGCGTCGTCTCGACGCCCGGCACGACAGCGTGCAGCACCTTCAGCGCCTGCTCGACAACCTCGACGCCAATCCCATCCCCCGGAATCACGGCAAGCTTCACAACGCATCCTCCTTAGCGACGACGACTACACCGAGGGGGCGCAGGCGGGCCGACCGCTCCGGCACAGGCCGCGGACGGAGGGATCAAGCCTGACCGCCCGGAGTCCGCGGCCTGTGCCGGAGCAACCAACTAGCGGGACGCGGTCCCCTCGGTGTAGTCGTCATCGCTGGTCGCCACCCAACTCATCAGGCCGCGCAGTTGCCGGCCGACCGCCTCGATCGGGTGCTGCTCAGCCTTGGCCCGCAATGCCCTGAACTCCGGCGCGCCAGCGTCCTGGTCGGCGATGAACCGCGCGGCGAAGGACCCGTCCTGGATCTCGCGCAGCACGGCTTGCATATTGGCCTTCACGTGTGGATCGATCACCCGGGGGCCCGAGACGTAATCGCCGTACTCGGCCGTGTCGGACACCGACCAGCGCTGCTTGGCGATGCCGCCCTCGTACATCAGGTCGACGATCAGCTTCAGCTCGTGCAAGCACTCGAAGTATGCGACCTCGGGGGCATAGCCCGCCTCGGTCAGCACTTCGAACCCGTACGTCACGAGCTGCGACGCACCACCGCACAAGACGGCCTGCTCGCCGAAAAGATCCGTCTCTGTCTCCTCGGTGAACGTGGTCTTGATTGCGCCGGCGCGGGCGCCGCCGATCGCCTTGGCGTAGGAAAGCGCGAGCGCGAACGCCGAGCCCGACGCGTCCTGCTCGACCGCAACGAGCACCGGCACCCCCTTGCCGTCGACGAACTGCCGGCGCACCAGATGACCCGGGCCCTTGGGCGCGACCATCGCCACGTCGACGTTCGCGGGCGGCTTGATATAGCCGAAGCGGATGTTGAAGCCGTGCCCGAACATCAGCGCATCGCCGTCCTCGAGGTGCGGCTCGATGGACTCGGCGTAGAGCTTGCGCTGGGCGGGGTCGGGCGCGAGCACCATGATCACGTTCGCGTCGGCGGCAGCTTCGGCGGGGCCAAGCACACGCAGCCCCTCGTCCTCGGCCCTGGCCCGGCTCTTGGAGCCCTCGGGGAGGCCGACCCGCACGTCGACGCCCGAGTCACGCAGGCTGAGTGCGTGCGCGTGGCCCTGGCTGCCGTAGCCCAGTACGGCAACCTTCCGCCCTTGGACGATCGACAGATCCGCGTCGTCGTCGTAGTAGATCTCGACAGCCATGAACGTGAGTTCCCTTTCTGAGGATTGTCAGGCGGTTCGGTCAACCGCCCGCAGCGCCGCCTGGGTCATGGATCGCGGGCCCCGGCCGAGCGCGACCATGCCGGACTGGACCATCTCCCGGATACCGTACGGCTCGAGCATCTTGATCATCGCGTCGAGCTTCGCCGGGGGCCCGGTGACTTCGACCGTGAGCGCCTCCGGGCCGACGTCGACCACCTTCGCACGGAACAGCTCCACGGTTTCGACGACCGCGCGGCGCGAGGCATTGTCGGCCCGCACCTTGACTAGCAGCAACTCGCGCTGAACGGCCAGCGACTCCTCGAGCTCGACGATCTTGAGGACGTTGACCAGCTTGTTCAGCTGCTTGGTCACCTGCTCGAGAGCGCTGCCCTCCACGGTCACCACGATCGTGATCCGGGAGATCTCCGGGTGCTCGGTCGGACCGACGGCAAGTGATTCGATATTGAAGCCGCGCCGGCTGAACAGGCCGGATACCCGAGCCAGGACGCCCGGCTTGTTCTCGACGAGGACCGACAACGTGTGCGTGCTCATTCGCTAAAGCTCCTCGTCGAACGCCGGCCGAATGCCACGGGCGGCCAGGATGTCGTCGTTGCTCGTCCCAGCCGCCACCATCGGCCACACCATCGCGTCCTTGCCCACCGTGAAGTCGACCACGACTGGGGCGTCATCGATCGACATCGCCTTCGCGATCGTCTCATCGACGTCCGCCTTGCTCTCGCAGCGCAACCCGATGCAGCCAAGAGCGTCCGCGAGCTTGACGAAGTCGGGGATGCGGTGCTTGTGCGTGCCGAGGTCTGTCTGGCTGTACCGCTCGCCGTAGAAGAGGGTCTGCCACTGCCGCACCATGCCCAGGTTGCCGTTGTTGATCACCGCGACCTTGATCGGGATGCCCTCGATGGCGCAGGTGGCGAGTTCCTGATTGGTCATCTGGAAACAGCCGTCCCCGTCGATGGCCCAGACGAGCGTGTCGGGGCAGCCGACCTTGGCCCCCATGGCTGCCGGCACGGCGTACCCCATCGTCCCGGCGCCGCCGGAGTTGAGCCAGGTGTGGGGCTTCTCGTAGTCGATGAACTGTGCGGCCCACATCTGGTGCTGGCCGACGCCGGCGGCGTAGATCGCCTCCGGCCCGCTGAGCTTGCCGATCCGCTCGATGACGTACTGCGGGGCGAGGGTGCCGTCGGCCGGGTCGTCGTACCCGAGCGGATAGGTTGCCCGCCAGTTGTCCACCTGCTGCCACCAGCCGGTCAGGTCGGCTCGCCGGCCGGCCGCGAACTCGGCCTCGACCGCGGGGATCAGCTCGGCGAGGACCTCACGGGCGTCGCCCACGATCGGGACGTCGGCCGCTCGGTTCTTGCCGATCTCGGCGGGGTCGATGTCGGCATGGATCACCGCGGCCTGCAGGGCGAAGGTGTCGAGCTTGCCGGTGACGCGGTCGTCGAACCGAGTGCCGAGTGCGATCAGCAGATCAGCCTTCTGCAGCGAAGTGACCGCGGCGACCGACCCGTGCATGCCGGGCATGCCCAGGTGCTGACGGTGGCTGTCGGGGAACGCGCCGCGGGCCATCAGTGTGGTGACGACTGGGATTCCGGTGAGCTCGGCGAGCTGGCGCAGCTCGCTGGTCGCCCTCGCCTTGAGCACGCCGCCGCCGACATACAGCACCGGACGGCGGGCTTCGGCGATCAGCCGGGCCGCTTCGCGTACCTGCTTGCCATGCGGGCGGGTCACCGGTCGATAGCCCGGCAGGTCGATCCTCGGTGGCCAGCCGAACGGCGCTGTTTCTTGCAGCACGTCCTTGGGCAGATCGATCAGAACCGGGCCGGGCCGTCCGGTTGACGCCAGATGGAATGCCTCGGCGACGACCTGCGGCACCTCGGCTGCGGACTGCACCAGAAAGTTGTGCTTGGTGATCGGCAGCGTGATGCCGGAGATGTCGGCCTCCTGGAACGCGTCCGTGCCGATGAATGCGCGCCCTACCTGCCCAGTGATCGCCACGATCGGCACCGAGTCCATGTAGGCGTCGGAGATCGGCGTTACCAGGTTCGTCGCACCGGGTCCGGAGGTCGCCATGCAGACCCCGACCCTGCCGGTTGCCTGCGCGTACCCCTCCGCCGCGTGTCCTGCGCCCTGCTCGTGGCGGACGAGGATGTGCCGCACTTTCGTGGAGTCGTAGAGGGGGTCGTACGCGGGGAGGATCGCTCCCCCGGGTATACCGAACACGACGTCGGCGCCGACCTCTTCCAGCGCCCGCACGAGCGCTTGCGCGCCCGTCATCTCGCTGGGCCCGGTACTGGAAGCGGCCATGGGCGGTGCCTTTCTCGTCATGTTCGCGGATCGCGAGTGCTCGGACGTGCAACAAAAAACCCCTCGTGCTGGTGCACGAAGGGCTAGCGCGTCGGGAGGCCTGGTGGCCTCATTCGACGCGCCGGTCGATAAGTACGAGCCGACTCACGCCGTGAACGCTACACGGCTGCGCTGAGCCACATCAACTAGACCCCGAGTGGGCCGTTGCAGATCTGGTCCAGGCCCTGCCCGGGCGATCATGATGTCTGCATCGACCTATGTGGCTCCACGTGGGCCTCAAGATCGTCAAGCCGCGTCGAACGTGCGCTAGCCGCAGACGGCGCCCTGGGCGGCAGAGCCGACCAGCTTGGCGTACTTGGCGAGCACCCCGGTCTCGAACCGAGGCGGCAATGGCTTCCAGGTTGCACGCCGGCGGGCCAGTTCGTCGTCGTCCACGTGCAGCTCGATGGTGCGGTTGGGGATGTCGACGACGATGCGGTCGCCGTCTTGGACCAGGGCGATCGGGCCGCCGACGGCAGCCTCGGGCGCGACGTGCCCGATGCAGAGTCCGGTGGTGCCACCAGAGAAGCGCCCGTCGGTCAGCAGCAGCACGTCCTTGCCCAGGCCGGCCCCTTTGATCGCGCTGGTGATGGAAAGCATCTCGCGCATACCGGGGCCCCCCTTCGGGCCCTCCCAGCGAATCACGGCGACCTCGCCGGCCCGCAACGTCCCGTCAGCGACCGCGTCCATGGCCGCCTGCTCCCGGTCGAAGACGCGCGCCGTACCCTCGACTACGTCGGCGTCGAAGCCGGCGGTCTTCACCACTGCGCCTTCGGGCGCCAGTGTGCCATGCAGAATCGTCAGCCCGCCGGTGCGGTGAATCGGACGATCGAGCGGACGGATCACCTCGCCGTCGGGCAGCGGCGGCGAGGCGTCCCTCAGGTTCTCGGCGACCGTCCTGCCGGTGACCGTCAGCGCGTCGCCGTGCAGCAGGCCGGCGTCGAGCAGGGCACGCATGACAACGGGAATGCCCCCGATGCGATCGATGTCGGTCATCACGAACCGGCCGAACGGCTTCATGTCGGCCAGGTGCGGGACCTTGTCGCCGATGCGGTTGAAGTCGTCGAGGTGAAGATCGACCTGCGCCTCGTTGGCAATCGCGAGGAGGTGCAGCACTGCGTTCGTCGAGCCACCCAGGGCCATCACGACGGTGATCGCGTTCTCGAACGCCTCCTTGGTCAGGATGGAACGCGCCGTGATGCCCGCGTCGACGAGCCGGACGACGGCCTCGCCGGAGCGCTCGGCGTACGCGTCCCGACGGGAGTCCGGGGCGGGTGGCGCGGCAGATCCGGTGAGTGACATGCCGAGTGCCTCGGCTGCTGAAGCCATCGTGTTCGCCGTGAACATGCCCCCGCAGGCGCCCTCGCCCGGGCAGATCGCCTTCTCGATATCGGTCAGCTCGTCGCGGGTGATCTTGCCGGCCAGGCAGGCACCGACGCCCTCGAACGCGTCGACGATCGTTACGTCGTTACCGTGCAGCTTGCCGGGCAGCGTGGACCCGGCGTAAAGGAAGACTGCCGCGACGTCCAGCCGGGCCGCCGCCATCAGCATGCCTGGCTCGGACTTGTCACAACCGGCGAGCAGCACCGCACCGTCGAGCTGCTCGGCGCGAAATACCGTCTCGATCGAGTCGGCGATGACCTCGCGGGACGGCAGCGAATAGTGCATGCCGTCATGGCCCATCGAGATGCCATCCGATACAGAGATCGTGCCGAACTCCAAAGGGAATCCGTCAGCGCCGCGCACACCGACCTTGGCCCGCTTGGCGAGCCGGTCGAGCGACAGGTTGCATGGTGTGATCTCGTTCCAGGACGATGCCACGCCGATCTGCGGCTTTCGCCAGTCGTCGTCGCCCATACCGACGGCGCGCAGCATGCCACGGGCGCCGGCCCGCTCAATGCCGTCGGTGACGATGCCGCTGTGCGGCTTGCGATGCTGACCCGGCTGCTCGCCGCCGGCGGGGCGATCCACTGTGCTCACGGGGAGAATCTACGGCGTACGGTGCCAGGCGTGTCTGCCGAGTCCGCAACAGGGGCCCGCAGCTTCCGGCTGCCCAGGTCGGCGTATCTGGTGGTGGTGTTGCTGGCGTTCGGCGTGACTGTGCTCGTCCAGCATCCGATCGCCGCGATCGCCTATGTGATCCCGATCGCCGCCGCGGTGTTCGTCCTGCGCGCGGCGACCATCGTCGACGCCGGCGGGGTAACCGTGCGAGCGCTGGTCGGACAACGACGGATCGCCTGGACCAGCGTGCGAGGGCTCTCGGTCACCGGACGCAACGTCTACGTGGTGACCGACGAGGGTTCCATTCGCCTGCCGTGCGTCCGCATTGCGGACCTCGCGGCGGTTGCCGCCGCCAGTGCCGGGCATCTGCCGCCGCTGCCCGAGGTGCCGCCAAAGTTCGCGCCGACACGCCGCCGCCGCTAATAGCCATCCTCGACCACGTTCGCCAGCGGCCGCCCGGCCAGGTAGCGCTCGATCTGCTCGCGGACCAACCGGTACGCACGCGCCGGGAACCGCCGGACACCGCCCCCCACGTGCGGCGTCAGCAACAGGTTCGGCGCGGCCCAGAGCGGATGGTCCGGCGGCAACGGCTCTGGGTCGACAACGTCGAGCGCGGCTCGCAGCCGGCCCGACTGCAGCTCGGACAGGATGGCGTCGGTGTCCGCGACGGGTCCTCGCGCAGCGTTGACGAGCAGGGCACCGTCGGGCATGCAGGTGAGGAACCTGGCGTCGATCAGCCGAGTTGTCTGCGCCGTCAGGGGGATCACGACGACGACCACGTCCGCGTGGGGCAGCAGCTGCGGCAGCTCCTGCACACCGTGCACGCCATCCCGGGCGGTACGCCCCACCAGCGTGGGCTCGGCGTCGAACGCCCGAACCCGTCGCGCCACGTTCATGCCGAGATCGCCGGCACCCACGATCAGCACGCGCTTGCCGGCCAGCTCATCGGTGGTGTCCGGATCCCACCGCCGCTGCTGCTGGGCGAGGACGAACCGGGGAAACTCGCGCAGCACTGCGAGGATCGCCGTCAGCACCCACTCGGACGTAGAGCCGCCGTGCACGCCACGACCGTCGCAGAGCGTGACGCCGTCAGGAACGTGGCCGACCCAGACGTCCGCGCCGGCCGAGACGAGCTGGATGACCTGCAGCGCGGGCATCGCGGCGAGTGCCTGATCACGAGCCGCAGGGTCGCTCATCATGTAGGTCGGCACCCAGAACTCGATCTCGGCGGCGCGGTCCGGTGGGTCGGCCGCGCCGTCCCACTCGATCACCTCGCCCGCCGCGGGCAGCGGGCCGACCAGGTTACGGGCCTCGGGGTCAGGGAGGCAGATGAGGGTCACCAGCCGAGGCTATCGAGCGACGGCACGGCCGTGCGGCTGGCGCACAGGATGCCCAGGCAGACTAGGGGCCATGCGCCGGCCCCGCGGACCACTAGCGGCCCTGCTGCTCGTGAGCACCCTGCTCGCCGGTTGCGCTGCCGCCAACGCGTCGGCCCCCGACTGGCGGCCTACGCAGCCGTTCAGCGGGGAAGGCGGCCCCTACGTGCAGCTGCCCACGCCGAACGCCTCGCCGGCGCCGTCGGTGCCGGGGCCGAGTGGAGGGCCCGGCACACCGAGCGGCAGCCCGTCCGCCGCCGATTCCGCGGTAGTCGCGAAGCACTTGACCGCACCGACGGCTCTTGCCCTGCTTCCCGACGGCACCGCTCTGGTTGGCGAGCGCACGACGGGGCGCATCGTCCGCGTGCAGCCGCAGCCCGATCAGCCGGTCCAGCGGGTTCGCACGCTGACCGGCCTGGACAGTTCGGGTGACGGCGGGTTGCTCGACCTGGCCCTCTCCCCCACCTACAGCGAGGACAACCTGATCTACGCCTACATCACGACGCCCACCGACAACGAGGTCGTCGACTTCACGCCGAGCGGGCCGGTGACGCCCGTCCTGACCGGGATCCCCAAGGGAACGCACGGAAACACCGGCCGAATCATGTTCAGCGCGGCAGGAAGCCTGTACGTGGGCACCGGCGACGCTGGTCAGCCAGCGCTTGCCGCGTCCCCCGCGAGCCTGGCCGGCAAGGTGCTGCGCGTGAACCCGATCGGTCAGCCGGCAGCGGGCAACCCGCGGGCCGGATCGGCCGTGTACAGCCGCGGACATCGCCTCGTGGACGGGCTGTGCCAGGACGCGCGCACCGGTCGCGTCTACGACGTCGAGCGCGGGGCGACCCCTGGAACCGACGAGGTGAACGCCCTGACGGCCGGCGCCGACTTCGGGTGGCCGACCCGGTCCGCGGCCAGCGTTGGGCCGATCACCAGGCTGCCGGCGGCCAAGAGCGGTGCGGGCGACTGCGCGGTCATGCGCGGGCAGCTGTACGTCACGACCCTCGACGGCAGCGCGCTGCTGTCCGCGCCGCTGAGCACGACCGGCGGGATCGGTGGCTTCACGGCAACCCTCGACGGGGCGTATGGCCGACTGCTGACAGTGGTCGCAGCGCCCGACGGCGCATTGTGGATCACGACGTCGAACAAGGACGGACATGGCCATCCGACCGCCGACGATGAGCGGGTCTTGCGGATCACGCCGAGCGCCAGCGAGGGGGCCGGGTCGGTGCTGTAGCGCCTCGGTCACCGTCGCCGCGCCCGGCGGTAGTGACGCGCCCAGAACCAGCCGCCGAGCAGCGACACGAGCACCATCGCGCCGGCGATGGACGTGATGGCGGCCGGCCAACCATGGTGTGCCGTCGGCTGCGTCGCCGCGGTGGCCCTCGGCGTCGGCGTTCGAGTCGAGGCGCCCGCCGATCCGATCGCCGGCACCGGGAGCGTGTACACCGTCGAGCCGACCTGCTCGGAGTCGATCACCAGCCGGCCTGCGTCGATCGTGATGCCCTCACCCTGCGGTTGCGGCGGCAGGGCCACCCGCACCGGCGCGACCCTGAGCGCGGCGGCCAGGTCGCTGTTCGTCACCCGCCAGACGTAGGCGTCGGTGTAGGTGCGCACCGCGAGCAGCGACCCATCGCGTGACAACGCCGCGCCCGTGGCAGTGAGCTGCCCGATCGGATTCGGTCCGCCCGGCGTGCCGGTGAGCGCAAACTGGATCGTCCCGATCTGGCCCAGCTGCTGTATATGCGCCGGGTCCGGCTCGCGCGGCACGGCATAAACCACTGTGATACCCAGCAGCGACTTGGTGAACACGTACACCGCGCCGGCCGGGCCAACCGCAATACCCTCCGCGTCGGTGGCGCCGCTCGGGTAGCGCAGCCGCCACACGTCAGGCGGGCCGGTCGAAGCCGTGCTGGCGCCGACGTGGGGCTCGTCCACCCGGTAGATGCGGACTTCACTGCGCTGGGCGTCGTTATCGCCGATGTCGGCGATCCATACCGACGGGGCGCCGCGCCTGTCCGGCGCGACGGCGAGATCCTCCCAGTCGACGTTGGTGGCGCCAGGCACCTCGTAGGCCGCGCGTGTCGAGCCGGTATGCGCGTCTAGCGCGAAGAACCGCGCCGAGTCGCCGCTGTCGTTCTGCACGTAGAGCACGCCCGCCGAGGTGATACCGGCCGCTAGGCCACTCGCCTCGCTGATGCGCGGATCGGTGAGCCGGAACAGTGCCGTCGCGCCTGGCCACTCGGCCGCCGCGGGCTCCGCCCCGACCCCGAGCTGGGCGGCGGACGTGACAATCAGGGTGATCAACAGACCGACTCGGCAGAACATTAACCGAACAGGTCTGTTGATCAACCGGGAACTCGCTCGGCAGTCGAGGTGATGAATCGGCAGGGCCTATTCGCTGACGCCGAGGCGCTCGAGCAGGAGTTGCTTCACGGCTGCGGCATCGGCCTGGCCGCGGGTGGCCTTCATGACCGCCCCGACGAGCACGCCGACCGCCGGAATCTTGCCGCCGCGGACCTTGTCGGCAATGTCCTGGTTCGCGGCGATCGCGGCGTCGGCTGCGGCACCCAGCGCATCCGTGTCCGAGACCACCTTCAACCCGCGGTCGGCCACGATCGTATCGACATCGGCGCCGGTCTCCAGCACACCGTCCACCACCTGTCGGGCAAGCGCCGCGGTCAACGTCCCCTCACCGACCAGCGCGACGACGCGCGCTACGTGCTGCGGGGTTATGCCGAGATCGGCCGGCTCGATATCGCGCTCGTTGGCCCGTTGCGCCAGGTAGCCGAGCCACCAGTTGCGCGCCTCGCTGACCGGACCACCGGCATCAACGGTCGCGGCCACCAGATCGACGACGCCGGCGTTGGCCATCTGCCGCATGTCCTCCGACGACACACCGAGCGCATCGCGCAGGCGCGTGCGACGCGCCGCCGGCAGCTCGGGCAGCGAGCTGCGAATCTCCTCGACCCACGCGGGATCCGGCGCCACTGGCGCCAGGTCGGGCTCCGGGAAGTACCGGTAGTCTGTGGCCTCCTCCTTGCTGCGACCGGGACGGGTGTCGCCGGTCGTCTCGGAGAAGTGCCGCGTCTCCTGGATCACCCGGTCACCGGCGTCGACCAGCGACGCCTGCCGCAGGATCTCCGACCGCACGGCGCGTTCTACGCTGCGCAGGGAGTTGACGTTCTTGGTCTCGGTCCGGGTGCCCCACGGCTCGCCGGGGAGGTTCAGCGAAGTGTTGACGTCGCAACGCAACGAACCCTGCTCCATCCGCACGTCGCTGACGCCGAGCGTCCGCAAGATCTCGCGCAGCTCGGTCACGTACGCTCGAGCCAATTCGGGAGCCAGCGCGCCCGCACCTGGTATCGGCTTCGTCACGATCTCGACCAGCGGGATGCCGGCCCGGTTGTAGTCCACCAGCGAGTAGTCCGCGCCTTGAATCCGACCGCTGCGCCCGCCGACGTGCGTATTCTTGCCGGTGTCCTCCTCGAGGTGCACCCGCTCGATCCCGACCCGCACCGGAAGCTCGTCGACCGTGACATCCAAGTAGCCGTCGACGCACAACGGCTCGTCGTATTGCGAGATCTGGAAGTTCTTCGGCATGTCCGGGTAGAAGTAGTTCTTGCGGGCGAAACGGCACCAGGACGCGATCGAGCAGTTCAACGCCAGGCCGATCCTTACCGTGGACTCGATCGCCGCCTCGTTGGCGACCGGCAGGGACCCGGGCAGTCCGAGGCAGACCGGGCAGACGTGGGTGTTGGGCGGCGCCCCGAATTCGGTCGAGCAGCCGCAGAACATCTTCGACGCGGTACCGAGCTCGACGTGCGTTTCCAGGCCGATTACCGGCTCGTAGCGGGCTGCGACTGCTTCGTAGTCGGTGGTCATCAAGCATCCTCCCCCGCGCTAGGCGGGGTCGTCCGCCCAAACGCTCCGGCCGTCGCGTGGACCACCGGGCACTTCCCACCCCACGAAATCGCTTCACGATTTCGCGGGGACCCCGGGTTCGCGCGAGCGCTCATCGCGTTGTGGTCACCTCTGGAATCGCCAGGGCGCCGTGGGTCGCCTCGAACGCGGCGGCCACCCGGTAACACCGGTCATCCGCCAGTGCCGGAGCCATGATCTGCAGTCCGACCGGCAGATTCTCGCTCAGCCCACAGGGCACCGAGATCGCTGGCGTGCCGGCCAGGGAGGCGGGCAACGTGCACAGGTCGTTGATGTACATCGCCATCGGATCGTCCACCCGCTCGCCGATGCCGAACGCCACGAACGGTGACGTCGGCGACACCAGCACGTCGGCCGACTCGAATGCAGCCGTGAAGTCGCGGCAGATCAGCGTGCGGACCTTCTGCGCCTGCCCGTAGTAGGCGTCGTAGTAGCCCGCCGACAGCGCATACGTGCCGATCATGATGCGCCGCTTGACCTCGGGGCCGAAGCCCTCCGCCCGGGTCAGCGACATCACGTCCTCCAGCGACCGCACCCCGTCGTCGCCGGCCCGCAATCCGTAGCGCACCGCGTCGAAGCGCGCGAGGTTCGAGGAGCATTCACTCGGCGCGATCAGGTAATACGCCGCGAGCGCGTAGCCGAAGTGCGGGCAGGACACCTCGACGATCTCGGCGCCCAGCTTGCGCAATGTCGACACAGCGGTGTCGAACGCCGCGAGTACCCCAGCTTGGTAACCTTCGCCGCCGAGTTCGCGCACGACCCCGACCCGCGTACCGCATAGATCCGCCCCCGAGCCGTCCCGGGCCGCCGCGACCACCGGCGCCGCCGGCTGCGGGATCGACGTCGAGTCACAGGGATCGTGCCCGGCGATCACCGCGTGCAGCAGCGCTGCGTCGAGCACGGTGCGGGCGAGCGGCCCGGCCTGGTCGAGCGAGGACGAGAACGCAATCAGCCCGTAACGTGACACTGCGCCGTACGTAGGTTTGTGCCCGACGATGCCGGTCACGGCCGCGGGCTGGCGGATCGAGCCGCCGGTGTCGGTGCCGATTGCCAGGGGCGCTTCGTATGCGGCGACCGCTGCGCTGGACCCGCCCGACGAGCCACCGGGGATGCGCGACAGATCCCACGGGTTGTGCGTCGGGTGGTATGCGGAATTCTCCGTGGACGAGCCCATGGCGAACTCGTCCATGTTCGTCTTGCCCAGCATGACGACGCCGGCGTCCTTGATCCGTCGGGTGATCGTGGCGTCGTAGGGCGGCACCCACCCGTCGAGCATCTTCGAGCCAGCGGTCGTGGGCAGGCCCGCGGTGACGACGACGTCCTTCATTGCCAGCGGTACCCCGGCGAGGGGCCCCAGGTCGCCGCCGGCCGCGCGTCGCGCGTCGACAGCCGCGGCCGCAGCCAGCGCTCCGTCCGTGTCGACGTGCAGGAAAGCGCGCACCGACGTGTCGACGGCCTCGATTCGGTCGAGGTGCGCCTGGGTCACCTCGACAGCGGAGGCCTCCCCCGACGCGATCAGCTGGCCGATCTCCGCAGCGCTGCGCCGAACCAGGTCGGTCACTGCTCGACTCCGCGCTCGGTCCGCTCCTCGGTGCTTCGCACCTGCGATGCTCCCTCGCTGTCGTCTTCGGTCATGCTTCCTCGCTCAGGATGCGCGGCACCCGGAACTTGTCGTCCTCGACGGCCGGCGCGGCGGCGAGTACGACCTCGCGGGGCAGGCACGGCCGCACCTCGTCGGGGCGCAGCACGTTGGTCAGCGGCACTGCGTGTGTGGTTGGCGGAATTTCGGCGGCCGCGACCTCGCCGACGCGCGCGACGGCGCCCAGGATGACGTCGAGCTGCTGCGCGAAGGTGTCCAGCTCCTCCTCGGTGACCGCGAGGCGGGCCAGCCGGGCGAGATGCGCGACGTCGTCGCGGCTGACGTGCGGGCTGCCTCCACCAGAATCATCGGACACGTGCCGGGAGTCTACGAGCCGCCGGGCGCCCGCGACACGCAATAGCGTTGCCGCTGGCTTTACCTCATGGACACATCAGGCGGGGACGCTGTCTTCGTGGCCTTTCTCCTGCGCCTCGTGCTGCCCGATCGTCCGGGTGCACTCGGCGCGGTGGCCACGGCCCTCGGGGTCGTCGACGCCGACATTCTCAGCGTCGACGTCATCGAACGCTCGTCCGGGCACGCGGTCGATGACCTGGTGCTCGAACTGCCACCCGGCAAACTCCCGGACACATTGGTCAGCGCGGCAGCAGCTGTGGACGGCGTCCGGGTCGAGTCGATCCGCTCCTACGCCGGGCAGATCGATCCGCATCGCGAGCTCGAGCTGCTCGACGCCCTCGCCGCGCGGCCGGATCACTCGCTACAGGTGCTCGCCGAGGGTGTCGCTCGTATCTTCCGGGCAGGCTGGGCGCTGGTCCTGCATCCTCCGCTCAACGGCACCGCCCAGGTGGCTGCGGCGAGCGTGGCCGCCCCGGAGATGGATGACGTGGCCACTCCGTGGTGGCCGCCGCACCCCGCCCGCCCGTTGGCTGCTGACGCCAGCGGCTGGGCACCCGCAGACTGGGCCAAGCTGGACACCGAGCTGGCCGTGGCGCCACTGGGCTCCGGCGCCCTGCTGCTCGGCCGCCCGGCCATGCGCTGGCTGCCCGGCGAGCTGATCCGGCTCAACCACCTCGCCGGGATTGCCGCCAGCGTCACCACCGCCCGCGTCACGATTTAGTGGCGATCGTCTATCCCGCAGCGCGGGCGACCTTTCGGGCTGCTTCCGGGCCATCGGCGAGGAGCACGTCGAAGCCCTCCTCGTCGAGGACCGGAACCCCGAGCTGGACGGCCTTGTCGAACTTGCCGCCCGGCGAGTCGCCGGCCACCACGAACGAGGTCTTCTTCGATACGGAGCTCGCCGCCTTACCGCCGCGCGCCGTGATCGCCTCGGTGGCGGAGTCCCGTGAGTATCCGGTCAGCGACCCAGTTACGACGACCGTGAGCCCGTCGAGCGGACGCGGCCGCTCGTCAGCCGACTCGTCGGCGAGCGACACACCCGCGGCACGCCACTTCTCGACGATCTCGCGATGCCAGTCGATCGCGAACCATTCGCGGATCGCCTCGGCGATCGTGGGGCCGACCCCGTCGGCAGCAGCAAGTTCCTCGATGGACGCCGCCGCGATGCGGTCTACCGAGCGGAACTCACGCGCCAATGCCTGCGCGGCAGTGGGCCCGACGTGCCGGATCGACAGCCCGACCAGCACCCGCCATAGTGGGCGGTGCTTGGCGACCTCGAGGTTCTCGAGAAGTCGCTCGCCGATGGCGTTCAGGTCACCCGCCTTGCGCACCCTGCCCTGCACCTTGCTGTCGCGGGTCAACCGGAACAGCTCGACGCGGCGCAGCCGGTCTGCGTCCAGGTCGAAGGTGTCGCCCTCGTCGGTGACTACGCCCGCGCCGAGCAGCGCGACCGCCGCCTCGTAGCCCAGCGCCTCGATGTCGAAGGCCCCCCGGCCAGCCAGGTGGAAGATCCGCTCGCGCAGCTGCGCCGGGCATGATCTGGTGTTGGGACAGCGGATGTCGGCGTCGCCCTCCTTCTCCGGACGCAGCGGCGTGCCGCACTCGGGACAGGCGGTCGGCATCGCAAACGAGTGCTCGGTGCCGTCGCGCAGGGCTACCACGGGTCCCACGATCTCGGGAATGACGTCGCCGGCCTTGCGCAGCACCACGGTGTCGCCGATCAGCACGCCCTTCCGTTCGACCTCGCTCGCGTTGTGCAGGGTGGCCATCTCGACGGTGGACCCAGATACCCGCACCGGCTCCATGACGCCGTACGGGGTGACCCGTCCGGTGCGCCCAACATTGACGCGGATGTCGAGCAGCTTGGTGTTCACCTCTTCCGGTGGGTACTTGAACGCGATGGCCCAGCGCGGGGCCCGGCTGGTCGACCCGAGCCGGCGCTGCACGGCGAGATCGTCGACCTTGACCACCACGCCGTCGATCTCGTGCTCGACCGAGTGCCGGTGCTCGCCGTAGTGATCAACGAACGCCTGCACCTCGGCCAGGTTCGGCTTGACCTCGGCGCTCGCGGCCGTCGGTAGCCCCCAGGCGCGCAGTACCTCATACCACCGCGACTGTGCCGTAACGGTCGGTCCGCCTTCGACCGCGCCCACGCCATGGACGATCATGCGCAGCGGGCGGCTCGCCGTGACGCGCGGGTCCTTCTGGCGCAACGAGCCAGCCGCGGCGTTGCGCGGGTTGGCGAACGGAGCCTTGCCGGCGGCGACCAGCGTCTCGTTGAGACCCTCGAACGAGGCGACCGGGAAGTACACCTCGCCGCGCACCTCGAGCGTCGTCGGGATATGCCGGCCATGCAATGTGTGGGGGATTCCGGCGATGGTACGGATGTTCGGCGTGACGTCCTCGCCGGTGCGCCCGTCACCCCGGGTCGCGCCCCGAGCCAGCCGACCGTCGCGATACACCAGGTCGATCGCCAACCCGTCGACTTTCAGCTCACACAGATAGGCGGGCACCGCGCCTGCGTCGCGCTCGACCCGATGCGCCCAGGCGGCGAGCTCGTCCGTGGTGAACGCGTTGTCGAGGCTGAGCATCCGTTCCAGGTGATCGACCGCGGTGAACAGCGTGGAGTACGTGCCCGCCACTCGCTGCGTCGGTGACTCGGGTGTGCGTAGCTCGGGGTAGGTGTCCTCGAGCTCCTCCAGGCGGCGCATGGCGCGGTCGTACTCGGCGTCACTGGACGTCGGCGCGTCCAAGACGTAGTAGCGGTACGCGTCCTCTTCGATGCGCTGGGAGAGCCTGGCGTGCTCCTCGCGGGCCTCGGCAGGTGCCGCCGGTGGTTCGGTCACGATGGCGACGTTACCGAGCGGCGGTGACAACCTTGCGGCTCGCGGTGTCGAATCTGGCGTCCCTGGCTCGTCGCACGCTTTACAGTCGCGGTCGTGACCGCGAATCACCCGCAGGAGCGAGGGCATCTGCCCTACCTGCAGGATCTGGTGACCGCGATCAGCGCGCCCACCATGGCCCTGTCGAATCCGGACGGGCAGCTGCCCGGCTCCGGGGCAAGCGGCTGCTATCTCGCCGACCGGCGGGCTGTCTCCCGTCTGGTCGTGACGGTGAACGGGCGCGAACCCGGGTCCCTGCAAGGTCAACCGGTCGGCGCAACGAGGGCCCGGTTTGTGTCGGTCGCCCGCAACCTCGGCGACCTAGGGCCGGATCCTTCGGTGCTGGTCGAACGCGATCGCACGGTGTCCGGAACGGGTATCCGCGAGCTGATCACGGTGGTCTCACACGCCCGAGACCCGGTCGACTGCACGCTTGCCGTCACGCTAGCCAGCGACCTCGCCGACATCCACGCGGTCAAGGCCGGAACGCCGACGGCACCCCTACCGGGCGATGTCCGGTCCGGCGGTGCCCGCTGGACCGGCCCGGACGGCACGACGGTCGTCGCCACGCTGACCCCGGCCGCGGACACCGTGATTAGCGACGGATCCTTCGAATGGGCGGCGTCGATTGCGCCGCAGGGCAGCTGGTCAGCGACGATCGACGTGACGATCGTCGACGATCCGCTGCCCGCGGTGATCCTGCCCGCGAGCCGATCCGTGCGTTCGCCCGACGTGCAGGCCGGTGATCACCGCATGCCGGCGTTGGTGGCGCAGAGCGTCGCCGACCTCAACGCCCTGCTGGTGGCCGATCCCCTTGCTCCGGCCGATAACCTGCTCGCCGCCGGCGCGCCGTGGTATCTGACGATGTTCGGCCGCGACTCGATCTGGGCCGCGCGCATGTTGCTGCCGCTCGGCACCGATGTCGCGGCCGGGACGCTGCGCAGCCTCGCCCGGCGTCAGGGCAAGCGGCACGACCCGGAGGCCGCCGAGGCGCCCGGCAAGATCCTGCACGAAGTCCGTCGGGCCGCGGTGGACCATGGCGCGTGGGCGCGGTCGGGACGTCACCTTGCCCTACCGCCGTTGTACTACGGGTCGGTCGACGCCACCCCATTGTGGATCTCGCTGCTGCACGACGCCTGGAGGTGGGGTATGCCGGATGCTGAGGTGGCCCAGCTGATCCCACAGCTGGAAGTAGCGCTCGGTTGGCTGCGCGACGACGCCGTCGGCGAGTCCGGGTTCGTCCAGTACGTGGACGAGTCGGGGCATGGCTTGGCTAACCAGGGGTGGAAGGACTCGGTCGATGCGGTCCAGTTCTCCGACGGGACGCTCGCGAAGCCACCGATCGCGCTGTGCGAGGCGCAGGGGTACGCGCACGCTGCGGCGCTGGACGGCGCGGACGTGCTCGACGCGTTCGACCGACCCGGCGGCGAGTTCTGGCGGGACTGGGCTGGGCAGCTGCACGCCCGGTTCCGGGATCGGTTCTGGGTGGACGACCTGGCTGGCGGGTACCCGGCCATCGCGCTGGACGGCTCGGGGCGACCTGTCGACACGGTCACCTCGAACATCGGCCACCTGCTCGGCACCGGGCTGCTCGACGCGGACGAGGTGGACCAGGTCGTACAGCGACTGGCCGCGCCTGACATGGACTGCGGCTTCGGGCTTCGCACGATGTCGTCGCTGGCGCGCGGCTTCAACCCGCTCAGCTACCACTGCGGGTCGGTCTGGGCGCATGACACGGCGATCGCGATCCATGGCTTGGCGGGGGTCGGCAGCGAGGCCGCGCGGTCCGCTGTCGCCAGCCTCGTGCGCGGGCTGCTCGCCGTCGCGCCCGCGTTTGGGTTCCGGCTGCCTGAGCTGCATGGCGGCGAAGCGACGCAGGACGGTGGGGTGCCACTGCCCTATCCCGCCGCCTGCCGGCCCCAGGCCTGGTCCGCGGCTGCGGCGGTGGCGATCCTCTCGGCCGTCCTCGGCCTCGACGCCGACGCCCCGAACGGAAAGCTGGTGCTGCATCCGCTGCGCCCGTCCCCCGTTGGAGAGCTGACGGTGCGCGGGCTGCAGGTCGGCGGTGCTCCGCTCGACGTTCAGCTCAACGCGGCAGGCGAGCTCAGCGTCCTATCCGCGCCTGCGGGACTGCGAGTCGACCTTGCCGTGGACCCGTAGCGTGCGCGATGTGCCGAGCGGGTTCGTCAGGTCTACACGAAGTAGGGCGGCTCCCCGCACGGGGAATTCGACTGCCCCAGGCTGGGTGACACCCCACCTTGATCAAGAGAGCTATCTGATCGAATCTGCACCAGATCGGTCTCTTGATCAAGGACGAACAAGCATTGCGGTGCTAGCCGCTACCGCAGCCGATCACAGGGCCGCGAGGTCCGGCTAGCCGATGTGCTTGGCCGTGTCGACGCGGAAGCGCTGGCTTCCGCAGGGCTCGAACCGTTCGCTTGGTCGGCCGAGGCGGTCAGCCGCTGTCGTCTCTCAGCGCGCGCCCCACGTCGCGAATGATCGATAACGCCCGCCGGGCGTACGCCTCGCTCGCCGCAGCAAGGCCGCAGGCTGGGGTGGGTACGACGGAGCCGGCGAGCTGCTCGGCAGGGAAGCCGAGCACCTTCCACAGCTGCAGGATCGGATCACGAGCCGAGTCCAGCGTGATCGCCGAGTCGGTCGAGGGAACCACGCCCAGCCAGAGCGACAAGCCCGCGTCGATCGCCTCACCCAGCACGTCCTGGTCATCGATCAGGGCCACATCGAGCGAAATCGCGTCGGCGCCGGCGTCGCGCAGCAGAGCAACCGGGACGTCCGCGGCGCAGCAGTGCACGACGCGCGCCCCCACCCGTGCGACCGCGAGCAGCGACTCGAGCGTCTGGGTCGCGATCGGTCGGGCAACGGCTGGAACCGTACCGTAACCAGACGGCGTCGGCACCTGACCAGCAAGCACGGCGGGCAACGACGGCTCGTCGAACTGCACGACCAGTCGCGCATTGGGGACGCGCTGCCTGACCCCGGCCAGATGTGCCCGCAGCCCGTCGGCCAGCGATTCAGCTAGGTCGCGGGTCGCCCCGCGATCCGACACCACCCGATGGCCGGACGGCAGCTCGACCGAGGCGGCGAGCGTCCACGGCCCGGCGACCTGCACCTTGAGGGGTCCGGTGTATCCCTCCGCGTGCTGCTGGAGCGCGTCCAGGTCGCGCGACAGGTAGTCGCGGGCACGTCGAAGATCGCGGCCGGGACGCGAGGTCAGTCGCCATCCCGACGGCTGTATCTCGACGGGAAGTTCAGTCAGAATCGCCGCCGACCGGCCGACAACGTCGGCGCCCGTGCCGCGCGCGGGAAGTTCCGGTAGGTGCGGCAGGTCCGGAAGCTCGTCGAACACCAGCTGGACGGCCTCCCCGGGGTCCGTACCGGGCAGTGAGCCGACCCCAGTGGCCGACCCGGGCGGCCAAATCCGCTCCGCGCTCACCGAGTTGTTCGACCCACAGCGACCGGCGGCGCGCCGGCGGTCGAACAACAGGAGGTAGTGCTTGAAATGGTGGCCGAGCCGAGCACCGTATCGCCGTGGTACATGACCATCGCCTGACCGGCCGCGATTCCCCGCTGCGGACGCGTCAGCCGCGCCGTCACCTCGGCCTCGGTCACCCGCACGGTGGCAGGGCTGACCAGGCCGTGAGCACGCAGCTGGACGGCGCAGTCGAACTCGGCTCCCGGCGCATCGCCCAGCGTCCACACCGGATGCGCGCCAACCACCTCATCGGTGTCGAGCAGCTCGCCGGGACCGACCACCACCGTGTTCGTCGTCGGCTGTATGGACAGCACATAGCGCAGCTCGCCACCAGGGGCCGGCCGATCCAGCCGCAAGCCACGGCGCTGGCCGACCGTGTACCCGAACGATCCGTCATGGCGCCCCACGACCTGCCCGGTACCGGCATCGACAATCGGCCCGGACCGCTCCCCCAGCTGATGCCCCAGGAACGCCCGGGTGTCGCCGTTGGCGATGAAGCAGATGTCGTGCGAGTCGGGCTTTGCCGCGACGGACAGACCGCGCGCCGCAGCCTCGGCCCGCACTTGCGCCTTGGTCGAGCCGCCAAGCGGGAAGATCGCGTGGGCCAGCTGCCGCGGGGTGAGCACGGCGAGCACATACGACTGGTCCTTCGCCGCGTCGACCGATCGCATTAGGCGTCCGTCGACCAACCGCGCATGATGGCCGGTGACGACGGCGTCAAACCCCAGGGCGAGCGCGCGATCGAGCACCGCTGCGAACTTGATCTTCTCGTTGCAGCGCAGGCAGGGATTCGGGGTTCGACCGGCTGCGTACTCAGCGACAAAGTCGTCGATCACGTCCGTGCGGAATCGTTCGGCGAGATCCCAGATATAGAAGGGGATGTCGAGCACGTCGGCGCTGCGTCGGGCGTCGTTCGCGTCCTCGCGTGTACAGCAGCCACGGGCGCCTTCGCGCAGCGTCTTCGGCCGCGCCGACAGGGCGAGGTGCACGCCGGTCACCTCGTAGCCGGCGTCGACGGAGCGGGCAGCCGCTACGGCGGAATCGACGCCGCCACTCATGGCGGCGAGGACCTTCATCCGGTATCCCCATGCAGTCGTGAGCGGAGCGAGCGGTTTCGTGGGATGGTCACGTCAAGACCGAGGTCAGCCCGGCGCGTCGGGCTCGCTCGACCGCCGGGCCGATCGTCTCGATCAACGCGTCGACATCGACGATCGTCGACGTATGCCCGAGTGAGAAGCGCAACGAGCCGCGGGCTCGGGCCGCGTCGGCGCCCATGGCGAGCAAGACGTGGGACGGCTCCGCGACACCGGCTGAACAGGCCGAGCCAGTCGCGCACTCAATGCCACGGGCGTCGAGCAGCATGAGCAGCGAATCCCCTTCGCAGCCGGGGAATGTCATGTGCGCGATGCCCGGCAGGCAGTCGGCGGGGTCGCCGTTCAGCACGGCGTCGTCGACGGCCTGCAGCACGCCCGTCACCAGCCGGTCGCGCAGCTCGCGCACTCGCAGGTACTCGACCGGCTGGCGTTCGACCGCGGCGACGGTCGCGACGGCAAGTCCCACCGCCCCGGGCACGTCAAGGGTGCCCGACCGGACGTCGCGTTCCTGCCCTCCGCCGTGCAGAAGTGGGACACAGGAGACGTCACGCCGCAGGAGCAGCGCCCCGGCTCCATACGGACCGCCCAGCTTGTGCCCGGTCATGGTCAGCGCATCGACGCCGCTCTCGGCGAAGTCGACCGGCACCGCGCCGACCGCCTGCACCGCGTCCGTGTGCATCGGCACGCCGTACTCGTGGGCGATCTCGGCCATGTCCCGGACGGACTCGATCGTGCCGACCTCGTTGTTCGCCCACATAACGGTGACCAGAGCGGCCGAATCGGGGTCGGCTGCCAGCGCCCGCCGCAGTGTGTCGGGGTCAACCCGCCCATAGGCGTCGACCTCCAGCCAGGTCACCTCGGCACCGTCGGCTGCGGCGAGCCACTCGACGACGTCCAGCACGGCATGGTGCTCGACGGCGCTGGCCAGCACGCGGCGACGCCGCGGCGCGGCGGCCCGGCGCGCCCAATAGATACCTTTGACGGCGAGGTTGTCGGACTCGGTACCGCCGCTGGTGAAGATCACTTCTGAGGGACG
This sequence comes from uncultured Actinomycetota bacterium, assembly GCA_963839175.1. Classification (GTDB taxonomy): domain Bacteria; phylum Actinomycetota; class Actinomycetes; order Mycobacteriales; family Jatrophihabitantaceae; genus CAWIUB01. The sequence goes on from CAWIUB010000039.1 coordinate 43,347, forward strand.
GGCGCCCACAGCCGCGGCCAGCTGCTCCCGGGACTCCTCGACCCGGCGCCGCGCTCGCCTGCCCGAACTGTGCAACGACGAGGGATTGCCGAGCTCGGCCATCGTCGCGGTCACGGCGTCGATGGCCTCAGGCAGCATGGGCGTCGTCGCCGCGTGGTCGAGGTAGTGCATCGGAGTCCAGTCTACGATCACCGCGATGGCCTCGGACTTCTGCGTGATCGGCGGTGGCATCGTCGGGCTGGCCACCGCTATGACGATCCTGCAGCAGCGGCCCGGCGCGAGCCTGGTCCTACTGGAGAAGGAGGACCGGCTGGCCGCGCACCAGACCGGCCACAACAGCGGAGTGATCCACTCCGGTATCTATTACCCACCCGGCAGCCACAAGGCCGAGCTCTGCCGCCGCGGCGCCGACAGCACCCGGCGGTTCGCCGATGAGCACGGCATCACCTACGACAATTGCGGAAAGCTGCTGGTAGCCACCGACGCGGCTGAAGTGGCTCGACTAGACGCGCTGTTCGAACGCGCCCGCGACAACAAGGTAAACGTCGAGCGGATCGACGCCGCCGAACTGCGCCGTCGCGAGCCGAACGTGGCGGGGCTTGCCGCGCTTTACGTCGCCGGCACCGGCATCGTCGATTTCACACGCATCGCCCGGGCGATGGCGACCGTGGTCGAATCGCTCGGCGGTCAGGTGCGCCGCAGCGCCGCGGTGACCCGGATCTGCGAATCGCCCGACGGTGTCGAGGTGGTCACCAGCCGCGGAGCGGTCACCGCAGACCGGCTAGTCGTGTGCGGCGGGTTGCAGGCCGACCGGCTGGCCCGGCTCGCCGGCCTGGAGGTCGACTTCCAGATCGTGCCGTTCCGCGGCGAGTACTACCGGTTGCTGCCGTCGCGGGCGGACATGGTGCAGCACCTGATCTATCCGGTGCCGGACCCCGACCTGCCGTTCCTCGGCGTGCACCTCACCCGCACGACGGACGGCGGGATAACGGTCGGCCCGAACGCGGTGCTCGGATTGTCCCGCGAGGGATACCGCAAGTTCTCCTTCGCTGCGCGTGACGTACGGGAGTACGCCACCTTTCGCGGGACGTGGCGGATGGCGCGAGCCAACGTCCGCACCGGGGCGCGCGAGCTGCGCAATTCGCTATTCCGACGGGGATATCTGCGCGAGTGCCGCAAGTACGTGCCCGATCTCACACTCGCCGATCTGCTGCCCGAACCCGCCGGGATCAGGGCTCAGGCTGTGCGACGCGACGGCACGTTGGTGCACGACTTCCTGTTCGCCGAGTCCGACCGGATGCTGCACGTCTGCAACGCCCCGTCTCCGGCGGCCACCTCAGCGCTCCCGATCGCCGAGCTGATCGTGGGCAAAGTGCTCGCCAGATAAGGGCCGTCCGCTTCTTACCGCCGATCTTGAGGCTGACGTTTACCCCCAGGTCCATGCCGGCCTCAAGATCACCGCGGATGTGCCGGCGCGCGGGCGCGGTCGGCCACCGCCACGCCCACCAGCGCCACGGCTCCCATCGTCAAGTCGAGCACAGTGAAGGCGGCGGTGTACCCAATCGCCTCGCGAGCGGCGGCAGCGACTAGGACGCCCGCGATGCCGGTTGTGATCGCGCTGACCACAGTGTCGGACAGCTGCAGGGCCACGGAGTCGGCGCCTCGGTCGGCGTCAGTGGTGAATCGCAGCAGCAGTACGGCGATGCTCGAGGATGAGGCTCGCGGCGCTCGTGATGCGCTGGCGTGGCCCGAAGATCGATTCGTCCGTCGGCGCGAGTGCGTGGCCGTCGGCCGACAGGCGGGTCGTCACCCGCCCAGGATGCCCGTTGAAGCCGACTTGAGGTCAAGCCGCTTGGTTGGCAGCCACCGGCGCTCGCCGGCGTCGGCGGCGGATCTGGACGACGGCCAGCGCGACTGCGCCCAGTGGGGCCAGGACCGGCAGGACGTAACCGAGTCCGGCGAGCAGCCAGCGGAATGCGATCACCACGGCGTGCCAGCCGGCGACGAAGGCCGCCCCGAAGCCGGTCGGCCCGGGAGCCGGCCTGCTGGGTGGCGGTGCGGCTGGTGCGGTCACGTTAACGGTCAGGGTGGCGAGCGCGACCTGGTCGGTGAGAGCCCGCCGCTGCGCCTGCATGGATTCCAGGTCCGACTCGCGCTGGGTGAGCTGGCTCTCCAGCGCGACGAGGTCGCCGATGGTTCCCGAGTGCGCCATCAACTGCTGGAGCCGGGTGACGCTGGTGGCGAGTGCGGACGTCCGGGCGTCCAGGTCGACCTTGGTCGCGGTCATGTCCTGCCCGCGGACGTTTCGGCTAGTCTCCTTGCCCAAACCGTCGACCTGCCGGATCACCGCGTCGAGCGCGGCCGGCGGCACCCGGGCCACGATCTGGGCGGTACGAAGACTGTTGCTGGTGGTGCGGTTGTCGCCATCGATCCGTCCGCCCGCGGTGTCGGCGATTCGGACGACCAGGTCCGCAGCATGGTCGACCTGCTTGGCCTGTAGCTCCACGGTGGCGGTGCGCACGATGTCGCGCTGTTGCAGCGGGAGGCTGGCCGCCGACTTGGCGGATCCGGCCTGAGCTGATTCGGCCGGTGCGCCGGCGGCCGGGCGAGCCGGTTGTCCTGCCGCAACATCCGACGAACTCTTCCCGGCGCTGCCGGTGCAGCCGGCGAGCGCGACACCTGTGATCAGTAGCGCACCCACTGTGACGAGGTGCCGCGGTGGGACCGGATGCTGCATCGCCGCCCCTTGCTCGAGATGTCACCTGAATGGACCAGCTGGAACCGGCAAAAGGTTCCAGCTGGCCACATCTCGTTCGACTCGAGACGGAGGGAGGCGAGGACTCAGCCCTTGCGCTTGGCGAGCTCCTCGGTCAGCTGGGGCGCCACCTGGAACAAGTCGCCCACGACGCCGAAGTCGGCGAGCTCGAAGATCGGCGCCTCGGGATCCTTGTTGATCGCGACGATCGTCTTGGACGTCTGCATGCCGGCGCGGTGCTGGATGGCCCCGGAGATGCCGACCGCGATGTAGAGCTGGGGCGACACGGTGACGCCGGTCTGACCGACCTGCATCTGGTGCGGTACCCAGCCCGCGTCGGTGGCTGCGCGCGAGGCACCCACCGCCGCGCCGAGCGTGTCGGCCAGCTTCTCGAGGACGGCGAAGTTCTCCGGGCCGCCCATGCCGCGACCACCGGAGACGATCACCGATGCATCGGTCAGGGCTGGGCGCGTGCCGCGTTCCTCGACCACGCGCTCCACCACCTTGGCCGTTTTCGCGTCGTCGGACACCGTGACCGGCAGCGCAATCTGCTCAGCCGCGCCGATGGCCGGCTGCGGGGCGACCGAGTTCGCGCGCACGGTGATCACCGGCACGCCGGTGCTCACCTTGGACTGCACAGTGATCGAGCCACCGAAAATGCTCTGCGTGGCGGTGCCGTCGGCCGCGACGCCGATCGCGTCGGTCAGCACGCCGCTGCCGATCTTGAATGCCAGCCGCGCGGCGATCTCCTTGTTCTCCGCGGTTGACGACACGAGCACGGCCGCCGGTGACGCCTGCTCGACGGCTGCCGCCAGCGCCTCTGCCTTGGGCGCGACCAGGTAACCCTCGAGATCGTCGCCCTCGGCGACGTACACCTTGGCCGCGCCGTACTGGGCCAGGCCGTCCGTGAGTGCCGCGGCGGTGCCTGGCGCGCCGACGACGACAGCACTCGGCTCACCGAGCGCCCGCGCTGCCGTCAGCAGCTCCTGTGTGGACTTCCTGATCGACCCGTTAGCGGAGTCGACGAGAACCAGAACCTCTGCCATGCCTACGCCCCCTCAGACAAGCTTCTTCGACGCGAGGAACTCGGCGATCTTGACCCCACCGTCTCCCTCGTCCTTGACGACGACGCCAGCCTGCCGCGGTGGTGCGAGCTCGAAGGACACCACCTGGGTCGTGGCGTTCGCCAGGCCCACCTCGTCCGCGGCGATACCGAGATCCGCGACGGTCAGCTTCTGAACCGGCTTGCTCTTGGCCGCCATGATCCCCTTGAACGACGGGTAGCGCGGATCGTTGATCTTCTCCACGACGCTGACAATCGCCGGCGTGGACCCCTGTACGGTCTCGTAGCCGTCATCGGTCAGCCGCTCGATCGTCACCGCCGAGCCGTCCACGGTCACGTTGCGCGCCTGGGTCAGCTGAGGGCGTCCGGTGACCTCGGCGAGCAGCGCCGGGACGACCGACATGCGCGAGTCGGTCGCCTCCGAGCCCGCAATGACGATGTCCCACTCGATGGTGCCGAGGGTCTTGGCCAGCACTCTGGCGGTCTGGATCGCGTCGGAGCCGTGCAGCGCCTCGTCGCTGACGTGCACCGCCTTGTCCGCGCCCATCGACAACGCCTTGCGGATCGACTCGGTGGCGCGCTCCGGGCCGACGGTCAGGATCGTCACCTCACCGCCATGGGCCTCCTTCAGCCGCAGCCCTTCCTCGATCGCGTACTCGTCGATGTAATTGATCAACGGATCGACCTTGTCGCGGTCGACGGTATTGTCGGTTGGGTTCAGGGTGCGATCGCCTTCGGTGTCGGGCGTCTGCTTGACCAGCACCACGATGTTCATATCTCGCTGACCTCCGCGCTCTCATTGCCCGGTACGGGATGCGCCGCCGGCTCCAAATGGCCGACGGCGCACGCGTCCTGACGTTCCACTCTGCCTTTGTTACCAAGCAGTAGCAATATGACTGTCGTCTCGCCGGTCCCAGACTGCCACGCCACCGTGGTTCATGGGACCGCAGTGGCCGGACGGCGATAGAGCGTGGCCAGCCCAAGCGCCAGCCCGCAGGTTAGCGTGACGATCCCGAGGAGCAGGAACAGCCCGGCCCGATCGAATGCCGAGTCGTCGGAGTCATCGACGAACACGGCGCCCCACGTCGCGCAGGCGATGTGCAGTCGGCCCGTGGCGGGTGCCAAGAACGTCGCTACCACGTTGACTGAGCGGGTGTCCGCCGGCAGGGCGCTGACGGTTAGTGACTGTGCGACCGCGTTGCCCGTGGACCACGAACACTGCGGCCGGTCCGCAGACAGCCCGCGCGCCGTGAGCGCCGAGCGTCCGCCACGTACGGCCAGCTGGTATTGCTTCCCGGCGGTCAGCGCGAAGGTCGAGGCCGGCTGCCCGGAGTTGTACGCGTGCCGCCCGGTCGCCTTGAACGAGGCAGACAGCCCGAAGCAGAGGACGGCGGCAATCAGCAGCACGACCGCTGCTATAGCCGCGGGAGCCCATCCCGTCGAGCGCTTCTCGGTCACGGCCGTCCGTGCTCGGTGGGGTCGGCGGTCCCGTCTCGGTCGTCGGATATCATCGCCCAGTAACCCGCCCGGCAGGGTGGGCTCCTCGGAGCGGGACACCCGGCAGACGGTAGCACTCAACAATCATTCAAGTCTTGAATCATTCATGTACGCCGGGGTGTCTGTTGAAGCATCGCCAAACAGCCGGTCGTGCGCCGCGAGCAGCTGGAGGGGGGTGGCGAACACCTCGCTCGCTCCGGCCTCCTCCAGCTCCGCCAGGCCGCCGTATCCCCATCCGGCGCCAAGGCATGCGATGCGATAGCCGTGGGCGCCGTGCACGTCGTGAGACCGGTCACCGACCATCACGACGGCACCTGGGTCGGGTTCGCCTAGCCGGCGCAGCACCTCACCTACGACCAACTGCTTGTCGCTGCGGGCCCCGTCCAGAGTGTCGCCGCCGACCGTGACGAAGAAGCCCTCCATGCCGAGGTGTTCCACGATCGGCTCGGCGTAGAACTCGCGCTTGCTCGTTGCAACGGCCATCTCGATCCCGCGCTTCTGCAGATCGGCGAGTACTTCGAGAATCCCCTCGTACGGTTCGGTTTCGTACATATGGGTCGCGTAATGCGTGCGATAGCGCTCGATGATCCGAGGCAGCAGATCGGTGCCGACGATCGGTGCAAGCGACTCGTAGAACGGCGGGCCCAGCAGTCCGCGTTCGGTAAGCGGATCGAGCCGGCCGACGCCGACGTCGTCAAACGCCCGGCGCAGCGAGCCCAAGATGCCAGTTGCCGAGTCCGACAGTGTCCCGTCCAGGTCGAAGAGCACGAAGCGGATCTTCACGTGAGCCCAGTGATCTCGATGGTGTGCTCTCAGCCCCCGACGAACGCGGCCTTGCCCGGTCCGTTCTCGAGGAACGACTGCATGCCGATCGTCCGGTCCTCGGTGGCGAACAGTGAGGCGAACAGGTGGGACTCGAGCCGCATGCCGTTGCCCAGATCGGTGTCCAAGCCGCCGTCGATCGCGGCCTTGGCAGCACGTAGGGCGAGCGCCGGTCCCTTAGCGAACTTTGCCGCCATCTTCACCGCTGTTGAGTACACCTCGGCTGCGGGGACGACCACGTCGACTAAACCGATCTCGAGGGCCTCACTCGCCTCGACGAATCGACCGGTGTACACGAGGTCTTTCGCCTTCGCGCGGCCGATCAACCGGGGCAGCCGTTGCGTGCCTCCCGCGCCCGGAATGATGCCGAGCAAGATCTCGGGTTGACCCCACCTGGCGTTGTCGGCGCTCACCCGCAAGTCCGCGGTGAGGGCGAGCTCGCAGCCGCCGCCGAGTGCATAGCCGGTGACCGCCGCAATCACCGGCTTGGGGATACGGGCAAGTGCGCTTAACGAGGAGCTCAGCCGGTCGGCATCACGCACCATGTCGGCGTGAGTCATCGCTGCGAACTCCTTGACATCAGCGCCCGCGGCGAACACCCTCTCGCCGCCGTAGAGGACAACCGCGCCGACGTCCCGGTTCGCCGTGACCTCGTTCGCGGCCATGCGCAGATGTTCCTGCAGTTCGGTGTTCAGCGCGTTCATCGGCGGTCGGTCGAGCCGGATCGTCGCAACGCCGTTATCCCCGATCTCGACCTTCACCAGCTCGCCCACGATGTGCCCTTCTACTCGGTCCGCCCTGCCAGCTGCTGAGCCTATCCGGGTCCGTTGCATCACCGTTGTGCAGAACCTCATGCAGTGATCGCGGAGCCGGTCTTCGGACTCGAGAAGCCGGCACGGCTTGCCAGCCGACCGATCTCACCGGCCGCCGGCCGCGACGCCCATCGACAGCCCTGCAGAGCGCGGAGGTCGGGCGCCTTACGGCTGCGGCGATGACCCCAGTCGGCGCCCGAGGAACGCAACCAGGTGTTCGAGGAAGAGCTGGCCCGCGGCGGTGTCGAGGTCGAACTGGTACTCGTGGCCCAGCTGCGGCTCGCGGTCGCCGGGAAAGAAGAGGGTCTCCGGCTCGACCCCGTGGGCGCGCAGCTTCTCGGCGAGCAGCTCGGAATGCGGCCGGAGCGGGTCGGCGTTGCCGACCGTGATCAGTGCCGACGGGAAGGCGGCGGTGAGGTTATCGGTGACCGACCACGTCGCGGAGAGGGGGTCGTCGAGGAAATGGCGCTTGCCCGAATACGCCCACAGCACGATCTGCACGAAGCGACGGCCAGCCGCGCTGGTCGCCCGGCGGGCCAGCCCAGCGTCGTAAGGGCCGCACGCGAGAACGACGCCGCGCAGCTGCGCGGGCGTGATCGCGGGGGCGACGCCGACGGCATCGGCGAAGCCGGGCGTCGTGACGAGAGCCGCCAGCTGGGCAGCAATCTGCGCCCCGGCGGAGTCGCCCGCGATCGCGATGCGCGCCGGGTCGATGTGCAGGCGTCCGGCGTTGGCCTGCAGGTGGTCGAGGGCCTGCATCATCTGCCTGGGTGGCGTCGGGTAGCGATGCTCTGGTGCAAGGGAGTAGCGGGGGCCGACGACGACGTAGCCGTTGCTGGCGATGATCTTGAAGTAGCTGGTGAGTTCGTCCTTCGAGCCGCCGACCCAGCCGCCGCCGTGCACCCACAACAGGAGCGGCAGCGGTTCGTTCGTTGACGCGGGGTAGACGACGTCGAGCAGCATGTCGTCCTCGTCGCCGTAGCGTTGATCGACGAGTGCAACGACATCCGGCGGTGCGTGCTTGTCGAGCGCCTGCTTGAATTGCTTGCCGCCAGCGGCGAACAGCCTGCGAACGAGCAGCGCGGCCGGGCGGGGACTCAGGACGAGGCTGGCCCGTACCGCGGCGCTCACCGACCAGCGCAGGATCCGGTCTGCCAAGCCGGCTCGGGCTTGCGGAACGAGCGGCGTCGTCTGGTCACTCATCGGCTACCTCCACCACGACCGCGCCGGAGCCGGCGCGGACGGCGTTCGCGCGGGCAATCCGGGCCAGGACCGCGGTGCTTGGCCGGATCCAGCCGCATTGCGTGCTCCGGTCAACGCCGACCAACGCTGGACGGGTCTGCTAAGCGTTGCGCCACGTCGGGGCGATCGTCCGCCGATAGGTACGGCCGAAGATGAGATTGACGATGCCCACGACGGGCCGGGGGACATTTTGCCGCAGCGCTGCCTGTTCTTCCGCCGTGGCGCCGTCCTGGATCCAGGCGAACAAGGTGCCCGCCGCCGCCGGGCTCATGCGGCCGAACTTCCGTCCCATCGCCTTGATCTCGGGAGCGTCCTGCTTCCCCAGGTAGACCGGCTCGATCTCGGCTTCCTCGTGATCCATGTGTTCGCCGGCCACCGTGCGCAGCAGGGCGACGGTATCGGCCGCCTGTTTGGCGTCCGCCGCACTGGCAGATCGATCAAACGTCGACATCGCTCGGTTGGCGGCTGCCAATGCCTCGGCGAGTCGGTCGTGCTCGGCGTCCATCTGGGCGATGAGGTCCCGGCTGACTCCGACCGCTTGTAGTGCCGGCCAGGCGATCTCGTGCTCGCCGAGGTGATGGTGGGTCAGCTGGTCGTCGAAGTTGGCCCAGGCGGTCTCGAGATCCGCGGCACGTTCGGCATTCCCCTCCGGGAACACGGTGAGCGCGGTAACGAAGCGGTCCAGATCTCGACGGAAAGCGCCGTGAATGACGCGGTTCATGCTCATTTCGGCCATGCCCTCACCGTACCGACAACGGCTGCTTGCGGCAGCTGATTTCGGGCACCGCGGCTACGGATGCGCCGTGGATGTGAACGTGAACAGCGGCTGATCTGGCAGGCGAGGCGGTGTCGCGTCGCCAAGCCGGTGGACGCCGATGCCGGTGTGCGTGGCCGTATCGAGCGCGTCGAAGGCGACCTCGTCGAAGCCGCTGGCCCGAAACCATCGGCGTACGGCAGTTGTCAGGTCGGGCGGCCGGCGGTGCCGGGTCCAGATCACGGTGCCGCCAACCGCGCACAGGGCGGCCGCTGCCTCGATGGTGCGATTGATGTCGGCCGCGCTGACGTTCCCGAAGATGCCGCACAGCAGCAGCACGTCGGCCGGTAGCACATCGGCGTAGCTGGCGACCCGGCTGGCATCAGCCTGCCGTACCTCGACTTGCCTCAGGCCGGCTGCGGCGGCTCCGCGGCGGGCCTGCTGGACGTTGTGCGGATCGGTCTCGATCAGCACCGCGCGAACGTCGCGCGATCTGGGGTGCTTCCGAAGCACGCCCAGCACGTCGTGGCCTTGACCGGCGCACAGGCTGAGGATCCGGATGTGCCCGCTCATGGAATTCGACCGATTCAGTGTCGCTCTGCTGGTGCTGCGAGACGACGCTCCGCAGCTTGATGCCCTGGCGTCTGCCGCCTTGCAGGATGCTCACATGGCACACCTCGCGGGCTTGCACGAAGCTGGACACCTGCTAGCGGCTGGCCCCCTGATGGACGAGAAGCTGCGGGGCCTATCGATCCTGAATGTCGAACCCGACGAGGCTCGCAGGCTCGAGGAGCAGGATCCAGCGGTCCGCGCGGGTAAGTACAGCCTGCACGTCGTGCCGTGGATCGTTCCCGCCGGCGCCATGTCGTTTTCGCCAACCAGATTCCCGCACTCGGTCGCGGACGCCGAAGCGGGCGCTGACTGAGACGACCTGCCTTACGGCATCAGCGGTTTCTGACCCCAGACGGCGATCAGTGGCGCGGTCGCCAGGTCGAGACGTCCGGTCGAGACGTTCTCGAGGTGCTGGCGAATCTCGTCCTCGGTCGCGAGCCCGTCGGCTATGAGCGCTTCCCGGACCTCTTCGACTGTCGCTGTCTCCAGCGGCGTACACGCCGGCGAGCTAATGGGGAAGTAGGCGTCCGCGTTGACGTCGATCAAGCCGGCGTCACGGAGTAGCCGAGGCAGCGTCCGGCCGTAGGCGAGGTCCACGCCACGCTGCGCGGGCAACACGCGGGAGCCGTGGTGCAGCTTGTTCGCCAGCCGCTGCTGCGGACCGTACTCGTCCAGGCAGCTGAGCGGCTGCAGTGCGGGATCCGCATCCTCGGCGTACAGCCAGCCACCGGGAACGAGCGACTCGACCATCCCGGCCAGCGCGCGAGCACGTTCAGGCACGTGGACGAGCACGAGCCGGGAGTGGATGAGGTCGAAGTCCTCGCCGGGCGGCGGGTCCATGCCGACGTCGTGGCGCCGGACGTGGTACCCATCGGCTCCGGCCGGCGGCAGCCAGCCGGTGTCGAGATCGGTGGCCAGCACATAGCCGTTCGGGCCGACGCGGTGCGCCAGCCATTCGGGCACGCTTGGTCCGCCGGCACCCACCTCCCAGCAGCGCCAGCCCGGCCGGAGCCCGAGCTGTCGCTGTGGGACATGGCCGCGCTCGTGCCCATTGTGGTGGAGGGCTGGCGGGCGGTTCACCGGACTGGACAGTGTCGACGGTCCAGGGCAGGGCAACGCGGCGGCCAGCAACGGGCTGCTGCACGACGCATTGCTGGCCGCGATTGGTTTCTGACACTCGGTGCGGGGCGCCGCCGCGATCGGTCATCCTTCGTGCCGCGCAGCCATATTTCCCTGGTATTTCTGGCGATTCTCTCTTGTGTTATGTCACAGCGGACTGCTAGAATCAAACACGTGTTCGAGGAATCCGACAGTCCAGTGACCGTCCAGGTGGCTGTCAAACAGCTGGCCGACGCCCTCGACCAGCTGCTCAGCGTCGACCTCACCGCCGCCTCGCGGGACGAGCTGCTGGAGCTGGCTGGTGGGGTGGAGGTGCAGCGGCGCCGGCTGCCGGTGGCGGATCACGCGGTGATCGGCGAGCTGGCGGCGCGTGGGGTGGCCGGTGAGCTGGGCTGCCCGTCGACGGCCGTGCTGTTGTCGCAGCTGCTGACCATCACCCGGGGCGAGGCCGCGGAGCGGGTCAGGGCGGCCGGTGACGTCGGGCCGCGGCGCACGCTGACCGGCGAGCCGGTCGACCCGGTGTTCCCGCTGCTGGCCGCGGCGCAGGCCGAGGGCGCGATCTCGGCCGCGCATGCGGCTGTGATCCGCCGCACCGTGCACCGGCTGCCGGCCGTGGTGCGGGCCGAGCAGCAGGCGGCGGTGGAGGAGTTCCTCACCGGGCAGGCGCGGGTACTGGACCCTGGCCAGCTGGCCCGGCTGGCGCAGCGGCTGACCGACGTACTGGACCCGGACGGTCGCCTGACCGGCGACGCGGACCACGCCCGGCGGCGCGAGTTCACCATGCACACCCGGCCGGACGGCTCCGGGCGGGCCAGCATCGAGTTGACTGCGGCCGGGGTGGCGATCACCCAAGCCTGGCTGGACGCGCTGTCCGCCCCAATGCCCGGGCCGGACGGCGAGCGGGACCGGCGCACCGCCAGGCAGCGTCGCTACGACGCGTTCGAACAGATCGGCCGCCGCGCGCTGCGCACCGGCGAGCTGCCCGACTGCGGCGGCACCCCGGCCACCCTGCTGCTCACCCTCACCCTCGACCAGCTGGAGTCCCGGCTCGGCTACGCCACCACCACCCACGGCGGGCTGATCTCCGTCCCCGAAGCACTCCGGCTGGCCGCCGAAGCCGAACTCATCCCAGTCGTGCTCGGCGACGGCGGCGGGATCCTGGCCTACGGCCGCAGCCGCCGGGTCGCCACTCCCGGGCAACGCCAAGCGCTGGCCGCCCGAGACGGCGGCTGCTCCTTCCCGTCCTGCGACCGGCCCCCGGACTGGTGCCAGGCGCACCACGTCACCGGATGGATCGACGGCGGATGCACCGACGTGGACAACCTCACCCTCGTCTGTGGTTACCACCACCGCGAGTTCCAGCGGCAAGGCTGGGCCTGCATCATGCTGCACGGCACCCCGCACTGGATACCACCAGCCTGGCTCGACCGCGACCAGCGACCCCGCCGGAACACCACCCACCACACCCAGCTGCGCTGACATCCGACGCGCTCCTGCAGATGACAGCGCGCGTGAGCTTCCGCATCGGACCCGAAGGTCGCCAGTTCGAGAGTCGGTCGAAGCATTCTCGATGCGCCGGAACGTCTACGGATTGACATGAACAGCGTCGACGACGCATCGAAGGGTCAGCCAACAGAACGCGCGGCCCACCGGCCGTCTCGGTGCGACACCTCGATGGGCAGCCCGAACGTGGCCGACAGATTGGAGGCCGTCAGCACGCTCGAGGCAAGACCAGACGCGACCGTGCGACCCTCGCGCAGCAGCAGGACATGTGTCACGCCCGGCGGAACCTCCTCGACGTGGTGCGTGACCAGCACGGACGCGGGCGCGTCGGGGTCGGCGGCGAGCCGCGACAACCGGCGCAGGAGGTCCTCCCGGCCGCCGAGGTCCATGCCCGCCGCAGGTTCGTCGAGCAGCAGCAACTCGGGATCGGGCATCAGCGCCCGCGCGATCTGGACCCGTTTGCGCTCGCCCTCGCTGAGGGTCCCGTACGTCCGGTCGCCCAGTGAACCCACGCCGAGACGTTCGAGCAGCCTGGTTGCCCTGCGCATGTCCAGCCGCCCATACGCCTCGCGCCATCGGCCGAGCACCGAGTAGCCCGCACTAACGACCAGATCGTTCACGCGCTCGTTGGGTGGGATGCGCTCGGCAACCGCCGCGCTCGCGAACCCGATCCGCGGGCGCAGTTCGAAGATGTCGACGCTGCCGAGCCGCTCGCCCAGCACGTACGCCTCCCCGGACGTCGGATGCATCGAGGCAGCCGCGATCTGCAGCAGCGTGGTCTTGCCCGCCCCGTTCGGGCCCAGGATCGCCCACCGCTCGTCGAGTTCGACCGTCCAGTCGATCCTGTCCAGCAGCGTCTTCTGCCCCCTGCGCACCGTGACCCCGGCGAACGCCAGCACGGCATCGCGGTTGATCTCCGGCACTCGCCTATCAAACAGCACGCTCGATCAGCGGACGCGACCAGGAAGCGTTACAGTCCGCCTCGATGCTTCCCGAACAGATGACCGCCGCACTCGCCTCTCGGCTCGACCGTGCCTGGCCCGGTCGGCCGTTCCCGCTCGGCGCGATCTGGGACGGCGAAGGCTGCAACTTCGCGCTCTGGTCATCGACTGCGACGGCCGTGATCCTCTGTCTCTTCGACGTTGACGGGCACGAAACGCAGATCCCGTTGGCCGATTCGACATACCGCGTCTGGCACGGGTACCTGCCAGGTGTGGGGCCGGGGCAACATTACGGATTCCGGGTCGACGGCCCGTACGACCCAGCCCGCGGCCTGCTGCACAACAAGGCGAAGCTGCTCGTCGACCCGTACGCGCGGGCGATCGACGGCAGTTTCGTCGACCACCCGAGCGTCTACGCCGACAACCCCGAGGACTCCGCGCCTTACGTGCCGCGCTGCGTGATCATTCACGGCGCGTTTCCGTGGGGTGACGATCATCGCCCCAACACCCCGTGGGACGACACGATCATCTACGAGCTGCACGTGCGAGGTTTCACAAAGCAGCACCCCGATATTCCGCCGGAGCTACGAGGCACGTACGCGGGCCTGGGCCACCCGGTGGCGATCGACTACCTGCGTTCGCTCGGCGTCACCGCCGTCGAACTCCTGCCGGTTCACCACTTCATCTCTGAGCCGCCATTGCAGCGCCGCGGCATGACGAACTACTGGGGGTACAACTCGCTGGGCTTCTTCGCTCCGCACGAGCCGTATTCGTCGCGACGCGGGTACCAGGTCAGGGAGTTCAAAGCGATGGTTCGCGCGCTGCACGCGGCGGGCATCGAGGTGATCCTCGACGTTGTGTACAACCACACACCGGAGGGCCGCCCCAACGGCCCGGTTTTCTCCCTGCGCGGCATCGACAACGTCGCCTACTACCGGGCAGTGGATGGCGACCCCAGTCGTTACGCGGACTACACCGGCTGTGGCAACACCCTTGACGCTCGGCTGCCCTTCCCTCTGCAGATGATCACCGACTCGCTGCGCTACTGGGTTACCGACATGCACGTCGACGGGTTCCGGTTCGACCTCGCGTCGGCATTGGCCCGTTCCCTGCACGACGTCGACAAGCTGTCATCGTTCTTCGACACTATCCACCAGGATCCCGTTATCTCACAGGTGAAACTCATCGCCGAGCCTTGGGACGTCGGCGCCGGCGGATACCAGGTCGGTGAGTTCCCGCCGCTGTGGACCGAGTGGAACGGCAAGTACCGGGACACGGTGCGTTCGTTCTGGGCGCACAGCGCGGGCGGGGTCCGCGACCTCGCGTACCGGTTAACCGGCTCGTCCGATCTCTACGCCGACGACGGCCGCCTGCCGTTCGCCTCAATCAACTTCATCACCGCCCACGACGGATTCACCTTGCGCGACCTGGTCTCCTATGAGCACAAGCACAACGAGGCCAACGGCGAAGGCAACCAGGACGGCACGGGCGACAACCGTTCCTACAACTGTGGCGTCGAAGGTGAGACCGATGATCCCGCGATCGTCACGCTCAGGCTGCGCCAGGCACGCAACCTGCTCGCGACGTTGCTACTTTCGACCGGCGCCCCGATGCTCGTGGCGGGCGACGAGCGATGGCGCACGCAGCGCGGCAACAACAACCCCTACGGGCAGGACAACGAGATCTCCTGGCTGGACTGGTCGCCGTCCGGCCAAGCTGACGACCTGCACGCGCTCGTCCAGACGCTGCTCGAGCTGCGCCGCTCGTCGCCCGTTTTGCGCCAACGCGCCTTCTTCGCGGGCATCCCGGTACCAGGCGGCGACGGCTCCAAGGACCTGGCCTGGTTCCATCCAGACGGCCGGGAGCTTACTGACGCGGACTGGTTCGACGCCGGGTTGCGCACACTGGGCATGTACCTGGACGGTCGCGGGCTGCGGCATCGCGGCAGCCGTGGCGAGGTGATCATGGACGACTCCTACCTGCTGCTGCTGCATTCCGGCGACGATCCGGTGTCGTTCACCCTGCCGGGAAGACCGTGGGCGGACGAATACCAGGTGGTGGTCGACACCCGTGCCGAGGGCGGCCAGCCCGACGCGACCGTCGTCCTCCCGGCCACCGGTCCCCTCGTCCTCGACGCGAGGACCGTCCTGCTGCTGCGCGTCCTGCGTGCCTAAGCCGAAGTTATTTGGCCTGAGGGCGGTCTCCCACGACGTGGGGAGTATGTGGTTCGCCTGCTGATCCAGATACTCCTGAAGTGTGCAGATGAAGTGTGCAGAGCTCAGCCGGCTCCGGCCGTCCTGACGACCCCCAGCTCGGCCGGTGTCGCCAGCAGGGGGTTCTTCGGGAGTACCCGCACCGTGTAGCCCAGGGCTCCGGTGCGGTCGAGCGGGATCTGCCCCTCGAACCGGGTCGTCCCGTCGACCGGCCCGGCGAGGGTGAGCGATGTGCTGCGGACCTCGGTGAGCTTGTTCTCGGCGTCGACCGGGCCGTAGACGGCGGCGACGTCGACGTCGGACGTATCCAGGCCGTTGAGTGCGACCTCGCTGCGCAGGTATAGCACCCCACCCAGGGTGGGGTCGCCCTCGAGCTGGGAGTCCACATGCAGCACCGACACCCCAGGCCAGGCCGCGAGCACCGCCGCGCGCCACCGCGCCAGCTCCTTCGCCGCGGCGTACCCGCCCGCCGCGAGCCGGGCCGCCGAGGCCGCCGCCGGCGCGTAGAGCTCGTGGACGTAGTCGCGGACCATCCGGGTCGCCAGCACCTTCGGGACGAGCGACCTCAGGGTGTGGCGCACCATCTGCACCCACCGAACCGGAATTCCACTCGGGTCGCGGTCATAGAAGCGCGGCGACACCTGGTGCTCGATCAGGTCGTACAGCGCTCTCGCCTCTACGTCGTCGCGCCGGTTCGGCTCGGTGACGCCGTCGGCCGACGGGATCGCCCAGCCGTTCTCGCCGTCGAACCACTCGTCCCACCAACCGTCGCGGATCGACAGGTTGAGCGCTCCGTTGAGCGCGGCCTTCATCCCCGACGTGCCGCACGCCTCCAAGGGGCGGAGCGGGTTGTTCAGCCAGACGTCGACACCCCAGTAGAGATAGCGGGCCATGCCGATGTCGTAGTCCGGCAGGAACGTGATCCGGTGCCGAACGGCCGGATTGTCGGCGAACTGCACCATCTGCGCGATGAGCTGTTTGCCACCGTCGTCGGCCGGATGGCTCTTTCCCGCGATGACGATCTGCACGGGGCGTTCCGGGTGCAGCAGCAGCGACTGGAGCCGCTCGGGGTCGCGCAGCATCAGGGTGAGCCGCTTGTAGGACGGCACCCGACGGGCGAAGCCGATCGTCAGGACGTCGGGGTCAAACGCGGACGACGTCCAGCCGAGCTCGGCTTCGGACATGCCGCGAGTCAGCGCCGAGGCGTGCATCCGGCGCCGAATGTCTCCGACGAGCCGCTCGCGCAGGTCGCGGCGGACACTCCACAGCTCTGCGTCGGTGACCCGGTCGAGAGCCTTCCAGCCGACGCCCTCGTCGAGCGCGTCCGGGCCGGCTTCGCGCTCGGCGATGTCGAGCATCTGCCGCGACATCCAGGTGGGTGCATGGACGCCGTTGGTCACCGAGGTGATCGGAACTTCGGAGGAGTCGAACCCGCGCCACAGGTCGGCGAACATCTGGCGGCTCACCTCGCCGTGCAGCCGGGAGACCCCGTTGGCCCGCTGGCCCAGCCGGAAGCCCATGTGCGCCATGTTGAAGATCGCTGGATCCTCTTCGGCGCCCAGGTCGAGCACCTGCTTCACCGGCACGCCGGGCGCCCCCGCCAGGTGCTGTTTCACCAATTCCCGCGGGAACCGGTCGATGCCCGCCGCGACCGGCGTGTGCGTCGTGAACACCGTGCCGGCCCGGACCGCTTCGAGCGCCTCGTCGAAGGTCAGCCCGGCCGACTCCACCAGCTCGCGGATCCGCTCGACGCCGAGGAAGCCGGCATGTCCCTCATTGGTGTGGAAGACCTGGGGCGCGGGCATACCGGTCAGTGCGCAATACACCCTGATGGCCCGCACGCCGCCCACCCCGAGCAGCAATTCCTGCACGAGGCGATGCTCCTTGCCGCCGCCGTACAGGCGATCGGTGACCTGGCGCAGGCCGGCGTCGTTGTCCTCGATGTCGCTGTCGAGCAGCAGCAACGGCACCCGCCCCACCGTGGCCACCCACACCTGGGCGTGCAGCGCCCGGCCCTCCGGCAGCGCCAGCGAGATCCGAACCGGACGGTCGCCGTCCTCCAGCAACTTGATCGGCAAGCCCTGCGGATCGAGTGACGGATAACGCTCGAGCTGCCAGCCGTCCCGGGAGAGCGACTGACGGAAGTACCCGGCACGGTAGAGCAGCCCGACGCCGATGATCGGCACCCCCAGGTCACTGGCGGCCTTGAGGTGGTCACCGGCGAGGATCCCGAGACCGCCCGAGTACTGCGGCAACACCTCGGCGATGCCGAACTCCGGAGAGAAGTACGCGATCGAATCCGGAAGATCCGCACTGCCGGCAGACGACAGAGCCTGGCGGTGCTGGTACCACCGCGGCTGCTCGAGGTAGTCGGTCAGGTCGTCGTAGACATCGGCGAGCCGGCGCAGGAACCGGCGGTCTCGCGCCATCATGGCGAGCCGGTCCGCGCTGACCTCGCCGAGCATCCTGCCCGGGTGGGCACCCGACGCCCGCCACAGCTCCGGATCGACGGATTCCAGCAGGTCCAGCGAGTCCGGATGCCAGGACCAGCGCAGGTTGTTGACGATGTCACCGAGTTTGACCAGCTCCGGCGGGAACGCCGCTCGGACAGTCAGCCGCCGCAATGCCTTCACGGCGTGCGAGCGTACTTGGTCCCGGTAACCAATCCGTAAGGCCTTACTGACTCAGCCGCCCCTCGGTAACGTTGGGGTCATGGTCGGACGTCTGGGTCTTACCGCGGTGACACCGGTTGTCGACGGTGGTGAGTTCCCCGCCCGTGCGGTCGTCGGCGAGCAGGTGCCCGTGTCGGCCGTGGTGTTCCGGGAGGGTCACGACGCCGTCGGCGCCAGCGTCAATGCCCGAGCGCCGGACGGGCGGCGGGTGCCGTTCGTGCGGATGAGTCCGGGCGCTGCGGGCATGGACCGCTGGCACGCCACCGTGGTCCCCGACCAGGAAGGCCTGTGGACGTTCGTCGTCGAGGCCTGGAGTGATCCGTTCTCGACCTGGCACCACGCCGTCACAGTCAAGATCGAGGCGGGCCAGGGCGCCGAAGACCTGGCCAACGACCTGGAGACCGGAGCGCGGATCTTCGACCGGCTCGCCGGGACCCTGTCGAAGCCCGAGCGGCCGCGGGCGGCAGCCGCCGCGGCGGCGCTTCGCGACCAGACCCTGGACGTAGCGCATCGCGTGGGGCCAGCCGTCGATCCGTTCCTGGTCGATCTGGTGCACGACAATCCGGTGCGCGAGATGACCACCAGGTCGAACCGCTACAGCATCCAGGTCGACCGCCCGCGCGCCCTGTACGGCTCGTGGTACGAGTTCTTCCCGCGCTCGATCGGCGCGCAGCTGGCACAGGACCCGCAGGCGTCCGCCCGGCCGCTACGGCACGGGACGTTGAAGGACGCCGCAGAGCATCTGGAGTACATCGCGCAGATGGGCTTCGACGTGGTCTACCTGACGCCGATCCATCCGATCGGCGAGGTCAACCGCAAGGGGCCGAACAACACCCTGATCGCGTTGTCCTGGGACGTCGGGTCGCCATGGGCGATCGGATCCAAGGACGGCGGCCACGACGCCATCCATCCCAAGCTCGGCACGATGGCCGACTTCGCCGCGCTCGTCGACCGCGCGCACGAGCTCGGCCTGGAGGTTGCTCTCGACTTCGCCCTGCAGACCGCGCCCGACCACCCCTGGGTGACCGAGCACCCGGAATGGTTCACGACCAAGCCCGACGGGACCATCGCCTACGCCGAGAACCCGCCGAAGAAGTACCAGGACATCTATCCGATCAACTTCGACAATGACCCGGCCGGCATCTACGCCGAGTGTCTGCGGGTGCTGGAAGTGTGGATGGCCGCCGGCGTCAAGATCTTCCGGGTCGACAACCCGCACACCAAGCCGCTCGACTTCTGGCACTGGTTGATCACGACGGCCAAGCAGAAGCACCCGGAGGTGGTCTTCCTCGCCGAGGCGTTCACCCGGCCCGCGATGATGCACCAGCTTGCCAAGCTCGGCTTCACCCAGAGCTACACCTACTTCACGTGGCGCAACACGAAGGACGAGCTGGAGACCTATACCCGGGAACTCGTCGCCGCCGCCGACTACATGCGGCCGAATTTCTTCGTCAACACCCCGGACATCCTCAGCGAGTACCTGCAGCACGGCGGGCCCGCGGCGTTTCGCATCCGCGCCGTGCTCGCGTCGACGCTCGTGCCGACCTGGGGCGTGTATTCCGGCTACGAGCTCTACGAGCACGTGCCCGTGCGTCCGGGCAGCGAAGAGTACCTAAACTCGGAGAAGTACCAGCTGCGCCCGCGGGACTTCGCCGCAGCGCAGGCGGACGGGCGATCGCTGGCGCCGCTGCTAAGCCGCCTCAACGAGATCCGCCGGGAGCACCCGGCGTTGCACTGGCTGCGCAACCTGCGGCTGCACTGGATCGACAACGACGGGCTGATCGCCTACAGCAAGCGGGACGACGTCACCGGCGACACCGTTCTGGTCATCTGCTCCACCGACCCGCACTCCGCCCGTGACGGATGGACGTCGCTGGATCTGCCAGCGTTGGGCATCGAATGGAACGACCGCTTCCTGGTTCATGACGAACTCACCGGCGCCGAATACGAGTGGGGCCAGCACAACTTTGTGCGGCTGGATCCGCATTCGACACCTGCACACATCTTCACCGTGCGACCGATCCCGTGGTGAGTCCAAGGGAGGTTCGCTTGCCCAGCGCATCCGACGGCGACACCGCGTCCGATCCGATGCATCGGCTGCCCGCGGATCCCGACTGGTTCAAACGCGCAGTCTTCTACGAGGTGCTCGTCCGCGGGTTCTACGACTCCAACGGCGACGGGACGGGAGACCTGGGCGGTCTCGCCGACAAACTCGACTACCTGGTGTGGCTCGGCGTGGACTGCCTGTGGCTGCCACCGTTCTACCCCTCTCCGCTGCGCGACGGGGGCTACGACGTCAGCGACTACACCGACGTGCTCCCGGAGTTTGGCACGATCGGCGACTTCGAGGAGCTGCTGCGCGAGGCGCACAGGCGCGGCATCCGGGTGATCATCGACATCGTCATGAACCACACGTCGGACCAGCACCCGTGGTTCCAGGCCTCCCGCCGCAACCCGGACGGCGCGTACGGCAACTTCTACATCTGGGAGGACGACGACACTCGCTACCCCGACGCGCGGGTCATTTTCATCGACACCGAGCCGTCGAACTGGACGTTCGATCCCCTGCGCAAGCAGTACTACTGGCACCGGTTCTTCAGCCACCAGCCCGACCTGAACTTCGACTCCCCCGACGTGCAGCAGGCGGTGATCGACACCTTGCGGTTCTGGCTGGACCGCGGCGTCGACGGGTTCCGCCTCGACGCCGTGCCCTACCTCTATGTCCGCGACGGCACGAATGGCGAGAACCTGCCCGAGACCCACGAGTTCCTCAAGCGACTGCGCAAAGAGATCGACCGCGACTACCCCGACCGAGTCATGCTCTGCGAGGCGAACCAGTGGCCGGCTGACGTCGTGGAGTACTTCGGCGACCCGGCCACCGACGGCGACGAGTGCCATATGGCGTTCCATTTCCCAGTAATGCCGCGCATCTTCATGGCCGTACGGCGCGAGCAGCGGTATCCGATCAGTGAGATCATGGAGCAGACCCCAACCATCCCGGCCAACTGCCAGTGGGGCATCTTCTTGCGCAACCACGACGAGCTCACCCTCGAGATGGTCAGCGACGAGGAACGCGACTACATGTGGGCCGAATACGCCAAGGATCCGAGGATGAAGGCGAACATCGGCATCCGCCGGCGACTCGCCCCGCTCCTCGAGAACGACGTCAACCAGATCGAGCTGTTCACCGCGCTGCTGCTGTCGCTGCCGGGCTCGCCGGTCCTCTACTACGGAGACGAGATCGGCATGGGCGACAACATCTGGCTCGGCGACCGCGACGGGGTGCGGACGCCCATGCAGTGGACGCCCGACCGCAACGCCGGCTTTTCCAGCTGCAATCCGGGGCGGCTCTACCTGCCCGTCAACATGGACTCGATCTACGGCTACCAGGTGACCAACGTCGAGTCGCAGACCCGCAACACCTCCTCGATGCTGCATTGGACGCGCCGGATGATCCAGCTGCGCAAGGCCAATCCGGCGTTCGGCCTAGGGAGATTCATCGACCTGGGGGGTAGTAATCCCAGCGTGCTGAGCTTCGTACGGACGTTCGGTGACGACGTCGTGCTGTGCGTCAACAACCTGTCTCGGTTCGCCCAGCCGGTCGAACTGGACCTGAGGCGGTGGGAGGGAGCTGAGCCGATCGAGCTCATCGGCGGCTCGCGCTTCCCCGCCATCGGCGAGCTGCCGTACCTGCTGACGCTCGCCGGACACGGCTTCTACTGGCTGCGCATCCCGCGGCACCAGGTGGCGGGCACGCAGCCGGAGTCGCAAGTCGAGCGAGCGGTCCGTCCATGACCCTGCAACCGGCCGACCTGCAGCCGTTGGTGGCGAGCTGGCTGCCCTCGCAGCGCTGGTTCGCCGGCAAGGGCCGGCCCATGGCGGTGTCGGTCCGGCAGCTCGCCGAGGTCGCCGAGACCGTCGCGCCGCTGTCGGTCTGGCTCGTGACGGCGAGCTTCCCGGACGCCGACGCGCCCGAGACCTACCAGCTGCCGCTGGTCCTGCGTGCCAAGCCGCTGGGCAGCCTGGAACACGTGCTGCTCGGGTCGATCGAGATCGGCGGACGGCCGCATTGGGTTTACGACGCGCTGCATGACAAGGACGTCACCCAGTGGTGGCTCACCGGCTTCCGTGACGAACGCGTGACGGGCGCCTTGCGGTTCCACCGCGTCGGCGATCCGACGTCGCTGCCAGTCGGCGAGACGAGCCTGGCACTCATCGGCGAGCAGTCCAACACCTCGCTGGTCTTCGGCGACCGGGCGATACTCAAGGTGTTCCGGCGCCTGGAACCTGGCATCAACCCGGACATCGAGATCCACGAGGCGCTCACCGAACTCGGCGCCCGGCACATCGCGAAGCTGCTGGGCAGCCTCACCGCCGAGATCGACGGCGAGCAGTGCAGCCTGGCGATGCTGCAGGAATACATGACCACGGCCACCGACGGCTGGGAGCTGGCCAAGACCAGTGTCCGGGACCTGATGGCCGAGGCCGACCTGCACGCCGAGGAGGCGGGCGGAGACTTCGCGGCCGAGGCCGAGCGCCTCGGCGTGGCCGCGGCCGAGGTGCACGCGGACCTGGCGAATGCATTCGGCACCGAAATTGTCACCGGTGAGGAACTCAGCGCCCGCGCCGCCACCATGAACCTACGATTGGATGCCGCGTTGGTTGTGGTGCCGCGGCTGGCCGAGGTCGAGCAGTCGCTGCGTGCCGCGTTCGCTGCGATGGCCGAGGAGCCCAAGCCGGTTACCACCCAGCGCATTCACGGCGATCTGCACCTCGGCCAAGTACTGCGGACCGCGCTGCGCTGGGTCTTTCTCGACTTCGAGGGCGAGCCGGTAAAGGCCCTGCCGGATCGCCGGGCCTTTGACTCGCCGCTGCGCGACGTCGCCGGGATGCTGCGCTCGTTCGACTACGCGGCAAACCACCAGATCGTCGATGTCCAAGGCGATCCGCAGCGGCTCTATCGCGCCAGCGAGTGGTCCGAGCGCAATCGCGCGGCGTTCTGCGACGGATACGCGCAGGCAGCGGGTCGCGATCCACGCGACGACGGCGCACTACTGCGCGCGTTCGAAGCAGACAAGGCCGTCTACGAGGCGGTGTACGAAGCACGTCACCGCCCGGGCTGGCTCGGCATCCCGCTCGCGTCGCTGTCCCGGCTGTTCGCAGGAGGTGCGTCACAGAATGGCTAAGAGATCGCCAGCGCCTGCCAGAGATCCGGCAGCCGTCGACCGCGAGCCATTGGATCGGCTCGTCGGCGGCGCGCACCACAACCCGCACGCGATCCTCGGCGCTCATCCCACGGCCGGTGGGCGCACGGTCATCCGGACGCTGCGACCGCACGCCGCGGCCGTATCAGTCCTCATCGGCGCGACGAGCACACCGCTGCGCCGCATCCACGACGGAGGTGTCTTCGCCGGTGCGATCGACGGCGCGCCGACCGACTACCGGCTGCAGGTCACCTACGGCGGCGACACCTACGCCGTCGACGACCCGTATCGCTGGCTGCCGACGCTGGGCGAGGTCGACCTGCACCTGATCGGCGAGGGCCGACACGAGAATCTCTGGGACGTGCTGGGTGCGCACGTACGCAGCTACGACACACCAGGTGGGCCAGTGTCGGGGACGTCATTCGCGGTGTGGGCGCCGAACGCGCAAGGCGTCCGGGTGCTGGGCGACTTCGACTACTGGTCCGGCCAGGCGCTCCCGATGCGCTCGCTCGGCTCGTCCGGGGTTTGGGAGTTGTTCATCCCCGGCGTCGGCGACGGCACGCTGTACAAGTTTCAGGTGCTCGGCCGCGACGGCGTATGGCGTACCAAGGCCGATCCGCTGGCCTTCGCCACCGAGGTACCACCGGCCACCGCCTCGGTGGTCTTCACCGGGCGCCACGAGTGGAGTGACGCCGACTGGCTGGAACGCCGTGCCCAGACGGCGTGGCACACCGCAGCGATGTCGATCTACGAGGTGCATCTGGGCTCGTGGCGGCAGGGGCTGAGCTACCGGCAACTGGCCGACGAACTGGTCGCTCACGTCCGGGAGACCGGCTTCACCCACGTGGAGTTCCTGCCGGTAGCCGAGCACCCGTTCGGCGGCTCGTGGGGCTATCAGGTGAGCTCTTACTACGCGCCGAGCGCACGGTTCGGCACGCCCGACGATTTCCGTTACCTCGTCGACCGGCTGCACCAGGCGGGCATCGGCGTCATCATCGACTGGGTTCCGGCGCACTTCCCCAGGGACGACTTCGCGCTGGCCCGTTTCGACGGCACGTCGCTGTACGAGCACGGCGACCCCAGACGGGGCGAACAGCCGGACTGGGGCACGCTCGTCTTCGACTTCGGTCGCCGCGAGGTACGCAACTTCCTGGTCGCGAACGCCCTGTACTGGCTGGAGGAGTTCCACATCGACGGCCTGCGCGTCGACGCGGTCGCGTCCATGCTCTACCTGGACTACTCGCGCGAGCACGGCGAGTGGGCGCCGAACAGGTACGGCGGCCGGGAGAACCTGGAGGCGGTGGCCTTCCTGCAGGAGGTGAACGCCACCGTGTACAAGCGGGTGCCCGGCATCATCACGGTCGCGGAGGAGTCGACGGCCTGGCCCGGCGTCACCCGGGCCACTCACCTGGGCGGACTCGGCTTCGGCTTCAAGTGGAACATGGGCTGGATGCACGACACGCTCGACTACATCTCCCGTGAACCCATCCACCGCCAGTACCACCACCACCAGATGACGTTTTCGATGATCTACGCCTACACGGAGAACTACATCCTGCCGCTGTCGCACGACGAGGTGGTGCACGGCAAGGGCTCGCTGCTGTACAAGATCGCAGGCGACCGCTGGCAGCAGCTGGCCACCGTGCGCGCGCTGTACGCGTACATGTGGGCGCATCCGGGTAAGCAGCTGCTGTTCATGGGCCAGGAGTTCGCCCAGGGCGACGAGTGGAACGAGGCCCGATCGCTCGACTGGTGGCTGCTCGACTCGCCCGAGCATCGCGGCGTCCAGCGACTGATCACCGACCTGAACCGGGTCTATCGTGAAACTCCGGCGCTCTGGACGCAGGATTTCGACCCGGCGGGGTTCGAGTGGATCGACGCCAACGACGCCGCTGGCAACGTGTACTCGTTCATTCGCCGCGGCACCGACGGCTCAGTGCTCGCATGCGTCGCCAATTTTTCCGCCGTACCGCACGAATGGTACCGGCTCGGCCTGCCGATGGCCGGTCGATGGGACGAGGTGCTCAACACCGACGCGGACGTCTACCTCGGATCCGGCGTCGGCAACTTCGGCGGCGTCGAGGCCCTCGAAGGTGCCGTGCATGGCGAGCCGGCTTCGGTGACCCTACGGGTGCCGCCGCTCGGCGCGGTGTGGCTCCGCTATGCCGGATCGGCCGGCTGACGCACCGCGCCCCCCACCCCAATCCGACTTGTTCGACCGCCGGCGAGTCGGAGCACACAGACGGTCGAACAGCGTGCATATGGCGCGGGAATGGCGATGGCAGCCATTGCGTTCACCGTCATGACGTTGCATACGCAATCACTTGGAGGTTCGCCATGCCCGCCGTCACGGCTGACACCCTGACCCTGCCCCGGGTCGGGACACCCGCGCTGGGCGACACCGAGCGCGCGGTGGACCGCATCACCAGCGGCCCCAAAGGCCTCGAAGGTGAAGGGTTCCCGGTGACGCGCGCGTTCGCCGGGGTGAGCATGCGCGACCTCGACCCGTTCGTCCACATGGACCAGATGGGCGAGGTGGACTACGCACCGGGCGAGCCGAAGGGCACGCCGTGGCACCCGCACCGAGGCTTCGAGACGGTCACCTACATGATCGACGGGACGTTCCTGCACCAGGACAGCCACGGCGGCGGAGGCGTGATCCAGAACGGCGCCACCCAGTGGATGACGGCGGGCGCCGGCATCCTGCACATCGAGACCCCACCCGAGGAGCTCGTCATGTCGGGTGGCCTGTTCCACGGCGTCCAGTTATGGGTCAACCTGCCCGCAAAGGACAAGTTCACGCCGCCGAGGTATCAGAGCATCGAAGGCGGAGACGCAACGCTCGTTTCGTCCGCGGACGGCGGCGCGCTGATCCGCATCGTCGCCGGCTCGATCGGCGAGCACACCGGCCCGGGCTCGACGCATACCCCGATCACTCTCGCGCACGCGACGATCGCGCCCGGAGCCCGGGTATCCCTGCCGTGGCGGCCGGACTACAACGCGCTCGGCTACGCGCTGTCCGGCAAGGGGACCGTCGGGCCGCAGGACCTCCCGATCCACACCGGCCAGCTCGCGACCTTCGGGCCGGGTGATCGGATCACCATCGGCGCGGACGCCAACCAGGACTCGAACCATCCCGCCCTGGAGGTCCTCCTGCTCGGCGGCCAGCCGATCCGCGAGCCGGTCGCACACTACGGCCCGTTCGTGATGAACACCCGCGAGGAGCTCGTACAGGCGCTGGAGGACTACCAGGCCGGGCGACTCGGCGTGATTCCGGCGAACGCCATCATGCCCCACACGTCCAACTGAGCCCATGGCACTCCAAGTGGCGTGATCTTGAGGCTGACGTTGACACTGCAGGTGAACGTGAGCCTCAAGATCGCCGATGACGCGCAGGATCAGAACAGGGCGGCGGCCAGTTCGCGGCGCGCGGGGCCGACCCGAGGGTCGTCCGGCCCGAGGATGTCGAAGTACTCGATGAGCCGCTCGCGCACGGCATCGCGTTCCTCGCCGGAGACGCGTTTGACGAGCGTCAGCAGGCGGCCGAGCGCCGAGTCGACCTCATTGCCCGACAAGGCGAAGTCCGCCGCCGCCAGCTGAGCCTCGACGTCGTGGGGCGCTGCGTCGGCGCGCGCGACGACGGACGGATCGAGCTTCTCGGCGCGTAGCAGCAGTTGGACGTGACGCAGTGCCAGCGCGGCCTCGGTGTTACCCGGCTCGGCCTCGAGAATTGCCTGGTAACGCTGGGTGGCCACGGCGTAGTCGCCGCCCTCGAGCGCCTCCTCCGCCGCCACGAAGCGCGGATCGCCCGCCGGCTCCGGTTCCAGCGCACCCTCCATCGCGGCACCCTCTGGTGCGGCCGGAGCGCCGGTCAAGCCCGCCTGCTGGGCTGCCTCGAGGACGGCTGCGACGAACTCACGGACCTGCGGCTCGGGCAGGGCACCCTGGAAGCCTGGAGCCAGCTGCCCGCCGATCACCGCGAAGACCGTCGGGATGCTCTGCACTTGCAGCGCCTGGGAGATTCTCGGGTTTGCGTCGACATCGATCTCGGCCAGTACCCACGCGCCATTGCCCTCCGCGGCGAGCTTCTCGAGGACCGGCGAGAGCTGCTTGCACGGCTGGCACCAGTCGGCCCACAAATCGATCAGCACCGGCACCTGGAACGAGCGGTCGATGACCTCGGCCTGGAACGTCGCCTCGGTGACGTCCACGACGGACGCGCCAGGCTGCGGCGGGGGCGCCTCGGCCGCGCGGGCGGCCGCCTCGGACCGTGCCTTCACCGCTGCCAGATCCACCGCTCCCGCCATCGCGGCGACGACGGCCGGGCTGGGCTGGGCAGGGCGGCGTGGTGCATCAGGACGCATGCCTTCAGTTTCCCAGATCGTGACGGCAAGCCGTCACCGCGACCATCGGGACGCCTCACCGGCCCTCCGGTCGTGATCACGCAACTCGCGCTCGGAGCCCGGTATGCCTCCTCCTGCAGCCGCTGCGGCGCCCGGCGCCCGACGCGTCAGAAGCTGGCGGGCTCCCGGTACTCGCCCCAGAGCGGCTTGAATGCGTTGCAGATCTCGCCGAGCGTCGCCTCTGCGCGCACCGCGTCGAGCATCGGCGGCACCGTGTTGGCATCCGCTTTGGCCGCCTCGACCATCCGAGCCAGCGCCTCGTCGACGGCCTGCTGGTCACGGCCGTACCGCCGTGCCGCGACCAGCGCCCGCTGCTCGAGTTCGACCTCGTGCGACACCCGGAGGATCTCCAACTCGTCGCCGGCGGCACCGGTCAGCGTGTTGACACCGACGACCTTCTTCTCACCCTTTTCCAGCTGCTGCTGGTAGACGAACGCGGAGTCAGCGATCTGCGTGATGAACCAGCCGTCCTCGATGCCGCGCAGCAGCCCCGACATCATCGTGCCGTCCCCGCCGAGTTCGCGGATGCGGGCGAAGGTCTTCTCTGCTTCGGACTCGATGGCGTCTGTCAGCGCCTCGACATACCACGACCCGCCAAGCGGGTCGGCCACATTGAGCACGCCGGTCTCCTCGGCAATCACCTGCTGGGTACGCAAGGCGATCTGCGCGGCCTTCTCGCTGGGCAGTGCGAGCACCTCGTCCAGGGCGTTGGTGTGCAGCGAGTTCGTGCCGCCGAGTACGGCACTAAGCGCCTCGAGCGCGGTGCGGACGATGTTGTTGTCGGGCTGCTGCGCGGTGAGCGACACGCCTGCGGTCTGCGTGTGGAAGCGCAGCCGCTTCGCGCGATCGGTCTTTGCGCCGTAGACGTCGCGTAGCCAGCGGGCCCAGATCCGGCGCGCCGCCCGGAACTTGGCGATCTCTTCGAAGAAATCGAGGTGCGCGTCGAAGAAGAACGAGAGACCCGGCGCGAACTGCTCGATATCCAAGCCCCGCGACAGGCCGAGCTCGACGTAGCCGAAGCCGTCGGCGAGCGTGTACGCGAGCTCCTGAGCGGCCGTCGCCCCCGCCTCACGGATGTGGAAGCCGGATACGGAAAGTGGCTTGTACGCGGGGATCTCTGCGGCCACATATTCCATCAGGTCGCCGATCAGCTTCAACTGCGGCTCCGGCGGGTAGATCCACTCCTTCTGCGCGATGTACTCCTTGAAGATGTCTGTCTGCAGCGTGCCGTCGAGCCGGCTAACGTCGGCGCCTTGCCGTTCGGCCGCTACCACGTACATGCAGAAGATCGGGACGGCGGGGCCGCTGATCGTCATCGACGTAGTCGTGGCGGCCAGGTCGATGCCCTCGAAGAGCACGTCCATGTCGGCGGCTGAGTCGATAGCCACGCCACAGTGGCCGACCTCGCCGAGCGAGCGGGGGTCGTCGGAGTCGCGGCCCATCAGCGTCGGCATGTCGAACGCCACCGACAGGCCGCCGCCGCCTTCGGCCAAGATCATCTTGTAGCGCTCGTTGGTCTGCCGGGCGTTGCCGAAACCCGCGAACTGACGGATCGTCCACGGCTTGCCGCGGTATCCGGTCGCGTGAATGCCGCGCGTGAACGGGTATTCGCCCGGCCAGCCGATCCGGTCGAACCGGTCGTCGGCACCCGTCGGCCCATACAGCGGCTCGACCTCGGCACCCGACAGCGTGGTGAAATCACGGTCGAGCTTGCCAGCCTGCTCGTAGCGAGCCTGCCAGCGCGCCCGTCCGGCGGCGATGTCCTCGACATTCATATCAGCATTTTACTAGGACGTCCTAGTAAATGGCCAGGACGACGGAGCTCGGCTTGCCCGCCCGCGGCTGAGCGGGCAGCCTCGACGGCATGCCGTTGACGAAACCGCGGGCGTTGCGAGCCGGCGACACGGTTGCGATCGTCTCGCTGTCAGCCGGCCTGTCGGCGGCGGTGCCGCATCGGCATGAGGCGGGCATGCGGCAGCTCGCCGAGACGCTCGGGCTGCGGGCCGTGGACGCGCCCAACGCCCGCCGGGACAATGCGTTCCTGCGGGCGAATCCCAAGGCGCGGGCGGACGATCTGCATTGGGCGCTCACCAACGACGGCGTTGCAGGAGTCATCACTTCCATCGGTGGCGACGACTCGATCCGCACGATCCGCTACCTGGACCTGGACTTGATCAGCGCGAATCCCAAGGTATTCATGGGATTCTCCGACTCGACCGTGCAGCATCTGGTGAACCGCGCCGCAGGGATCGTCTCGTTCTACGGCCCGTCCCTGCTCGCCGGATTCGCCGAGAACTGCGGCATCCACCCGTACGTCGAGGCGAGCGTACGCCAGGCGGTCTTCACGGCCGAGCCGTTCGAGTTGTCGGCCGCCACGGAGTGGACCGACGAGCTGGTGGACTGGCGCGATCCGGCGCTGGCCGACCGCCGCCGCCGCTGGTGGCCGAATCCGGGCTGGGCCTGGTTGCAGGGTGAGCAGCCAGTGGATGGTGAGCTGCTCGGCGGCTGCTTCGAGAGCCTGCAGATGGCCAAGGGCACGTCGATCTGGCCAGCCAGCGAGGCGTGGGACGGAGCGATCTTCGCCCTTGAGCTGTCCGAGGAGGCGCCGGCGCCGAGCACAGTCGGCTATGGGCTGCAGAACTATGCGGCAAGCGGCGTCCTCGCTCGGATCGGCGCGCTGCTGCTGTCGCGGCCGGAGAACTATTCGCTGCAGCGCACCTTCCAGCTCTGGGACACGGTGCAACGCGTGCTCGCCGAGTCCGGTCGTGCCGACCTGCTGGTCGTGGCCAACCTGGACTACGGGCACAGCTCGCCGATGGGTGTGCTGCCGCTGGGCTGCCGGGCCCGGGTCGACCCGCAGACGCGCACGATCCGCGTTCTGGAGGCAGCCGTTAGCTGACGAAGTCCGCCACGGCGACCCGCACGGTGCGTAAGATGCCGAACAGCCGATCGAGGTCGCGGACATCCAGCGCACCGAGCCCGAACCGGGCAGCATTGAGCTCGGCCGTGGCCAACTGGGCAACGCGTCGTCCATCGTCGGTGATCACCGCGAGCGTGCCGCGCCCGTCCCGCGGGTTGGGTTCGCGGCGTACCAGTCCCGCAGCCTCCAGCCGGTCGATCACGTTCGTGACGGACGTCGCGTGCACCTGCAAACGTTCGCCGATCTTCGACAGAGGCAGTGACCCGGCTTTGGAGAACGTGAGCAGCACAAGCGCCTCGTACCGGCTGAACGTCACGCCGTACGGCTTCAGCAGACCATCCAGCTGTCCGATCAGGATCTGCTGGGTGCGCATGATCGAGGTGACCGCGCGCATCGCCGCGTAGACCTCGTCCGGCTGGTCGGGCCAATGCTCCTGCCACAGCTGACTCGCGCGTTCAATCGGATCGAAGGACAACGCTGGCGGCACCCTCGCAGAGTAATCCGCCATGCCGCCGCGACGGGTAATCTGCGGACATGACGCTGCCCCCAGTCGCCGCCCTCCGCTCCGCTCCTCGGTGCGCACCTGCGGTGCTCCCTGCGATGCTCGCGAAGGGCGGCTCCTCATGACCGACGTGCTGGAGCGGCTGGACCTGCTCGACCTCGACGACGAGCTCGACGCCGAGAGCCGCTTGCTGCGCGACACGGTCCGCAAGTTCGCCGACGACCGGCTGCGCCCGCACATTCGCGACTGGTTCGAGTCAGGCGAGCTGCCGGCGCGCGAGCTGGCACAGGAGTTCGGCGCCCTGGGCGTCCTCGGCATGCACCTGCACGGCTACGGCTGTCATGGCGCGACGGCCACCCAGTACGGCATCGCCTGCACGGAGATCGAGGCGGTTGACTCCGGCCTGCGGTCGCTCGTCAGCGTCCAGGGATCGCTCGCGATGTACGCGATCTACGCCTACGGCAGCGAGGAACAGAAACAGCGCTGGCTGCCGGCGATGGCCAACGGCGATGCGCTCGGCTGTTTTGGCCTGACCGAGGCCGACTCCGGCTCCGACCCGGGGTCCATGCGAACCCGCGCCGTTCGCGACGGGGACGACTGGATCTTGAATGGCACAAAGACGTGGATCACGAACGGCTCGATCGCCGATGTCGCCGTCGTCTGGGCGCGCACCGAGGACGGCATCCGGGGCTTCCTGGTGGAGCCGGGTACCCCGGGGTTCGGCGCGCAGGACGTCCACCACAAGCTGTCGTTGCGCGCATCGGTGACCAGCTCGCTTAGCCTCGACGACGTGCGGCTGCCGGCCGATGCGATCTTGCGGAAGGGCACGGGATTGCGCGCGCCCCTGGGCTGCCTGACCGAGGCTCGGTACGGCATCCTCTGGGGAGTCACGGGGGCGGCCCGTGACGCGCTGGCCGCAACCATCGACTACGCCACCACGCGGACCCAGTTCGGCAAGCCGATCGGGGCGTTCCAGCTGACGCAGCGCAAGCTGGCCGAGCTGGCGGTATCGCTGAACCAGGCCCGGCTAACGGCGATCCGGCTCGGCGAGCTCAAGGACGCTGGCCGCATCACCCCGCAGCAGGTCAGCTTCGGGAAGTTCGCCAACGTGCGCGCCGCCCTGGACATTTGCCGCGAGGCGCGCAGCATCCTCGGCGGCAGCGGCATCACGACCGAATACCCGGTGCTGCGCCATGCGCTCAACCTGGAGACCGTCTACACCTACGAGGGCACGCACGAGGTACACACTCTCGTGCTCGGGCAGCAGTTGACCGGCCTGGACGCATTCCGCTGAGCCACCGTGGACTGGAGCCTGCGGACCTGTTCCCGCAAAGGGCACGTGACGTACGCGCCGGACGAGCCGAAGTACCGATCCAAGCTCGAGGCCACGACGCCACTCGGCGATGCCTGGCGCTGCCTGCGCTGCGGCACATACGTCCTCGGGGCGCCGCAGGGCATTGGGCCGGCCGACCGGGCTCCGGTGCTGCTGCGCGGCCGGGAGCTGCGGTCGGCGTTCATCCTGCGGCTGCTGGCCGTCGAGCGCTGGGTGCGCGGGCTGATCGTGCTCCTGCTCGGGATCGCGGTGCTGCGCTTCGAGAGCAGCCAGGTCAGCATCAAGGCGCTGATCGAGAAGGACCTCAGCGCGCTCAAACCCTTCTTCGACCAGATCAACTTCAACGTGTCCGACTCCGGACTGGTGCGCGCACTGGAGAAGTCGCTCAACGCTAGCCACACGACGCTGAACCTGGTCGCGGCATTTTTGATCTTCTACGGGCTGCTGCAGTTGGTCGAGGGGTTAGGGCTGTGGCTGCTCAAGCGCTGGGGCGAGTACTTCGCGGTGGTGGCGACCTCGTTGTTCATCCCGCTCGAGGTCTACGAGCTGACCGAGAAGGTGACCATCCTGCGGGTTCTCGCCCTGGTGGTGAACGTCGCGGCCGTCGTCTACCTGCTCGTGTCGAAGCGGCTGTTCGGCATCCGGGGCGGGCATCGCGCCTATCTCGCGGCGCAGCGTGAGGAATCCTTGCTGGAGGTCGAAGAGGCCGCCCATGTCGGGGCGGCGGCGCATGAGGCGTGACGCCGCGAGCCGGGCCGCGGCAGGTGTCACGACGCGTCGTCGGGCCGACTGTTCGCGGCCATGTCGCGCAGGGTTGCCCGTCGAGCAGCCACGTCCGGCATGATCGAGGTCATGACCGCCAGGCGTGGACGTGCGATGGGCACTGCCCAGGGCGCGGCCTCGCTCGTGGCCGGCATGCGCGCGGGCGTGTCGAGCTGGCGCGATCCGGCCGCCCGGCTGCGCCGTCGGCAGCGCCGCGCGCGGTGGGGCGTCGGGATCCGCGCGGTACCGACGGTGGCCCTGTCCGTCGTGGCCGCCGAGACGATCGTGGGCGGCAGCCCGGTTCTTGGAGGCACCGTGGCCGCGGTAGCCGCGGGCGGTATGTGGGTCACCGGCGTGGCCACCCGGCGCGCTTGGCAGCTGCATCGGCTACCCGTCCCGCGAAGCATGCCGCCGCTGCCACCAAGGGGATCGGCGGCCCGGCCGGCGATGCAGCGCCTGGTCGCTCAGCAGCGGGCCCTCGACCAGCTCGTCGACCTGCTCGGCCCGTCGGCGTCGGACACCGCGGCCGAGGCCGATGCGGCAGCCATCGCCCTGCGCGAATACAGCGAACGCATCGTCGCGATAGAGGCTGCTCGGCCGGCAGCGTCAGACGAACAGCGCCGCGACGTCGACGCTGCCGTGCGGGCACTCGTCTCGCGTTTGGAGTCCGGTGTCACCGCGCACGGCCGGCTGGTCGCTGCCGCTGCCGACGCCGTGGCCGCGAGCTCCGGACCGCCCGACCGGGTCGCGCTGCACCGCGTCGCGGAGGAAACCGACCGGCTGCGCGCACTGGCCATGGGTCTGCGCGAACTCGACCACGGCGAGTAGTCAGCCCGCCAGCGAGGCGATCAAGTCGTCCGCCGCCGTGTACGGGTCGATCTCGCCGGCAACCAGCCGTCGCGCTGCGGCCGCGAGCGCGACCGAGCCGTGGACCTGCAGGAACCGGGTACGCATCTGGGCCACGGCAATCGCCTCGATCTCAGCCGAGGCTCGCGCCTCTCGCCGGCGCGCCAGTTCGCCGTGCGTGACCATCCAGTGGCGGTGCTTCTGCAGCGCCGCGAGCACGTCGCCGACACCCTGACCCCGTGTGGCGACGGTCTTGACGATCGGCGCTCGCCACCTGCCGCGCTGCGAATGCGGGCCACCCAGCGACTGCATGAAACGCAGGTCGCGGGCCACCTGGTCGGCACCGTCGCGGTCGGCCTTGTTGACGACGAAGATGTCCGCGGTCTCGAGGATGCCCGCCTTCGCGGCTTGGATCCCGTCGCCCATCCCGGGAGCTAGCAGCACCACTGTGGTGTCGGCGAGGGAGGCGACCTCGACCTCGGCCTGGCCCACGCCAACCGTCTCGATCAGCACGATGTCGCACCCGGCCGCGTCCAGCACCCGCAGCGCCTGCGGCACCGCCGACGACACTCCGCCCAGGTGGCCCCGGGAGGCCATGGAGCGGATGAACACGCCGTCGTCGGTCGCGTGCTCCTGCATCCGCACCCGGTCACCTAGCAGCGCGCCACCGGAGAATGGCGAGGACGGGTCGACCGCCAGGACCCCGACGCGGTGGTCCTGCTCCCGCAGCGCGCTGACCAACACCGACGTCGACGTCGACTTGCCCACCCCGGGCGACCCGGTTAGCCCGACCACCTGTGCCCGGCCGATGAGCGGAACGAGCATCGCCGCCACGTCGCGCAACAGAGGCGACTCATTCTCGACCAGCGAGATCAACCGGGCGACGGCGCGCGGGTCGCCGCTACGCGCGCGGGAGACGAGATCGTCCAGATCGACCGCACGGCGGTCGGCGGCAACGGGACGCGCGGACACGCTTGTCGATCAGCCGGCCGCGGGAACGCGCAGGATCAGGGCGTCGCCCTGACCCCCGCCACCGCACAGCGCCGCCGCGCCCGTGCCGCCGCCATGGCGGCGCAGCTCCAGCGCCAGGGTGAGCGCAAGGCGCGCGCCGGACATCCCGATCGGGTGGCCGAGCGCGATCGCTCCGCCGTTCACATTGACGATCTCCGGACCCACGCCGAGGTCCTTCATCGACTGGATGGCCACAGCGGCAAATGCCTCGTTGATCTCGATCACGTCGAGGTCGCCGACGCGGAGCCCCTCCTTGCGCAGCGCGTCGTTGATCGCATTGGAAGGCTGCGATGGCAGCGAGTTGTCCGGCCCTGCGACGTTGCCGTGCGCGCCGATTTCGGCCAGCCAGGACAGACCCAGCTCCTCCGCTTTCGCCTTGCTCGTCACCACCACGGCCGCGGCCCCGTCGGAGATCTGGGACGCCGAGCCAGCGGTGATCGTCCCGTCTTTGCTGAATGCCGGCTTGAGCCTGGCGAGTGATTCCACGGTCGTATCGGCGCGCACTCCTTCATCCTCGCGGAACTCGAGCGGATCGCCGCTGCGCTGCGGAATCGAGACCGGAACGATCTCCTCGTCGAAGACACCGTTCTTCTGCGCGAGCGCGGCACGCTGGTGCGAGCGGGCGGACAACTCGTCCTGGTCTTCGCGAGTGAGGCCGAGCTTGACGCTGAACTTGTCGGTTGACTCGCCCATCGGGATGTGTTCGAAGGCGTCCGTCAGCCCGTCGTAGGCCATCGCGTCCAGCATCT
This sequence comes from uncultured Actinomycetota bacterium, assembly GCA_963839175.1. GTDB lineage: Bacteria > Actinomycetota > Actinomycetes > Mycobacteriales > Jatrophihabitantaceae > CAWIUB01. The sequence goes on from CAWIUB010000039.1 coordinate 79,082, forward strand.
CGATGGCGCCGTACTTGTAGCCCACCCGCGACTTCGGCAGCAGGTGCGGGGCGTTGGTCATCGACTCCTGCCCGCCCGCGACGACGATGTCGAACTCACCGGCGCGGATGAGCTGGTCGGCGAGGGCGATGGCGTCCAGCCCAGACAGGCAGACTTTGTTGATCGTGATGGACGGCACGCTGAGCGGAATGCCCGCCTTGTACGCGGCCTGGCGGGCTGGGAGCTGCCCGGTGCCTGCTTGCAGAACCTGACCCGTGATCACGTACTGCACCTGATCGGGCCGCACCCCAGAACGGTCGAGCGCTGCCTTGATGGCGATGCCGCCGAGGTCTGCGCCAGAGAAATCCTTGAGTGATCCGAGCAACCTGCCCATCGGCGTACGGGCACCACTGACGATCACTGATCCAGCCATGGCAGACCTCCAGACGACCGCGTTGGCCCCACTGTAACCAGGCGGCGCCGACCCTCGATGTGAATCCGGGCACGGCGGTCGCCGTAAGCGCAGATCAACCGCCACCATAATCGGATGAGGGCCGACAGCCTGTTCACCCAGATCGACCACGTGGGTATTGCGGTGCCCGATCTCGACGCCGCAATCGCGTTCTACCGCGACACGTTCGGCGTGGTCAGCGTGCATGAGGAGGTGAACGAGGAGCAGGGGGTCCGCGAGGCGATGCTGGCCGTCGGGGACGGGGCCACGCGCGTCCAGCTGCTCGCTCCGCTGTCCCCCGAGTCGGCCATCGGCAGGTTCATCGAGCGCAACGGATCGGGGATTCAGCAGATCGCCTACACCGTCGAGGACATCGAGGCAGCATCAACGGCACTGCGGGACCGCGGCATGCGCCTGCTCTACGATGCCCCACGACGCGGCACAGCCGGCAGCCATGTCAACTTCATCCATCCGAAGGACGCCGGCGGCGTACTGGTCGAGCTCGTCCAACCGGCCGACGCAAGTTAGCTGAAAGCTGGTAAACTCTAGCTACCATGCGTGGCACCGGCCACTCGATGCCTGAGGCCAGTGACGTGGAAGAAGCTGTGAGGCTACCGACATGGAAGACTTTCGCACCGCGATCCTTGCCGGCGCGCCCGGCAGCGAGCTCGAACGGCTGCCGCTCCCGGAGTCCTACCGCGGCGTCGTCGTGCGCGCCGACGAGGTCGACATGTTCGAGGGGCTGAGCACCAGGGAGAAGGACCCACGCAAGAGCCTGCACGTCCAGGACGTGCCCACCCCCGAACTCGGCGTGGGTGAGGCGATGATCGCCGTGCTGGCGAGCGCGATCAACTACAACACGGTCTGGACCTCGATCTTCGAGCCGGTCCCCACGTTCGCCTTCCTCAAGCGCTACGGCAAGTCCTCCGCGCTCGCCGCCAAGCACGACCAGCCTTACCACGTCGTCGGCTCCGACCTCTCCGGCGTCGTGCTACGCGTCGGGCCCGGGGTGACCAAATGGAAGGCGGGCGACGAGGTCGTGGCGCATTGCCTGTCCGTGGAACTGGAGGACCCGCAGGGCCACGACGACACGATGATGGACCCGCAGCAGCGCATCTGGGGGTTCGAAACTAACTTCGGCGGGCTGGCCGAGCTGGCGCTCGTCAAGTCCAACCAGCTGATGCCCAAGGCGGCGCACCTGACCTGGGAGGAGGCGGCAGTCCCCGGACTGGTCAACTCGACCGCTTACCGCCAGCTCGTCTCGCACCACGGAGCAGCTATGAAGCAGGGCGACGTCGTGCTGATCTGGGGCGCATCCGGTGGGCTTGGCTCCTACGCGACCCAGTACGCGCTGAACGGCGGCGCTATCCCGGTGTGCATGGTCTCCTCTCCCGAGAAGGCCGACCTGTGCCGGGCGATGGGCGCCGAGCTGGTCATCGACCGCAACGCCGAGGGCTACCAATTCTGGAAGGATGGCGTGCAGCAGCCGTCCGAGTGGAAACGGCTGGGCGGCAGGATCCGCGACCTCACCGGCGGCGAGGACCCCGACATCGTCTTCGAACACCCCGGCCGGGAGACGTTCGGCGCGAGCGTGTACGTGACCAAGCGCGGCGGCACGATCGTGACAGTCGCGTCCACATCGGGTTACTGGCACGAGTTCGACAACCGCTATCTGTGGATGACGCTCAAGCGGATCGTCGGCTCGCATTTCGCCAACTACCGCGAGTCCTGGGAGGCTAACCGGCTGATCAGCAAGGGCCACATCCACCCGACGCTCTCCAAGGTCTACCCCTTGGCCGAGACGGGCCAGGCGGCCTTCGACGTCCACCGCAACCTGCACCAGGGCAAGGTGGGGGTTCTCTGCCTCGCCCGCCGCGAGGGCCTTGGCGTACGTGACCAGGAACTGCGCGCAAAGCATCTGGACGAGATCAACCGCTTCCGCGACCGGTGAGTCGTTGGTTGGGCGCGCCGACGATCTAGTGCGACGATGGGATCATGTCAGCCGACAACACGACGGATGCCCTGCCGATCCTGGACGACCGCGGCTTCGACATCGCGATGCGCGGGTACGACCGCCGTCAGGTCGAGGAGTACGTATCGGAGCTGGACGAGGAAGTGCGGGCCGCGCATGCCGCGCGCAGCGCCGCCGAGGCACGCAGCGCCGACCTGGCAGCGCACATCGGCAGCGCTCAGGCGCAGATCGAGTCATTGCGCCGGCAGCTGCAGATCGCGACCCAGGAGGTCAACGAGGACAACGTGGCCCCGCGGGTGCGCGAGCTGCTCGAGTCCGCCAAGGCCACGGCGCAGAGCCTGCGGGCCGACGCCGACGCGTACGCTGTGACGACCCGGACGAGCGCCGACGAGGCAGCGGCGCGGGTCCGAGCGGCAGCGCAGGCCGAGGCCGACCAGATTCTTGACGAAGCGACCCAACGGCACGCGGAAGCCGACGAGACGTTCCGTCGCCGGCTGTCCGAGGCCGAACGGCATCACGCCGACGTGACCGCAGAGGCGAACGCCCAGCTGGACCTGGCCCGTACCCAAGAGGCGCAGATCACCCGCGAGGCGGAAGCCTCGCGTCAGCGCCTGGACGCCGAGGCGGCAGCCGAGCGCGCGACCGCGGCTGAGGACTTCGAGATCGCGCTGCGCGCACGACGTACCGAGGAGCAGCGGCGCTCGGCTGAGCAGATCGCCGCCGCGCAGGTCAGGGCCGAGCAGATCGCCGCCGACGCCGAGGCCGAAGCGGTGGGACTGCGGCAGCAGGCCGAAGCGCACCTGGCCGGGGCCAAGCAGGAGGCCGAGCAGATCGTGCGTGACGCGCACGAGCAGGCCGGTCGGCTCACCGACGCGGCGGCGGCCGAGGTCCGCGATCTCGAGGGACAGCGCGCCGATGCGCACGCCGGGTTGCGCAAACTGCATCAGCGGCTCGCGAAGGTGATCGCCGATACCGCTCCCCCGGCACCGGGCCCTCAGTAACGCGGAGCCGAACGGCTGCGCTGGACGCCAGGGGAACGGCGGTCGCGATTCGCCCAGCACGCGGTGTGCCAGTGCCGTCGGTCACCGGCGTCGGTGTCATCAGCGGGCCAGGCGACGACGTGCGGCTGCCCGGAGCGCACCTGCTGGTCACAGCCGGGGCAGCGGTACACCCGGCTCGCAGCAGATCCCGCGACCGACCGGACGACGTACGTCTCGCCGCGCCACTCGTCGTATCGCTGTCCCACAGTGGATCCAAGCGGGCGAGTCGCGTCGCCGACCTCGACGCGGCGGCGGTTCTGCCTGGGCATCAGCCCAGGGTAGGTCAGCCGAAGTCGCGGAAGCCCTTGCCGGTCTTGCGGCCGAGCCGACCGGCGGTGACGAGCTGCTCCAGCAGCGGAGCCGGCGCGTATCCCGGCTCGCGGAACTCCTGGAACAGCGTGCGCTCGACGACGAGCGCTACGTCGTTGCCGATCACGTCCAGCAGCTCGAGCGGCCCCATCGGGTAGCCACAGCCCACCTTCATTGCCGTGTCGATGTCATCGGCCGTGGCGTACTGCGTTTCCAGCATCTTGACCGCGTCGTTCAGGTACGGAACGAGCAGCGCGTTGACGATGAACCCGGCGCGGTCCCCACAGCGCACCGCATGCTTGCGGATCCTGCGAGTCACGTCGAGCACCGTCGCCTCGGCATCGGCCGCGCTCGACACCGTCGTCACGACCTCGACGAGCCTCATGACAGTGGCCGGGTTGAAGAAGTGCATTCCGATCACGTCTCCAGGACGAGACGTAGCCATGGCACACTCGATCACCGGAAGGCTGGACGTCGTCGTGGCCAGCACCGTGCCCGGCGCGCAGATCTCGTCCAGGTTGTCGAACAGTGCCTGCTTGACGCCGAGATCTTCGACGACGGCCTCGACCACGAGTTGTACCCCGGCGAGATCCTCGAGACGCGCCGTGCCGGTGATCCGGCTCAGCGCGGCGTCACGGTCCGCCTCCGCGAGCTTGCCGCGCTGCACTGCCTTCTCCATGGAGCGGGTGATCGCAGTGACGACCTTGGCGGCCTTCTCGTCGCTGCGCGCGCGGAATATCACGTCGAAGCCCGCCTTGGCAAACACCTCGATCATGCCGGTCGCCATTGTCCCGGAGCCGACCACGCCAACCCGGTCTACCGGTCGCGGGGCCGTCTCGACGGCGGCTGCTGCCGGCGTGAGCGCATCGTCGACCACGGTGGGCGAATCAGGCTGGTCGTAGGTATAGAAACCGCGCCCGCTCTTGCGGCCGAGCAGCCCCGCGGTGATCATCTGCTTGAAGATCGGGGTCGGCGCATGCACGCGGTCGCGCCGCTGCCGGTACATCGTGTCGAGGATCTCATAGGCCGTGTCGAGCCCAATCAGGTCGAGCAACGAGAGCGGGCCCATCGGCAGGCCACAGCCGAGCTTCATCGCCTCGTCGATGTCCTCGCGGCTCGCATAGTGCGACTCGTACATCGCCGCCGCGTGGTTGAGGTAACCGAACAACAGGCCGTTGGCGATGAACCCCGCGCGGTCGCCGATCGTCACATCGACCTTGCCGAGCTGCTGGGTGAAAGCCTCGACGGTTTCGAGGGCCTCCGGCTCGGTGAGCACGCTGCTCACGACCTCTACGAGCTTCATCACCGGCGCCGGGTTGAAGAAGTGCAGGCCGACGACCTTGCCCGGCCGACGCGTAGCCACCGCGATCTCGGTCACCGACAGCGACGAGGTGTTCGTGGCGAGGATGGTCTCCGGTTTACAGATCTCGTCGAGCTGGGCGAAGATCGAGCGCTTCAGGTCGAGGTGCTCGGGCACCGCCTCGATGACCAGATCCACGTCGGCTAGCGCCTTGAGGTCAGTGCCGTAGTCGATGCGGCCCAGCAGCTGCGTCTGCTCGTCCCCGGTGAGCTTTCCGCCCGCGACGGCGCGGGCCGTGGAGTGCTCGATGTGGCCACGCCCGCGGTCGATCCCGGCCTCGTCCACCTCGATCCCCACGACCGCGACGCCGGTGCGGGCGATGACCTCCGCGATGCCGGCACCCATCGTGCCGAGCCCGATGACACCTACCTGGTGGAACTCGCTAGACATGTCCATGTCCGTCCTCTCCCATTCGGTGGTTCGTCGCAGAATAGCGCGCCGGGCAACGCTTGCGACCGTCTGACGAGGCAATACTCACCTACCCCACCTGGCTTTGACCAGCGTCCTGAGCCGGTCGATGGCGTTGTCCGGACGGTCGAACGTGGTCAGCTTCAGCGGCGGCGGCATCCGGTAGCGGGTGATGGCCTTGGGCCAGGCGAACTCCCGCAGGCCGTCCGCACCGTGAACGCGGCCGAATCCCGAGTTGCGCACCCCGCCGAACGGCAGCGCGGGCACGAGGGCGAACGCGATGACCGAGTTGATGCTGACCATGCCACAGGACAGCCGTCCGGCGATTTGCTCGCCGTGCTCGGCGCTGAAAACGGCGGCGCCCAGACCGAAGGGGTTGTCGTTGGCTCGCTGCACGGCCTCGTCCTCGTCCCGCACCTTGGCGACGGTCAGGGTCGGGCCGAACGTTTCCTCCCGCACCGCGGCCGAGTCCTCCGGGACGTCGACCAGGACGACCGGCTGGACGTACGGCGGCACCACGGAGTCCCGCCCGCCGACCAGCGCCGTGCCGCCGCGCGTCAGGGCGTCGTCGATGTGCCGGCTGATGACATCGAGTTGAGCCGGCATCGTAATAGGCCCGTACTGCGCTCGGTCGTCGCCGCCTGCGCGGATCAACGCCGCGGCACGGGCCAGCCGGGCCAGGAACTGCTCGTACACGCTGTCGACGACGTACACCCGCTCGACGCCCGCGCAGGTCTGGCCACCGTTGGACAGCCCGCCCCACACCGTCGCGTCCACGGCGGCCGCGAGATCCGCGTCGGCCGCCACGATCAGCGCGTCCTTGCCCCCACACTCGATGATCACCGGCGTGAGAGCTTCGGCACAGGCGGCCATCACCTTCCTGCCCGTCGCCGTCGAGCCGGTGAACGCGAGCTTGTCGACGCCCGCCCGGCATAGGGCGTCGCCGGTCGCGCCGTATCCCGTCACCAGCCCGAACACCGGCTGCTCGGGCACCACCTCGGCGAACGCGTCGACGAGCCAGCGCCCGATCGCCGGCGTGTACTCGCTCGGCTTGAAGACCACCGCGTTGCCCGCCGCGAGGGCGTAGGAGATCGAGCCCAGCGGCGTGTGCACCGGGTAGTTCCACGGTCCGATCACGCCGACCACGCCCCGCGGTACGTAACCGACGCTCGCCGCGTGATTCAGCGCCAGCAGTCCCGCCCCGACCCTTCGGCGGCGCAGGACCTTGGCGGCATTGCCAGCCGCCCAGTCCAGGTGGGCGATGGCGATGGCGAGCTCGCCGATCGCATCCGCCACCGGCTTGCCGTTCTCCCGATGGACCAGCGCGGCCAGCTCGTCGATGCGCTTGGCCAGCAGCGTGCGCCAGCCGCGCAGCCGCTTCTTGCGCCCGTCGAAGCTGAGCTCCGCCCACCAGACCGCGGCCGGGCGCGCGCGCTCGACCGCCCCCCGGACGTCGGCCACGGTGTGGACTGGGAAACTCGCGACCACCTCGCCGGTGATCGGGTCGAGCGAGTCGAACGTCGCCATGTCGGCTGTGGTCCTCATCACATCTCCTGGCTCGCGCAAGCGCTCATCGCCGCGGTGATGCTCACTCATCACATCACCGTACGGCGGACCCGGGGTCAGAACAGTGTGTCGTCGCGTGCAATGCCGCGCAGGGCGTCGTAGTCGAGCACTAGGCAGGCGATGCCCCGGTCCTCGGCGAGCACGCGCGCTTGCGGTTTGATCTCTTGCGCCGCGAGGACCCCCCGAACCGGTGCCAGCAGCGGATCGCGATTGAGCAGGTCGAGGTAGCGGGTTAGCTGCTCCACTCCATCGATCTCCCCGCGACGTTTGATCTCAACGGCCACCGCCAGGCCAGCCCGGTCGCGGGCCAGGATGTCGACCGGGCCGATTGCGGTGGGATATTCGCGGCGCACCAGCCGGTATCCGTCGCCGAGCGTCTGGATCTGCCGGGCGAGCAGTTTCTGCAGGTGCGCCTCGACGCCGTCCTTGACCAGCCCAGGGTCCACGCCGAGCTCGTGCGTCGAGTCGTGCAGCATCTGCGCGATCGAGATGATCAGCTGCTCGCCGGCCCGGTTGGTCACCGTCCAGGTGCGGTCCGTAATCTCCAGCCGGCACGGCGCTGACATCCAGTTCAGCGGCTTGTACGACCCGCCGTCGGCGTGCACCAGCACGGATCCGTCAGCCTTCACCACGAGCAGGCGCGTCGCGAGTGGCAGGTGGGCGGTGAGCCGCCCGATGTAGTCGACCGAGCAGCGGGCGATCACCAGGCGCACGAAGCAGCAGGCTACCCGGCGAGTAGCGTGCAAAGCGCAGCTGCAGTCACCAAGGAGCGCCAGATGGCCGACCTACCGGTGATCACCTTGAACAACTCGGTCGAGATCCCCCAGCTGGGGTTCGGAGTCTTCCAGGTGCCTCCCGGGCAGACCGCGCACGTGGTCACTATCGCCCTGCAGAGCGGATACCGCCACGTCGACACGGCTTCCCTCTATGCCAATGAGCAGGGCGTGGGTGCGGCCGTCGCCGCCTCGGGCATCTCACCGGACGAGCTGTTCGTCACCACGAAGCTCGGCAACCCGGACCAGGGGTACGAAGCCACCCTGCGCGCGTTCGACAAGAGTGCCGGCCTGCTGGGCCTGGATGTCGTGAATCTCTACCTGATCCACTGGCCCCAGCCGCGGCGCGGCCGGTACGTCGAGACGTGGCGCGCGTTCGAGAAGCTGTACGCCGGCGGGCGCATCCGGGCGATCGGCGTGTCGAACTTCCAGATCACGCATCTGCAGCGGTTGCTCGACGAGACGGACATCGTCCCGGCGGTGAATCAGATCGAGCTGTCGCCGTACCTTACGCAGGTACCGTTGCGGGCGTTCCACGAGCGGCACGGCATTGCCACCGAGTCCTGGTCGCCGCTGGCGAAAGGCGGGCGGCTGCTGCGCGATCCGCTGATCACGAGCCTCGCTGAGAAGTACGGCAAGTCGCCAGCCCAGGTGGTGATCCGATGGCACCTGCAGAACGAGCTGATCGTGATCCCGAAGTCGGTGACTCCGTCACGCATCGCCGAGAACATCGACGTGTTCGACTTCGAATTGGTCGGCGACGACCTCGACGCGATCAGCGGCCTCGACCGCGGGGAGCGCACCGGCCCGGACCCCGACAAACTCGGCTGACTGTCAGGAACGAGCCTCGACGACTGCGTCGACCACCTCACCCAACACGTCGGCGATCGCGAAGTCCTTCGGCGTGAACACCCGCGCCACGCCGGCCGAGCGCAGCCGCCCGGCATCGGCCTCCGGGATGATCCCTCCGACAACCACCGGCACGTCGGCTAGGCCGGCGGCGCGCAGCCCGTCGACGATCTCCGGCACGACCGACAAGTGCGAGCCGGAGAGCACCGACAGCCCCACTACGTCGACGTCCTCCTGCACCGCCGCCGTCACGATCTGTGCGGGTGTGAGCCGGATGCCGGAATAGATGACCTCGAAGCCGGCGTCGCGGGCCCGCACCGCGATCTGCTCGGCGCCGTTGGAGTGCCCGTCCAGACCCGGTTTGCCGACCAGGAACCGGAGCGGACGGCCGAACTCGGCGGCCAGTGCGCGCACCCGGTCGCGGATGGCCGAGGAGTCGCCGCCGACCGACGTGGCCCCACTGACCCCGGTGGGTGCCCGGTACTCGCCGAACACTTCGCGCAACACGCCGGCCCATTCGCCGGTCGTCACGCCCGCCCGCGCACACGCCAGCGACGCGGGCATCAAGTTGGTGTCGGTCTTGGCAGCGTCGCGCAGGGTCCGCAGCGCCTCGTCGACCGCCGCGTGGTCACGACTCGCGCGCCATGCCCGGACGGCGTCGATCGCGGCCGCCTCCACCGCGGGATCGACGGCCTGGACCGCCGCATCGGTCTCGGCGAGCAGCGGGTTGGGCTCGGTCTCGGTGAACCGGTTCAGGCCGACCACGACGTCCTCGCCGGACTCGATGCGCCGGCGTCGCTCGGACAACGAGTACACCATCGCCGACTTCAGGTAGCCCGACTCGACGGCCGCGACCGCGCCGCCCATGTCAAGCACCTTGGCGATCTCGGCACGGGCGCCGTCGGCGAGCTCGGCCACCTTGGCCTCGACGACGGGCGAGCCGTCGAACAGGTCGGCGTACTCCAGCAGGTCCGTCTCGTAGGCCAGCACCTGCTGCATGCGCAGCGACCATTGCTGGTCCCAGGGACGCGGCAGGCCGAGCGCCTCGTTCCACGCTGGCAGCTGCACGGCACGGGCCCGGGCGTCCCGCGACATCGTCACGGCGAGCGTCTCGAGAAGGATGCGCGTGACGTTGTTCTCCGGCTGAGCCTCGGTGAGCCCGAGCGAGTTCACCTGGACGCCGTATCTGAATCTGCGTTGCCGCTCGTCGGTCACCCCGTAACGGGCGCGGGTGATCTCGTCCCAAAGCCTGCCGAACGCCCGCATCTTGCACATTTCCTCGACGAAGCGCACGCCGGCATTCACGAAGAAGGAGATACGCGCGACGACGTCTGGGAACTGGCTTTCGCTGACCTGCCCCGAGTTCCGCACTGAGTCCAGCACCGCAATCGCGGTACACAAAGCGAAAGCGACCTCCTGGACCGGAGTCGCACCCGCCTCCTGCAGGTGGTAGCTGCAGACGTTGATTGGGTTCCACTTGGGAACCTGCGCCACCGTGTACGCGATCATGTCGGTGATCAGGCGCAGCGACGGCACGGGCGGGAAGACGTACGTGCCCCGGGACAGGTACTCCTTGATGATGTCGTTCTGCGTGGTGCCGGCGAGCTTGCCGAAGTCCGCGCCCTGCTCCTCGGCGACCGCGAGATACAGCGCCAGCAGCCACATCGCCGGGGCGTTGATCGTCATGGAGGTATTCATCTGGTCGAGCGGCAGACCGTCGAACAGCCTGCGCAGGTCGCCGATGTGCGTCACCGGGACGCCGACCTTGCCCACTTCGCCGCGCGCCAGGTCGGCGTCCGGGTCGTAGCCGGTCTGCGTGGGCAGATCGAAGGCGATCGAGAGTCCGGTCTGGCCCTTGGCCAGATTGCGGCGGTATAGCGCGTTCGACTCGCCCGGTGAGGAATGGCCCGCATAGGTCCGCATGACCCAGGGGGGATCGCGTGTTTCGTCGTCCGGATACGGCACGGCGTCACCTCCACGGATGATCCGACGATCCCATGAGCCGGACATCTTCTGGTAACAACTGTGGCCGACTTCGCAGAGCCCGTCGACCCGCGCGCCTTCTCTGGCACGCTCGACGAGTGGAGAACGACGGGCACGAACCGCTCAGCTGGGCTGATTTCGGGATCGCCAGCCGGGAACTCGCCGCGCGGGTCGACGCCGATGCGTTCCGTCCGGACCTGATCCTCGGCATCGCCCGGGGCGGCCTGTTCCCGGCGGGGGCGCTCGGCTACGCACTGGGTGTCAAGAACCTGCACCTGATGAACGTCGAGTACTACACCGGCGTGGACGAGCGGCTGGACATGCCGGTCGTGTTGCCGCCGGTCCCCCAGCCCGTGGACCTGTCCGGAGCGCGGGTACTGATAGCCGACGACATCGCCGACACCGGCGCCACGTTGCGGCTCGTCAAGGACTTCTGCGCCGTGCACGTGGCCGAGGTGCGGTGCGCGGTCATCTACGAGAAAGCCGCCTCGACCGTCAAGTGCGAGTACGTGTGGCGGCAGACCGACCGGTGGATCGATTTCCCCTGGTCGATGCAGGCGCCGATCGTTGCACCCGCGGCGCACCCGGGCGGCTGAAGTGGGTAGCGCCGACTACCGGCTCGACGCGCACTGGATCGTGCCCGCGGGCGTGGGCGCGGTCTACGCCGCGCTGGCCGACGTGGAGAGCTATCCCGTGTGGTGGGCGCAGGTCCGGCGGGTCCGGCGCATCGACGATGACTCCGGCGAGCTGACCTGCCGCAGCTGGCTGCCCTACGACCTGGTCTTCGTGGTCCGCCGTGAGATCGAGGATGCCGACGGGCGCGTCCTGCAGGCCCGCCTGGACGGCGATCTGGTTGGCAGGAGCCGGTGGACCGTCGAGTCGGATGGTGCCGTGACGACCGCGCGATTCACCCAGGACGTGACGGTGCGCAAGTCGCTCGTGCGCCGGGCTGGCCTGCTGGCCCGCCCGATCCTGCGCTTCAACCACGACGTGATGATGGGCGAGGGTGAGCGTGGGCTGCGCCGTCTCCTGGCGGCGCAGGCGGCCGCGCCGACCGTGGACGGATAGGCACGCCGGAGCGAGCCGATCAGGCCGCCGTTGCGGTTAGCCCGTCAGTACGCGTAGAAGCCGCGGCCGGTCTTGCGGCCGAGATCACCCGCCACCACCATGCGCTGCAGCAGCTCGGGCGGCGCGAACTTGCCGTCGCGGGTGTCGGCATAGACGTGGCCGGTGGCGTGCAGCATGATGTCGACGCCGGCCATATCGAGCGTCGCCAGTGGGCCCATCGGGTGGCCGAAGCCGAGTTTGCAGACCTTGTCGACGTCCTCGGCACTGGCGACGCCGGACTCCACCAGCCGCACCGCCTCATTCGCCAGCGCCAACACCAGCCGTGTGCTGACGAATCCCGCGACGTCTCGGTTCACCACGACGCACGTCTTCCCGATGCCCTCTGCGTACGCGCGGGCCTGGGCGAGCGTCTCGTCGGACGTCTTGTAGCCACGCACCAGCTCTACCAGCGTCATCATCGGCACCGGTGAGAAGAAGTGGACGCCGACGACCGATTCCGGTCGCGTGGTGGCCGCCGCAATCTGGGTGATCGGGATGGCGCTGGTGTTGGACGCCAGCACGGTGTGCGGGCCCACCAGTCCGTCGAGGGTGGCAAACAGGTCCCGCTTCACGTCGAGGTTCTCGAAGACGGCCTCGATGACGATATCGGCGTCGGCGACGGCGGCCAGATCCGTTGTCGTCGCGATGCGCGCCAGCGCGGACTCGACGGCCGACGGCTCGACCGTGCCCTTCTCCGCCAACCTGCCCAGCGACTCCTGGATGGCGGCCACTCCCTTCGACAATGCGTCGTCGGTGATGTCGCGCAGCACGACGTTCCAGCCCGCGACGGCGGACATCTGCGCGATGCCCGAGCCCATCAATCCGGCACCGATGACCGCCACCTTCTGTCCAGCCACAGCCACTCCTCGCCTCGATTTGCTGACCTCGCGAGAGTAATGGCCGAGTGTCAGGATGGGTCTGTGACGAACGATATTTCGGCGCTGATCGTGGCCGTGGTCGTCGTCTGCCTGCTCGGGCTGGTGCTGCGCTGGGCGTTTCGGCCCTCCCGAGCGCGCACCGGGGCGCCGGTCGACGCTGCGGAGTCCACCGATCTGGGCATGCTCGACGTGGTAGCCGCGGGGCGTTCGCGAAGCGAGGCGATCACCCTGCGAGCCGCGCTGGGTGAGGCGGGGATCCGCTCGTCCCTGTCGCACCGCCACGACGGCCAGCTGGACGTCCTCGTCTTTCACGCCGACGCGGAGCGCGCCCGCGGCGTCCTCGGTGCCAACTAGAACACGTCGGACTCGACCCGCCGCACGTCGGCGCCCAGGGAACGCAGTTGCTCGTCGAAGCGGACGTAGCCCCGGTCGATGTGCTGGATCTCGGCGATCTCGGTGACCCCCTCGGCGACGAGTCCAGCGATCACCAGGCTAACCCCGGCGCGGATGTCGGTGGCCCGGACCGGTGCGCCCGACAGGCGCGGCTTGCCGCGTACGACGGCGTGATGGCCGTCGGTTCGCACGTCGGCGTCCATGCGGGCGATCTCGTCGCAGAACATGAACCGGCCCTCGAACAGGTTCTCGGTGATCAGCGCGGTGCCATCGGCGATCGACAGCAACGCGATGGCCAGCGGCTGCAGATCGGTGGCCAGGCCCGGATACGGCAGCGTCACGACGTCGAAGCTCTTCGGACGCTGGTCCATCCGAACCCGAAACCCGTCGGGCAGCACGTCAATGTCGGCACCCGAGCGCACCAGCTTGTCCAGCGCGATCTCCAGGTGCTCCGCACGCCCGCCGCGTACCGTCACGTCCCCGCGCGTGGCAGTGGCCGCGAACGCCCAGGTACCGGCCACAATCCGATCAGCCACCGCCGCGTGGGTCGTCGGTCGCAGCGAGTCGACGCCGTCGATCTCCAGCGTGGACGATCCGACGCCGTCGATCTGCGCGCCCATCGCGACCAGCATCCGGCACAGGTCGACGATCTCCGGCTCGCGCGCCGCGTTGTCGATGACCGTGCTGCCCTTGGCGAGCACCGCGGCCGTCAGGATGTTCTCCGTGGCACCGACGCTCGGAAAGTCGAGCCAGATCGTCGAACCGTGCAGCTGCCCCGCTTCGGCCACGATGTAGCCGTGTTCGACCCGAATCTGCGCACCCATCCGCTCCAGGCCGGCGAAGTGCATGTCCAGCGGACGTGAACCGATCGCGTCACCCCCTGGCAGCGCCACCTTCGCGCGTCCGGTGCGCGCGAGCAACGGGCCCAGCACACAGATCGAGCCGCGGATGCGGCGGACCAGGTCGTACGGCGCCTGCGACAGCAGCCGGGACGGGTCGTCCGGCACGGTGATGCGGACGCTGTCGGCGGTTTCGGCTGGATCCTCGGCGTCCTGCTCCACGTCACAGCCCAGCCGGCCGAGCAGCTCGTGCATGATCGACACATCGGAGATCGCGGGCAGGTTGCGCAGCGTGGTCTGCCCGGGCGCGAGCAGCGCCGCCGCCATCAGCTTGAGCACGCTGTTCTTGGCACCTACGACGGCGACCTCGCCCCGCAACCGGGCACCGCCGGTCACTCGCAACACCTGCATCGGGCCCACGCTAGCGTGAAGGCATGGCCGTGCATCTGACCCGTATCTACACCAGGACAGGCGACGACGGCACGACCGCGCTCGGCGACATGTCCCGGGTCGACAAGACGCATCCGCGGGTAGCCGCCTACGCCGACTGCGACGAGACCAACGCGGCGATCGGTGTCGCGGTCGCCCTCGGTGAGCTGCCCCCGCCGATCACAGCGGTGCTGCACCAGGTGCAGAACGACTTGTTCGATGTGGGCGCCGATCTCTGCACGCCGGTGGTCGCGAACCCGCAGTACCCGCCGTTGCGGATCACCGCTGCCCAGGTCGAACGGCTGGAAGGCTGGTGCGACCAGTTCAATGCTCAGTTGGCGAAGCTGGATAGCTTCATCCTGCCGGGCGGCACACCCGGTGCCGCCTTCCTGCATCAAGCCCGCGCTGTCGCCCGGCGAGGCGAGCGCAGCGCCTGGGCGCTGTACGCGGTCGACCCCGAGCACACCAATCGCGAGGCGTTGCGGTATCTCAATCGTCTGTCGGATTTGCTGTTCATCCTCAGCCGCACGGCCAACCCCGGCGGCGACGTCTTGTGGCGCCCTGGCGGCGACTGACGTCCCACGACTTCGGGAGCATCTGATCCAGGCCCTGAGCCAGACTCCCGACCTCAGGACGACGGGGCCGAGGACTCCAGCCACGAGACGAAGCCGGTGTAGGCGCCGTCGGCCAAGGCGATCGTGACGTCGCCCGTGGAGTCACGGCATTCGACGATGATCGCGCTGGCCGGCAGGGACGAACGCTCCTGCCCGGTCGGTGGGCGCTGGCCCACGACCTGCAGATCATCGCGCTGGATGATTCGCGACGGCCGCGTGCCGATGCCGATAGCCCGGTACCACCGCAATTCGTTGCCCGAGTATCGCCCGACGCCGTACAGCCACCGGCTGCCGCGGCGGGTGGCCAACGGGATGGCGCCGGCGCTGCGCAGCATCTGCCGCTGCCGGGCCACGATGGACGCGAGCACGATCACGACGAGGATCAGCGCGATGGCGAAGATGAGATCGACGACGGCCACTGCGCTCCCCCGTAGCTGCCGATCAGACCGCTTCGCCGGCGGCACGCAGCCGCGCCAGAGCCCGGTTGCGCGCGTCCTGGGCCGCCGTATCGGTCTCCTCGGCGCCGGGTGACTCGACCTCCGCGCGGCTGAGCGCATCGCGGGCCCGGGCCACGTCGATCTCGCTAGCCTCCTCGGCGGTCTCAGCCATGATGGCGATCCCGTCCTCGCGGACGGACAGGAAACCGCCGTTGACGGCCACCCGCAGCTCGTCGTGGCCGTCGCGCACGACGCGAACCAGCCAGCCATCTTCCAGCTCCGCGAGCAACGGCTCGTGCCCGTCCAGGATGCCGATCTCGCCCTCGGGCGTTCGGGCGATGACCATCGTGGCCTGCCCCGACCAGATCGGCCGCTCGACCGCGACCACCTCGACGTGCATCACGCGTCCCTTCCGCTCAGGCCTTCTTCAGCTCATCGGCTTTGCGCTCGAGGTCTTCGAGGCCGCCGCACATGAAGAACGCCTGCTCGGGGTAGCTGTCGAACTCGCCCTCGCACAGCCGCTTGAACGCATCGACCGTCTCGGTCACCGGCACGAACGACCCGTCCAGCCCGGTGAAAACCTTGGCCACGAACGTGTTCTGCGACAGGAAGCGCTCGATGCGCCGCGCCCGGCCGACCAGGATCTTGTCCTCCTCCGACAGCTCGTCGACACCCAGGATCGCGATGATGTTCTGCAGCTCGGCATAGCGCTGCAGGATCTCCTTGGTGCGCTGGGCGACCTGGTAGTGCTCCTCACCGACATAGCGCGCATCGAGAATGCGCGACGTCGAGTCGAGTGGGTCCACCGCAGGGTAGATGCCCTTCTCCGAGATCGGCCGGGAGAGCACGGTCGTGGCGTCAAGGTGGGCGAACGCGGTGTGCGGCGCGGGGTCGGTGATGTCGTCGGCCGGCACGTAGATCGCCTGCATCGAGGTGATCGAGTGGCCACGGGTCGAGGTGATCCGCTCCTGCAGCTGGCCCATCTCGTCGGCCAGCGTCGGCTGGTAACCCACCGCGGACGGCATCCGGCCGAGCAGCGTCGACACCTCCGAACCCGCCTGGGTGAACCGGAAGATGTTGTCGATGAACAGCAGCACGTCCTGGCCCTGGACGTCGCGGAAATACTCGGCCATGGTCAGCGCCGAGAGAGCCACCCGCAGCCGGGTGCCCGGCGGCTCGTCCATCTGCCCGAAGACCAATGCGGTCTTCTCGATGACGCCGGTCTCGGTCATCTCGACGATCAGCCCGGTGCCCTCACGGGTGCGTTCACCGACTCCGGCGAACACCGACACGCCGCCGAAGTTCTCGGCGACCCGGTAGATCATCTCCTGGATCAGCACGGTCTTGCCCACGCCGGCCCCACCGAACAGCCCGATCTTGCCACCCAGCACGTACGGGGTGAGCAGGTCGAGGACCTTGACGCCGGTCTCGAACATCTCGGTCTTGCTCTCCAACTGGGCGAACGGCGGCGGATCGCGGTGGATCGGCCAGCGCTCGGTGATCTCGAGCGAACTGGCCTCGACGTCGAGCGGCTCGCCGAGGCAGTTGAAGACGTGGCCCTTGGTCACGTCCCCGACCGGAACCGTGATCGGCCCGCCGGTGTCGGTGACGACGGCCCCACGGACCAGCCCGTCGGTCGGCTGCAGCGCGATGGCCCGCACGATGTCATCGCCGATGTGCTGCTCGACCTCGAGGGTCATCGTCTTGGCCACCTCTTCGAGGGCGATCTCGACGGTGAGCGCGTTGAACAGCGCCGGCATGGTGTCGCGGCTGAACTCGACGTCGACGACCGGACCGATCACCCGGACGACCCGGCCGGTGCCAATGTGGTGCTCGCTCGCGGTGGCGATCTCGTCGGTAATGGTCACTCTTCGCTCCCTGTCGCCGCGAGCGCGTCGGCGCCGCCGACGATCTCGCTGATCTCTTGCGTGATCTCTGCCTGGCGGGCCTGGTTGGCCAGCCGGGTGTAGGTCTTGATCAGCTCGTCCGCGTTGTCCGCGGCCGACTTCATCGCGCGGCGCCGCGACGCGGATTCGGAGGCGGCGGCGTCGAGGAGCGCCGTGTAGATGCGGGTGTTCACGTACTTGGGCAGCATGGCTTCGAGCAACTTCTCGGCGTCCGGCTCGAAGTCGTAGGCCGGCAGCGGACCTTCGTACGCAGCCGCCTCGGTCTCCTCGACCACGAGCGGCGCGATGCGCAATGCCACGGGCGTCTGGGTCAGCATGGACCCGAATTCGGTATAGACGACGTGCACCTCGTCCACACCCTGCAGCCCTTCGCTGGTCGCCGAGTCGTCCGCTCCCGTGAGGAACGTCTTGACCAGCTCCTCGCCGATCTCGCGCGCGTTCTCGTACGCAGGCTGCTCGGAGAACCCCGTCCAGCTGGCCGCGATGGGCCGCTGACGGAACGAGTAGTAGCCCACGCCCTTGCGGCCGACCACGTAGAGCCGGACGTCCTTGCCCTCGTCGTTCAGCAGTTCCCCGAGCTCGTTCGCGGTCCGCAGCACGTTGGCGTTATAGCCGCCGGCGAGCCCGCGGTCGGAGGTCACCACGAGGACGCCGGCGCGGCGCGGATTCTCCCGCTCGACGAGCAGCGGGTGGTCGAGGCTGGCGTTGCTGGCCAGGGCCGTCAACGCGTTGGTGAGCTCCCGGGCGTACGGCTTGGCCGCCGCCACCCTCGCCTGGGCCTTGAGGATCCGCGAGGCGGCGATGAGCTCCATCGCCTTGGTGATCTTCTTGGTCGATTGCACCGACTTGATCTGCCGGCGGTAGACCCGCAGCTGCGCTCCCACGGCGGACCGCTCAGCCGCTCGGTGGTGGTGCCGGGCGTACCCGGGTCACCTTGTCGCGCCCGACGTCCTCGGCGTCCATGGCTTCGGCCTCCGCTTCCTCCGCGGCGGCCTGCTCCGTCGTTGTGAACTCCTCCTTGACTTCTTCAACCGCCTTGCGCAGCTCATCGATGGTGTCGTCGGGCAGCTGGCCGGTCTCGGCGATCGTGTCGAAGATCTGCTTGGCGTTGTGCTGGATGTACTCGTGCAGCTCTGCCTCGAACCGGCGGATGTCGGCGACCGGAACGTCGTCCAGCGAGCCCGACGCACCGGCCCAGATCGACACGACCTCCCGCTCGGGCGGGAAGGGGCTCGACTGCGGTTGCTTGAGCAGTTCGACCAGGCGGGCGCCACGCTCCAGCTGCGCCTTCGACGCCTTGTCCAGGTCCGAGCCGAACGCAGCGAACGCCTCCAGCTCCCGGTACTGGGCAAGATCGACCCGAAGGCGACCGGCCACCTGTTTCATCGCCTTGCTCTGCGCAGCCCCGCCGACGCGCGAGACGGAGATGCCGACGTTGATGGCTGGACGTACGCCGGCGTTGAACAGGTCGGTCTCCAGGAAGCACTGCCCATCGGTAATCGAGATGACGTTCGTCGGGATGTATGCCGAGATGTCGTTGCCTTTCGTCTCGATGATCGGCAGGCCGGTCATCGATCCGCCGCCCATCTCGTCGGACAGCTTGGCGCAGCGCTCGAGCAGCCGCGAGTGTAGGTAGAACACGTCGCCCGGGTAGGCCTCCCGGCCCGGAGGGCGGCGCAGCAGCAGCGACACCGCGCGGTAGGCCTCGGCCTGCTTGGTCAGATCATCGAAGATGATCAGCACGTGCTTGCCGTCGTACATCCAGTGCTGGCCGATCGTCGAGCCGGTGTAGGGAGCCAGGTACTTGAAGCCGGCCGAGTCGGACGCGGGCGCCGCGACGATCGTCGTGTACTCCAGCGCACCCGCCTCGTCGAGCGTGCGCCGTACCGCGGCGATGGTCGAGCCCTTCTGACCGATCGCCACGTAGACGCACCGCACCTGCTTCTGCGGGTCGCCGGATGCCCAGTTGGCACGCTGGTTGATGATCGCGTCCAGGCAGACCGTGGTCTTGCCGGTCTGCCGGTCGCCGATGATCAGCTGCCGCTGGCCGCGGCCGATGGCCGTCATCGAGTCGATGGCCTTGATGCCGGTGAGCAGCGCCTCCTTGACGTCTTGGCGCTGAACGACCGACGGCGCCTGCAACTCCAGCACGCGACGTTCGTCCGTCTCCACTTCGCCCAGGTCGTCGATAGGGTTGCCGAGCGGGTCCACGACCCGTCCGAGGTAGGCGTCGCCGACCGGGACCGACAGGATCTCCCCCGTCCGCTTGACTTGCTGGCCCTCCTCGATGTGTGTCGCGTCGCCGAGCACCACGACGCCGATGTCGCGCACGTCGAGGTTGAGGGCGACGCCCAGGGTGCCGTCCTCGAACTCCACCAGCTCGTTGGCCATGGCGCTGGGCAGGCCTTCGACGATCGCGATGCCGTCGAACGTCTCCGCCACGACGCCGACCTCCTCGCGGGCGGCCTCCGGCGTGTAGGACGCGATGTACCCGGCAATGGCGCTACGGATCTCGTCCGCGGAGATGGTCAGCTCAGCCATCGGTTCATCCTGTCTCGTGCGTGTCTCGAGGTTGCCTGGTCACTGTCAGACCATTGTCCCGCCTCAACCGGCTACTGCCTTGCGCGCCGCGGCGATCCGGCTCGCGACGCTGCCGTCGATCACCTCGTCGCCGACGCGGATCACTAACCCGCCCTGGACGGAAGGTTCGACGAACGTGCGCACCGCAATCGGACGGCCGTACATCGCGCTCAGCGTCGTCGCGATCAGCTCCTCCTGAGCGTCGGTCAGCGCGACGGCCGAGATGACCCGCGCGATCGAACGCGACTGACGGGCGGCCGCCGCTTCGAGCTGCGCGGCGATCGCGTGCTCGACGCTGCGCTTGCGCAGGCTCGCCACCGCATGCTCGACGAGCTCATGGGTGACCGGCGAGGCCTTGCCGGCCAGCAGGGTTCGCACCAGCTCGGCACGCGGTTCGCCCGGGAGGTCGGCCTGGTCCAGCAGCGTTGTCAGCTCGGGTTCGGCGCCGAGGATCCGCTCGAGCCGAAACAGTTCGTCCTCAACTTCGCCCAACGAACCGTCAGCCGCGGCGGAGGCGAGCAGCGCGTCGTCAGCCACCTGCTCGAGCGCGTCGCCGAGGTCCCAGGGCGACGCCCACCGTTGCTGGGCCGCGGTCCGCACGATGTCCAGGCCCGTCGCGCTCACCTTGCCCGAGAGCAGGCTCTCAATGAGCTCGCCGCGGGACGTCGTAGAACTGGCCGGGTCCGCTACCGCGCGCCGCAACCGCGGCTGGGAGGCCAGCAGGTCCGCGACGGCGTAGAGCTCCGCGGCGAGCCCGGTGCGACCTTCGGTGGTCGAGAAACGTCCCGACAGCCCGTCCAGCCGCTCGCGCACGACGGCCAGCGACACGCGGCTCGCCCCGGTCATCATGGCCGATCACTCCCGGCACCGGCCGCGCTGCTCGCCGCATCGCTGGCCTCCAGCCCGGCCAGAAACGAGTCGACCGTGGCGTGTACTTGCGAGTCGTCGGCGAGCCGCTGGCCGACGATCTTCTCCGACAGCTCGAGGGCCAACGTCCCGATCTCGCTGCGCAGCTCGCGCACGATCTGACTGCGCTGGGTCTGCAGCTGTGACTCGCCGCGGGCGACGATCCGGGCAGACTCCTCCTGCGCCTGTCCCCGCAAGTCCTCGACGATGCGCTGCGCCTCAGCGCGAGCGTTCTCGCGGATCTGCGCCGCGTCGCCACGGGCGTCGGCCAGCTGCGCCTGGTACCGCGCCAGCGCCTGCCTGGCCTCTGCCTGCGCGGCCTCGGCCCGCGCGATCCCGCCCTCGATGGCGTCCCGCCGGGCAGCGAACGTCGCCTCGAACTGCGGGACCACGTACTTGGCCAGCAGGTACAGCAGGATGCCGAAGATGATCAGGACGAGGATGATCTCCGACCAGTGCGGCAACAGCGGGTTGACTTCCTTCTCCGCTGCGAGATGGATCGCTGTCATGGCGTGACCTTAGAACTCGGCGGGATGCTAGAGAACGAAAGCAAGCGCAATGCCGATGATGGCCAGCGCCTCGGCAAGCGCGAACCCGAGGATCGCGAGCGGCTGCAGCCGGCTCTGCATCTCCGGCTGACGGGCCGTGCCATTGATGTAGGCCGCGAAGATCAGCCCGATACCGACGCCAGGACCGATGGCCGCGAGGCCATAGCCGACCATGTTGAGCGTGCCGCCCGACGTCGCCGCCAGTACTGCTGACATTGAAGTGTCCTCTCGTTGGTTGGCCCTGTGCTGCACAGTGGCCGGTTGATGCGCGGCTGGAAAGATCAATGTTCTTCGGCTAGCGCCCCGCCTATGTACTGCGCGGTGAGCAGGGCGAACACGTACGCCTGCAGGATCGCGACGATGAGTTCCAGGAACCCGACGAAGATCCCGAGGGCAAAGGAGAGCACGCCGACCGGCTTAACCAGGAACGACCCGGTGGCGTGCAGCAGGAGATAGTCGCCGCCGGTCGCGAACAGCAGAAGCAGCAGGTGACCGGCGAACATGTTGGCGAACAACCGCAGGGAGAGCGTTACCGGACGGATCAGGATGTTCGACAGGAACTCGAGCGGGATCAGCAGCGGCAAGATGACCCACGGAACGCCCGGTGGGACCGTCTGGAGCTTGAGGTAGCCGAGGAAACCGTGCCGTCCGATACCGACCGCGTTGTAGGTGATCCACACCATCGCCGCAAGCGCGTAGGCGAAGCTCGCCCGGGCGAACGGCGCGAACTGCAGGAACGGGATCAGCCCGAAGAGGTTGTTGACGAGGATGAAGGAGAACAGCGTGAGCAGCAGCGCGACGAACCTGGCGTAGTCCTTGGCCCCGATGCTGTCTTGTGCGACGCCGTTACGGATGAAGCTGTACGCCTGCTCACCAAGGAATTGTGCCCGCGACGGGACGAGCGCACGGCGGCGCGACGTCGAGTAATAGAAGACGAACACGACGACCGCTGCCAGCGCCAGCAGCAGCGAAGGCTTCGTCAGCAGCAGGTTGTTGCCGTGGAAGATGTCCGGGAACTCGAAGTCTGCCGGGCCAGGTGCGTTGAACCCGGGATTCGGGGCGGCCAAGATCTCCCAAGGGCCAGCAAGGCCACCGTGTGTCACGTGGTCTCTCCTCGATCATCGGTCGCGTTCACCGGGGGGGCCGGCCTCGTCGGTGGTCTCGGAACTCGTCGTGCGGTCAGTGGGTGTGTCGTGTGAAGCAGGCACCCCCCCGTATCTGTGGAAGATCAGATATAACCCGAACGCCGCGCCGAGCACGATTCCCAGCGGGGTCAAGTAGCTGATAGACAGCCAGCGGCCGAGTGCCCAGCCCAGGAATCCGTAGAACCCGATCCCCGCGACAAGGTATCCGAACGCGACCCACGGATCACCACCACCCTGGCCACCTGGTCCAGTGCGATCTGGCGACGTGTGACTGGTCATCGCCCAGCGAACTCTAACAGTTGTCGCGTCTAACGCCCGTTACCAGGCCGGGCCGCGCGCAGCTGTTCGGCGATCCACGCGACGACGGCCACGACGAGGCCGAGCGCGAAAGCTGGACCGTCCACGACCTCGGGGTTCGACCGGGCCAAGACGGCCGCGAGGATGGCGGCGATCATCGCGTACGTCAGCAGCGCCACCACCATGGACAGTGCGGGCGTCACCCGATCGGCCCACCGCACCGCCGCGATCCCAACCGTGAACGCGAGGCCGGCGACGACCACCCCGCACGTGTAGCTCACCCCCGCGCGAAGACCGGAGAAGGCCAGGTACCCGGCGAATCCGACCACCGCCAAGACCAGCAGCGCCGTCCACTGGGTCCGGTACACCCGTTCAGCGCCGATCGACGGCTGGCGGCCGGGTCCGCACCGGCACCGACGGGTCGATCTCGATCACCGGGGGCAGGGTCGGCGCCGCAGCTCGCAACTCGGTCGTCATTGCAGGCCCGGTCACCCGGACGGGCCGGAAATGGGGCACCGCCGAGAGCACCACGCCGACCGCCGCCAGCACCGCCAGCACCGCCACAACCGCCCAGGGCCCTGCGGCGATCGAGAACGCGACCCCGCCGAAGGCGAGCAAGGCAGCCCAGAAGTACAGCAGCAGCACGGCCCGCCGATGGGTGTGGCCGAGCTCGAGCAGCCGGTGGTGCAGATGCTGCTTGTCCGGAGTGAACGGCGACTGCCCGTGGCGCACTCGGCGGGCGACGGCAAGGAGCAGGTCGACGAGCGGGATGGCCAGCACCGCGAGCGGGATCAGCAGGGGCAGCCAGATCGGCAGCGAACCCAGCAACCCGCTGTAGGCCTGCGGATCTGTGTACGTCGTCGCAGTAATGGCTGCGGCGGACAGCATCAGGCCGATCAGCATCGACCCGGAGTCGCCCATGAAGATCCGGGCGGGCCAGAAGTTGTGCGGCAGGAAGCCGAGACAGGCACCAGCCAGGGCGGCGGTGAGCAGCGTGGGCGCCGCCCAGACCTCGACGAAGTGCGCCGAGGCCAGGTGATAGCAGAACACGAAGAAGGCCAGGGACGCGATCGCCGCGACGCCTGCCGCGAGCCCGTCCAAACCGTCGACGAAGTTGACGGCGTTGATCGTTGCGACGGTGAGCAGGATCGTCACGGGAATGCCGAGGTCGCGGCCGAGGGTCAACGTGCCGGTGTTGCCCCAGGGCACGTAGATCGCGGTGAGCTGCACCCCGCCCAAGGTGACCATGACGCCGCTGGCTACGACCTGGCCCGCCAGCTTGGTCAGTGAGTCCAACTCGTACCGATCGTCGATCACGCCGATCAGGCAGATCAACGCGGCGGAGATCATCACCCAGCGGAAGTCCGGGCCGCTGTCGAACGTGCTCCTCAGCGTGGGCATCTCACGCGCCACGGTGATCGCAACCGCCAGGCCACCGAACATCGCCACGCCGCCCATCCGCGGGATCGCGACGGCGTGGACGTCCCGGTCACGTGGCGAGGCGACCGCGTGCCATCGGATCGCAACGTGCCGGACCAGCGGGGTCAGCAGAAAACTCCCGGCGGCCGCAAGGCAGCAGACGAGCGCGTACTCGAGACTGGGATGCACTTGGCGGCGACTCGCTCCTCGTTGAACGCTGTTCGCGGCTGCTAGGGCACCTGCAGGCTACCGAACTTGGCTGTGGGTGATCGTCAACCCACCGTAGTCGGCACGACTTCGCGCAGCGCTGCCAGGCTCACCGCACCCGCGCGCAGCACCTGTGGAGTCTCGGTCGTCACGTCCACGATGGTCGAGGCGACACCCATCCGCACGGGCCCGCCGTCCAGGTAGACCTCGACCAGGTCGCCCAGCTGATCCCTGGCGTCGGTAGCCGTCAGCGCCGGCGACTGGCCGGACCGATTCGCGCTGGACACCGCCATCGGTCCGGTGCGCGCGAGCAGCTCGAGGGCCACCGGATGTAGCGGCATACGGACAGCCACCGTGCCGCGCGAGTCGCCGAGGTCCCAGGACAGCGACGGCGCGTGCTCGACCACGAGGGTCAGGCCGCCCGGCCAGAAGGCCTCGATCAAAGCACGCGTCTGGGCCGGGACGTAGCTCACCAGCCCGTCGATCGTGTCCCACGAACCGACCAGGACCGGGACTGGCATGTCGCGCCCGCGACCCTTGGCCTCGATCAGCGCGGTGACCGCCGTGCTGTCGAAGGCGTCGGCGCCGACGCCGTAGACGGTGTCGGTTGGGACGACCACGAGCTGGCCGGACTGGACGCTGCGCGCGGCCGCGCTGATCGCGATGTCGCGGACGTCGGGGTCGGCGCAGTCGTAGAACAGGGTCACGAGTCGGCCTCCGAGCGCCGGGGTCCCCGCGAAATCGTGGAGCGATTTCGTGGGGTGGGAACACACCACAGGAGCACAGCGAGGAGGCCGACGGGAAGCAGGGTCACGGGGGCACATCCTGCCGCACCCCGCGCTCAAAGTGCTCAGAAAGACCGGCGATCCTGATACTCATCAACGGCCATGGCAACACATAGGTATCAAGATCTGGCTGGGATTCAGCTGCGGCGTGCGGTGGTAAACCGAGGGCGGCCGCTCAGGTCGGGGTGCGCGTCGATCTCGGTGAAGCGGCCGTCGGCCTGCAACAGGGCGGGTACGGAGGCGCCGTGCGTCTGGTCGTGCTCGATCGCCAGGACGCCGGCCGGCCGCAGCAGATCCGCGGCAACCGCGATCACTGTGGGCATCATCGCGAGACCGTCCGGGCCAGCGAAGAGCGCCTCGGGGGGATCGGCCGCAGCCTCCGGATCGACGCGCGTCGAGGCGGGTACATACGGCGGGTTGCTGACGACGGCGTCGACGCCTGCCCATAGCCCGGCGAGCAGTCCTGGTGCGGCGATGTCGTCAGCGATCACCTCGATCGGCCGGTCGCCGACGGTCGCGCGAGCCGCGGCGTTGCGCCGCAGCCAGTACAGCGCGGGCGCGGCCTTTTCCACGGCGTATACGCGCGCGGTGCGCACCTCGTGGGCGATCGACAGAGCCAGCGCGCCGGATCCGGCGCCCAGGTCGACCACGACCGGCTCGACAAGATCGCGCAGGACCGGAAGCACGGCATCGACGAGCAGCTCGGTCTCCGGACGCGGCACGAACACGCCCGGGCCAACCGCCAGCTCGAGGTGACGAAACGCCGAACTGCCCATCACGTGCTGCAGCGGCATCCGATCAGCTCGCCGCTTGATCAGCTCGCGGAACAGCGCTGCCGCGTCGTCGTCGACGTCCTCGACGGTGGCCAGCTTTGTCCGCGGCACCCCCAGAGCGTGGGCTAGCAGTAATTCGGTGTCGACGCGAGGCGGGGCCACGCCCGCCGCGGACAGGGTGGCCACCGCGTCGGCGACCAACTGCTGTCGTATCACCATCTTTGATCGGTCAGGACCTACCCGTGCCGGCGAGCAGGGCCTCGGTGTCGGCACGGC
Organism: uncultured Actinomycetota bacterium; assembly: GCA_963839175.1. Classification (GTDB taxonomy): domain Bacteria; phylum Actinomycetota; class Actinomycetes; order Mycobacteriales; family Jatrophihabitantaceae; genus CAWIUB01. The sequence continues at coordinate 105,312 of CAWIUB010000039.1, forward strand.
GCAGGGCGTCAATGACGTCGTCGAGGGCGCCGTCGAGCACCTGGTCGAGGTTGTAGGCCTTGTAGCCGACCCGATGGTCGCTGATGCGGTTCTCCGGGAAGTTGTAGGTGCGCACCCGTTCCGAGCGGTCGACGGTGCGCACCTGGGAGCGACGAGCGTCCGCCGCAGCGGCGTCCGCCTCGTCTTGGGCGGCGGCAAGCAGCCGGGCCCGCAATACCCGCAGCGCCGCCTCGCGGTTCTGCAGCTGGCTCTTCTCGTTCTGCATCGATACCACGGTGCCCGTCGGGACGTGGGTGATCCGCACCGCCGAGTCGGTGGTGTTGACGCTCTGCCCGCCCGGCCCGGACGAGCGGAACACGTCGATGCGCAAGTCGTTGGGGTCGATCTCGATGTCCACGTCCTCGGCCTCGGGCAGGACCAGCACGCCGGCCGCCGACGTATGGATGCGCCCCTGGGACTCGGTCACCGGGACGCGCTGCACCCGATGCACCCCGCCTTCGTACTTCAGCTGCGCCCACACGGCGTCGTCCGGCCGTGACGCGCGGAAGGCGACGGTGGCCGACTTGACCCCGCCAAGCGCCGTCGGCTCCTCGTCGAGTGTCTCGGTGGCCCAGCCGCGCCGCTCGGCGTAGCGCAGGTACATGCGCAGCAGATCGGCTGCGAACAGCGCGCTCTCGTCGCCGCCCTCGCCCGCCTTGACCTCGAGGATCACGTCCTTGCCGTCGTTGGGGTCCTTGGGCAACAGCAGCTCACGCAGCCTGCCTTCCAGCTCGCTGGCCCGCGCCTGCAGCGTCTCGGCCTCGTCGGCGAACGACGCATCCTCCGTGGCCAGCTCGCGCGCAGTCGCCAGGTCCGCCCGAGCCGCGTCGAGCTCGTCGGCAACCGCGACGACCGGGGCCAGCCGAGCGAACCGGCGGCCCAGGCGACGCGCCGCGGACTGATCGGCGTGCACGGCGGGATCGGCGAGCTCCTTCTCGACCGCGGCGTACTCGGCCCGTAGCTCGGGCAATCTGCCCGTGCTCTCGCTCATGTGCGCTCCCTCCTTCCGCGATTGTGCAACCCTCGGTCGCCTGACACAGCCGAAAGTTGCACGATTTGCCCGGCCGGACAGGCGACGGCGCCCGCCGCCGCGCAGCCAGGCGCGGACGGCGGACGCCGTCGGTGAAGCTAGGAGGAGCGGACGCGCTTGCCGAAGCGCTTCTCGAACTTGTCGACGCGGCCGCCGACGTCCATGATCTTCTGCTTGCCCGTGTAGAACGGGTGGCAGGCCGAGCAGACGTCGGCGTGCAGCACGCCGGACTTGGCGGTGCTACGCGTGGTGAACGTGTTGCCGCAGGAGCAGGTCACCTGGGTCACCACGTAGTCGGGGTGGATGCCGTTCTTCATTCCTGGGTCCCTTCTTATGGCCGCCGGGTCGCCTTCGCGGTGCGCGGGGGCGTGAACCGGAGCCGGGTGGTCGATTCAGTCTGCCAGGCCGGCCCCCGCAGACCCAAAACGCCGACTGAACGCTCCTGCGTACCGGGCTATTCCCCCGGGGGGACCCGCCGCTCAGCCCTTGACGCTGCCGGCCAGCAGGCCGCGGACGAAGAAGCGCTGTAGCGCGATGAACACCAGGAGTGGGATGACGATAGCCAGGAAGCCGGCCGCCGGAATCAGCTCGGCGCCGGCGCCCGATGTGGAGCCGATCAGCAGGCTGACCGCCACGGTGATCGGGCTGATGTCCGCGTTGCCGCCCGACATCACGATGCCGACGAACAGGTCGTTCCAGACCCACAGGAACTGGAAGATGGCGAACGCCGCGATCGCCGGCGCCACCAGCGGCAACATGATCTGCCGGAAGATCTGCCCGTGGCTGGCTCCGTCGATGCGCGCCGCCTCCATGAGATCCCGCGGGATGTCGGACATGAAGTTGTGCATCAGGAGGATTGCGAGCGGCAGGGCGAAGCAGGCGTGGGCCAGCCAGATGGCGCCGACCGTCCCATTGAGGCCGGTCGGGGGGAATATCGTGACGTTGCCGATGTGTGCCCCGGACACGACGAAGCGCAGCACGGGAACAACCGCCACCTGCAACGGCACGATCTGCAGCGCGAAGATCGCGATGAAGATCCAGTCCCGGCCGCGGAAGTCGATCCACACCAGCGCGTATGCCGCCATTGCGGCGACTGCGATCGGGATCAACGCCGCCGGGATCACGATCACGATGGAGTTCACGATGTTCGGCAAGATGTTGGCAGTGCCGCTCGTCACCCGGCGGTAGTTGTCCAGCGTGAGGTCGCTGAAAGTCCACCAGCCACTGGTGTCCTGGCCGTGCTTGCCGCGGAAGGACTGCACGAGCAGGCCCGCGGCCGGGATCGTCCACAGAATGCCCACGACAATCGCGATGCTTGACGCGACCGGGCTGGTCATCCGCCTCCGCACCCGCCCGACCGATGTGGCCGGCAGTGGCCGCTCGGTGGGTGCCGCGGGGGTTTGGCCGGTGGGTCCGACGGTGACGGTCATGCGCTGCCCCCCTCTGTGGTCCGGACGCTCATCGAATTCTCCGCGTCTTCAGCATCTGGCGCACCTGGTAGAGGATGAACGGGATGAGCAGGATGAAGATCACCATCGCCAGCGCCGACGATCGGTGCTCGCCCAGTGGCGAGCCGGCGCCAGCCGAGAGCCCGGATGTCCTGAACTGCGTGTACATCAAGTTCGCGAGGGTGTCGCCGTTATACTGGTCGGCGCCGAACGTCCGGATAAGGTCGAACACCTTCAGCGTCGCCACCGAGATGAGCACCAGCACGATGATGATCGTCGGCCGGATGGTCGGCACGACGACCCGGCGGAACGCCTGACCCGGAGTCGCGCCGTCGATCTGCGCCGCATCCGAAAGCTCGTCGGGCACCGACTTGATCGCCGCGGACAGGATCACGGTCGCGAAGCCGACCTGGATCCAGATCATCACCACGATCATCAACAGGGTGAGCCTGACGCCACCGGTGGTCGGGAAGTTCAGCGGGCCGAGCCCGAACCAGTTGAGGACCACGTTGACCAGGCCGGAGGCGCCGTTCTCCGACGGCTGTTTGTACATCAGGTTCCAGATCACCGCAGCACCGACGAACGAGATCGCGAAGGGCAGGAAGATCAGCGACTTTGCCAGTGTCTCCCCGCGCATCTTGTCAATGGCGTACGCGTAGGCGAGGCCGATCAGCGTGGCGGCCACCGGCGCGATCAGCGTCCACAGCACGGTGTGCCACAACGCCTGCAACGCGTCGTGGTTGGTGAGCGCCCAGCGGAAGTGGGCGAAGCTGTTCCATTTCCCGCCGGGATCGGCGACGCAGGCAGCGGGCGACGGGATCGGCACGCAGCCCGGCTTGTCCACCTCGGCGGAGGTCAGGGAGGAGATGAGGGTCCTGATGATCGGGCCGACCAACCCGATAGCGAGCAGCACGACAGCCGGCAACAGGAACAGGAAGGCCTGGATCCGCTCCCGGCCGGTCTTCGGAGCCCGGTCGATGACGAACAGCAGTAGGCCGATCACGGCGAAGAACAGCACGACCATCACGACAGCGAAGGTCAGTTTGCCGATCGTCGTGCCGGAGTGGGCAAGTTCGTAGAGCCAATGCACAGACATCACCCCTACTCGAACGGGCTGCAGGAGTCTGCATCACCGAGGCGATCGAGCGGTCGATGTTGCGACCGCCCGATCGCCCAGAGTGTAGTGCGGGCCTTACTTCGGCCAGGCGGCCTCGATGTTGTCGAGCGTGGTCTTGTCACTCTGACCCAGGATCCACTGAGTCAGCTGCTTCCACTCGGCTGCTGAACCCACCTGGGACGGCATCAGGTCGGACGCGTCGAACCCCGCTGTCGACTGCGGGTTGGTCAGCAGGCTGACCGACAGCTTGTCGACCGGGTTGTCGGCGAACACACTCTGGTCGACTGCCTGGTTCGCCGTCGCCCAGCCTGAGGTTTTCGCCTGCGCGTTGAGTTTCGCCTTCGCGGTGGCCCACTCTCCGCTCGCGAGGTAGAGCTGCACAGCCTCGACCTCGGGGCGGTCGGAGAAAGCGCCGGTGAATTCGCCACCGACCTCGATGACCTTGCCGAACTGGTCGCTCATGGTCGGCTCGTAGAACGCGTACACGTCGCCGTCCGGGCCGACCGTCGTGCCCTTGTCCCAGTTGGCGGCGTAGAAGTTGGCCTGGAAGTGCAGCATGCACTTGCCGGTTTCAACCGGAAGTCCGCCCTTCTGGAAGGCCGTGGTCGCGATCGACTTGACGTCACCGATGCCGGCGTTGACGTACTTCGGGTTCTTCAAGATGGAGCCGACGGTCTTCAGCACGTCGGCGACCTTCGGGTCGTTGAACTTGATGGTGTGGTTGATCCACTGGGCGTAGACGTCGGGGCCGTACTTGCGCAGCATGACCTCCTCCATCCAGTCGGTGACCGGCCAACCGGTCGCGTCACCTGACTCGATGCCCGCGCACAGCGGCTTGTGACCGTCGGCTGCCATCTTGTCCATCAGCTTGGTGAGGTCATCCCACGTGGTGGGCACGGTGTAGCCGTACTGCTTGAAGTACTTCGGCGAGTACCAGACGAGCGACTTCATGTTGGCGCCCAGCGGAGCCGCGAAGTAGAAGCCGCCGACCGTGCCGTACTTGACCCACGACGAGACCCAATTCTTCTCGGCTTCCTGGGTCAGGGCGTCGCTCGCCGGCTTGAGCTTGCCGGCAGTTGCGAACGTGGCAAGCAGGCCTGGCTGTGGGAACAGTGCGATGTCCGGCGCGTTGCCGCCGTCCACCTTCGTCTTCAGCGCCGCTTCGAATTCCTTGCTCGGCTGGTACTGGACCGTGATACCGGTGCATCTCTCGAACGTCTTCACCGCGTTGATGTGGTAGGAGATCTCGGGTTCCGTGATCGAGGTGTAGACCGTGACCGTCTTGCCGCTGTACTTGCCGTACTTGCCGTACGGCGCGCAGTCACCGGACATAGTGACAGCCTGGATCTTGCTTTTCGGCTGCTTCGCCGGGTCGGGCACACCGCTCGGCGGCGACGAGCTGGCGCCACCGGCAGACGAGCTGGCGCCGCCAGCACTCGTGTTCGACTTGCTGCTGCTACACGCCGCAATTGTCGTGGCGGCGACCCCCACCGCGATAAGCGCGTATGTCCGCTTCCAGTGCATGTGCTGTGCCCCTTCTCCAGCCAGGATCTGAGCGCGTTCCGTGTGACGCCCGGGTGACGCCCGGGTGACGCCTACAGGACAATGGCACAGCTGCCACCGAATAAGGAAGGGGTTCGTGCTGCCGTTTCCGGATCGTTGCCTAGCGCCCACAACCGCCGGTTAGCCGCGATCCTTCGCGCGGTGCGCGGATCAAACTGGTGGGTTTGTTGATCTCCTCGTAGCTGGGTAGATCGGTGTGCAGGGCGGATTCGCCGATCTCCCGGCTTCTCCAGCGTCCTGGTCGATTGGTAAGCATGTTGGGGCAGCTGGCCAGGGTGGGTCCGCAACCTTCCGAGGCGGTGGCCAGGCCGAGTAACAGTCGATCTTGAGGCGGCAACGTCGTGCGGAGCGGGTCACCCGGGCGGCGCCAGTAGCCGCAGGTCACCAATGCATCGCCGGATCCTGGGCCAGGTCACTTAGGTCCTTGGTCGACGGCTCGCGATCGGCCGGCCCGGTGCTGCCGACCGTGACCGCCCAGCCGCCATGCGTCACCGCGAAGGCGTACTCGGTCTCGGTGAATCCGTCTGAGGCGGCGCCGACGGTGACGTTGTCGCCAGTGCCAGTGGCGGCCTGGCCTTGTGGTCCGACTACGTCGACAACGAGGATGCTGCCGGCGCCGTCAGGAGCACGCAGTTGTAGCACGCACAGGGCGTAGGCAGGGTCGAGGACATAGCCGACATCAGTTACCCGGAACCGGGGCAGGACGCGGCGGACCGCGGCGATGATCCGCTGTTGGGGTGATGTGCCGGGTTCGACGAGAGGGCACCCACCGACCGCCCCAATCGAACGGACATAGATCGAGAGCGGGCCGGGTTGCAAGGCCAAATAGCGAACCCATGCGAGATGGTCGTCGGGCGCTGCGACCACGTTTGACGATGCAGGCGCCGAGATGACCGGTCCCCGTACGACTGGCCGCGAGCCGACGTGACTCAATACTACCAAGGCAACCGCGCCTGCGAGGAAGACAAACGCGAGTGCCGCCCAGATCGCTCTCGGCGTCTTCCGGACCCAGTTCGGCACTAGCGGGCGGCCCTGCTCGAGCAGCTCCTCGTTGGGTCCGGAATCGGCGTCGTCGCCATTGGTCTCCCACTCGGCGCCCACAATCACCAGCGTGCGCCCGCGGCGCATCGACAGCAATGCGCGGCCCGCCCGTTCGCGATCACACCGAAACCGGCACGAGGGAAGAGAACGCGGCCTTGAGGTTGCCGGAAGGCAGGGCAGACACTGGAGCACGTGGGCACGGTTCTCGAGCTGGTGGGCATCATCGCGTTCCCGACCGTCCTGGGGTACGCGATACTCGGCAGCGTCCGAGTGGCCCGCTGGCTGGCCGAGCGCCGCCGCCGCAGAGCTGCCACCGTCGAGCCAATCGAGACACTGGGTGCCGACCTGCGCCGGTTGCACGCTCAGCTGGACGCTACCGAGAGCCGGCCGGCCGGTCCGGGTCGGCGCGTGCATCTGCAGGCCGTGCGCGGGGCGTACGTCGACGCGCTGACAACTGCCTGCCAGCGGCTGAACGTCACGCCGCCGATCGATGCGCAGGCTGATCGGGTGCCGTGGGCGGAGATCTATCGGGTCGAGGCCGCGCTTCGGCAACGCGGTCTGGACGTCCGGGAGACCGCCACACCCTGATCCCTGCATGCCATGCGGGGCGGACAATCGAGAGATGGTCCGGGTGCTCGCCGTCTCAGACGAGGTCGACGAGGTGTTCTCGGCAGATCTGAGCCCGGCGCACGGCGTCGAGCTGATCCTGGCGTGCGGGGATCTGCCGTTCGAGTACCTGGGCCATTTGATGGATGCACTCGACGTTCCGCTGGCGTTCGTCCCCGGCAACCACGACCCCGACCTATCCGGTTACCACACCTCCCGGGCCGGACTGACCCTGCTGGCGGGACTGCCGGCGGAGCCGCCTTCGCCGCCCGGCGCGATCAACCTCGACCGGCGGGTGGTTGACTGCGCCGGGCTGCGCCTCGCCGGCCTCGGCGGATGCCTGCGTTACAACGACGGACCCAACCAGTACACAGATCGCGAACAGGCGAGGCGGGCCCGGTCGCTGGCCAGACGGGCCCGCTGGAAGCAGCGGCGTGACGGCCGGCGCGTCGACGTGCTGCTCACCCACGCCCCGCCCCGCGGTGTCGGTGACGGCACCGACCCGGCACATCGGGGATTCGCGGCGTTGCACGGCCTGGTCGACCGGCTGCAGCCCTCGCTGCTGCTGCACGGCCACGTCCACCCGTTCGGGGCGACCACACCCGACCTGACGATGGGCTCCGGGACCCTCGTGCGCAACGTCGTGGGGCGGCACGTGTTCGAGATCGATCAGCGGGTGTATACCGATTCCCGTGCCCCGTGAGACCGGATTTCCACGGGCCGACGTCGAGAACGACTTCCTGCGGGCTCGACGTCGTCAGGTGCTGGCCCGGCTCGCGAGCCGGCTGCGGCGCGAGCCGGACGACGTCAACATCATTCTTCCGTACGACGAGGTCGTCGCGGCACTGGGACTGAAAGGCGAGAGCTACCTCGGCCTGCAGACCATCCGGCTGGAGAGCGTGGTCGGCACCCTCGACTCACGCCGGGACTTCGACCGACGCTTCCGGCCGACTTCAAGCAGGGTGCGGGAGCGCTGGGAGCGGCTCGCGCTGGCCCAGCGGCGTGGCGAGTCGATTCCACCGATCGACGTATATCGCATCGGCGATCTGCACTTCGTCAAGGACGGTCACCATCGGGTGTCTATTGCGCTGGCCGGCCGCCAGAAGACGATCGACGCGTATGTGACCGAGGTGCTGACCGTCTTGCCGGCCAAGGGCATCCGGCGGCGCGGCGATCTGCTGTTCAAGAGCTACGAGCGGATGTTCCGAGCGCGGGTCCCGCTGACCGCGCAGGCCTACGCGCAGATCGCGCTGCGCGATCCATGGTCCTTCGCCGAGCTCGGCGAAGCCGTCGAGGCGTGGGGCTTCCGCTGCATGCAGGACGAGGGCGGCTATCGCGATCGAGCAGAAGTGTCACGTCGATGGTTCACCGAGGAGTACACGCCGGTCGTCCGCATGCTGCGCGAGGCCGACCTACTCGGCTCCGGCACCGAGGCGGAAGCCTACCTGCGGGTGGCGCGCGAGCGGTACCGGCTGATGCGGACGCACGAGTGGAACGACGAGGTGATCCAGCGGCTGCGCCGGGAACTCAGGTGACAGCAGCGTGGCTCGGCGCGGCAGCGCCTCCGTCCAGGCTGAGGTTTCGGCCGCTGGCCGGGTCGAAGACGTGGATCTTCCGCACGTCGGCCCACAACTCCGCCTCCTGGCCTTCGCGCACGTTTGTCGCCGCATCGAGCCGGGCCACCACCTCGTCCACGCTCGCCCCGGTATCGGCTGCGCCCGAGTCCCGCGCCAGTTCCTCCAGTTCGGCGGTGGAGACGTGCTCGCTCTCCTTGGTGAAGTGCACGAATACGTCCGAGCCCATCGACTCCAGGACGTCGATCGTGGCGCGGAAGGCGATGCCGTTTCCTCTTGCATCTGCGGGAACGAGCGAGGCGTCCTCGAAGCTCTCCGGCCTGAGGCCCAGCAGTACGGTGCGGCCTACGTTGGCGCTCTCGAGCGTGCGGCGGAGTTGATCGCCGAGCGGGACGTCGCCGAGCTTCGTGCGCAGCACGCCTTGCTCCATCGTGCCCGGCATGAAATTCATGGCGGGCGAGCCGATGAAGCCGGCGACGAACAGGTTCGCCGGACTGGCATATAGCTCCTGCGGGGCACCGACCTGCTGCAGCTTGCCGCCGCGCATCACGGCCACCCGGTCGCCGAGCGTCATCGCCTCGGTCTGGTCGTGGGTGACGTAGACGGTCGTCGTGCCGAGCCGCCGCTGCAGGCGGGACACCTGGGTGCGCATCTGCACCCGTAGCTTGGCATCGAGGTTGGACAGCGGCTCGTCCATCAGGAAGGCGGATGGATCGCGCACGATCGCCCGGCCCATCGCGACCCGCTGGCGCTGCCCGCCGGAAAGGTTGGCCGGCTTTCGATCCAGATGCGGCTCGAGCTCGAGCACGCGTGCCGCCTCGTTCACCTTTTCGTCGATGACCGAATGCGGCGTCTTTGCCAGCTTCAACGCGAACGCCATGTTCTCGCGCACCGTCATGTGTGGGTAGAGCGCATAGCTCTGGAACACCATGGCGATGTCGCGATCCTTCGGCGCCTTGTTGTTGACGACCTGACCGCCGATGCGCAGCTCACCCTCGGAGATGTCTTCGAGGCCCGCGATCATGTTCAACGTCGTCGACTTCCCGCAACCCGACGGCCCTACCAAGATCACGAACTCGCCGTCGGCGATGTCAAGGCTGACCTTGTCGACCGCCAGCGCCCCATCAGGGAAGCGCTTGGTGATCTCGTCCAGGATTATCTCAGCCACGGCCTGCTCCTTAACCCTTGACGGCGCCGGACGTCAGCCCGGCGACGATGCGACGCTGGAAGAACAGCACGAACAGGATGATCGGAATCGTGATGATCACTGCCGCGGCGCAGATCGAGCCGGTAGGTGCCGTGAACTGCGAGCTGCCGGTGAAGAACCCGATCGCCGCCGGCACCGTTCGCGCCCTGGTCGTCGACGTGAGCGAGATCGCGAACAGGAAGTCGTTCCAGCAGTAGATGAAGATGAGGATCGCGGTGGTGAACATGCCCGGCGCGGCGAGCGGCGCGATGACCCGGGTGAACGCCTGGAACGGCGTCGCCCCGTCCATCTTGGCGGCTTTCTCCAGCTCCCACGGGATCTCGCGGAAGAATGCCGAGAGGGTGTAGATGCCCAGCGGCAGGCCGAACGCGACGTACGGGATGATCAATGCGGGCCAAGTGTCGAACAGGCCGAGCGCCCGCTCGATGTTGAACAGCGGTGTCACCAAAGAGATCGCCGGGAACATCGCGATCAGCAGCGACATGCCGATGAGCACCCGCTTACCGGGGAAGGCCAGTCGGGCTACCGCGTAAGCCGCCATCGAAGCCAGCACGACGGCGATGAAAGTCGAGATCAAGGCGATGCCGATCGAGTTGATCAGCACCCGGGTGAACTCCGACGTCTTGAAGATGCCGCGGTAGTTCTCCCACGTCCACTTCTTCGGCCAGAACGTCGCATCGGTGATGGTGGACGGATCCTTGAAGGACAACGAGACGATCCACAGCACCGGAATGATCGCCAGCGCGATGGCGAAGACGTTGGCGGTACCCCAACCGGTCCGTTGCTTGGCGGTGGCAGGCATCAGCGCCTCACTTCGTCGAACCCGGCGCGGCTGCGCCGAAGCCCTTGATGAACAGGAACGCGATGATCGCGACACAAATGAAGATCAGGATCGACAACGCCGACCCAATGCCCAGGTTCAGCGCCGTGAACAGGTTGTCGTAGGCGAGGATCGAGACGGAACCGGTGTTCTGATTGCCCCGGGTCAGGATGTAGATGTTGTCGAAGACGCGGAACGCGTCCAGCGTCCGGAACAGCAACGCCACCAGGATCGCCGGCTTCATCAGCGGCAGAGTGACTCGCGTGAATCGCTGCCACGCCGTCGCCCCGTCGACCTTCGCGGCCTTCTGCAGGTCCTCGGGCACCAGGGCGAGGCCGGCCATGAGCAGCAGGGCCATGAACGGCGTGGTCTTCCACACCTCCGCCAGGATGATGACCGCGATCGCCTGGGCGGTGTGGGTCAACGGCGCGGCGTCGCCGAACATCGCCGACAGATAGCCGGTGCTCGGCGTCCAGGCATACTGCCAGCTGAATGCGGCCACGACGGTGACGATCCCGTACGGCACGAGGATCGACGTACGTACGGTGCCGCGCCCGAAGGGCGTGCGGTGCATGAGCACGGCGAGCAACATGCCGAGCACAAGCTCGATCGCTACCGAGATGACGGTGATGATCAGCGTGACCCAGAGGGCGTGCCACCAGTACGGGGATTTGAGCACCGCCCAGTAGTTGCTGAGCCCGATGAACTTGGCCTGGCTCGGAAACCGGAGGTCATACCGTTCCAGCGACAGGTATATCGCGTAGCCGATCGGATATGCAGTAACGGCGATCATCACGATAACCGCGGGAGCGCAGAGCAGCCAGCCCAGCCGGCGCTCAGCCCTCGCACCTTCGGACAGCGCGGCCTTGCGTTTGGCAGGCTTGGCCTCGACCTCGGCGGTGGTGTCCGTCTCGGTGTTGATGCTCATCGCCCTCCACCTTCCCGCGCTATTGCAGCGGACTGAGCTCCACGCGTGGTCACGGGATCAGCCCCTTGGAGTTCAGCGCATCCTTGAGCTGGCTGGTCATCTTCTTCTCCGTGCTCGCCGGATTGATCCCCTTGGGTGGCGACACCGCGTGCGAGATGACGATCGAAATGTTTTGGTAGGCGGGGGTCTTGGGCCGCACGCTCGCGTTCTCCAGAGAGGTGCGGACATCGGCTCTGAATGGGTAGTCGGCCTGCAGCGACGGATCGTCATAGAGATCGGCGATCGTCGGTGGCAGGCCGCCGGTGATGGCGTTCACCTTCTGGTTGTCGCGGCCGCGCAAGCACAGGGCCGCCTCGAAGGCAAGGTCCGGGTGCTTGGAGTATCTGCTGATCGCGAGGTCGATGCCGCCGATCGTCACGTGGCTCGGCTCGTCGGCCTTGACGCGCGGGTAGAGGGCCCACTTGAAGTTCTTGAACAGGTCCGGCTTGTTCGTCTTCATCGACGGGTAGACGAACGGGTAGTTGAGCTCGAAGGCAGCTGTACCGCTCTCCATGGCGAGCCGGTTGGCGTCCTCCATCTGCACGGGCAGCGACGGGTCGGCCGCCACCGAGGTGGCCAATGTGTGCATGATCGTCAGGGCGTCGGTCGCCGGCGGGCCCATCGATACCTGGGTCGCGTCCTCGTTCAGCACGCTGCCACCCGCACTCGCTAGCATGGTGTTGAACCACACCACGACGCCTTCGTACTGCGCGCCCTGGATCTCGATCAGGTGCGGCTTGCCTTCTTTCGCCAGCTGGATCGAGTCGTTGATCATCTCGTCCCAAGTCTGCGGAGCCGTCGGGACGAGATCTGAGCGGTACCACAGCAGTTGGGTATTGGTGTTATAGGGAACGGCGTAGAGCTTGCCCTTCCAGGTGGCCGTCTCCAGCGGCACCTTCAACGTTCCCTCGGTGGCCTTGTCCTTGTTCGCGCCGGTCCACTCCAGGATCCAGCCGGCCTCGGCGAACTCGGCCTCCCAGGTCACGTCCAGCCCGAGGATGTCCATGGCGCTGTCGCGAGCGGCCGAACGGCGAACCATCTGCTGGCGTTGCCCGTCAGCGTCGTTGGGCAGTTTGTTGTACTTGATGACGTAGCGCCCGCCGCTCTGCTGGCTGCACTTGTCGACCCCTTGCTGGATCGCCCCGGAGTTGTCCGGGAAGTTGTAGAAGTTCAGCGTGGCCCGGCCGCCGCTGCCGCCGCTGCTCCCGCACGCGGCGAGCGCCGACGCCGCCATGAGCACGCTGATCAGGACGGCGAAGAAGCGGCGGACGCGAGACCGAGATCGGCGGAGCTTCTCAGACCTGATTCGGCGAGCCGGCGGCCGATCGATACGCACGGTCCGTTCTCCCCTCGCTCATAGGAGCGCGGGTCAGTCGCGTGTTCGGCCGGCTTCGCCACGCCTCTGCTTGCGAATCTTGATCAGACGTTACGCGCGGATCGACGAATGCCGCAATCCCTCGCGGGGCCAGCTGCAATCAAGTTGTGATCAGTCCTGGCCGGGCGTGGTCTTGGCGATCTGCATGAGGAACTCAAGGTTGGTACGCGTCTTCTTCAGCCGGTCGAGCAGCAGGTCGATCGCCTGCTGGGGCTCCAGGGCGTGCAGCACGCGGCGGAGCTTGATCGTGACGGCGAGCTCGTCCGGGCTGAGCAGCAGCTCTTCCTTGCGCGTCGAGGACTGGTCGACGTCGACTGCAGGGAACACGCGCTTGTCGGCGATCTTGCGGTCCAGGCGCAGCTCGGCGTTGCCGGTGCCCTTGAACTCCTCGAAGATCACCGTGTCACCAGCGGAGCCCGTCTCGACCAGCGCGGTGGCCAGGATCGTGAGCGAGCCGCCGTTCTCGATGTTGCGCGCGGCGCCCAGGAATCGCTTCGGCGGGTACAGCGCCGTCGAGTCGACACCGCCGGACAGGATCCTGCCGCTGGCCGGCGCGGCCAGGTTGTAGGCGCGGCCGAGCCGGGTGATCGAGTCGAGCAGCACGACCACGTCGTGACCCAGCTCGACGAGGCGCTTCGCGCGCTCGGTGGCGAGCTCGGCGACCATGGTGTGGTCCTGCGGGCGGCGGTCGAACGTCGAGGCGATCACCTCGCCCTTGACGGACCGCTGCATGTCGGTAACCTCCTCCGGCCGCTCGTCGACGAGGACGACCATGAGGTGGCATTCCGGGTTATTCGTGGCAATCGCATTGGCGATCGCTTGCAGCACCATCGTCTTGCCAGCCTTCGGCGGTGAGACGATCAACGCCCGCTGGCCCTTGCCGATCGGCATCACCAGGTCGATGACGCGAGTGGTGAAGATGTGCGGCTCGGTCTCGAGACGCAGCCGCTCCTGCGGATACAGCGGAGTGAGCTTGGTGAACTCGACGCGGTCTCTCGACTGTTCGGGGTCGCGTCCGTTGACCGTGTCCAGGCGCACCAGCGGGTTGTACTTCTCCCGTCGCTCACCGTCGCGTGGCTGGCGGATCGCCCCGGTGACCGCGTCGCCACGGCGCAGCCCGAACTTGCGGGCAAAGCTGTTCGCCACATAGACGTCGTCGGGGCTCGCGAAATAGCCCCCGGTACGGACGAACCAGGTGTTCTTGTCTTCGACCGAGTCGAGGATGCCCGCGACGGGGATGAGCACGTCGTCTTCGGCGACGATCGGTTCGGCGTCGTTGCCGCTCGCACCGGGACCCTGGCCGATCCGGTCGCGATTACGGCCGCGGCGGTCGCGGTAACGGCGGCCGCGACGGCGCCCACCCTCGAAGTCGTCGTCGCGCTCGCCCGACTGGCTGCCCTGCTGTGCGGTGACGTTCTGGTTGGCTGGCCGCGGGCCGCCCTGGGCACTCTGGCCGCCCTGGCCGCCCTGGCCGCCTTGGCCGTTTTGCGCCGGTCGGCTCTGGCCGGGTTCGCGCTGGGGGGGTCGATCGGTGCGCGTGGTCTGGTTCGGCGGCTCCACCGCGGTGACCGGCCGGGTCTCGCCGGACCCGGTCGACACGGAGGCGCTGCCCGCCGGCTGGCTGGCGCCGCGGCGCTCCCGCCGGGTGGGCTGCGCATCGTCAGCCGCGACTCGGCCGTTGGGCTCTGCCTCGATCGGCGTTGAGGGCGCCGTCGGCTGGCCGGCACGGGTGGCCTGAATGGCGGCGATGAGTTCGCCCTTGCGCAGCTTGGCCGGGTTGATGCCGAGGCTGGTCGCCAGGCCCTGCAGCTCGGGGAGAAGCATGGACGACAGCGAGCCGGTCTTCCGCCTGGGGGCCGCGCGAACGGAGGTGGCGGTGTCGTTGGTCTGCGTAGGGTCGACGGCGTCTACCGCGAGCAGCGTCGGCTCTTGGATGTCTGTCACTGTGATGTCGGATCCTTCCGAGGGGGGTCGCGCTCAGCGCTGATAGCACACGCGTCGCGACCTTTGGTGCACTCCGGGCGCGTCATGCGCCCGGCTGATCGTGAATCTGTGATGAGCCAGTCCGTCGGCCGACTTCTCGCGCGGCTGTGTGCTCGCGGAGGTTCGATGACACTGGCGACATCTGGCGCCGAGGACTGACGGCTACGAGCCTAGACGCTCGCTCACATCGTAGCAACACGGATAGCCGCGCGCGTGTTCCCGCATGGCACTCACCTCACCGGCTGGACCAGGTGGGCGCCCGCGAGGTCGACCTGGAGCTGCTCACTGCGCCAGCCGTCCGGGGCGAGGGCCACCGCGCCGCCGACCTCACGCGGTGTCCGCGCGAGCGCGAGCACTGCCGGCCCGGCGCCGGAGACCACCGCCGGAATCGCCTCGGCCCGCAGCTGCGCGACCAGCTGTGCGGTCTGCGGCATCGCGGTTGCGCGGTAGGGCTGGTGCAGCAGATCGTCGGTGGCCGCCAGCAATGCGTCCGGCGCGCCGGTCAGCGCAGCCACCAGCAGGGCCGCACGGGACGTGTTGAACACGGCGTCGGTGTGGCTCACCCGCCCGGGTAGCCGGTCGCGGGCAGAGACGGTCGACGCGCCCAAAGGCGGGATGAGCAGCACGGGCCGAATCGACGGGTCGCATTCAACGCGGACCGCAGCCGCACCCCGATCCCCCGTCCAGGCCACCGTGAACCCACCCAGCAGACACGCCGCGACATTGTCGGGATGCCCCTCCAGCTCGCTCGCCAGCGCGAGCGCCTCGGCGTCAGGCAGGGCACGCTCCCCGCCGAGCACTAGCGCGCGGGCAAGCAGCACGCCCGCGACGATCGCGGCCGCGGAGGAGCCGAGTCCGCGCTCGTGTGGAATGCGGTTGGCCGCGGCGATTTCGATGCCGCGCGGCTGACCTCCGAGTCGGTCGAACGTCGTACGCATCGCACGCACGACCAGGTGCGACTCGCCCCTTGGCACCTCGCCGGCGCCTTCGCCGGCCACGTCGACGAGCACTCCGTCGTCGCCGATTCTCGCGACGACCTCGTCGTGCAACGTGAGGGCGAGACCGAGCGTGTCGTAACCCGGGCCGAGGTTGGCGCTGGTGGCCGGGACCCGGACGTGGACCTGGCCGCCGCGAAAAGCGGGCCGACTGACCGCGGGAGCCGCACGGCTCGCTCCCACGTCAAGCCAGCCCGAGTTGGACGGCTGCGGCATGGCCGTCGACGGGCACGGTGACCGGTTTCGGCGCAGCGGAGATCGCCCATTCCGGGTCCTTGAGGCCGTTGCCGGTGAGCGTGCAGACCACCGTGGACCCGGGTGGGATACGCCCATCGGTCACCGTCATCAGCAGGCCCGCGACGCTGGCCGCGGACGCCGGCTCGACGAACACGGCTTCGCTGCGGGCGAGCAGCCGGTAGGCCTCGAGGATCTGCTTGTCGGTCACCGCGTCGATCACACCGCCCGACTCGTCGCGGGCCTGTTCGGCGGCATGCCACGACGCCGGGTTGCCGATGCGGATCGCGGTCGCGATCGTCATCGGGTGCGACACGGGTGCCCCGATAACGATCGGCGCGGCGCCCGCGGCCTGGAATCCGAACATCCGCGGCGCCGCGTCCACGACGCCGTCGCGGACGTACTCGCGATAGCCGCTCCAGTACGCCGTGATGTTGCCCGCGTTGCCAACTGGTATGCAGTGGACGTCGGGGCAGCGGCCAAGTGCGTCGCAGATCTCGAACGCCGCGGTTTTCTGGCCCTCGATCCGATCCGGGTTCACGGAGTTCACCAGCGCCACCGGATAGGCGACGGCGAGCTTACGGGCAAGCTCCAGGCAGTCGTCGAAGTTGCCGTCAACCTGCAGCAGCCGAGCTCCATGAACCAGCGCCTGAGCCATCTTGCCGAGCGCGATCTTGCCCTGCGGGACGAGCACGGCGCAGGTCATCCCGGCGCGTACCGCGTACGCCGCCGCGCTCGCCGATGTGTTGCCCGTCGAGGCGCAGATGACCGCCTTGGCACCGGCCTCGGCGGCCTTGGAGATCGCCATCGTCATGCCACGGTCCTTGAACGAGCCGGTGGGATTGCCCCCCTCGACCTTGAGGTACACGCTGCAGGCCGTTCGCTCAGACAGCACCTGGGCCCGGACGAGTGGCGTGCCGCCCTCGAACAGCGTCACCACGGGTGTGTCGTCGGTAACCGGCAGCCGGTCGCGGTAGCGCTCGATCACGCCCGGCCAGAGTCCGGCGGCTTGGCGGCTCTTGGCGTCGGTCAGGTCGGACGTCATGTCAGTCCGCCGGCATGCCCTCGACGCGCATCACACTCGCCTCGCGCCGGACGAACTCCCGGCGGGCCAGGTGATCGACCGTCTTGGCCAACGCCGCATCCGGTGCGCTGTGCGTGACGAGCACCAGGGTGGCCGCGTCACCACGGCCCTCCTGACGCACGGTCTGGATGCTGATGCCCTGATCGGCGAACGCACCGGCGACCGTGGCGAGCACACCCGGCCGATCGGCGACGTCGAGCGCCACGTGGTAGCGGGTGTGGACGTCGCCCATCGGCAGCACCCGCAGCGACGCGTACGCGCTCTCGCCAGGCCCGCGGCGCCCGGTACGCCGGTTGCGGGCTACCGCCACGACGTCGCCCAACACGGCGCTGGCCGTGGGGGCTCCCCCCGCGCCTCGCCCGTAGAACATCAGGGAGCCTGCGGCGTCCGCCTCGACGAACACGGCGTTGAACGCGTCGCCCACCCCGGCCAGCGGGTGGCGGCGCGGAATCATCGCGGGGTAAACCCGGACCGAGACGGTCTCGCCGGCGCGCTCGCAGATGGCCAGGGGCTTGATCGTGCAGTCCATCGCCGTGGCACTGGCCATGTCGGCGGCGGTGACCTCGCCGATGCCTTCGCGGTAGACGTCGGCGGCGGTCACCCTGGTGTGGAAGGCCAGCCCGGCAAGGATCGCCGCCTTGGCCGCGGCGTCGAAGCCGTCGACGTCCGCGGTCGGGTCGGCCTCGGCATACCCGAGAGTGGTCGCTTCGGACAGCGCCTCGTCGAAGCCCGCACCGGTCGCGTCCATCCGGGACAGAATGAAGTTCGTGGTGCCGTTGACGATGCCCATGACGCGGGTGATCCGGTCACCCGCAAGGGATTCCCGCAGCGGGCGCAGCAGCGGGATTGCGCCCCCCACGGCCGCCTCGTAGTAGAGGTCCACCCCGGCGGCGGCCGCGGCGTCGTGGAGGGTGGCGCCGTCCTCGGACAGCAGCGCCTTGTTGGCGCTGACGACACTCTTGCCGCTCGCGAGGGCAGACAGCAGGAGCGAACGGGCCGGTTCGATACCGCCGATCACCTCGACGACCAGGTCGACGTCGTCGCGGGCGACCAGTCCGGCGGCATCCCCGGTGAGCAGGCGTTGCGGGATCTGCGGGTGGCGGTTGGGACGGCGCACCGCGATCCCGGCGATCTCCAACGGCGCCCCTACCCGGGCGGCGAGATCACCGGCCTGCTCCCCCATCAGCCGGGCCACCTGGCTGCCCACGACGCCACAGCCGAGCAGCGCCACGCGCACGGGTTCAGCGCTCACCGGCTGCCTCTTTCCGAGTTGTTCGACCCTAAGTGGGCTGGAGCACTCCGGGAGTCGAACAAGTCTGGGGGACGGATGCCCGCGTCCAGGCGGAGCAGGTCGGCCTCGGTCTCCCGGCGGACGACCACCGACGCGATCCCGTCGCGAATCGCCACAACCGGCGGGCGCGGCAGGTAGTTGTAGTTGCTGGCCATGCTGCGGCAGTACGCGCCCGTCGCGGCGACGGCGATCAGGTCACCCGGTGCGACGTCGGACGGCAGCCAGGTGTCGCGCACGACGACGTCGCCACTCTCGCAGTGCTTGCCCACTACGCGGGCGAGTTTCGGCGCTGCGTCGGAGGACCGACTGGCGATCGTGCAGGTATAGGCGGCGTCGTACAGGGCGGTGCGGATGTTGTCGCTCATGCCGCCGTCGACCGAGATGTAGGACCGGGTCAAATTCCCGTCGAGCGCGATGTCCTTGACGGTGCCGACCTCGTACACGGTGATCGCGCTCGGCCCGACGATCGCGCGGCCGGGCTCGACCGTCAGCCTGGGCGGGGGCAGGCCCGCGGCTCGGCACTCACGTTCGACGATCGCCTGCAATCGCTCGGCGATCTGCTTCGGCGACTCGGGATCGTCCGCGTGGACATAGGCGATGCCGAGGCCACCACCCAGATTGACTTCAGCGATCTCGATGCCGTGCCCGTCGCGGATCGTGGCCGCGAGGCCGATGACCCGGTGCGCCGCGACCTCGAAGCCCGCGGTGTCGAAGATCTGCGAGCCGATGTGGGAGTGCAGGCCGCCGAGATCGAGGAAGTCGGCGGCCAGCACTGCCTCGACGGCGTCTTCTGCCGCGCCACCGGTGAGCGAGAAGCCGAACTTCTGGTCCTCATGCGCGGTCGCGATGAACTCGTGTGTGTGGGCCTCGACGCCGACCGTCACGCGGACGAGGACGCGCTGGCGCGTCCCCCGCGCGTCCGCTAGCGCCGCAAGCCGCTGGATCTCGGTGAGGGAATCGACGACGATCGTGCCAACGCCAGCAGCGACCCCACGTTCGAGCTCACGCACCGACTTGTTGTTGCCGTGCATCGCGATGCGATGCGGTGGAAAACCCGCGGCCAGCGCGACGGCTAGCTCCCCGCCGGTGCAGACGTCGAGGCCCAGGCCCTCCTCCGCAATCCACCGGGCCACAGTCGTGCACAGAAAGGCCTTGCCCGCGTAGTAGACCTCCGCGCCGGCGAACGCGGCGGCGTAGGCGCGGGCGCGGTGGCGCAGGTCGTCCTCGTCCAGCAGCAGGGTGGGTGTGCCGTGCGCCCTCACCAGGTCGGTGACCGCAGCGCCGCCGAGGTGCAGAACCCCGTCGATTCGGGTCGCCGAGGTGGGCCAGATGGCCGGGTCGAGGTCGTTGACATCGTCCGGCGCTGCCGACGGCGACGCCTCGGGCAGCACGTCCGCGTGCCGTGGCCCGGCCGGATGTGCCGACCTGCTCACTGAACGTTCACGCTTCGCTGCCAAGGGCCATGCGGCACCAAGCCCGCTGTGCCCATCGATTCGCTCGCTACGCGAGCTCATCCACAGCTCACATCCGCTCGGGGGCGTGCACGCCGAGGAAGCCAAGGCCGTTCGCGAGCACGACGCGGGTGGCCTCGCACAGCCACAGCCGGGCATCGGTGAGCCGCGTGGCCGGTTCATCGCCCAGCGGGAGCACCCGGCACACGTCGTAGAAGCGGTGATATGTGCCCGCTAGCACCTCGAGGTAATGCGCGACCCGGTGCGGGGCACGCAGCTCGGCGGCAGACGCGACGACACGCGGGAACTCGCCGAGTGCGCCGAGCAAGTCCGTCTCGCGGTCGTGGTCCAACAGGCCCAGGTCCGGATCCGGCGCGCGCACGATGCCGAGTTCGGCGGCGTTGCGCTGCAGCGAGGCGAGGCGCGCGTGCGCGTACTGCACGTAGTAGACGGGGTTGTCGCTCGTCTGCCGCGCCCAAAGGTCCAGGTCCAGGTCGATGCTCTGGTCGGTCGAGTACCGGGCGAGCGCATACCGTGCGGCGTCCGCACCGATCGCCTCGACCAGATCGGACAGCAGCACCAGCGTCCCGGCCCGCTTGCTCATCCGCACCGGCTCGCCGTCCTTGACCAAGTTGACCAGCTGGCCGACGAGAATTTCGAGCGTCTCGTCGGGGTCATCACCGAAACAGGTCACCATCGCCCGCAGCCGGTTGACGTAGCCGTGGTGATCTGCACCGAGCATGATCACGACCTTGTCGAAGCCGCGTTCGCGCTTGTCGAGGTAGTACGCGCAATCGGCCGCGAAGTACGTCCATTCGCCATTGCCGCGGACGAGCACCCGATCGCGGTCGTCGCCGTACGCCGTGCTGCGCAACCATGTGGCGCCGTCGGCCTCGTAGGTGTTGCCTTGGTCGCGTAGCCGTTTCAGCGCGGCGTTGAGCTCGTCGCTCTCGTGCAGGTCACGTTCGTTGAAGTAGACGTCGAAGATCACACCGAACTCGGCAAGTGAGGACTTGATCTCGGCGAACATCAACTCGACGCCGTCGCGCTGGAAGATCTCCGTCTGCTCCTGGTCAGACAGGTTGAGCACGCCCGGATTGCGGTCGAGCACCTGCTGGGCGATCTCGTCCACGTAGCTTCCGGCGTACCCGTCCTCGGGAACCGCCCCGCCGTTCGCCACCTCGCGCAGGGTGCGCGCGAAGCGCTCGATCTGGCTGCCTGCGTCGTTGAAGTAGTACTCGCGGGTGACCTGCGCGCCGCAGGCCTGCAGCAGCCGGGCGAGGGCGTCGCCGACGGCGGCCCAGCGCACCGCACCGATGTGCACCGGGCCGGTAGGGTTCGCCGACACGAACTCCAGGTTGAGCTTCTGCCCCGCGAAGGTGTCGCTGTGCCCGTAAGCCTCGCCGGCCCTCACGATCGTCGCGGCGAGCTCCCCGAACGCGCCCGCCGCCAGCGTGATGTTGAGGAAGCCCGGCCCGGCGACCTCGACCCTCGCGATACCGTTGATCGGCCGGAGCCGCGTCGCGATCGACTCCGCGATTTCGCGCGGCGGACGACCCGCTGCCTTGGCCAGCCGCAACGCGACGTTGGTGGCGTAATCGCCGTGCTCGCGGCTCTTGGGACGCTCCACCACCACCTCAGCGGGCCGCGTCCCTTCGAACTCCCCTGCGTCGAGACAGGCCGCCACCGCCGCAGACACGGCGGCAGACAGCTCGACGGGGTTCACCATGGCAATGCTAGTGGGCCGGTTCTGCCCGGATTTCCGGCCTGCGGCGCCACAAACCTGATCCTCAGATTCGCTGGCCTAGACTTGTCTGCGGAGGCTCGTCGTTCGCGGTCCCCTGATCGTTTCCCCACGCCCCGCCAGAAGGCAGGTTCATGGCTCAGCGCAAGTCCTCCGCACCATCACGTGCCGGGGCGTCCAAGTCGGTCCCGAAGTCTGCGCCCAAGTCGGTCCCGAAGCCTGCGCCGAAGTCGGCGCGCCCGGCGTCCGGCAAGCCGGCCGCCAAGCCACTCGCCGGTCCGCGGACACCCGGCAAGAAGCCCGGCAAGTCGATCGTCAACCAGCGCCAGACGCCGTGGGGCATGATCATCGCGGCGTTCGTCGTGGTCATCTTCGCGGCCGGCGTAATCACGTATGCGGTCACCCGTTCGAGCGGCTCGTCCAACTCCGCAGGCGGCGGATCGGTCAAGCCCGCGACAGCGAGCGTGGCCGAGATCGAGAAGATCCCCGGGATCGTGCACAAGAACATCACGAGCCGCAGCCATGTCACCGGGGTGGTCAACTACGGATCGGACTCACCGCCGTTCGGCGGCAACCACAACCAGTACTGGGCGCAATGCACCGGCGTCGTCTACGACCACCAGCTGGCCAACGAGAACGCCGTCCATACGCTCGAGCACGGCGCAATCTGGATCACCTACCGCCCGGGCCTGGACGAGGCGAGCATCACCAAACTGTCGAACAAGGTACTCGGCCAGAACTACATGCTGATGACTCCGTACGCCGGACTGAAGACGCCGATCTCCCTGCAAGCATGGGGATTCCAGCTGTTCGTAAACTCGGCTGACGATCCGCGCATCGACCAGTTCATCGCCGATCTGCGGCTGAACCGGAACACGATCCCGGAGTACGGCGCGAGTTGCAACGACCCGCAGTTCGTGGCCAGCAAGAGCACGCCCGGGCACCCCTTCAACGGATGACGACCGAGCTGACCGAGTCCGGTGCCGCGGTGGGCGACGTTATGCCGTCGCCGAATTCACGGCTTCGCATCGCGCTGATCGTGGTGATCGGCATCGCCGGCCTCCTGCTTGCCGGCGCAGTCGGCTACCTGATCCGCGGCGGCTCGTCGACATCCACGCCCGGGGTCGCATCCGTCGACGCGGGCTTCGCGCGGGACATGGCGACACATCACACCCAGGCTGTATCGATGGCGGGCATCGCACGAGACAACAGCATGGACCCGGCCGTCAAGGCGTTGGGGTTCGATATCGAGACGTCCCAGCAGTTCCAGATCGGCCAGATGGACGGCTGGCTCACCTCATGGGGCCTGGGGCGACCGTCCGACCTGCCGCAGATGGCCTGGATGGGCCACGTGCACCTGTCTGCCGACGGGCTGATGCCGGGTATGGCGACCCCCGCTGAGATGGCCAAGCTCCAGACACTCTCCGGCAAGGCGCTGGACATCGACTTCCTGCAGCTGATGCTGCACCACCACCAGGGTGGCGTGGCGATGGCGCAGTACGCCGCGGCGCATGCGGAAACCGACTACGTGCGCAACCTGGCCGAGAAGATGGTTCAGGCGCAGAGCAGCGAGATCGTCACCATGGAGCAGATGTTGCGGGAACGCGGCGCAGCCCCGTTACCAGCTCCGCAGTTCTAGCTGGGACTGCGCTCCTTCTCGCCGCTGGGCTGACGCCTTGCTGCGGTATGACGCCTGCGTGCGGTGCTAACGCCTGCTTCGCTATGGCTGTGGCCTGGATCAGCGCCTTCTGGCGGTCCCAGCTGTAGCGAAGCACTCGGGTAGCGGGCGCCACTCACTTCCCGTCACCGGTTTGCCGGACGATTGTCGCCTGACTGCTAGGCTTGTTCGGCCCAGCGGGCCACCGGCCCCCGTAGCTCAGGGGATAGAGCACCGCCCTCCGGAGGCGGGAGCGCAGGTTCGAATCCTGTCGGGGGCGCCCAGCAAATCTGGGGGAATTCGACAAGGCGTTGGGGACACCGGCTGTCGATTTGCCCGATTAGTGATGCTGATTTCATTGCACGTTTCATTGCACGCGGATCGTGGCTCGAATCCTTTGGTGTGCAGGGTGGCTAGAGATACGCCTGCGGTCATGGAGGATCGACGATTGAGACTGACGTAACCGTCCTAGCGAGCGGGGATGGCTCCTGTTCCCGCCCCCGTGCCTGTTACCTGGCACCTTTGCCCTGCGGACGGCCGGATCGTGACGCGGTCCGCTGCGGCCCACCGGGCGCTACCTCCGGGGTGTCGCCAAGGTGGCCTGACCCCTTGCTCGGTGCAAGTGGCAGGGGCAGAGTGTGGCGGTGACCACAGGCCGAGGGGCTGTGCCGGCCGCCCCCGCGTGGTCCTGGCGTGTGGAGGACGCGATATGCGTAGACATCTCGTTGCTCAGACCACGGTTGTGTTTGTCGCGGCGGCCACAGTCTTCGGACTCAGCGGAGCTACGGCGGTTGCTGCCTCGGCACCGGCGCTTGCGTCGGTGAATCCCAGCCCGTATGCCACGCCGGGCTGCCTAGCTCTGGAACCCCAGCCAGGGTCGCTGAACTACCTGAATTCGGAGGTCGAACCGCAGGTCGCGGTTGATCCGACCAATCCGTCGCACCTGGTCGGCGCCTGGCAGCAGGACCGCTGGTCCAACGGCGGCGCTCATGGCCTGGTCGCCGGGTACTCCAACGACGGTGGCGCCAGCTGGCACGTCAGCCCGCAACCGTTCAGCGCCTGCTACCACGCATCCGGCTTTCCTGGCGCATACCTGAACTACCAGCGCGCCTCCGATCCATGGGTCTCGATCGGCCCCGGCGCTCCGGCCGACTCGCCGGCGAGCAGCACGGCCTACTCGGTCTCGATATCGTTCGACCAGACGGCATTCCCGGGTGATCCGAACGCGCTGCACAACGCGGTCGGGGCAGCCGCCTCCTACGACGGTGGCGCGACCTGGACGAACGTCCAGACGATCATCGACGACCCGTGCCTGCAGGAACCCCGAGCGGGCCCGGGTACCAGTGCCACAATCCCAAGTCCTTCCTGTTCAACGACAAGGAGTCGGTGACGGCCGACCCGGTGCACCCGGGCGTGGCCTACGCCGTGTGGGACCGGCTGGTGGCACCGCCTGCCAGCTTCCCCGGATTCATCTTCGAGCGCGCCTACTTCGGACCGTCGCTCATCTCGAAAACCACCGACTTCGGCAAGACCTGGAGCCATCCTCGGGTGATCGTCGGGCTGCGGTCGCAAGATCAGACGATCGGCAACCAGATCGTCGTCGACCGCCAGACCGGAGCGCTGTATGACTTCTTCAACCTGATCCAGAACGCCTCGAACGCCGGCGGAAACCGCGGCTACAACGTCGCCTTCGTGAAGTCCACCGACGGCGGCGCCACGTGGA
Organism: uncultured Actinomycetota bacterium; assembly: GCA_963839175.1. Classification (GTDB taxonomy): domain Bacteria; phylum Actinomycetota; class Actinomycetes; order Mycobacteriales; family Jatrophihabitantaceae; genus CAWIUB01. The sequence continues at coordinate 130,261 of CAWIUB010000039.1, forward strand.
GCAAGCCCAAGGTGGTTGCGGCCCTGCAAACCGCCGGCGTATCGGACCCCAACAACCTCGACCCCGAAACGAACACACCGCCGGCACTGTCGCGGACCGGCGACATCATCCCCGAACCGGCGATCAACCCGACCACCGGCCAGCTCTACGTGGTCTGGCAAGACGGCCGTTTCAACGGCTTCGCCAACGACGGGGTCGCCATCTCCACCTCCAGCAACGGCGGCGCCAGCTGGAGCGCACCGGAGCTGGTGAACGCCCACACCGGGCAACCGGCCTACGACCCCAGCGTCTACGTCAACTCCGCAGGAGTAGTGGGCGTCAGCTACTTCCAGTGGGCGCCCACCGTGTCCGGCAACGAGCCCACCAACCTGATAATCCGGCACTCGACCTCGCCCGGCAGCAGCGCGGCCGGCCCGGCGTTCGACGCCGCGAGCGTGCTGGACGGTCCGTTCAACAACCTCGCGGCACCGGATGCGGGCGGCTACTTCCTCGGCGACTATCAAGGGCTGGTCGCCAACGCAAGCGGCTTCATCCCCTTCTACGTCAAGACCAACTGCTCGGACGGCAACGCCACCACGCAGCCGTCGTGTCGCGCCATTCAGTCGGTCCTCAACCCGACCGACCTGACCCCGACGACGAACAACTCCACCGACGTGTACGCAGTGACAGGCGCGTAAGGGCAGCGGCAAGAGCGAGGCGGGGTGAGAGCCTCTCATCCCGCCCGCTCCAGAGTCGCTCACGGTCGGCTCGAACTGTCGTCGCTGCCGGCCAGGCTGCCTTCCCGCACGTATGGATCGCAGGACGCCCCGCGACCACGGATCTGGAGTGCGCTCCACTGGCCCTTCTGCCTGGGATTCGATGCACGACCCTGCCCCGGTGTTAACTGGCGATTACCGGCACAGTTCGATCTTGCCCCGA